>NZ_BEWL01000008.1 GCF_002723915.1 Gluconobacter albidus
ACCGTGGAATAGCAGGTAGGCTCAGAACATATTTATTAGTGGGTAGTTCTTTTCTTCTTTTTAGCCTTGAGGCTGATCATGTCTCTCAACGCCTCGTCGCATAAAGGGCAACCCGGACGATACCGGGTTGCCTGAAAAAATATGTGCTTACTCCTGGTCGGGAGCAGCTGCAGAATTTTTATGAATATAACGTTCAATTCCAATCTGTTTAATTAGATCGAACTGCCGATCAATGAAATCTTCATGCTCTTCTTCGTTAACAAGAATTTTTAAAAGCAAATCGCGTGAAACATAATCGCGTACACTTTCACAGTAAGCGATACCTTCCCTAAGATCCTGAATAGCTTTCTCTTCGAGCTTCAGATCACATTCGAGAACTTCCTGAACTGTTTGACCAATGAGAATTGAATTCAGGCGCTGCACATTTGGCAAACCACCCAAAAATAGGATTCTCTCGATCAGCCAATCTGCATGACGCATTTCCTCAATAGACTCTTCATATTCTTTTTTGCCGAGATGAGTCACTCCCCAGTGTCTCAACATTCGGGCGTGAAGAAAATACTGATTGATTGCTGTCAGTTCATTTGTGAGCTGCGTATTGAGATGCTCGATAACCACCGGATCTTTAATAGCCATTTTCTAGACTCCCTAAAAATAAAATTTTATCGAAAAAAGCTCATAAAAGAAAATTATATCTCTACGAAATCTGAATTCTTGCCGCGGCATTTTGTAGTGGATTTCTTCAAAACGCCTGCCCAGCGAGCATTCAAATTCATCAAACCGTGATAAAGGCGCGTTGTTTCGACCAGTACTCTGTTTTTCTCATAGGCTAATCAGTTCCACATTAGTGGCTATAATTTCAATCAATAGTCATACATCCTGCGGCCGTACACACGGATTGAAATTTGGAGCTGAAAATTTTTGGACTTCTTTCCCTCGTCATGTGAAAGATAGCGCTCGTAATTTATTTTTGCAGACTCCTGCGAAAAATCCAACCGACTAAGAAAAATTTTTGTTTTTTTACCTAAAATACACTTATTGCAATAAATAAACAATATCCTTGACAGGAAAATATTGTTTATTATTATAATTTATTCAATAAAATAAAATCCATTATACAAAAACATAGAGACTGTCGAATGCACAAAATTAAAAAAGCAATTTATATATCTTTCACTTTAATTTTAGGGGGATGTTATAATATTGGCTCTCAAAGGCTTGGTAAGGACCAGGATGAATATTCCATATCTATTATAGAATCCAACAAAAGACAAACACTGCAAAATCTTATCAGGCTGCGATATGCTGATACTCCCGGTCTTCTAGACACGACACAATTAATCTCAGGTTATCAGTTTCAGCAAAGTGCTTTCCTGGGGGTTGCTTCAGATACATTCCCCATTCGTCCAAATGGAGGAATAGCTGCGCAATTGCAGCAGAATCCAACATTTACGTTTCAGCCCGTTACTGGAGATGCTTACGCGCATAGCTTCTTGAGTCCTCTTTCTCCAGCCAGCTTATTACCTCTTGCTATGGGAGGGTTGCCAATTGATGTTCTGTTGCAGCTTTCAGCTCAATCAATCAATTCAATGAGCAATAATAGACCATTTTCAAAAAATGCCGGAGATATGGATAGTAATAGTAATTATAAAATAGAAGAATTTTTTGAATTAATACATAATCTAAGATTACTTCAGGCTGCGGGGTTGTTGGAAATCCAGCTTCAAAAATATCCAAAAATCAAAGATAAATCTTATGAAACAAGCCATGTTTTTCTAAATATATACCCGACACAAAATCCTAATTTAGAAAAAATAACGCAAAATACCAAAAAATTATTGAATTTTTCTCCTAAATACAAACATATGGAGGTTGTATATGGTTCTGGAACTCCAAAGCCAGGAGAGATCAATATTTTATCCCGAAGCATGCTGTCAATATTGGGGCAGATTGCATACCAAATAAATATTCCTGAAGATAAATTATCTTCAGGAGGGACGGAAAAATCAATAGATGATAAAGAAAATTCTATTGTAAATATTAAATATGGAAAAATAAAACCACAAAATCAATTTGTTTCTGTGTATTATGATAGATACTATTACTGGATTGATAGGCAAGATTTTAAAAGCAAGCTTGCTTTCACAATCACTCAAATGCTTTTGGAGCTATCGAAGACTACTCAATCTTCGGGAGCGATTGTAACGATACCTGTAAATAAATAAAAAACCTAATTAATATCTGGCTGCTTTCCGCTTGTTCTCTACTTTGTGGGGTGGTACCGCTCGCGATCGGTTCCCGTTTGACGGGCGGACTACCCATATTGTCGAGCTTTTCCCCAAATGGCTTTCAATTCCTGTAAGTAGATGGAAAATGTGTATGTGCAGGCCTTGGATTGGCAATAGAGCGACAAGCGAATATGATTTATCCAGCTTGCACAGTTATTTGAGAAAATGGGTAAATCTATAATATAAAAAATTTTTTAAAATTGATATTATAAGGATAAAACATAATTCAGGAGAAATTAAATTGATAAATTATAAGAAAAAATTATTTTTCATTACTGTATTTTCAATTATTTTATCGGGGTGTGCATCTTCCGAATTGGATACTGCTCCCTCTGGTCCTGATCATCCTTGGCAGCCTAATGTTACTTCTGCAGGTGTGATTGTTCCAGGAAAAGCAAGAAAAGTATCAAAGTTATCATTTCCAGGAAAATATACTCTTCCTTCAAATCCAGATGCTATCGTTCAGGGGAGTATGCAACTGATCGATGATCGAAAAAAATCAATTTATACCTTGGCAGAATTGATTGATATTTCACAATCTTCTAATCCGCAGACAAGAAAGGCCTGGGATGCTGCGCGGGATGCTGCGCTGGCTGTTGGAATTATTAAAAGTACGTATCTACCCACATTGACAGCAACCGTTGTAGGGGGATGGTCTCGGGCAAGAAGTCAGACTACCGATGCGTCTCTTGATACAGATGAATATGGGTCTATCGGTATTAACGGTACTCCGAGGCGGCGCAGTTCAGGTACTGCGGAAGTGCAGACTGTAGGGTTGCGCTGGTTGCTGTTTGATTTTGGACGTAGAGAAGCATTGATTGGCGCTGCACGTCAGGCGCAATTGGCCACAAACGTTCTTTTTACAGGCGTTCATCAGAAAATAATTTATAGTGTCACAACTGCTTTTTATGCACATGCGGCGGCATTTACTCGCGCCCAACTTTTACAAACATCTCTCGAAAATGCAGAGCATGTTCAAGCAGCAGCAGAAGCAAGGCTGAAGCAGGGGCAGGGAACAATTATGGATGTCACACAGGCACGGCAGGTTACCGCACAGGTTAATCTGCGTCTTGTGCAGGCCCAGGGTGAGGAGCAGAACACCTATCTCGCGTTACTCAACACTATGGGCGTCTCAACGAATTCGCATCTCAATCTTGAAGATGTATCCGGCCGCTCCCTGTCGCTGGAAGACGTGCGTTTGAGCGACGAGGTGGTGAAGGAGGCAGTCGGGCGTCGCCCGGATGTTTTGGCTGCCTATGCGGCAGCGCGTTCTGCTCACAGCCGTATTTCTGCAGCACGGGCAGCATTTCTTCCAAGTGTTTTTATGACGGGTAACGTGGCGTATTCAACAGGGCAAACAAGCCTGACCTCCATACCGAGTGCTAGCGACAGTGTTTCTCCAACGCTCAATCTTTCGGGAAATCGTTTCAGCACCTTGATTCTCGGGGGAATCAGCGTTCCTATTTTTGATGGTGGTTTGCGCTCTGCCATTGTCAAACGTGCGCAGGATCAGGAAGACAGCGCAGAAGCCACGCTTCGGCAGACAGTAAATGGCGCGGTTCAGCAGATCGTTCTGGCAGAGAATGCCCTTCATACAAGCCTTCAGGCCTACGAGGCGGCGTCCAAACTTCGTGTGGCGTCACAAACGAATTTTGATGCAGCTTTGGTGTCCTATCGCGCGGGAACTGGATCAGTGACGCAGGCTGAACTGGCGCAGAATGGGCTTCTGGATGCCAATATCAGTCGATCGGATGCTTATTATGCCGCGCTGATTGCGGCTGCGGGGCTGGCTTTTGGAACGGGTTCGTTGGGCTAGGGTTTGTCAGGCTGGGTCGTTTTCTGAGCGATAAGCTCTCATGTTCATGAGGGCTTATCGCATAAATATTATGCTGACTGGGTTTTACCAGCCCCAACCCGGGCCGAAACCATAGTCCGGGCCGAAGCCGTCTCCCCAGGGGCCCCAGTCTCCCCAATTCCATTGAGCATCCTGATAGTCTTCTGCGGTCGTCTGCTGTTCGTTGGCGATGCTCTGCTGCTGCTGGTACGCAAGGTAGCGACCGTAAGCGGCCTGATTCCCCACATAGAGGCACCCGCAGACTGTTGGATCGGCGTAGACATAGGTGACTGTGTTGCCGTGTATCCGGCGCACGAAGTGATGCGCTGGGAGTTTCTTCAGCATGGCAATCTGCTGTGGCGTTGAGGCGGGTTTCAACAGAAATCCTGCCGCAGCGAGGTGATCGTCTTTTTGGGTAGCAATCTGCTGAGGGGATTCGCAGGCAGAAAGTGCAGCCATACAAACAAGTGAGGCTAAAAAGGTTTTCTTCATTATTAAGTCTCCGTAAATAAATTCATGTATCTGTTGCCGTGCCGATCTTTATATTGCGGCATAGATATTTATGTAAAAGCCGTTCAAAAGTTCCCGGTAGGTAGGGTTTTTTGCAAAACGCCTGGAAACCGACCGGCTAGAGCTCGTTGTCGGAATGGAAATAATATTCGAATGTTATATCTGTTCAGGCTGCTTTTTTGACAGCGTTTGACCGTGCAGCTGAAGCAGGGTGGCTGACAGGGCCAGTGCCATGCCGAGCATGACGGTACCAGTCCAGCCATATGGTTGCCATGTCCAGATCGCCGCAGCCGAGCCGCCTGCCCCTCCCAGAAACATCGTGCCCATAAAGATCGTGTTCAGTCGTGCGCGGGCCTGTGGGCGCAGCGCGTAAACAACATGCTGGTTGGAAATGAGAGCACTCTGGATCGCAAAATCCAGCACGATGACGCCTGCGATCAGGCCGGCCAGTGAGGTCCACAAACCGAAGATAATCCACGCCACAAGTGTCAATGCTGCCCCCAGAATGATGATCCGGTGGGGACCGTGCCGATCTGCGATCTGCCCAGAAAGGGGCGCGGCGAGAATTCCAACTGCTCCGACAATACCGAAGAGGCCCGCGGCATCAGCCCCAAGGCCGAAGCGGGGCTGTTGCAGGCGGAGGGCAAGCGTCGTCCAGAAAACGCTGAAAGCAGCAAACAGAAAGCCCTGCGTGAGAGCGGCGAGGCGCAGGGCGGAGAATTCCTTCCACAATCCGCCGAGGGACACCAGCAGTTGTCCGTAATTGAGGCTGGTATCGGCGGGGCGGTGCGTGGGTAGCCGCCAGGCCATCAGGGCTCCGGCACCCAGAGCAATAGGCACGGCCAGCCAGAACATGTCGCGCCAGTCGGAATATGTCGCAACTACGCCTGCCAGGGTCCGGCTTAGCAGGATACCGCCCAGAAGCCCTGCCATGACAATGCCAATTGTATGGCCACGGCGTTCAGGAGAAGACAGGTGTGCGGCAAACGGGACAATCTGCTGTGCCACGGTTGCCATGGCTCCCACGGCAAGGGAGGCGACAAGCAGGATGGCGGCACTGGGCGCCAAAGCTGCTCCTGCGAGGGCGAGAGACAGCAGCATGAACTGGCAGGCGATCAGCCGCCTGCGTTCCAGAAGGTCGCCTACTGGAACAAGAAGGAAGAGCCCTGCGGCATAACCAAGCTGGGTAACGGTTGGGATAAGGCCTGTGAAGGGGCCGGGTAGGTCGCGCTGCATGACGCCCAGCATGGGCTGGTTGTAATAGATGTTGGCGACCGCAACACCGGCCGCAACAGCCATTCCCAGCGTCAGAAATCCGGAAAGAGGCGCTGCCGGTTCGCGACCTGCTCCGGAAGCGCGTATTGCGGAATTCTGAAGGGATGCGTCGTCCATCACGGGAAATACCTTATCTGATTGTCGGCCGAGATGAGAGGTTTGACGGTTCGTTCTCTTCATCGCTGAATGTCGGATAGTCCGTATAGCCATGAAAATCACCGCCATAGAATGTTGAACGGTCATATCGGTTTAATGGCCAGTGATTCCGTAGCCGCAGGACCAGATCCGGGTTGGCGATGAAGGCGCGTCCAAATGCAATTAGGTCTGCATCGCCAGATTCCAGAAGCTTTTCGGCGCTTTCGCTCGTAAAGCCGCCTGCCGCGATGATGGTTCGGGAAAAGAGCGGACGCAGGACAGACACATCGACCGGGTCGGGTTCCGCATCGGTGCCGATCCTTGGCTGCACGATATGCAGATAGGCGACTCCCATGGTTTGCAGCATCGAGGCGACATAGCTGAATGTGGCGTGTCTGTTGCTGTCGGACATCGCCCCGTAAGACCCGCTGGGGGTGAGGCGTACGCCGACGCGATCGGCCCCCCATACGTCAATGGCGGCCTGAGTGATTTCCTGAAGAAAACGGGCGCGATTTTCGATCGGTCCACCATAGGCGTCGGTCCGGGTATTCGTGCCATCCTGCAGGAACTGATCGGGCAGATAGCCGTTGGCGCCGTGGATTTCCACGCCATCAAATCCTGCCTGCAGGGCTCGTGTTGCGGCTTGACGGTAGGCTTCGATCAGGGAGGAGATTTCATTGAGTTCCAGAGCGCGGGGGGTGTCGTACGGGACCGGGCCGTCGAGCGTCCATGCCGTGCCATCCGCCCTGATGGCGGAGGGGGCCAGAGGTGCCGCGCCACCGGGTTGGAGACTGCGGGCGGACTGACGGCCGACATGCCATAGTTGCAGGAACATGCGTCCCCCTTTGGCGTGGACCGCATCCGTGATGCGTTTCCAGCCGGGGATCTGTGCGTCATCGTAAATTCCGGCGGCACGTTCAAAACCATATCCCGTCAGGGCAACGGGAGAGGCCTCGGAAATGAGCAGACCGCCCGGCGTGGCGCGCTGGGTATAGTATTCGAGCATCAGGTCGTTGGGCAGATTGCCGATGCTTGAGCGCATTCTGGTCAGGGGCGCCATGATGATGCGGTGTTCAAGCCGCATGGGGCCTACGAATTTCGGGGAAAAGAGAAGATCGGCCATGGGAAACAGTCCTGTGTGAAACGCGCCATCGGCGCCGTGTTCCAGAGGATGGATATTTCCGTATTGGATTGGCAGTGGTTATTCCAGTATAAATAGAATTCCATAATGGAATACTAAAATGGATCGTCTGCAGGCCATGACCGTTTTTGTACGGGTCGTTGAGAGTGGCTCTTTCTCCGCTGCGGCGCGGCTGATGCATCTCGGGCAGCCGGCGGTCTCGAAGGCCGTCGCCCAGCTTGAACGGCAGCTGGGTGTGCAGCTTCTTCTGCGCTCCGCACATGGTCTGACACCGACCGATGCAGGACAGCGTTATTTCGAGCGTGTTGTCCGGATCGTGTCCGATGCAGAGGACGCGGATGCTGCTGCACGTGACAGTACGCTCAGTTTGCAGGGAAGGCTCCGGGTGGCGGTTCCGACAACCTTCGGACGCATTCAGATCGTGCCCCGTCTTGGAGAGCTTCTGAAGGAGCATCCCCAACTGAAAATGGATATCGAACTCGATGACCGGCGGGTGGATCTCGTGATGGAAGGGATAGATGTTGCCATTCGCGTGGGGCCTCTGAATGACAGCACGATGATTGCAAAGCGCCTTGCGAGAGGGCGCCGTTCCGTTCTCGCAACGCCGCAGTATCTGGAACAGTCCCTGGCTCTCGAGACGCCGGAAGACCTGGGTCTGCATCAGGCTGTCACTTATGCGCGGGATGATGGGGTCAGATACACGTTCCGCCAGCAGGAAAGGGAGATGACCGCAACCCTGAGACCGCGCCTGAACCTGAGCGCGGCTGAAGGAATCCGGGCCGCCGTACTTGCAGATCTGGGCCTGACCATTGCGGCGGACTGGATGTTCCGGCCGGAACTGGAGTGCGGAACGGTGGTGCGCTGCCTGACAGACTGGTCCCTGCCGCCTGTTGATCTGTGGGTGGTTTATCCTTCGGGCAGGCTGACGAGCGCCAAGGCTCGGGCTTTCTCGGATTTTGTAGCGGGAGTGATTGGAGACCTGGAAATGGTGCCGCGTTCCATGCACTAAAATCAGGAAACAATGAGTTTCCGTTGTTTTTATTTATTGCTTAATTCGTCTCGCGTAATTCTCGGGTCAACAAGGATGCACGACAGGCTCTTCCGGGGGCCTGGTTCTCTGTCCCTGCTTCTTCATTCTGACCAGAGATTCCCGACATGAAATCCTCTTTTTTCCTGCTTTCCCTAGCCGCTCTGACTTTTGCATCCGGCATTCCCCATCCGGCATCGGCTCAGGTCGTAACGGACCCGGGGCAGGTTCAGTCCGGCACCTATGACGTCGAATCCAGCCATACACAGGTTGGTTTTTCCGTCCTGCATTTTGGTTTCACGAACTACCAGGGCGTTTTTTCGGATGTTTCCGGGACGCTGGATCTTAATGATAAAAATCCTGCGGCGTCCCATCTTTCCGTGACTATCCCGGTTGGATCGGTTCAGACGACCAGCGCCAAGCTGACCGAAGAACTCAAGGGCGACCAATGGTTCAATGCCGCGCAGTATTCGAATGCGACGTTTGAATCCACCTCCGTCCGACGTACGGGCAAGGCCGATGCCATTGTGACGGGCAATCTGACGCTACATGGTGTCACAAAACCCGAGACGCTGAAGGTTCATTTCATCGGTGCAGGCGTGAACGCGCTCGACAAGAAATATACGACCGGTTTTGAAGCCACGGGCACCATCAAGCGCAGCGATTTCGGTGTGAAGATGTATGTCCCGTATGTCAGCGATGCCGTGCAGCTGCGGATCGCCGGCGCTTTTGAAAAGCAGGGCTGAGTTCTATGGCCGTGCCCGCAAACCAGAGCCGCGGGATCAAGCGATATACCGGTGTGGCGATCATCCTTCACTGGCTGATCGCTGCGGGGATCCTGACCCTGATCATTATGGGACTGGTCATGGATCATCTGTCTCTCGACCCGATGCGGGTTTTCCAGTTGTACCAGCTTCACAAGTCGATTGGCATTACTGGCATGATGCTGATTGCCCTGCGCATCGTCTGGCGCCTGACGCACAGGGCGCCGGGACTTCCCGCTGACATGAAGGGTTTCGAGCGTGTGGCGGCCCATCTGACGCATGCCGCCCTGTATGGCCTGCAGACGCTCATGCCGCTGAGTGGGTGGGCGATGGTGTCGGTGTCCGTTCTGGGGATTCCCACCGTTCTGTATGGCACCATTCCCTGGCCCGATCTGCCCGTGCTTTCAACGTTGCAGGACAAGCCGCCCGTCGAAGCCACACTGAAAGTCGTTCATCATTGGGGTGGCTGGTTTCTGCTGGCGCTGATTGGTCTGCACGTTGCCGCGGCCCTTCGTCATCATTTCTTTCTGAACGATCACGTTCTGCGACAGATGCTTCCTGCCATAGGCAGAAAATCTGGTTCCAGACATGGAGACTGACATCATGGCTTTTTTTAAAAAAGCAGCCTTTTCAGCGCTTGCCATGAGCTTTTTGGCCGCGACACCTGTTTTCGCCGCAGACTGGACGATTGATCCTGCTCACAGCATCATTGGTTTTTCAGGAACGCAGACTGGCAATACCTTTACAGGACATTTCGGAAAATTCGACGGAACCGTTTCTCTCGATCCTGCTCATCCCGAAGACGGGCATGCGACAATCACGATCAATATTGCAAGTGCTACGACAGCGGACAGGCAGCGTGATAGTGCCATGCCCAGGAGTGACTGGTTCAATGTCGCCAGTTTCCCAACCGCGACGTTTGAAGCCCGCAGCTTCCGGGCCAAAGGGGGCAATGCGTACGAAGCTGTTGGGACGCTCACGATCCGTGGTGTCAGCAGGCCCGAAACTCTGCCTTTCACACTCGATATCAACGGTCCGACAGCGCACGCCAAAGGCCATCTTGACCTGATCCGCTCCGCTTTTGGTATTGGTCAGGGACCGTGGGCTACCGGACAGTGGGTCGCCCTTCAGGTCGGGGTGACCATTGATATCACAGCAAGCCAGACGTCAGGGAATCCATGACGTCGTTATCCGCTCTGTCAGCATCATGCGATTGTTTCCGGAGCGGGTCTTCAGAGGCTCAATAAATAAAAAATAGGAAACAGATAGTTTCTTTCATTTCCATTTATTGATGTCCGAGGCGAGGATAAAACTGACATCAGCGGTTTAGGAGAACAATGCATCAAATCTCCGACCGAATGTCAGATACTTTCAAACATGAAAGACAAACCGATGAACACGTCCTTTCCGCGCGATCAGGTTCTTTTTGCCTCACGTCTTCTTCTGGCCCTTCTGTTCGTGCTGATGGGATGGAGCAAACTGACGGGCTTTGAGGGCACCGTAGGGTATATGGCTAGCACGGGCGCCCCGGTTCCGACTGTGTCCGCCATTATTGCCATCGTCACCGAACTGGGGATTGGTCTGGCGCTCGTCGTTGGTTTCCTGACAAGACCGCTCTCTCTTCTACTGGCGATTTATACCATCGTTACGGCTTTCATCGGGCATCATTACTGGACGTTCGACGGGGTAGCCCGTTACGATATGTGGATCCATTTCTACAAGAATTTCAGTATCGCAGGTGGTCTTCTCGCTCTTGCGGCTTCAGGATCCGGTCGTTTCTCTGTGGACGCCCTGCGTCGATGAGAGCGTAATTTTGACCGGGTTTGCTGGAACCTATGCGGTTGTTCTGGCCCAGGGCGGATGCTCGAATGCCGAGACCAGATGTTCCATCAAGGCATTGACCCGGAAGGGGCGGAGCGTGCTGCTGGATGTCACGAGATAAAGCGCAATGCTCGCGGCATCCCAGTCTGGCAGGATCTGTTCAAACCGCCCTTCCTGCAGGCCATCCCAGACCATGAATTCCGGAAATAGCCCGAAACCCAGATGCGCTTTCAGTGCTGGCAAAAAAGCCTCAGCATTATCGGCTCTAAAGCGTGAAGCCTGGGAGAGAACATAGTCCTCACCGGTTTTTCGGGATGTGAGGCGCAGCGTACCTGGAGCGGAGGTATTCGTATAAACGAAGCTTTTCTGCCCTTCGAGTTCACGGGGATGTGTCGGACGTCCGATACGATCCAGATAATGCGGAGTTGCGACCAGAAGCAGGCGTACTCCACAGAGATGCCGAGCTCGCAGGGATGAATCCGCCAGAGATGCGATCCTTAAGGCCAGATCATAGCCTTCAGCCACGAGATCGACGAGGGAATCGCTGAAATCCACGGTGATGTCGATATCCGGATATCGCTCAAGAAAGGCCGGAAGTGCGGGCGAGAGATGTCTGATTCCGAAAGTCATGGGAGCGGCGACCCGGATCAGGCCTGAGGGGCGATGGGTACCTCCGCGCGCCTCGCTTTCAGCAGCTTCCGCTTCAGCGAGTATCCGGTTGGCGTGTCCAAGCAGCATACGGCCCGTTTCCGTCACGGACATCTGACGGGAATTACGGCTGAACAGCGCAACGCCCAGAGACTGCTCCAGACGGCTGATGGCTTTCGAGATCGTTGGTTTGGAAAGCTGAAGCTCTTCCGCAGCGCGCACGAAGGAACCACGTTCGGCAACTTTGGCGAAAATGGCCCAGGCCTCGAAATCCGGCAGTCTCATAACAGCAATCCTCAGAACTGAACGTCAGGCAGTATTTCCATATTTTTGATCGAACGTCATGCCGGGACAGGGATTGCTACATAGGGATAGACGTTTCGTAATCAGGACAAATGACAAATAGAAAAAACGGAAACGATTTATTTCTATTATTTCTGTATAAGTCTCTCATTCCGTAGCCTAAGTTTCATGTCGGACACAAAACATGGTGTCGTTACCGACTTCCTGAAAATACAGGTCATTAATAAGGAATTCTCTGATGTCATTCATCAGCACATCCGATGGCGTACAGATTTTTTACAAAGACTGGGGGGCGAAAGAGGCTCAGCCGATTGTTTTCCATCATGGCTGGCCCCTCAGTTCTGATGACTGGGACGCCCAGATGCTCTTTTTCCTACACAAAGGATTTCGCGTGATCGCTCATGACCGTCGCGGACATGGACGTTCGGCTCAGGTCAGTGATGGTCACGACATGGATCATTATGCCGCTGATGTAGCGGCACTTGTCGAGCAGCTTGATCTGAAAAACGCCATTCATATCGGGCACTCCACAGGAGGCGGTGAGGTGGCACGCTATGTCGCAAGATATGGGCAGCCCCGAGATCGCGTTGCCAAAGCCGTTCTCATTAGCGCTGTACCGCCCCTCATGCTCAAAACGGAACGGAGTGTTGAAGGAACGCTTATAGAAGCTCTGAATGGCCTGCGTGACGCACTTGCTGCCAATCGTGCGCAGTTCTTTCTTGATGTCCCAACCGGCCCGTTTTACGGGTTTAATCGGCCAGAGGCGCAGATTTCAGAAGGCACGATCCGGAATTGGTGGCGTCAGGGAAGCATGGGAAGTGCGAAAGCTCATTATGACGGGATAAAGGCATTTTCAGAAACGGATCAGACTGAGGATCTGAAGGCCATAACCGTACCGACGCTTGTTCTTCAGGGTGACGACGATCAGGTTGTCCCTTACCAAAATGCGGCCATTCTCCAGAATCAGCTTCTTCAGAACAGTACATTGAAAATCTATTCAGGCTACTCGCATGGCATGCATACGACACATGCGGCCAACATCAATGCGGATATTCTGACGTTTGTTGGCGGGCAGTCCGTATTTTGAGGCTTCGGATTATGACGGTGATTGGTACTGGAGTGGTGTAGAGCAAACGGGGATCGGGTTCTGCATTTCCGTACAAAAAATACACAGGAAATTTTTTACAGACGACAACTGGAAAGACGCACGTCGAGACGGCATTTGATCGTTTTTAGCCTGCTCAGGCCTGAGCATGTATCGCGAAGTGGTCGGATAAATATCCGGACGTTGTTTCGGGTTGTTGTCTCGTCAAAATTATCAGTTTTTTGTGCATTCTGAGTCTAAATGAAACTTTCAGAGGTTGTTCAACGTTAAATGGGAAAAAGGAAATATTTTAATGATTGTTAATATCTCTGAAAATCATAATTCTCATTCAATGATTAGTGGTGTTTTGGCTACCCCTGAATTACGCGCAGACCGATGGATATCTGTACTTTATCTTGCGAGGAAATGGGAAAAAACAAAAGAAGAATCAATAAAAGAGCAGATATTATCTGTTTTGAAAAATCTGGAAGAAATAGAATTATATTTTTCGTACCCAGGATCTGTTTGTTTTAATCGTTTGAATGATTATTTAAAAGAAGATGACTCAAAAGGCTTTTTGCGTCTTTCACAACGAATTTCAACAACTATCATTTCAAAAAAATTTCATCGTGATGTTTCGGTCTGGGACGTCGAAAACTATGAGGATGATCCTTTTAATAGACTGCCTCAGGCGATATCGCACGTAAAAGCAAAACCATATTTTGAAGTCTTGAGTGTAGTGCCTCATGCTCGTTCGCGTTGGCAGCATATAAAAGAAGAAACACGCGGTGTACGCCGACCTGAAGATGAGTTTATTTATGAAACGGTTGTTATTGGTAATGCTGCCGATGCTCTTAAGGGAATTTTATTAAATTCAGATATTGGGTCAGTGGTTTTATATGAAGGGTTTGAAAAAGGATCTAACGGAAAAGATTCTTTTTTGGAGGTATTCAAAGAAGTAATTGATTTTTCATCTTTAGATGAGGGCGATTTTTTATCACTGCGCCTGGCTCAGGCGATAAAGAAAATTCGACCAGAATTGGATATTTTTCTTTTAAGCGATCAAAGTATTGAATATTTTTCGGGGAAACCAGAAAGCCGTATTTTTAATCGTATTTTCTATCAGATGGAAGAACCTTTAGAGATCCATCTTTCAATTTTAGAAGCGATACACGTTCGTTATAGAACGCCTTTTTTTGATAATTTGAAACGCTATGCAGAACGGCCAATAGCAACATTCCATGCATTGCCGATCGCGCGAGGGAAGTCTGTTTTCACGTCCAATTGGATCAGTGATATGGGCGAGTTTTATGGCCCCAACCTGTTTCTTGCAGAGAGTTCTGCCACGACCGGCGGTCTGGATAGTCTGTTAGAGCCTACGGGTAACATCAAAGATGCACAGGAGATGGCTGCGAAAGCTTTTGGGGCTGATCGCGCGTTTTTTGTCACTAATGGGACATCCACAAGCAATAAAATGGTTTTACAAGCCCTTTTGGTGCCTGGAGACATCGTTATACTGGACCGGAACTGTCATAAGTCCCATCATTATGGTTGTGTTTTATCAGGGGCTCAGCCCTATTACGTTGAAGCTTTCCCTCTTGTTGAATACTCCATGTATGGGGGGGTTCCTCTCAAAACAATCAAACAAAGCCTGTTAAAATTGAAATCCCAAGGGGAACTCGATCGCGTCAAAATGGTCGACCTGACCAACTGTACATTTGATGGTCATGTGTATGATACGCGTCGGGTCATGGAAGAATGTCTGGCAATTAAGCCAGATCTGATTTTTCTGTGGGATGAAGCGTGGTTTGGTTTTGCTCATTGGTCACCGCTACTGCGTCAACGAACGGCCATGGGAGCCGCTTCAGCTATTAGTGAGGCTCTAACGCGGCCTGAGACGTTGGCGGCTTGGGAAGAACAACAGAAGACACTTGGTGAAAATCCCAGTGATGACATGTTGCTGGAAACTCGTCTCGTTCCTGACCCTCGGCGAGTAAATGTTCGCGTTTATCAGACTAATTCCATCCATAAATCCATGTCAGCCTTGCGTCAGGGGTCGATTGTACTGGTTAAGGATGTTAAATTCGAGCATGTTGAATCGCAGTTTCATGAAGCTATTTTCACGCATGCATCAACAAGTCCCAATTTGCAGATTATAGCGTCTCTGGATGTCGCACGGCGGCAGATGCAGCTAGAAGGGTACGGTCTTGTCGCCAATGCGATGAGGATTTCTTTAGAAATTCGCAAGCAGATTAATAACCACCCAGTAATTTCAAAATATTTTAAAGTTCTTAGTAATTCTGAAATGATTCCCGAGGTATTTAGAAAATCCGGTCTTTCTGAGTATAATGATAAAAATATAAGCTGGTCAAAAGCTGTTGAGGCGATCAAAAATGATGAATTTATTATTGATCCAAGTCGAATGACGTTATCTTGTGGCCATGCAGGCTTCGACGGCACCACATTTAAAAATATACTTGCCGATAAATTCAATATTCAGCTCAATAAAACATCAAGAAACAGTGTTCTTCTGCAGTCAAATATAAATAATAATAGAAGCGATATTGCTTTGCTTATTGGGGTATTGAATGATATTTCCATAGATATTGAAAATAAATTTCAAAAAAATGGGAATGAGTATAAAAATAATTTCCAGTCTTCTGTTGATGAGTTGATATACAACTTACCAGATCTGCCAAATTTCAGTAGATTTGATGATCGTTATCGTGATGATCCGGAATCTCATACACTGCATGGGGATATTCGTAGTGCATTTTATGACGCCTATGATGAGTCTGGATGTGAGTATATTCTCCTAAATAGTTCTGAAATCGAGAAAAGATTAGAATCAGGCCCGACATTGGTCTCGGCTAATTTTGTTATTCCATATCCTCCAGGGTTTCCAATCATGGTTCCTGGTCAAGTCATAACCGAAGAAATTATTACGTTTATGAGGAAATTGGACGTAAAAGAAATTCACGGATTTAATAAAGACTTAGGTTTGAAGCTTTTAAAGAAAAAAATTGCTGAATGAAATTCATAGTCTGAAAGGCGGCTCTCGCATTTCGTGAAATAAGGAATATTTTAGAATGATTTTTCATTGGATTGCGGAGACGCTACGCTCATCTCCAGAGCTGGCAATTTTTCTGGCGCTGGCTATTGGTTTCTGGATTGGCTCCCGAAAATTTGGGAGTTTCAGTCTTGGAGCGGTAACAGGGACATTACTGGTTGGTGTATTGATTGGACAGTTGGGAATTGTCATTTCTCCTCAGGTAAAATCAGTCTTCTTTATTATGTTTCTGTTCGGTGTCGGGTTTGGGGTTGGGCCGCAGTTTGTCCGCGGAATTGCAAATAACGGCCTATCTCAAGCGCTCTTCGCGGTTGTTATTTCATCTTTGTGTCTGGCCTGCGTTTATATTGCTGCAATTTTTTCTGGATACGGACCAGGTATGGCAGAAGGTCTGCTGGCAGGGTCTCAAACGATTTCGGCCTCAATAGGTCTTGCAACGGATGCGATTAATCGTAGCGGCCTGTCGCCTGATCACATTCAAGAGCAGTTAAATGCCATACCTGTTGCATATGCTGTAACGTATTTATTCGGAACTGTAGGTACGGGTTGGATACTTGCGTTTTTGGGGCCAAAGCTTCTCAGAGTTAATCTGGAAGAAGAGTGCCAGCGATATGAACGGGAAATGAATATTAATCCTGTTAACGGTAATTCCGAGACAGGCTGGCACCAATATATCATGCGTGCATACCGGTTAAAAACTTTAGGAAAATTTGCGGGGAAAAGCGTTTCTTCTGCCGAAAAATTAGCGCAGGATAGAATTTTTGTAGAAAATATTCGACGCAATGGAAAAATAATCCCTTTTGACGGAGATACAATCTTATCTGTAGGGGATTGTGTTGCGGTATCTGGACCGCATGATGCGTTGGTCTATTGGTCCAACAATGCTGAAGAAGTTTCAGATCATGATTTGATAAATATTCCAATTGAAACGGTTAATGTTGTCATTACAAACAAAAATATGAATGGCCAACGTCTGGGACTTTTAGCTGAGGCAGAGTATGCACGTGGAATTTATATTAATAATATTCACAGAGGCTCTATGAATGTTGAAATTCCATTGTTGTCAGAAACTGATATTTTTCGAGGTGATATTATAAGTATTACTGGAAGCCGTAGAAATATAGATAAATTGATTGATGAAATTGGATACGCAGACCGGCCAACAGATGTGACCAGTATGGTTTTGGTTGGGGGCGGAATTTTTGTTGGTGGCTTGGTAGGTTCAATTGTTCTACCTATAGCAGGTATTCCTATTACGCTTTCAGCTTCTGGTGGAGCTTTGATTGCGGGCCTTGTTTTAGGATGGCTTCGCGGCGTTACACCTAAGATTGGAAACGTACCGAACGCTACGGTGTGGTTTATGAACACGGTAGGGCTCAATATATTTATTGCTGTAGTTGGAATTTCTGCAGGTCCAACCTTCATTAAAGGACTTCAGGTCGCCGGGGTGAGTGTATTTCTGTGGGGACTTTTTGCCAGTGCAGTACCCATGATTCTTGCGCCTTTGATCGGGAAATACATTTTCCGATTTGATCCAGCTATAAATCTCGGATGCTGCGGAGGGGCAAGAACGAGCACGGCTTCTGTCGCTATGGTGGCAGATGTTGCAAAAAGCAATGTTCCTATGTTGGGCTATACTGTCCCCTATGCTGTCAGCAATACCCTGTTAACTATGTGGGGTTTGGTTATCGTTATTTTATTGTCGTGATAGATGGTGTTTTTGTGAAATTTGTCATGAATCAATTGGACTTATCTTATACCGATGCAAGGGTTCCTCGCCGGAATGGTCTCGGCGGCCCGATTTAGAGAAAAATTAGCCTATTCAGCAGAGAGCAGGGGAGGGCGCCCTCCTTTTGCTCTCTAGCTCCAGTTTGATGCTGAAACAGCCTGACGTTTGGGTGAATGTCTGCCGCAGTGTGGTGTGGTTGCGGCGCTGCTTTCCACCTAATGCGTTTGTTCAGACTGAGCTTTTTGAATGGCGGATCGTAGCAGGCAGATGATTCCGGGGACGCAGTTGCCGCATTTTGCCGTGCATTTTCGGGCGGAATAGATTTCTGCTGGACGGGAAGCTCCGTTGTGGATTGCGATTTCGATGTCGTGATGGGACAGCGCATTGCATGAGCAGACGATCATGAAAAAGCAGGCTTTCATTCGCGGGATCCGATCTAGAAAGCTTACCTTAAATGCAAATGGTTCGCAAACTCATTTTTCTTTTAAGGTGTGTCCTGACTGATCCAGCGTTGAACGACAGGACGGATGGCAAAATTGCTCTGGATGCGGACGACCCCTGGAAGCCGTGAGAGTTCTTCCTTGTGGATGCGTTCGTAGTCGGCAAGGTCACGGGCGGCGACGTGGAGAAGATAATCGGCTTCACCTGTCATGAGGTAACACTCCCGGACATCCGGGCACTCCCGGATGCGGGCTTCGAAACGGCGGAGCGTTTCGTCCGTGAGGCGCTCGAGCGTGATCTGTACGATGACGGTGGTCAGTTTCTGGGCGGAGCGTTCGTCAATGACTGCGCGGTAGCCGCGGATGATGCCGCGTTCTTCCAACAGGCGCACGCGCCGCAGGCACGCGGATGGAGAAAGTCCGACACGCTGTGCCAGGTCGGCGTTGCTAAGGCGTCCATCATGCTGAAGGATTCGCAGGATGGATTCGGTGATGCGGTCGAAGATCATGGTGGAACTATCGGTCTATTTTCGCAGTTTCGATCATATATTTTTCGCTTATCGGCAGATTATGCGATTATCCGGCAGGATATTCTAGAGTGTATGGCTGTAGTCTCATCTTTCATGATGAACGTATGTTCCGATCCTCTGTGGCCTTCCTCTCGTGCTGGAGCCCGCCTGACGGTGGATCTGGACGCGATTGCTTTCAATTATCGTTATCTTCAGACACTCGTTGCGGGCGCTTCGTGTGCGGCTGTCGTCAAGGCGGATGCTTATGGGCTGGGTATCGAGCGCGTTGCACCGGTTCTTGAACGCTCCGGTGCCAAAGAATTTTTCGTTGCGCATGTTGATGAGGGGATCAGGCTGCGTTCCGTGGTTTCGGCAAAGGTCCGGATTACGGTGTTGCATGGCCCGAGGCCGGATGCGGCGGCAGAATGCGTACAGTATGGTCTGAGGCCGGTTCTGAACAGTCTCGATCAGATTGCGGTATGGCGCTCGCAATCGGTCAGGGCAGGGAAACCGTTGGAAGCGGTGCTTCAGGTCGATAGCGGGATGTCACGGTTCGGACTTTCCGACGGCGACCTTGATGTACTGCATGAGGACGAGATGCTCATGGATGGGCTGAAGGTCAGTCTGGCCATGAGTCATCTGGCCTGTGCGGATGCGCCGGAGCACCCTGCCAATGGCGCCCAGAGGCAGCAGATGCTGAAGATGTCGGCGCGGTTACCGTCTGCGCCGTTGAGTCTTTCTGCGTCGTCGGGGATTTTTCTGGGGCCGGACTATCATCTGGATGTCGTTCGTCCGGGTGCGGCACTTTATGGAATCGCGCCCAATCAGACTGGCCCTAACCCCTTGTCTGCGGTTGTCAGGCTTCAGGCTCATGTCCTGCAGATCCGTGAGATTTTGCCGGGTGAGGGTGTGGGCTATGGCATGACATATCGTCCCGATCGACCGCGGAAGATTGCCACCGTGGCTGTCGGATATGCGGATGGTTTCTCCCGACATGGGAGCGGGCAGGGCTGTGCGTGGTTTGAGGATATCTCTCTGCCCATTCTGGGGCGTGTTTCGATGGATTCCCTGATCGTGGACATTTCGGATGTGCCGGAGGGAAGGCTGAAGGCCGATATGATGGTGGATCTGATCGGCCCGCGGCGCAGTGTGGATGATGTGGCGGAGGCTGCAGGGACAATCGGGTACGAGGTCCTGACGTCTCTGGGGCACCGTTTTTGCCGGGAATATGTTGGAAATGCAGAAACGTCCCAAAAGGGCGATTGACATTCCAGCATGGAAAACAAGATAGACGAACTGAAATCGGACTATGTCATGATGACATCGTCTGTCGTAGCAAATCGGAATTCTCATGTATCTCCGTCGTGACAGAGCTTTGACCGCTGTATCCATCATGCTTGATGTCGCTTTCCATGCGGGGCGATCCGGGGTGGTGAGCGGCGCGGATATTGCCCGTCGTGGCGACATGCTGCGGCGGGGGATTGAGCCTGTGTTACAGGGGCTGTCGCGGGCCGGGCTGCTTGCCAGCGTGCGCGGGCCGAAGGGGGGCTATCGTCTTGGACGGCCACCACGGACCATCACACTGAACGAAATTGTCCGGACTGTGACTGAAGATCCGGATATGCCCGAGGAGGGTGTCAACCTTCTGCGGGCCAAGGTTCTTGAGCCGTTCTGGCAGCAGATGGATCAGGAGGTGTCGGAAAAGATGGCGTCCGTCACTCTGGAGCATCTGCTTCAGAATGCGGAGGAAGCCGGAATGCAGCGTCCCAACCGGGCGCCCATTTCTTTTTCCATATAACATTATAAAAAAGTATTTTGAAAAAACCACAAAATAGGTTTTAGAGGACTGGATATCTTACCATAAGAGATCAATCATTGATCTGGTGTGGTGAGTTCCATGTCCTTGCTGTTTCCTCTGCTTGCCGTTTGGAAGTGAGGATGAGGACGCATTCATGACGGGGCCAGCCGCAGGGCAAGGTCCGCATTCGTCAGGAAGGTGAGCGCTGATGAAACGTCCTGTAAGACTCGAACCCGGTCAGAAGCTGGTTTTGACGGCCAACCGGCTTCTGGACGGTCGTACCGTGTGGTGGCGGGAGGACGGGGCCTGGGATCTTCGGATCGGGTATGCGGTTTTGCTGGATGCGGACGGGGCTGAGGCAGAGCTGTCCCGGGCGGTGGAAGAGGCCCAGCGTGAAGGGGTTGTCGGGGTCTATGATACGGCAGTTTTACCTGTTGTTCCTCCGGAGCCCGTGACTGTTCGTGAAAAAATCCGGGCGCATGGCCCGACCGTTCATCCGGAATTTGCAGTGGAGACCGCACAGTGAGCGTTCCTGTCGGCCATTATCAGTATGACCGGATTGACCGGGATTTTCTTCAGGCGCGGATTGCCGAGTTTGAAGGGCAAGTGAAGCGCCGTCTGGACGGAACGCTGAGCGAGGACGAGTTCAAGCCTTTGCGGCTGATGAACGGGCTGTATCTGCAGCTTCATGCCTATATGCTGCGGGTTGCCATTCCTTATGGAATTCTGGACAGTCGGCAGGTGCGCAAGCTGGGCAAGATCGCCCGGCGTTATGACCGCGACTATGGGCATTTCACGACGCGGCAGAACATCCAGTTCAACTGGATCCGGCTGGAAGATACGCCGGATATTCTGCGCGAGCTGGCTGAAGTGGACATGCATGCCATCCAGACCAGCGGGAACTGCATCCGCAATGTGACGGCGGATGAGTATGCGGGCGCGGCGGCGGATGAGCTGGTTGACCCGCGGGTTCATGCGGAAATCCTGCGGCAGTGGTCCACGCTGCATCCCGAGTTCACGTTCCTGCCGCGCAAGTTCAAGATTGCGATTTCGGGCAGTCCGAATGACCGGGTGGCCGCGCGCTTTCATGATATCGGGATTCTGGCGCGTCCGGGTGAGGATGGTGCCCCGCTGTTCCGGATTTTCGTGGGCGGAGGACTGGGGCGAACGCCGGTTATTGGCGAAGAGTTGTTTGACAGCGTGCGCGAGGAGCACCTGCTGGCGACGCTTGAGGCCATTCTGCGCGTCTATAATGCGCATGGGCGCCGCGATAATATCTACAAGGCGCGGATCAAGATTCTGGTTCAGGCGATCGGGGTTGAGGCCTATCGCGAGGCTGTCGAGGCGGAGCTCGCCCAGATGGATCTGGAGCGGTATCGGCTGACACCCGAGGCGGTTGCGGCGATCCGGTCGCGGTTTGCCGTCCCGTTGCTGGAGGCTCCGGCAGATGCGGATGCTGTTCTGACGGAGCAGCGGCGCGCGGATCCGCTCTTTGATCGCTGGGTGCGGAGCAATACGCATGTTCACCGCGATCCGGGGCATATCATTGCGACTATTTCTCTGAAGCCGGCGGGCGGGATTCCGGGGGATGCGACTTCTGCGCAGATCGGGCGTCTGGCGGATCTGGCGGATGCGTATTCGTTTGGGGAAATCCGGATCACGCATTTGCAGAATGTGGTTCTGGGGCATGTCCGCAAGGACCGGCTGCGGGAGCTGTGGCTTGGACTGTCGGAAGTCGGGCTTGCGGAAGCGAATATCGGGCTGATCGGCGATATCGTGGCGTGCCCGGGGTTGGATTACTGTGCGCTGGCGAATGCGCGGTCCATTCCGATTGCCCAGAAGCTGGGGGCGCGTTTTGCGGATACGGCGCTTCAGGCGGAAATTGGGGCGTTGCGGATCAATATTTCGGGCTGCATCAATGCCTGTGGACACCATCACGCCGGGCATATCGGACTTTTGGGCGTGGACAAGCGTGGAGAAGAATTCTTCCAGCTGACGGTTGGTGGCCAGGCTGAGAATGGTGCGGCGATCGGGACGATTCTGGGGGCTGCACTTCCGGAAGACGAGACTGTGGATGCGATCGCACGGCTGGTGGACTGTTATCTCGGGCGTCGGGAGAGTGGAGAGACGTTTCTGGAGACTCTGACGCGTCTGGGGCATGAGCCTTTCAGGGAGGCGGCATATGAAGCTGTTTGAACTCGGTGAGCGGACCGCGCAGGTCCATGACGTACTGGTGACGGTTGGGGAACTGGCGGATCGGGATGATGCGCGGGCTGTTCTGCTGGAGAGTGCGGACGATCCGGCGCTTCTGCGGCCTTATCTGAACCGGCTGGATCTTGTGGTGCTGCGGTTCCCGATTTTCAGGGATGGGCGTGGGTTCACGCAGGCCCGGGAGTTGCGGGAATATCTGCGGTTCTCCGGCGAGATCCGCGCGGAAGGGCATATTCTTCCGGATCAGGCGGCATTTCTGCGCCGGTGTGGGGTCGACAGTGTCGTTCTGCCGAAGAACGGCAATGGGGATCCGGGGCTTTGGGAGAAGCAGCTTCGGCAGTTTCCGGTTGCATATCAGCGGTCAGTTCTGCCGGAGCGCTCCGCAGGGCCGGGGCTGCGGGTTGAGGAAGCCTCTTAACGGGCGCCGAACCAGCCGCGTCTCCAGAACCAGAGCAGAGGCAGGATAACCGACAGCCCCATCAGAATCAGGCTGTAGGGGTAGCCGTATTTCCATGACAGTTCGGGCATGTCGTGGAAATTCATGCCGTAGATACCTGCGATCAGGGTTGGCAGGATGCCGATGGCGCTGACGACGGTCAGGACCTTCATACCGTCATTTTGTTCGATGCTGATGAAGCCGAGTGTGGCGTCCAGAAGGAACTGGACCTTGTTGACGGTCTGGGCATCGAAATCGTTGAGGGACGCAATGTCCCGCCCTGCGACCTTGATGCGGGTTTTCAGGGCCTGCGGCTCACTCTCGGTTCTGTCACCGAGATAGATGAGGACGCGGTCGAGGCCGAGCAGGCTGTCGCGGATCATGGAGGCGAGGTCGCCGCTGTGACCGAGGCGGCGGAGGGTCTCGCGCAGCATTTCGGCGGCCCTGGCCGGATCGCGGGGGCTGCCGGTACTGAAAACGCGTTTGGAGATGGCGTCGAGGTCCCGGCCGAGACCTTCCAAGATGTCGGCGAGGCGATTGATGACTTCCTCGATGATTTCAACG
This sequence comes from Gluconobacter albidus, assembly GCF_002723915.1. Lineage (GTDB taxonomy): Bacteria > Pseudomonadota > Alphaproteobacteria > Acetobacterales > Acetobacteraceae > Gluconobacter > Gluconobacter albidus. The sequence goes on from NZ_BEWL01000008.1 coordinate 23,588, forward strand.
AGGATTTCGTTGGCGGAAGGATTGCCCTTGGCGGGATCACGTTCGGCCTGACGGCGACCAACGATGTCGAAGCCATAATAGTCGGTATAGCGGACCGTGATGAGGTGTCTGTCTGTCAGGACGAAGCCGATGGGCAGGGAAAAGGCCGTATTTTCCTCTCGCCGGACGAGAGGGGTCGAAAGATAGAGGGTGCCATCCTGTTCGTGGTGGCGGGAGGAGCTTTCGATTTCCTCAAGCTCGTTCCGGCGGGGAATATGGGTGTTGAGGGCTTTTTCTGCGCGGGCGACCTCGTCGAGAGTCGGGTTGATGAGGTCGAGCCAGACCGCGTTGGAGATATCGACGTCCGGTCCGGTTTCCCGGGCCGGAGCGCCTGCGGGGCGCACGAGGAACATCAGGCGGATCCTTGGGGGCAATGGAAAGGCTGTGAGGCTTCCTCATGTCTTGCCTGAGGCGGGATCGCAAGGTCCTGGTCGGGAATTGTTGCGGAACATGCCTGAAAGCGGCGAGACGGATGGACGGCAGGGGCTGCTCTTGGTATCGCATTGGAGCCCTGAAGTGGAACCGAGTGCGGTATGACGAACACATCTTCCCCCCTATCTTCCTCTCTGGCCAATTCGCTTCGTTCCGGCCCTGACGAACGGGGACGGTTCGGAATTTTTGGTGGTCGCTTCGTTGCGGAAACGCTGATGCCGCTGCTGTTCGAACTGGACGAGGCCTATCGCGCGGCGCAGGCCGACCCGGCGTTCCGTGAGGAGCTGGACTATTACCTGAAAGATTATGTCGGTCGTCCGAGCCCGTTGTGGTTTGCCCGGCACCTGACGGAAGAGCTTGGCGGGGCCAAGGTCTATTTCAAGCGTGAAGAGCTGAACCATACGGGCTCACACAAGCTCAACAACGTCATGGGGCAGATCCTCGTAGCCCGGCGGATGGGCAAGACCCGGATTGTTGCGGAGACGGGTGCGGGGCAGCATGGTGTGGCGACGGCGACGGTCTGTGCGCTGTTCGGTCTGAAATGCACCATTTACATGGGCGCGACGGACGTTGAGCGGCAGAAGCCTAATGTGTTCCGGATGCATCTGCTGGGTGCGGAAGTGAAGCCGGTGACCGCCGGTGCGGGCACGCTCAAGGACGCCATGAACGAAGCCATGCGCGACTGGGTGGCCAATGTCGCGGATACGTATTTCCTCGTGGGCACGGTGGCCGGGCCGCATCCGTATCCGGAGATGGTTCGTGATTTCCAGTCCGTGATCGGGGTTGAGACCAAGGAGCAGATCACTCAGGCCGAGGGGCGTCTTCCCGATGTGATTGTCGCGGCCATTGGTGGCGGTTCGAACGCGATGGGGATTTTCCATCCGTTTCTGGATGATGCGGATGTAAAGCTGATCGGTGTTGAGGCGGCGGGGCACGGGCTGGATTCCGGGAAGACGGCTGCGTCCATTTCCCGTGGGCGGCCGGGCGTGCTGCATGGCAACCGGACCTATCTGCTCCAGGACAAGCACGGGCAGATCGAGGAAGCGCACTCGATCAGCGCGGGGCTTGATTATCCGGGGATCGGGCCGGAGCATTCCTGGCTGAACGATATTGGTCGCGCCGAGTATGTCGGTGTGACGGATGACGAGGCTCTTGAGGCGTTTCAGGTCTGTACGCGGACGGAAGGCATTATCCCGGCACTCGAATGTGCGCATGGACTGGCGCATGTCATGAAGATCGCGCCGGCGATGGCGAAGGATCAGATCATCGTCCTGAATGTCTCGGGTCGTGGAGACAAGGATATCTTTACTGTGGCGCATCATCTGGGAGTGAAGCTGTGAGCCGGATCCAGACACGTTTTGCAGCTCTGAAAAAGGAAGGGCGCGGGGCGCTGATTCCGTATCTTCAGGCCTGTGACCCGGATTATGACACCTCGCTGGAGCTGCTACGGGCGATGCCGGCGGCGGGGGCTGATCTGATCGAGATCGGTGTGCCGTTCTCCGATCCGTCCGCAGACGGACCGACGATTCAGGCGGCGGCGCTTCGTGGGCTGAAGGCTGGGGCGACGCTGGGGCTGGTGCTTCAGATGGTCCGGGCGTTCCGTGAGACGGACAGTGAGACGCCGATTGTCTTGATGGGGTATCTGAACCCGATCGACAGTTACGGTCCGGCGGAGTTCTGTTTCGATGCGGCGCAGGCGGGTGTGGACGGGATTATTGTTGTCGATATGCCGACCGAGGAGGCAGACCTGCTGGATGCGCATGCGCGGGAAGCCGGGCTGGACATCATTTCTCTGGTGGCGCCGACGACGTCAAATTCCCGTCTGTTTCATGTGCTGCGGGATGCGACCGGGTTTGTCTATTATGTGAGCATTACCGGGGTTACCGGTACGAACAGCGCGAGTGCCGCGGATCTGGAGAAAGCGCTGCCGCGCATTCGGGAAGCGACCAGTCTGCCTGTGGCCGTGGGTTTCGGGATTTCCACGCCGGAACAGGCGCGGACGGCGTCGCAGATCGGGGATGCGGCTGTTGTGGCCTCTGCGCTGATCAAGACCATGGCGGGTACGCTTGAAGACGGGCAAGCGACGGAGCGGACCGTTCCGGCTGTTCTGGAGCAGCTTGAGGGGCTGGCTGCGGCTGTCAGAGCTTGATCTTCGGGTCTGAAAGATGTGGTTCCGGCAGGCAGGGCCTGCCGGCAAAGGTCTGATCAGGTGTTGTTACGCAGGGACAGTCCGAACAGGGCGGTTGAGAAGCCTGCCATCAGCAGTTCCACAGCGATGAACATGCCGATCAGCCAGAGGCCGGACCAGGGCAGCGTCATGTAGAGCAGGATGCCGACGAGCAGTGTAATGAGGCCGCTGAAGGCGAGCATGATCCAGCTTCTGTTGTTGCGATGGCCTCCTGCCCAGAAGGTCCGGGCGAGGCCTGCAAAGATCAGGCAGCCTGCGAGAATGGCTGTGATGAAGATCGAGCCGGTTGCGGGTTCCTCGATCAGGAGGATACCGCCGAGGATGTAAAGGCCGCCGATCAGCCCGGACAGCCACTGGTTCGGGACGGGAAGGCCGCGATGCGCGAAGCTCTGCATGATCTGTGCGACGCCGCCGACGATCATCAGGGCACCAAGGATCACCATGCTGGCGAGGGTTGTGGCGATGGTATCGAGGGCGGCCAGAATGCCTAGGACGATCAGGAAAGCGCCGAAGCCAATGAACCAGCCGGGCTTGAGGCCCTGGGGATTGGTAAACCGAAGGGTTTTGAAACTGTCGGACATGGGTTTCTCCGTTTGGAAGCGTGGTCTGTTAACAGGGTCTGTAGTGGCTGGTCGGTGTTGGAGGGCCTGCCGGTTTTGGGACACAACGCGTCATATCGTGGTTCGTATCAGGGAGGATGACATGTTTTGTATGGTCGGCGGGAGAGATAAGGTGCGGCAGCTGATGGATGGGCTGGCATAATCGATGGCCTGGCGTTAAAACGCGCCCAGAGAATGTGGCCCTTCGCCGGGCTTTACCCCCTACTCCGTCCTTTGTTCTGAAGGCGGGCAGAAAGTAATGAGACGACATGAGCTGGATGACCGACTACGTCCGACCCAAGCTGCGTGGCCTGCTTCAGCGGGATGTGCCGGACAATCTGTGGACCAACTGTGAATCCTGCGGGCAGATGATGCTCACCAAGGAGCTGGAGCGTTCCGAGAAGGTCTGTCCGCATTGCGGCCATCATATGCGTGCGACGGCGAAGGAGCGTCTGGGCTGGACGTTTGACGGCGGAGAATACACCACCATCGAGTTGCCGAAGATGCCGGTCGATCCGCTGGGGTTCAAGGATTCCAAGCGTTATACGGACCGTCTGAAGGATGCGCGGAACAAATCCCATCTCGATGAAGCGCTTGTGGTTGCGCATGGTCTGATCAAGGGGCAGAAGGCCGTGGTTGCGGTCATGGCGCCGGAGTTCCTGCTTGGGACCATGGGGGCTGCGCTGGGTGAGGCATTTGTGGCGGCCTGTCGTCTGGCTGTTCTGCAGAAAGCGCCTCTGGTGGTCTACACGGCTTCGGGTGGGGCGCGGATGCAGGAAGGCGTTGTCAGTCTGATGCAGATGCCCCGGACGACGATCGGTGTGCAGATGCTTCAGGAAGCGGGTCTGCCCTATGTTGTCGTCTTTACGAATCCGACGACGGGCGGTGTCTCGGCATCCTTTGCGATGCTGGGGGATGTGCATATTGCCGAGCCTAACGCGCTGATCGCGTTTGCGGGGCCGCGCGTCATTCAGGATACCGTCCGTGAGAAACTGCCGGAAGGCTTTCAGAGGTCGGAGTATCTGCGCGAGCATGGGATGGTCGATATCGTAGCCAAGCGGTCCGAGCTTCCGGAACTGCTGGGGCGGATTCTGGGCATTATGACGCGCCAGAAAACCGTTTCTGACTCGGCGATCTGATGACTGCGGAGCGTGGGGCGCCTGTTCGGCTGTCCGGCGAATATCAGGGGCGGTCGGGTGCCGTGCTTGCGCGCTTGCAGGAGCTTTATCCGGCGCTGATTGACCTCTCGCTGGGACGGCTTGAGGTGCTTCTGGCGAAGCTGGGCCATCCCGAGCGTCATCTGCCGCCTGTCATTCATGTGGCGGGTACGAATGGCAAGGGCAGTACATGCGCCAATCTGCGGGCGATTGCCGAAGCAGCCGGGTTGCGGGTGCATGTCATGAGCAGTCCACATCTGGTGAGCCTGACCGAGCGGTTCCGGCTGGCCGGACGGTTGGTGGATGAGGATGTGCTGGTTGCCGCGCTCGAGGAAGTCGAGCAGGTCAATGCAGGCGCTTCGATTACGGTTTTCGAGGTTCTGACGGCCGCGGGGTTTCTGCTGTTTTCGCAGGTGCCTGCGGATCTGGTGGTTCTGGAAGTCGGGCTTGGGGGGCGGTTGGATGCGACCAATGTCGTGCCGAAGCCTGCTGTCTGTGTGATTACGCCGGTCAGTCTGGATCATGAAGCGTTTCTGGGTGGCACTGTCGCGGCGATTGCCGGGGAAAAGGCTGGAATCATCAAGGCCGGAGTTCCGGTTGTTTCGGCCGCTCAGGCGCCGGATGCTCTGGACGTCATTCGGCACCGTGCTGAGGAACTGGATGCGCCGCTTCGGGTGGTGGGACAGGATATTTTCGTCACTGAGCGAATGGATGGTCTGGATTACCGGGATGCGGACGGGACGCTTTCGCTGCCTTTGCCGGCATTGAAAGGCCAGCATCAGGACGGGAATGCGGCGCTGGCCGTAGCGGCTTTGCGTGTGTCTGGACTGAAGCTGCCGCCTTCCGCCTATCAGGGTATTGCCCGGACATTCTGGCCTGCACGCTTGCAGCGGCTGGACGGCTTGCTGGCCCAAATGCTGCCTGAGGGGTGGGAGCTGTACCTGGATGGCGGGCATAACCCCGATGCCGGGCAGGTGCTGGGGACGGTTCTCGACGGCTGGAAAGATCGGCCTGTCCACGTGATCGCGGGGGTGAAACAGACCAAGGATGCGTCGGGTTTTCTGAGGCCGATTGTTGAAAGGGCGACGTCGGTTCAGGCTGTTTCAGAGCCGGGGCAGCATCTGGCGATGTCAGTTGAGGAAATCGTTGCAGCTTCTGGCGGACGTGCGATTGCCGGGCCGACGGTCAGAAAGGCGCTGGAGCGTCTGGTTGCCGAAGGGGGTGCTCCGGCCCGGGTGCTGATCTGTGGTAGCCTTTATCTGGCGGGTGTGGTTCTGGCAGAGGATGGCTGGATCGCCAGTTAATCCGTTTCTGGTGACAGCGCGGGATGTTAGAAGGGCGCGTGAACATGATCGAATTGCATTCCTCTCCGTCCGCTTCTGATGTTTCCTCGAACGATGGAGATCTGGGTCTCCTGCTGAGGCGCAGTCCTCCGTCCAGCGTGGCTGCCGAACAGGCGTTGCTGGGCGCCATCCTGACGAACAACAAGGCGTATGAGCGGGTTTCGGACTTTCTGGAGCCAGCTCATTTTTCTGATCCGCTGAATGGTCGGATCTATGAAGCGATTGCTCGTCGGATCGAGCGGGGGCAGTTGGCTGATCCCGTGACCATGCGGGCGGAATTCGAACATACGGGCGTTCTGGATGCGGCGGGTGGGCCTGCGTATCTCGCCAAGCTGCTGACGGCGATGGTCGGAATCGTTAATGCGGGTGATTATGGGCGGGTGATCCATGATGCCTGGGTGCGGCGGCAGCTGATCGATATCGGTGAGACGGTCGTGAACAATGCTTTTGGAGCGCGGCCGGATCTGGACGGATCGGATCAGATCGCGGCATCCGAAGAAGCGCTGTTCAAACTGGCGACAGAGCGGGGCCAGGAAGGCGGTTTTGTTTCGTTCACCAATGCGCTGACGGAAGCAGTCAAAGTTGCGACCAAGGCCTATCAGCGGACAGGCGATGTGGTGGGGCTCACGTCGGGTTTGCGGGACTTCGACAAGCGGACAGGCGGTTTGCATCCTTCCGATCTGATTATTCTTGCAGGGCGTCCTGCGATGGGCAAGACGGCGCTTGCGACCAAGATTGCGTTCTCGGCGGCTCGGTCGATTCTGCGGGATGCTGAGGATAGTGGGGAAAAGCCCAAGGGGTCGGTCGCTATTTTCTCGTTGGAAATGTCGTCCGAGCAGTTGGCGACCCGTATTCTGTCGGGCGAGGCTGAGGTCTCGGGTGAGAAAATCCGACGTGGCGATATCGGGCAGAAGGAATTCGACCGGTTTGTCCGTGTGGCGCGGGAGCTTCAGAGGCTGCCGCTTTATATTGACGATACGCCGGCGATTTCCCTGTCCGCCATGCGAACGCGTTGCCGACGTCTGGCTAGGACGCAGGGACTGAGCCTTGTTGTTGTGGATTATCTTCAGTTGATGCGGCCTGCGATCGGAACCAAGCCTGACAGCCGTGTTCTGGAAATTTCGATGATTACGCAGGGGCTCAAGGCGATTGCGAAAGAGCTTTCTGTTCCGGTGATTGCGCTGTCCCAGCTGTCTCGTCAGGTCGAATCGCGTGAAGACAAACGACCGATGCTGTCGGATCTGCGCGAATCGGGCTCCATCGAGCAGGATGCGGATGCGGTCATGTTCGTTTATCGCGACGAGTATTATCTGCAGCAGCGTCAGCCCAAAGACAGTGCCTATGACAGCAACGACAAGTTTCAGGTCGCCACAGAAGAATGGCAGCGCAAGATGGCGTTGGTGCATAACAAGGCTGAGCTGATTCTTGAGAAGCAGCGGCACGGGCCTACTGGAATGATCCAGTTATATTTCGAAGGCGAATATACCCGATTTGGGGATCTGGACGTTATTCACGAGTAGCGCTCCGCAGAGGGTGAGTACTGTGAAAAACATCGCGATTTAGGAAAGGTGTCCCGTTAATGGGGCGCGCTTTAGAGGCGGTAAAATCGTTACGGCCTTTTCGAGAATTCCGCGATTAAAGAGCGGACACAGAACGTCGCAATCGGTTAATTAATACAAAACCGGTACGATTTTCACGAAAATCCCGCGCTTGAAAAAAGCTGAAATATGAAACTCTTCCCATCAGTTTTGCGAGAAAATCGCGAAAGGGAGAAGGTGTTTTCTGTCCTGGATCATGGCTGCAATGCGAGAAAGTGGTAGCAGCTAAAACCTGTCATAATGGCTCAAAGCCACATTTGTTTCTTGACCCAGTGGCAAAGTGCCATTAATTTATCGTTAATCGGCAGTCGCCATGGGGGTGGCTGACGAGGAAGGAAGGGAGCCGGTCATGAGTTTGGAATATCTGATGACCGGAAATGTTTCTGATTTGTTCATTCCATCGATGAAGCGAATTGATCGTGTTGTATCGAATGGGGGCACTTAGATGCGTACGGAAACCAGTGAAACGGCCACTAATGGATCTCCTCATCTGGTCTCTTGGGCGGATCAGGTGTGTCGGAAGACGTGTTTCTGTCCGTGTTCGGAGCCATGTCTTGCCGCTGGAGCACCAGTCCTGGGTGCAGGGCAGCCAGCCGCAGGGCCAGTTCTTCGTCGGTACGACCGTTCAGGACGCCTTTCAGAAGAAAATCGGTCGATACGCGCAGCCGGTTCGAGAGCGCCGCGATGAGAAAGACGCTGGGCGCACGGTCGCCGCGTTCGATCTTGTTCAGCGTGGAAGCATCCACGCCCAGCAGGCGGGCGCATTCGCTCTGGTTGGGCATGACGAGCTCACGGGCCCAGGAAATGCGAGTTCCGATGGCTCGTTGGAGTGTGGTCAGAGAGTCAGGGCGCTTGTGTTTGGCCATGAGGCCTTTTTAGCAATGGCTTTATGCCAAATCCAGAAGAAGTTTTTTTTATCACATGCTGTGGCATTTTGCCAAAATTAATCAAAGTTTCGTACTGAGGAAGGCTATTGAAATGAGGCAGGTCAAATCAGGTTCCGTACCGCGTCGTGTATCCGCAAGCTCCCTTGCTGCCATGCTTGCATCTGATGGTTGGCTACCCGAGCGTGGAAGTGCGCGCAAGGGGCGTCGTCGTTCCGCTCAGAAAACATCCGGGGCATCGCCGCTGCGGACGCGAGCGATCACGGACAGGGAGACGATCGACGCTCTTCCTGCGGGGCATCCTGTAACCTGGAATGCGTTGTGGGGAACCGATCTGGTGCCAGTTTTTCCGGGATTGCAGCCGATGGGTGGGCGTGACACCGGCATGGAGATCAACTGATGTTCGGCATGGTGCAGGAAGTGCCTTTGGCAGGTGGTCATGGGGGATCTGAAGTCATGGTGAAGCCGACTGCGGAACGGTATCAGCATTCCGAGATCCGTGAGGAAGACAAGATATTCCGGGTCGTGAATGCGGTGCAGTCTATGTATGATGCGGGCGATATCGGAGATGAGGAACTGGCGGCTGCGGATCGCTGGTATCGCGAATATGTTTTTGCCTCTCTTGGGGTGATGGAAAATCCATCGTCTGACGGTCGTGTCCGGGAGCGGGGTGACATCCACACATGGATGATCGGGCGCGGGCAGTGTTCTGCGCGGATGACCCAGATCCGCGAGATGCTTGGTCTTTGTGCGCATGTTCGTCTTGAGATGCTTCTGGCGCGCGAGATGTCGTTTTCGGCCATGGCGCGTCACCTTTATCCTGCTTTGTCAGAGGGGCGTGCGCGGATGAAGGTTTCGGCCCAGTGCGCGCTGCTTCTGGAGCAGCTTGCACATGTTTATGATGTGATTTCCAAAAAGAAGAACAGGAAAAAATCCTGTTAACGATAAATTATCGCTTGCTATCTGAGCGCAGTTTTGATATAAAGAATGCATACTGAAGAATTATACATAAATATTCAAAGCCGATCTTCTTAAAAGGAGATCGGCTTTTATTTTGGAAGTTTCCTGATCGATGGAAAAATGTGACATTTCTTCTGGTAGTGTTGTGTTGTCTGGTCGCCAGACATTTATTGTCCTTCGAAAAAAATCAGACTTAATCGTGGGGTGTCCTCTTGTTTATGAGGGGGAGCCGCTTCATCGGGCTGATGTCGCTCTGGAGTGGCATGAGCTGGTGGATGCCGGTCTTTCACGTCTGGATGTGAGGTGCAGATCCATTCCCTGTCAGCGCCCGGTTCTTTCCGTCCGGATGATTGGGCAGGTTGCGCCGGAGACCCTTGCGCGTGTGGCAGTGCGGGCCGAGCGGGAGCAGGCGCAGCGCAATGTGGAGACCCAGGCACGGAAAGGAACGTGTCAGAGCGGACGTTCGCGGCCCAAGCCGGTCCGGACTTTCTGGCTGGAGGGGGGCATGATGATGAGCCGCAGGGAGGCTGCGCTGAGAGCGGGCTGATGGTCGGCTCTCGGGTCGATCTGGGGAAAAGGTTGAAGCAGATGGGTGAAGAAATATCCGGTAAGTGTTCCTTGCGGCGGGAACAGTCAGAAGAACGGAAAAAGAGATTTCTCGAGCATCTGTCTGTGAGTGGAAATATTTCGGAAGCCGGACGTGTTGCGGAGGTCCGGCGGAGTACGCTGTATCTCTGGAAAGAGGCGGATAAGGATTTTTCATCCCGCTGGGAGGATGCTCTTGAGGAGGCTGCGGACGCTCTGGAAGCGGAAGCGCGGCGCAGGGCGGTAGAGGGATATGATGAACCCATTACGTATGCGGGACGTGTTGTCTGTGATCCGGATACGGGAAATCCCATTGTCCGCAAACGCTACAGCGACGGCTTGATGGCGTTTCTGCTTCGGGCGCATCGTCCGTCTCGTTTCAGGACTGGCATGGAGGCTGATGGGCGTTCGGGGACGATCTCGATCAATATCAGCAGTGATGACAGCGCCCTTTAGGCTCAATGACTCGCAGCGTGAGGCGGTGCGGCTGCTTGGTGGGCCAGCAAGGCATATTCTTCTGAGAGGTGGGTCGCGGTCGGGAAAGACCTTTGTTCTGGTTCGGGCCGTTGTGATACGGGCGCTGAAGGCCTCGCAAAGTCGACATGGCATTTTTCGTCATCGTTTGACGGCGCTGAAGGCGTCGGTTTTGCGGGATACGTTTCCGAAGGTCATGCGGATGTGTTTTCCGCAGGTCGGGTGGAAGCTGGACCGGCAGAATTGTGTTGTGACGTTCCCGAATGGATCGACGATCTTTTTCGGGGGGCTGGATGACGAGCAGCGGACCGAGAAGATTCTGGGTCTGGAATTTGCGACGGTTTATCTGAATGAGGCCAGTCAGATCAGTTATGGCGCGCGGAATATGCTTCTGACGCGTCTGGCACAGAAGACGGATCTTGCGGTCAAGGAATATATCGATGCCAACCCACCGAGCATGGGGCACTGGCTTTATGCGCTTTTCGAAAGCGGGATCGAGCCCAAGTCGGGGGAGCCGCTGGAGGATTGGTCGCTGTATGCGACGATGATCCTGAATCCGCAGGCGAACCGGGACAATCTGAGTGAGGATTATCTCGTCAGTCTTGAAGCGCTTCCCGAGCGGGAAAAGCGGCGGTTTCTGTATGGTGAATATCAATCCGTTGTCGAGGGTGCGCTGTGGCGGCTGGAGATGTTCCGCCGTGAGACAGCGATTACGGCGCAGAGCCGGGCGGATGTCGCGGCCCAGATGCGGCGTATTCTGGTGTCTGTTGATCCTTCGGGGGCTGCGGGACCGGAAGATTACAGGTCCGACGAGATCGGGATTGTGGTCTGCGGCGTTGATGCGGCTGGTGTGGGGCATGTTTTGGAAGATCTGTCTGCCAGGGATAGCCCGGCGGGCTGGGCTGCCAGGGCCCTGCGGGCATTTGATGAATGGGGTGCTGAACGCATTGTTGCGGAGCGGAACTTCGGCGGGGCTCTGGTAGAGGGCACGATCCGGAGTGTGCGGGCGCATGCCTCGGTCAAGCTGGTGACGGCGGCGCGGGGGAAGGCGGCACGCGCAGAGCCGGTTGCAGCGCTCTATGAGGTTGGCAGGGTTGTTCACCATGGCCGGTTTACGGCTCTGGAGGATCAGCTCTGTCACTTCTCGGTCAGCGGATATCGCGGGCCACGATCTCCGGATCGGGCGGATGCGATGGTCTGGGGGCTGAGTGAACTGATGCTTGCCGGAAGCGGCGGCATGACGGGCTGGAGTCCGTCTGGATTTTCGCTGGCGCGCTGAGCCGACCTTTTCAGGTCGGTAAGCGGCCTGAAACAATGGAGAACACATGGACTGGTTGTCCCTGCAACAGCGTTATGCTGTTCCTGCGGGTGCGTCCGCGCGGACGGCGCGGCTGCTGGCGCTCAAGCGTGTTCTGGACGGCACGCAGTATGATGCGCTGCCGCATCCGTTCTCGATGGAGAAGTCGGGAGCGGGCGAATATATTCCGTTATCCAGTCGTCGTCCTTCGGTCCGGACCAATCTGTGCCGGACGGTTGTGGATGAGTCGGTTTCGCTGCTGTTTGGCGATACGCACTGGCCCGGGCTGGTGACGGATGATGCGCGTGTAACGCATGCCATGAGCACATTCGCGTCGCAGACCAGACTGGCGTCGCTTCTGATGGAGGCGGCGCGGCTGGGTTCTGTCGGATCGGTTGCGATCCTGTTCGAAGTGTCGGCTGGGGTTCCGAAGCTGTCTGTTCTGGAGACGGCGTATCTGACGCCGTTCTGGGATGATGCGACGGGGGAACTGTTGCGGGTCGAGGAAAGGTTTCTGGTTCGGGGACGGGATCTGGCGGCGCAGGGCTATCCGATTGCGGGTGAGCTTCTGGGCGCTCAGTTCTGGTGGCAGCGGGTCTGGACGCCGGTCGACTGTGCGGTGTCCGTGCCCTGGCTGGTGGGAATGGATGGCGGCGTTCGGGATGAGAGCCGCTCCGTTCGGCATGGGCTGGGGTTTGTGCCGATTGTGTGGACGCGCAATCTGGGTGGTCCCTGTGGGCGCGATCCTGAAGGCGAGTGCACGTTCGAGCGGGCCATCGATACGGTGATCGAAGCGGATTATCTGCTGTCTCAGGCGGGGCGGGGGTTGAAATATGGCTCCGATCCGACGCTGGTCCTGAAAACGGGTGGTTTTTCCGACGGGGTGGCGCATCAGGGCGGTGCAGCTTCGGCGCTGACGCTTCCGCCGGAGGGGGATGCGAAACTTCTGGAGATCAATGGAAATGCTGCGGGTGCGGTGCTCGATCATTATCGGGAACTGCGGCTGGTGGTGTTGGAACAGCTTCACGGAAACCGTGCGCACGGTGATCGGGTTGGCGGGGCGCAGTCCGGCAAGGCCATGGAGATGATGTGTCAGCCGCTGATCTGGCTGGTGGATCGTCTGCGGCATTCCTATGGGGAAGGTGCGCTGCTGTCGATTTACAGGATGGCCTGTCGCTTTTCCTGTGTGCTGGAAAACGGGCTGCGGCTTGGGGGCGAACTGGTCAAGGATCTGCCGTATTGCCGCATGAGTTTGCGGTGGCCGGCGTGGTTTCCGTCCACGGACCCGGAGTTGCTGTCTCTGGTGCAGGGACTGGTGGTGGCGGTCTCCAATGGAATTCTGAGCCGCGAGACTGCGGTTCGGATGTTTGCAATGGCATCGGGAAATTCTGATCCGAATACGGAATGGAAAATGCTGGAGCAGTGGTGTGCTTCTGAACAAGCATGAGTGTTGACGGGGGAATGATGTCCGGAACTGATGACACCATTGAGGATGTGGATGCTCTGCGTCAGGCGCTGAATGAAGCGCGGAGCGAAGTTGAGGCGGTCCGTCAGGAAATGACGGATGTTGTGACGCGGCAGGAGACGCTTCAGCGTAATCATGAAGAAGCGCTGGCCCGGATGCGGGAGGACAGTAACCGGGAGGTTATTGTGGCGGCGCTCAGGGCAGAAGCGATCCGCAATGGTGCACATAATCCTGATGATGTTGTACGGCTGATTGATCTCAACGGGATCGAGCGGGGCGAAGACGGCTCGGTGGTCGGTGTGTCCGAAGCTTTGCAGCAGGCCCGTCAGGAACGGGCCTATCTGTTTGGTGAGGTATTGAGGCCTGGATATTCGAGCGGGACGACGGTCGGGCAGGCTGCGCCTCGTCCGGGTGGGATGGAACCGTTCAATGCGCGGGCCGTCAGCGAGGCGGATTACGAAACGCGCAAATGGCAGTTTCTGGCTCAGAAGTGAGCTTCGGGACGATATTTGACCGGGTCTGATGGCAGGCCGGGTTCAGACAACACATTTACGGAAAAAATACATGAGCATTGATAATTTTCCTGTTCAGCTTCAGGCCGCCATCCAGCAGGGTTTTCTGGCCCGCGAGTTTGAGAATGGCCTGAAATCCCGTCTGGGTTTCCGCCAGGTTGCCGATCGCGAAGTGTTCCCGAACGCCATTGGTGAGACGCTGACGAAAACCCGCAAGAGCCTCAAGGCGCCTGTGACGACGCCGCTTAATCCGACGGGAAATACCAATTTTGATAATGGTCTGAGCCCTTCTGGCTGGGCCGTTGAGCAGTATACGCTGTCGATCAACCAGTATGGCGATACGATTGACCTGAACATGGTAACCAGTGGTGTGGGGATTGCGTCGCAGTTTCTGGCCAATGCCAACACCAACGGTGTGCAGGCGATGCAGTCTCTCGACCGGCTGGCGCGCAATACGCTGTTTGGTGGCGCGCAGAATGGTGTGGGCGGCTATCTGGGCGGCAATACACGTGTGACGGCGACGCTCGGGAGCGCTGGAAATACCATTTCGGTTGATGACATCCGTGGTTTCCAGTCCGTGATCGTCAATGGTCAGGTCACGGCGCTCAGTGCGACCTACGGCATGACAGTGACGGTCGGCAGCGATGTCTATACGCTAGTCAATGTTGTGGCCGATGGAACGAACGTATCTACGGCGCCGGGCGGTATTTCGGGGCAGATGACGTTCTCGGCTTCAGTGTCGGTTGCGGATGGTACGGAAGGTCAGGCCGTTGTGGCGTCCACTGCGCCGATGGTGATCCGTCCGAATGGTCGTCTGACGACTGCGGCGTTGCAGACGGCGAGTGCGAACGGTCTGGCAGATACGCTGGGCATTCAGCAGGTTCTGGCCGGTGTGGCGACACTGCGGCGTAACAACGTGCCGATGATCAATGGTGCGTATCACTGTTATCTGGATGATCTGCAGCTTCTGTCACTCTTCCGTGATCCGGACTTCAAGCATCTGTATCGTGGTGCCTACGGTTCGGAAGAGTATCGTTCCGGACAAGTGATTGAGCTTCTGGGTGTGCGGTTCATTCCGACGACGGAAGCGCCGCAGCAGGCGTCGCTTGGAGCGGGTTCCATTCATCGTGCGCTTCTTCTCGGTCAGGGCGCACTGATCGAGGGCGACTGTGCGCTGACGGGTCATTCCGACATTCCGGATGCCGAGCGGGCGCTGATCGAGATGGTGGACAGCGTGGCGATGGTGACGCGTGAGCCGCTGGATCGACTGCGTCAGATCATTGCGCAGTCCTGGTACTGGATTGGCGGTTTTGCTCTGCCGACCGACGTGACGGCGGACATGACTGTCATTCCGACGGCGACGAACAGCTATCTCAAGCGGGGTGTTGTGATCGAGAGCCTTGGTACGGATGCGCTTGGTCTGACGTTCTGATCTTTTTTCGGCCCCTGTCTTTGAGGCGGGGGCCTTTCTTGCGGGGGGAATGACATGTCCGGAACGGTTGGTTTATCGACGGATATTCTCTCGGAAGGAGAGAAAATGGATGTCCGTCGGTTCTGTGGATATCCCGCGATCGGATCGCGGGAGGGAAACCAGGAATCCTGGCGTTTCTTTCAGGTGGAAGGCGCGCTGGAATGGCGGATGAATTATCTGTCTGCAGCGGAATTACAGCAGATCCGGCTTTATCTGTCGCAGCTTTATCCGCTGGAGACGGCGATTACGGCGTCGTCGGACAATCTGGATACGGCGCGGGCAGCAAGCTGGTATCATAATGGTCGCGAAGTGCAGGATCGGATGATGCTGTTTACGCTGTGGCGTCGTCGTCTGTGTGCGTTTCTGGGTGTGACGGGTGGACTGGAACTGCAGGACGGCCGAGCGATCGTGGTTTGAGGAGAGCGGTGTGCAGCAGGCAATGATCGCAGCCCGGCTCTCCAGGGGATATGCCAAGGCGGCCCAAGTTCTCGGGGCTTCGGGCGAGCAGTATCGTCCTTCGGGCGGTCTGACGCCGATGGATGTGCTTTATGCGCAGCCCATGCTGGCTTTCGATGTGGATGCCGGATTTTCGTTCGAGCGTCCGATCGGATGGGGGATTCCGACGGAATATGTTCTGACGGATCGCCGGGATGATACGCAGGTGGGCGATATTCTTGCTGCGAGTGGCCGGACGTATTTCGTGGCGTCTGTGGAGCCTCTGCGGCCGCCGCTGTGTGTGGTGTGCAGCCGCACGGTCTCGGTCAGTGGTGTTACGGGATTGGTGCAGACGCTCGTCTCGGAGTGTCCGGCGGCCATCATCATGCGCGCGAAGGGAGAATCTTCGGGAAGTGGTGTTCCGGGGGCGACACGGCCGGGTCAGTCCGTGATGTATCTTCCGCTTCTGCCGGGAGTTGTGCTGACGCCGTATATGACGGTCACGACCGATCTGGGGACGACTTATACGGTCAATGCGGTGGAAATATCCGGGTTCGGTATCCGGTGCACCATGTCGTTTCAGCAGGTCTGAGGGGGAGAAGAATGACGGATGCCTCCAAAGTCGGGCTGGCGCTCGCCTATAACTGTGCGCAGGTTCTTTATCCGCAGGTGCCGTCAGGTGTTTCGGTAACGGGGCGGCAGGTGGTGTTGCGGCGGGGATGGCTTTTGCCGAGCGATCTTTTCGCAGCCCAGAATATTCGCAACGACACCGATTTCGTAACCGTTACGATGGCGCCCCGGAAAATGCCGGAATGGGCGGAGCCACTAGGGCGGCCCTGGCGTGTCCAGCAGAAGGTTGAGCCTACGGTCGGGGTTGTCGTGACGGGAGCGACGGTTGAGATCGTCTTTTCCGGGACTGCGACGCCTGTGGGAGTTGTGGCGGTCTGGCTGGATGATATGCCGCGGGGAGGAGAGCCGTCTGCGGCCTATGCGGTGACGGCACAGGATACGCCTGAAACGGTTGCTGCGGCTTTGGCGGCGGCGTTGACTGGCGGTGTGGCGAATGGTGCGGTTGTCAGTGTGCCGGGGCGGGTTCTGAATGGTTATGCCGGTGGGTACGGTCAGTCGGTGCGGGTGACGCGGCGGCAGGCGCAGCTCTATCGGGTTTCGATCTGGACGGCGGATACGACGGCGCGGGAAACGCTGGCATCTGTTCTGGATACCGCGCTGGCGGAGCAGAGTTGGATCACTACTCTGGACGGGTGTGAGGCTCAGCTCCGGTTCCAGAGCGTGGAAGATGTCGACACGATGCAGAATGAAGCACTGTATCGGCGGGATTATTTCTATGAGCTGGTATTCGACACCCTGCAGGTGCAGTGGGCGTCCGAAATGCTGTGCGGGATTGGCACCTTGTCCGCGGGGGAGGGGCTGTCGGCACCGTTCGGAGTTCTGGCGCCCGGGGCGGCGAACCAGACGGTGACGGCAGCGCTGGATGCCATGCAGGCTGTGGTTGCGGCGCAGGCTGCAGCTTCGGCCTATCCGGGTTTGGGCGTCGACCATTTTGGGACGGTGGTTGCGCTCGGCAGCTGACGCAGAAGCTGAGTCACAAGGCTGAAATTTCATCAGGAAAGCGGGTGACCTTCATGGAGGTGCCCGCTTTCTGCATTTTGGAGAGCGATCCAGGGATGTCTCTGGTCTATCAGGCGGGAACGCTGAATACCACGGCACTGACCGTGCCAAATCTTTATGTGCAGATTGCCCAGCCGCAGACGCTGGCCCTGGCCGGCGCGTCATCTTCGGTGCTGGGGATTGTGGGAACCGCTGGCTGGGGACCGGTGGGGATGCCTCTGCCGATCGGGGGCATGAGTGATTATGTCGCGGCGTTCGGCGCCAAGCAGAACAAGACGACGGATGCGGGTCTGGCGGTCAATATCGCCGTGATGCAGGGAGCGTCGACATTCGTGGTTGTCCGTGTGACGGATGGGACGGATGTGGCGGCTTCCGGTGCGCTTGACGGGGTGACGGTTCAGGCTGTCTGCACCGGAAGTGCGGGAAATGGCATTGTTGCTGCAGTGACGGCTACGGGGTCCGGCTATGCGTTTGCGGTGATTCATGCCGAGCTGGGTTCAAGGACCTATGCCGGTGCGGACTGGTCCGGGATTGCCGCTGCTGTGGCGCAGGATCTGAGTGCGCTCGTGAAGGTTGTGCTGCCAGACACGGTGCCGGCCGTTGCGGCTGCGAGCGTGACGCTCTCAGGCGGCACGGACGGCGGCGTTCCCACGACAGCACAGTTCCTGGGGCAGGACAGCACGGTCCGGACAGGCATGTATGCGCTGCGGGGGCAGGAATGTGCCGTCGGGCTGCTGCATGGTGTGTCGGACAGTACATCCTATACAGCGCAGGCGGCGTTCGGAACGTCCGAGGGGGTCTATATGATCGCCGTGGGTCCCGCCGCGGATACGGTGACGAACGCGATTGCCGTCAAGGCATCGAGTGGTCTGGATGCGGCGTCGGTCAAGCTCATGTTCGGGGACTGGCTGTGGTGGAATGATGACAGCAATGGCGTGATTCTCGTGAGCCCGCAGGCGTTTGCCGGGGGCAGGCTGGCCGCGCTTTCACCTGAACAGTCCAGTCTGAACAAGGCGCTGTCGGGGGTTGTGGGAAGCCAGAAGGCCGGTCTGACGGGAAGCAGTGCGACGTATTCCATGGCGGAACTGTCGGTGCTGTTTACGGCTGGAATTGACGTGATCTGCAATCCGGCGCCGGGCGGAAGTTACTGGGCGGTGCGGTGTGGGCATAATTCGTCCAGCAAGAGCACCATGAATGGCGACAACTACACACGTTTGACAAACTATATTGCGTCTTCGCTTGCGGGGGGTATGGGTGGTTATGTCGGCGAAGTCATTAATGACACGCTGTTCAGCGATATCCGCTCGACACTTCTGGGTTTTCTGTCGTCACTGCTGTCTCAGGGTATTCTGGGCGTTCAGAATGGTGAGCTGCCCTACAGTGTGGTCTGTGATTCGAGCAACAATCCGCAGTCCCGCACGGCGCTTGGATATGTGCAGGCGGATGTGGCTGTTCGATATCAGGGCATCAACGAGAAATTCATCGTCAATCTGCAGGGCGGCGCGTCTGTCACTGTATCGTCTGCGTCGGGGAGTGTCGGCTAAATGGCAAATCCATACAGCATTGGCCGGGATTGCCGGATTACGGTTCTGTGGAATGGTCAGCGGGTTGATCTGAGGGATGTGACGTCTTTCAGTGCGGCTCAGGAAACGCATGCTCTGCGTGCCAATCCGCTGAATGGTGTTCCGCTGGAATTCAATGTTCCGAATGGCTGGCGGGGAGCGTTTCAGATCGCCCGTGCCAATGCGGCGCTGGATAATCTGGTGGCAGCTGTGGAAGCTGCCTACTGGAATGCGGGAACGGTCGGAAGCGGGACGATTTACCAGTACGTTACGGATCCGGATGGTTCGACGGGCACATGGGAGTTCAGCAATGTTTCCATGCAGCTGAAAAGTGATCCCTGGCAGGCGGATCACATGATCCATCAGACGGTTCAGTTCTTTGCTTCTACAAGGACGAAGATTTCGTGAGTGATTTTCCGCAGGAAATTGTTCTGTCAGATAAGC
The DNA here is from genome assembly GCF_002723915.1 of Gluconobacter albidus. GTDB lineage: Bacteria > Pseudomonadota > Alphaproteobacteria > Acetobacterales > Acetobacteraceae > Gluconobacter > Gluconobacter albidus. The sequence continues at coordinate 42,662 of NZ_BEWL01000008.1, forward strand.
GCCGTCTGACGTTGCGAGAGATTGATCCGGCGGACATGCTGGATCTGATCGAAGCGGCGGGAAGTGCCATCAATGGGGCTTCGGCATCTGCTTGGCTGGGCTACGCGGAAATGATCTGTTCCGTGACGGCCATTGATGGTGTGCCGGTCCAGATGCCACAGAGCAAGGACGAAATCCGCGACCTTGCGCGGCGCGTGGGAAAGTCTGGGATTGCTGCGCTGACGCCGCTGTTTGAACGTGATGCGGATGACGATATCCGGGACGTCGCAAAAAACTGAGTCGGCACTCCGGGTTTCAGGAGATGCTTTATCTTCTGGATCACGGGGTGCCGTGGGATGTTTTGCGAGGGTGGTCAGGGGCGCGGCGTCTGGCTGCGTGTGTCATTACCGGTGAACGGGAAGGGCATTGTTTTGATTGGGAAATTATGCGGTATCAGGGAGAAATATGATGCGGGAGGACATCTGGCGGAATATTCTCTTAGTCAGGACATTTTTCGATCAGTCTGCCAGAGGGTTGCTGCGGAGGGGAGAGTGGGTTTCAGTTGTACCCCGTCTGCGGAAACAGGGTGGTGTTAAAACGCTTCGCGCCAGAAGCCATCTGGGCTCTGTCATCAGGATCACGCGTTCCGAAACGCAGGCAGTGTCCAATAACCGGGAAGCGCCAGGCACGTGGAAACCTACAGGATTGCGGTATGGAGCGCTTTCCTTAAGGCGGAAAGAAATTCAGCTTTCGATGCCCCGCTCTTCTTCTGTCAGACCTGTTGTTGCTTCAGTGGGGAACAAGGGAAGGGCTAAGCGGGTATCAGCTCTTTCGGTTTCCGCGCGGCAGGTGTTTCAGTCTCGTGTCAAACAGGGTCAATATGTTTCGATTAAAAAACTTTTTGGCCTTGATGCCGGGGGAGGATCCTCGTCGGCAAGACCGACGGGAGTGTTCGAGAAAATCTCCCGTCCGAAGCCTGTCAGGCGGACGGGGACTGATATGCAGTCTGTTATTCGTGGGGCAACGAGAGGAGCTGGAAACTCGCTGTTTGTGCCGCCCAAGGCTCTGTTTGCGAAAGACCGAGTGTACGAAACGACCGGGCAGGAGCAGCATCCACAGCATGTTTTTTCAGGATCCCGAACATATCACGACACTGAGGTTGTGAATGATCGTCTGGAACATGAAGTGAGGGGCGGGAATTTTCTGCTGGGTCATCGTGAGGCCCGTCTGGCGGCGCGTCGTTCCGGCGGGGGGGTGGATGAGATCATGCAGCCTCAGTATCCCGGTCGAAGTATCGGGTTTTTCTGACAGAGGAGATATTCCCTGATGGGTGTTGGCCTTTCTGACATAGAAAATGCCATTGGCGCTGTAGGGCGTTTGGGCGCGTCGTCGCCTGTCATACTGGGAAACTTGGTTCTGACGGGAATTGAGGTTCCGGATACGCTTCAGGTTGGTGGCCGTCAGATGCTGGTTGTGCACCGTCTGCCTGGTGGTGGACGGGTTGTGGATGCGCTGGGTAATGATCCGGGACGGCTGGAACTCAGAGGACGTTTTCTGGGCCCTGATGCGCAGATGCGGGCGCAGGCAGTCGAGCGCATGCGTATGGCAGGCGCGCAGGTTGCTTTCTCGGCGGCGGGCCTCTCCGTACAGGTATGGATTGCGCAGTTTACCTATGCCTATCAGGCGAAGGGGGCTGTCTGTTCCTATAAGCTGGTCCTTGAGAGGCCTCAGGAAACGGCGTCCGTTCAGAGTCTGTCGACCTTGTCCGGTTTGCTGGGAGATGACGTCGGAAGTGCTCTCGACAGTTTTTCCGGGACCGTTTCGGGTATCTCCGAAGGCGTCTTTACGGCGGCGGGGCAGGTGTCTTCGGTCGTCGGGCAGGTGATGCCGCTGGCCAGTCTGGTTGGTGCGGGCGGTTTTGCTTCGAAAGTCACTGATGCGCTGGGGACGGTCAATGGCGTGGCGCAGAGCGGAATGAATCTCGCGACCGTTCCCTCCGCGCTGGCGTCTGTTGCGGGAGGGTTGCAAAATGCGGGAAGCGGTTTGCAGTCCATTATTGCCGGGGCGGGACAGAATGTTGAGGCCATCCAGCCGGTCAACAGTGTTTCGCTGAATACTCTGGGTCAGAATGCAGCGCTTCTGAGTGCTGCGGCGGATGCGGGGGGGCTGGTGAACCGGTCTGCGGCGAATATTGCGGTGGCACAAGGGCTGGAGACGGCTTTGCCGTCGGTTTTCGCATGAGGGAATGATGCAGGATATTATTGTCAGTGCTGCGGATATTTCCCTGTTTCATGTGGCGGCGCGTGAACTTGGGGATGCGTCGCAGTGGTGGAGAATTGCGCAGGTCAACGGGATGACTGACCCGGATCTGGGAAGAATTTCTGAAACGGTTGTTCTGAAGGTTCCGTCGGTTGAGCCTGATCTGGTGTCTGGTCTGCCTGATGGAGCACTGGAATGAGTGTCAGAAACCTGGAGGTTCAGGTTCTTTTTGACGGTCAGGTCGACCCTGTTCTGGCGCTTGTGCAGTTTGAAATCGATGCCAGCCGGTATGAGGCATGCGATGTCGCCACTCTCCGTCTGGCTGTCAGAAAACAAGGAGCGGAAACGCCCTGGTTTGAGGGGGAGCAGCCCACGCGGAAATGGGTCACGCTTCAGATGCGGGATACCCAGAATATTGCGGCCGCTTGGACGACCCTGTTTCAGGGGCGCCTTGATCATATCGACTATGTGGCGGAGCACGCCATTCTGGAGATGGAATGTCGTGATGCGCTGGCGGCGTTGATGGATCTGCGTGTTCAGAATGCGTGGCTCAACCATACCCAGCAGGAACTGCTGGAAATCATGGCGCAGGCGGCGGGGCTTGAGGCGCAGATTACCTTGCCTTCGGATCAGGCCACATTGATGGCGGGTCAGTTCTGGCAGATTGAACACAAACGGGGCGCTCTTATGGGGCAGCACCGTTTTCAGACTGCGGCGGATCTCGCGTTTACGATTGCAAGGGACGCTTTTTGCGATCTTTATGCCGATGGAACCTCTCTTGTCTGTCAGCCGCTGGGAGCTGCTTCGGATGCGGGTGCGCAGGTGACGGATATGCGTCATGCGGTTCTTGAAACCGGTATTGCGCGCGATTTGCAGTTGCTGGCTGGCGTGGTCGTTCATATGGCGTCTTGGGATTCCCGGCAAAGAAGTACGACACATGTTTATTACGATGGTGTTTCTTTTTCTCAGGACGCGCCATCGGGCAATTTCAGTATCCACACATTTCGTGTTCCTGGACGTCGGCTGGAAGACTTGCAGAGGCTGGCACGGGGCAAACATGCTCGCATTGCGGCTCATGCGTTGTCTGTCCGAATTAAAATTCCTGGAATTATTGGAATTGCACCGCGGAATTTCATGACTGTAGCGATGGGAAGCAGCGAAAAAACTCTGGGGGTTGATCAGGTTCTTTCCCACTTTTCTGTGGAGAAGGGGTTTGTGCAGCATGTCGTTTTAAGGGATCGCGGAGGTGAGACATGAATGACGCCCGTTTTGATGCGGCCGCTCTGCAAGGCAGAACGGCGCATACAATGTTTGGGATCGTGTCTGCTGCTGATCCGGTCAATCATGCCGTAAAAGTCCGGATCCAGCCTGAAAACATAGAAACAGGCTGGATCCCGGATGCGTGCGGCGTGCATGCGGGAGATCTGCGGGTTGCATGTCCGTCTTCTCCGGGAACGCATGTTGTGTTGCAGCCGGTTGAAGGGGATGGGGAGCATCTGGTGGTGACGGGAAGCGTGTATGACACGGTGGTCATGGCGCCCGTGTCTCCGCTGACGGGTAAGGTTGCACAACCTGGCGAACTGCTTGTCAAAGGCGGGTGCGGTCTGCCGCCGCTGTCTTCGTCGGGAAGTGTGGGGGCGTCATCTTCGAGTGCGGGCTGGCTGCATATTGGTCTGGATGGTGTTGCGGCGGGTGCAGGAAATGCGTCTCTCCTTATCAAGGACGGGACGATAAGCCTTTCTGTTGGTGGAACGGATATGACGCTGACATCTGCCGGACTGACTCTTTCCGGAGGTGATATTCGCACCAACCAGCATTCTCTTAATGAGCATATTCATCTGGCAGGAAGTCAGAAAACGGGAGGGCCGCTTGGATGATCGCTCTTTCGCATGTTTTCGGGAATGATCTGGTTCTGTCCGAAGGGGGGCTTCAGACTGTTTCCAGTACGGAACTCACGAGGCAGGGTCTGTTGAGAAGGCTTCTGACGGTTGCGGGAAATTATGTCTGGCAGCCCGACTATGGGGTGGGGCTTCCGCTCATGGTGGGGCAGGTCATTGCTCCGGAAGCCATGGAATCCGTCATCCGGGCGCAGGTTCAGGAAGATGCCAACGTAGACCCTTCACAGGTCGTGACTGTGACCGTGACGGATGAAGGGCTGGGCATTTGCAGATGTGATGTTTCGTATGTGGATGCCGGGTCCGGCCAGCAGCAGAGCCTGTCTTTTTCCTACTGAAATGATGAGAGCGGCACAATATTAAACCGCTCCAAGAGGATGCGATGTCTCTCTCCCTACGTTCTTTTTCCACGACCGTTTCCACTGCGGTGACAACGGCTCAGGCATCCTGCTCCCAGTTGCTGGACGTTTCCATCGGCTCTCCTGCTCGGGCTCTGATGGAAAGTGTGGGCGGTGTTGGTCTGTGGTTGCAGTATCTGGTGTTGCAGTCGCTGTTGCGGACCCGTCTGTCGACGTCTACGGGGTCCGACTGCGACAGTTTTGTCTATGATTTCGGTATGAGCCGACTGCCCGGTACGGCAGCGACAGGTATTGTGACGTTTGCCTCTTTTCTGGCCAGCGACCAGTCGGCGGTTGTTCCTCCAGGAGTGATCGTGAGGACGGTCGGGGGAATCTCCTTTGCGGTGACGCAGGATCAGACTTTGCCGACATGGTCCGCCTCTGCGGGAGGATATGTGCGGGAAGCTGGCGTTTCAACCTTGTCGGTTCCTGTCGCATGTCAGGTGGTGGGGGAGTCCGGAAACGTTTCGGTCGGTGCGATCTGCCTGATGGGGACGGCTGTGGCGGGGCTGGATACGGTGACGAATAATGCGCCGTTCCTTAATGGTTCCGATCAGGAAACGGATAGTCAGCTGAGGGCACGTTTTCCGCTGTGGCTGGCGGCAAAGGCCTCTGCCAGCAGGGCTGCGGTTGGGAATGCTATTGCCAATGTCCAGACAGATCTGAGCTATTCGCTTCGGGATGGTCTGGATACAGCAGGGAATGCGCGGAGCGGGTATTTTACGGCTGTGGTGAATGACGGAAGCGGCGTTCCTTCGGACCAGCTGTTATCGAGCGTCTATGATGCCGTTGATTCGGTGCGGGCCCTCGGGGTCGGTTTTGCCGTGCAGGCGCCTCAGGATCTGACGGTGAATGTGTCCATGGATGTCGTGGTGCCTTCGTCTGTTCCGGTTCAGCAGGCTGTGAGCGCCATCCAGTCGGCTGTCTCCAAGGATATTGCGTCTATGACGGTGGGTGATGGTTATCCGTACAGCCGCCTGTCCTATCTGGCTTATGCTGGTGCGGGCATTACCGTGACGTCTGTTCTGAATGTCCGGTTAAACGGTGGGCAGGCTGATATTCCCGCAAACGGAAACCAGGCTCTCATGGTTGGAAGTATTCAGATCAATGTCACTCAGGGTTGAGGGGGTGAATTCTGAAATATTTGGGCGGATGAGGACTTCTTATGGCTGTATTTAATACATATCCTAAACTCGACTCCCTGACGGGGGAAGAAGTTATTGTTCTGGCTGATTCCAGCGGCACGCGAACCGTTACGGCGACCGTCTCCCAGATTATCGAGGCGCCTGTCAGTGTCACGGCCAGCGGTCAGTTCTATTCCGACAAGGGAGCACAGGTAAAACGGTTTGCGGACCGGCTTCTGGTTGGCGTGGCGGCGGATAATCCAACTCTGAGCAACAGGGCCAGTTCGTCGCAGGATGACTGGCTTTCAGAGACCATGGGGGCAACGTCGATTGGGCCCTGGGCGTTGCAGGATGCCCAGTGTGCGTCGCTTGCCCAGTTTGGCAACAGTGCGTTTGTCGCAGGGTCTCGTACCTCCGATGCCGTAAATGGCAAGTCATTGCTGGGCTTTCAGCCGAGCTCCATCGGGGTAGCGTCATGGGGAATTTCCGATGACACGTCCAATCCGACAACCACCACGGCTTATGCCTATTATGGCGAAGCCTGGCGTCTGGCCGGAGTGGATTACCAGCCGACTTTCGGAATGGAGCTTGAGGCTGTCAATTTTGGTGGCCTCGCGGTGGGACAGTCGACGCCTTATGCGCCGAATGTTGGCGGTGGTGTGTACGGTATCCAGCTTGGTGCGGGTGGTGGCCAGACGTCGGGTACTTACGATGCTGCAGCGGGTATGGTGTTCGTTTCCAATCCGAATTCATGGCAGGCGGGCATCGTCTTTGGTGCCCAGTCCCTGACCGGAACGGACGGCAAGGATTCCGGATACGCCTCGGCCGTTTCCCTTGCGCGCAACCAGGCTGTGGAATGGCATACGCCTGAAACCGTTTCCGGCGTGGCCGGGGCCAATGTCGGTGCGTTTGTCCGCTCTACAGTGACGGAACGTACCAACGGCATGCGTCAGGAATTTACGGATAACGGGATCCTGTTTGGCAATATTGAAGGTGAAACGCTGTTCTCGGTTGCCAGCATGCCCAGCCCGACCAATGCGCTTCAGGTTCAGGCAGGCGCCGGGACACAGGCCGCGGGTCTGTATGTGCAGAAAGGAACGGGAGGATCCGGAAATCTGGGGCTGTTCCCTGCAAGTGGCGGGGAGTTGCAGATTACGTCTCCGGTGACGGGGACAGGGGGGACGGTGCCGACGGTTGCCAATGGGGGATTCCTGCATATCAACATCAATGGCGCAGATTATCGTATTCCGCTGATGTCTCCAGACCAGGTCGGGGGATGATGGGATGGCGGTTCTCTACGATGAAGACCAGGATATCCTTCGGGCTTCTGATGGCAGCGTCCTGCTGGATACGGGGCCAGTCCCTGGGTCGGTAGAGGATTTTGCGGGGCGGTTCCGGCGTCTCTTGCCGACAGGGTGGTTTCCGCCGGCGCCTCAAGGTCTGGAAGTAGAATCCGCGCCGGTACTGGCGGCGATTCTGCGCGGTTTTGGCGCGGTTCTGTCCGGTATCTGGCAGTTGATGCAGGAATGTTCCCTGCAGATGCGTCTTGCGACGATGAGTGGCGCCTTTCTGGATATGGCGGCCGAGGATTATTTCGGTTACGGCGGACTGGTCCGTCAGTCTTCCGAGCCAGATGTCATGTATCGCAAACGCATCCGGGCCTCTCTGTTTGCCGAACGCAACACCCGTCAGGCCGTAACGGACGCACTTGTCGCGGCGACAGGCGTGCAGCCGGTTATTATCGAAACCCTGAATGCGTCCGACTGCCATGCACTCGCCTGCGCTTCAGCTCCTGCCATGGGTGGAGGATACGGTTATGGTGCGGAGGCCCTGCGTTATGGCAGCCTTCAGGGCGGCCAGTTTTTTGTGGAAACACAGTTGGGAAAAGCCGCAGATCTGGCAACAGTCTGCCATGTCGTCGATCAGACGGCAGCTATGGGCGTTACCGGCTGGATCAAGGTGAAAAATTAATGGATCGGGCAATCGTTTATGCGGGATCAATCCCGCTCGATACGGATCTTCTGCTGGCCGGGCGGTATACCAAAGCAGCGTTCGGCAATCTGGCTTCGATGCTTTATGGACCCAATGTCATGGCGGCGTCCGGTCTGGGGTATTCGGTATCTTCCAGCAGTCTGAACCTGACGATTGATGCGGGTTCGGTTCTGGCTCCCGGCGTCATGGATGCTTCTGCCATTGGTGGCAATGGTGGCGGTCTGGCAGCGGATGCGACGGCTCTTACATGCCAGTATATCAGCGCGGCGTCGCAGACCATCACGCTTCCCGGTTCGGGCAATACCTATACGATTTATGCCCTCTGCTCCGAGCAGGATGCTGATCCGACGGTGCTTCCGTTCTTCAATGCCAGTAATCCTTCCCAGACACAGGCCGGTCTCCAGAATGATGGTGGTACGCTACCTGTGCGCCGTACGGGTGCCATGACCCTGGTCGCTGCGACCAACCCTCCCGTTCCACCGGCAGGCGGGTGTGTCGTGGCACTTTATACAATTACTGTACCGCAGGGAGCGTCCACGCTGGCGGGTGTGACGGTTCAGCCGGGTCAGGTTTTCTGGCCGACCATTCCGGAGCTGGCGACGCAGGCCCTGCTGAAAGCCTCTACCGAACCCATGACACTTGTGACCGGAAATGGCTCGGTTTCCATTCCGGCCTGGGCGTCCAGAGTGGAACTGCGCGCTATCGGTGCCGGCGGCGGCGGGGCGGCCTCGCAGGCGACGACGACCGCCAGTTCTTTTTCTGGCGGCGGCGGCGGCGGTGATGCCTGGGGTATTTATACCGTTAGTCCGACGCAGGGCAACGGACTGGCGATTACGGTCGGAAGCGGCGGTGGATCCGAACAGACAGGTGGCACGTCTCTTGTCAGCTATCTGGGGCAGACACTGCTGCAGGCTGAAGGCGGACAGGGCGGCACGTTCTATTCCACCACGGGCTCTGCGGGTGGAGTTGGCGGAAACGCATCGGGCGGCACCGTTTGGAACCAGAGCGGAACGTCGGGTGGTGACGGGCAGTGCAATGCCTACACGTTCTCCGGCTATGGAGGAGATGGTCCATGGGGCGGCGCAGGGCGGTGCGGAAATCAGGGAGGCCGCAACGCCACCCGGTATGGTGCGGGTGGCGGAGGCTCCTATTCAGCGACGACCGACGGTGCATCGTCCAGTGGTGGCACGGGATATCAGGGCTGTGTCCTGTATCGTTTCCTGCCCTGACAGGTTCAGTTCAGCGCAGGTGTGTCATCCGCCATATCGGAGGGTGGCATGCTTTTGCTGAACTGTTTCACGTCGTCCGCCGAAACAGGAGAAGCGTTGTTTCCCCATGCCTTGCGGATGAATGTCACGACATCGGCGATCTGCTGATCGGTCAGCTTGTGGTTGAACGCAGGCATCGCGATGGAGGATGGAGCGGCCATCATGGCGGGGAGGGTCGCGCCCGCCTGAACGATATGAACGAGCGACACCGGGTCGCTCTGCATCACGACAGGATTGCCCGCCAGTGGGGGGAAAACCGCAGGATATCCCTTGCCGTCCGTACGATGGCAGGCTGCGCAACGGTCAATATAGACCCGTGCCCCCCGTGATGACAGATTCGCTTTGTGAAGCTGGTCCGTAATGGTGGGGTCATAGGTCCAGGGTGTCTGGGAGTGGTCGGCAGCCTGAAGGCTTTTGAGGTAATGTGCGATAGCCCGCAGATCCTCATCTGTCAGTTTCTGTGTGCCATGCAGCACGGCAGACGTCATGGAACCGAAGACGCTTCCGGTCTCGGCGCGGCCGGTCTTGAGAAACGCCACGATGTCCTCTTCGCGCCAGCGGCCCAGTCCGGTCCGGTTTTCCTGCCGCAGGGAGGGCGGAGTCCAGCCATCCACTACGGCCCCACCAGACAGATAAAGACTGCCACCATCGGCCGTCAGGGCTTTTTCCTGCATCGTGATGGCGCGTGGAGAATGACAGGCTCCGCAATGGGCAGGCCCTTCCACGAGATAGGCGCCCCGCGCAAGCTGGGGATCGGTGAATTCTCCGGCGGTCCGGGGTATGGCCGTGTGAGGCGTGGGGGCAAAAACCCAGCGCCAGACCGTCAGCGGCCAGCGCATGGAGAGCGGCCATGGAATCTCGTTGTCCGGCGTAGGAACGGAAGCTGCTGGAACGCCTTTTCTGAAATAGACAAACAGTGCGTGGATATCGCTGTCTGTCATCCGGGCATAAGAGGGAAAAGGCATGGCGGGATAAAGGGTTGAGCCATCACGTCGGATGCCTTCCCGTACGGCGCGGCCAAACTGTGCTTCCGTATAGCGTCCGATCCCGTGTTCGGGATCCGGGGTGATGTTGGTGGAGTAGATTTTCCCCATAGGAAGGGAAAAAGATACTCCTCCGGAATATTCCGGTTTTCCGTGAACGGAATGGCAGGCTGCACAATCAGAGGCTGCCGCCAGATAGCGTCCTTTTTCCAGAGTGGCTTTGTCAGCATCCTGCGCGGTGGCAGATCCCGTAAGCCCGGCTCCGAGAAGGCAGGCGACAAACAGGCGCCACTTCATGCTTTCACCATCGGACCAGGGGATTTGAGATAGGTCGCACGAATGTGGTGTGCGGCCCAGTATGCGAGCGCAGCTACCATTCCTGTCGGGTTGTATCCCATGCCCTGCGGAAACGCATTCGATCCGATGACAAAGACGTTGGACACATCCCAGCTCTGAAGGTAGCGGTTGATCGCGCTGGTCTGGGGGTTATCTCCCATGATGGCACCGCCTCCCAGATGTGTGGTCTGATAGGTGCGTGTGTCGAAGGGCTGACCCGCGTTGAGATGAACCAGATTCATTTTCGTCGCCCCCATGGCGCGGGCAATGGGTTCGATCTTGCTCACGACATACTGGTTCATGCGGATGTCGTTGTCCTTCCATGTGAAGGTCATGCGGAGCAGCGGCTGTCCGTAAGCGTCTTTCCATGTTGGATCGAGATCCAGATAGACATCCCGATACGCCATGTTGCTGCCATGGGCGTCGATACCGAGCGAATGTTTGTAAGTATTGACGAGGGAGTCCTTGTAGGCGGAGCCCCAGCGTGGCGTGCCTCCCCCTCCGGCGCCGAGTGCGGCGGCAATCGGTTTCACACCCGCCTGATTGACCCAGACAGGCGATCCCCCCACAAAACCGAGCGGCCCGTGATCGAAATTCATGCTGTTGAAATCATCAATGGCAACCCCGGCGCCCCCCGCCCCTACGAACTGGTTGGTATAGGTCGAAGGTGGTAGCCACACGCGTGAGGACGTGATCGTCTGGTAGACGAAATTGCGTCCGACCGTTCCGGTATTGCTGACCGGATCGTAGGGTTTTCCGATGCCCGAGACCAGCATCAGATGCACATTGTTGAACTGGAACGCTCCCAGAATAACCAGATCCGCCGAGAGCGAGATTTCTTTCCGGGTTTTCGTGTCCAGATAAGTGACGCCGGTCGCTTTTGTTTTCGTACTGTCGAGATCGACGCGCAGAACATGGGCATCCGCTATAAGGGAAAATCCTGGATCCTGCCGCAGGACAGGAAGGATGTTCACGTTGGGTGAGGCTTTTGAATACAGGTAGCAGTCATACCCGCTGCAATAACCGCAGAAATTGCACGGCCCCATCTGGCAGCCGTAAGTATTGGTATACTGACGCGACGCATTGGCCGCAGGAAGCGCGTAAGGATGATATCCGGCATTTTTCGCGGCATCCCGGAAAACCGATGCTGAGAAAGTATCCTTCATCGCAGGGAGTGGAAAATTATCAGAACGATCCGGAGAAAAAACATTCCCGTCTCCAACGATTTTTCCCTGGACCCTGTAAGCTTCTCCCGAAGTGCCGAAGACCTTTTCCGCTTTATCGAAAAAAGGTTCCAGCTCGTCATAGGTGACGCCATAATCCTGAAGATTCATGCCTTCGGGAATGAATTTTTCTCCATACCGTTCGATCACGGCACTTCGGAGCCTCAGGTCTTCCGGGGCAACGCGGAAATGAACACCAGACCAGTGCAGACCCGCACCGCCGACGCCTTCGCCCGGCAGGAAGGCTGCGAGCTGCCGGTACGGCAGGGCCGTCTGGTCCATGGTGTTGCGGATCGTCACGGTCGACTGGGACAGGTTCTGGAAAAGCCGCTTGCGGATGGCTCCGCGCAGTTCATCAATGGAGTCCGGATAGGCCCCTTCAACGGGAGTCGTTCTTTCCGGCCCCCGCTCAAGCATGACGACCGACAGACCGGCTTCGGTCAGCTCCTTGGCCATGATTGAGCCGGCCCAGCCTGCTCCTACAATGATCGCATCGACATGTTTGACCATCAGGCAGTCTCCCCGGAAATAGAGACCGGACCAATGGGATAGGACGCCCCTTCCTGATTGACCCAGTCCATGAAGTCCGCCCGTGCGCCGGGAAAGCCCAGCATGACCCAGCCCCCAAGGCCGCGATTGCCACCGTAAAGCGGATCGGCAAAAGCCCCTTCAAGCGTGTTGGTCCGGAGCTGTTCGAAAAAGACTCGTCCCGGAATGTCGCCAAGCTGTACGGAGCCACCTTCCAGGGCTGTCAGGATTTCGTCCTGCTGCATGGCGGACAGAGCGACAAATCCCTTCCCATATTGCTGGCGGGCGTAATGCTCCACGCCTGCAATCCCCTTGCGATACAGGTCCTTGGGTATAAAAGGAAGCTGGTAGCCCAGATTGGCTGGGCCCTGTTCGAACGGGCCGGACATGTACCAGTTCTCACCCCGTGCGTATGGGGTCTGCATCTGCCGGTCCAGGAATTCCGCAACACCGAGAGCCCTTGCGCCCGGGCCGTTATGGTCAGCGGGAAACAGACGTTCGCAGGCGGATTCGAGAAACTGGTATTCCGCAGCATCGAAAAAAACCGGACGATAGGGCTGGGCCGCTTCAGCAGCCAGAGCTTCGGCCCACCGGGCGTTTCCTGAAGCCATCCAGAATGACGTGGTTCCCAGAAGTCCTTTCACGACACTGCGGCGGAATGGATTGTTCAGTGTCGGTTCCATGGGGGGCACAGCTTTCTCCGGGGATAGAACCAGGGGCACAGAAGATCTGGAAACGGGTGATTTACAAACCCGTTTTCTAACGAAAACAGACTAAAGCCGCCAGACAATCCCTCATCACAACATGACGAGAGATCTGAATCCTCTGGATGATTTTAGTGGGTTGCTGAACTGCCTGTTGAGGGAAGTTGCAGGGTTCCGGGCTGGGGCGAGCGCTGAACGGTGGTGGGTGTGGCTGCCGTGTCGGTCTCGGTCCCTGTCGGAAAAATGGCGTCCGGCGCATTTGAAGTCGCAACAGGGGGTGCGGTTTTTGGGGGAGCAGGAGAGACGGTGTCCGGTGCAGCCAGCGCGGGCGTGGGGGGTGCAGCCGCTGGCTCAGCGCCCGGAACTCCGAGTGTCTGCTGCTGTACGCCCCCGTTGACGATTGGCGTTCCCGCAGCATCCGTCATCCAGGACAGGAGCTTCTTGCGGATCTGGAATTCCAGTTCCACATTCATGTCCTGCATCATCTGGTTTGTGAGGGTATAGAGTTCCCTGCGGGATGTCGGATCGCGGTCGCCGGCGTCCAGCTTGCGCGTGATGCGGGCATGAACAAATCCGGTATGCTGGTTGCTGGCATCCGACACGTTCAACTGTACATCCATGGCGCCCGTCACCGCGTTGTCGCCCGCGCGGTTCAGATAGGCCTGCTTGATGATGAAGTCCGCCTTGCCCGAGGTTCCGCTTGCGACCAGACGCTGTCCGGCCATGTTTTTGAGTGCCTGATCCGGCGCGATGGGCGCTTTGGCCGACAGAGAATCCGGTGCGGCGGGCGCTTCGTCCTGAACGTCAATCGAGGCTACGTTCAGATGGATCTGAGGAAGATAGCTGTAATCGGTCGGGGGGAATGTCTCGTCCGCAGTCCCGTCCGAGCAGGCGGCCATGCCCAGAGACAGCATCAGGCTCCCCAGACCGGTCCAGTAACGTATGCGCATATCCTGTCTCCTGAAGGCGTTACCGACGATTGAAAAGGGACTTGATCCGGCTTTTCAGTCTCTGTCCAGATGCTGGGGGGTGAGAAGGGGACGTTGGCGGCTGTGGTATCGTAAAAGATGGCGCGGCCTTGGGAGAAGGCGGTGGTGGCGTTTCGCCCGGAACACTGGGACGAAGACCAAAAGCCTGCCCGACGCCGAAATCTTCCGCTCTGAACGGACGGGCGTCCCGGATCAGGGACACATGTTCGGGATGACGGGCATACCAGCCCAGAATGAGCCCCGGAATCATCGCCGCTGCGGGATCGTCACTGATCAGCATCGGAGCGTCAGGATAGTAAAAAGACGGGCGCAGGGCCGGAAGCGTTTCGTTCCAGATCAGGTAAAAAACCGTATCGGCGTCCTGAAAGCGGCTTCCGCTGAACGCCCCCACCCGAAAGGTGATCTGGGCCAGAAGCGGCAGCGCCGTGAAGGGAGACGAGACGATCAGCGGACCCTGCCCGCGCTGGGCTGCCAGCAGGGCCGTGATCCGGTTTTCGCCGATCTGCCGCCCGTTCGGGCAGGGCAGCGCTTCACCGCTATCGGCATGGCCCGACGGCAGAAGAAGCGTATGCGGCGCAAACCCTCCAAGCCAGGAGCCGGAAAGTTCATTGACGGCGATTTCAGGCAGGGCGTCGCATGACGGACCGGTCTGCGGAGGAAGCGGAGCGCCCAGCACTCCGGTCGCGAGCGGCCAGAACACCGGATCCATCGCCATCAGAAGACGCCGCCGAACGGACGCTTCGAGCGACAGGACATGGCTTGCGCGGTACTCATCTCCTTCAAGCCACCAGCAGGCCTGCTTTCCGGTGGCGTCTTCCGTGAAAACCAGCACGCTGAAATCATCCGCCACGATCTCCCGGCTGCTTGCGCTCCAGCCGGAATAAAGCTGCTCGACCGGAAAGCCATCGAGCTTCACGCCATCAAGCAGGGGGATCGTCATGCAGTCCGTTCTCCAAGTTCCCCGCGCGTGAAGCGGAAACCCACATTGCAGAATTCACAGTTCATCGTGATGGCGCCATTTTCGACCATGTGGTCGAGGTCGTCTTCCGGGAATGTCTCCAGAACGGAGGCCAGCCTCGCCCGGTTGCACCGGCAGCCATAAGCCAGGGCGCGCGGCGTCCCGACGCGGACGTCCAGCGTGCCGAAAAGCCGCTGGATCAGGCGTTCGTTGGACAGGTCCGGGTCAAGGATTTCCTGCTCCGTCACCGTTCCAGCCAGCGTACAGGCGGTTTCCCAGGCGTCCTCATCCTGTTCGGACGCCTCGATCCCGCCTTCTGCCGCGATCCGCTCCAGAACAAGCGCCCCGGCCTTCCATCCATCGGCCGATTTCGCACAGAACAGCCGGATCCAGCAGTCATGCTGCTCGCTGGTCTGGAAATAGTTCACGGCCATGTCCGCCAGCGTCGTGCCGGTCAGATCCACGATGCCCTGATGCCGGTCCATGTCCGGCCCCTGGTCAATGGTGAACGCCATGTAGCCGTCCCCCAGAAGGCCCTTGGCCGTCTCAGGGAGGGCATCCCGGTCCGCATCCTCGCGCAGACGTGCGAAGAATCGCAGATCCCCACTGTCTGTGGCATCCGTCACCAGCATTGAAACCGGACCGTCGCCCTTGATCTGGAGGGAAAAGGCCCCCTTGAACTTCAGGGCCGACACCATGGCCGCCACGAGGGCCAGCGCCTCTCCCCCAAGCTGCGAAACCCCATCGGGATTGTCATGCCGCGACAGGATGGCATCTGCCAGAGGCCCAAGCCGCACCAGACGTCCCCGCACCGGGGAGCGTTCCAGATAAAAGGGCGTAACGCCGCCCGAGACGACCATGTTCGGAACGTCAGGCCGGTTCGTGTCGAGGAAGGGTGGTGTATCCATCAACCGTTTTCTTTCCCAAGAGCCCAGAGCAGCAGGCCCTTCTGCGTGTGCAGGCGGTTTTCCGCCTCATCGAAGACAACGGACGCCTGGCCTTCAAAGACCTCCGGCGTCACTTCCTCTCCGATATGGGCAGGCAGGCAGTGCAGGAACAGGGCATCGGGCGCAGCTTTTGCCATCAGCGCCGTATCGACCTGATAGGGCTGGAACACCTTGAGGCGCGTTTCACGGTCCTTGTCCCCCATGCTGACCCAGGTATCCGTCAGCACGGCATCCGCGCCCGTGACGGCTTCAGCAGGGTCGTGGAAAACCTCGATCGTCGCACCATGGGCCCGTGCCCACGCCACGGCGTCAGGGTTGGGCGCGAACCCTTCCGGTGTTGCCAGGCGGACATTGAAGCCGAGAAGGGCCGCGCCTTCCATCAGGGATGTCGCGACGTTGTTGCCGTCCCCGATCCAGGCCAGCGTTTTGCCGCGGATCGGCCCGCGATGTTCCTCGAACGTCAGGACATCCGCCAGAATCTGGATCGGATGGGAGACGGGCGTCAGGCCGTTGATGACCGGAACCGAGCTCCATTTCGCCAGTTCACGCAGATTGGCGTCATTCCCGGTCCGCAGCACGATCACGTCCAGAAAGCGCGACAGGACGCGGGCCGTGTCGGCCACCGTCTCGCCCCGGCCAAGCTGCATGTCGCCCGGCGAAAGGACTGAAACGGACCCGCCAAGCTGCCCCATCCCGACCTCGAACGACACGCGGGTGCGCGTCGAAGGCTGGGCGAGGATCAGGCCGAGGGTACGGCCTTCCAACGGGCGCTCCGGATGCAGAGGCTGACGGCGCCCGTTCTGCATGGCCTTGACCTTCGCTGAAAGGTCGATGATCTGCCGGATGATTTCGGGGCTGAAATCGCGCAGATCAAGAAAATGTCTCGGAGTCAGAGTCGCTGCTGTCGTGCTCACGATGCTTTCTCCTGCGCGGCAGAGGCTTTCAGGGACAGGGCGGCCTTCACGAGCCGCTCGCAGGCCTCGCGGCACTCGGCTTCCGTCACGACCAGCGGCGGAACAAGACGCAGCACATTGTCTCCAGCACTCACGGTCAAAAGGCCCTGATCCAGAACCGCCTGCATGACGTCGCCCACAGGCGGCACACAGTGCAGGCCGCGCATCAGCCCAAGACCACGCACATTGTCGAAAACGCCTTCCGAGCGGCTGACAACGTCTTCCAGCATCTTCCCGAACGCATCTCCAGCCGTACGGACATGCTCCAGAAAGCCGGGGCTCAGGATTTCTTCCAGAACGGTCACCCCGGCTGCGCAAGCCAGCGGATTGCCGCCAAAGGTCGTCCCGTGGGAGCCCGGTGTCAGGTGTCGCGCCAGCTCTTCCGTCGCAAGAACGGCGCCAAGCGGGAAGCCACCGCCAATGCCCTTCGCTACGGAAATCACGTCTGGGCGGATGCCATACCATTCATGCGCGAACAGCTTGCCCGTCCGGCCCACACCGGTCTGGACTTCATCAAAACCCAGATACAGCCCGTATTCGTCACAGACGGCGCGCAGCCCTTCCATGAACTCGCGGGTCGCAGGCTTGATACCGCTCTCGCCCTGAACGGGCTCGACGATGATGCCCGCCGTGTGCGGCGTAATGGCCTCACGCAGTGTGTTGGTGTTGTTGAACGGCGCATGGTCGAACCCTTCCACCACAGGGCCAAAGCCCTTCTGATAGGCTGGATTGCCCGTCGCCGAGATCATGGCGAGCGTCCGGCCGTGGAAGGCCCCGTCAAAGCACAGGATGCTGGTCCGCTCCGGATGCCCGTTCTCGAACTGGGCGCGGCGGATCATCTTGACCATGCCTTCATTGGCCTCGGCGCCCGAATTGCAGAACAGCACGGAATCCGCGAACGTGTTCTGCACCAGCAGTTCCGCCAGCGCCTCCGCCTGCGGAACCCGGTACAGGTTCGAGACATGCATGACCTTCGCGGCCTGTTCCGCAATGGTTTTAACCAGTTTCGGATGGGCATGTCCCAGCGAAGTCACGGCAATGCCGGCCCCGAAATCCAGATATCGTCGCCCGTTCGTCGCCGTCAGCCAGACGCCTTCGCCCTGCTCGAAAGCGAGGTCGGCACGTTTGTAATTCGGCATCAGCGCGGGGATCATGATGGATCTCTGAATATCTGGTTGAAAACGAAACGGTTTATGCGGAATCGCAAAACCCTGCTCCGGTTGCCCGGAGCAGGGCTTCAAATTCCGCCCGTGCATAGTGAAGGGCAGAACGGGGTTCCGTCAAACCCCGGCGTGCCGGAATGTGGCGGTCAACCCGGCAGATCAGACCCGCTGATACAGCAGATCCCGCGCCAGCCAGCACCCGACCCGCACTGCCGTCACGCTGCCGCCCTGCCGCTCGAACGCCAGGGTCCAGTCTCCGGGAGCCGTGTGATCGAGTGCGCGCGGGCAGGGCAGAACCCACACATCCTTTGCCAGACGTTGGAGCATTTCCATCCGTCCATCGCCCAAGATTCCCGAAAAACTGCCATAAACCACGCCGCCCGCCAGTGTGATGGTCACTTCGGCCTCGTCCAGTTCCTCGCAGCGATAGACGCCCGCCAGTTCGGCAATATCCTCGCCGGGCGTCTCGTCACAGCGCATGAGGAGGCTCGTCCGGTTTTCTCCCGGACGCTCCACCACGACTTCCGGCCCCTCCGCAGTCTCCTGCGCCTTTACGACGACCGATCCCGCTTCGGCCCGCGTTGCCGAAATCCCTTCCAGAGCCTCCGGCACCATCAAATAGCGCAGCGTTGCTCCACCGGGTGCAGGTTCGATTCGGGCCGACAGTCCCGTCTCCCGCTCCAGATAGGTCCCATACAGCGCAGTCGGAGGCTGCGTGCTGCGGTCCGGCTCATAGGGAACGCCCAGAGCCGCTGCCAGAATCTGCGCCGCCGCAACCTGTGCCGCGCTCATGTGATTGAACATCACCACGACTGACAGACGCTCGGACGCGACGTGCAGTCGATGGGAGCGCCAGCCCCGCAACGCGCCGCCATGCATCGTCACATCCCGTCCGAACATCGTGCTGCGTTGCAGGCCGAATCCATAAGGCGCGGCCTGACCGTCGCTGAACGTCACCGGCGCGGTCAGACGCCGGTACAGACTGTCCGGCGCTTCACGTGTGGCATCAATGAACCGCTCCCAGGCGATCATGTCTTCCAGAGACGCCCCAAGCCCGGCATCTCCCGTCCAGATGACATTGTTGACCGCCGGACGGAAGCCGCTCTCCACGGTTCCTTCATAGCCGACTGTCCCATCCGGCATGGCACGCGTATCGGCGGCCAGAATGGCGCGTTCCATGCCCACCGGATTGAAAATGGATGTCTGGAGCAACTCGGCAAAGCTGCGTTCCGTCCGGTCCTGAAGAATGTCGGAAATCAGCCGGAAATTCTGGTTTACATAGGAATAGGACGTGCCGGGCTGAAACTGGAGCGTCCGCGTTCCCTCAATGACACGCCGGGCCTCGCGGTCTCCGAAATCCCCTTCGATGGGTGCGCCATGCAGCATCGCTACGGCCCAGTAATCCCGCAGGCCAGACTGGTTATGCGCGAGATGCAGCAGGCCCGGCGAAGGCTCGTCGAGCTGCGGCAGCCGCGCATCCACATCCGCGTCCAGTTCCGACGGATCGTCATACAGATCCAGGAGTGTCCCGCAGGTGAACTGCTTGGTGATGGAGCACATGCGAAACAGCGTGGACGACGTAAACGGAATGCGGCGCTCCACATTCGCATAGCCCCAGCCATGCCGGACCAGAACCTCGCCGTCCTTCAGAACGGCCACAGCCCCGCCGGGACCAGGAAAACGGGCAGGGAGGGCGGAGACGGCCGCTTCAACACGGGAAAAAAGTGAATCGCTCATGGAGGGAATGATGGCTCCAGACCGACTTGCCGTAAATGCCTTTCACCCGGCATAATTGTTCCACCATGGAGGACAATTCCGCCCCACCCCCCGTTCCTGATGCCGCATCCCTGCGTGAGGCCGCCTTGGCGCATCTCGCCCGCTTCGCCACGACCGAACAGGGTCTGCGTCAGGTACTGGACCGTCGTCTGCGCCGCTGGGGCGTGCGTGCGTCGCACGCCGGTCTGCCCAACGAAGACATCGAATCCGCCATCGCCGCCCTGCGCCCCGCCATTGACGGGATCGTCGCGTCTATGACCGATCTGGGCGCCGTGGACGACGCCGGTTATGCCCGTAACCGCGCCCTCAGCCTGACCCGGACCGGTCGCTCCCGCCGCGCCGTGGAGGCCCATCTCGCCAACAAGGGCGTCGATCAGGATACGACCCGTGAAGCCCTCAACGAGTCGCTGGGTGAGCGTTCGGATAGCGGTGCGCAGGAGGCGGAACTTGCTGCTGCCCTCGTTCTGGCCCGCAAACGCCGCCTCGGCCCGTTCCAGAGACCCGACCGGGAGGAAGAAGATCCTCTCAAGACTATGGGTGTTTTCGCCCGTAACGGTTTTTCCCGTGATGTCGCGCAGAGCGTGCTCGACATGGACCCCGATGAGGCGGAAGACCGCATCATCGCCTTTCGAAGTCTGTGACAGTGATGGCCCGCATTCTCCGCTGCCTGCCGCTCGGCCTGCTTGCGCTCCTCGCGGCCTGTGGCAACCACTACGAATACAGCCGTGCCAGCTTCAACGGCCCGCTGCAATGCGCGCCCTATGCCCGCGAACGCACCGGGCTGAAACTGAGCGGCAGTGCGGCCTCATGGTGGGGACAGTCCAGCGGACGCTATGCCCATACCCATATGCCTCGTCCCGGAGAAGTGCTGGTTTTCCGCGCCACATCCCGTGTTCCCAGCGGCCATGTGTCCATCGTACGCCGACAGGTTTCAGACCGCACGATCCTCGTCGATCATGCCAACTGGGAGCCCGGCCGCATCGACCACGCCGTACCCGTGACGGATGTGTCCGCCCGCAATGACTGGACGCTGGTGCGGGTCTGGTGGGCGCCTGTTCATGGTCTGGGAAAGCGCGCTTATCCGACCTATGGCTTCATTTCATCGCATGACAGTGACGACGCTTCCTGAGAGGAATGCTTGCACAATCGTTCAAGCCTTGCCACATGATGAGGCCTCGGGTGGATGCCCTCGCTTTTCGGAGTAACACACTATGGGTAGCATGAGCCCCGTTCACTGGCTGATCCTGGCGGTCGTCCTGCTCGTCGTGTTTGGCGGCGGCGGCAAGATCAGCGGCCTGATGGGAGACTTTGCGAAGGGCATCAAGTCCTTCAAGAAGAACATGGCCGACGATGAATCCATGACCGCGACGGACGCTCCGCAGGCTCCGGGTCATATTTCGCCGCCCCACCAGAACCCCGGCTATAGCCAGACGACCAACAGCGAAACGCACCGCAATCAGGTCTGATGCAGAACCTCAAGGTTGATGAAAGCTGGGGCAATGCCAGCCGCCAGATCGTGCAGGCCGGCCAGCGGATGGACCAGCGCGGCTGGGTTCCGGCAACGGCGGGCAACCTGTCATGTCGCCTGCCGGATGGCCGGATCGCCATTACCCGCTCCGGCGGCCACAAAGGCTTTCTGACGGACAGCGACGTCATCGAGATCACGCCGGACGGCGTGCCGGTCGATCCCGCCAATCGCGCGAGTGCGGAAACGCTGCTGCACACGCAGCTTTACGCCCATGACCCCGCGATCGGCGCCGTTCTGCATGGCCATTCCGTCGCCGCGACCATCCTCTCCATGGATGAACCGTCCGACGCGATCACGCTGGCGGGCTATGAAGTCCTCAAGGTCTTCGAAGGCCAGACGACTCATGACACGAGCCTGGAACTGCCCCTGTTTCACAACGATCAGGACATCGCCCGGCTGGCCACGGTTGTTGCGCCAAAGCTCGTGGACATGCGCCTCGGCTATCTGATTCGCGGCCACGGCGTCTATGTCTGGGGCAAGGACATGTTCACGGCCCTGGCCCGCCTCGAAGGGCTTGAGTTCCTGCTGGCCTGCGAACTCGCCCGTCTGCAGAAGAAGGCCTGACCATGAGCCGCCTGACCGTTTATCGCGATGATGCTCCCGACACGATCCTGCTGGACGTCACCACGCCGGGCGAGATTGCGGAGACCCTGCGTCCCCACAATATCCGCTTCGATCGCTGGTCGGCTCCCGTCACACCGGCGCCGGATGCCCCGGCGGAAGAGGTTCTGGAGGCCTACCGCCCCTATCTGGACACGCTGATGGGCGAGACGGGCGCAGGCAGCGCGGACGTGGTGCGGATCAACGCGTCCACGCCGAACCTCCCGGAACTCCGAAAAAAATTTCTGTCCGAACACACCCACAGCGAAGACGAAGTCCGCTTCTTCGTGCACGGGCAGGGCGCGTTCGTCCTGCATATCCGCGGGCGCGTCTATTCCGTTTTATGCACCCAAGGGGACCTGATCTCCGTTCCTGCAGGCATCCCGCACTGGTTCGACGCCGGGCCGAAGCCGGACGTGGTGGCCCTGCGCGTCTTCACCGACACGACCGGCTGGATCGCGCAATATACCGGCGATGACATCGCCAACCGCTTCCCCGCTGAAGTTCCCTGAAAGTCCCCCATGATCCGTCTCGTCCTGCTTGATATCGAGGGCACAACCCTGCCGATCTCTTTCGTGCGGGACGTCATGTTCCCCTATGCCGCGAAAGCCCTTCCGGCCCTGATGCAGGACCACACGAACCCGACGGTCGTGGCGGCGCGGGCGGATATCGTCATGGATCATCCGGGACAGGACCCGCTGAAAGTCTGTCAGGACTGGATGAAGGCGGACGTGAAGGCAGCCCCCCTCAAGACGCTTCAGGGCCTGACCTGGCGTCAGGGTTTCGAGGACGGCACCCTTCAGGCCGACCTGTATCCGGATGTGCCACCCGCCCTGAAGGCCTGGTCGAAAGGCGGCCTGCGTCTGGCCGTCTACTCATCCGGCTCCATCCCGTCGCAGAAACTGCTCTACGGCCATACGGCACAAGGCGATCTGACGCCCCTGTTCGAAGACTTCTTCGATCTTTCGACCGGCGGGAAAAAAGACGCGGCCTCCTATGAAAAGATCACCGCCGCCGTCGGCCTTCCCGCAGACGAAATCCTGTTCTTGTCCGATATCGGCGCAGAGCTGGATGCCGCCCAGAGCGCAGGGATGAGCGTCTGTCAGCTCGTCCGCGAGCGGGACGGCACCATTCCGCATCCGGGTGTCGCGCAGGCTCCCGACCTGAACGCCGTTTCCAGCCAGTTTGGCCTGCCCGTCGCATGATCCTGCACACGGACTGGCGCAACATCCCTGCCTCCGCCCGCAATACGGTGGCAGCGCTTGGCAATTTCGACGGCGTACATCGCGGCCATGTGCATCTCCTCGAAACATTGCGGATGGCGCGGCCCGATCATCCGCTCTCGGTTGTCACGTTCGACCCACACCCCCGAACACTGTTCCGCCCGCAGGACCCGCCGTTCCGCCTGATGCTGCCGGATGTCCGCGCCGCAGCCCTCGGCAGCCAGGGCGTTGAACACGTCTTCCAGATCCCGTTCGATGCGGAATTCTCCCGTCTGAGCGCCGACCGGTTCGTGAACGATGTTCTCGTGAAGGGTCTCGGTGTGGCGCATGTGGCCTGTGGTGCGGATTTCGCATTCGGCCACCGTCGTCACGGCAATATCGACCGTCTTGAGGCTCTTCTCGTGCCTCATGGAATCGGTCTGACCATCGTGCCCCAGCTTGTCGATGACGGGGGCCCGATTTCCTCCAGCCGCATCCGTCGCCTGTTGCAGGAAGGCTATCCTGAGCGCGCAGCCGAGGAACTGGGCCGTCTCTGGAGCATCACCGGTCCTGTCATGCACGGAGACCAGCGCGGGCGTCTTCTCGGCTTCCCTACGGCCAATATTCCCCTGACGCAGCATCTCGAACCCGCGCGCGGCGTCTATGCCGCCCGCGTTACACTGCCCGATGGTCGGGTGATCCCTGGTGTCGCCAATATCGGCCGTCGTCCCACGATCAATGACGGCCGGGAAAGCCGCCTTGAAGTCCATCTCTTCGACTTCAACCAAGACCTGTACGGCCAGACCCTCAGCGTTGCGCTGATCGCGCTGCTGCGTGAGGAAAAGAAATTCTCCGGTCTGGACGAACTCAAGGCCCAGATTGCTGCCGATGCCGCCCAGGCCCGCTCCATTCTGGCTGACTGAACTTTTCCCAGTCTTCTGAATCCCGCCGGACCGTCACCCTTCCCCGTTTTCGGGGGAGGGTTTTTTTGTGCAGTATGACATTGTGTGTCGTTTCTGCCACGTTTTTGAAGAGAGAATGAGAATCCTTCGCATTTTTACGGAATCGGTATTGAGAATAATTCTCAATAAATCTTTAAGGGCAGTATCAGTTTTCGTTTGCAGGATCATGATCCGATGTCGTCCAGAACACCTCGCCCGCCTCTGGGCTCGCTCTCTCTGGCTGCCGGCCTGACGCTCGTCTGTACCGCAGCCCATGCCCAGCAGACTGATGTCCGGCACCATCACAAGGCCCGTCGTCAGGCCCCCCAAAAAAATAACGCCCTGCACCCGCAGGAAACGCGGCCTGTGGCCCCGAAGAGTGTGACGCCTGTTCCGAAAACGGCGGATAACAGCATCAGCGCCGCCCCTGAGGAAGAGGAGCACCTCCAGGTCGTCGGCTCCCCCATGAACATCCTGCACGAGACCATGGGTCTGAGCCGGATGCCGGAAGATGCGCTGCATACCCCGCAGACGATCAACATCGTCCCCCAGCTTCTGATGCAGCAGCAGAACGTCAAATCCCTCGACGAAGCCCTGCGCAACGTGCCGGGCATTACAGCGTCCGTCGGCGAGGGTGAGGGCGGCATGGCGGGCGACCAGTTCCTCATCCGCGGTTTTCAGGCCCAGAACGACATTTACGAGAACGGCCTGCGCGATTTCGGCGTCTATACCCGCGATAGCTTCGATTATGACCATGTCTCGGTCATCAAGGGACCGTCTTCCGAAGTCTTCGGCAATGGCACGACGGGCGGCGCCATCAACATCACCACCAAGGTCGCCCATCTCGGCGACAGCTATGGCGGCAGCTTCTCGGGAGGCTCCGCTGATTATTATCGCGGCACGCTCGATTTCAACAAACAGATCGGGGATTCCACGGCCATCCGCATCACCGGCATGGGTAACGAGAACAACACGGTCGGCCGCGATAACGTCTATTCGCATCGCTGGGGTATCGCGCCGTCGATCGCATTCGGTCTGGGCAAGCGCACGACGTTTACGCTAGAATATTTCCACCAGACCGACAACCGCGTGCCGGATTATGGTGTGCCGGTCGTGACCAAGCCGGGCACGACCATTGCAAAGCCCCTGACGGAATACGGCCTGAACCGCAACAACTGGTACGGCACGAGCTACGATCAGGATGCTTCGAACGTGGACATGCTGACAGGCCGCCTGAAATTCGACCTGAACAGGCATATCACTCTGTATGACGACCTGCGCGGCGGCATGTACAGCAGGTACTTTTCCTCCTCACAGCCCGGCTGCGATACGACCTGCGTGGCCAATTATTTCAACAACCCCGAGGCGGCGACCGTCAACCGGCGCGGTCATCTGGGCGGCCCCGAGCCCTATCAGCAGGATGACTGGTCCGTACAGAACGTCTTCTCGGGCGTTGCGAAATTCTCCACGGGCAGCATCCGGCACCAGATCATCGCCGGCGTCGATGTCGCGCATATCTATGACCGGCGCACCAATTACGCCTATAATTTTAATGGCCAGAATGGCACGCGAACCGATACCACAAGCCTGCTCCATCCCTCGGCCACACAGCCCGGACTGCTGCTCGGTACACTGGGCCAGTATAGCGGTACCCTCGTCAGCATCCCCGGCGTTGGCCGTGCGCTCTACAAAACGGGTGATGCCACCGATGTGGGCGCGTTCTTCTCTGAACAGATCTGGCTTCTGCCGGAATTCTCGATCCGTGGCGGTTTTCGCTGGGACCACTGGGACAGTCACTATTCGGCCAATGGCGGCACGATCGGCGCAGGCGTGGCCTACGGGCAACAGCAGGACACATTCAATCCGACCGTCAGCCTGATGTACACGCCGACCAGCGATCTCATGGTCTATTTCAACTGGGCGCAGTCCACCACGCCGCTGGGCCTGTATGTGACGAACAGCTCCGAACCCCTGAAATCCTCCACGCAGGGCTTCAGCCCCGAGCGCAGCAGCCTGTACGAACTGGGAGCGAAGTATAACGCCTTCCACGGTCGCATGGGCTTTACGGCCTCCGTTTTCCGTCTGGAAAAGGGTAACGCCCTCATGACCGATCCTTCAACAGGCGATGTGTCGTCTTCCAGCGATCGCCAGCGCAATCAGGGCGTCGAACTCAGTGTGTCGGGTGAGATCCTGAAGAACTGGACCATGATCGGCACTTACGCCTATTACGACGCCACGACCGTCTCGTCCCTGACGGCCGCCGATGTCGGCAAGCGCATCCAGTATGCTCCGAAGAACTCGGCTACGATCTGGTCTACCTATACGATCGCGCCGAACCGCCCGTGGAACGTCACGTTCGGCGGAGGCCTGACCTGGCGTGACGGCGTTTATCTGAATGCCACCAATACAGGGTATGTGCCCGCGACCGTGGAGTGGGATGCCGTGATTTCCCATAATTTCGGCAAGCACTGGCGCGTGGCCATGAACGGCTACAACCTCGACAACCGCCTGAATTACAGCAATCTGTTCAGCGATCGCGCTACTCCGGCTGTCGGACGGTCCTTCCTCTTCAACCTTTCGGCGAATTACTGAGCCGAAACAGCTTCGCCTGAAGGAGAAATTCCCATCTCTTTCAGGCGCGCGCGGACCCGCTCCAGCAGGTCCGCATCGCCTTTCGGCCCCAGCGCTGTAAGCTTCTGGTCCATCGCCAGCAGGATGTCGGACGTCGCATCCACAACCGCCTGACGCCACCAGCCCAGTGCCTCTTCAGTTTTTCCGGCATCCACGAGCGCCGTCGCATAATTGTGCTGCCCCCGGTAATCGCCGCCCTCGGCCGATTTCCGGTACCAGTCCAGCGCTGCCGCCCGGTCCTGCGACACGACCCAGCCTTCTTCCAGAAAGCGCGCATAGAGGTTCATGGATTTCGCATGACCGTGACCAGCGGCCGCGCGGAACAGATCCAGCGCCCGCGGCAGATCCGCGTCCATGCCAATCCCGCGCATGGTCAGGATGCCCAGATTGTACCGGCCCCATTCGTCGCCCGCAGCGGCAGCGGCGGCATAACATTGCGCCGCCTGTTGCAGATCCTTCTCGCAGCCCCAGCCGAACTGGAAACACCGGCCGCGCATGTTGTGCCCCGGCCCGAACCCGGCACTGGCCGCGATCGTGAACCAGTCCAGCGCGCCCGCCGGATCGCGCGGAACATGCACACTGTCCAGCAGCACCTGCCCCCACTGCACGATCTGAAGGTGCTGCCCCTTCAGCGCCCCCTGCCGGATCTCTTCGATCTGCGGCGGCAGGACAGGGGCCTCGGGACGACGGGGGCGGGCTTTGCGGCCCAGAAATTTCCGAACGATCCGCTTCATCAGAGTGCTGGCACGATCTGCTCGACCGTGAAGCCGTCCTGATGCAGGAGGGCGGGCAGTCCTTTCGGCCCCGCCATATGAAGGGAGCCCACCGCCACGAACAGCGAGGTTCCGCTTTCATGGATCTTTGCAATTTTTGCAGCCATTCCGACATTCCGATCGTCCAGAAGGCGCGACATGAAGCGCCGTTCCTGCGCGGTGTTCAGGCAGTCACACCAGTCGTGGTACGCATCCAGCCGTTTCACGTCACTCGAGGCCCACATCTCCGCAAGCCGCCGGTTTTCAGTCTGGGTTTTGCCAGACGATACGCCCCTGATGATGTCATCGATGAACGCATCCTCGTCCACCGCATCCGGCCCAATCAAAAGGTCACGCTGCATCTGCACCGTCTCCAGCCCGATCAGAGGCTTCTTCAGGCTCCCGGCCATGCCCTGCAGCACGGCATCGACGGCATAATCCGGATAATAGCCGTCCCCGCGTGAGGCCAGGGATTCGACGCCAGCGGCCTCCACGCCAACGGCTACATGCGCGAATGCTGCACTCGGCACGCATTGCTGATCCATGAGGGCATCCACCTTCGCCTTGCGTCCGGACTGCACGAGATGCCCCCAGCGCGCCGCATCTTCGGGTTGGCGCAGGATGGTCGCAGTATCGGGGGCGTTCAGATCAAGCTCCAGCGCGACCTTACTGCTGTGCAGGATCGCAGAGCGTGTCAGCGGACCGGGCATCAGCCAGTCCTGCTTCGCGACATGCAGCGTCCCGTACAGCCACGACGAATGGCCGTCCTTCGTCACTTTCCACAAAAAACCCCGGTCCGGCGCTGTCTGGAACATCTGCGCCATCCGGGACTTGTCCGGCACGCTCGTCGCCGTTGGACAGCGCGGGGCTTGTGCCTGTGCCACAATCCCGGCTCCCGCGTAGAAACCGAAGACAAGCCCTGCAACAGACTGGAAAAGACGATGTGCCCGCACGGATCTGCCTTCTGAAAAAAGCGCCATATCCGGCATCATCCGCCACTCCTGCCGTCCCCGCAACCCGCGTCCGGAAGCTGGCCTGAGACAGGCCCGCATTGCTGCTTCCCTTAACCCCGGACTTGACCGGATTGGCTCCCGATCTCCATATGGTCCCCCCTTAGTGTGAATGACCGAAACTGGCCCGTCCATCATGTCCGACAAGATCCCCGATCCTTCCGTCGCCGCATTCAAGGAACAGCAGGACCGCTACCGCGATACCGTGTTCCTTCCCCGCACCGGCTTTCCGATGCGTGGCGGCCTGCCCAAGCGCGAGCCCGAGACGCTCGCCCGCTGGGCTGCGATGGGGCTGGACGACCGGATCCGCGAAGCCGGGAAGGGACGTCCCGTCTTCACGCTTCACGACGGCCCCCCCTACGCCAACGGTCACATTCATATCGGACACGCCCTGAACAAGGTGATGAAGGACGTGGTCAACCGCGCCCATCGCATGTCGGGTTACGAGGTCCGTTATCTTCCGGGCTGGGACTGTCATGGCCTGCCGATCGAATGGCGGATCGAGGAGCAGTATCGCAAGGCCGGCAAGGACAAGGACCAGGTGCCGCTGCTCCAGTTCCGCGCCGAGTGCCGCCAGTACGCTGCCGAATGGGTCCAGAAACAGGCTGAAGACTTCAAGCGCATCGGCGTACAGGCCGAATGGGCCAACCGCTATGTGACGATGGACTTCAGCTCCGAAGCCAAGATCGTCGATGAAATCGGCAAGTTCCTGCTCAATGGCAGCCTCTATCGCGGCCTGCGCCCAGTCATGTGGAGCCCGGTCGAGAAGACCGCCCTGGCCGAAGCCGAGATCGAATACCACGATATCGACTCCACCACGATCTTCGTGGCCTTCCCGGTCATCAAGGACCCGACGCCCGCCCACGCCCTGAGTGGCGTCTCGGCCGTCATCTGGACGACCACGCCCTGGACCATCCCGGCCAACCGCGCGCTCGCTTACGGCCCGGACATCACCTATGTCGTCCTGCGCATCGACGAGACAAACGAAAACAGCATCGTTCCACAGGGCGCAAAGCTGCTGGTGGCCGAAGACCGTGTTGAGTCCTTCTGCACGGAAGCGGGCATCACCGCCCATCATACGCTCTACACCCTTCCGGGCACCGCGCTCGAGGGCGCGGTCTGCGCCCATCCGCTGCGTGGCCGTGGGTATGAATATGACGTGCCGATGCTGCCGGGCGAGTTCGTCACGACCGATGCCGGTACGGGCCTCGTCCACATGGCGCCGTCGCACGGTCAGGACGACTTTGCACTCTGTCGCCAGTACGGCATCGAAGTCCCCGAACTGGTGGAAGACGACGGCCGTTACGCGCCGTGGGTTCCGCATCTGGCCGGCATTCACGTCTTCAAGGCCGCCGATCCGGTCTGCGACCTGCTGACGGAAGCCCGCCAGTCCGCCGAACATGACGACGCACCCGCCACCGGCCTTATGGCCCGCGGCTCCGTCCGTCACTCTTACCCGCATTCCTGGCGCTCCAGAGCCCCGATCATTTTCCGGGCGACGCCGCAGTGGTTCATCGCGATGGATGGCGAGACAAAGCTGCGCGAAAAATCCCTCAGCGCGCTGGATAACGTCACCTTCGTCCCCGAAGCGGCACGCCGCCGTCTCACGTCGATGATCGAACAGCGCCCCGACTGGTGCATCTCCCGCCAGCGCGCCTGGGGCGTGCCGATCGCGGTGTTCGTCGAGAAGCGCACCGGCGAGGTCCTGCGCGATGCCGTCGTCATGCAGCGTATCGTCGACGCCTTCCGCGAGAAAGGTGCCGATGTCTGGTATGAAGCCGATCCGGCCGTGTTCCTTGGCGCCGATCGCAATGCCGCCGATTACGAACAGGTCTTCGACATTGTGGATGTCTGGTTCGAAAGCGGCTCGTCCCATCGCTTCGATCTGGGGCAGGAGGGGCTGAACTTCCCCGCCGATGTCTACCTTGAAGGCTCCGACCAGCATCGCGGCTGGTTCCAGTCCTCCCTGCTGGAAAGCGTCGGCACGATGGGCGTTGCGCCCTACAAGGCACTCGTGACCAACGGCTTCGTCATGGACGAGCAGGGCCGCAAGATGTCCAAGTCGCTGGGCAATGTCGTGGCCCCGTCTGACGTGACGGACAGTCTCGGCGCGGATATTCTGCGTCTGTGGGTCCTGAACTCCGACACGAACGAAGACCTTCGCATCGGGCAGGAAATCCTCAAGCAGCAGGGCGAGCTCTACCGCCGCCTGCGCAACACGCTGCGCTGGCTCCTCGGCGCGCTTGATGGCTTCACGCCTGAAGAAGCCGTGTCTTATGCCGATCTGCCGCCGCTGGAGCAGTATATCCTGCACCGCCTTTCGGAACTACGCGGCCTGATCTCCAGCGCGGTCGAAACGCATCAGTGGGTGGGTGTGTATCCGGCGCTGCACGGGTTCTGCACCACCGACCTCTCGGCGTTCTATTTCGACATCCGCAAGGACGCGATCTACTGCGACGCCAAATCCGATCCGACGCGCCGCGCGGCCCGCACGGTTCTGGACGTCCTGCACCGCGCGCTCTGCACCTGGCTGGCCCCTGTTCTCGTCTTCACGGCGGAAGAAGCCTGGCAGGCCCGTTTCGGCGAGAACGACAGCGTGCATCTTGCGCAGTTCTTTGAGCCGGACGTTGAATGGAACGACCCCGAACTCGGCAACCGCTGGGAAGACATCCGCGCCTATCGCCGCCTTGTCACGACCGAGCTGGAAACGGCCCGCCGTGACGGCACGATCGGCTCCTCACTCGAAGCCAGCGTCACGCTGCCGCTGTCGCAGGAAGAAGCCGGAATTCTGGGGGGGCTGGACTGGGCCGAACTTCTCATCACGTCCCATGCCGAAACCGAGCTGCTGCCGGGCGACATGGCCCATGGCGGCCCGCAGGTCGAACGTGCGCCGGGCCATAAATGCGCCCGCTGCTGGAAAGTCCTGCCGGAAGTTGGCGAAAATGCCGAACATCCTGCCCTGTGCCGCCGCTGCATCGACGTGGTGAGCGCCTGATGTCCCTGTGGCATGACGGTATGAGCCGCACGGGGCGCATGGTTCTGGGCTTCGTTCTGCTGCTTCTGGTCCTTGTTCTGGATCAGGCCAGCAAGGACTGGATCCTGTATGCCTATCACCTGCCGGATCGCGGCTCGGTCGAGATCCTGCCGTTCCTGAACTTCACGATGGTCTGGAACCATGCCGTAACTTTCGGCATGTTCGGCGGTCTGGGCAGCCGGGGGCCCTGGATCTTCTGCGCTGTCTCGCTGATCGCGGTGGGGCTTCTGGTCTGGACGCTGATGCGTACGAAGCGCACGCTGGTGGCGGCGTCGTGTGGCGCGATCGCCGGGGGCGCCATTGGCAATGTCATTGACCGTTTGCGCTATGGCGCGGTCGTGGATTTCCTGCATGCCCATGCTTTCGGCTGGTCATGGTATGTCTTCAACGTCGCGGATTCCGGGATCGTCTGCGGTGTGGCCGTCTGGCTGATCGACTCCCTTCTCGCCGAACGTCAGGCCGCCAGAGCTTCGAACACGAAGTGATACGCTGGCGGAACTTGTTCCCACGTCCCGGTCCGGCCTTGCTCCCGCGCCGTGTGAACTGTAGGAGTGTTCCAATCATGATCGCGTCCCAGGGGCCCTCCATGCGTCGTAACCGTCTTTTCGTTGCCCGTCTCAGTGTCCAGATGGGTGCCATGGCTTCCGTCGGCCTGCTGCTTTCGGGCTGCTCGGGCGCCGATGTCTCCCGCGCGATCGGTCTCGAACGGGCCATGCCCGACGAGTACACCGTCACAACCCGCGCGCCGCTCTCCATGCCGCCTTCCGAGCAGATGCAGCTCCCCGGCGCGGCGGATGCCCATCGCCCGGACGAAAGCCCGCGCATGCAGGCGCTCGAAACGCTCTCGCCGGACACGGCCCTGCATCCGGACTCCGGTAAAGGCAGCACGGGGCAGACCGCACTGGTCGGACAGGTGGACAAGTCCGCCAATGCGCCGAACAATGCCGAACTCGGCGCGGCAGACGCCGGTTTCGTGGACAACCTGATGTTCTGGAAAGGCGGCAATGCCGGGTCCGTCGTCGATGGTGACGGCGAAAATCGTCGTATCCGCGAGAACTCGGCTCTGGGCCGCAACCCCGCAACGGGCGCCACCCCGACGGTCCGCAAGAAGAAAGCCTTCCTCGGCGTTCTCTGAGTATGCCCGTTCCTTCCGCTCCCTGACGGGGCAGAAGGAACGGCCCTGTCTGCCGTCCGGCTCCAGTCCGGACGATGAGGAGGCATCGTGACCGAGGCCCCGTCCTTTCCCCGCCCCCCAAGCCGCCCAACAATCCGTCGCTTGTCCGGTCATGTGATCGACCTGATCGCAGCGGGCGAGGTCATCGAACGTCCGGCCGCCGCGCTGAAGGAACTGGTCGAAAACGCCATTGATTCCGGCGCAACCCGCATCGTGGTCGCGCTGCGTGCAGGCGGGACGGACCGGATCGACGTTACGGATAATGGCTGCGGCATGAGCCCGCTTGAGCTGGAACTGGCTGTCGAGAGGCACTGCACTTCCAAACTTCAGGACGACCATCTCGTCCAGATCCGGACGCTCGG
Organism: Gluconobacter albidus; assembly: GCF_002723915.1. Taxonomy (GTDB): domain Bacteria; phylum Pseudomonadota; class Alphaproteobacteria; order Acetobacterales; family Acetobacteraceae; genus Gluconobacter; species Gluconobacter albidus. Next base: position 75,371 of record NZ_BEWL01000008.1, read on the forward strand.
GTTCCGGGGCGAGGCGCTGCCCTCCATCGGCGCCAGCGCGCGGCTTTCCATCACGTCCCGCACGCCCGATGCCGACACCGCCTGGTGCATCCGCGTTGATGGCGGCGTCATCACCCCGCCACAGCCCGCCTCCGGCCCGGTCGGCACGCGCATCGTTGTGACGGACCTGTTCTTTGCCACCCCGGCGCGCCGCAAGTTCCTCAAGAGCGCGCGTGTCGAGAGCGGGCATGCCGAGTCCGTCATGCGGCGGCTGGCCCTGTCCGCGCCCCATTGCGCCATGCGTGTCCTGCTGGACGACAAGGTCCTGTTCGATCTGCCCGAACAAAGCCCGATCAGTCGTGCGGCGTCCATCCTCGAGACCACACCCGATACGCTGATCCCGCTCGACGAACAGCGCGGTGCGGTGCGCCTGTCGGGTTTTGCCTGTGGTCCGGCCCGGACCCGGGCGACCGGATCGGGGCAGTTTATTCTGGTCAACAACCGCCCGGTGACGGACCCGATGCTCCGCACCGCCATTCGCGTGGCCTATCGTCCCGTCATCGAACGCGGGCGCTTCCCGGTCATGGCGCTTCATCTGAAAGTGCCGCTGGAACGGCTGGACGTGAACGTCCATCCCGCCAAGACGGAACTGCGCTTCGCCGATGAAGCCGAAATCCGCTCCCTCGTCATCGGCGGTCTGGGGCGGGCTCTGGGGCATGGCTCGAAGGGCGGCGGCGGCATCCATGCGAGTTTCGCCCCGCGGTCTTCCATCGTCTATCCGCCCCGGTCACCAGAAATCCGGCCTCCGGAACTGCGCGAGACGATGCCGGCGCTGCCGTTGCAGGCCAGCCTGCCCCCAGCCTCGACGTCAGGATCTGAGCGTGCACCCCAAACCCCGCAGGCCGCGCCCCGTCAGGGTTTCGCGGAAACGGACCCCGCTTTCGCTCCCGCCGCCCGCGCCCCGCAGCAGCCCGAGGCGCTCGATCCGGCGTTCCCGCTCGGCGCGTCCATCGCGCAGGTTTTCGACACCTACATTCTCGCGCTTGCGCCCGATGGTGACCTGATCCTCGTGGACCAGCATGCGGCCCATGAACGCCTGACCCATGAGCGTCTGCGCGAACAATACGCGAGCGGCGGCACCCTGCGTGCGCAGGCCCTCCTCCTGCCCGAAGTGGTAGATCTGCCCCGCCGCGAGGCCGAGGCCCTTATGGCACGGGCGGAGGATCTGGCCAGACTCGGGATCGACCTCGAATCCTTCGGCCCCGGCAGTGTGCTGCTGCGGTCGGTTCCGGCCCTTCTGGGCGCGCAGGACATTCAGGGCCTCCTGAAGGACGTCGCTGACGAACTGGCCAGCGATCCGGATCTGGATGCCGCCAGTACGGGAAGTTTCGCACATCATCTGGATGCCATTCTCGCGCGCATGGCCTGTCATGGAAGTATCCGCGCAGGTCGTCGTCTCAAGCCTGAAGAAATGGATGCCCTGCTGCGGGAGATGGAACGTACGCCGCGCGCCAATACCTGCTCGCATGGACGGCCCACATGGCTCAGACTGACACGACGGGAACTTGAACGCCTCTTTGGGCGCGTAAAATAACACGCAGGGTTGAAGAGTGGTTTCTTGCAGCCCCATGTTAGGACCAGCGGCGATCACTTTGCCGACAGGAAAGACAACAGAATGTCAGCGTCACTACAAGGCAGTTCCGAGGCCAGCTCAGAAGTCAGCGATGCCTCGCTTATCCACTCTCTCCGCGCCATTCTCGGGGCGCGACATGTCCTGACGACACCTTCGGCGACCTATCGCTTCCGCAAGGGGTTCCGTTTCGGCATGGGAGACGTGGTGGCGGTGCTTCAGCCGGGCAGCCTTGTCGAATTGTGGCGTGCCGCGAAGCTCTGCGCTGAGTCCGGTCGGATCATCATCATGCAGGCCGCCAATACGGGCCTGACGGGCGGCTCCACCCCTGATGGCAACGACTATGACCGGGGCGTGGTCATCATCAGCACAAACCGTCTGGACGGCATCCACCTGATTGGCGAGGGGCGGCAGGTCGTGTGTCTGCCCGGTTCCACCCTGCATGATCTGGAAGACAAACTCGCTGCCATTGGCCGCGAACCGCATTCCGTGATCGGGTCGTCCTGTATCGGTGCGTCGGTTCTGGGCGGTGTCAGCAACAATTCCGGCGGTGCGCTGGTCCAGCGTGGTCCCGCCTTCACCGAAATGGCGCTGTTCGGCCAGATGGGTCCGGACGGCAAACTGCATCTCGTCAATCATCTCGGCATCCGTCTGGACGGCAACCCGGAACAGATCCTCGCCGCCGTGCAGGCCGGACAGCTTCCCGAAGCCGCCATCGACTGGAACGCCGGACGCGGTCACGACGAAAATTACGCCACCCATGTCCGGGACGTGGATGCCAATACGCCCGCCCGGTTCAATGCCGATCCCAACCGCTGGTATGAAGCTGCGGGATGCGCGGGCAAGCTGGTCGTGTTTGCGGTCCGCCTGGACACATTCGAGGCGAACAAAAACCCGGCCGTGTTCTATATCGGGACGAACAGCACGTCCGATCTTGAAGACCTGCGCCGTCATGCCCTGACCCATTTTGACGAACTGCCGATCGCCGGTGAGTACCTGCACCGTGATGCGTTCGACATCGCCGAGAAATACGGTAAGGACACGTTTGCGGTCATCCGCTATTTCGGCACGAAATACCTGCCGAAATTCTTCTCGATGAAGTCCCGCTTCGACGTTTTCGCGCAGAAACTGCCGTTCCTGTCCGATCATTTCAGCGATCTGGCGATGCAGGTCCTCAGCCACTTCCTGCCGAAGCAGCTTCCCCGGCGCATGTGCGAGTACCGTGACCGTTTCGAGCATCACCTGATGCTCAAGGTCTCGGCCCCCATGACCGCGCCCGTTCGGACCTATCTGGAACAGTGGGCCTCAGGCACGGGGGGCGCTTTCTTCGAATGTACGCCCGAAGAAGGCAAGCTTGCCTTCCTGCACCGCTTTGCCGCGGCCGGTGCTGCCGTGCGGTACCGCGCAATCCACACGAAAACGGCCGAAGACATCGTGGCGCTCGATGTCGCCCTGCGCCGCAATGATCGTGAGTGGTTCGAGGTTCTGCCGAAGGAGATCGAGGACAAGATCATCGTCAAACTCTATTACGGTCATTTCTTCTGCCACGTGATGCACCAGGATTACGTGATCAAAAAGGGCTACAACGCCATGCAGGTGGAGCACGACATGCTCCCCGGACTGGACGCCCGCGGCGCGCGCTATCCGGCGGAACACAATGTCGGGCATCTCTACAAGGCGCCGGACGAGATGGTCGCCCATTACCGCAGCCTCGATCCGTGCAACTGCTTCAATCCGGGCATTGGCCTTGCGACAAAGACCCGGAACTGGGTTGCCGAGAGCGTCTGACGCTCCCGACTCTCCTTAGAATGCGGCGGTCAGGTTCATGTTAAAAGACCGCCCCATTCCCGGCAACGGCCCCAGAACACCCGTAGCGTCGTAATCCCCCAGCGAGAGGCCGCCCAGCGGCAGGTAATATCGCTGGTTCAGCACGTTCGCGAGTTCGGCATTGAGCGTGAAATACCGCCAGCGATAGCTCCCCCCAAGCCCCAGCAGAGCATAGCCGGGCGTGCGGGGCTCGTTGCGTAGCCAGTCCACGGTGTCCTTGGATTTCACGAGCGTCACCTCGACGCGACCTGTCCAGTTCTCATAGGTCTCGTGCAGCCCGATCAGGCCATTCGCAGGCATCTGGTGATACAGGCCCGAATGCGTCACCAGATCCACACCGCGCACCCAGTTGATGTTCCCGACCAGCTCGCCCCGTCCATAAGCCGTCCTGTCCCACAGACGCACGGAGCCTAAGGCATTGATGCCATAGCTCTGGGCGTTGTGATTGACGAAACCCAGCATCGACAGGCCGTTCGAGAAGCTGCTCAACCGTCGGACGTTAATGTAATTGTGCGTATAGGTATAAAACGGCTGGATCTTCAGATCCCAGTGCTGGGTCGGGTTCGGATCATGCCAGTCCACTGTGACACTGGCCGTATTCGCGACCTCGGGCGACAGGTTCAGGTTCCCCACATAGCCGTTGCCATCGCCAAACCAGCCGATCATCCGCGTCGCCATGCTGCCCATGCCCCAGGCATAACGCTCATAGAGGTTTGGCGAGCGCGTCTTGCGGGCATAACCCCCTTCGATGGACAGGCTGTCCAGTGGCTTCCAGCGGCCCGTCGCGGTCACGTCGAAATTGACGTCCGTGCGCCCGCGTGACGCCTGGTTGAACCGCTCCGCCGCCATCGCATCGGCCATGGACATCATCCCGGTCCAGGAATAGGGCGCGACCTTGCCCGTATTCATCATCACCAGATCGTTGCGAAATCCGAGCTGTGTGGAAAAGCGGGGTAGCCACTGCGCGTCCCATTCCGCGAAATGACCCAGCCGGTCCCGATGGCCGTTATTGATGTTGTGATAGGTGCTCGGCCCCATCATCATGCTGCCCTGAAGCGGCGGCCACCAGTCGTTCAGTCCGTTATGGTCGAAGGAGCTGCCCAGCTTGAGCGTGTGCTTCAGCCCGAGCGGAATGGTCGCCTTGATCGCATAGGTCGCCGTCCGCGCATCCGTATTCATCGGCATACCCGTGGTCGCGCTGTGACCGCCCTTGTCCGAAAGCATGTCCATGACATGCGTCACCCGCTGCCAGGAGCCGCGCACATCGAGCGTGCCCCAGTCGAAGTCGCCCTTGTACTTGCCGTTCACGAAGGTGGAGCGGTTATTGGTCATGTCCATGTACTGGTTGGGAAAGCCCTCATAGGGGATGTCCTGCTGACCGAAGGTCAGGGCCAGAAGATGGTTGGCCTTCTTCACGCCCAGCGTCACGGCATGGTTGAAGCTCAGATACTCGGTGGACCGCACCTGTTTCCCGCTCCCGCCTGCCTGATAGTCGCTGGCATGGGAATAGGACGCCGTATAGCGCAGGCTGAACATGTCATTGGCGACCGTCAAAGACCCCGAAGCCCCCGAGCCGCCGCCATTGCTGCGGTAATCGCCACGAACATGCCCCGTCACAAGAATATCGCCCGTTTTGGCAAATAGCGGGTCCTTGCGCTCGATCTCCACGGTTCCTCCGATGCTGTCTCCGCCCAGACTCACGGGCGTGATCCCCGCAATCGCTACCGCACGCGAGACGCTGTCTGGATCGACGTAGGACATGGCGGGATTCATATGGTTCGGACAGGCGGCATCAATCCGCATCCCGTCCACGAGCGTCGCCACCCGGTCGTCGGCCATACCGTTCAGGACTGGCAGGGCGGAGACACCACCTGCGGAATAGGTGCTGTAACCGAGTGCATGGTCCAGAAGATGCGCCGTATCCGCGCTGGTCGTCTGGGGCTGGTGTACGCCGATGACACGCAACTGTTCGGCCTTGGCGGATTCGACGGAGTCCGGCGGAGAGAGGGCATCCTGTGCAGACGCCGCTGAAAAGGTGCTCAGGGTAAAAATGATGGCCGTCAGGCACGGGCGCGCATGACCTGCGTTTGCGCCCGTACGCATACTGAAAAGGGGGAACATGATCCACATCCTCGACTGATCTGAAATCCAGTCACAGCGGATCACGCCCCGCAGGCCTGTCCCGAAAAAGACAGACTGCAGGTCCCTTCGTCCTCCGCCATGACCACAATGGGATTCAGAAGAGGCGAGGTGGCCCTCGGGATGGGGGAAGCAGCCGCCAGATCGCGGGAGGCGCACGCGGCGCACCGGGTGTCTGGCGGATCTGACGTCCTGGGGTCCCACAGGTTGGCAATACAGGCAGGCTGGCCAGAATGACCGCCAGAAGCTGTAACAGGGGACAAAGCGGGCAGGTGCCGTCATGCGAATGGTGATGATGCTGATGTCCAGCGGTCATGCCGGGCATCGGCCCGGACATGTGCTCCATCATCACCATGGGGGAAGGTGCAATGTCGATGCCCGTCAGGCGCTCGATCGTCGCCCGGGGACTTTCTTCGGGATAGGAACATCCTTGAAGAACGAGCTGCCCCAGAAACCCCAGAAGAACCACGGCGATGACTGCCAGCGCAGGCAAACCGGAGCGTCGGTTCGAAGGGGGAAAGAGGCGGGACATGACGCCCGCATCTGGCGCCCGCATCCCCTACCGGTCAAGAGCGCGAAATACGTCCCGACCCTATATTTCTGTCTGTTTTCAGCCGATTATAGGGCCCGCATTGCGTCAGTGCAGGGATTTCTGCCGTCCGGTCAGCACATTCCCCGCCGAGGCAGCAGCAATGCACAGTACGCCCATCCAGCGCATTGCGGACAGGGCCTCATGCAGAAACACGAATCCTGACAGAGCGCCCAGCATCGGCTCCATGCTCAGCAGGATCCCCAGATCGCGCGGGCTCAGGGTCCGCATCGCCATCATGTCCAGAATATACGGCACCGCCGAAGAGAGGACCGCCACGCTCAGCGCCGCCCCGCCCTGCCAGGGGTGGGTCAGGACCGTCGGGATCGTCGGGATCAGGCAGGGCAGAAGCAGGATGGCCGCCGTGCTCATGCCCAGTGTCGTGGCGACGGGTGCGGGGAACATTTTCCCCATCCGCGTGCCGGTCAGGATATAGACCACCCAGCCGCACCCGCTCAGAAGGGCCGCCGCCACGCCGAACAGGTTGAGCGACGCCAGACCTGCTGTCGGTCCTTCGGGGCGCAGCAGCAGGAACAGCCCCGCAACCACAAGCCCAGCCCAGCACAGATCCAGCCAGCGGCGGGAGCCGACCAGCGCCAGCGTCAGGGGGCCGGTGAACTCAAGAGCAACGACGACACCCAGAGGCAGCCGGACCAGCGCCACGTAAAAGCAGAAATTCATGATCGCAACGGCGGCCCCGTAAGGCAGCAGGAGCTTCAGCCGTTCGACCGTCAGCGTACCGCGTGTCGGGCGCCAGATGCACAGCAGGATCACAGCTGCCAGACAGACGCGCAGCCCCACCATGCCGGTCGGACCGAACAGCGGGAACAGTCCTTTCGCCAGCGTTGCGCCGATCTGAAAGGAGGAAATTCCCCCGATCAGACATCCGACGGCCTTGAGCTGGCTATGAGACTCCGTGGAGCTGGCCGGTGACGACACGCTCAGACGTCAAGCTCGTCAACGGAGCGGGCGTGTTCCTGAATGAAGCGGAACCGCAGCTCCGGCTTGCGGCCCATCAGGCTTTCCACACGCTCGCTGGTCGTCAGACGGTCCTCGGGCGGCGTGATGACGCGCAGAAGCGTCCGCCGGGCCGGGTCCATGGTCGTTTCCTTGAGATCCTTCACCGGCATCTCGCCCAGACCCTTGAACCGGGAGACCTCGACCTTCGCATTGGCCTTGAAATCGGTCTTGATCCGCCGCAGCCGGTCCTGATCGTTCATGGCATAGACCGTCTTTGGTCCATGCGTGATGCGATAGAGCGGAGGCTGGGCCAGATGCAGATGCCCCTGACGGATCAGTTCGGGCATTTCGCGATAGAAGAACGTCATCAGAAGCGACGCGATATGCGCCCCGTCCACGTCGGCATCCGTCATGATGATGACACGACCATAGCGCAGGCGGCTGATATCGAACGACGCCCCGATGCCGCAGCCCAGAGCTTCCGTCAGATCCCGAAGTTCCTGATTGGCCCGCAGCTTGTCGGTCGTGGCGGAGGCCACGTTGAGGATCTTGCCCCGCAGCGGCAGCACGGCCTGCGTCTCGCGGTCGCGCGCCTGACGGGCGGACCCGCCAGCCGATTCGCCTTCCACGAGAAAGAGCTCCGTCTCCGCCGCATTTTCACGCGTGCAGTCCGTCAGCTTGCCCGGCAGACGCAGCTTGCGCGTGGCGCTCTTGCGGGCCGTATCCTTGACCTCGCGGCGGCGCAGGCGCTCTTCCGCACGCTCCACCATGAAGGCCAGCAGGCTGTCTGCCTGTTGCGGATTACCGCCGAGCCAGTGGTCCACGCGGTCGCGCAGCGCCCCCTCGACCAGCCGTGAGGCCTCCTGCGAGGTCAGTTTGTCCTTGGTCTGACCCTGGAACTGCGGGTCGCGCACGAAGACCGAGAGCTTGGCGGCTACGGATCCCAGCACGTCCTCGGCCGAAATCGCAGCAGCCCGCTTGACCTTCCGCTGATCGCCCCAGGCCCGCAGCCCCTTCACCAGAGCCGCGCGGAACCCGGCTTCATGCGTGCCGCCCTGAGGCGTGGGAATCGTGTTGCAGAACGAGGACAGCGTCGCCGTTCCGCTCTCGAGGAAAGCCACAGCCCATTCCACGCGCCCACCCGTGCGGCCGTCGGCGGCAACCGGAAGGTCCACGTCTCCTGCCCAGAGCGGTGTCAGCAGATCCGGATCCGGCCCGAGTTCCGCGGAAAGGGCATCTTCCAGTCCGTTGGGGAATTGGATGGTGGCCTCGACTGGTGTCTCGTCGCCCGCCTTGATGAGGGAGGGTTCGCATTTCCACTGGATCGTCACCCCCCGGAACAGGGCAGCCTTGGAGCAGCACATCCGGTAGAGCCGGGCCGGGGAGAAATGATGGTTGCCGAAGATTTCCGGATCGGGCGTGAACCGCACCGTCGTGCCGCGCCGGTTAGGCGCGTTGCCGACTTCCGCCAGTGGGGCCAGCGAGACACCGCGCATGAAGTCCTGCCGGTACAGCGTCCTGTCCCGCGCGACCTCGACTTCCAGCTTCTCGGATAGCGCATTGACCACTGAACTGCCTACGCCATGCAGGCCGCCGGAGGTGTCATAGGCCTTGCCCGAGAATTTTCCGCCCGCATGCAGCGTGGTGAAAATCACCTCAAGTGCGGATTTTTCTGGAAATTTCGGATGAGGGTCGGTCGGGATGCCACGGCCGTTGTCGCGCACCATGAGCGTGCGCGGGCCTTCCAGCCGCACGTCGATGGTGGTGGCATGACCCGCCACCGCTTCGTCCATCGCATTGTCGAGAATTTCGGAGGCGAGGTGATGATACGCGGTATCATCCGTCCCGCCGATATACATGCCCGGCCGGCGCCGGACAGGCTCAAGCCCCTCCAGCACCTCGATGTCGTGGGCACCATATTCCGTATCGACCGGCCCCTTGCGGGACGTTCCGGTCTTGGGTTTGCCTGTCTTGCCTGACTCGAACAGATCGCTCATGTCTGCGTTGTCGCCGCCCCGCTACGGAACGTCAAGCAAACGCTTCGGGGCAGGGCGACCGTTGGCTTCAGAACAGGCTCTCAGGCGCGGTTCGTACGGCGTGTTGCGGTATTTTTCGTTACGCCCTTGCGGGAATGGCGATCCACTGTCGCCGGGGCTTCACAGCTCTCATAGGAGGCAGGCTGGGCCACATCCTTGGCTTCGGCGTAATGGGCCAGGTCGGCAGAGCTTTCGAGAGCATTGATCTCGTCGAACATCGCCTCGCGCTGCTGACAGAACACCGTGCCGGATTTCAGTCCGCCGAGCGACTGGATGTCGGCAAGCTGCGTGATGTAGTCGTCATGCTCGACCTGCGCGCGACGGCCATAGGTCGTGCGGAAATAGCTGTTCAGGCGCTCGTCCGCATTCAGCAGGGCAGGACGGAACTTGTTGACGAAGGCATTGTAGCGATCCTGCGCCTTGCACGACAGCGCCGTCACCATCAGTTCGGACTTCAGGCCGGCCACATCGAAAGCCTCATGGGCAGGCGAGTTGCCGCAGTCCGCAGCGCGGGCGGACAGGGGATGAACGGCAGCAAGCGTAGCGCAGGAAAGCCCGGCAGCAAGCAGGCCCTTGACGGAACGACGGAAGATCGACGGCATTGACAGACTCCACAAGACCGGATCGACCGGCCACAACCACTGGAACAGACTACCTGCGGTCGACCCCCGGCGAAAGCTGATTCTGCGTCTGAGGAACGTGCGGCAAGCCCTTCATCCGAAACATGATTTCATGGCAGAAAAGGGGCGCCATGCCTCTTGGCGCCAATTTATCGGCCCTGTGGCACAAAATACCGTCAAAAAGGCCGGAGCATCAGGATGCAGCCTTTCGCGCCGTGCCGTCCTGCTCTACATGCGAACGTCTGTCTGCTGCGGAAACGCGGCCTGTCCTGTCACGATGCGTTGGAGTTGACCGTGCGTCTGCGAGGTTCTGCCATTACCCTGGGTTCGGCACTTGCCGTGTCCCTGCTTCTCTCCGGCTGTGCCCAGCAGCCGATCGTTCAGCGTTCCGTGGCTCCGAATCCTTTCGGTTACCAGCGGGCATCCGCCGTCTGCCACGTCTCCGCCGTCAAGAAGGCTGCCGATGGCACGATGAGCGTGGACATGACGGTCCGCAGCGATGACGGACTGTGCTCCATCGCCATCCAGAAGCCGATGGGAGGCAATTATGCGTCCTTCGGCGTCAATCCCCCGCCGACACATGGCAAGGCTTTCCTCTACAATTATGACGGCAAGACCTATGTGGACTACACGCCCGCCACGGCTTATGCCGGAACGGATTCGTTCACGGCCGAGCTGATCCCCGGTGGCGGTCAAAAGCGCGAGCATCTGACGATCCACGCCACGGTCGATGCAACCGGTGTGGTTGTCGCAAAGCCGCCCGCAGTCGTTGCCCCTACACCGACCAAGGCACCAGCCAAGAAGGCTTCCGTTCGTCACACGACGCGCCGCAAGAAATAAGAGATCCATTTCTGGATGGACCGGAACAGGGCGGGGAGAATTCTCTCCGCCCTTTTTCATGCCTGACAGACACAAAAAAAACCGGCGGCTCCACAGGAAGCCGCCGGTTGACTGGCAAGCAGGACCTGTTCGCAGGTCTTACTTGAAGTCGATTTCCACGCGCCGGTTCTGCGGCTCGCGCGTATTGGCGGCCGTGACCACCAGCGGATGATTCTCGCCAAAACCCTGTGTCGTGATCATGCCCGCAGCCACGCCGTCTCGTACCAGCTCTTCCTTGACGGCGCTGGCACGACGCTGGGACAGCGCCATGTTGTAGGCTTCGCCCCGATGTCCCGGATGGGCCGCCGAACTGTCGGTATAGCCACTGACTTCGATATGGGTGACCTGAACGGACGTGGAATTGCGCGCGGCGGCTGCAACCACAGCCTTCGCCCGTGTGCTCAGCGTGGCCGAATCCCAGTCGAAGAACACCAGATAGGTGCGGGTGGGAGCCGGTCCCGGAATCGGCATTGGGGCTTCAACAGGCTTCGGCGGCGGCGGAGCCGGATTGAACTCGTAACGCAGACCCAGCATCAGCGAATGGTTGAAGTCTGTTCTTGTGTCGCGGTTGCCGCTGGACACGCCGAATTCCTTCGTCTTGTCCCAGCCCCCATAAATCCCGGTCGCCGTGGCATGGTGCCCGTTCGGCCCCATCAGCGTGTAAAAGCGGTATTCCGCTGTGGCCGACAGACCCACGACCCAGGGAACGGGGAAGGACAGGCCGAAAATGCCCTGATAGGCAAAGTTTCCGGCCGTGCCGCCCACATGCTGGTCGAAGGCGCCGTTCGGAGCATGAACATAGGTGTTCATCGCCTGCCAGCCATAGCCGATACCAGCGCCGAAATACGGGAAGACCCAGGATTTGCCGATATCCATGTCGAACAGCGCATTGGCCATGACGCCATAGCCCTGCTGACGCCCGCCGACAGAAGACGGGAAGGTGCTGGAGCGGAACTGCTGCAGACGGTTGTTGCGGTAGTTGCCCTCGACCTCGACACGGAATCCGTTCCCGAGGCCGTATCCCAGACTGCCGATTCCGGTCACGCCGGCCTGATAGTGGTCACGTCCACTCGGAAAGACAGGTGACAGGCGGGCCGTCTGGTCCTGGTTGAAGCTCGCACCGCCCTCACCTGCAACATACAGCCCTTTGACGGGCTGTGCGGTTGCGGCTTCCATGACAAGCCCGGTGACAAGCATCGAAACGCCTGCAGTGAACCCGGCACGGGTCAGCCAGGTCCTGACAACGGATCGGTGCGTCATGTCCATTTTTCTCCAACCAGCCAAATCTGCCAACCTTACCGTGTGTGTTCTTGCCGAAAGCTCGGACGATGGCAACGCATCACACGGCACAATGCCGCATCATGCAGTTTTCTTTATGGCAGGTTCGCCATGTGCTGTGTCTTCACTCCCACAGTTTACGCCTCTTCGTCCAGATCGAGCCTGCGCGATCCGAGGGTCCGCTCGATGGGCTGGGAGACGTCGCGCATCTCAAGCTCGATGATCCACAGATCAGGATCATACTGTTTCTGCCGCTCCAGATAGGCGTCCACGCTGGCGGCATCAGTGGCATCCACGCGGGTCCAGCCCGATCCGTCCTCCCGCAGCACGCCGGTCCCGCCCGAACGGTCCGTCAGGACGATCAGGACCGCACCGGCATCCTCGTCTCCCTTTTTCAGAACCATGGCAGAGGTTCCATCCGAGGAAATACGGCGCAGGACAGCTCGTATCCAAAGCCCTGTTTTCAATCGTGCGCCCATGACCGTTTCCGTTCGTCCTGCAAGGTTAGTGGAGGGGCGCGCTGTTCTCGTCGGGAACAGACTCCAGAGCCGCCTTGTAAGCGGCAGGGGAAGACAGCAGCGCCTTTGCTGCGTCCATATCGGCGTCCGAGCCGATGGCGGCCGGACAGTGCTTGCGGATCTCGAGGATTTTCGCAACCGGAACCGGATAGCGGGCGCCCCGTGCCATCTGTACGGCCTCGCCCTGAAGGCTGTTTCCCGCTTTCAGGGCGGAAAGCTGCGCCTGAAGCGCCTCCGCCCCAAGGGACGTGCAGATCTGCGGCATCACGCCCAGCCCCTGGATTGGCCAGCCCAGCGGAGCCTGGTTGCGACTCCACGTCACGAACAGTTCGCCGCCATTCGGCATCTGGCCGATCACCTGCACGAGCCCCTTGCCCAGCGTCTCGCTCCCGATCACGACGGCGCGCCGGTGATCCGCCAGTGCGGAAGCGAGAATCTCGGCCGCGCTGGCCGTCCGTCCGTCCACGAGGACGACCACGGGGGTTCCGTTGGTCATGTCCCCGCCCTGAACGGCCCAGATATGGTTGGCCAGAGGATTCCGGCCCTGCGTGGTTACGGCGACGCCATGATCCAGCAGGAGGGCCGCAGTGGTCACGGCCTGTTGCAGGACGCCACCGCGATCGCCGCGCAGATCGAGAATGATGCCCGCAGCCTTGCCTTTCCCCGGCGCTGGAGTGGGAGCGTCCGGGGTCGGTTCGTCCACGACCTGGTCGATATACTGGCTGATTTCCTCGGCCGTCTGGGTCGAGAAGGACGAGACGCGCAGAACGGTGAAGGGGCCCTCGGTAGATGCAAACACGGTTTCCGGTGGAACCTGCACCCGTTGCAGCCTGTAGGCCGTGGGACGGTGTCCCTTCGCCGCGATCCCCAGCGTGACGGAGCTGTGCTCGTCTCCCTCCAGCCAGTCCTGAACGGTTGCGGCATCCTGACCATGCGTGGAGCGTCCATTGACGGAGACCAGATGCTCGCCCGTATCAACACCCGCTTCCCAGGCCGGACCGTTGGCGTTGACGGCCGTAATCACGATGGTTCGTCCGCTCTGTCCGAGGCTCAGCCCTACCGTCCCCGTGCTGCCCGTGCGCCGTGTCCGGTCCGACGTCGCGGGGGAGGGGCCAAGATAGCGGGAATAGGGGTCGAGATGATTGAACAGCTCGTCAAAGAACCCCTGCAACAGCGCATCTGACCCCGCGTCCCGCAATGTGGAGGAATGCTGCCAGGCCGCCTGCATCGCTGCGGTAACCAGATCCGCCCAGGCGGAGTGACTGCCCGCAGCAGGCAGGGCCCGGCTGAAGAGCACTGTCTGCCCCTGAAGAACGCTCAGTGTCGCAGGGAGGGGCGCATCGACGGGTTTGTCAGCTGCGGTGGCCGTTCCGGGGGCATGGACGACCGCAGGTGCCGCGGTCGTGGGCTGTGTGACCGTGACGGACAGGGTCGGGTCGATGGCGGTCAGACCATCCAGCCCCCAGACGCAGAAATCCCGCGCGGAATGGGCTTCCAGCGTTCGCGGCTCCAGAAAACCGAGAGCTGCGATCAGAACGTCCCGCGTGATGGATGCCGAAAAAACGGGAGGTACTGGCGCAGCAGGAGGCACGGCCGTTGACGTGGCGGGAGCAGGGGTGGCTTCGACAGGACGGGCGGCATCCGGTCCGGCCCCGGTCGGTGCCTGAGCTTCCGCCCGACGGCTGTGGAGGGCAAGGACGAAGATGCAGAACGCCAGACACAGCGCCACACGACATGCCGCCTTGCGGCTGCGCGGCATGAAAAAGGTCACAGGGCGGGCGGCATGACGCAAGACGGGGTCCTTGGAGACGGGACGGCAAAAGAAGGCTGCTCCCGTAACGCGACCACGCCACAAACTTCAGCCACGGTAAAGACTTGCCAGATCAAATCTGGGGTCGGCAGTGCCATCTGGCAACACTGCCGACCCGATCTGTTTTCAGTCTTCCGACGACGTGTCGGAAACAGTCTTACGCTTCCGCGGCGTTGTGGTTTTCGTCTTTGTGGCAGATTTGGCCGGGATACGCTTCGTTACCGTCTTCGGAGCGGCCTCGCCTTCTTCCGAAGACGCAACGGCTTTCTTGGCCTTTGCCGTTTTCGGAGCCGCTTTTTTCGCGGAAGTTTTTTTTGCGCCGCCTTTCAGGGGTTTGCCCTTTTCCGCCAGAAGCGCCACCGCTTCATCGAGCGTGACCTCCTCCATGTCCTGCCCCTTCGGCAGGTTGGCGATCAGCTGACCATGCTGGGCGTAGGGGCCGAACCGCCCCTTGCGGATCATGACCGCTTCTCCGTCCTTGGGGTGTGGTCCCAGATTGCGGATGGAGGCGAGCTTTTTTGCCAGCGAATCCACGGCCCGGTTCAGCCCGACGGTCAGGACGTCGTCGTCCTTGTCGAGCGTGCCGTAGATGGCCCCCATCTTCACATAGGGCCCGAACCGACCAAGGCCAGCCTCGATCTTCTCGCCCGTTTCGGGGTGAAGGCCGACCAGACGCGGCAGGGAGAGCAGGCCCAGCGCCTGTTCTATGGTCATGGTGTTGCCATCGAGGCCCTTGGGAATGGTCGTCCGCTTGGGCTTGGCCTTCTTGTCCTCGGGATTGGGTTCGCCGCGCTGGATGTAGAGCCCGTACGGCCCGCGACGGATCGAGATATCCTCGCCGGTGTCCGGGTCCTGTCCCAGAACTTTCGGGCCGTCATTCAGACCTTCGGTATCGCCTTCCTCGGCCACCAGACGGCGGGTGAACTGGCAGGTCGGATAATTCGAACAGCCGATGAACGCGCCGAACTTGCCAAGCCGCAGGCCCAGCCTCCCGGTTCCGCAGGACGTGCAGACGCGTGGATCGCCGCCATCGGGGCGGGGCGGGAAGAAATGCGGCCCGAGGTCCTCGTCCAGAGCGTCGATGACGTCCGAGATTTTCAGGTCCTTGGTCTGCGCCACGGCAGCGGAGAAATCATGCCAGAACGCTGCCATGACGTCGTGCCAGTCGGCACGGCCGCCCGAAATGTCGTCAAGCTGTTCTTCAAGTGAGGCCGTGAAGCCCGAATCCACATAGCGCTCGAAGAAGGACGTCAGGAACGCCGTGACCAGCCGTCCACGGTCTTCGGGAATAAAGCGCCGTGCATCCAGCCGCACGTAATTGCGGTCCCGCAGCACGCCCAGAATGGAGGCATAGGTCGAGGGACGGCCAATGCCGATCTCTTCCATTTTCTTGACGAGCGAGGCTTCCGAATAACGCGGAGGCGGCTGGGTGAAATGCTGTTCGGCATCCACGGCGCCGGTCGTCAGGCGATCGCCTTCCTTCATCGGTGGCAGGAGCTTACCGTCTTCGTCCTCGACCTTGGTGTCGTCCCGGCCTTCGATATAGAGCTTGAGAAAGCCGTCGAATGCGATGGTCGAGCCCGTGGCGCGCAGAAGCGTCTGACCGCTGGCATCAGCCAGCGTCACTGCGACCTGATCCAGTTCCGCCGACTGCATCTGCGAGGCGACGGAGCGCTTCCAGATCAGGTCGTACAGCTTTTTCTGTTCGGGTGTCAGCGCATGAGCGACGTCCTGGGGCGTCAGGAAAACATCCGTCGGGCGGATGGCCTCATGGGCCTCCTGCGCATTCTTGGCCTTGGTGGAATAGGCCCGCGGGGAATCCGGCACATAGTCGTCCCCGAACGCCTTGCCGATATGCCCGCGGATGGATCCGATGGCTTCCTTTGCCATCGTCACACCGTCGGTTCGCATATAGGTGATCAGACCGGTGGTTTCGCCGCGCAGATCCACACCTTCGTAAAGCTGCTGCGCCGTGCGCATCGTCGTTTGTGCGCTCATGCCGAGCTTGCGGGAGGCCTCCTGCTGAAGGGTCGACGTCGTGAATGGCGGCGGTGGATTGCGCTTGGTGCGCTTGCGCTCGACAGAGCGGACCGTGAACTGGCCGCCCAGAACCGTATCGCGCGCTCCGAATGCCAGCTGTTCGTTGTTCAGGTCGAACTGGTCGAGTTTTTCACCCTTCAGATGCGTCAGACGGGCCTGAAAAGCGGCCTTGCCGGGCGTCGTGAAGCCGCCGGTGACGGTCCAGTATTCCTTGGGGCGGAAAACCTCGATTTCGGCTTCGCGCTCACAGATCAGACGCAGCGCCACTGACTGCACACGCCCGGCACTCCGGCTGCCCGGCAGCTTGCGCCACAGGACGGGAGACAGCGTGAAGCCCACCAGATAATCCAGCGCGCGGCGGGCCAGATAGGCGTCGATCAGCGGGCGGTCCAGCTCACGCGGGGCCGCCATCGCCGCCGTGACGGCCGATTTGGTGATTTCGTTGAAGGTGACGCGATGGACGTCCACGTTCTTCAGAAGCTTCTTTTCTTCCAGAACGCTGCGGACATGCCACGAAATCGCTTCGCCTTCGCGATCCGGGTCAGTGGCGAGATAGAGGTTTTTCGCCCCCTTCAGCGCCTTCGTGATGGCGGAGATCTGCTTTGCGCCGCGTTCATCCGTCTGCCAGCTCATGGCAAAGTTCTCGTCCGGGCGCACGCTTCCGTCCTTGGGCGGCAGATCCCGCACATGTCCGAATGAAGCGAGCACGGTATATCCGCTTCCCAGATACTTGTTGATCGTCTTGGCCTTTGCCGGGCTCTCGACCACCACAACGTCCGTCATCGCCACTCCGGTATTCCGCGTCACTTCAGTTCGGCAGCAACGCCACGCGTCCGCCGGGCACAAACTCCACAACCCCGCCGAGCTCCAGCTCGGCCAGCGTCGCAAGCACTGCCGACACGGAGAACTGGCAGCGGCGCACCACATCGTCAACTGCTACAGGCGTCACGGAGAGAAGAGGCCGCACGCTCTGCTGCACCAGATCGGGGTCAATCCAGCCGGCATCGGGGATGTCACCCCATGCGGACGATGGTTCGGAAAACCCGGTCAAAGGCGGGGTGTGGCCTGCTGAACGCTGCCAGGGCACGGGGTCGCGTGCGGGAAGTTCCAGCGGCGAGGCCTGAAGAATATCGTCAATATTTTCTGTCAGGGTCGCCTGGCCCGTTTTCAGAAGATGATTGCCGCCCCGTGACCGCGGATCGAGCGGCGAGCCCGGCACGACCAGAAGTTCGCGGTTATAGGACTGGGCCAGATCAGCCGTGATCAGCGTGCCGGAGTCCAGCGCGGCCTCAATGATGAGGCAGCCCAGCGAAATCCCGGCAATCAGGCGGTTTCGTCGTGGGAAATGGCGGGCCAGCGGCACGGTTCCCAGCAGGGCTTCCGTCACCAGACAGCCCTTTTCGGCAATCTGTTGCTGAAGGGATGCATTCTCGGGCGGATAGACATGATCCAGCCCTCCGGCGATCGCGGCCACCGTCAGGCCCGGATAGAGGGCGGCGGCATGCGCGGCCGAGTCGATGCCCCGCGCCAGCCCTGAAACCACGCAGATTCCGGCATGGGCCATTTCGGCCGCAAGGCTTTCGGCAATCCGGATTCCCGCAGCCGAAGCATTGCGTGCTCCCACAATCCCCACGGACCGCATCGACAGTTTGTCGACATTCCCGAGCGTGAACAGGACAGGGGGCGCATCCGGCACCCGCGACAGCAGGAGCGGATAGTCCGCATCCCCCCGCAGCAGCATTTTCCCACCCAGTTTTTCAAGGCGCTCCAGTTCGTCTGCCATGCGGGAGACGGACGGAATGGCAGGATCATCCTGACGTCCCGCCTTGCGCATCCGTCCCGGCAGGGCCGCCAGAGCAGCTCCCGCGCTGCCATACTGCGTCATCAGTCGCGCAAAGTTGACCGGACCGACGCCCGGCGTCTGCGACAGGCGTAGCGTGTCGATTCGGTCTGTTGCGGATATGACGGGAGAGGGGGCTGCGGAAGCTGTCATAAGGTCTTTCTCCTTAAGGCAGATTCCTTAACAGGCACTTAAAATCTTAGGAACGGGGCGCTTGGTCCACGCTCACGCGCGGCTCTTGGCCCGTTAGAAGGCGCGCAATATTGCTCCAGTGCCGGGCCCAGATCAGCAGCGAGACGAGTAGCGTCGCCACAGGAATGGGGGAGTGCAGCGTGCGTCCGGACAGCAGCACCATCAGCACCGGCGCGAGCAGAAACGCCGCCAGAGCGCCGGCTGAGGAAATCCGGCTCAGGCGTGCGACCAGCAGCCAGACCACACAGCAGCCCAGCCCGACCGGCCAGGACAGGACCCAGATCGTTCCGAGCCCTGTCGCGACGCCTTTGCCGCCCCTGAAGCCGAGCCAGACCGGAAAACAGTGCCCGAGAACGACGGCGACGGTTCCCACAGCCATGGTCATCTCGCCCGCACCGGGGAAGAAAAACCGTGCGATCAGGACCGCTGCAGCTCCCTTGAGCGCATCCAGCAGCAGCGTGGCCGCCGCCAGACCGCGTCGTCCCGTGCGCAGAACGTTGGTTGCGCCGATATTGCCCGAACCGATCTTGCGGATGTCCCCGCCGCCAGAAAGCGCCGTCAGCAGAAGCCCGAACGGGATGCTTCCGATGACGTAGGACACGAGAAACAGCAGAATGAGCTGTGCCTGAAAACCGCTCAAGACCGTGCCTCCGCCAGTCCGTCAGCGGTGAAGACTTCCATGCCCCGCTTGAACGTCCGCAGGACACGGCCTTTCAGATTCCGGCCGTCAAACGGTGTGTTCTGGGCGCGTCCCGGCAGCTCTCCGGCGACCACTGTCCATGATCCTTCCGGATCGAACAGGCACAGATCGGCATCGCTCCCGATGGCCAGCGTTCCGGCATCAAGGCCCAGCAGGGCAGCCGGAGCGGACGTCACCAGCCGCAACGCATCTACAAGCGGCAGTCCCGCGCCCAGTGTCACACCCAGCAGCGTGACCAGTCCGGTGCCCCCGGCGCGGGCCTGTGCAAAAGGAAGCCGCTTGTCATCCGCATCCGCCGGAGCATGGTCTGAGGCTACGGCGTCAATCGTTCCGTCCGCCAGCGCGGCACAGACGGCCTGCCGGTCGGCGTCGTTGCGCAGGGGGGGCGAGAGTTTCGCGTAGGTGCGGAAGTCGCCGATATCGTCTTCGGTCATGGCAAAATAGGGCGGCGCCGTATCGCAGGTCACGCGTACGCCCCGGCTCTTGGCCGTACGGATCAGGTCCAGCCCCTCTGCCGTCGAGACATGCGCGAAATGCAGCCGCGCGCCTGTCATGGCCGCCAGACGCAGATCGCGGGCGATCATGATGGCCTCGGCTTCGGCCGGAACCTGCGGCAGACCCATTCGCACCGCGCGGGCTCCGGCCGTGGCACACGCGCCTTTGGCCAGAGACGGATCTTCCGGATGCTGCACCACGATGGCGTCCAGAAAACGCGAATAGGACAGCAGGTTGCGCATCTGCTTGGCGTCTGAAATCGCGCGGGTTCCGTCCGTGAACGCCACGGCTCCGGCGTTACGCAACAGCCCGAGTTCGGCCATTTCGCCGCCCTCGCAGCCGCGCGTCAGCGCGCCGTAAGGATGGATCGAGACCATACCCGTCTCTTCGCCCCGGACCCGCAGCAGATGCACGAGGGCCGGATTGTCGATCGGTGGCGAGGTGTTGGGCAGGACCGCCATGGTGGTAATGCCACCCGCGACGGCAGCCCGCGCCCCGGAAGACACGCTCTCACGGTACTCCGACCCCGGCTCCCCGAGTGCGACGCGCATGTCCACCAGCCCGGGACACAGCACGGCTCCTGCGCCATCAATGATCCACGCGCCTTCGGGAACCGACCCGTCTTCGCAGGCGACGATCTTCCCCTGGCGCACCACAAGTCGCCCGGTCTCATCGCGGCCCGAAGCCGGGTCGATCAGTCGGACATTTTCAAAAACGATATCGCTCATACCGGCATCCGTGCCCGGGACAGACGGTCCAGAACCGCCATCCGCACAGCCACGCCCATCTCAACCTGTTCGGAAATCACGCTCTGATCCGAATCCGCCACGTCCGAGGCGATTTCGACGCCACGGTTCATTGGGCCCGGATGCATGACGAGCGCGCCAGGATTGGCCAGCGCCAGACGGCGGCGGTCCAGTCCGAAGAAATGGAAATATTCCCGCGCACTTGGCACCAGACCCGCCCCCATGCGCTCCTTCTGAAGCCGCAGGGACATGACGACATCCGCGCCATCCAGCGCCTTGTCCATGTCCGAATACAGCGCGACATTGCCGAGCTCAGCCATAGCCCCTGGAAGCAGCGTCGGTGGTCCGACCAACCGCACCCGGTTTCCGAATGCCGTCAGCAGATGGATGTTGGAGCGTGCCACCCGGCTGTGCCCGACATCCCCGCAGATGGCGACCGTAAGGCCCTCAAGGCGACCGAAATGCCGGCGGATGGTCAGCGCATCCAGCAGCGCCTGTGTCGGATGTTCATGCGTGCCGTCGCCCGCATTGACGACGCTGGCTTCGACTTTCTGCGACAGCAGGGCCGGCGCGCCGGACTGCGCGTGGCGGATGACCAGCAGGTCACAACGCATGGCGTTCAGCGTCGCCGCCGTATCTAGCAGCGTCTCGCCCTTGTTCACCGAACTTGTGGCGACGGACATGTTGATGACGTCCGCGCCAAGCCGCTTGCCCGCGAGTTCGAAACTCGTGCGGGTGCGGGTGCTGTCTTCGTAGAACAGGTTGATGACTGTCCGCCCCCGCAGCGCATCACGCGGCGCGGAGCGCGAGCGGCTCAGCAGCGCATAGCTCTCCGCCAGATCGAGGAACGGCACGAGCTGTTCGGCCGACAGCCCCTCGATTCCCAGGAGATGCCGGGGGACGGAGGGCCGCTCAGCCATCGGTGGACGCGGAGGCGAGAACGGCTGCGATGCGGGCCAGAACCTCGTCCTGTCCCAGCGCCGCGAGCGTCAGGTCAATACCCGGAGACGTCGTGGAGCCGGTCATGGCCGCGCGCAGCGGCTGGGCCACGGAGCCGAGCTTGATCTCATGTTTTTCAGCATAGGCGCGCAGCGTTGCATCGACGGTTTCGGGCGTGAAGTCCGAAAGTGCGGCCAAATCCCTGCCTACGCCCTGCAGAACCGTGCGTCCGTCCTCGCCCAGCAGCTTCTCGGCCTTGGGGGTGAAGGTCAGGGGCAGGGTGAAGCCTGCGAAAGCGGCATTGTCCGCCAGTTCCACGAGCGTTTTTGCGCGCTCCTTGAGGCCCGGCATCATTGCAAGAATGCGTGCGCGGGTGCGCTCATCGGTGACAACGCCGTCGCGGCCCTGAAGGCGCTGCATGACGTCATCCGTCAGGCGCACATCATCGGCGACGCGCATCCAGATCCCGTTCAGATGCGCCAGCTTGACGTAATCCATCCGGGACGGGGAGCGGCCCACGCCATCCAGATCGAACAGCTTGATCTGCTCTTCGCGGGACAGGACTTCGGCATCGCCATGACCCCAGCCCAGACGCAGCAGGTAGTTGCACAGGGCTTCCGGCAGATAGCCTTCCTCGCGGAAATCCACGACGGACTGTGCGCCATGGCGCTTGGACAGCTTGGCGCCGTCAGGACCGTGGATCAGCGGCAGATGTGCGAAATGCGGCAGGTTCCAACCCATGGCGCGATAGATCATGGCCTGACGGAACGTGTTCGTCAGATGATCGTCACCGCGCATGACATGGGTGATGTCCATATCGTGATCGTCGACGACCACGGCATGCAGATAGGTCGGCGTACCGTCCGAGCGCAGCAGGATCAGGTCGTCCATTTCGGAATTTGCAACCCGGACTTCGCCCTGCACCAGATCCTTGATGATCGTCTCGCCGTCACGCGGGGCCTTCAGACGCACGACATAGGGTGCACCGGCGGGCGCTTCGGACGGATCGCGGTCCCGCCATGTGCCGTCGTAACGGGGCGGGCGCTTCTCGGCCATGGCCTTCTCACGCATGGCGGTCAGTTCTTCGGGGGTGCAGAAGCACTTGTAGGCCTGACCCTTTTCCAGAAGCTCAAGCGCCACTTCCGTATGGCGGTCCTGCCGGGCGGACTGGAAAACCGGTTCCGCATCCGCCTCGATTCCCATCCAGGCCAGACCGTCAAAGATCACGTCCACGGCTTTTTGAGTGGAGCGTTCCTTGTCGGTGTCCTCGATCCTCAGGAGGAATTCGCCGCCGTGATGACGGGCAAAGAGGAAATTGAACAGGGCGGCGCGGGCGTTGCCGACATGCAGCAGACCCGTCGGGGAGGGGGCAAATCGCGTACGGATGGTCATGCCGCCGTCATATCATGCTCTGACCTGCGCTTCCATCCGCCTGCGCCAGCGGGACTGCGACGCTCCGTCACGCACCATCGCTTTACAAAAAGCTAAGGTTCTTCAAGCGCGTGTGATTTCCAGCCGCCTCCCGAAGCGGCCTATTGTGACGTTCAATAGTCCGGGTGGTGCCTTTCCAATGAACAGACGAGATTTCAATGCCCTGCTGGCAGGGCTGGGTCTGACCTTCGGAGAGGGGAAGATCCATCACGCCAGTGCCACGACCTCCCGTGTGGATGTCTTTACGCTGCGCGCCAATGACTGGGTTCCGAACAATCCGGAGTTGCCTGTCATCGTCTATCGCAATGCGCTCGAAGCCGGGCCGGATCGCGAGGCGGTGTATGAAAACCTGTTCAGCCGGAACGGCTGGCCGCCGCAGTGGCGCAACGGTGTCTATCCGTTTCATCACTATCACAGCCTTGGTCATGAAGTTCTGGGCTTTTCCAACGGTTCCGCGCGCCTGATGCTGGGAGGGCCGAATGCCCGGACGGTCGAGGTGCGCGGTGGCGACATCGCCGTGCTTCCGGCCGGAACGGGGCACTGCAATCTCGGATCGGACACGGAGTTCACCGTCATCGGCGCCTATCCGCCCAACCAGTCTTTCGACATCCTCCGCGCCGCCCCCACGGCGGAGCAGAGTGCCCGTATTCACGGCCTGCCCTTCCCGAAAACCGATCCGGTTCAGGGCGCAGCAGGTGTTCTCGCACGGGAGTGGCACCCATCATGACGGGTTTTCCTCTCAGGCGCCGTCCTTTCCTTGCAGCGCTCGCGGGGCTGGCCACGGTCAGCAGCGCCAGTG
Organism: Gluconobacter albidus; assembly: GCF_002723915.1. Lineage (GTDB taxonomy): Bacteria > Pseudomonadota > Alphaproteobacteria > Acetobacterales > Acetobacteraceae > Gluconobacter > Gluconobacter albidus. Next base: position 98,818 of record NZ_BEWL01000008.1, read on the forward strand.
CGGTTGAGGCGACGAGCCAGAAAATGCGGATCGGCATTATCGGCACAGGTCATGTTGGCACAACGCTGGCTGAACTCTGGGTCCATGCGGGTTATCCCGTCATGGTGTCGTCGCGTTCCCTGAGCGAGGCGCAGTCTCTGGCCACGTCGCTGGGGCCGCTCGCCACGGCCGGAACCCCGGCGCAGGCGGCGGCTTATGGCGATGTGGTGGTTCTTGCCGTCCCCTATGGCGCCATTCCGCAGCTTGGCCCGCAGCTCAGCCGGACGCTGCTGGACAAGGTTCTGCTCGATCCGTCCAATCCCTATCCCTGGCGGGATGGGGCGATTGCGGACACGGCGCAGCGGGACGGGGCAGGGGTGACGACACAGCGTTATTTCCCTTCGGCGCATGTGGTGCGGGCGTTCAACTCCATCGACATGACCACGCTGCGTTCGGAGGCGCATCGTGCTTCGCCGCTTCTGGCGGTTCCTGTGGCAGGGGATGATGCGCAGGCTGTGTCGCAGGTGACGACGCTGGTGAAGGCGGCCGGATTCGATCCTGTCGTGACCGGCAATCTTGCAACCGCAAGGCTGTTTCAGCCTGGAAATACGGGGTTTGAACTGGAGCGGGATGCTACCGGTCTGAAACAGGCGCTGCACCTTCCGCAGTAGATTGGGCCGCAGGAGGCGCTGACCTTAATCGGGGAGGCGCGTCCCGCGGAAAAATCCGTTACGGTTCTGTTTGTGAAGACAGAACCCCTTTCCGTCCCGGACCTCGACCCGCGCGAACTTCTGGTGCGCGAGGAACGCCTGGATTCCTTGCGGCCGCCGCCTGCCGTGATCCGGTCTGTTCTGGATCAGGGGCGGCAGATGATCTGCTGGCTCCCGGTCGCTGTCGGGCTTGGGGCCGTGATTTACCTTGCCCTGCCGTTCGAGCCTTCCATTCTGTCCGTCATGCTTGTCACCCTCCTGTTTGGCCTGTCGGGAACCGGGTGTCTGTGGTGGGGCTGGCAGCGGCTTTTTCCGCGCCTTCTGGGATTTGCGCTTCTGGCCGTCGTGACCGGTTTTGGCGATCTGGCGTTACAGGCCCGAATGCAGCCGCCCATGCCGGTTCTGCCGACCCATGCCACCGTTCTGACCGGTCGCGTGCAGTCTCTGGAAATTCTGCCGCCCCGCAATGATGACGAGGATGACGGCCATCGTGTTACTCTGGCCGATGCCGTGTTTGAGACGCCTGTGGATGCCGGAATGGCACCGCTGCGCCGCACGTTGCATATCCGTCTGCGCGACGATGACGACCTGTTGCCGGAGCCGGGAAGCACGATCAGCCTGCGTACGATGCTGCGACCGCCACCCCCGCCGTCATGGCCGGGCGGCCGGGATCTTCAGCGGGAGGCATGGTTTTCGGGACTGGCGGGAAGCGGGTACGCGCTGGGCCCGGCCAGTCTTACAGGCGCTGCGTCCAGACCTTCGCGGATTGAAACCCTGCGAGAAACCGTCGCCTTTCGCACGGCGGCCGTGCTGTCCGATCAGACCGCTGCCATTGCCGCCACGCTTCTGGCGGGTGAAGCGGGCGGCATCGACCAGCAGACGCGGGAGGCATTTTCCGCATCCGGGCTGGCGCATCTTCTTGCCGTTGCGGGGCTGCATCTGGGGCTGGTGATGGCCGCCGTCATTGTGACGTTGCGCTGCGGTCTGGCGTCTATCGAATATATTGCCCTGCGCTGGCCCTGCCGGCAGATCGCAGCCGTTTCCGGACTACTGGCCGGAGCGGGGTATGTGCTGCTGACGGGCGCGCATCTGCCCAGCCTGCGGGCGCTGGGGATGGCGAGCCTCGTGACGCTGGCCATCGTGACCGGGCGGCGCGTCCTGTCCATGCGGTCTCTGTCCATCGTGGCGCTGCTGATCCTGCTGGTCTCGCCGGTTTCGGTTGTTGATGTGTCGTTCCAGATGTCGTTCGCCGCCGTGATGGGGCTGATTGCGGGGTATGGCGTACTGCGCGAGCCGCTCATGCGGCTGCGCGGGGAGGGGGACTGGTACAGGGTTGTGGCGTCCTACGGCGCGGCCCTGACGCTGACGAGCCTTCTCGCCGGGCTGGCGACCCTGCCGGTCAGCATGGCGCATTTTGGCGCGCTTCAGCCATGGTTCGTGCTGGCCAATCTTGTGGCCGTGCCGCTGGCGGCTGTCTGGATCATGCCGGTCGGGCTTCTGGCGCTTGTCGCCATGCCGTTTCATGCCGAAGCGCCGTTTCTGAAACTCATGGGTGTGGGCATCCGCATCGTGCAGGTGCTGGCGGAGAGCGTGGCGGCGTTTCCGATGGCGCATCAGCCTGTTCCGGCCATGCCGGGCTGGGGGCTGCTGCTCGTGATGCTCGGGCTGTGTTTTCTGTGCCTGTGGAAAGGCCGGGTCTGTCTGGCCGGTTTGCTGCCTGTGGCGATCGGGGTGGCGTCGATCTGGCTGGCGCCGAAGCCCGATATTTTCATCTCGGCGGATGCGGGGCTGATGGCAGTGCGCCGTCCGGACGTCCTGCTGGTCGGTCCGCATTCCGGTCTGGAACGCCGCACGCTGGAAGACTGGCAGCAGGCTCTGGCGCTTCCGGTGGCGCCTCTGCCGCCGGACTGTCTGGCTGGTTTATGCCGGATCAGTCTTGGCGCGCAAACTGTCCTGCTGCGTCCCCGGGACTCATCGGATGGCGCCATTCTCCCGGACGCGCGGCAATGCGACGGGGTGAGCCTGTTCATCAGCGCGTCTCCCGCCCGCAAAGGCTGCGCGGATGTGCCGTCCATCGACCGGTTTTCGGTCTGGCGCGACGGGGCTTATGCCGTGTTCGCCGGGCGTGCCTTTACGATTGTTTCGGACCGGAGCTGGCGGGGGAGCCGGCTCTGGGTTCCACCCGTGGGCTGGCACGGCATGCCGAATCTGCCTCTGGCTCAGTCCGAGTAAGGTCTGAATTTTCAGGCTTTGGCTGTTTTCCGTGCGGGCGGGGCCGCCATGCATTTGTCCGGATACAGGCACCATGTCGTGGCCGGGCAGCGCCAGCATTCGGGCGCGCGGGCCTTGCAGACATAACGCCCGTGCAGAATCAGCCAGTGATGCGCCGGGCGGAGCATGTCTTTCGGGATGCGGGCGACCAGCCCGTCCTCGACCTGTCGCACGGTCTTGCCGGGGGCCAGGCCGGTACGGTTGCCGATGCGGAAGATGTGGGTATCGACTGCCATCGTATCCGCGCCGAATGCGACATTCATCACGACATTCGCCGTCTTGCGCCCGACACCGGCCAGCGCTTCGAGCGAGGCCCGGTCGGATGGGACCTGTCCGCCGTGACGCTCCAGCAACTGATGGCAGAGCAGGTCCACGTTATGCGCTTTCGCTCGCCACAGGCCGATGGTGCGGATGTGCCGCGCAATGCCCTCTTCGCCGATGGCCGCCATGGAGGCCGGGTCGGGGGCTTCCTCGAACAGGCCTTTCGTCGCCTTGTTGACGGATTTGTCCGTCGCCTGTGCCGACAGCACGACGCTTACCAGAAGTTCGAACGGATTGCGGAACACCAGTTCGCTTTCCGCATCGGGATTGGCTTCGGCAAGCGCTGTGATGAAGGCTTTTGCGGCCGCCTTGCTCATGGCCCGCTTCGCGGTTGCGGGGGCATCGGTCATGACGGGCACTCCAGTAGGGTGTGTTGCCGGGGGTGTGTTGCGTCTGGTCCGGACACACAGCAAGATACGGCAAAGTTCTGAAAATTCCATGCCATCACACCCCATGTCATTACACCGTGGCCTGTTCTGCATGACCTTGCAGACCGGCAGACGGCGGAGCACCCTGTGTCTGATACCGTTTCCGATACCTCTTTTCCCATGAGCCGCCAGCAGCAGGAGGGCCGCAAGCAGGAGGTGTCCTTCACGGACGTCCTGTCTTTCGTCTGCAGCCGCTGGTGTGACCATCCTCTCCTGCTGGCGAAGACTCTTGGTGGCGTTGCCCTCGCCACGCTGGCCGATGTCTGCACGCCCATTCTCGCGGGCCGTCTGGTGGAGGATATTTCCCGTCATGCCGCCGGTCCCGCTGTAGAGAAAACCTCGGAACTGCTGCATCTGCGCGACGATGCGGGGCTGATGGTCGCGGGGCTGATCGTCCTCGGGCTGGTTGGGCTGTTCGGACGGCGCTCCTCTTTCATCGGGATTTCGTATCTCACGCTCGCCATCATGCACCGCGTCGCCAATCAGGCGTTCGATCGGGTGCAGCGCTTCTCGACGGACTGGCATGCCAACAACTTCGCCGGCTCGACTGTCCGCAAGCTGACGCGCGGCATGTGGGCGATTGATACGCTGGACGACACGCTCCTGCTTCTGATCGCGCCGGAAGTGCTGGTTCTGGGCGGGACGACGGCGGTGCTTATGGTCCGCTCACCACTGATGGGGTCGGTTCTGGCGGTTTCGGTGGTGCTGTTCGCCACGCTCTCCATCCTGCTGACCCTGCGCTATGTCGCGCCCACCGCCCGTGCGTCTAATGAATGGGACACGAAAATGGGTGCGGCCATGGCGGATGCCGTCACCTGCAATCCGGTCGTCAAGGCATTCGGTGCGGAAAACCGCGAGGATGCCCGGCTCGACAGCATCATCCGTGGCTGGCGTCAGCGCACTCTGAAAACCTGGGTACGCGGCACCAACAGCGCCAATCTTCAGGCGCTGGCCTCGCTCGCCATGCGAATGCTGCTGATCGGGCTGGCCGTCTGGCTGTGGTGGGACGGCAAGGCCGGTCCGGGTGACGTGGCCTATGTGCTGACGATGATGTTCCTCGTGCAGGGGTATCTGCGCGATCTGGGACAGCAGGTCAGTCAGGTGCAGCGTTCGGTCAATGAGATGGAGGAACTCGTGGCGATTTTCCGTCGCGATCCCGCCATTCAGGACGCAAACGATGCGCAGACGGCCCGTTTCACAACAGGGGCCATTCACTTCGAGCATGTAGACTTCCAGTATCCGGGGCAGGTCAAACCGCTTTACAACGACCTGAGCATCGACATCGCGCCGGGGTCCCGCGTGGCGCTTGTCGGGCCGAGCGGCTCGGGCAAGACGACCCTGACCAAGCTGCTCCAGCGCCTTTATGACGTGAACGGCGGGCGGATCGTGGTGGACGGGCAGGATATTGCCCATGTCACGCAGGAGTCCCTGCGCGCGCATATCGCCATCGTTCCGCAGGAACCGGTGCTGTTTCATCGCACGCTTGCAGAAAACATCGCTTATGCGCGCCCCGATGCGAGCCGTGCCGAGATCGAAAACGCCGCCCGTCTGGCCAATGCGGCGCCGTTCATCGAGCGGTTGCCCGAGAGGTACGAAACCATGGTTGGAGAGCGTGGCGTGAAGCTCTCGGGCGGCGAGCGCCAGCGTGTTGCCATCGCCCGCGCCTTTCTGGCCGATGCGCCCATCCTGATTTTCGACGAAGCGACGTCCAGCCTCGATTCCGAGTCCGAATCCCTTGTGCAGGACGCGATGCGTCGCCTGATGCAGAACCGGACCGTCATTGTCGTGGCGCATCGTCTCTCGACCGTCATGGAACTGGATCGCATCCTCGTGTTCAGTCAGGGCGCACTGAAAGAAGACGGAACGCACGCCGAACTGATTACGCGCGAGGGCGGGATCTACCGCCGCCTGTTCGAGCTTCAGTCGCTGGAGGGCTGAGGCCGGAAGGAAAGGGTCTGCTTTTCGGCATCTTTCCCGGTCTGAAGGCGTTTCGTCCTTCATGGACCTTTCCGCCCGGACCACAGGATGCCCGCTAAAGAAGCTCGGCGGGAGCTATACAGGAGACCGCCGCATGACCATCCGTTCCGCCTTCACTGCCCTGCTGCTCGCAACGCCTGCCGTTTTCAGTATCGGACATGCGCTGGCCGAACCGGTCGCGTTCGACCACGCGCGGCTGATTGACGGAACCGGGGCCTCGGCGCAGCCGGATGCCACGGTGGTCATCGACAATGGTGTGATTCTTTCGGTCGGCATCCCGGCTCCCGCCGATGCGCGGCATGTGGACCTGACGGGCAAGACGCTGATGCCCGCTCTCATCAGCGATCACAGTCATGTCGGCCTCGTGAAGGGCACGGGGGCCAGCCGCGATAACTATACCCGCGCCAATATTCTCGCCGCGATGAAGCAGTATTCCGATTATGGCGTCCTGACCGTCACGGCGCTGGGTCTGAACCGTTCTCCGCTGTTCGATACGCTGCGTCAGGAACAGCATGAGGGCCGCAATCCGGGGGCGGATCTCTATGGCGTGGATCAGGGGATTGGTGCGCCGGATGGTGTGCCACCGGCCGCCATGGTCAAGGGCGTTGGTCCCGATCAGGTCTTCCGTCCGACCACGCCGGAAGAGGCGCGCAAGGACGTGGACCAGATGATTGCGGAACACACGGATCTGGTAAAGCTCTGGGTGGACGACTTCCGCAATGACGTCCCGGACGGCAAGACCTATCCCATGCTGCCGCCCGCCATCTATGAGGCCGTCATCGACGAGGCGCACCAGCACGACACGCGGGTTGCGGTCCATATCCACGATCTTGCCGTCGCCAAGGCCATCGTGGCGGCAAAAGCCGATATTCTCGCGCATGGCGTGCGGGACCAGCCGGTGGATCATGATCTGATCGCGGCGATGCTCCGTCAGGGCACATGGTATATTGCGACGCTGGATCTGGACGAGGCGAATTATCTCTATGCCGAGCAGCCGGAGCTGCTCTCCAATCCGTTCGTTCTGGCGGGCATGGACCCGGCCCTGCGCCGCCAGTTCACGGATCCGAAATGGCGCGCGGAGACACTGGCCAAGCCTCTGACCAAGGCCTCGCATTACGCGCTGTCGGTGAATCAGAAAAACCTCGCCGTTCTGTATCGGGCGGGGGTGAAGGTTGGTTTCGGTACGGATTCCGGGGCCGCACCGACCCGTATTCCCGGCTTTGCCGAGCATCGTGAGCTGTATCTGACGGTGCAGGCCGGGCTGTCCCCCGTGCAGGCCATCAGTCTGGCTACGGGTAATGCCGCGGCCCTGCTGCATCTGTCGGACCGGGGTGTGATTGCGCCCGGCCGCCGGGCGGATCTGCTGATCGTGGATGGCAATGCGGATGAAAACATCGCCGCCGTGGATCAGATTGATCAGGTCTGGCAGCGGGGCGCGCTTGTCAGCCACGGCCCCGTGCGTTCGAAGGACTGATTATACTACAGTCTCGGGGCGCGAACGTCCCGAGACGAGCCGGAACATCGGCCCGGTCAACGTCGTGGAAATCACGGCCAGAACCATCAGCGAGGCGAAGGCAAATTCCGAAATCATGCCATGCGCATGCAGGATGGTTGCCGCCACGATTTCCATCAGCCCCTTGCACTGCAACAGGGAGCCGATGCCCAGCGCCTGACGGTGTGTCAGGCCCGGAGCCGGCGGGAAAATCCAGACGGCAAGGATTTTCGTGACGATCGCAATGACGACCAGCAGCAGGGATGCCAGAACGGACGGCCAGGTCAGCGCATCGCCGTCGATCCGCAATCCGCTATGGCCAAAGAACATCGGGGCCAGCCAGATCAGCGAGAACGTCCCCACAGCTTCGACCGGCAGGCGACGGACCCAGCGCGGTGGCATGAGCGCACCTGCGAAATAGGCACCGATCAGCTCGTGCAGCCCCAGTTCGTGGCTCGCCCAGGACCCGGCGGCCAGATAGGCCGGAACAGCGGCCCAGATCACCCAGATCGGCGGGTTCTTCAGGTTTCGCGTGGCCCAGCTGCTCAGGAGCGCCATGCCGACCAGAAGCAGGACGGCCAGTCCTTCAAATCCGGTCCAGCCATGCAGCGCATCCGATCCGCGTGCCGCGAACTGGAGGATGGCCAGCCCGATCCAGAGGGCCGCATCGTCCACGACCGCAAGTTTGAGGGCAAGCTGTCCGACGGGGCGGTACACAGGCTCCAGTTCGCGTACGATCCCGATCAGGACCGGCAGCGCACTGACGGAAATGCACAGCCCGATCGACATGGCGCCGATCCAGCCATCCCCGTGCGGGGCCTGCCAGCCATGCAAAGGCAGGAAGAACAGCTTGACCAGAATGGTGCCGATGACGAACGGAACGCCCAGCGCCACGAGTGCTCCGCCCAGCAGGCGACCCAGCGTCGGGGAGGGGAGGTTTTCGGCTTCGGGAGAATGAGTGGGGTTCTGCCACATTTCCAGCCCGGCAGTGAACGCCAGAACCAGAACGGCCAGCCAGCCGATATAATCGCCGTAAAGCGAGGGAATACCGACTTTTGACGCTGGAAAATGCAGGACCGCCAGAAGAATGCCGACCAGAATGGGCAGGATGGCAATCGGAATGGAGCGTCTGAGCAGCTGCCACAGTCCCCACGGAACGAGGACAAATATAAATGCATCCGCCAACAGTGCTGTCACATTCCCCATGACGATCCCTTTTTTGTTTCAGGTCCGTTCAGGGTAACATGGATCAAAAAAATTGGGGTAATTTTTTATTTCCATGTAATGAATAATTCTATGTTTCTTTTTTCAAAGAACTCTCTTTGAGGAGAATGAAAACCCGGAATTTTATTTTGAAAAAACCGGGTTTTTTCAGTCATCAGGCGATGAAATTCTTCAGGAATTGCTCCAGCGCCCGGCCGCGATGACTGAGGGCATTTTTCTCCGCCTCCGTCATTTCCGCAAAGGTCCGGTTTCCGCCTTCCGGTACGAACATCGGATCATAACCGTGTCCATGGTCGCCCCGTGGAGGCCAGACGACCGTACCGTGACATTCACCCTGCACGGTCCGCGTTTCGCCATCCGGCCAGGCCAGACACAGGGCCGCGACGAAAAAGGCCCGGTGATCGGCACTGTCGCCCATCTCCCGATGTACGCGGTCCATTGCGATCTGCATGTCTTTGGTCGGGCCGCCCCAGCGCGCGGAATAGACGCCCGGGCGATTGTCCAGCGCCGCGACGCAGAAGCCGGAATCATCGGCCAGCGCGGGCAGTCCGGAAGCCCTGGCGGCGGCCAGGGCCTTGATGGCGGCGTTGCCGGTGAAGGTCTCTTCCGTCTCTTCGGGTTCCGGGAGGTTCAGTTCGGCTGCCGAGATGACGGTGATCCCGCTCTCGGCCAGCAGGGTGGAAAATTCGCGCAGCTTGCCGGCATTATGGCTGGCCAGAACGATTTTCGAACCGCGGGACAATGTCCGCATCATGCAGTCTCCAGTACGTGATTCTGGGCGTCGAACAGTCGGGCCGTGCCGAGCTTTGCCAGTCGGAGGAGTTCGAAAAATTCGCTCTCCTGAAACGGCTTGTCCTCGGCGGTCCCCTGAATTTCGATGATGCCACCATCCGCCGTTAGAACGAAATTCGTATCGGCCTGCGCGCTGCTGTCTTCAATATAGTCCAGATCCAGCACGGCTCCTGCTTCCGTCAGTCCGCACGAAACCGCTGCGACCTGAGCCGTGAGGGCCTGCGAGCGCTTGATTTTCTTCAGCGCGATCGCCAGCGCCACCCAGGCGCCCGTGATGGAGGCGCAGCGCGTGCCGCCATCCGCGTTCAGGACGTCGCAGTCGAGCGTGATGGTCCGCTCTCCCAGTTTTTTCAGATCCACACAGGCCCGGAGCGAGCGTGCGATCAGCCGCTGGATTTCCTGCGTGCGGCCGGATGGCTTGCCTTTGGCCGCTTCGCGCTGGCCACGATTATGCGTCGCCCGGGGGAGCATTCCGTATTCGGCCGTGATCCAGCCCTGCCCCCTGTTGCGCAGGAACGCCGGAACACGCTCCTCGACCGTGGCCGTGCACAGGACTTCCGTGCCGCCCACACGGATGAGTGCGGAGCCTTCGGCATGGCGGGCAAAGCCTGTTTCGATTGAAACAATGCGGTTTTCGTCCGGCGCACGCCCTGATGGACGCTTGCGTGCGGTGTCAGTCATGTCAAAAAAGATCCCGTGGAAGAATATGTCCCGCCTCTAGCGCGTTTGACGCAGACCCATCCAGCCCCGACAGTGGGTTTACCATGATGCGACCACAGCCTCCCCTGTTCCGCCCTTCCATCCCGATGCCGCACGGTCTGGGAGATCGTGAAGCCGCGATTTTGCGTGAAATCGTTGAGGAATATGTCGAAACGGGTGAGCCTATCGGCAGCCAGACGCTGGCCCAGCGCCTGCAACCGGCGTTGTCTTCGGCCACGATCCGCAATGTCATGGCGGATCTGGCGCGGGCCGGGCTGCTGTTCAGCCCGCATGTTTCAGCCGGGCGTCTGCCGACCGAAAAGGGCGTGCGCCTGTTTGTGGATGGCCTGCTCCAGTTCGGCACCCTGACGGAAGAAGACCGCGCCAGCATCGACAGCCGACTCGATATTCACGGGCGGTCCTATCAGGATATCCTGTCTGAAGCGTCGTCCCTGCTGTCGGGCCTGTCTTCCGCTGCCGGACTGGTGCTCGCGCCGAAATCGGATGCCGCGCTCAAGCATATCGAGTTCGTGGCGCTTGGTCCGGGGCGGGTTCTGGTCATTCTGGTGGGTTCGGACGGACAGGTGGAGAACCGCATCATCGAGACCCCCCCCGGCGTGCCGCCTTCCGCTCTCGTCGAGGCCGGGAACTACCTGAACGCCCGTCTTGGTGACCTGACGCTCGGCACGCTGCGCGAGCGGGTCCGGAGCGAAATGGATGCCAGCCGCCATGAACTCGATGCCCTGACGGCCAGTGTGATCGAAAGCGGTCTTGCGACATGGGACGCCGACGGGGGGACGCTGTTCGTGAAAGGGCAGGGGAAGCTGCTGGCCGACATCACGGAAATCGAGCGCCTGACGACGATCCGCATGCTGTTCGACCATCTGGAGACGCAGGAGACCATGCTTCAGCTGCTGCAACTGGCGGATGCGTCCGAAGGGGTGCGGATCTATATCGGGCGTGAAAGCGGGATGTTCGGGATGTCGGGCGTGTCCATGATCGTGGCGCCTGCCCGCAACGAAGCCCAGAAAATCGTGGGGGCGATTGGCGTGATCGGCCCGACCCGTCTGAATTACGGGCGGATCGTGCCTGTTGTGGACTACACCGCGCGGATGGTTGGTCGTCTGCTTGGCTGAGGGCTGCTGAACGTTTCGGAATAATGGTTCCGGGGTTACGCCTCTTTCATGAAATGACCTTTTTAGACGGGGCGACTAAAGGGGCGGAATAATGCTATGCAGGGGGCATGACGCGACGCTCTTTCCGCTCCCGTAGCCCCCAGGGTTTTGGCCATAGTTCTGGTAACCCTCAAGGTCCGGGCGCCACGCCACCACGCCCTCCCCGTTTCCGCCGCTACCGGCAGTCCCTGGCGATCATCGCCGGTGTGGGGCTTGTGGGTATGGCCGGGGCGGGCGTTCTGGGCTGGACGACCTATGCCAAGCTGGTGGCGGATCTGCCCAGCGTGGACAGCCTGCGCGCTTATCAGCCGCCGACCGTCAGCCGCATCTATGCTGCCGATGACCGTCTGATGGCCGAGCTGGCGAACGAGCGTCGGATCTTCGTGCCGATCAACGCGATCCCCGAGCGCGTGAAGAATGCCTTCATCGCCACGGAAGACCATAATTTCTATACGCATGGCGGCGTGGATTTCATGGCGATCGGCCGTGCGGGCCTGACGGACATTTTTGCGCGTCATGGCCGCCGTCCGCTGGGTGCTTCGACCATCACCCAGCAGGTGGCGAAGGTCATGCTGCTCAACAGCAACGTCGTAAGCCTCGACCGCAAGATCAAGGAAGCCCTGCTCGCCATGAAAATGGAGCAGGTGCTGTCCAAGGACAAGATCCTCGAAATCTATCTGAACGGCATTTATCTCGGGAACGGTGCCTATGGTGTCGCCGCGGCTGCGCAGAGCTATTTCAACAAGCCGCTCGACCAGCTCGACGATGCCGAAGCCGCCTCTCTGGCAGCACTTCCCAAATCGCCCACGAACTACAATCCGTTCCTGCATCCGCAGGCCGCGATGGGCCGTCGCAACCTTGTGCTGGACCTGATGGTTGAAGCAGGCGTTCTGACCCGTGAGCAGGCCGATCAGGAAAAGCAGGAGCCGCTGGTCCCGCAGCAGAAGCAGCGTTTTGGTCCTCTGCCGGATTCCGAATGGTTCGGCGAGGAAGTCCGCCGTCAGCTCATCGCCCAGTATGGTCAGGACCGTGCGGCGCAGGGCGGTCTGGAGGTCCATACCAGTCTCGACCAGAACCTTCAGACCACCGAGACGCGCCTGCTGCATGAAGGGCTGATGAATTACGACCGCGCCCATAGTGGCTGGCGGGGGCCGTTGCGCAACCTGTCGGACATTCAGGATGACGGCTGGGAGAGCGCGCTCGATCATGTCACGCCGCCCGGCGGGATGCTGCGCGAGTGGCGTCTGGCGGTTGTGCTTCCGGGTGGCACACATGTCGGCTGGATCGAGGAAGGCAGCCCCCGCAAAGGCGCGCTTCTTGCGACCGACATCAGCTGGGCGCGCCGGGCGCATCCGCTGCGTGCCGGGGATGTCATCATGATCGAACCGCAGGAAGGCGGTTCGGCGGCCCTGCGCCAGATCCCGCAGGTCGAAGGTGCGGCGGTGACGCTGGATGTGCATACGGGCCGCGTTCTGGCGATGGTCGGCGGCTGGTCGTTCCATGAAAGCCAGTTCAACCGCGCCACGCAGGCGCTGCGTCAGCCGGGGTCGTCGTTCAAGCCGTTTGTCTATCTGGCCGCGATGGAACAGGGGATTTCCCCGTCCGAACGTTTCGACGATTCGCCGGTCTCCTACGGCGACTGGCATCCGCAGAACTACGAGCACGACAACTGGGGCCCCACGACGCTGCATGACGCGCTGCGCGAGAGCCGTAATCTCGTCACGATCCGTGTCGCCGCCCATCTCGGCATGAAAGCTGTCGCCGATACGGCCATCCGCGCCGGGCTCGTGGCGGAGATGCCGCATGTCCTGCCCGCGGCGCTGGGTGCCGTCGAGACCACCGTCATGCGCGAGGCCGCAGCCTATGCCACGATCGCCAATGGCGGCCATATCGTCGTCCCGACGCTTGTGGATGATATTCAGGACCGCGCCGGGAGCCTGTTGTGGCAGGCCGGCGGCTTGAAGCTCGGCACCGCAATGCAGGCGCCGCCCAGCGAACAGCCTGTTCCTGCGGACGGTACCCCGGCGGCCGGGACGACACCACCCGCCGCGCCTACTTCCGCTCCGCCTACTGTCGCCCTGGCCACGCCAGTACCCGGCAGCGTATCCGTGCCCTCCCTGACCGATACGCGCCCGACGCTTGCCAGCGAGCAGAGCACGTTCCAGATCGTGAAAATGATGCAGGACGTGATCGCCCGGGGTACCGGCCGTATGGCGGGCGTTGGCATCGACCGTCCCGTCGCGGGCAAGACCGGCACCAGTCAGGACTTCCATGATGCCTGGTTTGCCGGGTTTTCCCCCGATATCGTCACGGTGGTCTGGGTTGGTTTCGACACGCCCCAAACGCTGGGTCGCAATTCTGATGGTGGCCGTATTGCCGGGCCGATCTGGAACAAGATCATGAAGGTCGCTCTGGCCAGTCGTCCGAAGCTCGACTTCCGTGTGCCGGACGGTATTACGCTGGCCAGCTACGACACGGGACGCATTTCGGCCGTCGATGGCTTCAAGACCGATCAGGTTCCGGGGGCGTCTGTTGAGCTGCATGGCTTCGGCGCTGGAACCGAGGCTCTGACCGCCGCCGATACGGGTGCGGACAGCGTGATTTCGGATTCCGAAAGCGGCATGGCCCAGATGCCGGACCAGCCCGGAAACGGTACACCTGGAACCGGGTCGTCCGCAGCGCCAGGACAGGCCCAGAAACCTGCTCCATCCGATGGTGACATTGGCGTGGGCGGCCTATACTAAGGCCACCAGAACAGACCCCCCTTATGAGTGGAGGACACTATGTCGGCCGAAACCGAGGCCCTTTCCGTCCAGATCAAGCAGTCAGTGGCACTGCTGAGGAGGCATCTTTGACTGGGATGTCGCAACAACACGCCTCGCGGAACTGAACCACCGCGTTGAAGACCCCGACCTTTGGAACGATGCGGAAGCTGCCCAGAAGCTGATGCGCGAGCGCACGACGCTCGCCAACCAGATCGAAGGCGTCCAGCAGATCGAAGCCGAGGTCGAAGGCACGCTCGAACTGGTCGAACTGGCAGAAATGGAAGGGGATGACAGTCTCGTTCAGGATGCCGTGCAGACCCTGCGGACCATCGCCGAGGACGTCCGCAAGCGCGAAATCGAAAGTCTGCTCTCGGGCGAGGCGGACAGCAATGACTGTTACGTCGAGGTAAATGCGGGCGCCGGTGGTACGGAAGCCCAGGACTGGGCCGAGATGCTCCTGCGCATGTATACGCGCTGGGCCGAGCAGCATGGCTACAAGGTCACGTTCATCGAAGGCAGTGAAGGCGAGCAGGCCGGCATCAAGTCCGCCACCATTCAGGTGAGTGGTGCGAACGCCTATGGCTGGCTCAAGACCGAGGCCGGCGTGCACCGTCTGGTCCGGATCTCACCATTCGATGCGGCGGCCCGCCGCCAGACCTCGTTCGCGTCTGTGTGGGTCTATCCGGTCGTGGATGATTCGATCGAGATCGACATCAACGATTCGGACCTGCGTGTCGATACGTTCCGGGCCTCGGGCGCGGGTGGACAGCACGTCAACAAGACGGATTCGGCCATCCGGATCACCCATATCCCGACCGGGATCGTGGTGGCCTGTCAGACCGACCGTTCGCAGCACCGCAACCGCGCCAAGGCGATGGAAATGCTGCGGGCCCGGATGTACGAGGCGGAGTTGCAGAAACGCGAAGCCGCCGCCGCCCAGACGGAAGCCTCCAAGACCGATATCGGCTGGGGACACCAGATCCGGTCCTATGTTCTGGCGCCCTATCAGCTCGTCAAGGACCTGCGGACGGGTGTGGAGAAGGGAAATCCGGGCGCGGTGCTCGATGGTGCCTTGGACGACTTCATGTCGGCCTCGCTGGCGCAGAGCGTCGGAGCGACCCGCTCGGAAGCCAGCGCTTCGGCCCAGTAAGCCCTGTTTAGGCCCTGCCGCCCTTGAGACGGATTCGCCAAGGCGCCGGAACAGTCCACTGTTCCGGCGCCTTTTTTCTTGAATCTGTCATAACGCAGTGGATTGAAGTTGCGTTTCAGTGGTTTCAGAAGATATTTTTATTTGTTTCGATACAGCTTTAGCCGCAGAATATGTCGGCAATATGAAAAAATCGTTTCGATAAAGGCAATCACCGGCTTGACAGCATGGGGGTTAGACTGCCCAATCAGCATATCGGGTATGTTCCCACGGCATATGACGCATTTCATGTGGCCGCATCGGGAAAGCCTGATGGCAACACAGAAATCGGGGCACCGCACCCGGCAGATGTGGACCAATGCCGGTGTCAGTGAGGGGTAAGAAGGTTTCGACATGAAGAGCTACGCCGCACAGCAGCGCAAGCCGACAGACTACATTGTCGCGATCGTCGTGGCCGTGCTGGCTATGGGCGCTGTGATCTATGCGCTCATGAGTGGTGCTGTGAGCAAGCTGGTCCAGGAAAAGCCGCCTATCAAGACGGAAGTAATCAAGGAACAGCCCAAGCCACCGCCGCCACCGCCGCCACCGCCGCCGCCGCAGATGGAGCAGCCGCCGCCGCCGTTTATTCCGCCGCCGAAGATCTCCGTGCCGCCGCCGCCCAAGGCGATCCAGCGCGTGACCCACGCCAAGCCGCCGCATCCGGTGCCGCCCAGCCCGACCCCGTCGCCAGAGCCCGTTCCGGCTCCGCCGCAGGGCCCGCCAGCTGACGCAGTGCCAGATCATCAGGCAGGCGCGCGGCCGATCAACGGTGCACAGGCTGTCTATCCGGACGAGGCCATGGAAGAAAACCGCGAAGGTCACGTGACCGCATCGTGTGACATTCTTCCGACAGGCAAGACGGCGAACTGCACCATCACCAGTTCAAGCGGTGGTCATGAGTTCGTGGAAAGTGCGCTCGACTTCCTTCGTCGGGCCCGTTACCAGCCCGCCGTTGTCAATGGCGTTCCGGTAATTGAACATCACCACGTCCTGCACATCGACTTCACGATGGGCGACGACTGATCTTTCGACTGCCATCAAACAGAATTGCCCTGTCAGGATCTTCAGAACCTGACAGGGCTCAGAAAAGGGCCGGTCTCCATATGGCCGACACCCCACTAAAAGCTCCGGAAACGGGCATCGATAACGAGGATATGGAGTTCATGACCAGACTGTTCCGCCTTCCTGCCCTTGCCGTTCCGACGAAGGCGCGTGCCGTCCGGGCCAGCGCACTGGCTCTGACGCTGGCCCTGGCTTCCGGTGCAGTTGCACCGGCCGTCGCTTTCGCCCAGCCGGCTCCTGCCGACCAGAGCGCTCCCGCAGCGGCTCCGGTTGACCCCTCCGCCAATCCGGCAACCCCGACGACGTCCGCCGATCCGGCCGGCGCCCCGGCTGCCGCCGCTCCGAACGATGCGGGCGCTCCTGCTGCTCCCGCCACCGCTCCGACCGACAGCGCCGCTCCGGCAACGGCTCCGGCCGACCAGTCCCCCGCAGCGGCTGCAACGCCGGGCGAGGGCGCAACCGCGACGCCCGAAGCTCCTGCTCCGCAGGGCAACCCGTATGGCCTCGGCGCTCTGTGGGCCAATGGTGACGCGATTGCCCGTGGCGTTCTGATCATCATGGTGATCATGTCCGCTGGCACCTGGATCATCATGGTCATGAAATTCCTGGAGCAGGGCCGTCTGTTCGCCGCCTCCAAGGAAGCTGCCCGCGAGTTCTGGACCAAGCCGTCCGTTCAGCAGGGTGCTGCATCCCTGAAGGCGTCTTCTCCGTTCCGCTATATCGCTGAGACGGGCATCGTCGCCGCCGAGCATCACGAAGGCTCCATGCGTGACTCGATCGACCTGCCGTCCTGGACCGAAATGTCCATCTCGCGCTCGGTCGACACCATCAACACCCGCATGCAGGGTGGTCTCGCCTTCCTCGGTACGGTGGGTTCCACGTCGCCGTTCGTCGGTCTGTTCGGTACGGTCTGGGGTATCTATCACGCTCTGACGGCCATCGGCATCTCTGGTCAGGCGTCCATCGACAAGGTTGCAGGCCCGGTTGGTGAATCCCTCATCATGACGGCCATCGGTCTTGCCACCGCTGTTCCGGCCGTGCTGGGTTACAACCTGCTCGTTCGCCGCAACAAGGGTGCCATGGATCGCGTCCGCAACTTCGCGGCCGACATCCAGTCCGTCCTGATCGGCGGCTTCCGTCACGGCGTCAGCCCGGAACAGGGCAGCATGGCTGTTCCGACCACCATCACCACCAGCGAGCGGATCTGATCCTATGGGAATGAACGTCGGAGGAGGCGGCGGTGACGACGAGGTGGTGTCGGCAATCAACACCACCCCCCTCGTCGACGTCATGCTGGTGCTGCTGATCATCTTTCTGATCACCATCCCGGTCGCCACACACTCGGTGAAGGTCAAGCTGCCGGTCGATGCGAATACGCCTACCCAGACTAGGAAGGGCAACATCGTTCTGGCAGTAAATTCAAACGGCCAGGTGTTCTGGGACACGACGCCGGTTGCGAACCACACTGACCTGCTGAACCGTCTCGTTGAGGTGGCAAAGCAGAAGCCCCAGCCGCAGATCCAGATCCGCGGTGATCAGGCTGCCAAGTATCTGGCAGTCGGCCAGGTGGTCGCGACCTGCCAGGAAGCTGGCATCGCCCACGTGGACTTCATTACCGAGCAGCCTCACTCGAACTGAGGTCGTGTCGGGCCGTTCCGGACAGGACGGCCCGACAAAGCTTTCACGTCACCTTTTTGGAGAACCGCCGTCATGGGCATGAGCGTCGGATCTGACAGCACGCACGAAGACGAAGGCATTGTCGATATCAACACCACGCCGTTGATCGACGTGATGCTGGTGCTGCTGATCATGCTGATCATCACCATTCCGCTTCAGACACACTCGGTGGCGATCGATCTGCCTCAGGGCAATCCTCCCCCATCGACCGAACAACCCAAACTCGTGACCGTCAGCATCGGCTACGACAACAGCATTTCCTGGAACAACGAGCCGATTACGTCAGAGGCTTCTCTCCAGGCTCATTTTCAGGCCGCAGCAGCACTGCCGGACCAGCCTGAAATGCATATCCACCCGGATCGTCTTGCGGACTACAAGACCGTGGCGCATGTTATGGCGGATGCACAGCGTCTCGGCATGACCAAGCTGGGAATTGTCGGTCTGGATCAGTTCATGGAAGGACAGTAATTCGTGTCTTTGTCCCTTTACCGCCGTCTGAGCGCCCGTAATCTTCTGCTGGCCGGTGTCTTTGGTATTGCCGCACTTGCCGGCTCCGCCCACGCTGATGATGTCCTCGGTCAGGCCGTTGGCAAGGATCTGCAGCAGGCCCAGAGTGCTCTGGCATCCAAGAACTATGCCAAGGCCATGGAAGCCGTCGACGCCGCGGACGCGGTCAAGGGCAAGACCGATTACGAAGCCTACACCACGGCCCAGATGCGCGCCGCGATCGCTGCACAGTCCGGGAACACGGACGCCGCGATCAAGGCCTATGACGTTCTGATCAATAGCTCGCGTACGCCGAAGGCTGCGAAGGGTCAGATGCTGATGGCACAGGCCACCATGGCCTACAGCGCCAAGCAGTACGCCCGCGCCATTCCGGCGACCGAGCGTTATCTGAAGGAATACGGCGCCGACCCGCGCATGCAGACCATGCTGATCCAGTGCTACTATCTGCAGCAGGACTGGAAAGGCACGGCCAAGGCCGCGCAGGAACAGGTTGATGCCACGATCAAGGCTGGCAAGGTGCCGGCCGAAAACCAGCTTCAGATGCTGGCGACGGCCTACACGAACCTGAAGGATGCGGATGCCAAGACGCATGCTTATGTTCTGCTGGCCAAGTATTATTCGAAGCCTGATTACTGGTCGATGCTGATCCATGATCTGGTCGCGAATCCGAACCTTTCGCCGCCGCTCATCTTTTATGTCGAGCGTCTGCGTCTGGTGACCGGTGTGCTGAAGGATCCGTCTGATTATCAGGACATGGCGGAGCGTGCGGTGCAGATGGGTCTGCCCCAGCTTGCGCTGAACCTGCTGAATCAGGGCTATGCGAATCACTCGCTCGGCAACGGTCCGACTGCAGCCGCTGATGCGAAATTCCACGCGTTCGTTGCGCAGCAGGCTGCGACGAGCCGGAGCCAGCTTGCTGCTGCTGCTACGCAGGCCGCCTCTGCGCCGAATGCAGGACCGGCTCTGACCGCTGGCTACAATCAGGTTCTGAACGGACAGGTTGATGAGGGTCTGGCCCTGATGAAGACCGGTCTGGCAAAGAATCCGCGCTATCCCGATCTGGCTCAGGTCGAATACGGAATGGCGCAGATGGACGGCGGCCAGAAGGCCGAAGCCATCAAGACCTTTGAGTCCGTTTCCGGAAACGGACCGGCCCGTGATGTGGCTGAACTCTGGTCGCTGCTGCTGTCGCGGCCTGCCAAGTAAGGCGTTCTTTTCGACCACAGAAAAAGCCGGGGTTCTTCCCCGGCTTTTTTTTGTTCAGAACGGCAGGACCGTGTCCATGAACTGCTGTCCGTAGCGGGGTGTCTGAAGCTGCGTGAGGGTTCCGCGTCCACCGTAGGAGATCCGTGCTTCGGCCATCCGGTCATGCGTGACGGTATTGTCGGCGGTGATGTCCTGCGGACGGACAATGCCGCTCACGCCCAGTTCCCGAAGTTCGCTGTTGACCCGGACTTCCTGTTTTCCCATCACGACAAAATTGCCGTTGGGCAGGACCTGGGTGATGGTCCCGGCCAGACGCAGGGTAACAGTTTCGTTGCGGGTGATCTTGCCAGTTGCACTGGAATCGCTGCTGCTGGCCGTATTCAGGCTGTCCGCACCGGTGATCGAACTGATGATCTTGCCCTTGATGCCGAACAGGTTGGGAATGCCGAACTTTTCGTCAGCGGCCCTGTCGGCCGTTGTTCCGTTGTTGAAGGCCGCATTGTCGGTAATGTCCACGATGATCGTGACCAGATCCCCGACCTGGGAGGCGCGCTGATCCTTGAAGAAGGCCTTGCTGCCGGATCGCCACAGGCTGGCTGCCTCGTCGGGAGGAGGCTGAAGAGCGGGCATCGGCATGCTGACCGGCCGATACGAGGCAGCCAGCGTCGGATTGGTGATGGATGTCATGCGGGGGGGGCGCCCGATTTCGGACATCTGGGCGAGCGAATTGCAGGCTGACAGGACCGGTAAAAGGCCAAGAAGCCCCAGAGTGCGCACAGAATGTCGAAGAGGATGCCGCATGGGAAAGTTGAGATCCGTCAGTTCCGTATGATCCCCAGCAAACACGATAACGGTAAAAAACCTGTTAAGACGCCCGGCTTGCCGTACCTTGAAAAGGCTTGATGGACGCTGATCGTCCGCCAGACGGGTTCTGCTTCCGATGCGGCCTTGCCCTGTTCGCGGATGTGGCCGAAAAGAGTCCGGTCTGGGATGACATTCGGCCAGTCTGGGCCATTCTGCCGGGAGAATACCCCATGCCGACTGTTGCTGTCTTTTTTGTTGCGGGTCGTTCGTTCGCTCATGGCTCCTGACATGGGGTTGCGGATTCTGCTGACGGGTGGGCAGGGATTTGTCGGGCAACATCTCAAAGCCCGGCTTCAGGACCGTCTGCCTGGGCATGTGCTGCTGGAAGATCCGATGGATATCCGGGACCGGGCTGCGGTCGAACGTTTTGTCCGCAGCGAAAAACCCGATGCCTGTCTGCATCTGGCGGCCGTCTCTTCGGTTGCGCGCGCCGAGGCTGGAACGGATGACGCCTGGACCGTCAATCTGGACGGGACGCTCGTTCTGGCCGAGACCTTCGAGACTTATGCCCCGCAGGCCAGTTTTGTGTTCGTCTCAACCGCCGAGATCTACGGCGCGAGTTTTTCGTCAGGACAGCCGCTCGATGAAACGGCCGTTATCGCGCCGGTCAATGCCTATGCCTCCAGCAAGGCTGCGGCGGATCTGGCGATTGGTAATCTGAGTCAGGAAGGGTTGCATGGTGTGCGCCTGCGCTCTTTCACGCAGGCTGGGACGGCGCAGGATAAAGAGGCAATTCTCCCGTTTCTTGCGGCACAGGTTGCGCGGATCGAGGCTGGACAGCAGGCTCCGGTCATTACCGTTGGCCAACCGGATGCCGGGTTTGACATCACCGATGTGCGCGATGCCTGCGATGCCTATATCAGTGCGCTCGTTCCGCCTCGTTCGCTGCCAAATGGCACCGTTCTGAATATCTGCTCCGGCGTGACGCGGACCGTCCGGTCGATGGCGGAGGATCTTCTGGACGTTGCGGGTGTTTCGGCCACGCTCAGGGTGGATCCGGCCCTTGCGTCACCGTCCGGTCTTGAGTCCATGCAGGGCAATCCGGCAGCGGCGCATGAGGCACTGGGCTGGTCCACCCGGATTCCGTGGAGCGAGACGCTAGTCACGGTTCTCAACGACTGGCGTTATCGCATTACGGCCTGAAACCCTGCGGCGTAATTGGCAATTATCATTTTCTTCGCAAAACCGGAGTTCGTATGATGACAGATCCCCATGACACTGAAATCGCGGTGCTCGCCACTGCGAACGGGCTGGTCATTCCGGTCGAGTTCCATGCAGGCGTGCGCAGCAATCTGGATCTTCTGCGCAGTTATGGTGCGCTGATCGAAGGGCTGGAACTGCCTGATCGCCTCGAGCCCGCATTCCGGTACGAGCCATGAGCGGCCTTCAGCAGCGCACCGTCGCGCTCGCCGCCAGCGTCCGCAAGGGCGAGATTTCCGCCCGCGAACTTGCGGTGAAGGTTCTGGCCGATATTGAAAGCCGGGACGGGGCCTTTGGCTGTGTCACGCGCCTTCTGATGCAGCGTGCGCTGGAAGCGGCCGAGCGGGTGGACCGTCTTGTGCTTCAGGGGCAGGACCCCGGACCGCTCGCGGGTGTGCCTTTCGGCATCAAGGATCTGTTCGATGTCCGTGGAGAGATCACGACGGCGGGGTCCAGGGTCCTCGCAAATGATCCGCCCGCCACGCAGGATGCGGTTCTGGTCGCGCATATGATCGCGGCCGGGGCCATCCCCGTTGCCCTGACGAACATGGACGAATTCGCCTACGGGTTCGCCACGATCAATGCGCATTACGGCAATACCCGCAATCCCCATGCGCCCGACCGCCTGGCGGGAGGTTCCTCGGGTGGTTCGGCGGCGGGTGTGGCGGCGCGGCTGTTTTCCATCGGGCTGGGGTCCGATACGAATGGCTCAATCCGCGTTCCGTCCTCGCTTTGCGGTATCTGGGGCCTTCGGGCGACGCAGGGGCTCCTGTCGACCGAAGGCAGTTACCCGTTCGTGCCGAGTCTCGATACGGTCGGCCCCTTTGCGGACAGTGCAGGCGGGCTGAAAGCCTGTTTTGAGGCCCTCAGCGCAAAGGCGCTTCCGGCTGTGGAAGCGGACAGCCTGCGGATTGCCCGGCTTGGCGGCTGGTTCGGTGAAAACATGTCTCCTCCGATGCAGACGGCCATCGACAGGCTCTCGATGGCGCTGGGGGCGACGGATGTGGTCGAACTGCCGGAGGTGGCGCGGGCCCGGGCAGCAGCTTTTGTCATCAGTGCGTCCGAAGGGGCAGGGCAGCATCTCGGGCGGCTGCGGACGCGGGCCGCGGAATACGATCCCGCCGTGCGCGACCGCCTTCTGGCCGGTGCGCTTCTGCCCTCCACGCTCGTTTTTCAGGCCCATCGCCTGCGGCACTGGTTCCGGGACCGGATGCATGAGGCGTTTGCAAAGACCGACATCCTGCTGGCTCCGGCGCTTGTCGGGGAAGCGCCGCGCTTCGATCAGCCCGAAATCGAGATCGGTGGCAGGATGGTCTCCGCCCGCGCCAATCTGGGACTGTATACGCAGCCGCTGACGCTGGCTGGTTTCCCGGTTCTGACGGTTCCGATGGCGGTTCCGGGCCTGCCGCTCGGCGCGCAGCTCATCGCGCGTCCGGGGCGCGAGGACCAGCTTTTTGCGTTGGCGGAAAAGCTGGAAACGGACGGGCTGGCCGAAGCCCGTCTGGTCTGACTCAGGGCTGTTTCAGCGCCTCGGCCATGGCGGCATGGTCGAGGCGTTTTTCCCACGCGGCGATCAGGACCGGCGCCACGCAGTTACCGGCGAAATTGCCTACAGCCCGGGCGATCCCCACAAACCAGTCCACGGCCAGCAGCATGACCAGACTGCCGGGTGGAATGGAGGGAACGCTGGCCAGCGTCGCCGCCAGAACAACGATCGCAAAGCCCGGAATTCCGTGGGCGCCCTTGGACGTGATCAGTGCCGTCACCAGCAGGGTTGCGATCTGCCAGACCGTCAGATGCGTCCCGGTGGCATTGGCCAGAAAAATGACGGACAGGCCCAGATAGATCGACAGCGCATCCAGATTGAGCGAATACCCCGCAGGCACCACAATTCCGACGACCTGACGTTCGACGCCCAGCTTTTCGAGCTTGGTCATGAGGCTGGGCAGAACCGAATCGGACGCTGTGGTCGTGGCGACAATCAGCAGTTCTTCACGGAAATATCGTGCAAATCGCAGCGGGTTTACACCTGCGATCCGAAGGGCTCCCCCGAGCGCGCAGACGACAAATGCGCTGACCAGCAGGAAATACAGGATCGTAAATCCGGCCAGATGGCCGATTGTTCCGAGGCCATATCGTGCCGTGGTCGTCACCATTGCTCCGAAGACGCCCAGCGGAGCCACGCGGATGATAAGGCCCATCATGCGTGAAAACAGGTCGGACACGCTTTCGATCAGCCGGACCAGCGGCAGGCCCCGGTCTCCCATGCCGCTCAGGCAGCATCCGACAAAAATCGCGAAAACAAGGATCTGAAGCACATTGCCCTGCGCAAAGGCTTCGGCCGGGGTGTGCGGGACGAGCGAGAGCAGGAAGCCGCTGAAGCCTTCCGCGCGCAGGTTCTGGGCATGGCCGCCATAGGACGCGATCATCCGGGCGTCGCTCGCGGTGGGAACGAAGCCCACGCCCTGTCCGATTCCCAGCCCCATCGCCACCACGACCGCCACGACAAGCGCCACGGTGGTCATGAGTTCGAAATAGAGCATCGCGCATCCGCCAAGACGCCCTACCGTCTTCAGGGAGCCCGCGCCCAGAATGCCGAGCGTGACGATACAGAACAGCAGCGGTCCGACCGCCATGATGATGAGGCGCATGAACAGTGCTGTCATCCAGCCCACGTCATCCACAAGGAAAGGGCAGAACAGCCCGGCGCCAAGGCCCAGAACCGTCGCCAGCACGACCTGTGCGAACAGGCTTTCCGCAAAATACTTTACCATGCTGCAACAGCTCCGTCGCTCCGGGGGTCGGTCGCACCTTCGAGCCGTCCGTTCTCATGACGGACGAGCGCACCGGCGTGACCCATGATGATGGACTGGTCTTCAAGCGCCTCGACGACGTGCCCGGCCGTTTCAAGCTGCGACATCACATCCGGGCTGAAGCCGGGCTCCACCTTGAGCGACAGGCTCTCTTCCCCCCATGTTCGTCCGAGCAGCCAGCGGGGTCGGCGGATGGCCTCCTGAAGCGGAACGCCGTGGCGGACGTGACGGCTGAAGACCGCCGCCTGTGTCTGGGGCTGCCCTTCGCCGCCCATGGTGCCGTAAACCATCGTGCGTCCGTCGCGGAGCCGGGCCGCGGCCGGATTGAGCGTATGAAACGGCTTGGCGCCGGGTCGCAGGATGTTCCAGCCCGAATGGGCCAGACGGAAAGACGAGCCGCGATTCTGCCAGAACAATCCGCTCTGCGGCAGCATTACGCCGGAGCCGAACTCGAAATACAGGCTCTGGATCATGCTGACGGCCACGCCATTGCGGTCGATCGCGCCCATCCAGGTCGTGTCGCCCCACTGCGTCTGTTCCGTCCAGGGCATGGCATGAGTCATGGAAATCCGGGCGGTCATCGCCTCCAGCCGTGCCGGATCGGCGAGCAGGCTCCGGGCCAGCGCCTCGGAATGTTCGCTGCCATCCGTGTGTCTGTTGCGATAGAGAAACGACTGTTTGGTCGCCTCGACCAGCCCGTGGATGTGCGAAAAGCTCTCCGGCCCGTTGTCGCGGCTCAGATGATCCGAGAGCGCAAGGATTAGAAGCGATGCCACGCCCTGTGTGGGAGGCGCGGTGTTGTAGAGAGTGCCATCGCTCGTCTGGGCCTGAAGCGGTTCCTTGACCTCCGCCCGATGGGCCAGAAGATCCAGCGACCGGACCGGGCTGCCCGCCGCCGCCAGATCCGCCGCCAGACTGCGGGCGAGCGGGCCGTTATAGAAGCTCCGCAAGCCGTCCCGGTTCAGCATCCGCAGCGTTTGCGCCAGTTCCGGGGATTTGCGGATGCTTCCTGCCGTCCAGGGTTTGCCTTCAGGGAAGCAGATCCGCGCCAGTGTCGGGTCCGACATCAGTTCGTGCTGTTTCTGCGCGAGCAGGGCGCCTTCGCTTTCGGAAACCACGCGGCCATGTTCGGCGTAATGGATGGCGTCGCGGAGCAGACGGTCCAGCGGCAGGGGGTCGCGCAGTTCGGCGCTCAGTTCCAGCGCGGTTTCCCAGCCCGAAACCGTGCCCGCGACCGTATTGGCTGCAAGGCCGCCGCGCCAGGGAATGACGGTGTGCCCGGCTTCGGTATAGATCGCGTGTTCGGCACCCATCGCCAGCGCTCCGCAGGCGTCAATCGCCACGGTGCGGCCGTCCGGATGGCAGATCAGCCAGAACGCATCGCCGCCCAGCCCCGTCATGTGCGGATACACCACGGCCAGCGTGGATGCCGTGGCGACCACGGCCTCGATGGCCGTGCCGCCTTCGCGCAGGACATCCAGCCCCGCCTGACTGGCCAGATGGTGGGGCGACGTCACCATTCCGCCAAGAGCGTTGGGTGTGAGCATGGTTTCGTCCTTAAACTGGGAGGAGTTCGGGCTGAAGGCGCGGGACATGCGCGCACAGCGTCCGGATCAGCAGGTCTTCGGGGCCCTGCGCGGTCTGATGGCGGGTGGAGGCGATGAATTCCACCTGAGGCATGTCCGGCAGAAGGCCCGGGGCGCAATGCGGCAGATGTTCCACGTTTCGCAGAAACGCAGGCTGCGGGGTGACGCCATATCCCGCCCGGACAGCGGCCAGAAGCGCCCCGAGGCTGCCGCTGGTAAAGGCCAGATGCCACGCCCTTCCGCTCTTGTTGAGCGTCTCGATCGCCAGTCTGCGCGTGACGCTGCCATCTGGAAATGTGACGAGCGGAATGGACTGTTCGGCCGGAAATTCGGTACCGGCGGGGGCATACCAGCGCATGTCTTCGGTCCAGAGTTTCTGGCCGCGTGTTTCGGTCGTGCGCCGCATTCCGCACCAGACATCCAGCTCCCCCTGTTCCAGAAGATGCGCCAGATGAGCCGACAGCCCCACGGTCAGCGTGATCTGGAGGGAGGGGTGGGAGGCGCGGAATGTGCCGAGAATTTCGGGAAAGCGCGTCAGGAGCAGGTCTTCCGTCACACCCAGCCGGATCGTCCCGCGCGGCGCTTCCTGCCGGAAGCGGGACAGGATGCTGTCCTCGCACTGCAGAAGCTGCCGGGCCAGACCGATCAGCGCCATGCCGTCTTCGGTCAGACGCACGCTTTTGGTGCTGCGGGCCAGCAGGCGCGTGCCAAGCTGCTCCTCCAGCCGGCTGACATGCTGGCTGATGGTGGACTGGCTCACCCTCTGGCTCTGCGCGGCTGACGTGAAATGCAGCGTCTCCGCGACGGCGAGAAAGGATTGCAGATGGAACGGATCGAGATGCATCTGATCTTTCATGCCAATATGTGGGACCATATTTATTGGTAGGTCAACTTGATCTGATTCCGTTATGAGCGCAAAGTTCCCCTGCTTGACCCATCACCCCGGACAGGAGCCCCCATGACAGCCCACGGAGCCCGCGCCGTAGAGCGGTGCCGTATTCTCGCGGATGGTCCTTTCAGCGAGACGCCGGGCAGTCTGTTCCGATTCTGGCTCGGCCCTGCCTATCAGCGCACCCTCACACAGGTCGCAGAATGGATGGAAGAGGCCGGTCTGGGTACCCGTCTGGATGCTGCCGGCAGCCTTGTCGGACGCTACGAGGGGCTCGTGCCCGACGCTCCGGCCCTGATGATCGGCTCGCATCTCGATACCGTACGCAATGGCGGCGCGTTTGATGGCAATCTGGGCGTCATGCTGGGGATCGAGCTTGTTTCCGCCCTGAAAGAAGAGGGCATTCGCCTGCCATTCGCCATCGAAGTCATGGGGTTCGGGGATGAAGAGGGGTCCCGTTTTGCCGCCCCCATGATCTGCTCCCGCGCCATGGCCGGGCTGATCGGCTCCATTCCCGAAGGCATGACGGATTCGTCCGGCGTGACCATGGCCGAAGCCATGATCCGTTATGGTCTCGACCCCGGCCGCCTGAGTGAAGCCGCCCGTCGGCCGGATGAGCTGATCGCTTATATTGAGCCTCATATCGAACAGGGCCCGGCGATCGAGAGCGTGGACGGAGAAATTGGCGTCGTCACCGCCATTGCCGCCCAGACCCGCCACCGGGTGACCGTCACCGGCCAGTCCGACCATGCGGGTACGACGCCCATGACCATGCGTCAGGACGCTCTGACAGCGGTTGCCGAAATGATCCTCGCTGTTGAACGTAATGGCCGGTCCGGAGGGGCCACGCAGGTCGCCACGGTCGGTCAGGTTGAGGTCGTGCCCAATACATCGAACGTCATCCCCGGCGAAGTTCGCTTCTCGCTCGACATGCGGGCTGAAACCGACGCCGCTCGGGATGCGATGGTGGAGGCCATCCGCGCGGATCTGCACGCCATCGCCGCCAGCCGTGGTGTCGGCATCACGTTCGACACGCCGCAGGTCCTGCCTGCCGCTGCCTGCGCGCCCGAACTTGTGGAGGGCCTGTCCCGGGCTGTGACGACCGTGACCGGCCGTCCGGCCCAGCGCGTTCTCAGCGGTGCGGGGCATGATGCCATGGCCATGGTCGATCTGTGTCCGATGGGCATGCTGTTCATTCGCAGCCCCGGCGGCCTCAGCCATCACCCCGATGAAACTGTTCGTGTGGGAGACGTCGAGCTCGCCCACCGCGCCCTGCTTGCCTTCGTCAAGGAGTTCCAGTCATGAGCCAGCCCTCAACTTACGCACAGCTCGACCCGCCGTCCCGCCTGCTGATGGGGGCGGGGCCAACCAACGTCCATCCGCGCATCCTGCGCGCCATGTCCTATGACGTGATCGGGCAGATGGATCCGGAAATGACCGCCTATATGGACGAGGTCATGGCCCTGTACCGCGAGGTCTTCCGCACGAAGAACCACTGGACGCTGCTCGTGAACGGCTCGGCCCGGTCGGCCATCGAAGCCGCTCTGGTGTCGCTGGTTTCGCCGGGCATGAAGGTCGTCATTCCGCGTTTTGGCCGCTTCGGCCTGCTGCTGACGGAAATCGTCCATCGCTGTGGCGGCATTCCGTGCACGGTGGATGTGGAGTGGGGGGAAGTTGTCGATCCGGCCCGCATCGAAGCCGCCATCATCGAACACAAGCCGGGTCTGGTCGCCTGTGTGCATGGTGACACGTCCACCACCACTGCCCAGCCGCTCAAAGAGATCGGCCGGATCTGCCGCAAACATGACGTGCTGTTTTATGTGGATGCCACTGCCACCCTCGGCGGCATGACGTTCGAGACCGACGCCTGGAATATCGACGTCGCTACGGCAGGGCTTCAGAAATGCCTGAATGGCCCTCCGGGTTCCGCGCCGATCACGCTGTCGGATCGTGCCGTCGCCGCCATTCTCAGGCGCCGTCACGACGAAGCGGGGATTGCCACCGGTCAGCCTCAGGGTGAGGGGCCGGTCATCCAGTCGAATTATTTCGATCTGGCGATGCTGATGAACTACTGGTCTCCGGCCCGGATGAACCATCATACCGAAGCGACCTCCATGCTCTACGCCGCGCGCGAGACGGCGCGTCTGGTCGTGGAAGAGGGCGTGGAGGCGCGCGTCGCGCGTCATGTCAGGGCAGGGCGCACCATGGTCGCCGGGCTGCGGGCCATGGGGCTGAAGGTCTATGGTGACGACACCACCCGCATGAGCAACGTCACTGGCGTCTGGGTGCCGGACGGCGTGGATAATGCCCGCATCCGCGAGCTGATGCGAGACGATTTCGGCATCGAAATCGTCTCGTCCTTTGGACCGCTGACCGGGAAAATCTGGCGCATCGGGGCAATGGGTCTCAACGCCCGCAAGGACAAGGTGCTTCTCACGCTGGCCGCGCTCGATTCCGTTCTGGCCGGCGAAGGCGTGACGCTGAATCGTGGTGCGGGCGTGGATGCCGCCCGTGCTGCCTGGGACGCGGCCTGAGCAATTTTCGGGCCGGAAACTCTATCCGGAAGCTCTATTTCGGATGATTCTTCCGGCCTGAACCACTTTTCTTTCCGCCGCCGTCGTCCTTGTTGACCGTGGCCCAGGCGCGGCGCTCCGCTTCCTTTTCGGAGATGCCGCGCTTTTCGTAGCTCTCCTCGATATGCTCCGCTTTGCGTTTCTGTTTGTCGGTATAGGCTGACTTGTCCCCACGAGGCATGATCCTGCCCTCCTGCATGAGATCCGGCCTTCTCTACGCCCGAACCCGGCACGCGTTCCCCGGTTCTGTGTCCCTACACAAACAGGTGTGAGGGCAGGGGAGCGGGCTTGATCCGAATCCCGCATGGCGCGACCATCTCCGGACATATTTCCGGTCGGAGAACACGCAGAATGTCGCTCGTCTTCCATCAAACGCCCGAACGCGCCGCCATCTGGCGAGAGAAATTCGCCAGCGCCCGACCGGACATGCCGTTTCATGTCTGGCCTGAAACCGGCCCGAAAGAGGATGTCCGCTATCTCGTGGCGTGGAAGACGCCGGACGATCTCGCCACGCTTTTTCCCAATCTCGAGGTTTTGTTTTCGCTGGGCGCGGGAATCGACCAGCTTAACCTGGCCAATATTCCCCCCGGTGTGCAGATCATCCGCATGGTGGAGAACAGTCTGGTTGAGGGCATGATCGAATATGTCCTGTGGGCGGTTTTCTCCTGCCACCGTGACATGTTCCGCTATGCCCGGCAGCAGCGTGAGCATGTCTGGAACGGTTCGCACAACCGGCCTGCGAGGCTCTATCGCGTCGGTGTCATGGGAATGGGAGAACTGGGCAGCCCCGTTCTGGAGAAGCTCGTCGCCCTCGGATATGACTGCCGGGGCTGGAGCCGCAGCCGCCGGGAGGTCGCGGGCGTGACATCCTTTGCCGGAGAAGCGGAGCTGGACGAGTTTCTGGCGCAGACCGACATTCTGGTCTGCCTTGTCCCGCTCACGGAAGCTACACGCGGCATCCTCAACAGCAACCTGTTCGAAAAACTGCCGAAAGGCGCGTGCATCATCAACTGCGGACGCGGCGGCCATCTGGTGCAGGACGATCTGATCCCGGCTCTCGACAGTGGTCAGCTGTCACAAGCGGTTCTCGATGTCGCCACGCCCGAACCGTTGCCCGCCGAACACCCGTTCTGGGATCATCCCCGCATTTTCCTGACACCGCATATCGCCAGCGCCGCACAGTCGGACAGCGCGGCCGAGGTCGTTCTGGCCAATCTGCGCCGCTACGAAGCCGGCGAGTCCATGACCGGCGTCATCGACACAGGACGCGGTTACTGAAGATGCGGGCCGGTTTTTGCATTTTCCGGCTTGCCAACCCCGAAGGGCTCGGTTAGAACGCGGCCACCTTGATGGGTGCGCCGGTGTAGCTCAGCTGGTAGAGCACGTCATTCGTAATGATGGGGTCGGGAGTTCGAATCTCTTCACCGGCACCATCAAGGTCTTCTCAAAATTCCGGATCGCAAAGTCCACTGTCCATATTCAGGACGGGGCCGGAATTTTGATGTTCCGAACCCGGATCTTCATATTTTTTCAAAATATTGCCGATACGATCGGCTTCCTTATGGGCAATCCGCCTGCGATGGGATTACGGTAAGTGTCGATTTCCCGATGCAGAGGACTGCCCGGAGGAGGGCAGACTGTCAAAAGACGGCTCCCTGCGCTAGGTTAGGAGCCCGATGTCTGACCGTTTCCATAAACGGCTGTGGCGCAATGCCGTCAGCTTCTCCCGCAGTCAGGAGCCCCACGCCTCCATCCACGCGGTGGAAGGCCTGCGTGAATGCCCGACCTGCGGCCTTTTCCAGCATGTTCCGCGCCTTAAGCCTGGTCATCTGGCGGAGTGTCTGCGCTGCGGTTGCCAGCTTGCGCGCCGTCGCAAGACATCCCTGATCGGCGCCCCGGCCGCCTTCTGCATCACATCCGCCGCGCTTTACGCCACTCTCCTCATCAGTTCTCTCATGACGCTGAATGTCTATGGGCGCGAAAATACCGTCTCCCTCATGAGCGGTCCGATCGAACTCGGGCATCAGGGGTACGGCATGATTGGCGTTCTCGTGGGTCTGGTGACAGTCCTGATGCCCGGCGTCATCATCGCCCTGATGGCGGCCATCCTGTATGGAGCCTCCCGTCCGCAGATGCCGGACTGGACCCCGCGTCTTCTCACCTGGTATGACCGCCTGCGTGGCTGGTCGATGGTGGAAGTCTATGTCCTCGGCGTGCTCGTGGCTTACACCAAGCTCGTTGACCTTGCGCTCGTCATCCTTCAGCCTGGTGTTTACCTTCTGGGTGGTCTGATGCTCAGCATGGCCGCCGTGGATTCCACGTTCGACGCCGAGCGGATCTGGCGCAGCCGCGACATCCGCCCTACGCTTGAAGGCCATCACGGACACCGTCTGGATGTCGCGCATCTGGATGCCCGCAACGGCGTTGTTCCGCCCGTGGAAAACATGCTCTCCTGCCATGCCTGTGATCTGGTGCTGGCCTTCGATCATGCCGTGCCGCAGGAGCAGGACATGGGTGACTGCCCGCGATGCGGACAGATCCTGCGTCGGCGCAAACCGCAGAGCCTCATCTCGGCCACCTGTCTTCTGGTGGCAGGTGTCGTGTTCTACCTGCCGGCCAATCTCCTGCCGGTCATGACCTATACCAAGGTGGGGCAGGGAGCCCCCAGCACCATCATCAGCGGTGTGATCGAGTTGTGGCAGGCGGGAATGATCCCGCTTTCCCTTCTGGTGCTCTTTGCCAGTATCACCGTGCCGGTCCTCAAGATCGTTGCCCTGACCATCATGATCATCGGCACCCGGCTCGGCTCCCGCTGGCACCTGCGCAATCTCTCGAAGCTTTACCGGCTCGTCGTCATCATCGGCCGCTGGTCGATGATCGACGTCTTCATGATTTCCATCCTCGTTGCCGTCGTGCATTTCGGTTTTCTGGCCAATGTCACGGCCGATCCGGGGATGGTATGCTTTGCTCTGGTCGTGATCCTGACCATTTTCGCGGCAGAGCTTTTCGATCCCCGCAGCATGTGGGATGCAGCCGGTCTCAATGGCGTGGTCGCACCTCCTCTGGCGGATGGGACGCCCCCTGAGACAGAGTCTCCGACCGCGCCTGTTCCGCAACTGCCTTCTTCTGACCCAAACGACATGGAGCCTGAACGCGCGTGAGCGATTCCCGAAACAACCGGGGGGAGCAGCCGGTCTCGCCCAAGGAAGCCCCGGTGCGCCGCACCCGTTTCTCTCTCATTCTGCTGATTCCCGTGGTGGCCATTCTCATCGCCGGATGGCTGGCGTGGGAGCATTTCGCCACGCGTGGTCCCGAAATCACCATCACGTTTGAAACGGCGGATGGCCTCACACCTGGCCAGACGCAGGTGAAAAACAAGGCCGTGACGCTTGGCACCGTGCAGGACATCACCCTGAGCGACGACATGAAACATGTTGACGTGACAGTGCAGATGAACGCCAACAGCGCCCATATCCTCACCGACCACACCCGTTTCTGGGTTGTGCGCCCGCGCATCAACGGCGCCAGCATCACCGGCCTCGATACGCTGTTCTCGGGAGCCTATATCGCTCTGGATCCAGGGACGGATGACGGCCACTACCAGAAATTCTTCAAGGGACTGGAATCGCCGCCTGGCGTCCGTTCGGACCAGCCGGGCGAGACCTTCTGGCTGGTGTCTCCCTCACTGGGATCGCTCGGCCCGGGCTCGCCGGTCTTCTTCCGCGATCTTCAGGTGGGTGAGGTGCTCGGCTACACGATGCCGCCGGGTGGCAAAGGGCCGATCGTCATTCAGGCTTTCGTCAAAGCGCCTTACGATCACTATCTGCGGACGGACAGCCGTTTCTGGAACGTCTCGGGCGTTCAGGTCGGTCTTGGTGCGGGAGGGCTGAAGGTCCAGCTCAAATCGCTTCAGGCCCTGTTCTCCGGCGGCATTGCCTTTGGTCTGCCCGAGCAGCGCCTTGCCATCGACGTGCCCAATGCTCCAGCCAATTCCGTCTTCAAGCTCTATGCCAGCGAGGCCGATGCCGATAACGCCCGCTATCACAAACACCTGCGGGTCGTGACCTACATCAACTCCTCCGTCAAAGGTCTGACGAACGGTAGTCAGGTGACGATGTTCGGTCTTCAGATTGGCACCGTCACGGATGTCCGTCTCCTCCTTCAGGGGCCGACGAAGCTGCCTCGTGTCCGCGTGGATATGGAGCTTGAGCCCGAGCGTATGCTGTCGAACTGGGATGAGCGGGTCGAGAACAGCAAGGATGCGCCGGTTGAGAAATATCTTCAGTCTTTCGTGGCCGAAGGGATGCGCGCCTCAGTTCAGAGCGCCAGCTTCCTGACGGGCGAATCAATGATTGCCCTGCAATTCGTCAAAAGCGCGCCCGTCACTACTCTGACCTATGAAGGCGATGTCGCCGTTCTTCCAAGCCAGGCTGGCGGCATGGACGGGATCATGGAATCCGTCTCCACCATCACCGACAAGATCGCGGCAATGCCGCTGACCGAAATCGGTGGGCACGTGAACGATCTTCTGGCGCATGCGGATGGCCGTCTGAACAGTCCTGAAGTCACGCAGTCCCTCGCGGCTCTGCGCGATTCGCTCCAGAACCTGAACAGACTGACGAAAACCGCCAACCAGAACCTGCCGGAACTGATGAAGAGCCTTCAGAGTACGATGAACAGTGCGCAATCGGTTCTGGGGTCTTATGGCGGCGATACGGATTTCCACCGCAGCCTCCAGGGCATGATCGTCCAGTTGACCCAGATGTCGCGCTCCCTGCGCTTCCTCACGGATTATCTGGACCACCACCCCTCCGCTCTCATCACTGGCCGCAGGAACTGAGCCATGACACAGTCTTCGATGCCCCGCCTTCGTCTCCTGTCCCTGATGGGTGCTCTGGGAATGGCGGGCTTTCTCACGGCCTGCAGCAGTGATCCGACGCTCTATACGCTGGCTCCTGTGCCCGGAGTGGCACAGGCAGGCGGTCCTGTCGTAGTCGAGGTCCGGACGCCTGTTGTCAGCGGGCGGCTCGATCGTGACACGATTGTCAGGGCCAATGAGGATTACCAGACGCGGCTCGCAACCGGCACAAGCTGGAGCGAGGCGCTTCCGGACATGGTGGGTCACACGCTGACGGGCGATCTGGCCCAGCGCCTGCCGGGTACGACTGTTTTTGCCGAGAATGACGCGGTGAGCACGACGCCGTCAGCCTATGTCGAGCTGACCCTTCGTAATTTCGAAGCCGATTCGGCAGGCCATGCTCTCGTGACGGGTACGCTGTCGGTTCATCCGGCGGGGAAGATGATTGGTCCTGTGCTGACATCGCCGCTGGTCTGGCAGTCGCAGGACGTCGTGGCATCCAACACGACAAAGCTGACTGCGGCCCTGAGTCAGGGGGTAGCTGCGATTGCCGATCAGGCCGCCGAAAAGCTGCGTCTCCTTCCGCCCCCCCTCACGAACTGACGAGGCTTAGCAGAAGTCACAAACAAAAAAGGCTCCCGGAATGGGAGCCTTTTTTGTTGGAAGAACCGGCAGAAAGAAAAGCGTCAGAGCTTCTCAACCTGCGTGAAATCGAGGTCCACAGGGGTCGAGCGACCGAAGATGGAAACGCTGACCTTGAGGCGCTGACGCTCGTCGTCGACATCCTCGATCATGCCGGTGAAGGACGTGAACGGACCATCGGCAACGCGGATCTGCTCGCCAATCTCGAAAGAAAGGCTCGAACGGGGGCGTTCGACGCCTTCCTGTGCCTGCTTCATGATCCGGTCGGCTTCAGCAGCCGTAATGGGGGTCGGGCGGTTGCGGGTTCCGAGGAAGCCCGTGACCTTTGGAGTGTCCTTGACGAGATGCCAGGCTTCGTCCGTCAGTTCCATCTTGACGAGGACATAACCCGGAAAGAACTTGCGCTCCGCATTGACCTTACGGCCGCGGCGCATTTCCGTCACATCTTCGGAAGGGACAAGGATCTGTTCGAAATGGTCCGAAAGGCCCTTCTGTGCCGCCTGTTCCTGAATGTGACTCGCGATCTTTTTCTCGAATCCGGAATAGACGTGAACAACATACCAACGCTTCGCCATGGTGCGAACCTAGCCTCCGACGCCAAAAAGTCCGCGGACGCCAAGGCCGATCAGCTGGTCCACGATGAAGAAGAAGATGCAGGTCACGGTTACCATGACCAGCACGGCACCTGACGTGATCAGGGTGTTGCGACGGGTCGGCCACGTGACGCGCTTCGCTTCGGCGCGGACGTCACGGACGTAAGCGACCAGATTGAAGCCGGATCCGTTCTTTTGAGGCGCTGTCTTCCGCGACTCGTCTTTCGGGGTACTGACCGACACCATCGTCCTCGAATCAAGTGAAAGTCCCGCTCCCGGTGTCGGGGGGGACATCCGGCGAGAAGGAGTGGCAGGGGCGGAGGGTCTCGAACTCTCAACCTCCGGTTTTGGAGACCGGCGCTCTAGCCAATTGAGCTACACCCCTATCGTCGTGCAGGGCGTCTTGCGAACGTCATGCCAGCGACAGTGGCCGCAAAAGAGAATGTTCAGGACTAAAAGTCAAGTGCCCTGAAGATCTTTGTTGTGGAATTTCCATTTTGGATTTTCCCCTCTTGCGGGTTCGGCAGGAGATGGAGTAAGGACACTCCCAATCAGGGCGGGCGTAGCATAGTGGTAATGCAGTAGCCTTCCAAGCTTCTTAGGAGGGTTCGATTCCCTTCGCCCGCTCCAGATTTCCTTAAAATCCAGCTCTTCTATTTCACTGCCACTGGCAGGGAATATGAGATGGCGCGGCATCTCCGAACTGGAGAACCTGAAGCGCTACGGCTGCGTCGCCGACATTTCCTGACAGATGACCCTTGGGGTCCGAACCGTGAGCGATCGGCGCCACGTCCTCGCTGAGCAGGATGTCGCCCGGATTCAGCTCGACGCTGGTTCCGTCCATGGCCTTGACGAAATAGATCCCCGAAAGCGGCACGATCCACTGAACCTGATGGCTTTCGCTCCATCCCCCTTTCCAGTGCGGAGGCTGAACGCGCAGCGTCACGCTCGCCGGCCCGTCATGGGGGCTGCTGAACATGATTTTGTCACCACCTGGTGTGATCGAGTCTTCATGGAAGGTCGACATCTTGCACTTGGTCAGATGCGTGGTGCCCTGCGGATCGGTCCAGTTGTCCCAGTAGGAGATGGTGGGAAAGGAAGGTTTGTCTTCGATGGGAGCCGCGTGGGCCGCTGTGTCCAGC
This sequence comes from Gluconobacter albidus, assembly GCF_002723915.1. Lineage (GTDB taxonomy): Bacteria > Pseudomonadota > Alphaproteobacteria > Acetobacterales > Acetobacteraceae > Gluconobacter > Gluconobacter albidus. The sequence goes on from NZ_BEWL01000008.1 coordinate 135,449, forward strand.
GCGGAAACCGACAGGGCGCCGAGCAGGAGAAAAAAGCGCTTCTGGATGGACATCGAATCTCCGTTGTTTCGTGTTGGGGTTTTGTGTCGCGGGTTTTCGCGGAGAGGCCGCGGGGCGGACGAAAATTATCCGGAAAGCTGCCGTGAAACGCCCGTCATGCCAGTTCGGGCGCATAAAACGCAAACCCGGGCCACGATCCTCATGTCTGACAGGCCTATTTGCGATCCTCTTGGTTGCGCAGGGCTGGGACAGCGTGCTAGAGGCGGCGCCAAGTGGAGGACCGGGTTTCAGACGAATCCTGCGCAGGGACGTGTATGCCCGGTCCGGACAGTTTTGATGCAAGGAACCGGATAAGCCGGTTCCGGCCGCACTCTGCGGCGGATTTAGTGAGACGGAACACGCGTGTGACGGTGACACAGGTGCCGCAGGTTGGACAGACAGGGGGCTTGGCCCAGCGCTACGCCCGTGCGCTTTATGATCTTGCTTCGGAGCAGGGGAATCTTCCCGATGTTCTGGGTGAAGTGAAGGCGCTGCGTACCGCCATTTCCGAAAGCGACGACCTGCGGAAATTCCTGGCTGACGCCCGGATGGACATCCGCCAGGGTCAGACGGTTTCGAATGTCCTGATGTCGAAGCTCGGCTTTGGAGACGTCCTCCGCCGGTTCGTCGGCGTCATCGCCGAAAACCGTCGCCTGCCTGATCTTGCATCCATTCTGGACGGTGTTCTGGCGCTTGATTCCGCCCTGCGTGGCGAAGTCGTGGCCGAAGTCCGCTCCGCACAGCCTCTTAATGACACGCAGCGCAGCCAGCTTCAGGTCCGACTGGCCGAAGCCGGCTACAGCCGCGTGTCCATGACCGAACATACGGACGCTGCCCTCCTTGGTGGCATGACCGTACGGATCGGTTCCACACTCTTTGATACTTCGATCGCCGGGCGCCTGACCCGCCTGCAGAACGCCATGAAGGGAGCCGCGTGATGGATATCCGTCCCGCCGAGATTTCGGACATCCTCAAGCAGCAGATCGCGTCTTTCGACCAGGTCGAGACCGTTTCCGAAACGGGAACGGTCCTGTCCATCGGCGACGGCATCGCCCGCGTCTACGGCCTGAACAACGTCATGGCCGGTGAAATGGTCGAGTTCGAAGGAACCGGCCTCAAGGGCATGGCCCTGAACCTCGAAGCCGACAATGTCGGTGTGGTTCTGTTCGGTGACGGCGACGGCATCCGCGAGGGCGACACCGTCCTGCGTACGAAGTCCGTGGTTGAAGTTCCAGTCGGCAAGGGCCTGCTCGGACGCGTGGTTGACGGTCTGGGTAACCCGATCGACGGCCGTGGCCCGCTGACGGACGTTGAATACCGCCGCGCCGAAGTGAAAGCTCCCGGCATTATGCCGCGCCAGTCGGTCAGCGAGCCGATGCAGACGGGCATCAAGGCCATCGACGCTCTCGTTCCCATCGGACGTGGCCAGCGTGAGTTGATCATCGGTGACCGCCAGACGGGCAAGACCGCGATCCTGATCGACACCATTGTCGCCCAGAAGCCGGTCAATGCCGAAGGTGACCCGAAGAAGTCCCTGTACTGCATCTACGTCGCCATCGGTCAGAAGCGTTCCACGGTGGCCAACCTGGTCCGCACGCTGACCGAGCATGGCGCGATGGAATACTCCATCGTTGTTGCCGCTACGGCCTCTGATGCGGCTCCGATGCAGTATCTCGCACCGTACACGGCCTGCGCCATGGGTGAGTACTTCCGTGACAACGGCATGCACGCTCTTGTCTGCTACGACGATCTGTCCAAGCAGGCTGTGGCGTACCGTCAGATGTCCCTTCTGCTTCGTCGTCCGCCGGCACGTGAAGCATTCCCGGGTGACGTGTTCTACCTGCACTCCCGTCTTCTGGAGCGTGCGGCCAAGATGTCCGACGCCAATGGCGGCGGCTCCCTGACGGCCCTGCCGGTCATTGAGACACAGGCTGGCGATACGGCTGCCTACATCCCGACCAACGTGATCTCCATCACCGACGGTCAGATCTTCCTTGAGACGGATCTGTTCTACAAGGGTATCCGCCCGGCCGTGAACGTCGGTGGTTCGGTGTCTCGCGTGGGTTCCGCAGCCCAGATCAAGGCGATGAAGCAGGTTGCCGGCAAGATCAAGCTGGAGCTGGCACAGTATCGTGAAATGGCTGCATTCTCGCAGTTTGCTTCCGACCTGGATGCCGCAACCCGCAAGCAGCTGGATCGCGGCGCCCGTCTGGTAGAGCTGCTGAAGCAGCCCGAGACGTCCCCGCTGCCCGTCGAAGAGCAGGTTGTTGTTCTTTACGCCGGTACGCGTGGCTACGTTGATCCGATCGCCGTGGACAAGGTTGTGGCCTACGAAGCCGCTCTCCTGTCCGAGCTGCGCGGTGCGGGCTCTGACATCCTGACGGCCATTCGCAATGACCGCCAGATCAAGCCGGAGACGGAAGGCAAGCTCAAGGAGCTGCTCGAAGCATTCGGCAAGCGCTTTTCGGCCTGAGGATAGCCCATGGCTTCGCTGAAGGAACTGCGTGGACGGATCACGGGCGTCAAATCGACGCGCAAGATCACGAACGCGATGAAAATGGTTGCAGCCTCCAAGCTGCGACGCGCCCAGATGCAGGCCGAAGCGGCTCGCCCCTATGCCGACGCCATGCGTCGCATGATGGCAGAGCTGGCGACGGCGACCCGTGGTGAGGACGCGACAAGCCTGCCGCGCCTTCTCGCGGGAACGGGCAAGGACCAGACCCATCTCGTGGTGGTGCTGACCTCTGACCGTGGCCTTGCTGGCGGCTTCAACGCCAATATCGTCCGCAGTGCCCGTCAGCTGGTCGATACGCTGGTATCGGAAGGCAAGACGGTCCGCATCCTGCCGGTCGGCCGCAAGGGGGCAGATATCCTCGTGCGTCACTATCCGGACATGGTCGTTGACCGTCTGGCCGGAACCGAAGGCAAGGATGTCGGGTTCGACAAAGCTTTCGATATCGGCAGCCGGATCGTCACCATGCTGGAAGCGGACGAGATCGACCGCTGCACGCTGGTCTATAACCGCTTCCTTAATGCCATGACGCAGGTTCCGGTCCAGGCACCTCTGGTTCCGCTCGCGGTTCCCGAGAACGACAATGCCGCTCCGGATGCCGACACGGCCCAGTACGAATTCGAGCCGGACGAGACGACGCTTCTGACGCAGCTTCTGCCGCGCAACCTTCAGGTCCAGATCTTCTCGGCCCTGCTGGAAAGTGCTGCTGGCGAGCAGGGCGCGCGCATGACCGCGATGGACAATGCCAGCCGTAACGCCAGCAAGGCCATCGACCGTTTGTCGCAGAAGTACAACCGTACGCGTCAGGCCAACATCACCAACGATCTGATCGAAATCATCTCCGGCGCAGAAGCCGTTTGAGATCACGCAGGAGACGAATTTGATGTCTGAAACCCTTACCCCTTCTGCCGGAGCTGCCAACAACGTGGTCGGCCGCGTCACCCAGGTGCGCGGCCCCGTCGTGGACGTGCAGTTCGAAGGCGATCTTCCCTTCATCCTGAACGCCCTGCACGTCCAGAACGGCGATCACACGCTGGTTCTGGAAGTTGCGCAGGAAATCGGCGAGCGCCAGGTCCGCTGCATCGCCATGGACACGACCGACGGTCTGGTCCGTGGCGCTGAAGTCCGTGACACGGGCACGCAGATCATGGTTCCGGTTGGTCCGGCAACGCTCGGCCGTATCCTGAACGTCGTTGGTGAGCCCATCGACGAGCGCGGCCCGATCAGCAGCGAACTGCGCTTCCCGATCCACCGTCCGGCCCCGGCTTTCGAAGACCAGGCCGCTGCGTCCGAAATCCTCGTGACCGGCATCAAGGTCGTCGATCTGCTTTGCCCGTACCTCAAGGGTGGTAAGATCGGCCTGTTCGGTGGCGCCGGCGTCGGCAAGACGGTCATCATTCAGGAACTCATCAACAACATCGCGAAAGCCCATGGTGGCGTGTCCGTCTTCGCCGGTGTCGGTGAGCGTACGCGTGAAGGTAACGACCTGTATTTCGAAATGCAGGACGCAGGCGTCATCAAGATCGCTGAAGATGGCTCGACCGAAGGTTCCAAGGTTGCGCTGGTCTATGGCCAGATGAACGAGCCGCCGGGAGCCCGTTCGCGCGTCGCCCTGACGGGCCTGTCGCTTGCCGAATACTTCCGTGACGAAGAAGGCCAGGACGTCCTCTTCTTCGTGGACAACATCTTCCGCTTCACGCAGGCCGGTTCCGAAGTCTCCGCACTTCTGGGCCGTATCCCGTCCGCAGTGGGTTACCAGCCGACGCTGGCCACCGAAATGGGCGCCCTGCAGGAGCGTATCACGTCCACGAAGAAGGGCTCCATCACGTCCGTTCAGGCCGTGTATGTCCCTGCCGACGATCTGACCGATCCGGCGCCTGCCGCCACCTTCGCGCATCTTGATGCAACGACGGTTCTGAACCGTTCGATCGCGGAAATGGGCATCTATCCGGCTGTTGATCCGCTGGATTCCACGTCCCGTTCGCTCGATCCGAAGATCGTTGGTGAAGAGCACTATCAGGTTGCGCGCCAGGTTCAGCAGACCCTTCAGACCTACAAGGGCCTGCAGGACATCATTGCGATCCTTGGCATGGACGAACTGTCCGAAGACGACAAGAAGATCGTTGGCCGCGCCCGTCGCATCCAGCGCTTCCTGTCCCAGCCGTTCCACGTGGCCGAAGTCTTCACGGGCGCCCCGGGCAAGCTGGTGTCTCTGGAAGATACGATCCGTTCCTTCAAGGCTGTCGTGGCTGGCGAGTACGATCACCTGCCGGAAGGCGCTTTCTACATGGTCGGTGACATCGACGAGGCCGTTGCGAAGGCCGAGAAGATGAAGCAGGAGGCCTGATCCGATGCCGCTTCGCATCGAGATCGTCAGCCCGGAAAAGCGCCTTGTCGAACGTGACGTCGACATGGCCGTGGTCCCGGGCATGGAAGGCGATATTGCAGCCATGCCGGACCGCGCACCGCTGATGCTTCAGCTGCGGGGCGGCGTTGTGGGCCTTTATCAGGGTGACAAGATCGTTGACCGTTACTTCGTGACGGGCGGTTTTGCCGATATGGGCGCTGATCACTGCACCATTCTGGCCGATTCCGCACAGCTCATGAGTGAGCTGTCCGTGGACGAGGCCAAGAGCCGTCTGCGGGATCTGGAAAGCCGATGGGCCGAAATCGGTCCGAACGACGTGGACATGCACGATCAGATCAGCCGTGAACTGCAATCGGTTCGCGCTGAACTGGAAGCTGTTCAGGAACACGGTCCGTCCTGAGCGGCCTTTTCAGATCAGGTTTGCAAAAACCCGCTTCATCGTAAGGTGAAGCGGGTTTTTCTTTGCCATTTCTCCAAGGCTTTTCTTTCGCAGGCTTGCCCCCATGCCTGAAATGACGCCGTGCTCAAACATCAGGCGTATTATCTGGGCGTGTATAGAAGCTCTTGGAAGGTGGGGAACTGGCTGCCTCTCCTCAGAAGCCTCGTAACTTAGCCTAAGGGTTTATTCCGCAGGCAAGAAAAGGCTTTCTCCCCAACAGCGCTATACGAAGCGTAAGACGCGATAGGACGCACCTCGGGGCCCTGACAGATGTTGAACGGGCGCCAAACTGGGCAATTCAAGGAAAACGACG
>NZ_BEWL01000009.1 GCF_002723915.1 Gluconobacter albidus
CCCTTGATCGTATTCTGGCAACAGAAGCCTCTGCCATGGCCGGACTTGCACCAATGGCTCATGACAATGGCGTGATGCATAGAAAACGTGTCATTTCCAGAGGAGGAAGATTTCTCCGTCAGCCCCTGTTTCCGGCAGGATTGGCAACTGCGTACCATAAACCCTTCTGAAAGATGTTTCCAAACCCATGAAACAACCGGGTAAACCACACAAACTGGTGATCGTCGCTATCGTACGGCGTCTCATTGCAATCACCAATACAGTCCTCAAAACAAGGCTGCCATGACGTATTAGATCCGCCACTCCAACATAGTTTCTAACATCTGAAATTTCCTCGCGAGATTATGAAAAATGACCAGACCGGTTCCGTTTATCTCCCGCATTCTGATCTTTCCGATTAAATCATTGGATCCGGTGGGAGTCACAAATGCGCGGGTTCTTACTAGCGGGGCCTTGGCAGACGACCGGTGCTGGGCTCTATTTGACGCACAGGGGCGTGTGGTTAACGGCAAGAACCACGCAGAGATTCATCGCATCCGCGCTGGTTTCGATCTTGATAAACGGACCGTAAGCCTACGAGATGACTCTGGTCGAGGTCTGCCTACTGTTCTGTTCAATCTTGATGGCACTGCAAGACCAATAGAGGCATGGCTAAGTCGGTTTTTCGGTTTTCCAGTCCACCTTCGGGCGGATACCACTACGGGACATCCTGATGATACGGATTCGCCTGGTCCGACTATCATCAGCGTTGCGACGCTAGAGGCGATTGGAATATGGTTCGGGTTGCCAGTCGAGCAAGTTCGGGCCCGCTTTCGGACCAATATCGAGATCGGGGGCGTCCCGGCTTTTTGGGAAGATGCACTGTTCGGAGGACTTGGAGACGAAGTCGAGTTTCACCTTGGTGGCACAGAGTGGTTGGGAATAAACCCCTGTCAGCGTTGTGTCGTGCCGTCTCGCGATCCGCTAACTGGTCAGAGAGACAATGCTTTTGCCCGCCGCTTCGCAGAGTACAGGCGCCGGACGCAGCCGGCATGGTCTAATCCCGCGCGCTTTAATCATTTTTTTCGTGTAGCGATCAATACTCGGTCAGCACGCACCGGCGTTAACACAAGGATCGCACTGAACGATATCGTTACAACGTATAACAATGCAGCGGCATGCACGGCGTTGGAAGAAAACAAACGCCCCGCAGGATTCTGAGCGGGCACCATGTATATCATTCACGTGCGAGCCGAAACGCCAGATATCCGTTCGTTCAGACGACGCCCGCTGGTAGGTGAACGGCTTCCCTTCCGTTTTATCGCCGATCATCATATGCGTATTTGCGGCCCAGTTGCTATGGTCGCCGCGGCGCTTGTATTGTGTGATGAACTCGGGACTTCACCTGAACGGATCGCCTGTGAATCGTTCGGCGGCGTTCTGTCGCACGGAGATAGCCTGCCGGACACCAAGGAATATCCGATCAGCTTCTCGCTATCGGGCACAACCTACACTGCAAAGTCAAGCTCATAAAAGGCACCATCACAACCGGTTGCGAAGTCGGTCTATCGGCGGCAGACAAGAAGGCGGGCTACATCCTGGCGTGTCAGGCAAAACCTCGTGGGCCACTGCTCATGGTACGATAGTGTCCACTTAGCAGATGATCGCCAGATATGCGGTTCCAACTGGATTTTTTGGCACCCGTGGTGTTCACCGAACCGACAAACCGGAGGGCTCTAAAAACCCTCCGGTTTTTCTAGGAGAATAAGGTCCCCATTCCGCCAAAATTGGTTCGTACCTCTTTAATTGCGTCCCTTGACGGGAGTTTTAAAGTTGATTGGCGATACGTCGATAGGAGTGTGCCAGACTAACATTCATCTCCGCGACGCTCTCAGAAAATGCCGTCGCATCCTGAGTGACCTGCGTAATCGTCAATAGATCTGTATTCGAATGAATTGTTGTCGTGGACGGAATATAAAACTGCTCCGGCAAGACGCAGTCTTCGACAACGGAATTATGCCTCACAACGCAGCCACGCTCGACCGTGCAGTTGAAGATCACGGAATTGAAGCCAATGAATACCTCGTCTCCAACAGCGCAAGGACCGTGAATGATCGAGCGATGTGCAATGGACGTGCGCGACCCGATCGTCACGGCCGCGCCGTCTTTCGAGTGGATGACAACACCATCCTGAATGTTTGATCCACTCCCGATCAGGATAGGCTCGACATGGCCATTTTCATCGGCTTCATCGGCACGAATAACAGCATAAGGACCGATGAACACATTGTCCTCGACAATCACATGACCGCACAGGATCGCGGTCGGATCGACAAAGGCACTTTCAGAAACCACGGGAAAATCACCACGTGGATTAGGTCTCAGCATAGCCACGTTTCATCTTCCTTAAAGATCATTCAGAATGACGCCAGGCAGGTTATTCGACAGGGTTTCGCCCGGCTGATAGTGCATGACAGAGCGAATGGCCTCTCCCCGATGCAGAAGGTCAAATGCCGTATTGATCCGATCATGAGTCATGTTGTGGGTGATGTAAGGGTCAACGCTAAACTTCCCCGCCAGCCATTCATCGACCATACCGGGTAACTGCGAACGCCCTTTTACCCCCCCAAAGGCCGTGCCCCGCCAGACCCGTCCCGTGATCAGCTGGAAAGGCCGCGTCGAGATCTCCTCGCCAGCCCCAGCGACACCGATGACTGTGCATTCACCCCAGCCTTTATGGCAACACTCAAGGGCCGCTCGCATGACATCGACCCTACCGATCGCCTCAAAGGAATAATCCACGCCGCCACCCGTCATCTCCACGATAACTTTCTGGATTGGATCGGTATGATCGGTCGGATTGACGAGATCGGTCGCCCCCAGATTTCGGGCCAGCAGGAACTTCGCCGGATTGGTGTCGATGCCGATGACCCTTGCAGCACCGGCCATGACAGCCCCCTGAATGACGGCCATGCCGATCGCACCGAGACCAAAGACGGCAACAGTCGATCCCGCTTCCACTTTCGCAGCGTTCCGCACGGCTCCCATACCTGTCGGGACGGCGCAGCCCATGACGCTGGCTTTCGCAAGCGGCGCCTCTTTGGTGATCTTCGCCACGGCAATTTCGGGCAGCACGGTATATTCGCTGAACGTGCTGGTGCCCATGTAATGAAAGATCTGGCGGCCCTTGTATGAAAAACGGCTGGTGCCGTCTGGCATCAGACCGAGCGCCTGTGTCTCGCGGATAGTCGAGCAGAGATTGGTTTTGCCCGAACGGATCATCGGGCAGTTCGGGTCTTCGGGAATATAGAGCGGAATGACATGATCACCCGGAGCGACAGAGGTAACACCTTTACCCACATCCTCGACGATCCCCACCCCCTCGTGACCGAGAATACATGGAAAACGTCCTTCCGGATCATGCCCCGACAGGGTAAACATATCCGTATGACACAGGCTCGTGGTCACGATGCGGACCAGAACCTCGCCGTCTTTCGGGCCTTCGAGATCAACCAGATCGATCTCAAGCGGCATGTTAGGTTCCCACGCAATTGCAGCTCGGGTTTTCATGAAAATATTCCTCAATAATAGCGTGTGGGAATTCGTTCAGGCCGACTCAAGGCTTTCCGACTGGCGACGCCAAAGAGGAAAGGGATCAGGGAGGCGTGCATAGCGCGACGGCTCAAAAGGGGTGTCTCCGAGATCTGGAACAAGACAGGCATCAAGTTCCTGCCGAAGTCCGGATTCATCCATATCTCCATTGCCGATGAAGACGATTTCCTGACGACGGTCGCCGAAGACCGGATCCCAGTTTCCCAATACGAAGTCCCGCCACTGATCAGTATCCGGCCACTGATTTTTCGGGATCGCCGCCCACCACAGCCCCATCGCCTCGCTTCGCACCAGGGCTCCAGCCTGACTCATTTCACCTACCCAGTCCGGGCGCGTAGCTAACCAGAAATGGCCCTTGGCGCGTACGACGCCAGGCCAACTCCGATCAAGGAAGGCCTGGAATTCCGCTGGTTGGAACGGACGGCGCGCACGATAGACAAAATTACGGATGCCATATTCGTCTGTTTCAGGAACATGGCTGGAAAAGCCGTAAAGTTCCTTGAACCACAACGGATGCTGATGTGCCTTGTCGTAATCGAAACGGCCTGTATTCAGGATCCGCTCAACAGGAACAGACCCCATGTCGGTCTCGATGATATCAGCGTCCGAATTCAACGCACGAATGATCTGCCTCGCCGCATCAACCTGATCCGGTGTAGCGGTGGAGACTTTGTTGATCACCACGACATCCGCAAACTCGATCTGCTGGACGAGCAGATCGACCAGGGCACGCTCGTCGTCCTCCCCGGCCGTTTCACCCCGATCCTTCAGGAAATCGCTGGAAGAATAATCGCGCAGGAGATTGACCGCATCAACGACCGTCACCATCGTATCCAGTCGTGCGATATCGCTCAGGCTGACGCCACTCTCGTCACGAAACTCAAACGTTGCGGCTACGGGCAGCGGTTCCGCAATGCCTGTAGATTCAATGAGCAGATAATCGAATTTCCGCTCCTCTGCGAGCCTCCGTACTTCCTGCAACAAATCGTCGCGCAGCGTGCAGCAAATGCAGCCATTGGTCATTTCAACCAACTTTTCATCGGTACGCGACAGATTGCTGCCGCCCTCGCGCACCAGAGCGGCGTCAATGTTGACCTCGCTCATATCATTCACGATGACCGCGACCTTATAGCCCTGGCGGTTATTCAGTACGTGATTGAGCAAAGTCGTCTTTCCCGCGCCAAGAAAGCCGGACAGCACGGTAACGGGAAGTTGGTCATCCATGGGGATTTTTCCTCTAAAGCTTTGTCGGGTTTGGGGCGTCGCCATAGACGGCGAGCGGATCGAATATTTTGTGCGTTTCGCAAAAGAGGAGTGCTGCCGATGATGACGGAATGCCTTCCTCAGAAGTGAGATCAACACGCCGATAAAAACAGCTTCGATAACCCACATGGCAGTTCACTCCTGTGCCCGCAGTGTGAACGCGCAGCCAGATCGCGTCCTGATCGTCGTCGATCCGCATTTCGAGGACATGCTGGACCAGCCCGCTCGTGGCGCCCTTTCGCCAGAGACACTGACGGCTCCGGCTCCAGTAATGCGCCTCACGGGTTGCGATAGTGCGTGCGAGCGCCTCTGCGTTCATGACGCCAACCATCATGACATCACCGCTTTCTGCGTCCGTTGTGACCACGGTCAGCAGTCCGCTGGCGTCGAAACGTGGGGCGAGATCGCTCCCCTCCTCGACCTGCTCAATTGAGACGCGCGACCCAAATGCCGTGGACACAGAAGATACAGTTGTGCCCATCACACGCCCCCCATTCCCGTCATGGTGAAGAACTGGCGTCGCAGAGATTCCGACGTCTCGAACTCGCCCAGCAGGCGGCTGGTCACCATACTCACGCCTGGCTTATGTACTCCGCGTGTGGTCATGCACTGGTGAGCCGCGTCGATCACGACCGCGACGCCACGCGGTTGAAGCACGCCCTGGATTGTATCCGCGATCTGGGCCGTCAGTTTTTCCTGGATCTGTAGACGATGGGCGAAGACGTCCACGAGACGCGCCAGCTTGCTGATGCCAACTACCCGCTTGTCGGGCAGATACGCCACATGCGCCTTACCGATCAGCGGAATGATATGATGCTCGCAATGGGATTCCAGACGGATATCGCGTAACACCACCATCTCGTTGTAGTTACCGCTCTCTTCGAAGGTCCGCTCCAGAAGAGCGACCGGGTCGTCCTGATATCCCTCGAAAAACTCCTCATAGGCCCGCACCACGCGGTCAGGCGTACCGACAAGCCCCTCGCGATCAGGATCATCACCGGTCCAGGCGAGCAGGGTTCGCACCGCCTCTTCCGCCTGAGCCCGGGTCGGCCGGGTTCGCACTTGTCGTGGAATGTCCATCAGTGTGTCCATTGAGGTTTATCTGCTATTGACTATGTTATGTTATAACGTAACCATAGGGACGTTCGCCACTCATCGTCAAGCTCGGGAACCATGTCTCCTCCCTCACAGCAACATCCCGCCTCGACGGATATGACCGTACGCGCACCGCAAGAAAGCCTCGGCGCCGTGCTGTTCATGGAGAGCTGGCCCGCGCCAACGATCGACCCGCCGGAAAACAGTACTCTGGGCCGTCTTGCACCGCATGTGGTCGCCTGTGCTCACGCGACAGTCTTGATGGATCTGCAGCGACCGGATGTCGATATGGTCGTGTGGGGGCGCCGGATTCCGGCAACATGGGAAGGAGCTTTCACAAACTGCTCACAAGCCCCATCTGCTCTCACTCTCGCCGGCACACCTTCGGAAATCTCAGATTCCCTTGTAAACCCGGCTTTGCAGCAGGATTGGTCTCCGCTCATCCTGACTGATGTCAGGGACCTAGCCGCACTGTTCGGTGCGCTGACAGGAGGCGTCCGGCAGCACATCCAGCTAATAACGCCATCCCGTGAGGAGACTGCGTTCGAGTTGCCCCCCGATGCACTTCGGCTGATCTGCGCCTATGGGGGCGCTGGACCAGAGTGGTGCGGCAGCCAAAATCCAAAAAGTAGTATTGTCAGTTCCCTGACACCGTTCGCAGTAGCGTTCATTAAAGGGGCGGCTGAAGGCAAATCCGGATGCCTTCATCGTCTCCCGGCAAATATCGCAAACGGTGCAAGACCTGGGCCGGTCCTCGTGATGGATACAATTTCCCGATGAAGGAGCGTGTCATGCCGCCGTCTCGCGACGCACTTCAAGGTTGCGATGCATTCAAAAGGCGGGCCACGGCTTTACGGAATGATGTGCTCGACGTGCTGACGAAGGCAGATGTCCCACTCTCGGCTTACGATATCCTTCGGTGTGTCAGCTCTCCAGATTGCCGGCGAATCGCCCCGACTATGATTTATCGGGCTCTCGGAAAGCTGATTGCCAGCGGGTTAGTGGGACGGCTCGAAAGCCGCAATGCCTTCGTCCGGATCCGGACAAACGACCCCTCTCGCCTTGTCTACTGTATCTGCGACCAGTGTGGTGCCGCGCAAGCAGTGGAAAATACACTATCCTGTCAATTGATCGACGCTGCGGCCGAGACCCTTGGATTTCAGGTCCGGCATCGGATCATCGAAGTCCAGGGCGTCTGCGCACGATGCAGCGTCTGCCCGTCTTTCTTGCCGACACAACAAAAGCACAAGCTTCCGACCCGCGCGCCCAAATGAACCGCGGCCCCTCGCCGCTCTTCTCCGTTAAGGCTCTCTCATGTTATCGACCACCATCTCTTCCCGTCCTTCATCCCATCAACCAAAGGATATGCTTGCCTGCCGTGTGGACGGAATTATCAACGATCTCTCGTCCACAACTGGTGACCAACTGGCTGATCCTGTCTTCCGTTCAGACACTGAGGCGCTTTCCCTGATCCGCCATGACACAGCGCATGTCCTTGCGCAGGCCGTCAGTGAACTGTTTCCCAATACCGCGCTCGCGACAGGACCCGCCACGGAGCAGGGATTTTTCTACGATTTCGCGGCTGAGCACGCTTTTACTGATGACGACCTCATCCGGATCGAATCCCGCATGCACGAGATCATTGATCGTGATGAAACAATCGTCAGGGAAGAATGGGATCGCGAGAGAGCGCTGTCCTGGTGCAGGGAGAATGGACAGCCCTACAAGGCCGAGATCATCATGTCCCTGCCTGCTGATGCCACCCTGAGCTTTTATCGACAAGGCAACTTCGTCGATCTCTGCCGAGGGCCACATCTCGTCAGCACAGGACAGATCGGACACGCCTTTCGACTTCTCGGTACGGCTGGTGCCTACTGGAAAGGTGATCGCAGCAATCCAATGCTGCAGAGGATTCACGGAACGGCCTGTCGTGATGCCGACGAACTCGCCGCGTGGGAGCAGCGTCAGGAAGCAGCAGCACGGCGTGATCATCGTCGTCTCGGGCGCGAGATGGATCTGTTCCATTTCCAGGCCGAAGCTCCAGGCGCGGTGTTCTGGCATCCGAACGGCTGGACACTGTTCCAGACCCTGCTCGCTTATCTGCGCGAACGTCAGAAGGCCGAGAACTATGTGGAGATCAATACACCCGACATCATGGATCTGTCGCTCTGGCAGGCCTCCGGCCATTGGGAAAAATTCGGGGAGAACATGTTCACCACCGAAACCGAAGGGCGCATCTATGCCCTCAAACCCATGAACTGTCCTGGTGGCGTGCAGGTTTTCCGCCAAGGCCTGAAGAGCTATCGCGACCTGCCCCTGCGGATGGCCGAATTCGGCAAAGTCCATCGCTTTGAACCGTCAGGAGCGTTGCATGGCCTGATGCGCGTACGTGCATTCACGCAGGATGACGCACATATTTTCTGCACACCGGAACAGATGGAGGCCGAGACGCAGCGGATCTGCCATCTCGTGCTTTCGATCTATAAGGACTTCGGTTTTGAAGATGTCCGTATCAAATTTTCCGACCGGCCTGACAAACGTGTCGGATCGGACGAGATCTGGGATCGCTCGGAGGAAGCGTTACAGCGCGGGGTCGAAGCTTCAGGCCTCTCCTACACACGCAATCCAGGAGAAGGCGCTTTTTACGGTCCCAAGCTGGAGTTCGTACTGCGTGATGCAATCGGCCGGGACTGGCAGTGCGGTACCGTTCAGGTCGATCTCAATCTGCCTCAGCGTCTGGACGCGCATTATATTGGCGCGGATGGAGAAAAACATCCGCCCGTCATGCTGCATCGCGCCCTGTTCGGTTCGCTTGAACGTTTCATCGGCATTCTCCTTGAACACCATGCCGGCCACCTGCCTTTCTGGCTTGCACCCATTCAGGTCGTGGTGGCAACAATCACCGGCGCTGCGAACGATTACGCAGTCGATCTGATTAAAGCGCTCCGCCAACGTGGAGTCCGAGCAGAGCCCGATTTGCGCAATGAAAAAATCGCTTACAAAATCCGCGAACACAGCCTCGCGAAAGTACCCATGTTGCTGATCGTCGGGAAGAAGGAAGCACAGGCAGGCACCGTGTCTATCCGGGAATATGGAAGCTCAGAAACACCAATGTTGGATATGGACTCCGCTATCAATTTAATCTCCAAAGCATCGGAGTCTCGTTTGGCACAAGTCTTTTAGCTTGTAGATACGATTTCTTTGGTTGTGAGGCATCATCGGGATAAATTATTATACGAACAATATTTATAATAATTCCTGAATTTCTAACTACTTCCCGACGTCGATTTCGAAAGCCTAATCGATACACAGAAACGCTTGATTATTTCTACGCAACTTAAGTCTGGGATCGAATGCGTTAGTCTCATGCTTGACGAACATTGAGAGGTAGGGCTATTCGTTATGTTATAACGTATTTGTTGCCACCGAAAATAAAATTTTTCGACGCGAATCAACAAACTACAACTCGTTAAACAAGGAACGGGAATTATTACAATGTAAAACGTTAAGAAAATTTATATTAACGTATCTTTAAGGTCTTTTAGTTGGGTTTATTTATGAGAAAAAAATCAATTTTGTTTGCGGTTATTCCTGCGTTTATTGGATCCGCTCAGGCTGAAGAAGGCATGTGGACGTTTGATCATTTGCCTGTGCGTCAGATGAAGCAGCAATATGGGTTTGAACCCTCTGTAGAATGGATTAATCATGTCATTCAGTCTTCGGCACGCTTGGCGGAAGGCTGCTCTGCCTCGTTCGTATCAGGTGATGGTTTGGTGATGACAAATCATCATTGTGCCAATACGTGTCTCACGGATCTGTCTGATAAAAATCACGATTATTTCCATGATGGTTTCTCGGCTCCAGAGGTCTCAAAAGAGCCTAAGTGTCCGGGAATGGAACTGGATCGTCTGGATCAGGTGAAAGATGTAACGGGTCGTGTCGCAGAAATGACCGCAGGAAAACATGGCGCGGAATATGCCAAGGCTTTGCAGGTTGCCAATAGTGTCCTGACCAAGGAATGCGCGGTGGGTGATGCCTCACACTGGCGTTGCGATGTCGTGACACTCTATCATGGTGGACAGACGGCGCTTTATCGCTACCGCCGTTATCAGGATGTCCGTCTCGTGATGGCGCCCGATCAGGATATAGCATTCTTTGGTGGTGATCCCGATAACTTTACATTCCCGCGTTATGATATTGATCTATCGATGCTGCGGGTGTTTGAAGACGGAAAGCCGGTTCATACGCCGTTTTTTAAATTCGATCCAAAGGGCCCCAAGGCTGGTGATCTGGTCTTCACATCCGGAAACCCAGGACGCACACAACGCTCCCTTCCGGCCAGCGTCTTGACATTTCAACGAGATGTCAGCCTGCCAACCATTATTGCCGCTTATTCGACCCTTGAAGGAGCGCTGTGGCAGTATTCCAGAGAAAGCAAGACCCACCTAATTGACGCACAAAATACGCTTTTCGGTGTTCAGAACGCACTGAAATCTCTGTCTGGTACAGCAAAGGCTTTGCGCGAACCTGAAGTGATAGAAAAGCGCGAGGCGGAAGATCAAGCCCTACAGGCGTGGATTGACGCAGATGCAGAACGTCGCAAGACTTATGGTGATCCGTACAAAAAAGTGGAAGCCGCTCTTGCTGTGCAGCGTCAGTATTATGTGCATGATTTTGCCATAACACGCACAGTTCATGGTCTGCTGGGAGACGCTGTTATGCTGGTGTCAGCGGCGCATGAACGAAAGAAGCCAGATACAGAGCGTCGGGCCGGTTACCATGATGCGGAATTAGCCGCACTTGAAACCGAGATCGCTGCGAAAGTGCCGGTGCATACTGAATTGGAAACTACGACTTTGGCGTTAGGTATGACGACCATGCGCCAGATACTGGGGGAGGATGATGCAGCGGTCCATCTGATTCTGGGAACAAAAAGCCCGGATGAGCGCGCCGTAGAACTGATACAGGGCACGAAACTGGCGGATCCCGCAGAGCGTCTTGCGCTTTACAAAGGTGGCGTCAAGGCCATTGAAGCATCCAAAGATCCAATGATCGTTCTGGCACGTCACTTACAGCCGGTTCTGGACACGATCCGCAATCGCAGCCGTGACCAGATTGAAGCACCGATGCACGAAGCCCAGGGTACGATTGCACGGGCCCAGTTCGCGCGTGCTCAGGCAAAAGGAAAGGCTGATACACTTTATCCGGATGCCACCTTCTCGCCGCGACTGTCTTACGGCACGGTTAAAGGCTTCCAGGATGGCGCAAAGGCCATTGCACCCTTCACGGATTTTGCAGGGATGTACAAACATGCAACGGGCAGTGATCCGTTCCGTCTGCCGCAAGTCTGGTTGGATGCGAAGCCACATCTAAACCTCTCTACGAAGCTTGATTATGTGTCGACCAATGACATTGTCGGCGGCAATTCAGGCTCCCCTGTTATTAACCGTCAAGGCGATGTCGTTGGCCTGATTTTTGACGGTAACCTCGATAGCCTGGCGGGCGATCTTTATTACGACATCGAGCGCAATCGTGCTGTTTCCACGGATACAAGTGCCATCATGGCTGCGTTGAGGACAGTGTATCACGCTGATGCTCTTGCGGATGAACTTGAGTCGGGGAAGCTAAAGTCGCGTCCGGAATAAAAGTAGAAAGATAATAACTTGAACAACTCTATACCCGTTCGGATTGCAATTCTCACCATTTCGGATAGTCGGAATTTAGAAACCGATATTTCCGGTATGATATTGGCCGACAGAGTCACAGAAGCAGGGCATGTTCTTGTGGATAGGTCCATTGAAATAGATGACATCGATAAGATTACTGATGCTCTCAATGTCATGATCGATAATAAGGATGTTGATGTCATAATTACTACAGGAGGAACTGGATTAACCAAACGAGATGTCACTCCAGAAGCATTCAATCTCGTCATAGACAAATGCATTCCCGGTTTCGGAGAGTTGTTTCGAATGTTGTCTTATAAAAAGATAGGGACCTCTACAATACAATCGAGAGCAATGGCGGGAGTTTCCCGTGGGAAATTACTATTTGCTCTTCCCGGATCACCAGGTGCAGTGAAAGATGGGTGGGATGATATTTTAAAAAACCAGCTAAATAGCGATCATAAGCCGTGTAATTTTGTCGATATTATTTCAAGGATATGAGAAAAATTATGTGGGAGGATCGAAAAGCCGTTAATTGATGTCCATGGTTTTGATTTGGTGCCTTGGGCGTGCTGATTAACGGTTTTCGTGGGCGCTTTTGATCTGTATTTTGAGCAGATGGAGGGTTCGAAAACCCCTCTGGTTTTGAGGCTGCCTTTGTGATTCCATCTCTCCTGCGTTGATTGGGGATGATGGCAGATGAAGCAGCCGGGTTTCTTTGATGTTGAAGAGCGGTTGGCCCGCTTAAGCGGGCTGGGTGATCAACTCGAAGCGTTTTCCCGGACTGTGGATTTTGAAGTGTTCCGTCCTGATCTGGAGAAGGCTCTGGCCTATTCAGACGGGAGTAAAGGCGGACGACCGCCATTTGATCCGGTGCTAATGTTCAAAATTCTGGTGATCCAGACGCTCAACAATCTGTCTGATGAGCGGACAGAATATCTGATCAACGACCGCCTCTCCTTTATGCGTTTCCTTGGGCTGGCGCTTTCAGATCGGGTGCCTGATGCCAAAACGGTCTGGCTGTTTCGTGAACGCCTGACCCAGTCGGGAGCGATCGAGGGTCTGTTCAACCGCTTTGACGCGACCCTGCGCAACGCCGGGTATTTACCGATGTCAGGCCAGATCCTGGATGCCACACTGGTGGCTGCTCCAAAGCAGCGGAACACCAATGCAGAAAAAGCCGATCTCCGGGCAGGCCGTATTCCCGAAAACTGGCAGGACAAGCCGTCAAAGCTGTCGCACAAGGATTGTCATGCGCGCTGGACACTGAAGTTCACGAAGGCAAAACGGCAGGATGACGGAACAATCCCCGCAACGGATCTCGCTATCCCGTTCTTTGGCTATAAATCGCACATTTCTATCGATCGGAAATACCGGTTCATCCGAAAATGGAAGACAACGGATGCCGCTGCCAGTGATGGTGCGCGATTGAGAGAGGGGCTGCTGGATAAAACCAATACGGCCTCAAGCGTCTGGGCAGACACTGCTTATCGCTCCAAAGCCAACGAAGACTTCATGGAAAAGCAGGGCTTTGTCTCCAGGGTTCATCGCAAAAAGCCGCATCTCAAGCCCATGTCCCGCCATATTCAGCGGTCCAATGCAGGGAAATCAGTGATCCGCTCGCGCGTCGAGCATGTCTTTGCTGACCAGAAATCGCAGACCGGGTTGTTCGTCCGAACCGTGGGTATTACCCGGGCCACCATGCGGATCGGCCTGGCCAATATCGTCTACAACATGCGCCGCCTCCTCTTCCTGGAGCGGATAAACGTCGCCGCGTAGCCATCCAGAGGGTAACACCCACCGATCCGCTCAAAACGCAGACCGGATGCCATCGCAAAAACCGTCAATCAAAGCGTCAAAACCCAGAAATTACCGGCCAAGCACATCAATCAACGGTTCTTCGATCCCTCCAGATGATTGGATCATAATTATGCGCAAAGCAGTCTCAGCCGCCGTGATCACGCTTCTGGCGTCTTCTGTAGCTTATGCCGCCCCCTTAGAAAATTATATCTCGTCTGCAATGACTGCTCCAATTCGCCAGAGCGACAGAGCGGATGATACCCGTCGACACGGAGCTGAAATTGCTGCGCTGGCTGAGATCAAGCCAAGCGAGCATGTTGCTGATTTTCTGCCGGGAGGTGGTTATTGGACCCGTATTTTCTCTGGTATTGTTGGCCCTGAAGGTAAGGTGCTGGATATATGGCCAGCCGGTATGGTCGCTCCAGGATCAAAGGGCGAAACCCGCATGAAATCGCTTGTCGAGGCATCAGGGGCAAACAACGTAGTGGCTGTCCCTGATGACCTTGCTCATCTCACCTTGCCAGCCCCTGTGGACGTATTCTTCACGTCTCAGAACCTTCATGATCTACCAACTCCATTTCTGGGCAACGTAGATATCACCGCATTCAGCAAACAGGTTTTTGATCTCCTGAAACCTGGTGGCCGCTTTGTTGTCATTGATCATGTGGCCGCCCCAGGAACAGGCCTCAGTGAGACGAACACTTTGCACCGGATTGATCCGGAAGTCGCCAAAAAAGCCATTCTGAATGCGGGCTTTACCTTGAAATCTGAAAGTAAATTACTTTCAAATCCTGATGATGATCATCATCTCAAAGTTTTTGATCCTGCCATTCGAGGAAAGACCGATCAGTTCATCTTCGTATTTATCAAGCCGGAACGTTAATTTATCCGAATGAGTCTATTTTTTGTGCCAAAGAAATAGACTCATTCAAGTGTGAACGTCGGATTTTCCTCCTAAACTGCCTGTCTGCCCAATGATACAAAAGCAGACAGGCAGCTATCGCCTCATGTCGGACATGCCACATTATGAAGTGAATTCCGCATAGCGGACATAAAGCAGACCGACAGCTTCCGGTCTGCTTCCTCTTTGCTTCTCTAGGTCTGTCGGTTATCATGATCTTACGTTCTCTGTGAAAACCCACAGAGCGAATTAGGCAAGCAGCCAGGTGGCCGAGAAAGATATTGACCTTGAACTGAAATTCGACGGGGTTCCTGTGCAGAGATTGCACGGGGCTCCGGCAGAGGCCGTGATCGCGTCGCTCAACGCGCTCCAACGCATGGTCTATATCATCGGAATGAGTGCTGATGGGCGCGTCTTGAGCGAGCGGTTGAAGCCTACCGTCAAGGTAAAGCGCGAGTACGCCGTCGTGTGCCGCGCGCCTCGAAAGGGCAGCCATATTCAGCCTTTTACTGTTGCCTCACAGGCCGGTGAAATGAGCAGTTCCTCTTTCGCTGCTCGAGAGAAGCTGCTTGCAACTTTGCGCGCCTTCGATAGTGGCGAAGATACGCGGCTTAAATCTGTGATTCCAAATGCTCGGGAGCGTTGGTTCTTAGCCAAAGCGGCGACCGGCTTACTTCCTCCAGAAGATAGCGGGCTGGAAATAATGATCCGCGCCGGTACGCGCGGCCCCTTTGCATTCAAGGCTGATCGTGCGCGAAGTCTACTGAGGACGTATGACACTCCCCGACCACCTGCTATCGATGAGGAAACGGTGGTGGGAAAGCTACGGGCCATCGACTATCAACAAACAATTATGACGATCAAGCCGGGATCAAACCCTGCGCTTCGCATGGACTATCCACTCCAGCTGGAAAGCTGGCTCCAAACCAACGTCCGCAAGCGGCTCAAAATTAGCGGTCGTCCTAAGACCAATGCTCGTGGTGACATAAGTTCATTCGATGAAATTTATAACATCGTGGAACTTGAGCCGCATCTTCAATCCATTGATCACTTTACATCGGGCGGCACAGTATTCTGGACAAATCGTCCCATCAGCTTGCCTGTAACTGTCTACTGGGTCGATCGACTGTTCGGTTTCACGGATTCTCAGCTAGGCATTGATGTCGTCGTCGATAACCTGTCCGAGCTTCGCGTAGGCGTAATGTCAGAGCTTGACCTAGTTTGGCGGCAATACGCTCAGGCCGACGACGACGAACTCGATGACGAGGCAGTTGAAGTTAAGCGACACCTACTTTCTCGTTTTAGGTCCATTGACTAATGACAAGAGATCGGAAGGACATTGACGCTTCTTTGCAACGTAAGGGCTTCAAGCGTGATAACGGCGATCATCAATATTACATCTACCACAATCTCGCTGGTCGAAAGACGATCAAGAAGACCAAAATGAGTATGGGACAGTCGCACAAAACAATCGGTGATCCCCTGCTCGGACAAATGGCGCGACAGCTTGGCTTGAACAAGACGAGTTTTCTGAAGCTAGTTGACTGTACGCTCGACCAGGTTGGCTACGAGGCCTTGGCCTTTCCACAGAAGAAGAATTGAGCGCAAAGTTTAGATTCGCAACGAGGTCCGACTTCCGCGAACCAAGATGGGGCTCAACGAGCTTGCGTTACTGTCTCCCAAACACAATGAGCCAGCACGGCAAGAAACTTAGTCTGTGCGCTTCACATCAGACCCGCCGCACTGCCCTGTCAGACGGCCTGCTTGCCTCATCAAGAACAGAACTGACAGGCCGACATCGCCTTCATGGCTGGTGTGAGTGCCTAGATTTGTGGGTGCCAGAAGCAGACGTGAGCATAACCGATCTTTTCAGCGATTCACGCCATCGTAATCCGGCGAGACAGATTCTTATTTGCACGATCGAGAACCAGCCTTTCAGAGACGAACTTCAGGAGATAAGTTTTTTATAAAATTACTCATTTGAGCTTTTCTCGGCTAATAAGTCATTTAACAATGACCGCACATTTTTGACAAATACCCTACCGGTTAAAATTCCAGAATTATGAGATGAGCATATGAAAATCGTATATGCAGGCGCCCAACAAGATGTTCGAAAGAAATATTTAGCTTCGAAAGATGATTTCCTTCTCCTGCTTCACGACCGCTGGGACGACTACAATTACCAGACTCGCTTCCCAACCCTCTGTAGAGTCGGCGGCGAGTTAGTCGAACTCGGTGCGGTAAAAATTCTGTTTGCAGGAGAGAGGGCCTCGCATTCATTCCTGATCAAAAAACGTGAAAATGGCTGGAATGGCGAATTTCCGCTTAAGGATGCCGACTATATCTCGGTGACTGAAGCGACGACATTCTATGAGCAGTTGTTGGAAATTCTACCCGAGAAAGGGGCATTAAAAGTCGCTCAGAAACTGCGCGACGCCAGCTATCTGGCTCATATGGCACAAGACGACAAGGCACTGGCTCTAATCGATACGGAAGGCTTTCGGAACTCATTGCAGCGAGAACGTTCGCTGCAGAACAGTTTTGCAGAAGGCTGGCGGGTTTTAAACGGGCAGGCTTTGGACGTCGCTAATCTCAGCTTTACCTTTCGCAGTCCTACAGACGACCTTTCCACACTGCGTATGAACTTCGCGAGCAGATCGCTGCTTCCACATGATGTGAATGTGATCATTGGGCCGAACGGTGTGGGAAAGTCTTCTTTGCTACGTCAGATGGTTAAGGCGTGGATACAGCCGGGCGTAGGTCACGCCGCCTTGAAAGGAGCATTCTTCGAACCTAGACCAAATCTCAGTCAGTTGGTCGCCATCGCCTACAGTCCGTTCGAGCGCTTGCCGGTCGATACCGATGACGAGGAAAGCCTCGATAGGCCTCTTAAGGACAAGGATATCTATCGCTTCTTTGGCTTCCGCGGACGACTGCCATCGCAGAAGACCGGGCGGCCGACGCGTATCAGAAATAGCCTGACTGTACCGAAGGTCAATGCGGCTCGGTCGCTTATCCAGTGCCTGACAGATGATTTACGATACAGCAACCTAAAGGCGTGGGCGAATAAGCTGCGGACCTTACAGGAGGTGCTTGGTAGCGGAATCGATTTTGACGTGGCAGCCGTTCGACTTCTGCCCGATACGCCGTCCGAGGAACTTATCGCAGACGACACCTTAGATGCGATTGATCTGATCAAAATTGAGGATACGGATAGCAAGGGTAAAAAGGTTACGGTGTGCTATGTCCCGATCGCTCCTGAATCGAGTGGAATCAACGTGCCTAGCTTGCTTCGCCACGCCGATCTCGACCATGGCGTCAGTTTTTTTAAGGGCGATGCGCCGTTGCAGCTCAGTTCTGGGCAACGTTTGTTTTTCTACATTGTCGTCAACATTCTTGGCGTGATTCGTCGCAACAGTCTGGTGATCGTCGATGAACCGGAATTGTTCCTTCACCCAACGCTGGAACTGCAGTTCGTCTCGATGCTCAAGCAGATCCTGCGTACATATGGCTCAAAGGCATTACTTGCCACGCATTCGGTGGTAACAGTACGTGAAGTGCCGAGTAGTTGTGTCCATGTGCTAGAGGCGACTGAAGAAGGACTTGCGATCAAATCGCCGCCCTTCGAAACGTTCGGCGGCGACGTCCAGCGGATCACCAGTTATGTTTTTGGCGACCGCTCAGTTTCCAAGCCACACGAGGCTTGGTTGCGCAAGCTGCTCGCCAAGTACGACACAGCCGATGAGGTCATTGAAGCGCTTGGAACAGAGCTCAACGAAGAGATGATCATTCAGTTACATGCAATGGAAAATGGAAAATGGTGACTCACCTTCCGAAACCTAAAGCATGTAGCATAGCTCTTGTCGATGCGATCGTCGCTGAACGTGCGAGCGGGCGAAACGCCACGTTTTTTAATGGGCTTGCCGCAGAGTGGCGTAAACGTATCAAGTATTACATTGCTGAGCATGGCAATCCCGAAACTGTCCCCACCTGGTCAAAAGCAACCGATCGTAGAACGTCCTTTCTGACGCTTTACAACACGCCACGCAAAGACTCCTCGCAACTCCCCATACTTAACCAGCTGCGCGATCGAACGCTCCGGTTCTGTCCGTCGTGCGGAGAGGAGGGAACGCCTAATACGTTAGATCATTACCTACCAAAAGAACAGTTTCCGCACTTTGCGATCACTCCTCTCAACCTAACGCCGATGTGTGATATTTGTCAGGGTGCAAAAGGAACCAAGACTACCGACAAGAGCGGTCGCAGAATGTTTTTGCATCCCTATTACGATGAATTCCTTGCCTCGCAGGTTGTCCATCTTACCATTGGCCGTCCTTTCAGCGCGCCCAACGACTTCTTCCTAAAGCCTAGTCCTGACTTACCAAACGAACTCTTTGAATTGGTTGATCGTCATATTAATGGGCTTGAAATGGAATGTCGTTACAGCAAATTTTTTCGTGACGAATACATCCGTCTACTTCGCCTATCTCAAGAAGCGCGCGATGCCGGAGATGACGTTCGTAAAGACATTCAGAAGTTCAAACGCATGCACGAAATGCGCGCCGTGAACTTGTGGCCACACATTTTCTATGATGCTGTTGTGAAAAATCAAGAGTTGCTGGATTATCTCGCAAATGGCGATTTGCCAGCCATGCTTTGAGATATAGTATTGGAAAAGCTATCCGCTATCTGGTTTTTGGACCGAAACTGGACCTTCTGCTATCCACCCCTGATCAGCCGGGTGGATATGGGTGGACTAGCGAGAAACCGTGAAGTCATGACCCGCTGCCTCCCCGAAGGACGTGGTGCGCTGACTATCTTGCATCGCTTTGATTTATTGTGGTTGTGCGAGTATTCTAAACAGCCATTCGCTAGCAAGCAACCGGCACGTGACAAGGGAAAACCGGTTAGTCCCGGAGTTCCCAAAACAAAGAGAGGTGTCCATGCGCGAGGCTGAATTCCGTGCCGGCTTAGACAGGCGTCCTGGGCCGGGCGTGCCGTTGACCAAGCAGATCCCTAGTCTGACACGTGAGGCCGTGGAAACGGTCATGCGTGAATTTGATCAAAGCAGTAACACGTTTATGCGCCAACACGGGTTTGCGGCGAATTTCGATTACGTTGTTTTCCGTCCGGGCGAACAGCAACGTTATCCGGCCAAAGCGGTCTTTTTGGTTGCCTATAGTTCAATTCCCGGGAATCCCAATCTGACTGTTAGAGACCAGCGCGATACGTTCCGAGACACTGAAGGCGGAGCAATTCATACCGAATTTCGTCGCTTGGGCTACGAGGTCGAAAACCGGCAATTTGGTAGCAAGGAAGTTCTCGCTGAGCGTATCCGCCAACACTTGATCGCGCACTATATCGCCCCTGCTCGCCAGCGCGGCGACCACCTTGTCACAATCCGGGCGGGAGATGTTCACAAGGAACTTGACCTGACCAACCAGATGCCCAACGTGTGTCAGACGATCGCAGGCAAGAAGTTTCGTAACGCGGCGAACCTGGGTGAGCCTGAGATCCTTTCAGGCCCTGTCCGCGAGCGCGGCGGTAACATGGTTTACCGTTTCATTCTGCTCTCCAGTCAAGAACAAGGGGTATCGCCTGGTGACGAACAGATCCTTGCGCGGTTCGATGGTAATCCAGAATTTCGCGCCAGGCGCCCTGACTGGACCCGCGAACAGCAGGCTGCATTTTGCCGGATGGCGCGAGCCGTTCATGCGGTCGGGCTTGACTGGTACCAGACCGACATTCCGCAGACCCGGTTCGGACGAAAATCGTCTCAGCTTAGACCGGCCGAGGGTACGCTCGGTGCATTACTGTGCAGAATGACGGAACCATTCCTGCAGTTCACGCACCAGAGTAATTCGCTTGGTCTGGCGGGGGATTACCCCTTTGATGAGAATGGCGCTGAACGATTTGAACGAATTATTGCCGATGCTGAGCCAGTCATCCGCAGCTGGCAAGAAAATCGTCCGGAGCGTCAAGGTAAGTGGCCCGATGAATATAGCCAGCCTAACCAGGCAATCTCCGGAAGCACAGACATGACCATGCCAAACAATCTGATACTTTACGGTCCGCCTGGCACCGGAAAAACCTACAACACGGCACTGGAAGCGGTGAAGCTGTGTGATGGTACCGCCAGCGATCCGGAAAACAAAGAAGGTCGCTCTGCTCTGATGGCGCGGTACAATGAACTAGTCGCCGACAAGAGGATTGCCTTTGTTACTTTTCACCAAAACTATGGTTACGAAGACTTTGTTGAGGGTCTTCGCCCTGTACCCATTGGGAACAACGACGGGGAATCTGTGGGATTCCATCTGCAACCAGAACCGGGCATTTTCCGACTGATCGCAGAACGTGCAGAAACAGGGAGTCTTGTTGTAGGCAGCGAGCCTTTGAATGTCGTTGATCGAGCGGTTTACAAAATGTCGCTGGGAGAGGTCGCTGATTCAGCTGATGATTTTGTTTTTACGGAATCTATCAAGAATAATTACTGCCTTTTCGGCTTTTGCGATATCGATTGGACCAATCCGCGTTTTTCGGATCGGGAAGAAATATTCTCAGAGGTGAAAAAGCAATTTCCCGATGAGGACGTCACCCCGAACAAGGGTATCGTGCAATCGCCCGATGTATTCCGCAATCAGCTGCAAATCGGCGATATTCTCATTATCTCCAAGGGCAATTATCGGTTCAGGGCCATTGGGATTGTCGAGGGCGAATACGAATATGCGCCTCGTCCCGATGGCCGGTACTGCCATCGTAGGAAAGTGCGATGGCTATGGCACAACAAGGACGGTCTGGAGGTCAGCGAATTGTACCCTCCAAAGTTTATCCAAAAAACGCTTTACCGGCTTAAGGACGCGGAACTCAACCGGGCCCTGATTGCACGACTGATTTCAGAAAGCGATGGCCAGGGCAAGGAAGGCGATCCGTTACCGCACGTTCTCATTATCGACGAAATCAACCGTGCCAATGTGTCGAAGGTCTTTGGTGAACTCATCACGCTGCTGGAGCCTGACAAGCGGGCAGGTATGGAAAACGCGCTTTCGGTGTCTTTGCCCTATTCAAAACGGCAGTTTTCCGTTCCTGCCAACCTTCACATCATCGGAACAATGAACACGGCAGACCGCTCTATCGCACTTCTGGATACGGCATTGCGGCGGCGTTTCAATTTCCGGGAAATGGCTCCTGAACCCAGCTTGCTGGCGGCCACCAGTAAGCGGACAGGGATCAATCTTGCCCGCGTTTTGACTGCCATCAATGACCGCATTGAATATCTGCTCGACCGGGAACATCGCATCGGGCACGCCTTCTTCATTGGCTGTGAAACGGCTGAGCAGGTTCATGATACCATGCGCCACAAGGTCATCCCGTTATTGCAGGAGTATTTCTTCGAGGACTGGAGCCGCATTCACGCGGTGCTTGGCGACGGTTTCATCGGTAGCCGAATGCTCAAATGCCCTCTTGGAGAAGGTGAGGATAAACCTAGCTGGTTCGTTCGGCCTGAGTTCAGTCTCGATGCTTATACGCGCAAACTTGGCTTTACCGCGACCGACCTTTTGCAAGAGGCAGAGGCATGAATGTCCATACGCTTATTTTCCACAAAGGACTGACTAATCGCACTGATCGCGTTATCGCTCGTTCCCATCCATGACGCATCTGACGATCCATGAATGGGGACGGACGAGCGTTTATAATGGCACCGGCTCCGCACCGAAGGAGACCTTTACCCGCACTCAGGCCAATACTCTGCTGCGGGCGGCGCGATCACATGCGCTGGCCAACCAATTCGGGAGCAATATTCTTGTCGATCGTTACAGCGAGATAAGAGCCCAGCAGGTTGTCGGCGTTATTGCCGCCCCAGGATGCAGTCTTGAAATTCTGCCTAAAATCGACGCCGCATCAGATGAGAGCGATGAAACACTCCGCACCCGGCTTGTTACTATGCTCGATGTAGCGCTCGGGCTCAAACTCGGAGACGGACAGGCTCTGGCCATGGCGCGCCAGAAGGAAACCCTTCTCGACATCCTGATTCGATTGTTTGCTGATCGCTTTTTGGCCGAGGCGCGTCGTGGCCTGCCCCGCGGTTATGTCGCACAAAAGGAAGATCTCGCAACGCTGCGCGGGCGGCTTGATGTCATTCGCCAGTTCACTCACCATGCAGTGCGTCCCGACCGCTTAGCGTGCCAGTTTGACATTCTGATACCAGATACGCCTCTTCTGCGTGTGATGAAAGCTTGCGTCGTGACGCTGCGCCGCTACGCTCGTGTATTGGAAACGCAGAGACGACTTGATGAGCTGCGTTTTCTTCTTATGGATGTCGGGGATGTTCCAATTAATGCTTTGCCTTGGAGCCAAGTGCGCATCGACCGGACGAGCCGCCGTTGGGAAACACTCTACGTATTGGCAAAGCTGTTCCTGAAACGCGAATGGCAAGGGACCAACCACGACGCCAAGGCTGGTCAAGGAGTCACTCTGTTATTCGCCATGAACGATCTGTTCGAAACCTATATTGCCGCCCTAACTCGCAAGGCGTTGCAGGGTCGCGATCTAACCGTTCATTCGCAAGGCGGATTACGCTATTGCCTAATGGAAGAAGGCGAAGGCGGCAGACCACGTTTCCAGACGAAACCTGACATTCTCATAAAACGGGGTGAACAAACCCAAATGGTGATCGACACCAAGTGGAAGCTGATTAGCCGAAACCCCGAAGACAAGAAACGCGGCGTTTCGCAATCCGACGTCTATCAGATGATGGCGTATGCCCGCCTCTATCAATGCAGCGATCTGCTCTTGCTATACCCCCATCATGTCGGTCTTAGCGTCGACGCTCTTAATGCTAGTTATGCCATGATGGCGGGAGATGAACGTTTACGAATCGTCAGCGTCGATCTTTTGCACGGATCGGCTGCAGTTGCTCAGCGACTCAGAGAGCTCATTTCTGAAGAAAAATTACATTAGAATGTTTTGAAGGACTTGCCATGGTTTGGTTACGGCGGCTTCGTTGAGAAGTGTAGGTTGCCGAGAAGTATCAAGGATTATTGAGGCGAACAAAGCGACGTGAAACTTTGTGCGCTGGACATATATGTACATGTCCGGTTTCTTGATTGCCTTACAAAAAGCGGTCGTTCCGTTCCCCCCCCCCCCTGAACCGCCTGTCCGCTCAAGGAATATGAAGCAGACAGGCGGCAGACGCCTACACCTCAGACATCGAAGTGATGATGATGGTTGCCCGAAAGCCGACATTGTCAGGCGAACCACGATAGACCGCGTTTGGAACTTTGCAGTCATTCTCGGGCCGCCGTCGAAAGAGCGGCTTACAGTCGAACACCGTAAGTTTTCAAAGACAGCAAGGGGCTGCGGGGAGCGGAAAGGACGGGCCGGATACGGCAAGGTCGAATGACGTGACGCCGTTTTTCGTATAAACGAAACAATCTATTGAAGCTCACTACTGCGGCTGGCGAATGACCCCTGATATCGACTTTTCAAAAATTCGTGCGGAACGCGGCGGCCAGAGAGAGGGCTTCGAAGAGTTCTCTGTCCAGATTTTCCATCATTACAGTGTAGCTGCGGGCTCGCAGTACAAGCGGAATCACGGCGATGGCGGCGATGGCGGCGTCGAAGCGATCTGGCGATTACCCACAGGAAAAGTCGTCGGCCTTCAGGCGAAATACTTTCTGCCACTTAAGGCTGCACATCTCTCCCAGCTCGAAAAGTCGCTCGACACAGCCCTCGACAATCATCCTGACCTTCAAACCTATATCGTCACTCTGCCATTTGACCCGACTCCAACGGTCAAAGCGCGTAAAGGTGAAGGCCAGGCGGAAAAGCTGGAGACTTGGCGAAGAGGCCTAATTGATCGCGCTGCCAAGCGTGGCATCACGATTGAGGTCGTGTGGTGGCATGAAAGCGAGCTGAAGTCTCGACTCCTCGGCATGAACAACCCCGATGGGCGTATATTGTACTGGTTCGGCTCGCCGCATCTAAGCATGGCGACGCTTGAAAGTGCCGCCACCGTGGCTGAAGGCGTGGCCGGCCCGCGATATTCACCTCGCCTTCGGGTCGGAAACGACGCCGGCGATACGATCAAGGCCTTTGGCCTCGATCCGAGTTGGCCAGCGGTCCATCAGGGCTGGGTAGAGCGGTTGGACGAAGCAGTGCGTGTTTGGAGCGACATGGCCCCAAAAGCGCATCCTGCTTGGTGCGAGCAGATATTGGCGGCCCTAAACGATGCGAAACTTCATTTTGCCGCGGTCGAGAAGCTCTGCTTCACGGAAGTCGACCGCTTAGCACTGCATAGCCTCGCCAGTAATACGCTTCCCATCGCCCAGTCTCTGGAAGCCGAAGTTAAAAGTGAATTTGACAGTACGCATGGTGCACAAAACGATAACATTCTCTGGCGGCAACACCAGGCTGCCTATCAGTGTGTATTCCCCGCCGCAGATCTCGATCACGCTCGCGAGGCGTGTGCACTCCTGCGCGACATCCTCACGTTCGCCGAAAGCTCAGCTGCGATCGCCGCCGGAGCGGACATTTTGCTCATGCGGGGGGCTGCCGGCATCGGCAAGACACACACCACGATCGATGCAACCAAGGAACGGATATCTGCCGGGCGGGGGGCATTGGCCATACTCGGACAGGAAATAACACACGGCCAGAATCTGTGGAGCGTGGTGGCAAGCAAGCTAGCCATCGGTCCGTCGGCGAGTAAGTCCGAGATCTTGGGCGTGTTGGCCGCGTTCACCGAGGGCACAAATGCGCCGTTCCTGATTTGCGTAGATGCGATTAATGAAACCCCCGATCGGCGGCAATGGCGATCCTGGCTTCCTCAACTCAAGGTGGACCTCGTAGGGCAGCCGATCAAACTGCTTCTCACCTGCCGGGACATCTTCATAGAGGATGCGCTCGAGGCCGCAGCCGACGACCTTCCCTTCTTTACGCATGCGGGCTTTATCGGCCGTGAATATGACGCTGCATACGCCTTTGCAGCATTTTACAAGGTTGGCCCGCCCGCAGAAGTGGTCGCGCAACCCGAGTTCGCCAATCCACTGTTCCTTCACCTAGTCTGCCGAGCAGCAGTGAACCTGAAATGGGATCGCATTCCGAGCGGTCAGATTAGCCTCACTACGCTGATCACTGCAATCCTCGACGGCGCGAACGGGAAGGCAGCCGAACTGCTTGATTTTGACGTCCGCATCGATAATCCGGTGCGAGACGGGGCTCTGGCCCTTGCTCAAGCCATGGGGCAAATAGGTGCTCGCCAGTTGCCACTGGTCGATGCCAAGACAATCCTCACGGGCGTTTGGCCAGCACAGGGCGCCTCGAGATCCTTGCTGAGGGCGATGGAAGAGGCCGACTTGGTCTCGGTCGCTTCCGACAGCGGCGCCTCGTTCCTCCGGTTCGCCTTTGAGCGTTTGGGTGATGTGCTGATTGCACAAGCGAGCATCGCGGATCAGGACAAAGCGACCGTATGCACACGGTTCCTTTCGGGAGACCTGGCGGCGCTTGTTGCGACGCCAGACGCCGTGTCTGAGAATGCCGGCCTGATCCAGGCCTATTCGATCCTCTTGCCTGAACTGCACGAAATCGAAATCGCCGACCTGCTCAGAAGCACTACGACCAACCTGGAAGTGACGATGCTAGCACTCGGCGTGCTTGCTTGGCGGGATATTACCAGTTTCACTAGCACGGCCTGGGTGCTGCATCACAGTAGGTTCGTCGATCTCATCGCCGTTCTCGAGCGTGTTCTCGCGGTCGCTGCGGTGCCTGGGCATCCGGTGAATGCAGACTGGTTGAATTGGTGGTTAGGGAGCTGTCCGCAACTTAACAGAGACGCAATTTGGACGGAGGCACTGAAACAGGCTTGGGAACAAAGGGGAGCAGCCCACCAGCTCGTCGTTATCGCGCGGGGTCAGGACCTCACGCACCTGTCGACGAAATCAGCACTTCTTCTCGGCATCGCCTTGGCCTGGTTTACTGGCAGTGCCGACCTGCTTATTCGCGATGAAGCGTCCGATGCCTTGACTCGTCTTTTGGTCGCACAGTCGATATCCGGCGAACTGCTCCGCTACTTTATCCTGTGCGACGATGATTTCGTGCGCGAGCGCGTACTGAATTCGGCATATGGCGCGGGCCTGCTGAAGCATAATCCTGCCTATTGGGGCAAGATCGCCGACATCGTGTTCGACAGCTTCTTCGCGTCAGGCGTGCCGCCTGAAAATGTGTTGCTGCGGGATTTGGGGCGACTTATCGTCGAGGAGGGTATAGCGGCAGGTACTATGGCGAAGACGCCGCCTCCCGCATTAGTGCAGCCACCCTATAAAAGCACGTGGCCGCTCCAATTCATGTTTCCGGATTGGTCGGCGCTTGATGTTGCGCATCCCGACCTACCGACGAACCTTAAATTGGGGGCACAGTTGCAACCCGACTTCGCGCGCTACGTCGTCGAGCCCGCCGCGAGGGATTTCAACATTGCCGCCACCGGACTGACGCTTGCGAACCTGAACCAATGGATCGTCGAGCAAATCCTGACGCTTGGCTATGATGGCTCAAGAAAATTAGCGCTTGCCTATGACTGGAAGCTCATCGAGGAACATGGTCAGGAACGCGGCGTACCCAATCGCCATCGGCGCGTTAGCAAGAAGCATCAGTGGATATTCCTAGCGCGGCTACTGGGTCTGCTCCACGATCACGTCTCCCACAATCCGCCTTCATGGAAAACGCCTCGAAAACCAACAGATTTGCAGGCAGTCGAACTTCGCACGCTCGATCCGACGGACTTGTCGGGCGATCTAGTGGCACCGCTTCCGGAGAGTAAGGTCTCAGATTTTTTCATCGTGTCCTCCACCCCGCCTGAGGCGCGCGATTCCAAGGATTGGGTTGCCGAGCTTTTTGTCAGCCAAGATATCAAACTGGTTGGAGAGAACTGGCTACTACTGGCGGGTCATCAGAGTTGGCAATATGGCGACAAGGCTAATAGGCGCGATTTGTTCGCCTCCCGGCACGTGGCAGCGATGCTCGTTCCAGAGAGCAAGATGGTAGCGCTGAAGGAATCCTTCGCCTCGTTCATTCCAGACTTAGATATTCCTGAACTCAGCAAGTTGTACCAAGGTGAGTTTCCAGGAAGCGCTGCCCTGCGTGCACATTCTAGCCAATGGTCACTCAAAACCGAGTTCGGCATTCCGGCATCTGTGATCGTCAGTCAATTCGACCGCCCAGAGACTCCGGTGCATTTGCTCTGGGCACCAGCTTCGGACCTTATAACTCATAATATGGCTACTTGGGACGGTGCGCGTAAATGGATGGATGCATCAGGCGAGGTAATAGCCGCACAGATCGGCAGCGGCGACGACGTCGCTTTAGTCTTCGATAAGGCGAAACTGCTTGCATATCTGACGGTGACCAAATCCCAGATCGTATGGGTCTTGGACGAGAGCCGGAACGCTTCGATCGCATACAAGCCGGTGGCTTCTAGTGATCTTCGTCACGCTTGGTGCTGGAATGGCACAAAGCTGAGCAAGCTTGCCGAGACACAGAATAGTTACGTCGATGAAGATAAGGCCAAGGAGACTGGCAAATTGCCGGATGACGACAGTTAGTTGGCAGGCCTATGAGCAAAAGCGCAGGGAATGGTTGCTTTCGGCTATCGCTTCTCGATAACCGACATTCCGCTGTCCCCCCCCTTCTAACTATTTTCCCGAGTTTCACGCAGCTTCGAGCGCGGCCTTTGCTTCAGCTTTTTCCGCTTTCTCGCGGCGCTGCGTATCGGCAGCCAGATCCGCCTCAAGGGCCGCCATGGCCTCGTGCTTCTCCTGCAACAAAGCCGCCTCCGGGAACGCCAGACCCACACGGGCGCGGTAGCCGGGCAGCTTGCGCTCGGCTTCCTCCACCTGACGGCGCGCGTCCGCCAGTTCCGCCTCGAACCGCAACAATGCGTTCTCGATGCGGCTGACCAGCCCGACCGGGCTTGTCTCGCGGTCGAAGTCCATGCCGAGGATCCGCCCGTCCAGCACAAGACCGAGGGTCGCGTCCCACGTCTCCTCGCCGTCAAAGCGGGTGCGCCAGGTCTCGCACAGGATCTTAAAACCGCCGATCGCACCTAAGGTCCACTTGCCTTTCTCCCCGGACTTCGCCGCGAGACGGGCCTGCGAAAGAAGCCACTGACCGGCTTTCTCACGCTCGGTCATCTCCCGGTCCTTGCGCACCAGCCGGAACGCTTCACCGCGTGTCGGCTCACGCTTTGCGATGTCGTTCTGAAGACGCGGGATCACGGCCTGCGCTGTGTCACGGTCACGCTCGGCGCGGTCGATGGCGCGACGGACGTTATACTGATCGTCGTGATGGGCGGCCTGCAACCGCTCCAGACGGGCCAGCTCGGCCTCCAGTCCGGCCTTCTGCATCAGGCGTTCGTCTCCCGACGCAAGGGCCTTCGCCATGGCGAACTGGTTGGCTTCTGCGCCCACGTCTTCCAGACGGCGGATGGTCCGGTCTCCGGACATGGCGAGGCAGATGAACTTCTGCTTGCGCTCCAGCATCTGCCAGTTGGACGCGTCCACCGAGCCTTTCAGGGCATAGGCATAGAGCTGGATCACCGGGTTCTGGTTGCCCTGCCGCTCGATGCGGCCTTCACGCTGGATGATGTCCGAGACCAGCCAGGGCACATCGAGGTGATGCAGGGCAATCAGCCGCTGCTGCGCGTTCACTCCGGTTCCCATGGTGGCAGAAGACCCGATCAGGATCCGCTTGCGTCCGGAGTTCATGTCACGAAAGAGCGCCTGCTTGGCGGTGCTCTTCTTGTAGTGCTGCATGAAAGCGATTTCGTCGCGCGGCACGCCCATGCGGATCAACTCATCGCGGATCCAGCGATAGGCCGAGAAACCGCGTGTCTCCAGCACGGATTCCGTGCCCAGATCCGAAAAGATCATCTGCGTGGCACCGGGCAGGTCGTACTCCCGTCCCGTCTCCGGGTCGGTGTAGCGATTGGCCGACGTGTCCTGCCAGATCTGGAAGACCTTGCGGATCATGACATTCAGCTTGTTGCTGTTGTCATTATCCGTCCAGTTCCGCACGAAACGCAGGTCGATGGCGGCGTGCCGGGCATCGGTGATGACGGACAGCAGGATGTCGTCACCCTTCTGGGGCTTGCCCGTGCGCTCTTCAATCGTCTTGATCCGCTCCGCGAGCGTCTTCTGATACTCGCGGAAGGCCTCCCCACTATCGGCCACGACGATCTCACGCCTGCCGCCCGCCACCTCTGGCAGTTTGACGTAGCGTCGCAGGTCGTCCTGCTGCACGACGTCGGCAAAGTCGCGATACATCGCCATCAGGTCGGCGACATTCACGAACTCGGAGAACCGCGTGACCGGCTTGTAAAGCCCGCTCGGCTGAAGCTCCAGTTCCGTGCGGGTCTCGCCAAAACTTGCGGCCCAGGCGTCGAACTCGTGCAGACCGCGCTCGACAAGCGCTGGCAGATCCATGAAACGCTGGATCGAGAACATCTCGCCCAGGGTGTTGGTAATCGGCGAGCCTGACGCCATCACCAGCACGCGCTCGGGATTGCGCTTTGCGAGGTAGCGCGTTTTCACGAACAGATCCCAGGCACGCTGGCTGCCGTTCGGGTCGATCCCCTTCAGATCGGACTGGTTCGTGCCGAAAGACAGTTTGCGGAACTGCTGCGCCTCGTCCACGAGGATCTGGTCCACCCCGATCTCGCCGAGATGCACCATGTCATCCTTGCGGCTGGACAGGGCTTTCAGCTTGGCTTCCATCCCCTCCTTAAGGCGCTCGATGCGCTTGCGCGACAGACGGTCGTCCCGGTTCACGTTCTCCAGAAGGCTTTCGTAGGACGCGATCTGGTCCTCGACCATCTCCTGCTCAAAGGCGCTCTCGACCGGCACGAACTTGAAGGCGTCATGCGTGATGACAATGGCGTCCCAGTTCCCCGTGGCCGCCCGGGCCAGGAACCGCTGGCGCTTGTCCTTCACGAAGTTGGTCTCGTCCGCCACGAGGATCTGGGCGTTCGGGTAGAGCATCATGAACTCACGCGCCATCTGCGCAAGGCAGTGTCCCGGCACCACGATCATGCCCTTGGAAATCAAACCGAGGCGCTTTTGCTCCATCACGGCCGCGCACATCGAGAACGTCTTTCCGGACCCCACCGCATGGGCCATGTAGGTGCTGCCCTTGGCGATGATCCGCCAGATCACCCGCTTCTGATGGTCGCGCAGGCTGATGGCCGTGCTCGCTCCCGGCAGTTTCAGGTGCGCGCCATCGAACGTGCGCGGGACAAGGTTGTTGAACGCATCGTTATACAGCCGCACCAGACGCTCGGCGCGTTCAGTGTCCTGCCACACCCACGTCTCGAACGCGGTCTTGATCGCGGCCAGCTTTTCCTTGGCGGCCTCGGTCTCCTTCGTATTCAGTTCACGGTGTTCGCCATTCACATCGCGCCAGGTGTCCCAGATTTTCGGGCTGGCCTGATTGAGCGCATCGTCCAGCAGATCCCCGGCATGGCGGCGCTGTGTTCCCCAGACCGAGGTGGCCTCCGCCTTGCCAGAAAACCCGCTCTTGTCCACGCTCCAGGTCGCCACCTCCATCGTGTGGTGAATGGTCGTGCGGACCCCCATGACCTCTGCCACGAAAGCCTCGACATCCGGCACAGGGATCCACGGGGCTCCGAGACGGGCCGTAATGTCAGACGGGCGCAGGTCTTCGGGCTGGACCTCTTCAAGGGCCGCGACATTGCGCAGGTAGCGTCGGTCGCGCTCGGCAGCCTCCCGGGCCTGCGCCAGCTTGGTGCGGACCGCCCCTGACAGGGCCTCGTCGGCCGTCACCCAGACCTCACGGCCACCTGTGCTGCGGATCGGATCGAGATAGACCGAGGATCCGAGTTCGGCGAGCACCTCCTCACCCGGGCGGCCAAGAAGCTCCGCCATGCGCTCGACGTCCACGCCGCCTGTGTCGTGCAGAGAGACCGCCAGCGCATCATGAGCGCCGTGAACCTCGGGCTCGGACGGCGCCTGAATCACGCGCTCGCTGAAGATCGGACCTGGACGGCCGGTCTGGCTCTTCTCGTCATACTCTTCGATCGAGCTGACCAGCCACACATCCGGGTCGTCATAGAACGGCTGAAGGTTCGGACGCCGCTGTGTGGACTTCTCCTCACCCGTCTCTTCATCCACCCGCGTTGTGGTGTTGGTGAGGTTGATCGGCCCGAACTGACGGGCAAAGGCCTGATACGCGCGTTTGAGATCGGCCTGATGGGCGCTGTAGGGCAGGTTTTCCACCTGTGCCCGAAGCACGAGCCGGGCCGCATCCCTGACAGGAATCAGGCCCTTGATGATCGCGGCGTGCTTCTGGAAGATCCCTTCCTTCTGCTCGCCTTTCTTCACCTTCACCAGCACGGTTTCGCCGTCAATGATCTGGTGCAGCACGCCCTTGTGCAGCAGGTAGCTCCCCTCTTTCAAAAGGGCAACGTCTGCGGCCGTTCCGACGTCGGCGGCGTGGTTATCCTGCACAGTCGCAACATCGAGCGTCTGCGGGTCCGGGAAGCGGGCCAGAGAAGAGAGACGGCCAAGGGCCAGTGGCAGGGCCTCGTCCAGCATCTCGAGCGGATTGGCCTTGCAGGTGTATTCGGGTCCGAACTGACCGCTCGTCCAGTCGTGCCGGCCGAGAACCTGCTGGCCGTTTTCCGCGAAATAGCGGTTGATCCGCAGCGGGCCTTCGCCCTGATCGGTGTCAGCCAGCGCGGCCACGTCCAGCCAGGTGGCATCGCCCGCGTCCTCGCCCGGTGCGCGGCGGCGGAACACCAGAACGTCCACCACGACATCGGTTCCGGCATCGTCGCGCATGGCACCCGCTGGCAGGCGTGCGCCGCCCACGAAATCGGCTGTCTCGAACATTGTGCGCCGTGCGCCGGCATCGGACTTGTCCATCGTCCACCGCGACGTGACGAACATCGCCAGCGCTCCGGGACGCAGACGGGAGATGGACCGGGCGATGAAGTAGTCATGCAGGGACAGGCCAAGGCGGCCCAGCTCGTCCGTGCCTCGAACCGTGCGGTTGCTGAAGGGCGGGTTGCCGATCACCAGATCGTAGCGCTCCGCGAGCTTGGCCGTCGTGAAGTCCTCGGACCGGACCCACTGGTTCGGAAACAGCTTGCGCGTGATCCGGGCCGTCAGCGGGTCGTTCTCGATCGCGGTCCAGGCGGTTTTCGGGGCCAGCTTCGGGGGCACGCTCGCCATGAACAGCCCGGTTCCGCAGCCCGGTTCCAGCGCGCGTCCGCCCCGGAAGCCCATCTGTGCGGCCAGATCCCACAGCGCATGGACGATCAGCTCGGGCGTGTAATGGGCGTACTGCGTGGCCCGTGCCAGACCCGCCCGCTCCTGCTGGCTGGTCAGTTCCTCAAGCTGGCTGCCAATCTCTTCCCAGCCTGCCCGGAAGGTTTCGCCAGCACGCGGGAACAGGCTGTTGGCCAGCTCCCCTGCCCCGAACCCGGTGAAGCGGGCGAGGACAGCCTGCTCGTCGGGGCTGGCGTTGCGGTCCTCGGCTTCAAGCGTGGCCAGAAGGCGGATCGCCGCAAGATTGTCCCGCGCACGCTCTTTCCAGCCCTGGGCGAGGCCACGCGTTCCGGTCAGGGCGAAGTCCACCTTCGGCAGGACAGCGGGGATCGGGGCCGGGGCTTTTGCCGCCTGTTGGGCCGCAGCGGCGGCTTCCTCAAGGGCGCGGTCTCCCGGAAGCTCGCCCCAGTACAGATTGGACTGGCTGCCGCCGAGTGCTGAGGTGTCGAAGAAGCTCAGTTGAGACGTGGACATGGAAAAACTCCGGACAAGCGGCAGCGCCCGGTGCTGCGCGGAGGCAGACCGGGGGGCCGGAAAACAGGATCAGTGCGGGGAGAGAGGCGTCAGGCCTCCCGGATCAGTTCGGGGTCAGAAGGGACCAAAGCGCAGGCGGATTTGCTCACGCTCGCATTCGGACAGGCGGGCCAGCGCGTCACAGTGGTAAGCCGACCCTTCCCGTGCCTTCGTCGCCACGCGCCACCAGGCTTGCGGATCGCTGCAATGCAAACCCACCAGATGCGTCTCGTCGTTCTCGGGTCCGCATCCTTCGAGGAGCGTCCAGCCTTCCTTGTGGGCCTGTCTGGGATCAAAGGCCTTGGCCTGTGCGGAGCGTTCGAGGGTCTCTGACATCGTCTTTATTTCCTTTCCTGACCCTCTCCGGCGAGCGCAGGACAGCGCGACCTGCCAGAGCGGCGCGCAGCGTCGGGACCGCCCGGCCCGCAGCGTAGCGAGGACACGGACGGACCCACCTCTTGCGGGGCGGGCTGGCCTGTGCTGCCCCCCTCCCCTCTTTTTCCTTTTTTAACCTTCTGTTTTTTTTGCTTTTTTCAGGTCGGCCCCGCCCCCTGCCCGAACGCTCCGGCCGGTAGCTCCCAGGCTGGTGTGAGGACGGTCGGGATCGGACGCGGCGACAGGCACGCGCGGGCCAGTTCGGGCGCTGCCAGAGCGGCGGCATACGGCCTGCCCTGCTCTGCGAGCTGCTCCAGCGAGACGGTGCGCTTGATCGTGCAGCCGAACTGTTGCTCGTACTGCACCAGGCGTTCGAAGCGGGCAGGATCAAGCCAGCGGATCGTTGCAAACTGCCGCGCATCGCCAAAGATACAGGTGGCACAGGACAGCCTGGAGAAGCCGATCCGGTATGGGAGCGCCGGCAACACCTTCCAGCGTTTCAGACTGTCCCAGACCTGCGCCTCGCTCCACTGGTGGACCGACCGCCAGTGATCGACATGCCGGCGACGGCGCGTGCCATGTCGCGTATCCGTGCGGTGCGGCTCAAAGGCGGCATAGCGGGCACGGTTGGGACTTTCTTCGGCCCGCTCGCCCGTTACGAACAGCGTGCGCCGGTTCAGAAAGCGCTCCTGCCCGCGCAAGGCGCGATCGGCGACGTCGATCTTGGTGACGGCTGAGCACCAGCGCGTCGTCAGACTGGCCGAGACCTGGGGAAAGCGCAGGCGCGTCCCGTTCGGCCCCTCCCCGCCTGTACGGATCAGCCCGTCAGGGCTTTCGAAGAGAACAGGCGCCGTCGGGGCAGCGTTGCGCAGCATCTCCCGCTCGAAGCCGCCCTCTCGCCAGGAGCGATAGAGCGGCAGCCCGAAATCCTGCGCCAGCGCGCTCACATAGGGCGAGGTGGAGGGCCAGTCCATGAAGGATGGCCCCTGCCCGTCCACTTCGTGGTGCCACAGTTCCAGACGGTCCTTCGGAGCCCCGGCTTCAAGGAGGGCAAGGAGGCAGGCGGTGCCGTATTTCCCGCCTGACACGGCCACGATGATGCTGTCATAGGAGGTCAGATCCCGCGTCATGGCACAAACCTGCTGACAGGGGCACCTGTCCGGACAGAGCGGCACATCAGGGCGGTGGGGACAGGAGCGGCCCGGAGCAGGAGTGGCTTTACATGCCTGTTGTCCCAGCTCAGGCCTTCGCAGCGTGAGAGGAGTCCAAGCTGGGTCGCCGCCTCATCCCGGCACGCACACACCCGCTCATTGCCGCCCGCACTGCGACGGCAGGGCTCATGGGCTGGCGCGTTGCAGCCCGTGCAGGCAATCGTCAGCGCCGGATCGCCACTTTCCCAGTGCTCGTTGCACTTGCGGCAGGACACAGGCTCCTGGGTGTCGGTCCAGCG
This sequence comes from Gluconobacter albidus, assembly GCF_002723915.1. Lineage (GTDB taxonomy): Bacteria > Pseudomonadota > Alphaproteobacteria > Acetobacterales > Acetobacteraceae > Gluconobacter > Gluconobacter albidus. The sequence goes on from NZ_BEWL01000009.1 coordinate 34,990, forward strand.
CATGGGCGGCCGACCGCGTGGAGTTGGAACATAAGGAAGGTAATGACGACGCATGATGCTCGATCCATTTCTGGTTTTTGAACATCGTCGCGTCCGGCTGGGGGCTGTTCAGACTGCAACAGTGCCGCGTAGCGGCAGGATCAACGCGGCCCGCAGTCACGCGCAGGCGGCGCAGCCGGCGAGCATGGCGAGGACGCGCGTTGACCCAACTGTTGCAGGCTGGGCAGCTCCCAGCCAGCCCTTCCCTTTTTTATCGGGTTTTTCTTTTTACCCGGTTTTTCTTTTTATCTGGTTTTTTCTCTTACCGGGTTCCTGCTCTTATCCGGTTTTTTGCCCTGATCCCGCTTCAGAAGCCGCCAATGGAAGGGTGAGTTGGAACACTCCTGTTGAAGTCATGGGAAGATATTACCCGGTTATATTTATTACCAGATATATATTTTTATCTGGTTTTAACACTTATCCGGTTTACTAAAACAGGAGGCGGCACTACGAACTTAGGTCAGCACGGCTTCTTTGAGCGGAGAACACAATGCCTGTCATCGCTATCGCGTCCCCCAAAGGAGGCGCTGGAAAATCGACTACTGCTGTCATCTTGGGAACCCAGCTTGCACACTATGGAGCAGAGGTAACTCTGTTAGACTGCGGCCCGCAGCCACGCGCAGGCGGCGCAGCCGGCGAGCATGGCGAGGACGCGCGTTGACCCAACTGTTGCGGGCTGGGCAGCTCCCAGCCAGCCTTTCCCTTTTTTATCGGGTTTTTCTTTTTACCCGGTTTTTCTTTTTATCTGGTTTTTTCTCTTACCGGGTTCCTGCTCTTATCCGGTTTTTTGCCCTGATCCCGCTTCAGAAGCCGCCAATGGAAGGGTGAGTTGGAACTCTCCTGTTGAAGTCATGGGAAGATATTACCCGGTTATATTTATTACCGGATATATGTTTTTATCTGGTTTTAACACTTATCCGGTTTACTAAAACGGGAGGCGGCACTACGAACTTAGGTCAGCACGGCTTCTTTGAGCGGAGAACACAATGCCTGTCATCGCTATCGCGTCCCCCAAAGGAGGCGCTGGAAAATCGACTACTGCTGTCATCTTGGGAACCCAGCTTGCACACTATGGAGCAGAGGTAACTCTGTTAGACTGCGACCCGAACGAAGCGCTGACTTTATGGGCTGACCGCGCGCCGAAGCCGCCTAGAATCAGCCTGATAACGAAGGTCTCTGAAAGCGACATCATAAAGACGATCAAAAGGCACGATGCTGATGGAAAAATCGTCATTGTTGATTTGGAAGGCGTCGCATCGAGATTGGTTTCGCGCGCGATTTCTCAAGCAGATTTGGTCTTGACGCCCATGCGAGGAACCACGTTGGACGCGACCATCGGAGCGAGAGCCCTTGCTCTAGTAGCAGAGGAAGAAGAGTCTTTAGGGCGCAAAATTCCTCACTCAGTTGTTTTCACAATGACGCGGGCAATTCGCTCCAAACAGCATTCAGGCATTGAAGCTTCACTCAGGGAATCAGGCGTGGACGTGATAACGCCCCCTCTAATGGAGCGTGCTGCATTTTCCGCTCTTTTCGAGTTTGGTGGAGATCTTCACTCGATCCCACCACAAGGTAACATGGTGGCAGCGATCGAAAACGCCGATGGCTTTGCACAAGCTGTGTACCGACGCCTTACAGGAGCGGCAGAATGACAGAGAAAAAGCCTTTTGCGATTGATGTTGGAAAGCTCAGGTCGCGAGAAAAAGTCGCATCTGCCTCCGCTGTTGAACGAGTTGATCGTGTCGCTGCGAATCATGGTTTCATAGCTAGAGAACCTGCGAAACGTAGAGGACGCCTACCCAGCCCTCGAACAGGACAACTGCACGCTAAGGTATTTCCCAACGTCTCCGACGAAATCGCTAAGGAGGCAACCAGGCGAGGCGTTACCCAAGGCGTTGTCATAGAAGAAGCTTGGAAGTTGTATAAAGAAAATAATCCGGTTTGATAGTTTATCAGGTTTTATAATAAACCCGGTAATTGTAGTTACCGGGTTTATTATAAAAAACTTGCAATCGCGTCAGGTTTGTTCTCTTTATGTTCTCGTTAAGGAGAAGAAAGATGACAACGGACGCCGTGGCGCGACTGCGCGAGCAGGTCCGACGCCTGGAGCGTCGAAGCCTTCCTCATTCCCATGCTGACACCCTGCCTACCGGGCATTCTGCCGTCGATGACCATCTTGGCGGCGGCCTCAAAACGGGTAGCCTGCATGACTTTCTGATCTCCGATCCTCTGGAGACGGGGGCCAGCCTCGCCATGCTGCTGCCCATCCTGAAAGAGGGCAGGGGGCCGGTCTTCTGGATCAGCGACACACCTGCCGAATTGAACGCCTGCGGGCTGCATCAGTCCGGTGTTTCACTGGACCATCTGGTCTGCATTGAAACGGACCCGGCCAGCCTGCTGTCGGCCGCCGAGGACATCTTGCGCGGGCCAGAACACGCACTGGCCGTGATCGCAGGACGTCACGCCCCAACGCTCAAGGAAATCCGCCGCCTCAATCTGGCTGTGGAGGCGAGCGGGAACACAGGCTTTTTCCTGCGCTCTGCGCCCCTCGCACAAGCTCCTGGGAAAGACCCCTGTGCGTGCGCCACGCGGTGGCGGCTCCTCTCCCATCCTTCATCGCCTCAAACGCTTCCGGGACTGGCCATGCCGCGTCCCGGTTCCCGACGCCTTTCTGCCGCGCTGTTGCGGGTGAGGGGAGGCCGCCCTGCTCACTGGATCCTCGACTGCACCGATCATGCGCCGCTTTCTCGCTCTCTGGATGCCCTTCTGGCGCACCGAGCGCCTCCAGCTCTCCCGCCCGGGAGACTTCCCGACCGACAGGCCGCTCGTTGTGCACGCGCTGGCACATAACCGTCACACCGTCACCGGTGTCAGTCCGGCTGCGCTCGCGGCTGGACTGACACCGGGACTGCCGCTGGCACAGGCCCGCTCCCTGGTGCCGGATCTTCTGACGGCAGAGGAAGACGCAGAAGCACAGAGGGCAGCGCTGACCGATCTGTGCTCCTGGCTGATCTGGCTGTCGCCGCTGCCCGCGTTCGATGCTCCGGACGGTCTCTACAGCGACACCACCGGATGCGCCCATCTTTACGGGGGTGAGGCGGCCATGCTGAATCTCGTCAGGGAACGCCTGAGGGCAAGGGGGCATTCCTGCTCTGTGGCGCTAAGCGATACGGCCGCTGCCTCACGCGCCCTGGCCCGCTCGGGGATCGACCGGATCTGTCTCGTGCCTCCAGGTCAGCAGAAACAGGCTCTGCATCCTTTGCCCTGTACAGCGCTTCCGCTACCCGAAAAGACACTCTCCAGCCTTACCCGGCTCGGCCTGACCACTATTGGCGACCTTGCAGACCTCCCTCGCGCGCCTCTGGCCAAGCGATTTGGGGCGCAGCTTCTCACCTGCCTCGATGAGGCTCTGGGACGGCAGGCTAGCCCGCTCAGCGTGTTTCAACCTGCGGACCGGATTTCCCTGACCCGGTCTCTGGTCGAGCCCATCAGCACACCGGACGCTATTGCCACGGTGATTGCCGCACTCGTGCCGGTTGTCTGCGAAAAGCTGACGGCGCGCGGGGAGGGGGCGCGGCAGCTCGACTTTCTCTGCGTGCGCGTGGACGGATCCATTCAGGCCATCCGCGTGGGGACATCCGATCCGTCGGCTGACGTGACACGTCTGATGCGCCTGCTGGGAGACCAGATCCCGCAGATCGCGCCCGAGTTTGGAATTGAAACCGTCATCCTGACCGTCAGCGCGAACGAACCGCTCGAAGCCGGACCTGAGCGGTCTGTCCTGCCGGACGTCGGGGCATCCTCGGAGCGCGCTCTCCCAGCCACTCTGATCGACCGGCTGTTGAACCGTCCGGGGGTTGTTTCTGTCCACCAGCTCGCGCCCCGGTTTTCCGCCTGGCCAGAGGACGGGCAGTCTCGCGTTTCCCCAGACGACATGGCAAAACCGCCTCTCGCGCGCCAGATGCTCTGGGCGCGGCCGAACATTCTGTTCGATCTGCCCGTCCGGGTGCAGGTGACTGCCCTGCTTCCGGACGGTGCGCCACGCCAGTTCGTCCTCAAACGCCAGACACATCGCATTGCGGCGGCCGATGGCCCCGAACGTCTGCTGGGTGAGTGGTGGCAGGCGGCCGAACGCTACGGCGCGATCCGCGACTACTGGCAGGTCGAGACCACGACCGGCCTGCGCCTGTGGCTGTTTCGCAAAGGCGACGGAACCCACGACTGGTCCGGGTCAGGCGCGTGGTTTCTTCAGGGGGTGTTCTGATGGAGCCCCGTGATGACCTGATCCCGGCCAGCACCTCGGACGTGGCCGAAGTGCTGATGCACGCGCTGTGCTATGACGGACGCAGGCGGACGCATGACGCCGCTGAACTGATGGCCCGTCTCGTGGCCGAGCGTCTGGTCGCCTATCTGGAACGCTCGGGCTTCGTGGTCATGCGCGCGCCGACCAGCAACGCTCCAGACAGCAGCCGGCACCCGCATCCGCACAGGCGCTAGGCCGTGACTATGCCTTACGTCGAATTGCAGGTGACGTCTTCGTTTTCGTTCCTGCGCTCGGGCAGCCAGCCGGATGAACTGATGTTCCAGGCAAAGGCCCTGGGCTATGACACCATCGGTCTGACCGACTGGAACACTGTGGCCGGGGTGATCCGCGCCCATCTGGCGGCGCGTGAAGCCGGTCTGCGTCTCCTGCCCGGATGCCGTCTCACTCTGCGCGATGGGAGTGCGCTCCTGGCCTATCCCCGCAATCGCGCGGGCTGGGCAGGTCTGTGCCAGCTCCTGAATCTTGGCCATCACCGGGGCGAGCGGGATGTGTTCCTTCTGGGGTGGGAGGATCTCGCCGCCGCGGCCCCGGACCTCCTCCTGATCCTGTTGCTGCCCGAGGACCTGGCAGAAGTTTCTGGTCAGGTTCAGAGCCTGCTGGATCTGCCCGGACAAAGGGCGGGCGAAGAAGAGAGCCGGTTTCTCGCGCTGACGATGCTCCGGCAGCCGGGAGATCTGGCGCGGCTTCACGCGCTCGCGGCGTTCAGTGCGGCACAAGGTCTGGCCTGCGTCGCGACGGGAGATATTCTTTACCACGATGCGCGCCGGCACGTTCTTCAGGACGTCGTCACGGCGATCCGGGAAGGCTGCACGGTCGATGCTCTCGGCAACCGCCGTCACGTTCACGCCGATCGCCATCTGAAAGCCCCTGAAGAGCAGGCACGCCTGTTTGCTGCCTTTCCGGAGGCTCTGGCCAACACGCGGCGGATTGCCGAGGCCTGCGCCTTCAGTCTCGATGATCTCACTTATCAGTATCCGACCGAAACCGAGCGCACAGGCGAAAGCGCGCAGGAGACCCTGGCACGCCTGGTCCAGGCCGCACTGCCGCGTCGCTACCCGGCCGGGGCACCGCCTGACGTCGAGACACAGATAGCCCACGAGCTGAGGCTGATCGGCTCTCTGGCCTACGCGCCGTATTTCCTGACCGTGAATACGATCGTGCGTCATGCCCGCTCACTTGGCATTGTCTGTCAGGGGCGGGGATCTGCCGCGAACTCGGCCGTCTGCTATGTTCTGGGCATCACGAGTATTGATCCGGTCCGCTCGGGCCTGCTGTTCGAGCGGTTCATCTCGGCCGAACGGCAGGAACCGCCCGACATCGACGTGGATTTCGAGAGTGACCGCCGAGAAGAGGTCATCCAGTGGATCTACCGACACTACGGCCGCCACCGCGCGGCCCTGTGCGCGACCGTGCAGCGCTATCAGCCCAAAGGCGCGTTGCGGGAAGTGGGTAAGGTTCTGGGGCTCCCGGAAGATCTGACCGGCCAGCTTTCAAAACACATCGCTTCATCGTTAGCCGATCCCGATCTGTGCAAGGCGCGTGCGGCCGATCTTGGCCTGAACCTGAAGGATCGCCGACTCAGTCTGACGTTCCATCTTGCCCGCCAGCTTCTCGGCTTTCCGCGCCAGCTTGGCACCCATCCGGGCGGATTTGTGCTGACCGAGGATCGCCTGGATGAACTCGTCCCCCTGATGCCGACCGCCATGGACGGGCGGCAGATCATCGTCTGGGACAAGGATGACATCGACGTCCTGCGCTTCATGAAGGTGGATGTTCTGGGTCTCGGGATGCTCGGCTGTCTGCGGCGCGGATTTGAGCTGCTGCACACCGTGTATCAGACCCGCATGGATCTCGCTTCGATCCCGGCCGAGGATCCGCAGACCTATCGCATGGTCCAGAAGGCAGACACGCTCGGGACGTTCCAGATCGAAAGCCGGGCGCAGATGTCGATGCTGCCGCGCATGAAGCCTGCGACCTTTTATGATCTGGTGATTCAGGTGGCGATCGTGCGGCCGGGGCCGATCCAGGGGGACATGGTCCATCCTTATCTGAGGCGGCGGGAGAAATTGGAGCCTGTCACCTATCCGTCCAAGACCCTGCGCGGGATCCTCGGGAAGACCTTGGGCGTGCCACTCTTCCAGGAGCAGGCCATGCAGGTGGCGATCCACTGCGCGGGCTTCACGCCAGGCGAAGCCGACCAGCTCCGCCGCGCGATGGCGACGTTCAAAATGACAGGTGGGGTGTCGCCGTTCCGGAACAAGCTGGTGAACGGGATGCTGGCCAATGGCTATGAGCAGGACTTTGCCGAGCAGACCTTCGCGCAGCTTGAAGGCTTTGGCAGCTACGGCTTCCCCGAAAGCCATGCCGCCTCGTTCGCCCTGATCGCCTATGCCTCGGCGTGGATGAAATGCCATTACCCGGACGTGTTCTGTGCCGCCCTGCTGAACAGCCAACCGATGGGGTTTTATGCGCCCTCGCAGATTGTTCAGGACGCACAGCGCCATGGGGTCGAGGTCCGGCCGATCTGCATCAACGCCTCACGATGGGATTGCACACTGGAGCGCGGCCGGAACGGACGGCACGCGGCGGTCCGGCTGGGGTTCAGGATGGTGCGCGGGTTGGCGAACGGCCATGGGGCCGCCCTGATCGCGGCCCGGATGCCGGACTATGAGAGTATTGACGATGTCTGGCGCCGTGCGGATGTGCCGGTCTCGGCCCTGGAATGTCTTGCGGAAGCAGATGCCTTCCGGGTGTTCGGGCAGATGCGCCGTGCTGCCCTGTGGTCGATCAAGGGTCTCGCCGATACCGCCCTGCCGCTGTTTGAGGCGGCGGATCGGGGCCGGAACTTTCCGCTACCGGAAGTGATCGAGCCGGAGATTACCTTACCACTGATGTCAGAGCGGGCCTCAGTGCATGAGGATTACCGGGCGACGGGACTCAGCCTGAACGGGCATCCCGTCGCGTTTCTACGGGAGGGCTTACGGGAAGAAGGGATCGTTCGTTGCGGGGATCTCCCTTATCTGCGGGATGGACGCCGGATCCAGCTCACCGGACTGGTGTTGATGCGGCAAAGGCCAGGGACGGCCAACGGTACCATGTTCGTCACCATTGAGGACGAAACCGGCACGGCCAATCTGATTGTCTGGAAGGATGTGCAGGAGAAATACCGCCGTCCTCTTCTCGCGTCCCGTCTTCTGGCCTGTAAGGGCCGGCTTCAGAAGGAAGGCGATGTGATCCATGTCGTTGTGCTCAGTCTGGAAGACAGAACGCCGTTGCTTCAGGGATCTGAACTCCTGAAGGCACGGGATTTCCGTTAGGCAAGAACGGCGGTTCGGCCAATCTTCTTATCATAATATGAAGCTTATGTTGGTGTTGAACCTGTGGGGTTGTGGGCAGAGCCGCGCCTGTGGTCAGCCTGCAGGGCTGTCCATCAGGACGAGAGCGACCGTAAAACGGCTGTCCATAAATCCACAGGCTTTACGCACGTCGAAAGTTAAATCCGTACATTATTCGTGCGGCTGTGACGGTGCCGCAACCTTCACGACTGAAACCCGGGCGTTTGAGTAGGGTGTAGCGGACGGATCAGGATGTGTGATGATGTCTGAACCGGCAGCGGCGGCAAGTAATGTGCCAAAATATGGATCATTTTCATCTGCGATCGCGAGCACCTCGTCCGCGCTGACGGGCGCGCCAAACTCTTTCCCGAGCTTGCTCAGGATATAATTGTCCAGCACCGCATGAATCATGAACGGCTGATTCCGGAGAGACAGCAGAGCTAACAGATTCTCTGGCATGTCTTCGTCAGGCTCCGCCTCCATCACAGCATCCACATTATCGAGCAGAACGTGGAGCACGACGCCATATATCGTAATCTCCAGCACACGCTGCTCACCGGTCTCTGTATCAGTCATTCCTGGCTCTCCTGTTTGGTGACAGGAGGATAGTTGGGCTGCGTTGTGCGACTGAGAAGTGACCTATCAATGATAGGACGAGGATTCTATCTCGGAAGAGGCACTGTGCTCCAGCGGCGAATTGTCTCAGCAGGGCGCTACTATTACTTTTCTCCGGATAGCCTTTTAACTCGCACGAAAAGAGCGGAACTCCAGCGTGTAATTTGGGGATGACTGAATATGACTGACAAGCATACGACCATAAGGAAAATTTGCGTTCTGATCACTCTCGGCGCGATCATGGTGCTTCGTTGTTCTGTGGCGTTAGCAGGCGTCGAAGCTATTCAGATCGAAAAATCAGGTATCAAACCAAGTATTATCGTACCAGGCGTTCATGCTCCTGTCTTCGGTATCGAGGCGCCAAGTGCAGCCGTTTTCGTAGGAAAATCAGTCCTTCTTTCTGAAGGGACGGAAGCCAACCAAGACGCAAAGACCCAACCTGAGAAACTCGAACATTCCGTACCTGAAATCGTACTTAATCCTACCGTGGTCGCCTCGTGGGTCAACGGCATAGATATCGAGAAACTTAAGTCCAGACTGCAACTACATCTCGCATGTTATACTGGACAGGAAATGCTTCGAGCACGTAATACAGATATGTACTCGCGTGTACTGTTGAACATGAAGACAGCACAAGCAGCAGAATTTATTCTCGAAATGCCATGCCCGCAGCCAGCAGGTCTATCCCGTGACGACCTCGTGCGCACTGAAGCGCAAGAATCAGGCGTCACGATCAAGCGGCTTGAACATCTCAACGAGTGGGAGGCGGTCCAAAAGGAAATTCCGGATGACTACTATCGTGACTCAATCGTTGAGATGCTCAAACGACCTGAGGAGAACCTTTCGTCGCCCCCATTCGTGTCCTTCGTCCAAAACGGACAGTACGATGAATTCGACGCCTGGATCAGAAATCGTAACGTCACGGTAAGCCAGAAGAAAATGTATGAGTACGATGTCACCAAACGAACCAGCCAGATGTATCGAGCTATGACCCCATATGTACGATCTGGCGGTGCAGTCATTTTAATCGGAGCTGCTCATCTTGGCGGCCCAGATGGATTGGCGGCTCTACTGCGACGCGATGGGTATTATTTGCGTCCGATCACACTGCCCGAGCATAAATAGACTATTCACGCTAAATGGCCGCCTTCGAGCCGATTAGGGGGGTAAACGGAATGTCTGGTCTGAGCGGAAAAATTGAGGAAGCCGACAGTCGTGATCTCCGTTTCCTCACATAGGATAGCTTGACTTACGACGATATATCCACAATTCTGGATATATGGACACAGAATCTACCCTCGCAGCCCTGAGCGCCCTGTCGCAGTCTACACGGCTGGAGATTTTTCGCCTGCTGGTGCGCTACGAGCCGGACGGATTACCCGCCGGAGATGTCGCGCGGCATCTCAATGTCCCGCAGAACACCATCTCGGCCCATCTCGCCACCCTGGCCCGTTCCGGGCTGCTGACCTCGGAGCGCCATAGCCGGCTGATCGTCTATCGCGCTTGTCTTCCGCGCCTGCGAGACCTGATGCTCTTCCTCGTCAGGGACTGCTGCGCGGGCAGTCCCGAACTCTGCGCGCCCCTGGTCGCAACCCTGTCCTCCTGCTGTCCCTCCCCGGAAGCCCGATCATGACCATCACGATCTACCACAACCCGGCCTGCGGCACGTCGCGCAATGTGCTGGCACTGATCCGCAACAGCGGCGAGGAGCCTCGGATCATCGAATATCTGAAAACCCCGCCCAGCCGTGCGGAACTGGTCAGTCTGATCGCCCGTATGGGCGTTCCGGTGCGCTCGATCCTGCGGGAAAAGGGTACGCCCTTTCACGAACTCGGCCTCAATAATCCGGCCCGGAGCGATGATGCGCTGATCGACGCCATGATCGCGCATCCGATCCTGATGAACCGGCCCATCGTCGTCACCCCGCTGGGTGGGGCACTCTGCCGTCCGTCTGAGGCGGTTCTGGACATCCTGCCCAACCCGCAGAGAGGCGCTTTCGTCAAAGAGGACGGGGAGAAGATCGTCGATGAATCTGGCAAGCGGATCATCTGATGCTGGCGCTTCTGATTTTCGTTGTCACGCTGGTTTTTGTCATATGGCAGCCTCGGGGGCTGGGTATCGGCTGGAGCGCAATGGCCGGTGCCGCCGTGGCCCTGGCGGCTGGTGTGATCCACTGGCACGACATTCCTGTCGTCTGGCACATCGTCTGGGACGCGACTTTCACCTTCATCGCGCTGATCGTCATCTCGCTGTTGCTGGATGAGGCCGGATTCTTCCATTGGGCCGCGCTGCACGTCGTGCGCTGGGGCAAAGGGCGAGGCCGGACGCTATTCCCGCTGATCGTGGTGCTGGGAGCGGCCATTGCGGCGGTTTTCGCCAATGATGGTGCGGCCCTGCTGCTCACGCCCATTGTCATCGCCATCCTCACTCAACTTCGCCTGAGCCATACCGCAGCCCTGGCCTTCATCATTGCGACCGGCTTCGTCGCAGACACCACAAGCCTGCCGCTGGTCATCTCCAATCTGGTGAACATCGTCAGCGCCAATTTCTTTGGCATTGCGTTCGATCGCTATGCCGCGATCATGGTCCCTGTCGATCTGGTAGCACTTGGCGCAACGCTTGCCGTTCTGTGGTTGTGGTATCGGCGGCAGGTGCCTGCGACCTATCCCGTCGCCGAACTGCCAGCACCCGCCACGGCCATTCGTGACCACCATGTATTCCGGGCGGCCTTTCCGCTGTTGGCCCTGGTTCTGGCGGCCTATTTCCTGACCGCACAGTTTCATATCCCGGTCTGTGTCGTAGCCTGCCTGGCCGCCGGAATCCTCTTACTCGTCGCCGGATATGGTCGGGTCATCCCTGTTCTCAAGGTGCTGCGGGGCGCACCGTGGCAGATCGTGATCTTCTCGCTGGGTATGTATCTGGTGGTGTATGGCCTGCGCAATGCCGGGCTGACCGACTACCTTGCAACCGCACTGATCTGGCTCGGCCATCAGGGACCGTTCACCGCTACGATCGGCACCGGCTTTCTGGCGGCTGTTTTGTCGTCCATCATGAACAATATGCCGAGTGTGCTGGTCGGGGCGCTGGCGATCCAGCAGGCTCACGACATCACGCCGCTGACCCGTGAACTGATGGTCTATGCCAATGTCATCGGTTGTGACCTCGGCCCCAAATTCACCCCGATCGGCAGTCTCGCCACGTTGCTGTGGTTGCATGTGCTGGCATCCAAGAAGCATCGGGTCACATGGGGGCAGTATATGAAAGTGGGGCTGGCGATCACCCCGCCTGTCCTGCTGGTCACGCTCGCAGTGCTGGCCCTGTGGTTGCCTGCCATCAGCCGCCCGTAATGTGCAAAGGAAGCAAGACCGCGATGACCGAACCTGACGACACGCTCCGCCCGCACCCGGATTATCGCCACGGGATCAATGGCGCACGGCAGCCCAAAGTAGCGCTGCCAGCGATCGTCATCGTCGAGACTGGTCTCCCGCAGGTTCGGGCCACATAGAACAAGAGGCAACGAGACATGTCCGTTCCGAGTATCCGCCAGGTACGTGCTGCTGACGCCCCCGCCATCGCAGCGATTTATGCCCATCACGTCGAACATGGCACAGCAAGTTTTGATTACGAACCACGCTCACTTACCGAGACTGAGGAGAAGATCGAAAGTGTGCGGGCACGAAATTGGCCCTTTCTCGTCGCAGTGCAAGACGAACAGGTGGTGGGCTATGCCTATGCCACGCAATTCAGGGACAGGCCCGCCTACAGCTTCACATGCGAGAATTCGATTTACGTCCACCCCGACCACATCAGGCAAGGTGTCGGTTCAGCCCTATTATCCGATCTGTTAGGTCACGCCGAAGCATCGGGCTTTCGCCAGATGATTGCGGTGATCGGTGGCGGTGAACCCGGATCGATTGCACTGCATGCGCGCCATGGATTTGCCCATGCTGGGCAGATGCGTTCGGTGGGCCGCAAATTCGGCCGCTGGCTCGACACGTTCTACATGCAGGCCTCGTTGGGCGCGGGCGATGGTGACGACCCGCTGAAGGAACCACAAACATGACTGACACGCTCTCGCCCCTAAACTCGGAGTCTCTTGATCCACTCGATCTTGCAAAGCTCGAACCAGCACAGCGCACCACGCACGCACCGCGTATCCTTCTGCTCTATGGCTCTTTGCGACCCCGATCCTTCAGCCGCCTATTGGTGCTTGAGGCGGAACGCATCCTGAAAGTGCTGGGGGCCGAAACACGGGTGTTCGACCCGACCGGCCTGCCGGTAGCGGATTCTGTGCCCGCGACCCATCCGAAAGTGCAGGAACTGCGGGAACTCTCGATCTGGTCGGAAGGTCAGGTCTGGTGCAGCCCTGAACGGCACGGCAACATGACGGCAGTATTCAAAAACCAGATCGACTGGCTACCTCTGACCGAAGGCTCAATCCGCCCGACGCAGGGCCGCACGCTGGCGGTCATGCAGGTTTCGGGTGGGTCGCAGAGCTTCAATTCCGTCAATGCCCTGCGGGTGCTGGGTCGGTGGATGCGGATGTTCACCATCCCCAACCAGTCCAGCGTACCAATGGCCTATACGCAGTTCGGTGACGATGACCGCATGAAGCCGTCCCCCCTTTATGACCGGATGGTAGATGTCATGGAGGAACTGATGAAATTCACATGGCTGCTGCGCGACCGGGCCGACTATCTAGTGAACCGCTATAGTGAACGCAACTCGGAACACCGCTTGCCTGAAAAGCTATGAGCCGGGCTGGCGCGTATTTCTGGCACACGACGTCTGCTTACCAAAACCCTAAGCGACCCACCTTACGACCGAGATGAGGCGTAAGCCGACATGCGGCTAGTCCTTTCTGTTGGGGACAGCATAAGTTCCATATCCCTGTCGTAAAACAGATGATTCCCGACAGGGGGGAACGCCAGTCTGGCGCACTAGCATGTTTCCTGGACAAAATTTCCATGAGGTGTGGCGACAAACCCTGTCGGATTGGTATAAGTGACGGAAACGGCAAAATTAGGGTTTTCCGACATGCTTATCGGCTATATGCGCGTTTCTTCTGTCGATGAGCGCCAGTCAGTGGATTTGCAGCGCGATGCTCTGGTGCAGGCGGGCGTCGATGAGCGACACATCTTCCAGGACAAGGCCTCTGGAGCACGCGATGACAGACCCGGTCTTAAAAAATGCCTCTCTTATATAAAGAGTGGTGACACACTCGTTGTCTGGAAGCTGGATCGGCTGGGTCGATCTCTTCCGCATCTCCTGACGATCATAGAAGATCTTAAGGCGAGATCCGTATCTTTCCGTTCCTTAACCGAACAGATGGACACAACAACGTCTCATGGCGAGCTGATGTTCTCCTTGTTTGGCGCCTTGGCTCAATACGAACGCGCTCTGATTCATGAGCGTGTCATGGCAGGGCTTGCGGCCGCAAAACGTCGAGGCCGAATAGGCGGACGGCCTCCGTCAATCAGTCAGGAGCGTTTGGACATGGCGCTCGACTACCTCAACAAGGGTGAGAGTAAGCTCTCCGTTGCGCGACGTCTCACAATTCCACGCACAACCCTCTTGAACACTCTTGAGCGGATAGGCTGGCAACCACGCTCAGAGAGTGAGGAAGGCGACGGTGATGTTGACGAGCGTACCGCAGAAAACAATGAGAAGAAGCCGCTCAACCGCCGCAGACGACAGGCCTGATGAGGATGGGTTAGACCGCAGATACTTCACCCGCGCATACCCGGCCAAGATCAGACTGATCCCAACAATCCCGGATACCATGGCCACACGGTAGGACAATGCCGTCATTGCTGGCGTAGAAATCTGGCTTCTCCTTCAAGGTGTGTCCGCAATGGACACACCAGTAAGTCACATTCCCAAAGCACGACGATAGATGTCCAGAAGGGTTTCCTGTTCCTCAACCTGGGCAGGCTCCATTTTCCGAAGCTTCAGGATCTGCTTAATGATCTTAACGTCGAACCCGGCCGACTTGGCTTCGCTGAAGATGTCCTTGATGTCTCCGGCCAACGCCTTTCGTTCTTCTTCCAGGCGTTCAACCCGCTCAATGATGGATCTCAGGCGATCCGCTGCAATTCCTCCGGTCTGAACGGTGGTCTCAGCAGATGCTGTGTCCTGTTCTTCATGTGCCAACATACAGTTCTCCTTTCACTCGCCCAATCTGCCACCTCAGTCTGCGACTGAGGCGTCAATGGTAGGTTCGGTCGGTCGAAAGATCCGAGGCCAGCCCATAGAGGGTCCGGTCCAGAGCCAGCGTTCCGTCAAGGTGACGTTCGATCATGGCCCGAAGCAGGCCACCAGCCGACCGCACTTTCCCTTTGCGGGACTTCGCGGAAATCACACAGACGGCGACGGCGGCCTCGTATCGGCCCATGACGCTGCACGCCTGGCGCCAGGCATGAGAGGAAATTCCCAGAGAACCTGTGAGCATCTCGACGGCCTCGATCAGCTCGGCCTCATGTGGGCGACTGCTGGTGCACAGGTCTCGCAAGTCAGGAACAAGCTGAAGAAGGAAATTCGGTCCGGCCTTGAAGCCCCGAAGCGGTGAGGCCTTGGAACGGGAGACACTGTCAGACCCAACTACTCCTTCCTCTATGCCAACGCCGGCGTAGCCGGCTCCGCTTACAGTAACTTTAGTTATAGTATTTGGGTTTGTATCAGTATTGTGGGGTCCATCAGTGCGCCCCATGGGGTCCATTTCCACAGGGTCAGCCCCTGCAATCATGGCCTCCAGACGCTCGACCAAACCCTCCATCTGCTCAACCAGCGGCGACAGGATGTCCAGGTCGTGGTCATTGCCACGCAGTGCCAGGAGCTGATGCCCGTTCTGCTGGATGCTCATGACCGTCGGCCTGTCAGCCGTCGTCTCCAGGGCCGTGGCACAAAGGGCCGCAATGCGGCGACCTAAGACCATGGCTCTCTTATGCAGACGCTTTCCTTCGCGTTCCCGCTCTCTGAAGGCCTCAACGCGTTGGAGCATTTCGTCGTAGCGCCGAGACAGCGGCGACAGATCGAACCCGTATCCCTCCAGGATCGCACCATTGCGGCCGTCGCGTCTCAACCAGCGCTGCTGATTCGGACTGTCGCGCATGATGATCCAGCCTAATTCGCTGAGGCCGCGAAGCCAGCGTTTGACCGTGGATCTCTCGATCCCGAACCGCTCGCAGATGTCGCGATTGCGCACAGAGCAGATGGTGAGATTGTCGTCTTCCCAGTCCACTGGCTTCGTGCGGCTGATCAGAAAGCCAAGCAGATCGGACTGGCGCGGCTGAAGGCCAAGCGCCCGGGGCTCCGTATGCAAAGCGCTGAGGATCTGGGCCTTGGTAGCACCGCTGCGGGGCAGGGCCTCACACTGCATTTCGGCCAGGATCATGGCCGGAGTAATGCGTCTCACCCCGGCCTGATGGGGGTCATGCGAAAGCGAATAGGTCATGGAAAACTTCTCAGGATTTCGGGATTTCCGAAGCCCTGCTCTCCAACCCTTCAAACAAGCCCCTCCCGTTTGCAAAAACTCTTGCATTCGAAGCTGAAATGTAGGATTGAAAATTCAGCAGATGAATTTCAATCCAGTTCAATCGGTTTGGCGACCGATGGGACTACGTTCTTAGGGCCTCGTGAAAGCGGGGCCTTAAACGTATCTGGGCTCTGGCTAACTCACTCAAACAATTCCTTCTTCAAGCCCAAATAGGCGATTTGCCTTTATGCTTCTCCTGTAGCGAGAAAGAAAGGCCCTTTTCAGAGTCTCCCGGCCGCTGAAACATCGCCACAAGGATCTGCGACTTTCATCTGTAACATGAGTCTGTTCCACGCCCGCAAGGGAGCGATGAGAACAAAAGCGGCCTTCCGTAATTTTTTTTCACAATTCGTTAAGGAAACCTTTTTTCTTTGCGGCCGCCCGTGCTACGAGCGAACAAGAGTAATGATAAAGGCAAAGTTAAACTTGACGATGCTGTACCGGTTTTGCCTTTATCTCTCGAAGAGTTTTGTAGTTGTAAAGGTGCCAGATGGGTTCGACAGTTCCTTCAGCCAATAGTCCTACAAGTTTTAGTGATTATACTTCACGAGAGATATTGAAAGACTTCCACAGTAGCTTAATGCTGATTAAAGAACAGTCACACGAACTTTCTTGTTCCTTCGCCATTACGGCTACAGATATTCAAAAAATTTTTCAATGCTTCGAGGCTGCTCGTCGTCTCTCAACCCGAGTTGCGACACTTTCGTTCGAGAACCCTGAGAGCGAAAACCTGAAACGAGAGTGTCTGAACTGTCTTGCTATTCTCGAAGCGGGTCTTTGCTTCGAAGAAGAACCGGGCTCTCTGCCAGACTGAGATAGAAGTTTCCCGTTAAGTCGCAGAAGCTTGCGCAATTCTCTGATCTCCACTCAGGAGATTCACATATGATGACGCGTCTTTTGCCAGTCTTCGGACTTCTTATTCTGACCGCCTGCTCAGGCAACGTTTCCGCCTATCATGGCCATGGCCCCAAGCCGCCTCCACTCAAACATGCTCGCTATGAGCCGGGTGCGGCCTACGGGTCATCCAGAGCCGTCTGGGCACCACCTGTCTATGATCGGCAAGGTCATATCGTGAAGGTGGAAGATCCCCGCAATTCTGGGGGCCGTGAAGACTACGAGCACGCGGCCTGGGCCGTTGGTGGCCCCAACAACAACTCCACGCACCCACCCGGAACCTTCTAAAAGAAAAGCGGCCCTCTGGGGCCGCTTCCTGTTTCAGGACCGTCGAGGAAAAAGGGTGTCGGCCTCTCTGATATAGGCCAGCATCCCGGCCTTCCTTCGCTGACGAAACTGCCAGTTCATCCACCCATTCTGCAGAATATAGAGCCCCAGAGCGAACCAGAACGGCATCATCTCGATCGCGGTCACAAGCGTCTGGCTCCGCCACGACCCGCTAAGGCCGACAATGATCCACGCAGCGAGAAGGCACGCCCCTATGAGGGCAGCGGCCCAGGCGCGCTGATACGTCCTGGCCTGCTGGTTCTGGAGATAGATCTCTACCGCGGCCGGACTGACGTCATACACGTCAGCCGTCGCAACAATGTCGATGCGACCCAATTCATCAACCTGAAACCCGTCGTCCGCTTCAGGTTTTCTCCGGACGATGCCCCATAGTGTCCGAAGCAGACTGTAGCCGTCACGAATACTCGTGGCCCCGACTGCGACAGATGGAGAGCCTACAACGAAACGGGCTGCCCGGCCTGTTTTGGCGAGAACCCCTTTCTTTTCGTCCGCCCCACTCACTGGCTGACATCCATCAGGAACTTGTTCAGGTCGGGAGGCACCCCGTCGAGACGCCCCAGAGACCCATCATGATGCTTCCAGAAAAAGGTCGGTGTGCCTGTCAGCGATACCGCTTTAGCGGCTGCCATGTTTGCATCAAGTCGCGACTGCGCTTCAGGAGACGGTTGATCCAGCACATTCGAGAGGCCGCCAGACGTCCAAGCCTGAACCATACTGGCATCCGCAGGCAGCGAAGTCATGGCCTTGGCGTAGCGCGTACTTGCGCCGCCATCCTCATAATCCAGGAGCGAAAGCGGTACGACCCTTAGACGCAGCTTGCCGCTATCAACGGCGGGCTGAAGGAGCTGCATAGCCCGGATCGAGAACGTGCAGCGCGGATCAATGAACATGATCACTTCCGGCGCACCCTTCTGGCCGATCACACCAGCATAGATCTGCTCGGACAACGAACCGGCCGAGGCCTTTCCGCCTCCCTGGACGTCAATCCGAACCGTGGGGACGGCCCCTGGAATATAGCGGATCTGCTGCCTTGTGACGTTTTTACCTGCGGTATCCCATATTGTGCCCGCAATCGCGGCCTGACCGTCTGGCGTCGCATAGACAACCTGGAAACGGTCGCCATTGCGCACAAACATGCCTCTGGTGTTGCGCCAGACCTCAAGATCTGTAGCCCGCTTGCCCATCAGCTCGTGAAGGCGATCATAGGGGACGGGAATGAGCGTCCCGCCAATAATGAAGCTGTGATTTTCCGGTGTGAAGAAAACAAGAAGCTGGTTATCGCCGTGCGCAACGCCAGTCTGGAGGCCGTGCTGTGGCTCTGCCCACAGGATCTCGCTGCCTGCCTGGACCAGTCGCTGGATCGCGTCAGTCGGCTGAGGCCCGAGCGAAGCGGCCTTTTGAGGTGGTGATGTTTGGGCAGGCGGGGAAGGAACAGCACATTGGGTCTGCGCCATTGCCGGCGCAGCCAGGAACAGCGATCCGGCGAGATAAAGAGAAGTACGAGAACGCATAAAGGGTCTCCTGAAGAATTAAGGAGACCCTATCGAGCTAAGATGCGACTAAGAGCTGCTTTTTGGAGCGTCTGGCAGAGGACCGTAAAGGGAGCGATATTGTTTGAGCGAAGCCTCGGCTTTATCTGCCCAAGCCTTCAACTCGTCGTAGTTAGCTTCCGACTTATCGCCAAAATCTTTCCACTGGTTTGTTAAAGACTGCTGACGCTCCAAATCAGAGCGCGCCTGGACCAGATCTGCCTCAAGAGCCGCAATCTGGTCCTTGCGCTCCTTCATAATCCCTTCTTGCCACTTGATATGGTCGAGGAACTCCTGCGCTTTGGCTACCAGAACTGCGTACTTGTCCTGCCAGCTCTCAGAAGGACGACGCAGTAGATTGTCCACCACCTCACGTCGGCGACGCGTGGAATCGGCAGACATTTGGCCAAGCATGTACCCGGCCCATCCACTCATTCCATCATTGCCAAACATTTCAGACCTCATGTGGTACGGCTTAACGTTGTATCTACCAAGTTAGAGCCTTGTTTTGTCAATGCGCCACCGTTTTTCGAGTTACCTGCCGTCTCACCTTTTTTAGAAGGTGCAAGCGAACTTTCAATTCCTTTCAAAGTACCGGCCATACCGATTACCGCAGCATCCTTAGAAAACTGATCCAGATCGACGCGGTTCCCTTCATGAAAGCCGATCATGGCAGGAACACGCTCTGGCAGGATAGCAATCAGCCTGAAGCACATCAGCGCCAGCGTGATATGGACCGTGACGTACATTCCGAGCATGACGACAACGCCAATAAGATTGGTCACGATCCAGCCATGCGACAGCACGAACCCTGCTGCCACACCAAATGTCTGGTGGATCAGCCAGGACATGGCATCAAACACGAAGTAGCCGAGGAAAAGCCCGAACAGCATCAGGGTCGGTCGAAAAAGGACGTTGAAGATAAGAGCATACCCTGCTTTCGCGTGCCCATGCAGACCTTCTCCGGACATCGTCATGTGGGCCAGCATCCAGAGCGGAACAGCGATTACGCCTTCGCACACCAGAATGAGCCAGCCAGCAACGCCCGCCATCCACATCACCCAGGGGATCATCGGCAGCACGAACGCGAGTGTAAGGCCCGGAAGCAGAAGCGCCATTGCGCCTGTGAGGATTGGCGTGCTGAGGAACTGCACGACGACATGCCCCACACCAATGCCAGCAGCCCCCGCGAAATTGCCGGTTAGAGCCGCACCCGCCGCCGTCACCGCAGATCCAGCGTCCGAGCTGAGAAGTGCTGCGGACGCCATGACCAAAAGGGCCGTGGTGATCATCCAGTTTCCGAGGCCCATGAGGTTTCCGAACGGATCCGTCCAGTAGCCTTCAGCGCCAGATGGCTCGATGAACGCCATGACCGTCTGAAGCGTGTAGTCGCTCAGATGCAAAGACCGCGCGACCTGAGACAGCACCCCTGCGCCATCACCGCTCGGCGTGACACCGGCATAGAGATCACTGCTTCCGCCTGGAGCATTCATGCCGTCCTGCGTGGCGACCATATTGGAGATATTGGCCAGGAGTGCGCCAATCGACTGCATCATCGGCGCAATATCTCCGTGCACGTCCTCGCCCAGTCCAACATAGGTCGGAGCGCTGACAGTCGGAGTGGATGCCATCAGGGACATTGTTTCCCCGTTGAGACGGGCAAACTCAAGGTAGTAGGCGCCCGCACCTGTCCAGCCGAGACTATCCAGACGGCCCTTGGTGTTGGCCGCGTCTCCGTTGGTCCCGCTGTTCCACGCCTGGAAGCTGGTACTGCGCTGTGTGACGGCTGCCTGAACCTGCTGGCGGATACTGGCAGCTTTGGCCGTCAGCTTGCTGGTGTAGTCATTGGTCGCCTGCGTCATAAGGGTCACGAGAGGTGCCAGACTGGAGGACTTCTTGGTCTGCCAGAACTGGGTTGCAACCTGCTGGACCTGCGGCCGGATCTCGCCCACCAGGACACTATCCAGAATCTGCTGCTGCATGGCGGCCGTATCGACCGTGATCCCCAGGATCTTCGTCGCTGCGCGCGGAGCCTGGATCGTGACAGAACCGCAGACCGGCTGCCCGTCTCCCGTGGTCATCTGATAGGGATAGGTAATCATACCCAGATCGGAGCCGGATACGGCCTTCACGGTTCTCCCGGTCGGGGCTGGCACAAGGCTCGAATTTGATGAGGCCAGGTTGACCAGATCCCGGCACATTTCATTGGCGATCAGGCCAGCCACAATGGTTTTCGTACCCGGTACCATGGGCTGTGCGATGGTTTTTCCGTCCGGACCAATCGCCTGCACGGCGGAGGAATAGACCGTCTTCGCCATGCCGACACCCCAGAGCGAACCCTGAACGAACGCGGCCTGACCCGCACTGAAGCCGCCTGCAACCGGAAGCATCATGATGGCGCCAAAGGCCATACGCACGATACTCATGGACGTCTGATTGGATCCAAGCACCTTCGACGTTTCGGCCGAGCGGTGCATGTTCATCATCATGACGTAAGAAACAAAGGCCATGGCCAACGCCATGACGAAGCCGGACAGATCGCCCAGCATGGTTCCGATAACCGTGGCCTCGGTGCCGGTGGTTGTCGAGGACGACCCGAACACCGGAAAGACCGACTTGATCATGGTCGCGGCCCAATCATCACCAGGATCGAGCATGTTCCACGTCACGCCATAAGTGGAGTTTCCCGACGTCGAATTGCCTGTGACCGACTGTGCGTGAGCTATTCCTGTCGTGAGGAAGATGGGCAGGACGCTGAGCGCCCTACCCGTGTTTCTGAAGCGTCTGAGAGAAGTCATCACTTATAATCCCGGGCTTGCGCTGGCTGACGCAGAAGGGGACGGCCGGAAAACAGAGGCGACGGCCTCAACCGCCTTTTTCACCAGCTCACGGGCCTTCTCTGAGAGCTCTTCGACCATGCTGGTCCCGGCTTCCTTTCCCGGCACCCCCTTGGCGAGTTCGCCAATCTTGCTGTCCAGGCCGTTGAAGCGCTGCTCGACCTGAGCCTCTGTTCCTCGCTGCACCCCAATATCGGCAGCTTTCTCACGATGAGCGCCGTAGGCCGCGACCGCCTCACCCGCTTCCTTCAACTGCGCTGCGAACGCCTGGTTGGTGCTCCGCTCGGTTTGAAATCGCGATTGCAGGCCTTCATGCCGACCTCCCGGCCGCATTTCGCTCAACACACCATCCATGCCGTTTGGCTCTGATTTCGCGGCCTCAGCGATCTCCCGCATGACCGAAGACGCCGGAGTATTCTGCACGGCTTCCAGAGCACTTTGCGCCTTCAGGCCCAGGGCCTCGGTCTGATCCAGATGGTTGGCGTCGGCCTGCTGCCCATGGGCAGCATTCATCGTCTGCGCCTTGGCCATCCAGTTAGACCCGGGCGTGACGGCCTGCTGCACGGCCTCAGGACGAATGGCCTGTGCGAGACGGGTAAAGAGACCCGGGCCGCGCACCTGATAAACGACCTTCTCATCGGCTTCCTGTTCAGGGGGTTTCGCCTCCTCCTTCGCCGGTCCAGGTCTATTCTGCGCTTTAGCTCCGGTATCAGCTTTGCTCGATGCCTCTGGTGCTGCCTTCTTGTTCTCGGTTGCGCCAGCGTTTGCCGGTCGCTCAGGGCGGTGGGCCTGTGGCTGGTCTGCTCCCGGCTCCCCGCCTCCAGGAGAGGCGTGCATCCGTGGATCGGCCTTTTCTTCCGAAGAGGGACGAGTTGAGGTGTCACCCTCTTGCAGACGTGGATCCTCACTGTCCTCTGGCTCAGGGGCGTCCGGAATATCATCGAAAGGTGGTGGCTCAGGACTTCCATCAAACTCGGAGGCCGGTTCCACAGGTCTGACGTCTGCCTGTTCGTCCTGTGTAACGGTCTGCGCGTCAGGGTCGTGTGTCGAGAACCGTGCGGCAGTGGCAACCCGCTCGGACAGGGATTGAAGAACCTCGTCAATCTCCGGATTACCCTGCTGATCGGCCCCCATGGAGGCGACGCGCTCCGACACAGAGCGCACCGTGTCCACCAGTCGCTGATCCATCAGATCGGCGGTCTGCCCCATAAAGCCCTTGAGGGTCTCGGACGTCAGGCCGGGCACGCTCATGGCACGCTGTGTCATCTCTTCGCGCAGCCCATTTTCCTGCGGCAGAACCGGTCCGACCAGACGCTCGGCGTCCTGAAGCACATAGGCGACGTTGGTCCGAAACCGCTCATTGGCCGCAAGGTCCGGATCCTGATGCTTCTGGGCAAGCAGGGTGATCTGCCCGGCCAGTTGGGGCGCATCCTTCTCAAGTTGGGGCCGCACACGCTCCAGGCTCTGGAAGACGTCCGCGAGGGCAGGGATCTGCGTATCATTCTGGGCCATGTCAGCCTCCGGGATTGACGTTTGGTGATGGGATGGGGGCAAGTCTCTTGGCCTCGCTTTCCTCCTCGTGCTGCGCCACCTGTGTTGCGGCGAGCGAAGACTGGAAAAGCCCGAGACGGTAAGTCTGCAAGGCGAGGTAGTTGGCCTGAGCCTGCTCGATCGCCAGCTCACGCATGACCGTTGCGGGTGGCATCTGCTGAAGGTTCTTGTTCCAGGTCACGCCTGAGACACGGCGATTGACCTCAAGGCTCATCGACGTCAGCCACGAGGCCTGATCCGAGACAGTCATGCCCTCGGCCTGCATCTCGGTTTTCTGCACATCGGTCAGGTTGATCGACGGGATCTCCAGCGAGGTGATGAAATTCATCACGTAGCGCGAGAGCGACATGCGGGCGTTGTAGGCGCGACGACGCAACGCAGCCTCGCGTCCGGACGTGGACGTAAGCTGCTCGCCGCGCAGTGCGGCAGGGGCTACAGGCTGGATAAGTGTGGTGCTGTAGTCGTTGGCAGCGTCCACACCGCCGTCAGCCGACAGGGTGTCCTGCCCGAACAGGGAAATGGCCCTTTGGTCCGCATTGGGCAGACGGGAAAGAGCCGAGCACAGACCGGCTGTGACGTCTTCCTGCGAGCAATAGCGCCGCCCATGCAGCGCCATGCTCGATGCCACACCCTGGCCTTTGCCATAGTAAGACGGCGTTCCAGCGTCGGCCTCTCCGCGACTGTCCGTAATCGTCGCAATCGCGCGGGTTGCCGTTCTGGCTGACTGAGACGCGCCCTGGGTGGCCTGCGACCCGTCGATCCCTGTGCAGAACTCCGGGTTCATCATGTGCTCGTCGCGGATCGTGGTATCCTGCTGGCGGCGAGCGAACTCCGCCATCGCTGTATTGGACGCATCCGCGATGCGCTGTTGAGCAGCGACACCGGCCTTTTCGTAGTTACTGAGCTGTGTGAAGCCCTTGTTCAGCATGGAACTGACGGAGTTCGGGTTCGTCAGGCTATCCATTGAATTGTTCAACTGAGACGTCAGCGTCTTGGTCATCGACGACAGCGCGGAGCCCGTGAACTTCTGCAACGCGCTGATGGCCGCGACGACCGCCGCTTCACCGATGAACGCATTCGCAGGCTTCGGCATCGCGACAAGAACTGTCGTGCAGAGGAGCATCGTTGCGATTGTTGGATTGAGGCGGATCTTCATCAGAATACCCCGTCCAGAGAGGTGCTGGTGTAGCCGGTCGGCAGACGTGGCTCCCCCCGGACATACCCGTTTGAATCGCCATTCCCGAGGCTCCCGGCCGCAAGCTGCGGACCACTGCCGCCAAAATTCAGGGAGGGGCACATGAGGCCGTTTCCGCCTGACAGGCCGAGACCGACATTCACACCGTTCAGGCTTAACCCGCATTGCTGGGCTGCTCCGACGGTATTGTCCCATTCGGTCTGGGCGGCCGAGCAGATTTCTCCTTCGACCTGCCCGACAACGTCATTAATCAGCGCTGCCGGGTTCGCAATGTTCGTCAGGAGATTGAGGCCCGTTCCATTGAAAAACTTGTCCAGGCAGGAGAGGCCACTGACACTTTCAGGCTGCTTCTCATAAGCATTGTTAGCCTTGATGCGCCCGTTTACGGCGTCCGCTGCGGCCTGCGTGAGGGTTGCGCAGGCCTGGCTACCCTGTGTTGCGGCAGATGCGCTCAGAGGGACCGAAAGAGTAGCGGCCACGAAAAGAAAGGATGCCCGTTTCATGCGGCCGCCCTTTCTGCTTCTGGATCGAGAAGGTCGCGCAGAAGCGCGAGACGATCTTCAGAAAAGACGCGCGCGGACAGCTCTGCCCTTTTCTGACTGTCTGTCCATGCGACCAGTTCAGCACGGCTGGAGACCGCAGATGCTACAAGATCCTCTCCGCCGCTGACGGTCGAGACCACTTCGGAAACAAAGGTCCGTCGCTCCTCGCTCGGTAAAGACACAAGGAGGTCGGCCAGAGAGGCGATGATCGCCCCGTCCGTGCCGGAAGTGTGTCCATTCCGGACACGGAAATGCTCAAGCAGATTGTGCCGTGCAAGAGCAAGGTTAGGGGCCAGAGAACTCTGCGGGGTGTCCCTGTGCGGTGTTGGATCGTCTGGTGACATGCCTCTCTCCTGGGTAAGTCCCAGGAGAAAAGCAGCTCGATCTGCGACTAACGCTTATTTCTTCAAAATAGTGACGTGCGCGCGCCCGACCTCGATACGCTCGCCAAGCGGGCTGACTGTGGTGGCCAGAACCTTGTTCCATTCCCGACCGCCCTGCCAGTCCACGGCCTCACCTGGATCAACGCCCGCACCGTAAGTGACACGGACACCTGATGGAACGATCTGCCTCACGGCGAACGACAATGGCACCTGATGACCATAGCCAGTCGTCATGCGGAAGTGATGAACCACTTTCGGCGGCTCGGCCTGCACGGATGGCTCTGCGGGAGGTGCCAGAGAGACTGGTCCCGAAGGGGCTGGCGAAGGAAGGGGCGGGGGCGCATGACTGATCTCGAAGGCCGCTTCAGTCAGCATTGCTTTGGGCATTGCTGGAGCTGGCTGCACATGGGCGGGAGGCAACATTACAAACACTCGGTTTCTCCTGAAATAACTTAATATTCTAAATCGCAGATCGACATGCGACTGAGGAGAGATGTTAAATTCGAACTCAGTTGTCAGGGGCGCTCTCGTAGGTATTTTGCAGTATCCGGACCCGAAGTCCGGTGCGTAAGCCTGCCGAGAGAGAGAACTAGCCATGAACAAGAAAACAGAGACGCAGGCAAATGATGCTTCTGTTGA
Organism: Gluconobacter albidus; assembly: GCF_002723915.1. Lineage (GTDB taxonomy): Bacteria > Pseudomonadota > Alphaproteobacteria > Acetobacterales > Acetobacteraceae > Gluconobacter > Gluconobacter albidus. Next base: position 60,752 of record NZ_BEWL01000009.1, read on the forward strand.
AGGATATCTGACTGAGTTAGGCGATAGAGTACGCGAAGTTCGGGAGAAACGGGAACTGAATGTGGTACGAGTCTGCTTTATGAGTGGGCTGTCAGTAAATACAGTTCAGAACATGGAGAAAGGTAAGGCGCCCGCCTACAACTCTCTATGGAAACTAATTCAAGGTCTTGAAGAAGTTCCTGAAAACGTATTACCTCCCGACAGACATGAAATATTACCGTTGGAAGGCCAAGCCTCTGATGAGGAGCTACAGGTCTGCCTTTCGCTCAGTAAGATATTCGAAAAGAACAGAGCTTCATTGCTTGAAATCCTTTCAGAAGTGGAGAGGATAAAGACAGACCAAACTCTTAATGAGGGCAAAAAAGTCCCGCCCGACAAGAGACAGCCAGTTCTCGTAGAGCTTGGCGAACGAATACGCGACATTCGCCTGGCCAGAGGCTTGAGCGGTGCTGACTTGGCTGCTGCCAGCGGACTTCATGCGCCCGCAATCCATCTTATTGAGATAGGAATGCGAAACCCCAATCTCGATACCCTCTTGAAGATTGCGGCAGCCCTACGTGTACCGACAGCGTTGCTATTCGCAGGCTTTCCGAAGGTAGACGCCACTTTTGCTCTCTTTCGTGTTCGGGGCCTTTACAGCGGAATCCTATCCACATCCGAACAGGCAAGGATATTGTTCGATAAACTGGACGTTCTGCAGCGCGTCACGAAAGACGTTATGAACTGAAGAGACGATAAGATTATCGTTTGGTGCGGTTTTTTCTTGCATTACAGGTCTCATCGCTAGATAAGCGTATCGTTCGTAACGATAACGGTGCGTCTAGCGATGTCTGTAGCTCTCCATCCGTCATTTGCCCTGTCCACCCAGGCCTATCTGGCTTCGGGGATGCAGCTTCCGAGTAAGGACCAAGACACCTCTCCTTCGTCTGGACTCTCGCCGTTCGGCCCAGCCTTGCAAGCACGATCCCTTTTGAAAAAGATGATCGTTCATGGTGTGAATGTTGCGCACATCGCGGCCGCACTTTTCATAAGCCGCCTGGAGATCGAAGCCATTGCGCGAGAGGAAGGACTTCCTCTCAAGCGCACCGCGCTGAGGAACAGCCCTCGCGCGTGGTCCCTTCTCGACATCAGCCGCCTCAGCCGCGCATGGGCCGAGGGCGAAGACCTTCCCGCCATAGCAAAGCGCCTCGACCGCACAGTCATGGCCGTTCGCAAGAAGCGCGCCGCCCTCGGCTTGCCCGCACGAGAGCGCTATGCCGAGGTGGTCTGGACGGACGCCGACGTTGCCACTCTTCTGGCCCACCGTGAGCGTCGCATCGGGCTCCAGCGCATTGCCAAACAGATGGGCCGCAGTGTCCGCAGCCTGCAACGCAAGCTCATCAGTCTCCAGCCTCCTGCTGAGTCTGTGGCCATTCCCGCTGATCCATCCGTTGTTCTAACCTGGGAGCAGGCCTCCCGCCTGACACCAGAAGAGCGTCGGGGCCGCAGATGGCAGGTCCGGAACTCACCAACCGGGCTGGTTATCGGCTTCAGCCGGAATGCCTGCACCACACGCTGGTCCGTCGAAATGCAGCACGAGCTGGCCATGCGGCATTTTGCTCACCAGTCCCCTGATGCTGTTGCCGAGGACTTCCTGCTGACAGATCGCACCATCGTCAGCCAGTCCGGCTGGCTCCATCTGCCGCGGCGCTCCAAGAAAGACATGCGCAAGGCGTTCGATCCCAACCTGTATGAGGTCTATCTGAAGAAGATGGATTACGTGCGCCGCGAATGCCTCGGCAAGGCCGGGTTCTATTTCTGGACTACCCGCCGTAACGGCCGCCGTATCAGCCGTTTGCACCAGCAGACCGCCGTCATGCGCTCGGGCGATTAATCCGCAAATTTCTCCATTTTTTCAGCTTCAGTCGCAGATCAACGGGTCACGGTGACGATGACACAGTCATCATGAGGTTTGAAATGCCATCCGCAGCCCCGCTGTCGTTCCACGGAGATACCGCGCCATGAGCCGCTCCTCGGGATCCCTGAGCCGACGCCTGACCGATCCTGATTTTCAGGGAAAGATCGTTGAGCGTTCCTTGCAGACGTCCATCGCCCTCGCGGCTGTCGTGGTCGTTCTGGCCGTTCTTCTGGCCCGCGCGTGGTCGTATCATCCGCTCCCGAAGTATTTCTTCGTGGACGGGATCAACGCCCCTCGCCCGGCTATCGCGCTGAACAGTCCGATCCTCAGTCAGGAAGATTTCCTGTCGTGGGTCATCAAGTGGTCGCTCAAGCCCTACAACATCAATTACCGGGATTATCCGTCGCAGCTTAACGCAGCCGGATCGCATTTCACCATCAATGGCTGGAATACGTTCGCGCAGTCCTTCGTCCAGGACGGCAATCTGGCGAAAATGAAAGAGGCCAAGCTGCTCTGCTACGCGCAGCCGACGCGTGCCGCCACCATTCGCCAGCAAAGCATGGTCAACGGTCATCACCATTACGTCGTGCAGTTCCCGTTCGTTCAGACCTGCGAGAACGTCAATGTGGAAAGCTCCCAGACCCTGATTGCAACCGTGCATGTCGAGCGTGTCGATGACGCTGATCACCCTGACGGCATTGCCATCACCCAGCTTGTGGCCAGCCCGCAGTGAGGATCCGTGCCATGAAAACCCGTTCCTTTTCGTTAGCCCTTCTTGGCCTCATGGGCTTCATGCCCTTCACCGCGCTGGCACAGTCGGCAGCCCCTGGTCCGGAGACCGCACCAGCGTCTCCCCCTCTCTCTGCCGAACAACAGGATCAGCAGGCCGCCGAAGATGAGGCCATACCCCTGACGCCGGAGATGATCCGTCGTCTCGGCAACCGTCTCAAAGAGAACCAGAAGGCGCGTGAGGATGTCGCTACGGAAGTCGCGGCTCCGACAAGCCGCCCGGCCATTCGCGTGTCTTTCGCACCCGGTCAGCAGACATCGCTGATTTTCACGACCAAGGGCTATCCCACGGCCGTCTCGTTCGTGGACCGCTCCGGAGCACCCTGGCCGATTGCGTGGAACACGACCAGCACATCCGCCAATCCGGATGGTCTGAAGAACTGCTCGTCTGACGGGGGCAAAGGGGGTTCCCCTGCCGTGCAGACCACGGGTTTTTACACCTGCGTTCCTTATTCTGGCAGCAACACCATCAACATCGAGCCCCTGTCGCTGTCTCCGCGTGGTGGCCTGCTCGTCACGCTCAAAGGCGCCATCAAGCCGATCTCGTTCCTGCTTTTGGCCGGTCGGGGTACCTATGACGACAACCTGACAGTGCGCGTGAACGAAGACGGCCCTAACGCCAAACAGGAAATGGGTCCGGAAGCCGCCCCTGGCACGGCAGAGCCCTTCATGAACGCCATGCTCTCGGGGATCGCTCCGGCCTCTGCCGTGCCCCAGAGCGTCGAAGGTCTCTCCCCTGATGACGTGCGGGCGTGGAGGATGGGGAATGAACTCTACATCCGCACGCGGCTAGCGCTCATGACGCCTGCCTGGGACAGTTCTGAGCGTGGTGAAGACGGTTACACCCTCTACGCCTTCCGCCAGACCCCCTACATTCTCCTGTCGGATTCCGGTCGGACCGTGTCCGCGTCTCTCAAGGACATGACGCCATGATCCCGAAACTGCCCAAGTTCAAATCCGTCCTGTCGAGCGCAACGCGCGGAGGAAACCGTCGCCTGGTCCTGCTCGGGGCCTCGGCCGTTTCGGTTGTCGCTCTGGTTCTTGTCGTCTCGCACCATGAGACCAAGCAGATGCCCAAATCAGACCCGGGCCAGATCGCAGAGATGAATGCTTTGCCCGGGGGGACAAACACCAACCCTGAGCAGGACCGGCTGCGGCATTTGCAGAACACTGAGACCGCGCAGAAGTCCGAGGGCGAAGGCCAGTCCTACACGCCGGATCTGGCACCGGCCGTTGCGCGCGCGGACAAGGGCGAAAAAAAGGATGCGGTCCTGTCCTATGACGGCGCACATGGTCAGCCGCAGGAAGTCGGGTACAACGCGCCGATTACCCCTCCTGCACCGCCGCCAACGCCGCCGCATATCGAAAATGCACCGCAGGCACCGCTTGTGCAGACCGATCCGGCCTATTCCTCTTCTGGCAATGGCGAAACCTCCCAGGCCGAGCAGCAGGAGCGTGAAAAGCGCCGCGCCCGCTATGTCGCCGAGATCGAGCGGATCGAAGGAGGCCTTCAGGCCCGGCCCCCTGTCTCGGATCTTCAGGAAGCCGTGTTTAAGCCAGAGCAGGACGGCCAGCCTCAGGCCGAGAAGACAATGGCCACGCGTGGGGCAACGGGCGCATCCGCAGCGGCCACGGCCTCACACGATACGGCAGCTCCGCCAGCGCTGATTCCTGCCGGTCGCGGGATCTATGCCCATACCGTCACCGCGACGGACAGCGACCTGTCCGGTCAGATCGTGCTTGAGGCCGATAGCGGTCCCATCGCTGGCGACCGCATGATTGCGACAGTCGCAAGGGCACCCGGAAACGAACAGCTCCTGGTCGTGCAGGTCAACAAGATCATTCATCAGGGCCGCAATCTCGCAACAAACGGCGTAGTGATGGCACCCGACACCATGAAGCAGGGTGTCGCCTCCAGCGTCGATCCTCTGATTTTCCAGCGGTTCGTCATGCCAGCAGCGGCTGCATTCGTGCAGGGCCTCGGTCAGGCCATCGAAACCACGTCCAATGTCACGGGCAGCTACAGCGCCCTTGGCGGCATGAACTATATCCAGCGCCTGAACATGGGCCAGCAGCTCGGCGTCGCCGCAGGAAGTGCCGCCTCGGCCGTTAACAGTGCCCTGACACAGGATACGCCAACCCGCTCGCGGATCATTCTGGCCGCCAATGTGAATGTCGGCGTCATGTTCATGGATCCCGTTGTCGATAAGCCCTGAATTTCCGCACTCAGTCGCAGATCGTTCCCCGATCCTTCTGGCAGTCTCAGCCAGAAGGATCTTTTTTATGAGTTCCACAGTTCATCACCTGAACACCGAAACCACTCCGCGTCGGATGGAGCCCGCGTCGGCTGCACCCCCGCCGCCTTCTCAGCACGACAGCGTGGCGGACGATCTGGATGGTCACGAAGCCGACCCAACGGCCCACGCTGACAGTCACACGGTCGAACCGGCATCATCCCGCTCCTCTTCTTTTCTCACGCCCCTGATCTCGCGCTACGAGGCGCTGACACCGCGCCAGAAGCTCTACGGCGGTTCGGGTCTCGGGATCTGCGGCGTCCTTCTCGTGGGGATTCTGGCGGCCAGTGGGCACCATCACCACCCTGTCTCTACGCCTGGTCAGGAAGTGGGCATGGATCAGACGGCAGCGCCCGTTGCTCAGGCCCCCGAACCGCCTCCGGTGGCGGCCCCTCCTGCAACCGCCGATCTTGCGGAAATGCAGACCCTCGGCCACCCGAAAGCTGCGTCGAACCCGTCCGCGCCTGCTGCGTCGCCGAAAGCGCCTCCTGCGGCCGCCGTTGCCACGCCGTCAGCCGCAGCGCAGCCTGCACCAGCCCAGACTGACGCCACCCGGACTGAGGCTCCGGCCGTTGCTCCGCCCACACCTCCTGCCGATCCGGTCAAGACAGCCCAGACCCTTCAGGCCGCGCCCATGGCGACGCAGCAGCAGATCGACGTGCTTCAGCTCGTCACCGAAGAGGCCCGCGTCATCGAACGTGAGCGGGGCGAGGTCGAGAGCCTGCGGCAATCTCTGGCAGGGCGCAGTAAAGCTGAAGAAGACCGCCTGAACGATCTGACACGGCGGATTTCCCTGATTGAAGCCAATCACGCCGTCACGGGTGCTGAAAATTCCGGTGCGGATGAGGCCGCACAGGCCCACGCAGCAGCCGAAAAGGCGCGTGCGGCCCTGAGCGCCGCCATGAACAGGCCTGCGGCTGCGGCCCCGACGTCTTCGAACGCTCCACCCGCTCCGGCCGCCGTGGCCGGCCCGGCTCCAAAGCCTGCCTGGATCCATCACTACCGGATCGTTGCGGCCTCACCACAACTCGCCATGATCGAAGACAGCGCGGCCCCAAGCGGACAGGCCCGTCAGTTCGAGGTTGGTGTTGGCACGGTCATTCCCGGCTACGGCGCAGTCCTGACCATCAGCCAGCAGGGCGCCACCTGGGTTCTGCACACGGCTCATGGCGACCTGAACTGAGGAGGCCAGCATGGAAGGCCTTGTCAATCTCGTCCACGAGATCGCCGTCGGCATGGGCTGGCTTCTGCCCACGGCCTGCTACGCGGCGGCCGTGAGCTGTCTGATCTTCAGTCTGGTCGGGATCTATCAGTATTACCACCCGACCATTCAGGCCCTGCAGGACAAGCCGTGGCTGCCCTATCTGTCGCTTGTTCTGTGCGGTGTCTTCGCCTCGTTCAACGTCATCCTCACCAAAAGCACGGCCTCGGCCGGAACCGACGTGCAGGTCACTCTGGGCGACGCGGCGACCAGTTACAGCACGGCGGACAGCCTGATCACCGGCACCGGCCCCAAGGACGCGATCCTCGCGATCGTCACAGACTTTGCCCTGTTCTTTCAGATGTTCGGGGCCTGGACGTGCTTCTTCGCCGTCCTGACCTGGTTTGCCATCCAGAGAGGCCGCTCAAACCGGGAGCGCCTTGGCTGCGGCATCCAGTACGTCTTTGGCGTCATGCTTCTCAATCCCGTCAAAGACGCCACCTGGATCCTCTCTTTCTGGCCCTGAAACGGGCTGACGAAAAAAAACACCCCTCGCCCGCCTCAGTCGCAGATCACGCGGTCAGATTGGTTGGCAGAGGGGATTGTCCCTCACAACGGAGAAACAACTCATGACATCCCAGACAGCCCCGTCTTCTTCCCGCGCGCTCACCAAGATCGGCGCGACCGTCGCGACAGCAACCATGCTACCGATGGTGATGGCTGGCACCGCCCTTGCTGCCGCAGGTGGTACGGCCTCTAGCAACGGTCTTGGCAAGCAGATCCAGAACATGGCGCAGGAAGGTACGGACACAATTGGTGTCGGCTCTGCCGCAGCCCTCTACGCATTGGCCATTGTGGCGCTCGTGACGGGTATCGTGCTGTTCTACAAGTCCCAGAAGGAAGAGACCAAGCGCCCCGGCATGGCGATTGCCGGCGTCGTCTGCTTCGTTCTGGCCGGTGTGGCGGCTACAGGTCCGAAGTGGATCAACAACTCTGCGAACACGGCCTCCAACGGGAATGCTGAAATCAGCAATACCGCCAAGAGCTACCAGTTCCAGTAAGCTGACATGACCTCCGATCCGTTCTTCCTCCAGCCTGGTCTCGACCAGGAGATCCGGCCCGGGAAAGACGGGTCGGATGGCTCGTTCACCTGCTCCTGCTGCGGTTTGCCGTCGCCCGGGGCAGGTCTTCCCTGGACTGGTCCCTCCTCGGGGGCCGGTCTCAGGGTCTGCCAGGTGTGCAATCTCCTGCAGGACACATCGCGTGCGGCCATCGACGCCGAGGCCATGCTGGTCTGGTGGCCGGAAATCTCCCAGTCGCGCCTGATGTTTCTTGTTCGCACGGCCCACCAGACGCTCCGCCTGATGGCCAGACAACAGGGTCAGTCTGACCGCCAGTTCTGGGACACCGTCCTGAAGGCTATCCCGGACCCTCTGCTCGGCACGCAGTTTTCCCCCTCTTTCCGGACGCCCATGACGCTCCTGCGTCTGCTGGAATCCAGACGTGCGGAAGCCGAGCATCGACTGCAATCCGGCTCCATCCGTCAGATCACAACGGCCATGCGCCTGTGTGGCAGCGCCGATGAGGCCGTCCAACGCAATCTCGCTCTCCTCCGCGCAGGCCTGCGCATTCTGCCAACCGGCAGGCTGCTTGACGCTGGCGCTGACGTTTACCCGACCTTCCTCGACAAGGCCCTTGCCCTCACCCCATCCTGACGCGGAGTTTCCAATGTCTGGCTTTTTGACCGAGTTGCTTGCCAGCGCGAGCCTCTTTCTTCGTCAGCCCCTCGAATCCTTTTGCGATGTCGAGACCAATCATACGGACGCCGTCCATCAGGACCGGCTCGTGACACTCCGGGGCGAGTATGTCTCTGTTCTGCGCGTGAATGGTCTGCGCACCATGTGCTCGCGTGCAGACGTGGAGGCCGTCGCCGAACAGCAGCGCATCGAACTTCAGGGCCTGCTCGAAGGCACCGGTCATGTGATCGAAGGCTGGTATATCTCCGACCCGGATCAGGCCCGCGTCGCCGTGGATCTGCTGGCGCTCAATGGATGCGAGCAGATTTCGCGCATGATGAACGCTGACTTCCACGACATCATCAATGAGCGCCGCCTGCGGTGGCCTCAGGTGATGCGGTGGGAGGATGCCTGCTACATCCTGTGGACCCGACCGGCCGTTCTGACCCGCGAAGAAAAGAAGCAGGTGGCGGCCGAGAGAAAAGAGCAGGTCAAGGCGTGGCCAAAAGCGGGGAGCGGTCAGCGCTTTACCCTGCGCTCCGAACTCATGGCAGGCCGACATGATGCGTTTGTGGCGCGCGTGCAGGACAGCATGTCCAATCTCGGCATCTCCACAACGCTGCTCCGGGCCGATGAATCCATCACGCTGGCGCGTGAAACGCTCTACCGAGAGACGGCCGGAAGCGGCTGGAAGCCCACGCTGGTGGGCGACCCTGTCATGCCGCGTCTTCCGGATGACGAAAAACAGAGCAAAAAGACCGAAAACCTGCTCTGGCCGTCCCTGCGCGATCAGATTTTCAACGCGGATGCCGAAAATCAGGGCGGCCAGCTCGTGACGGTCGGTGACTACACCTATGCGCCCGTGGACATGCTTCTCGGCCCCGAGGATCCGCGCCCGTTCTCGGAACTGCTCAACACTCTGGGCCGCAAGCGTCTGCCCTGGCGCAGTTCCATGATCCTCGAAGGCGGTGGCAAGGCTGCGTTCGCCATCAAGGAAACAGGGGCCACCATGCTCGGCATGTTTCCGGGGAACAAAGACATCACACGGGCTTTTCAGGCCATCAAGCGGATGCGCGAGACGGAAAACCATAATTCCGTCCGGATGCGGATGACCGCCAGCACCTGGGCACCGGTCGGCGAAGACAAGCTGCTGCGTCGCCGTGCGGCCGATTTATCTCAGGGCCTCGAAAGCTGGGGCGGCTGCAAGACCACCCGTGTTCCGGGCGACCCGCTTGAGGCCGCCATGGGGTCGGTGCCGGTGCTTTCTCTGGGTTCCACGGCCACCCCGGCTCTTGCGCCTCTGGGGGATGCCATGGGCATGATGCCGTGGATGCGAAGCGCCTCCCCCTTCCCTCAAGGGTCCATCCTCTTTCGTAAGCCCGATGGCGGGATCTGGCCGTTCGATCCGACTGGCGGCGGTGTACGTGAGCATATCGCGGATATCATCGTCGCCCCTCCAGGCAGCGGCAAGACCGTGCTCGGAAACACCATTCTCCTTGGCCTGCTCCTGAGTTCTGCGGCCATGGGCAATAATGGCGTCAAGCTGCCGCTGCTGGCGAAGCTGGACATCGGCCATGCGTCTCTCGGCTTTATCGAAATGGTCCGCAACGCGCTCGGGCCGGATCGTGCCCATGAGGCCATCTTCGTGGAAATGCAGATGGCGCCCGGCTTTGAGGTCAATATCTTCGACCTTCAGGTGGGCCTGGAATATCCGCTGCCGCTTGAAGAAGTCGCCATCGACAACTTTGTGTCCCTGCTGGCCACGCCCCTTGATGGTCAGCCTTTCGAAGGGATGGACCAGCTCGTCGGCGACGTGATTGCGGAGGCCTATCGTCAGTGCACGGGTGTTGCAGGCGGCAATCCGAAGCACTACCGCGAGGGTATCGAGCCTCTGGTGGATGAGGCTATCCACCGCCTCGGCCTCCAGCTCCCGCACCACGCTGCGGCCGAAGGCGATCTCGAAAGTGCGGATCCGACCTGGTGGCGTGACGTTGTGACGGCCCTGATCGCTGCGGGCGAGCATCGTCTGGCGGGGATTGCCCAACGTCATGCCGTTCCGGTTCTTCAGGATCTGATTGCAGCGGCCCGCGCGCCGGAAATCTTCAATCGCTATTCCAAAATCGTCCTGCCCACGCACGAGACGCTCATTGATGCGTTCGAGCGCTACATCATGGCGGCCATCAAGAAGTATCCGACGCTCTCCGAGCCGACCCAGCTTGATCTGGGCGACGCCCGGATCATCGTGCTGGATCTGGCCCGTGTCGCGCCACAGGGGTCAGAGAGTGCAAACCGGCAGACGGCCCTGATGTATATGCTCGGCCGCTACCTGATCGGCCGGAACTTCTTCCTGCACCCGGAATATGCGGATCTGCCGATCATGCCCGAGAATGTGCGGGAGTATCATCGCAGCCGCTTCACCGAGAAGAAGGAGACGATCAAGCGTCTCGATTTTGAGGAGTGGCATCGTCCCAAGGAGGCCCCGCAGGTCGATAAGCAGGCGATCCGGGACGTTCGTGAGGGCCGTAAGCACAATGTGCAGCTTTCGTTCATCAGTCAGCGCAGCGGTGATTTCAGCGCCGATCTCGTGGGTCAGTCCACGGCCCGCTGGATCCTGAAATGCGGAGACGAGCGCGAGGCCAACGAGATGATCGAAAACTTCAAGCTCACACCTGCCAGCGCCTATGTGGTGCGCAACCGCCTGCCCGGTCCAGGCCGCAACGGTGCGCCCTTCTTCGTGGTGATGAACGCAGCCGAAGGCAAATATGAGCAGCTTCTGGTCAACGTGCTTGGCCCCATTGAACTCTGGGCCTTCTCCAGCACGCCGAACGACACCGCTCTGCGGTCGCGTCTCTTTGCCCGGATGCCCTCAAGCCGCGCTTTGCGGTGCCTTGCCATTGTGTTTCCAGGCGGAAGTGCGGAAAAGGAGCTGGCACGCCGCAAGGCTCTGGCGATGAAAAGCTCGTTTCTTCAGGATGAGCAGGCACAGCAGGGCGTCATGGACGCTCTGGTGGATGAGATTCTGTCGGGTCAGGGCATTGCCGGGGGCTTGTACGAGCGCCTGGAAGCTATGGACGAGCAGCAGCGGGCCGCTGCGTAAGACACACGGTTTACGAAAGAGGGGGATAAGGCCCCCTCTTTTTACAATCGGTCTTTAGCAGTTTCGTAAACGGCACTTTTGTCGCGCTTGCCAACCGCGATCAAAAGAACCGTGATCTCCTGATCGTGGACCTGATACACCCCACGGATGCCATCATCACGCAGTTTGATTTTATAACAATTCGGTAAACCGCGAAGCTTGTTCTTTGGAACATGCGGGTTATGCAGGATCTTGCGGAGTTTTTTTACGAACCGCTCTGCAACGCTGTAATCCAGCGCGTACAGTTCATCCCTTACGACTTCCGGGATGTCCAGAGAGTAGATCGTCAAGGTTCACGTTCCTCATAATTTCCCCCGGGTTCTTCAGGCGTTTCTTGACCAGATCAAGAAGAACGGCGTCATCATCGCTCACGACTTCCTTGCGGATCGGCAGACGGTTGTTTCTGACGACATATTCAAGAACGTCCCGAAACAGGTCAGCAGGCGTCGTTCCGAGTTCCTTGACCTTCCTGAAAGACTCTTCTTTGAAATCGGCTTCAAGCCGCATTCCAAAATGGGCTGTGTTTGCAGTGATTTGGGGCATCGTGTCGGGATCTCTCTTTACTCTGCGGTACTCACCGGCACTCGCATATCGTCTCTATGGGACCGACTTACTAGAAATAATAGTCAAACATATGTTCAACAAAAGCAACACAAAAACCATCAGGGACCGCAAAAATTGTCCCTGAGTGGTGATGAAACGCCTCCAAGTTTTTTCTGAAAGTCGCAGATTGAGCCGCGATGATCCTTTCAACATCTGGAGGGACCCATGCGACACCACTATCTTCTGACACCTGTTCTGCTGCTGGCCCTCTCGGCCTGCGCTACCAAACCGCCCGAGCCTGTGGCGACAACAGGCATGGCCAATCCCGAGCTTGCGCTACAACGCGCCATTGCCACGACCGACGCGGATCTGGCCCAGCTCGGCACGTTGCGGCCGACCCCGCCTCCCATGACCCCGGATCCCGGGCTGCCCGCTGACCTCAAGCGTCAGGTCTGGTTTGTCTGGCAAGGCCCGCTTGAGCCTGCGGTCCGCAAGCTCGGCAAAGACATCGGCTACAGCGTGACCGCATTCGGCCCGCACCGGAAGGTCATTGTCCAGATCAATGCCGTAGCCCCGGTGATTGACCACCTGCGCACGCTCGGCGAGCAGGCGGGAGATCAGGCCACCGTCTCTGTCGATCCCCTCTCCCACGCAATCTCGGTGACGTATCATGGCTGATCGCGCCCTGCTCTGCGGCCTCGCAACGGCTGCCTTCCTCGCATTCCCGTCTCTCGCAGGTGCAGCCAACACCGGCACTATCATGCCGTCCACAAGCTCTCTTCCTCCGCCAGCCCGGAGCGGAACGCTCGTTTCCATGCCAAACCCGCCTGAGCCGGGCGCGGATCAGATCAACGCCAATGATGAGGCCCTCGGCAATCCTGCCAACACCCCGGTCACGGGCGCGCTTCAGCTCGACCGCATCACAGGCGGTGAGGCCCCACCGTCTCTCGAAGCCTTGCAGGACGCGCGACCAAACGATGAAGCCGGCGACGACCTCAAGCCAGGCCGACGCGAGCAGATCCGGCAGGCCGCGCTGACCTACGGGGCACAGGGCGGACAGGCAGCGCGGTCTTTCGCCATCAATGAAATGCTGCGCCACAACGAGCCAATCCTCGACACCACGTTCGATTTCCGCCCCTTCGTCCTGCCGGTCGGTGATGGTCAGACGCTGATGCAGCCCCCGATCGTCAGTCAGGCGCAGATGGCCTTCGCCCTGAACGATACCGGCACCATCGCTCATGAGAGCCGCTGCGTTTTCGAGATTACCCGTGAGGCGCAGCTCACCTCTGCCGCGCCGAACTGGCGGACCTATCTCGTCCGCTCCTGGAACAAGCCGCGTCATCCGGCCTCATCCGCTTTGCCTCACACGGACAAGGAAGTGCGGCACTGGAACGACTGGGTAGCTGAAGGCTGGGCATCCGGAGAAAAGGTGGCTGATGAGATCTACCTGTCCGATCTCTCCCTACTTCAGCGCGACATCACGGGCATGGCCCGCTACCGCGTGCTTCTGCGGGCCGGTCGTGTCGAAGAGCCACGCGTGGTCTTCGAGAACCGTCAGGCCGTGGGCGGCGGCGACAGTCTGCATCTTGGCGACCGTGTCATCCGCATCACCGGACAGCCCGGCCTCCAGGCCCGCACCCGCGTCGCCTATCCGGAGGACTGCCGATGAGCGCCGTCCTCAGACTGCGCGACACCGAAACCTGGGCACACGAGCGGGCGAAGCGCGAGTACCCTTGGGTTGCTGAAGCCCGGAAACATGCACCCGGTCTCGATGACTTTTTGAAATGGGCGCATGGCCTCGGCGCGTCGCGTATTGACCTGCTGACCGGACATCGGGCCACGCTCACGGTTCATGGCCGCAACCGCTACGCCACCATGGACCCCACGACATCGCTGGATCTCAAGCAGATCGTGGATCACGTCTATGGCGCGGACGGCTCGGCGCGCGTGCTGATCAGCCTTCAGCTCGATACGGCCTATAGCGTTACGCTCAACCGTCGTGAGTCCCTGCGCTTTCGTATCAACATTTTCCCCGTGCAGACCATGCGCGGCCCGGGCATGAATCTTGTCCTGCGGCCGATCCCGACCCTGCCGAAGAGCCTGGACGAGCAGCGCGTCGAGCAGGAGATCCGCGACACGAACCTGCTCAGAAGCGGCATGGTTCTCACGGGAGGATCGACCGGATCGGGCAAGACCACGTTGCAGTTCGGGCTGATCCACGAGCGGCTGATGGATCCGACCGTCTCATGCAACATCTCCACGGGCGAGCAGCCGATCGAGTTCCTTTTCGACAGCCTCAAGCCTCCCAACGGCAACCGGATCACCCAGACGGAGATCCGACCGCCAAACATGACGCCGCCGCTGTTTGTCGAAGGCTCCATGCGCCGCGAAAACTCGGATCTGGTGCTGGGCGAGTGTCGTGACGGCCCGACCATGGAGGCGGCCATCAACTGCGCCATCACGGGCGGCAAGCTTTCCACCACCATCCATGCCGACAACGGCCCCCTCATGATCCAGCGCTCGATTGCGCTGTGCCCCCGGGCCGAGCGGGACAATCTCGTCAGCGCTCTGGCGCAGTCGCTGCGCTTCGTCATCAACCAGCGTCTGTTGGATCGCGTCGGCGGCGGACGTGTCGCGGTGCGTGAATACCTGACCTTTCATCAGGATCTCCGCCGTCAGCTCATGCGCACCGAAAGCGAGCTTTGGCCCGATCTCGTGGCTCAGGCCATCGACAGCGACGGCCAGAGCTATGCGGTCGCCATTCGCAAGGCTCTGGAAGACGGGCTGATCACCGAACAGACGGCCAATGAGGCCTGGAGGAGAGACGCCTGATGTGGCGCGCAACCGCAAAACCTGTCCGTCTGGCCATCCTTGATGGCCGGGCCTGTCTGCCGCTTCTCGTGACGGTCACGTACTGGAGCTGGACGACGCTGTATATTGGCGTCCTCGGGACCGCCCTGTTTGCAACGATCAGCTTCTTTGGGCTGACGCTGCCGGCTGCCCTCAGAACCGTCCGCCGCCTCATCACCGGCCCCGTCCGGTCTGGTCGGCCGACCTGGAAGCGGAGGCGCTACGGATGACCGCCTCTCCTGCCATCGGCGTGCTTTCAGACGTTCTGGTCCGTGCTATCGACCGCAAGGGCCTCAGCGTTCTGTTGAGGGATGCCACCAACTCAACCCCCTGCGCCAGCACGGTCGCGGCGTCCAGCAGCGGTTTCCTGCCAGCCTTCCTGATCACCGCCGAGGCGCTGTGGTTTGAAATGACGCGGCACGGTTTTGGCCTGAAGCTGGTCGATGATCCTGAAGCCGCCCTCGGCGTGACCGTCATCGACCATGACGCGCAGTCAGCCGTCACGGTCCTGCTCTGCCTGCTCGATGTGCTGGACGCGCTCCCGGTTCAGAACGGCCAGATCAATCTGTGTGATCTGACCGGCCTCTGGCAGGCGAGCATGGCGCGTCTTCAGCCTGTCTCCGTCCAGAAGGAGCAGGCCACATGAAAACCCGCCTTTTCTTTCCGTTGGCCCTAGCGGCCCTCCTGGCGGCCCCGGCTGCCTCGGCCGACGACGGCGGACGCCAGATTGCGGCCTGCCTGAAGGAGTCCGCTCATAACGCGCATGTGCCAGCGGGCGTCATGCTGGTCCTGCTCTATGTCGAAGGCGGCCATCCCGGTCAGGCCGTGCAGAATACCAACGGCACGTCCGACCTTGGCCCCATGCAGGTCAATACGATCCATGTTCCCGAGATTGCGCGCCACTGGCACACCACCCCGTCCCGCGCCTACGCGGCGTTGCGGAACAATTCCTGCGCCAATCTTGAAGCGGGCGGCTGGATCCTCGGGCAGGAAATGACCAAGGCCCGGGGCGACCTCTGGCAGGCCGTGGCGGGCTATCACTCCCATACGCCCCGCTTTGGCACGGCCTATCTTAAGCGCTTTTACGAGATTTCCCAGACCCTGATCCGCACCAGCCATCCAGGAGACCCGGCATGAGTGGCACAGTTTCGCGGTCCTCAGGCACACGCTCGTCCGGGGAAATCACCCTGATGCTGGCCGGTGTTGCGCTGTTGGGCATGGTTGTCCTGGCCTATATGGTCTGGTCAACATTCCACACCGAGATCAGCCGTTTCTACTGCAAGGCCCTGATCTGGCAGATCGGCATCCTGTCGCCGACGCCCGAGCTGGCGCATCTGAATATCCAGCTTCATCAGGCCCTGCACCATCCGGCATCCATTCGTCTGATTCAGCTCTATTACGGCCTGTCCATCGTCGGGATGCAACTTCGGTGGGTTGCGGTCCTGGTCGGTGGAATCTGCGCGGGCCTGTGCCTCTTCTTCGGGGAGAACAAGGCGCTGCGGGCCGTCCTCGATCTCGAAGGCCTGATTGCCGTGCAGGCAAAAATGTTTCCGACCCTGCGGGGGTTCGCCAAGCGCCGCATCACCCGGCTGGTTGCGCCGTCCACCGGGGCACCTCTTCCGGCCGATCCCGCCCTGACGGCTGACGAATGGCGCAGCAGCTTTGCCACGGCCGCTGATGGCAGTTTCAGTGAGGTTTGCGCGCAGGAGGCGTTCGAGCGTCAGCTCGGCCCGCACTACACAACAGCCGGACCCGTCGCGACACCACCTGCGGCTCAGGTGCTCTTTGCGGCCTTTGCGCTGCACAAACTCAAGCGTCGCGATGAGGCCATGACCCTGCTCGGTCAACTGTCTGAAGGTCTGGCAGACGCAGGACTTGATGGCGATACCGGCCCGAAGGTCAGCCTGAAGGTGCCCGCAGACGTCCTGAAGACCGCGCAGGACTTCCTTGCAGACCCCGAGGTGCAGGCCACGATCGCGCAGAGCTGTGACCGTCACGGATGGACCACGACCGCCCTCATGACGCTTCTGTGCGATGCCCGATTTGAAGCTGGCGTGCTGGCGCCTCCGGCATTCGCCATCGTCAAGCTGATCGACCGGCCGCTTTGGTACGCCCTGCACTCCCTGGGCTACCCGAGCGAAAATCCCAACGAAGACGTGCATCCCAATCCCCGGATCGAAGCCGCTGGCGCCCGCGCCCACTGGTCCGAGGAACAGCGCCTGCGTCGCCCCCTCTACATCCCGGTGCTTGATCGCGCCCTTTCCACGCTCCGCTCCGCCTGAAGGACAGTTTCATGACCCGCATCATTCTCCAGCATGGCCAGAACGCACCCCTCACGCTCGACATCGAGGAGGGCAGCACGGCTCCGATCCATCTTCATTTTTCGCAAGCCCTGCCTGTCGCGGCCCCTCTGGCAGAGATCGCCCCGGTTGGACCTCAGGCCGCTCCGGCCACCAGGATCCGCCGCTTTCTGCCGGTTGCCGCGACAGCCGCCGTCTGCGCAGGTCTGTTGTACACCTTCGGCGGCCTGCACGCCTCCGCGCCTGCGATGCCTGAATCTGCGCCTCTTCCGCCATTGCCCTCCAGCGGCCCGCTGGAGACGCAGCCGCAAGGTCCGGCACCGACCGCACCACAGCAGATCCTGAAGGCGCTGCATCAGCCCGCCCATCTGGAAATGCCGCCGTCCGCGCCAGCACAGGCTGGCTCTCCGTTCGGCCTGGAGAACTAAGGGCATGACGGCTCGTCAGATCGGCGCACCGCTTGGCCACCAGCAGGTCGAGCGGGGAAAGACATACCGCGACACGCGCCCGTTCTGGACAAAGACAAAGGAGGAGCTTCGCTCCCCTCTGGCTGGTTGGCTCGGCCTCGTGGGGGTCGGTCTGGGCTGGTTCGTGCCTGCCATTGATGGAGCGCTGATCCTCGCGGCGCCTGCCGTGGCAGCCTGGGTTGTCCTCCGTCCTGATCGTCTTCCGCTCCATATGCCGCGCTACAGCGGGCTGAAGGATGCGAACGATCTCAATCCCAAGGATCGCAAACCCCGCCAGGCCAACGGCATTCTTTATCTCGGCACCGAGGCGCGTACCCGTCGCCAGCTCTGGATGACGTCCGACGCGGCCCGTCAGCACGCGGCCATTCCGGGCACCACCGGGTCCGGCAAGACCACGGCCATTGTGTCTCTGATGACAAATGCCCTCGCGCATGGCTCGGGCTGCATTTTTGTGGACGCAAAAGGTGATAACACGGTTTATGGCGATGTTCTGGCACTCGCACGCCGCTTCGGGCTGGACGACCAGGTGCTGGCGCTGAACTTTCTCGCCGCCTCCGGTACGCGGGATTCCAACACGTTCAATCCGTTTGCCACCGGAAACGCGGATGCCATCCGCGAAATGCTGGTTAGCCAGCTTGGCGAGCAGTCGGCGAATGACTCCAACGGCGTCTTTCGTGACCGTGCTGTCGGCCTCATCGGCACAGTGGTTCCGGCCCTCGTCTGGATGCGCGACACACATGGCATCCCCATCAATATCGACGCCATCCGCTATGCCACCGACCTGCGCTGGATTGGCACTCTTGCGCGGCACAAGGTCTTCCTTATCCGTAATCCCGGATCCAATCAGGCCATCGAGCGCAGGGTCGAAGACATTCCGGACGATGTGCTGTGGCCGCTTCAGGCGTATCTCGGCGAACTGCCCGGCTATGATTCCTCTCTGGAATGGAACGCGCAGAAGGAAAACAAGCCGTCCGAGCAGCACGGCTATGCCAAGATGTATTTCTCGCGCGTCTTCACCCAGCTTGGCGTCAGCCTCGGGCATATCTTCAGCGCCGAGACGGCCGACATCATCATGCGCGATGTGGTGCTGAACCGCCGCATCCTGATCGTCATCCTGCCGTCTTTGGAAAACTCGTCAGACAGTCTGGCAGGCTTGGGCAAAATCGTCGTGGCCTCGCTGCGCGGTGTGATGGCCCAGCTCCTCGGTGCGAAGCTGCACGGCTCTGCCAGCGAAGTGTTCAAGCTGAAGGCCGGTGCCGGTGATGCGCCATTCCAGATCTTCTTCGATGAGTTGGCCGCCTATGTGACGGACGGCATGGACCGGATGCTCGCCATGGGCCGTGGCCTGAACTGCATGTTCTGGATCTCGTTTCAGGACTTACCCGGCCTGACAGCCCGGATTGGCGAAAAGGCCTTCTCCCTTCTCGGCAACGCAAACCTGACCCATGCACTACGGCTTCAGGATGCCATGAAGACCCGTGAATGGCTGGAGCAGCAGGCCGACAAGGTTGAGGTGACACAGGCAACGCGCGTGGAGAATGACGGCTATGGATATTACAACGGCTCAGGCGCTGAGGTCCGCGAAGTCTCCCGCCTCCCCTGGAACGATCTGCAAAGCCTGATCGAGGGTGAGGCCGTCACGATGTTCGGCGGCCGGGTCATTCATTCCAAGACCTTCTTTGCCGACATCAATGGACGCTCAGGCGAAGTACGACGCGCCCGTCCGGTCATGCTGCCGTCTCCCAAGACCGGCCATGGTGTGGATCCGGATGCCGAGACATGGGGCATTGTCGAAACGCTGGAAAACGGCGACTTCCAGATCGAGACGGCCAGTTCGGCCTTCCCACCAGCGGTCGCTGCCCTGATTGGCAGGATCGCGAATGAAAACCATCGGGACAGCAAGGCCCTCATGGGCGATGTCAGTACCACCCTGACAGATCTTTCAGACTACCTTCGCGCCACTACGGCTCACGGTCATGGAGAAGGTAACACGCCGTTCGCGGGGATGCTGGCCTGGGGCCGCGTCCAGCGCGACGACAACAAGGATGAAAGCCTGGTTCCAGCGCAGCCCATGGACGGGGCGTTTCTGGGGAAGGTTGAACAATTGGAGCGCCTTGTTGGCAGTCGGACAGGGCGGACGCCTCGACGCCGCGCCGTGCTCGTTCTGGCGACACGTGATCAGCTCAGCTCTCTTCCGGCCGATACGTCTGGAGCGAAAGGGGAGAGCGAAAAAGAGATCTTGGCAGCCTTCCGCAAGTTGGGGGGCAGGCTGCAGGCGTGAGCGGTTATCTTAGATGGGTACGGGATAAAGTAAGTAAGTTAGTTGGCGTCCTAACCGTCGCGATCGAAGTATAGGGGCCTCCCCTGCTCGCAGGAAGCGATAAACCGAGCCGTCATTTTTTCGGGTGCCAAAGGTACAAAAGGAGCATTTATCTTCTTGGCTTGCGTCTTCAAAACGGCAAGACGCAAGCCCGCTCCCCCTATCCAGTCTAAAATTTCATTTTCGACACTCTCTGTGTCAAATGTACAAACGTTAACCAAACCGCACGACCGAGCGATCTGCTCAATGCCCTGAGTAGACGACAAGTTAACTTCCTGACATCCGGTAGATACGTATGCTCCGTTATCTACTATCACGATTGATAGATTATCTGGTCCGAATTTCGCAACAGATGCCAGTCCTCCCAGATTCATGAGAAGGCCGCCGTCGCCTTCAAATACGAGAGTACGCAAACCGCTCGCAGTAGCTACACCTAACCCGACGGGAATTGTCATACCCATCGACCCAAGAAGATAAAATGATCTCGGACTATCGGCCACGGAATATGCAAGGTTCGCTAAATCACCCAAGGGAAATATAAACTGGTGATCAGGGAAAAACGATGGGAGGAGCGAAAGTATTTTAGCAAGTCTATCCATAGCTAATTCTCTCCCCAGAGGGCCACACACGGTAGTCTGTTGTTAATCGCTTTGCTTTTCGAAATAGATAGGGCTTCAGTGAAATCAATTGCCGTACAGGTCATTGTCATGGCCCCAAGCGCTGCAACCGCAACCCTGGTAGCATTCCCAACGGGTCTCTGGGTAAGATTATGGTCTGAAGTGCCACCCCGCATACTTATCAAGCATACCAAAGGTATTCGATAGGCGACTGCAAGAGATCCTAAGCAGTTAAGAGAATTAAGTAGGCCTGAAGATTGCATTAATACAATTGGAACGACCCCGCCAAGTGCTAGACCGCACCCGGTAGCGATTGCTTCCTCTTCACGAGAAGCCAAAATTAAGGTTTCGCAAGCTCTTTCGTCGAACACCTTTTTAAACCGCGAACACGGTACGTAAGTCGCCGCACGGAACCCATTGCGAGTAATTGCTATGTTGAGAGAGTGCTTCATCTTGCGACCTCTGCATCATGAACTGATCTCAAACCGACCCACGGAGCAACCACACAAAGGAAGAAAGCAACCAATGCCAACAACAATAATAATATATTTATAGGTATCTCTCTTATAAATGAACCTACTACAGCAGTAGAACACCCACTTCCAATATTGAATGCAGCGCCGAGAGACGCATTCAATTCAGTATGGAACTCCTCATTATAAAGCGCTGATACTAGCATGTAAGAAGAAACAAAAATTGGTGTCATGCCATAACCGAACATAATTGCTGATAATACTTCTGTGAAAATATTATCAGCAATGGAAAATAAGAACAAAGAAACGGTTAATGGGACCCCATAATATATTATCTTCTTACGTTCGTCGGCTTTGTACGGAGACAGGCGATCTCCACATGATGCCGAAATTGCCCCTGAGAGAGATATTACACCAAGAATAACCCCTGAAATCGCCTGACTCTTCGTATAAGAAGAAGCCCACGCAGGCAGCACGATCGTAAGAGTACCGATGCTAATTCCTATCCCCAAGGATGGAAGCAGTAACCCAACACTTTTCAAAGAGAAATATAGCCGAAAGGAGTTTATGCCACGATTTCCGCAGCTCTCGTTCTGCTCGATTTGGGATTGCTTCCGATTAATCGAAAACAATTTTTTTGCATCTGAGTTCTTACCGACCTGAACGACAATGTAACTACCTACAAAGCCCGCGATGGATCCCAGAGGAACTCCCCATTGAGGCCCGATTGAAACCCATATTATCGAGGTTAATATTGGCGTCAGTGCGAATACAGCTTCCTCCATCACCGAATCTATTGAATGCAAAAATTTTTTTTCGCTTGGGGAGCCTGATATTTGATTCCACGCCGATCGTACCACCGCCCCAGTAGGCGGAGCAGAAATTGCTCCCAATGCAATCAATAAGAATGCGAAAATAGTACTATGAAGATAAAATGAAGAAGCAATGCAAAGGCAAAATGATATACTACTAACGATCGCCATGGATACAATTATAACACTGGGGGAGTAGTTTTGTATTATCCTTGATTTAACCGGACCTGATAGCGATACTGCAATCATAAATATTGTTGATGAAAACCCCGCCGAAGCGAAGTCGTTTTTTGACGCGAAATAGGTTATAAGCCCAAAGGGTATCATGCCAGCGGCTATACGCGACGCACACATTGCCGCAAGAATTGAGGCGACACCTCGTTTGCGTAGAACCGACATACGACCCAATCGTTGCGCAGAGGTCATCAATCACGCTCCATAATCACATGGCTGCACGATGCCCAGGTCGACAGTTTCTGTAGCAGCAGCTCAATTTCGTCAGGGGAGATTGAGTCATCGAATTCTTGAGCTTCAATGAAGAGCGTTTCACCCGATTTCCGAGGCGCTACTCGACCGACTATTCTGTGCCCTTTTAAGACCGGCATTCCAAAGTAGCCGAATTTTCGTTTTAATTTGGGCTTATAGCTCTCCAAAATATAATCTCGTTGAAAGAGATTTTTCTGGCGTCCTCGTGACCATACGAGTGAGTCGAGGGGAGAAATAGCTACGATACTTTCGGCAGAAAAGGACATTTCTATATCCTTTGAGATGTACCAAATTGCCGCAGACCCCTCGACCATTACCCTTTCATATTCACTTTCTATTAGAATTTTACGAGCTTCTGGCAGGCTAATCTTGAAATAGTCCGCGACATCTCGATCTGTTGCTATACCAAGTGCGCGCATCGACAAATCAACCACATGCCTCAAACCGAGATCATCGCAGTGGCGAGAACTTCTTATTGGATAAGGTATGCTCTCGGTAGGAAGACTATATATGCGTTGCCAACGGCTATTGCGGCTCGTGCATACAAGGTCGCCTACGCTGAGCAGCCACTCACATGCCCAACGTGTCGCCGATGCTCTATTCCAGCCTTTGCCAACACTCGGCTCCAGTTCGGTCATTGTCTTCGGCCCTTCAGCCGAGATCACTTTCAGTACGCTCTTGCAGACAAGCTTATCAACTTCGGGACCAATGAAGCCTGAGGCCCTTAGCCTTCTGCGACGCCACTCCATATGAGGCCATAGCGACATTGGCATAAGTGAATGAGCGTGCCCCCATGTCTCGAAGTGTTCGGTGCTGACGTCAGTTTCTTTACACGATATTCCTCGGCTCAAGAAAACCAACTCATGAGATCTGCGAACCGCCCGAATAGCATCTATTTGAATGCATCCGAGTTTTTCTAAAACCGTTTGTGAACTTGTCTCTTTGTCAATATTTCGCGTAAGTAGTTGTGCAGAAACGGCTATTTTCTGTGCTTCTGACAATGATATATACTGTATATTTTGGTGACTCACTCAGGAAATTCCGAATTGTTTTGCAATTCACGCTGGAGAAATGTGACGCTACTTCTCCAGCGCGCTCTCTATTCTATGCTAAAACGAGCTTGTCATCTTTACTGTCTTCATGAAGACGTCGTTCAACCTTTGTGGGGTCGAAGGTTGAAACGCTGCACGGACCAAAACCTACGCGAACGCTTTCAAGTGGAATCTCAGCGGTAGGATCGTCCAGATTTGCCCCACTGAGCCGGACTATCGTGACAGCATGAGATGCAAAATCTTCAATGCTATTGTATTCAAAGAATGGAGGGCGGGCAAATAATGCGACGAACGCAATATCTGTTTCGTCAACCGTTACTCCCCGCGGCCCAGGACCAACCTTGATATACTTGGTGACCTCAAGGCTATCGAGGTTTATCACAGCCATCGAGTTATCACGTTCGAGCGTGACAAGCGCATGCTTACTGTCGTTTGTGAAGGCTACTGCACGTGCTCCGCTGGCCCGCAGAGAAACATTCTCGACAACTTCGTCCTTGTCGAGGTCAACAACGGGCACGAACCGTGGGGTATTGCACGCTACCAGGGCAATATTCCGCGTCTTATCGACATTGAGGCTATACGGGAAGGTATCTTCCCCGATAGTAATTTTTTTCAGCAACTTGACTGAATCAATGTCGCCCGCATCCAAGCCTGAAACGTCTATTTTCGCGAGTGCACCCTCACCCCAAAGACAGACATATGCATTGCCGCCTGCAACAATCATGTGGCGGGGATCTCGTCCCACCTCAAGTTCAAGCACTTCACGTCGCTCATTTAGGTCGACCACGGAAATCGTATCTGAGCCCGAATTGGAAACAAGAAGGTATTTATTATTTCCAACAAGGTGAAGGCCGCGCGGCCCTGATCCAACCTCAATGCGTCCGACCTCTTTATGCGTTAACGCATCAATTTCAGAGACAGTATTGGTGCTTGTATTCGAAACAAATCCCCGGCCATCAGGAGTGAATTTAACACTTCCCCGGGGGGCATTTCCAACTCGAATCTGCGCAACGCGTTCGAATTTGCCGTTTTGGTTCCGAATTACTGTAAGAAACCCTGAATCAGTGTCGGTTGAATAGACGTCCATGACTTTTGTTCCTCCGTAGATTATTTACAGGGAGACATTTACTATTCTTTATTTTTGGTTAGGAAGAAGAATCTACCTGATTATTTTTCTCCCTACCCATGGTTACTATCAGTGACGCCAAAAAGAATTTACAACAAAAAATTTCATCATCACGAAAGAGTGAATATACAAGTTTCGCATCTGGCTGCCGGACCCATATTTGATTGCTTTTCGTAAATCATGCGTCGGAAAACCAGCAAACGAATGTACCGATGCGTTTCTGAAACAAGGTGCCGCACCTGTTTTCTGTCCAGAACAGATATTGCTCGATACCGTTGAGAGGCGGGGCCCACTGTAATGCTCTAGCCAGCATTCCTGTCTCTCTCCCATTCTTGTGCTACACGAGGGCCGATAAATGCACCGAAACCCTTTTAATTCGATCAGCACGCAAATCGCGCTCTTGTTGTGACATTGTGACCCGATGATTGGTCATCATCACCTCGATTTTCTGATCCAACTCTTTGAGCCTCGGAGTTGCCGTCTTCTCCAACATGTTCGCCAGCACGCGGTTGGCCACCTCACGTCCGTAATCTCGGCCATCCTGCGCCATTTCTTCCTGCATCTTGCCGAGACGGATCAGCTCCTGAACGTGCTTTTCCCGTTCCTCCTGCGACGTGAAGGGCAGATCCATGCCAAGCGCCTTGTAGGGCTTATTGGACATACCCTTGGCCACATGATTCCACAGATCGTCGCTGGTGATCTCCGTCGTATCACCGAGCGCGCGCCCGTTGCGCACGGCCTCAAACGTCGCGCCGTCTGAGATCATGGTCCAGGTCGTCCCCTTGGCCCGGCTTTCTGCCACGTAGGACGTAAACCCGGTTGCCGTCGCCACGCCTCGTGGGAGTGCGTTGATATGCTCGTCTGAGGTGAGGCCCTGGGCGGCATCAATGGTCATGGCATGACCGAAGCCAAGCAGGATCCGGCCGGTCTTGTGGTCCTTCAGGCGACGCCATTCAACATCCGCCTCCCGTCCGTCCTTCATCCGGACTTTCAGGCCATCCTTGCCGTGCGAGACAACCTCCACGACATCCCCATTGTTGCCAACGGTGGTCCCTGTTCCTTCGACCGCCCCCCAGGTGCGCCGGAAAAGGCGCAGCCTATCGCCGGCAGCGACCTGAAGCTCATAGGTTTCGCCACGCTGATCGACCGCATCCAGTGTCACTTCATCCCGGGAAATCTCGCCACGGTTCTGCAGGATCCTGCGCACAGCGCGGCTGAGGTCGGCCGCGTCCTGGTTGGTCAGGGCCGACATGCTAATTCCGCGCTTTGATCCGGACGCGGCCAGAGCGTCGCGGCGCGTGACATAAAGGTCAGCGATTTTTTGCAACACCTCATCCTGATCGCCACCGACGAGACGGATAGTCCCGTCCTCGCGCTTCATGTCGATGGCGCGGCGGACTTCCTCAAAGTGAAAGGCGTTGCGCGGATCGTCCGCATTTTCCTGATCCCGGTTGGCATAGGCGGCCTTCCCTTTGGGGCGACGCGCCTCCAGTGCATCCGCACTCGGCTTCTCGCCACGAAACAGTCCGGCGATCTCACGATTGCGGGCCGTTGTCTGGCGGACCGTGGACAGCAGCTCCGGCATATCCTCCTTGGCCAGAACCCTGCGTAGGATCTCGACAGTATCACCGGCCTCAATGGATTGAGCCTGCTCCCGGTCGCCCAAGGCCTTGATGGTGCAGCCGCTCGCGCGTTGCAGCTCCAGAAGCTGAAGCATCTGGCGCGGTGCGATCTGGCCGACCTCGTCAATGACCAGAACCGTGTTCTCGTCCACGGTCTGCTCGCCTTTCTCAAGGCGGCTCAGGAAGGGCATCATAGCGTAGCGCTGATGGATCCCGGCATCGCCAAGCGCATCCGCCTGACGCCAGGCCGTCGCAAGGCCAATCATCTCACGGCCCTTCTCCGAGAAGCGGGTATCGCGCTTCCAGGCATCCACAAGCGGCTGAAGCAGCGTTGTCTTACCGGAGCCGGCAACGCCCGTGAGCATCGAAATCTTTCCGGCCTTCCCCAGGGCGTAGATCGCCGCCTTCTGGGACTGGCCGTGTTCGTTGTCGAAATCGAGGTCGCATCGCGCGATGGCCTCTGTGAGTTGGGCGTCCGAAAGGGAAGCAGTGCGATCCGCCGAGGCCCGAACGGCCTCCCTGGCGAGGGTCTCCTCGACACGGATCTGGGCCGTGTTGGTGACGCGCATCCGATCATTCTTCACGCACGACACAAGGCTCACCTGTTCGCCCCGAACCTCAAGGCCTTTGTCCTCGATCAGTTTGACAACCTGGTCGATGTCTTCAATGCCCCCGGGGATGCCCGCTCCGATGAGGCCGCGAGCGGCGTACATCCTCAGCTTGTCATGATCGAGAACGGCCGCCGTCTCAAACTCCTTGCCGAGATGCTTGGCCGCAAACGCGTAGGCCTGCTCATGCCGGTCCGCGACAGATAACTCCTTGGCCTCAGCCATGCCCATGACGCTGTGATGCTCCCAGCCAATCGCAGCGGCGCGTTCGCGCCAGGCCTGAACGTCGTCAGCGGATTCATTCTTCTTCTGCCTGTGCGCCAGACTGGCGGCCTTGAGCATCTTGTTCTTCAGCTCGGCCGTCATGGTGTTCCAGTCGTGCCCCTCCTTCTCGGCATAGGCCCGAGCGGATCGCGTCACCTCGGCCGTGCGGCTGGAAAAAGCGTCACAGGCCTCCTGCGGAACGGCGGAGATAACAGTCGCCTGCTCCTTGGCGTCGTAGGACTGCTCGATCCCTAGTTTGCGCAGCTCATCCGCCAGTTCCGCCTGGAAGAAGGCTCCGAACTCATGCACGCGAGAGCGCAGGCGCTTGGTGTCCAGCGAGCCCACATGACCGCTCTCTGTCACAACCACATTGTAGAGCGAGTTGTGGATGTGCATCTGCGGATCGCCCCCGGTCGGGGCCTCACGCAGATAGGTGGTATCGGTCTCGGCATCATGCAGGGTCAGGGTCGGGCGCGACGTGCGGTGACGGTAGGACGTCCAGGCGACCTCCCCGGCTTCTTCTCCGTCTTCCCCGCCATGCCCACGTCGGGCAAAGCCAAGCTCGCGGGCCACATACTGCATGGTTGCGTCATTGGCCCGTTGCACAGCGTTCCAGATGGCGGCCCCTTCGGCCTGCGTGGGCGCGAGCTCGGCAGCCAGCGTGACCGACTTGTGCGGGGCCATGGTCAGATCATAGGCGCTGATCTTTCGCTTTGCCTGAGACCATTGCTCGCCATTGTCAGCGCGCTTGCCCTCGAACAGGGCCGCAAGTGTTTCGGTCGTGGGCATGGCGCGCCGATCCACGCCGAGGACGTCCGCCATCTGCTGGCTCATGCCCGGATTGAACGAGGCCCGGCCATCGCGGCCGAGATAGTAATTCGTGAGGCGCTGACCATCACCGTCCGGCACCTTGCCGGTGTCCGTGCGGAAATCGTGCTCCGGATCCGGTGCCCCTTCGGTGAAGTATGCGGCCACGAACTTGCCGTTACACTCCGCCGAAATCTTGCGGAAGGTCATCATGACGTGCGGCCGTCCTCTGCCTTCGGACGAACCTTACGGCCTTCAAGGAGGTCGTTGTTGCGGGCGGTCGTGTGGTCGATGCGCCTGATGACCGGCTCCTGATCCTTCATCAGCTCGACGAGGCGCGCAAGAATGTCGTCCAGTGTCGGGCCGTCTCCCTTCTCCGAGGGGGTCAGAAGCTCGATCAGGATACTCAGCTTTTCGCTGATGAACCGGATCTCTTCTCCTTGCTCGTCAGAGCGGGCGAGAAGGTTCTGAAGAAGCTCCCGATCCGAAACGTCGGTCTCGGGAGCGCGGTCGGGGGTCTGGGTCTGATCTGTCATGAGGGCAGGATAGAAAGCCCTCATGCGACTGAGATCATTTCGTCGCAGCCTTCGCTAGCGCCAAGGCTTTGTTTTCCGAAGCTCGCTGGACCCATTGTGCCAGACGGGTGCTTAGGGAGATGGCCTGATCGAGCTGCTGGAGGCCTTCATCAAGTGTCAGCGGTTCATTGAGAATCGCAATCTCTGCGCGATAGCTCCGCCACAGCGACCCCACCAGCTTTGCCGAACTCACCAAAGCCTGCATGTCTGCCTGATCGCAGTCGAGTAAGATCTCGTCCATGTCGCGCGCTTCGATCACGAGTGGCGCATTCGGCAGGCTTAAAACGACATAGCGGCCCGGTGCCTGAAAGCACGCCTTTAGGTGCTGTTGGTCTTCAAGGTTTTCAGATGAACCTCCTGGGAGCGCGTAGAAACCTGTCTCCCGGATGCGAGGAATAACCTCTTCTGTAATCCAGCGGCGGAAGCGTTTAGCGATTGGTTTCCGGGATACGAAAGAGAGATGATACGCGCCGCTCTCGGTGACACACACGACCTGCTGCGGGCCACCTGCGGTCTGAACTCGAATGAGAGTCTTTTCGTCATCGTCCAGTCGCTTCGCCGCATCGGCAGGCCCTTTGATTTCCAGCGCTCCGCAGATGTCCGCAATCAGAAACCATTGCCGCCCCTGGTAGGAGGCAGAGCGCAGCGTCGCTCCGGCGAAGATGAACTCAGACGACGTTTCAAGCGGTAGGCCACCTGCCTTCTGTTGCTCGTAGGTTGTCTCTGCTGCCGGTGTCACTGGCGTCTCCTTCGGGTTGGGACAGTGATCATGACAGCGTGGTCTGCGACTGAACCGATCGTCAAAAGCGCGACCAAAGGGTGAGGCTACTAACCGCACCCTTTTCCTCTTTTGCCTCTCGGCGGCGAAGCCGTCCGCACCAACGGTGCAATGGTCTATGAAGAAGCTCTTTTCTATGCCGTGCTTACGCCGTGCCTTCGCCGCGCTTACGCCGTGGGATCGCCGTAGAAACGCCGTGGAAGCGCCGTGGTAACGCCGTGAACGCGCCGGACTTGCGCCGTGAAAACGCCGTGTGTATAGCTCCAGACGGCTGTATTGGGCTCTGGGACCATGTCACGCAGAGGCCGTCAGTCCCGCGCTGTGCCCAAAACGGACACACTTCGAGGAGACCGCCCGTGACAAATCCACTCCACGACCTGAAGACTTCCAGGAATGGAAAGCGCGCATTGCGGGACCGGGCGAGCCCACTCTACAGGTGGCTGCGCACGAACATGGCCGAGGTCTCCGACCTTCGTGAAACCGGGGTCGCAACGTGGAAAGACATTCTCGGCGCTGCGCGTCTCTCGGGCCTGAACGTCGAGGTCAGTCAGCGGATGGCGAACGTCATCAGCAAACAGTGGTACCGTCTTCAGAATGAGGCTCAGGGGCTCCCAGTGGATGCCAAATCAGACACCTCGGCAGTGAGGCCAGAAAGGATTTTGCCTCCGAGCAAGATTGATCCCGACTGGCGTCCGGACGAAATTGAGGCTCACTGGGCCGAACGCGAGGAGCCTGTTTCAGTGAGGCCGAATGAACCGAGCGGCCCCGAAGAAACAACCGGAGAGGGGCTGGTGCCAGCTCATCCGATCCGGGCGACACCTCCCGTCGCGATCGAAGACAATGAGAAAATTCCGCAGCACAGCAGAGATTCACTGAAGCGCCTGCGCGACAAGATCCGTGCCCGCAAAGAGGAAAAGTACCGTCTGACACCAGACTGATTTTCTTACCCAGGAGCATCTCAGTCGCAGATCAAGCGGTCATCATGGCTTTCGAAAGAGGAAGACCAGTCCGCTTCATCGGGAAGCGGATCACCTCAACAGGAGCCTGACTGTGACCAAGGACGCTGACGTTAAAGCCACCCCGTCTGCACCGGCCCCCAAGGCCACCGCCAAGAAAAAGCCCGTTATCTTCACAATCATCGGTCGTCAGCGGGTTGGCAAAACGACCCTGCTTAATGCTCTCGCACAGACCGTTCATGACCAGGGCGGAACGCCGGAGATCTGGAACACCGATCTCCTGAACCGCTCACACTCAATCTCGAATTTCCATGACGCGGATAGTCCGGCCGCAGGCGACACAAAGCGCCAGAGAAAATGGCTGGAAGAAAAAATCCAGTCTCTTATGGAAAGTCGCCATGACGCCATTCTCGACATCGGCGGCGGATGGACAGCCCTGCACGAGTTGATCAACACGGAATCCCTAAGCCGCGCGCTTGACATGATGGGGATCACGCTCTCGGTGGTCTTTCTGATCGGGCATGAGCGGGCTGATCTGGACTATCTGGAAGATCTCCAGAAAAAGAAGAAGTTCTCGCCCCGCAATTCCGCGATCATCATCAATGAAGGCCTCATCCCTCCTTCACTGGACGTGGATGACGTTGTTGATGTCGTTTCCCACCATCCAGCCGTCGAAGAGGCGATGGAGAATGGCGCGGACATCTTCATGTATCCGGCCGCTGAGCCAATGAAAGACGTGTGCGACCGGGCGATGACATTCTCGGCCTACGCCGCAGGCGAGCAGAAAGACGGCTTCCCGACTAGCTCCATTTTTGATCGACTGGCCATGGACCGCTGGTATCGCCGTGATTTTCCCGCATTTCTTCAGGAACTCGGCGCCAGTCGCCTGCCGAATATGCCTAAGGGCCTCCCGGTTCCGGCCGAAAGTGACGTGTAATGTCTGATGGCCTTACCCAGAGGATTTCCGACTGTCAGGCCAGATTTGAAAGCTCACTGGATGCGCTGCGCGAGCAGACGCATCGTTGGACGCTTCGGCCACGTTCACCTGAGGCCAAGGTTCTGGATGGCCTCATGATCCTGATGGAGATGAACAATCTTCATCAGGCCCTCCTTCTCAAGGATCGTGAACACTCGGAGGCAGCGCATAGAGCGCTGTTTCAGGAGGCCGAGACACGAATGGAGCAGTGCGTTGCCAAGTGCGAGAGCCTGCTGGATCAATGCACACGCTCGGCAACAGAAGAGGTTATTGAGGTCAGGCGTGCTCTTCATGAAGGCGTGGCAGCCTCTCGCCAGCTCCAGAAGATTGACGAAAAGACCGTCAAGGCGAAGGTCGCGGAAGTCCTTGGCACCGTTAAAGGCGAAATCGCCGAAAGCATGAAAGCGCAGATCGTGATGGCGGGCACTCGTGTTCGACGGGACGAAATCAGCAAGCGGGCCGGATGGTTCGCTACCATGATCGTGGGCGGAACCGTCTTCGGAATTATCCTCGATCACCTGATTTAGGTGTGTCCAAAACGGACACACCACCTCGGGCCAACAAGCGCTGTTCAGACAATACTCAAAGTCGCAGACTACAGGCGGATACTGACCACCCCAACACAGGAGTGCTCAATGCCGCCGCCCTTCAAACAATCCTTTTTGATTACAGGTCTGGCTTTCTCGGCCGGACTTGGCCTCAGCGGTTCGTGCCAGGCGCAGTCGATTGAAGTGCCGAACGGCCTGCCGGAAGTCCCGCATGTCGTCTATCCGGAAGTCGGCCTGCCGAACTTCACGGTACCAGCCGGGACTGTCCAGCAGATCGGCGGGGACGGGAAAGTGATTCAGACCACGCAGCCCGTTTCTACCGGCTCGGACTCACTGCAAACGCTCTATAGCCGCGCATGGGGCTATCAGGCCGCTGACAATGCGTCCTCCATTGGCGTGAACCCTGCTGCCTTGGCCGCAACGTGTCAGGTCGAATCAGGCTGCCAGAATGTCTATACGGCCACCGGATCAGGCCACACCATCACGGGCGCATTTCAGATGTCGAACGGCACATATTCAGAAGAAATGAGCAAAGCGCTCGCCGCCAACCCGGGACTGGCCAGCACCATCACCTCGGGGACTGCCGGGCAGCAGGACCCGGCCACACAGGCTGTTGCGGCCGCACAATATCTTAAAGACGCAGCCCTTTCTCTCCAGAAAGCCGGCGTCAGTAATCCGACCGCCGTTGATACCCGTGGCTATTATAATTTCGGCCCAACAACTGGAAACGCCCTTGCCCAGGCAAACTCAAGCGACCTCATGTCCGACTACATCTCCAGCAGCAAGATGAGCAGCAACGGCGTTACAAGCGGAATGACCGTAGGACAGTGGAGGCAGTCTGTTGCGGACAAAATGGGGACTGGAGCCACGAGCCCTGTCCTTTCATCGTAATGTGATAGAGAGAAGAAATGAACAGACAAATCCTCTTAGCGGTTGCCGGTTTCGCCTCTGTCCTTGGGACAGCTCATGCCGCGAACGTCACTCCGGTAAAGCCGATCGAACATCATGTCTGTATGGCATTGGATGCGCCCGATGACGTCATGATGGACACGCACCATCCCATCTCTTTCATGTCAGCTCCTGATCCATCAGCTACCGTCATTTCCGACGCTTCGGTGGTCATGGCTATTGATACCGTCGAGCCAAAGAAAAATGGCTACGCTCTCGCGATGACCTACACGCTCCAGCCTGCATGGATCAGCACGAAGTGGCTGAAGCCGTACTCGGTTGTTCACCCAGGAGTGACATGCACGCCGTATGTGATGAGCAACGGAAAGCTCGGCTTCGACTTCAAGCACCACCAACACTGACGACGGCAAGTTTGTTATTTGAAGGCAGCCTCCGGGCTGCCTTTTTCGTATCCCCTGAGCCTGGACGTGGAGACACCGGAACCCACCACGTCGCGGGCAATGTCACCCGGCTTTGCGGATCTCGGCGAGAATGGGATCGGCCTTTCTCTGCCGGGGACAGGGATGGGCCACATGGGCCGCTTCCAGATCCAGTAACCACAAAGACAGATCAGCCGGGAGAGAGGACGTGCCCTCCAGGCAGCGCCGGAACTGGTTGCGGTGCATGTCGCATTTCTCGGCGGCCTGACGCTCGGACCATCCGATCCGGAACAGGGCAAGAGACAGGCGCGGCCCGGTCAGGTGCTTCGGGCGGCTATCGAGAGGGGAAAGGCTCTTCGTCATAAGAGCATCCTGCCGTCGCGTTCTGCGACTGAGCGTAAAAAATCGCTCCTTCAAAATACGCATCCAGAGAGGCCGCGAAGCCCGGAAAACCTTGCCATTTCTCGCAAAAACCGCTAATTTCTCCCTATGAGTTCAGCCAAAACCCTCTTCGCTCCGACGCCTTTTTCCGCCCTTTCGGATGAAGAGCGCGCGCGCCGTCAGGACGCGGTCGAGTGGACCCTCGCGGCCCAGAGACGGCAGGGCTACACGCATGATCCCCTTATCGAGGATGCCTGCCAGTCGTTCGTCGCCGGACAGATCGACCTTGCTGAACTGGGGCGGAGACTGAATCCCGCCCTCTGACGCGTCGATGCCTTCCGCCCACGGCTACACCTACCCGAACGTCTCGGATGATCCTGACCAGACGGACGTCCTCCGAAACCGCCTCGGCCTGCGCCGCCACTCCGAGCTTCACCCTGAGGAATACCGCCGCACCAGTCACAGGATTCTGGAAATCCGGATGGGTCTGGGGCCATCCGGCCATTTCGATGCCGACCACCTGAAGGCCATCCATCGGCATATCTTCCAGGACGTCTATGAGTGGGCCGGTCACATGCGCCACGAAAGGCCGGTCGTGGACGGGGCACGGGTCGAACCGATCGGCTCCATGCGGAAAGGGTCAACAACCTTTCTGCCCGGCTCCCATATCGACATGGGGCTAAACGAGGCCTTCAAGCCCATTCGCAACCCGGATGTGCTGAAGAACTCCACGCCGGAACAGTTCGCGGCCGTCGCCGGAAAGGTTCTGAACGAACTCAATTATGTCCACCCGTTCCGCGAAGGAAACGGCAGAACGCAGGAGGCCTTTCTTTCAGAACTCGGCCGTCATTACGGGCATAACGTGGACCTCTCCGTCATCACAAGAGCCCGCATGGTGTCCGCGTCTATTGCCGGCACGCAGGATCCGGATCACCCTGCTATGGCGGCCTTGCTGACAGATGCCACCGCTCCCGCCCGTGCGCGTGCCCTAAAGGAGCTGATGCAGGACATGGGCTCTGGCCCTGCCGCAAGGCCGCTGGATGACCTCGTCATCCGCACGGCCGCACCTGGGGAAACGGTCTCGGGGATCTTCAAGGCACGGACCAGCCTCTCCGGTGCGTTCGAAACGCCTGACGGGATCGTGGCGGTGCCTGTCGCAGATCTGCGAAACGCTGTCCGACAAGATGGCGGATACACTGTCACCGTGCAGTCCGATTTTTTGACGGCCTCTGCTGCTCCAACGCTTCGGCCCGTGCCGCGTCCGGTCATCCCGGCTGTCTTCGGGCCTGCGGAAGAGAAGCGCGAAAGCGCGCTCCTGGCGCAGGCCAAGGAAGAAGGCCGCAAGGCCGCCGCCTCTCTTCATGCGTTCTGGTCGGCCCCGCCTTCCCTCGTCTGCCGCGACATCGAGGCCGCGATCCGCCAGGAGGGCGGCGATGCAGCACAGGCCTTCACCGGCATGAAGGCCGGAGGCCGTCATGCGGCGCTCGGGAAAGAGATCGAAAAGGAACTGCGCCACAATCCCACCTTCGCGCGCGAGCTGGGCAAGGTGCAGAAGGACATGGCAGCCTATGGCGACAGTCGGGAAAAGGCCTTTGCGTTTGGGGCCGCTCACGGTCGGGAAACAGCAATCCTGACAGACCTGGCCGGGACGGATCGGGAGATCGCCCGCCATGCCAGCCGGACTCCCACCTCTGAACCGGGCCGCGCCCTGATTCAGACCCTGACCGGCCAGCCGGCCCTAAACGCCCCGGAAGACCCGACAGGCCGCCCGTCTCTTTCGTCCGCCCGAACACCCGGCCCCGGCTAATCGCCCCCTGTTTTCCTAGACCCATCCTGCCCGTGCGGCGAGCACACTGACGGCGACGAGAATGGAACGACGGTGGCGTTTTCCTGAGCCCATCCTACCACTGGCCAAGACGGGCGACGGGACAGGCCGTCAAGCCCGGAGCGTCCTGAGCAAGGGGGGCAGGCTTGCGGCTGATGCGGGGTCGCGTGCGGCCCTGCAGCAGACGCGGGCCTGACACCTGCCGCCGAGGGTCGCGCAGTGGCTTTACGGACTGGCACGGCGACTGTCAGACTGAACGCTGGATGCGAGGCCGCCGTCGTGGAACGTGCCTCCCCGGACGGTCCGCAGGACTGGCCGGGGAGGTTGAGGAGCCGTCTCACGAACCGATCAGCCACACCAGGACCGTCCGTCATCGGAAAAGGATGCGGGTGAACCGTTACCCGGAAGGGCCGAGACGCAGGGGCCAGACGCCCGACCAAGGGCGGCTGGACCTTGTGGCTCGGTGGAGCTTGGCGACGCAGGAGCCTAGCGGAATAGGGTGAACGAACCCGTCAGGGCCGCCCCGATCCTTCTTTCACTTCTGGCTCGGGAAATTAACTTCGGACAGAGTTTTCAGTCGCAAACTGCTCACGCATGATTCTTTCGACGCCACAGAACCGAACTGCGCCCCGAACGGGCCAGTGTTTTGCGTCCGGAGATCGAGACGATGCCTCACTTTCCTACCGTATGGCCTTATTTTACAGCCCTTTTCGTGGTTCAGATTCTATTCAAAACTGCCGTCTCGGCGACGCAAGACGGTTCTGAAAGCGGTTATGGCGCAACTTCCCTCGTTCACTCACTGACCAGAGCCGTCTTCGACACGGCCATGGGATGGGTGAGACGCAGCACGCGCTATGGTCTCTTTCTCGCTGTCCCTCTGACGGCGCTGCTTGGAGCGATGGCGCTTGGAGCGGCGCTAATGGGCCATGAAAAGGAAGGCATGACCTGCCTTGAGGCTGCGTTCATTTCCGGCATGACTGGATGGTTTTTGGATCTGCTATCGAACGCGATTGAGGATTAATGAAACGGGCACGCTCCTGGCGCAGCCCCCCTGTGGGGGGCGAGCATTGGGGGCAAAACACTTCGCGCCGACGAGGCGCGTCCGCCTTCCTGGAAAAAACGACGGGGAAATGAGACGGGCGAACGGGAGAAGAGGCCGAGGGCAACGCCGAGGCCGTCAGCGCGGCCCCGGTGAGTGGCCGGACCTGCTGGCCCGGCCTGTGGGGGTTAGAGAACGGCCCCCCATTGTGCGGCACGGACGTTCTCGGTGAGGCTGCGGGCGTTGTCCTTGACGTAAGGCTTCCAGTCTTCCCCGATCAGTTCGCGGTAGGCGTCACATGCGCCCTGAGCCATGACGGCGAGCGCGTAAGCCTTAGGGGCCTGCTGTGCAGCGAAACGGACGGCCCGATCTACGCGGTTTTCCCCGCCGTCGATGCCTTGGCGGTCTTCGTCGCGGCTTTCGTTGCTGAAAGAGTTCTGCTCGTCGCGGGCAATCTGGCGCTTGTTCTCATAGAAGTTGGCGGCACCATAGGCAGAGCGGATCAGGCCGTCCACGATGCGGCCAAGGTGCATTTCCATGGCCTTGAAATTGCGCTCGCCCCGGAAGTCGGTGACGACAAGCACATCCTCAAGAAGCGTGTACTGGTCGCGGATCATGCTGAGACCGGCCCCCATCAGCTCGTCATAGTCGCCAGCCTCGAAACCGAAATGCTGAACGATAGCGGCGATCTTGTCATCGTTGGGGGCGAGGCGCATGACGTCTGCCAGCGTGGGAGCGGCAATGGCCTTGGTGCGCTCGCGGGCTTCGTTGAAACGGCGGACGGCGGCGGGGCTGGCCTTGTTTGCAGCCTTGCGGTTCTGGGCCTTCGGTGCGATTGTGGTTGCTGCGTCGGACATGAAACTCACCTTTTCTAGTCTAGCGAAGTCCCGGCTTGGTGTTCCAGCACTAACCGGGGCGCTTTGTCTTGAGGGCCAATCCCTCTCGACAAGTAAAAGATAGCCTTTCTGGCCTTTCATGACAAGCGAAAAAGCGCAGAAAACCGCCATAAAACGCGCTTTATTTTCGCATGACAAGTAAAAAGATTACTTGGTTACTTTATGAATACCTGTTGTTTTCCTAGACCCATCCTGCCCGTGCGGCGAGCACATTGACGGCGACGAGAGTGGAACGACGGTGGCGTTTTCCTGAGCCCATCCTGCCACCGGCCAAGACGGGCGACGGGACAGGCCGTCAAGCCCGGAGCGTCCTGAGCAAGGGGGGCAGGTTTGCGGCTGATGCGGGGTCGCGTGCGGCCCTGCAGCAGACGCGGGCCTGACACCTGCCGCCGAGGGTCGCGCAGTGGCTTTACGGACTGGCACGGCGACTGTCAGACTGAACGCTGGATGCGAGGCCGCCGTCGTGGAACGTGCCTCCCCGGACGGTCCGCAGGACTGGCCGGGGAGGTTGAGGAGCCGTCTCACGAACCGATCACCCACACCAGGACCGTCCGTCATCGGAAAAGAATGCGGGTGAACCGTTACCCGGAAGGGCCGAGACGCAGGGGCCAGACGCCCGATCAAGGGCGGCTGGACCCTGTGGCTCGGTGGAGCTTGGCGACGCAGGAGCCTAGCGGAATAGGGTGAACGAACCCGTCAGGGCCGCCCCGATCCTTCTTTTGCTTTTTCTACTGACGGCCCTGATTTCTGCCTGAAGAGTCCCGCGTGAGGAAGAACGCGGCAAACCCGACGGCAAGCACGAGCAGACCTCCTCTGATGGGATGCAGAAAGCCCTGCCAGATCAGAAGAAGAATGGCGAGCTGGATACTCAGCGCACCGACGCGGATGACTGTTTGTCGTGACATGGGGCCAGTCTAGTCTTTTTCTCTGTCCTGGCGCAGCCCCCCTGTGGGGGGCGAGCATTGGGGGCAAGACACTTCGCGCCGAGGAGGCGCGCCCGCCTGACTGAACCGGGCGAGCGGACAAAAAAAAGCGGCCCGGAGGCCGCCTGTCGGTGTCACTGATGGGACGTTCGCAGCTTTGCCAGCCGGGTGGCAATGGGTCCGATCGCAAGCCCCAGACCGATGGTGAAAGCAGCGGCAGGAAGAAGAATAAACAGGATACTCTGGGTTACGTTATCCATTGGTTTTCGCCTCCGTCTTGTCCTCAGGATAGGGGATATACGCCAGAAAAGTCAAAGAAATTGCCTCAAGCGCGGCTCCCAGAAAAAAGCAGGTGACGGCACGCATGGGGGTCAACGGTCCTGTCCCTGAGATGAGCGGGGTCACGATGCCGAGCCCCCACGCGCTGAGGGCGAATGTCTGAAGGACGCTGGCAATCGCCTTGTAGCGGTCTTCCTTGTGTTTGGAGCGCTGCGGCGGGGGCAGCAGCGCCATGAGGCGGTCTTTGTTCATCTGGCGCTAGGCTCCTTTTTCCCGGCACTCAAAATGGGATTTCGTCATCGAGGTCGTTCCCGCCCGGTGCGTCCCAGCCGCCATTGCGGTTTCCGTTGCCAGACGATCCCCCGGACCGGCCGCCATTGCTTCCACCAGCAAAGCCGCCCTCGCCTTCATCGCCATTGCCCCGGTTGCTGTCGATCAGCACCAGCTCACCCCGGAAACGGTCAATAACAACCTCTGTGGTGTAGTGCTCCTGACCGCCCTGATCGGTCCATTTCCGGGTGCGAAGTTCGCCTTCGAGATAGACCTTGCGGCCTTTGCGGAGAAAGCGCTCGGCCACATCACCCAGACGGTCATTGAAGATGACGACCCGGTGCCATTCGGTGCGCTCACGGCGTTCGCCGCTCTGGCGGTCATTCCATGTGTCAGACGTGGCGAGCGTAAAGCTCACGACCTTGGACCCGGACTGCGTATGACGGACTTCCGGGTCTTTACCAAGGTTGCCAACGAGAATGACTTTGTTAACGGAACCAGCCATGAGAGCCTCCAAGACTTAGGGAACGTATCGACTGGACTTGTTCGGCGTTATTGCCTCTGTCCATGAATAGATAATAGGTTTTTACTTGGTATCAGTCAACGAGAAACGGCAGGAAACCGCCATTTCCGAAGAAATAAAACTGAATGTAAAGGCGTTTTATTTGTTGATTACTGAAAGGGTATTTGATGTTTTCCTAGACCCATCCTGCCCGTGCGGCGAGCACACTGACGGCGACGAGAGTGGAATGACGGTGGCGTTTTCCTGAGCCCATCCTGCCACTGGCCAAGACGGGCGACGGGACAAGCCGTCAAGCCCGGAGCGTCCTGAGCAAGGGGGGCGGGTCTGCGGCTGATGCGGGGTCGCGTGCGGCCCTGCAGCAGACGCGGGCCTGACACCTGCCGCCGAGGGTCGCGCAGTGGCTTTACGGACTGGCACGGCGACTGTCAGACTGAACGCTGGATGCGAGGCCGCCGTCGTGGAACGTGCCTCCCCGGCCGGTCCGCAGGACTGGCCGGGGAGGTTGAGGAGCCGTCTCACGAACAGATCCCCAGACCAGGACCGTCCGTCATCGGAAAAGAACGCGGGTGAACCGTTACCCGGAAGGGCCGAGACGCAGGGGCCAGACGCCCGGTTGAGGGCGGCTGGACACTGTGGCTCGGTCGAACTTGGCGACGCAGGAGCCTAGTGAGATAGAGTAAACGAACCCTTCAGGGCCGCCCCGATCTTCTTTTCTTCTGCCCTTCAAATCACCCACGGGTCCGTGTCGAAGAGATGGAAAAGACTATTCTTCCCTTCCCGGCCCGCCTTCCTCGTCTTCCTTCTCAGAACCTTGCGTTCTTGACGGGCCTTGCGCCTTTTCTTCTCGTCAGCCTTCCAGCCGTCCCGGAGAACCGGGCGCAATTCTTGATACTGGCCTGTAATGCGGCCGTAGGACACGCGGCGGTAGCGCGCGAAGCCTCCGAAACGATCGACATTTTTCAATAAAGTGGCTCTCCCCAGCCCGTGATAGAAGATGACGGCAGCGCCGTCCCGTGCATCTGAAGCTGAGGGCAGCCGGAGGAAAAGAGTGGCGAAGCCATCCGAGGTCTGAACCCATCCGGGCGCTGGCCCTGCCAGTTGCCGCAGCGGCATCAGGTCAAAGTCCGGACAGTTCTCGGCTATGGCTGCCGTGAGAGGCGGAGACCTGTGCCAGAAGCTGGCGCTACAGCCCGGCCAGTCTTTTGAGGCGTCCGTCGGAAACAGGATTCCGAAGACGGTGATGAGATCAGCCTCATAGACAAGCTGACCGCCCTGCCATTTGGCAAAGCCCGGATCATCGAAGCAGTCGAAATATTCCATCCCCCGGATACTGACATCGGGGTACTCGTCAGAAAGCCCATCTCCGTGACGGAGGAAGGACGTGCCGATGCCGTTTTCGAGGGTCATCACCAGCGTGGTGTCGTTCTCCCACGCCATCTGGTCCGGTGCGCAGGTCCGGTAGGCGCGCTCTTCGGCGATCTGGCGCAGACGGTCCTGGGGGCCGGTGAGCGTGAAGACTGTTGTGACGGCAGTAGCCACGGAAAACATCCTTTTCTCTTTTCAGATGCTTCCCCGCGAGGCGCAGACGGCTGGACGGGACAATGGCGCGCCCTCCAGGGCGCGGGCCGCGTGCGGCCGAACCATTGTGGCGGCCAGACGGCCTGTGGCGCGTCTTCCCTGTTTTTTCTTTTCTTATTTACAAAGTACGCGTCCGAGGAGTGCACGATTGACGGCTGGTTACGCCTACATCCGACACATACGGGGATGACAGCTCACTTTCCACAAAGCAGACATTTGTAATTGAGGCGACTGCAGTGAGGCAGGTTTCGCAAGGCCGACACTGTATATCGTCGTTCGCTAATAATTCGTGCCCTAAGCCTTAATCAGCCTATATGCACGGCTAAGTTATGCGACCAAGGTCCTACTCCAGCTATTTCAAGCTCGAGATGTACCAGTATTCGACGTTCGACGAGATCTCCCAATATCGCGACCCGAAACACACGTTCGACGCACATGAGTGGCGTATAGGATTCATTCGAGATAGGACTAGAATAAGGGATCGAAGCCAACCTCACGATATCAAGCTTGAGCAGCTCCTCTAACCAAGGAGAGCCCATGTAGTTTACCCAGTATTCGGACAGACGAGAGCCAAAGTCTTGAAAGAAAGGGCTCTCGCCGCGGCGCATCGACAAGCACATCATAAGCTTTTGTGGGAGGGCCGCTATGCCACTCACTACGGCGATGTCTCCACCATCGAGCATGAGGTCGTTATTGGCTGAAAGAGCGAAGTCACTTGGAAGACTTGCGGCGGGAGTGCGGGGGGCGTTTGGTGCCACCTGGCACTCAACGAGTACTAGGGTTCTTTCTCGTCGCACCGAAAGACTCCCTATCGAGCGGCCTTCCCCCAGACTGTTTACCAGCACATATCGATCATACTCCGGTATCGATCTCAGATTGCCGGCCAAACGGACCAGGTCGGAAAAATCGCCGGTTACGAAATGCTCGATCTCAAAGTGCCATTGGTCGTCTTGAGCGTAGTTTATTTCCCCCACCGCCACGATTTCCGGCCCGAATGCAATTAAGTGTTTGATGTTCTGCTCTCCAGCAGCGCCGGTTAGAGCCTGCTTACACCGAGAATAGTGGTCCGCCTTGTACCGCTGCAAAACCTCTACCGTGTATGTAAAGACGTCGGTATCCACGAGGCGTCCGTGGTTAGCGCAGAGCCATATGCCGTTGTCGATGCTGGCGCGCTCACCCGGGGTCATTTTGGAATCATAGCGCGGACCGCCTGGTGCTGCGGCGCAGATGTGTGCCGCAGTTCCTATATTGGAGATCGCGGCTGGCGCCTCGTCACTCGGCCCCACCGTTGCCTGATTGCAGATCGAACATTTGTAAGCTGCCCTCAACGCGAGAGCGTTCCGAACGGATGCTGAAAAGTTATCACGAGCGGCCACGTTTTAAGCCTCAGTTTCAAATGCGTCATCCAGGTAGTCAGCATATTGCCCTGACTCGCCTTGTAACGTTTGTGATTGGCCTCCCTCCAGAGGAG
The DNA here is from genome assembly GCF_002723915.1 of Gluconobacter albidus. GTDB lineage: Bacteria > Pseudomonadota > Alphaproteobacteria > Acetobacterales > Acetobacteraceae > Gluconobacter > Gluconobacter albidus. The sequence goes on from NZ_BEWL01000009.1 coordinate 102,498, forward strand.
TTGTAAAGTGTATAGCAGCGGTCATTATTCTTTCCCTGTATTCTATACTTCACCATGTGAATAGCAGGAAATGCTCCTCATGTCGGACGCTACTGCGTCAATATACGTTTTCAGAAAACAGACTTGAACTTTCGACGCACGAACGCTGGCTGCCGTCAGTTTCGGAGCGGGTCAGCTTGCGACGGCAAAAAGCATACTAGACGAGTAGGGAAAACATTACTGGACCTCACTTGGTTGAGATAATGAGATCTCTTCGGCATAATCTCATTATGCCAATTACAATCGACAATTCGATCTACGATAAAAGCGGTCGCCTGCTATTTTGTAGCATAGAGAAATTCGTTTCTGAGATATGTGAGGGCAATAATTGTTTTATATGCGGACGACATCCTGAAGGAGTCTCATTCAATAAAGAGCATATAATACCAAATTGGCTGTTGAGACTGGTCAATATTCACTCAGGAGATATTCAACTTCCAAACGGTAGGCTGCATCAATATGGAAGATATACCATTCCATGTTGCACTGAATGTAACACGCTCCTTGCGGAGCATTTTGAAAAACCAATCAGCAAAGCATTAGGGCAGGGATTTTCAGGTGTGCGCGCATTGGTCGAACGCGAGGGGACCGAGCGCCTGTTTTTGTGGATGGCGCTTCTCTTTGTTAAATTACACCTTAAAGATAAAACTCTTTTAGAAAATCCTGATATCCGTCTTGGACGATCTTACATATCAGATCGCTATGATTGGTCAACATTTCATCACATGCATTGTCTTATACGCGCTCATTATACGGGCGCAAAAATTGGAAAGTATGTCCATGGATCAATTTTATTCTTAGAAGTTGGGAATAGTTTCGAAGATAATTTTTTTGATGTTGCTACTATAACCAATGCTTACACCTTGTTCATTCGAGTCAAGAATATTGCTATATACACTGTTTTTGACGATTCTGGTATTTGCTTGGAGGCTATTGAGCCCGTTTTGTCAAAAATAACGGGCGTGATGAATTCGGCGCAAGCTCGCGAGCTGGCCGCAGAACTGGCGGCGGCAAATATTCACCTTAAAACTTCTCCCAGCTTCGGTACCAGCATGTCGAACACGGATGGTGATAATCTTGAAATTATAGCTTTCCATCCAGAAGATGAGGCCGAGTTTTTTCCTAAAAACAATAACTTAATAGGTCACATCAAGCGCCACATTTTAGAGAATTATTGTCAAACAACAATGCATCATACGCGCGAAGAAGCCCTAGAATTACTTAGCTCAAACAAATACTCTTTCTTATTCAACAGCGAGGGGAAGTTTGTCACTGGGGGCTGTAAGGAAAATTCGCAGCCTGCGCGTAGCTAGTGACCCCTCTATATGACAAATCTTGGGTAGGAACGAAGGCAGCTGAATACGGTCTGAATTGCTCCGAGATTGGTGGAGACGTCCGATTGCAACGAAATTTTACCCGATAGCTGCCCGTCTGCTTTCCCCCTCTAATTAGGCGTTGGCATCGGCAGAGTGTGACAGATGTTCTCGCGATGCGGTGCCAAATAGAGAGACCGCAAAGTCGCAAAGCACGTCGCTAGAGTCAGGATATCGTTTGCCAGACCAGAGACATGCCATGCGCTTTACCAAGCCCCATACTTTCGCCTGGAGGCGCGCCTTCGTATGGTGCGCCTGAGACTTCGGCCGCGTGGCGGCCCCTCTCGCATCGAGCGGAGCGACAGCGCGCACGCAGCCTGGAAGAGCCTTCAGGCCGAACTCAAAGGCGCGAAAGGCGAAGACAGGATCCGCACCCTCCTGAACGATCTGGGACGGCCAAGCCTCCATGACGTTCGTCTTCCCAAGGCCTCTGGTGATGGCACAACCCAGATTGACCATCTCGTCCTTTTGCCCCGTGCCCTCATGGTCATCGAGACCAAACACTATGCGGGCCACCTGAGTGGGCATCCGAATGACGAATACTGGCGTCAGCGTATCGGAAAAGAAGAAGAGGGCCGGCTGATCTACAGCCCTCTTCGCCAGAATGCGGGGCATTGCGCAGCCGTCCGCGCTGTGACGTCACAGGCCTGTCTGGATGTGGAGATCCTGAATCGCGTGGTCCTGACAGGACGCGCTAGCGTCAGCCCGGCCCTTCAGGCCAGTGTCAGAACCCCGGACGCCCTCGCCGACGAACTGCGACACAACTGCGGAGAGGCGTCAGGACTGATGATGGGCTTGTGGCAGAGGATCGTGCGCGTCGCCCATCACACAAAGAATTAAGCGCGCAACGCCTTATTCCACGGCAATACCGATGGCGGCCGCTGTATACCGGGTTGTCGGAAGGATCCTGACCACCACCTCCCCGCTAACGTCGGAGAGATAGAGAAGCCCGTCTTTCGGGCAGCCCAGAGGGCGCCCATCAGGATCGAGCACCAGGCGAAGGCTGGTGATCGGGCTGACTTCATAAACATGATGCTCGTCCCAGGAGACGAACGCATGAATCCGCCCTTTTTCGACCACCGTATGCAGCGTTCCCGGGAGAATCCCTCGGGTTTTCTGCTTCAAACGCTCTGACATGAACTGACCAACAGCCTCTTTCTGCCGCTCGGTCAGGCTCTCATATGTGCAGGGGGCGGGATAGATCGGTTCACCAGTCACGCGGCCAGTCCTTCCTTGCTGAGATGGATAAGGAAAGCGCCAGAGGGGCCTCCCTTATCGGGACAGGTCAGTGTTTTGCCGACGCCTGGCGTTGCTCGTCAATAAAGTCCGTGACGTCTTTCAGGACGCCATCCGGAATTTCCTCGCCGTCATCAAGATCGACTTCCAGACCTTCAGCCGGTGCCTCCGTGCTGCCAGCAGACAGGCCCAGGCAGAGATCCGGATCTTCGGGATCGTAATCGACCCGCACAGCCCATCCATCCGACAAAAAGACGAAATCGCTGAGCAGGCCGTCATCCTCTAGATCGTCGTCATCCTCAGCCTCATCGGCATCTGACGGCAGATCGGAGGCCTTGCAGACACCCGCATACAGGCCAGGAAAGGCCGTGTTCAGCGCATCCACAATCTGCTGGGTCTGCGGACGGAACGGTCCTGCCTTTGAAACCGGCATCACATCGCTCATCAGTTCAGCTTCCAGCACAAAGAGGACACATGCTGACTGAAGGTCAGACGCGTATTGCCGTTGTGATCGCCGATCAGCTCGCACCGCACCCATTTTGACGGGGAGGTCCGATCCACAAATTTCTCAAGGGTCAGGATATTACCTTCTTCGCCAGCCGACGTGCGAAGAACGTAGCCGGCATCGAGCAGTGTCTGAAGACTTTCGGGAATGGCGGCAAAAGACGTGGACACGGAGGCCGCGTGGCCTTTGGATGTCGGTGTCGGAGGCGCAAACCCCATACTCCCAAGCGCGGGATCGAGGGCCATGGCTGGCGAAAGGGCAGCGGCCGTGAGGCCGGCTGCCAGGGCGAGAGAAGAAAAAAGGCGGGTCACGGTCTGTCCTTGCGGTTCATTGGATCTGAAAAGATCCCTTTACCCCGCAAAGGTAAAGACCGCTTCTGCGACTTCCTAAAAGAGACTCAGCCCTTTGCAGGGCGTCCGCGACGCTTCTCCGGGATTTTCCGCACGGGCACCTCAGGCTCGGTCTCTTCGGGCTCAGGTGCAGGCTGGCTCCGACCACCCTTCGCGGTCCCAAGACCGATCTGATGAGCCAGCTCGGTCCGATGCCGTGAATATCCTGGCGCCGTCATGGGATAGTTGGACGGCAGTCCCCATTTTGAGCGGTACTCATCCGGGGTGAGATTATAGACGCTCTTGAGATGGCGCTTGAGCATCTTCAGCTTCTTTCCGTCTTCGAGACAGATGATGTAGTCCTCGAACACGGACCGCTTCGGATGGACGGCCGGGACCAGCTCAACTGGTTCTGGCTCCGGCGGCTGGCCGGCCGACGCAAGAGCTGTATGAACACTGCGGATCAAATCAGAAATCTGCTCTGCGGGAAGTTCATGGGCACTCACATAGCTTTCCACAATATTGGCTGTCAGACGCCGAAAATCTGTCTCACTATTTGAGGTCATTGCAAATTCCCTTTTCAAATTTCGACTGTGCAGGATCGCACCCTATACGAAAGATAACCTGACAGGTCACTGCGGCCGCGTGGTTCGCGGCATGGGGGCCGGAGCCACGCCTCGTCCCAGATGACGGTGTTCGGAGCAGTAGTGCGTATCGCCTTTCGGCCCGGTGAACCCGAAAGCCGCGCCCTTTCCACAAATCTCGCAGTCATAAAGCCAGCCAGACTTCGTCCTGGGCCGCTGAGAGATGTAAGGCCTGTCGTCAGGACTGTGATGATCGGACATCCCTTAAAACCCCATGGCATCAAGAGCGGCGGCCGTGTGGCGGAACCGGCCCCCTGTCTCTCTTCTCTTCGATTGCCCCTGCTGGCGCAGCCAGCCCGTCACGCGATGCTCGGCTGGGATTTCCTCAATGAATCCTGACGGCCTCGCTGAAACACCCTGACGATAGCCGACACTGCTGATCGTAGCCTGCTGCATGGCCCGGGTCAGCGACACATAGGCCAGACGGCGCTCTTCCTCATAATTGCGCTCGCCCATCCCCGGAAAGACTGTCTCCTCCCAGGCTGGCAGGAAGACGTGGGGAAACTCCAGACCTTTGGCCCGATGCATGGTCATGAGCTGCACCCGGTCGCGTCCGCGCTCATTCGGTGAGGCCGTGGCCAGGGCTGCGTGCTCCAGAAGATCCTGAAGCCGGGTAAAGCCCTCGGCCAGCCCGACCAGCTCGGACAGGTTCTGCAAGGCCGTCTCCCCCTCTTCGGACGCGGCCTCCCTCCACATCGTGTAGTAGCCCGTCTCTTTCAGGAGCGTATCGAGGCGATCGCAAAGCCGCATGTCCGGGATCTGCCCGATCCGGGAGACCGTCTCTCGGAAGGCAAGCAGGCTGTCACGCACCTTGGCGGGAAGCGTTGCCGTGGTGACGGCCGCACACAGGCTGAGGCCGCGATCCTGCGCTTCCTGTTCGATCTGGCCAAGCGCCTTGGCGCCAAGGCCTCGCCTGGGCACATTGGCCACGCGCCGGAACGCCTCATCGGACTGGCGCCTGTCCGGACAGGCCGCCAGCATCAGGAAAGCGAGCGCGTCCTTCACCACGGCGCGATGATAGAAGCCGACATCGCCGATGATCTCGTAGGGGATACGCGCCTTGAGCAGCGCTTCTTCCAGAGAACGGGACAGACGGTTGATCCGGTAGATCATCGCCATGTCATGCCAGGCGACACCTTCTGCCGCACGACGTCCCATCTCGGCTGCAATCGCGTCGGCCTCATCTGACGCATAATCGTAGGAGAGCACCTCAATCTTCTGACCGTCGCCCTTCTGGGTAAACAGCGTCTTCGGGATCCGGCCCGGGTCTCGCGCGATGATGGCGTTGGCAGCCTGGAGGATATGATGCGTCGAGCGGAAGTTCTCTTCGAGCTTGAAAAGTCTGGCCCCGTCAAACTCCCGAACGAAGTTCCGGATGAAGCCAATTTTGGCCCCACGCCAGGAATATATTGATTGCGAATCATCGCCCACGGCAAAGAGTTCTCGTGAGTATTCAGACATATAGGTGAGCCACAGCATCTGCGCACGGTTCACGTCCTGAAACTCATCGGCCATCACGGATGTGAAGCGCTGCGACCACCTGTCACGATAGGATCGGTCATTCATCAGCGCAAGCGTTGGCCACATCAGCAGGTCCGAAAAGTCAGCGGCATTCTGCTCGCGCAGGGTCGCCTGATAGATCTGGTAGAGCCGGACCGCAAACTCCCAACCTTCGACATCGACCATCTGACGCGCCGCACGGCGGCGCTCGATCAGCCCGCGCACCCAGGCCGGCGCGGCCTCAGGTGTGACGAGGTTCTCCTTCATATGCCCGATCCGCTCGCCCATCTTTTTGACCTGCCGGACGTCACACTTCTTGCCTGTGTCCGGTTCGGGCACAGTGTCGGGGTCCATGGCCTTCATGAGACGACGGATCAGCGCCGTCGCATCGTCCGCATCGCGGATATCGAAGCCGGGGTGTAGCTGGGCAACCTCAGGCTCCGCCCGGAGCTGCCGCGCGCCGAGGCCGTGAAAAGTGCCAAGCCAGAACGGAGCCTGTCCCTCACCTAAGACGGTCGTGATGCGCTCGCGCATCTCCTGAGCAGCCTTGTTGGTAAAGGTCACGCACAGGATCTGTGACGGGCGCATCCCATACATCTGGATCCGGCACGCCACACCGGCCGTGAGCGTCTTCGTTTTTCCCGTTCCGGCCCCGGCCAGCACCAGCACGCGGCCAAGCGCCATGGCGGCCTCACGCTGCACTGGGGTCAGCGGATCCAGTACGGGTGCGAGGGATTGGGGATAAGCGCTCATGCGGGCACCTGCTCAACCGGATAAACTTCAGACGCCACCGGATCCTCAACGGCCACGACATTGCTGCTGTCAGTAAAGAGGGTCAGCGGATGATAGAGGTTGAAGCCCTCATGAGGGCCGTCCCACCGTCCGGCAATCACCAGGGCCAGTGCGCGGTTCAGGCCGCTGCCCAGCCACACGAGCTGATGCGGGACCGGCATCTCCGGCGCTTCAGGATCCGTGCAACCGAGGCGGCGCGCATGATCCATCCAGATCGCAGAGGCCTTTTCATGGCCCAGCATGTTGAAGGTCAGGCCGCTCTTGAGGACCATCCGGTCGATATGCTGGCGAGCCGTGGATCGGGTGTCGTTATACATCATGACGTCCTCAAAAGCCTTGGGGCAGGCTGACAAAGTGAGCGTTGAGAGTTCAGGTCCGTTCAGACGGACGATCGTGGATTTGCGGGTGAAGACGATCAGCTCGCCGTCGCGGTCCCAGGCGTCATTCAGGCGATCACCGCCGATCACGACCCCCTGCACCAGACCCTCGGGCGTCTGCGCCTCACAGAAGACTTCAGGGGCAGAAGATCCCACCCCGGCACGCTTCCAGACGTTCATGGCCTCTGCGTCCTGCCGCCACAGGATCAGGGTGATGGCCTGCCAGCTCAGACGGGATTTACTCTGTTTCATGCGGCCACGTCCTGACGGGCGCGGCGCTGCAGGACGGCGTTCCAGTCCTTGTCTCGGGCACTGGGTGAGTACCGCAGGGGTTTCAGCCCGGCCTCACGGATCATGGGCGCATAGATCTCTTCGTAACGGTCGCCCTGAGCATCGCAGTCCACGGCAATCATGACGCGGCCGCCTGCCTCAAGGGTGCCAAGAAGCGCACGAAACTCCTCCAGGGCCTCGGGGCTCATGCCGCCACCTGATGAGACATACAGGCTGGGTTCAAAATTGAACGGGTCCATGGCGGCATAGGACAGCACGTCGATGGCAGACTCACCGATGACCAGACGAACGGGCGTTTCCCCTTTTTCGCCAGTCCTCATCCGAAAGAGCAGCTTGCCACCGCCGCCCGAGGAGAAGCCGCGATAGTCCGGACCGCGCATTTCCATGCCGGTCAGCTCACCGGCATTGTTGCTATGGGCGAACCAGGCCGTTCCCTTCATACCTTCACGCAGGAGACCCTGCTCGATGGCCAGACGCACGATGCTCTCCGGCAACGCCCGGTCGCGGGTCAGATAGATCCAGGCGGCCGACCCGGGACGGGGAGCCTGACGGTTCTTCCACATATATTTCGGATCACGCGCGGGCTTGCGCTCCTTCGGTTCCGCCACGTACTCGGCCCCGCTCGGCGCAAGGCCCAGCATTCCACGGAGTTCCACGCGCGCATTGCCAAGGGACATGCCCGGATTGAGGAACCGGACCAGGTCGATGACCGAGCCTTTGACGATCGAAGAGGAATTGTGCGGATCCCACCAGCCCTTGCCACCGTGCGTCACGATGATGCTCTCGCCCTTCTGCCGACGAAAGCGCATGTGACGGGCCGAGCTTTCGGAGCGGTCGAACCTGTAACCGGCCTTCTCCAGAACCACGATGCAACTGATCTCGTCACGAAACTTCTGGAGTTCGTCGTTCATCTGCTGGGGCGAGTTCTGGTAAGCCATGGCGGAATATCCTCCCGAACGTCCGTTACTTTCGATCTGTGATAAGTATAGTAAATTCCCGCCATAATATCCAATGAATACAACATAATATCGCGGAATATATTTACTTGCTTTGGTGAAATAGTTCTTGCGTCCAGAGCGACAAAAACCGGTTTTTCTTGTTCGTCCTGCGGGGGTTTCGGGGGCAGCGCAGCCCCCGGTGTTGCCGCTGAAAGGAGGTGTGTGGAGACGTTTTTCTCGTCCCGTCCTGCCAGGAACACGACAGTTGCGGGCCGAGGGTGTCAGGACCGGAAGACTGCGGATCGGCAAGAGCGGGTTGCGGGCAGCGCGGGACACCGTCCTGCGATGAACGCGGCCCTCTTTTGACGAAAGACGCGGTCTGGAGCCCGAAGGGTTGTCTTGAGACCCTCGGACCGTGACTGTCACACTGATCGCATGACGGCGAGGTCGGAACACAGCTCCGTGCCACCCCGCAAGGGGTGGTTGAAGCGGCAACGTCTGATGATACGGCATGAACGGATCCTTCAAGAAGTGTCACCAGTCTGCCCGTGCCATCTGCGACTGATGCCCCCCGGCCTCAGCTTTTTTTCGAAGGCCCTGTGTCGGCCATCCCGTCTTCGTCCTTCTTCGTCTGCCCTTTCTGTCGCTCCAGCTCCGCCAGTGTGCGTCTCACGGCCTGTGAGAACCGCGTTTTTCCTTCCCAGAAACGGCGTGAATACGCGCGGCGGTCCACCGTCGCCGTCCTCATGCCACACCTTCCGGACGATCGAGGCTGTCCAGGAGCTTCTCCTGCGAGCGGCGGCGCAGCGTCGCGGCCTTGCGGCGGAAACCGGCCGTCAGGCGCGATGGCAGCATGAGGGACTGATCCGTGTCTTCCAGGAACACGGCCTCTGCCATGAGGCGCACACTCAGGGCGCGCGCCTGACTGCGGGGGACTGTGAGGGGAGCGGGTGTCGAGTAGAACATAAAGCCTCCTGAAACCCGCCTCCTTCAGGAAGCGGGTATATAAAGACCGGCTCCAGGGCCGGTTTACGTGCATGTTTCGAAGAAAGAGGGCGTCAGCGGCCTGTGTCGGTGAGGATCCTCACGTCCCCGTCTTGGGCGCTCACGACGATCTCGGGTTCAGGCGGCCCCTGATCGGTACCCGGGCGGACTTCGTAAGCGCCGCGCACGAACACGAGTTGACCCTTGCGGGCGCGTCGCTCCAGAAGATCCGTCAGAAAGTCGTTGTGGCAGACGATCCTGTGCCACACAGTCTGGGGGACGCGGCGGCCGGTGTGTGTGTCGGTGCGGTGGCTGTCCGTCGCCAGACGGAAGAAGGCCACACGGTGTCCGTCCTGCCCCGTGCGGATCTCGGGATCCGCGCCAAGGTTGCCAATGACGATGGCAAGGCTGAGGGTCTGAGCCATTGCTCTGTCCTTTTCTCTGGCCCGTGTCAGAAAAGCTCGGCCTGCACGGGCGCGGCAGGGAGAGGCTGGTGTTCGGATGGCAGGGCGATCCGGAAGCGTTGCGCCAGGCGGGCCAGATCGGCCCGGTCGCGTGCCTCCTGCTCGGCGGCAAGGGCGCGCGTGTAAGCGTCGATCAGCCCACTGCCGATGATGCGGTTGCGGATGTCGCGTTCGACGTCCGACCAGGTCCAGGCCGGATCGCCATAACAGCCGTACAGGACGATGCCGCGCAGGAAGCCCAGACGCGCCTGTGTCGTGGAGAACTGCGCCCCCCAGAAGCCGTGGATGTCGTAATGGGCGATATGCCCGAACATCTGGCTCAGGCGGTTGTAAAGCGTGCGGTTCCACGCACTCTGCGGAAATCCGCGTGCGATGAAGGACAGCAGCGCGTTCCCGATTTTCGCCTTCTCGACCGCGTCGCTGAACTGCGTCGCGGTGAGGCCCTGAGGCTGGATCGGAGGCCGTCGCAGCGACGGACACGCGATGGACGCTGGCTCGGGGCCGTTCATGACCGCACCTCGCGGTCAAGCATCGCCTCGACCTCGGCGAGATAGGCTTTGAAGGGCGTCTCCTCAGGGATCGTCCTGATCCACTGCTCGGTCCCGAGGGAGCCTTTCCAGCGGGCGTCGCAGAAGCCCTCGGGATGATCGCTCCCACGCTCGGGTGTCACAGACACCAGAAAGGAGGCTTCCGGATAGTCGCCGCGCAGGCGTGCACCGTATGCGGCTACTGCCGCCCGGATTTCCGCAAGGTCAGCCGCTTCAATCCGTGTCTGTCTGTAGCGGTCAGGGGACGAACAGGAGATGAGGCTCCCGTGAGAGGCCGCAGGGATGGCAGCCAGAGTGTATGTCGGCATGGTGATCTCCACACAGGACAGGGCCGCCCGTGAGGGCGGCTGATCTCGGATCGGTCAGAGAAAGGCGGGAAGCACCACCACCAGAACGATGAAGGCAGCGAACAGCGCGACGCCCGCTACGAACCCTGCGAGTTCGAGCCATTCCGTGCGGTTGCGGGGACGCAGATCGGAAAAGTCGGCCATGTCATTCTCCTGTTTTCTTTCATGACCTCTTCCGGCGACCGCAGCGGAGACTGGCTGGCAGCGGCGCTGCAACGCAGCGGGATCGGACGACCCGCAGCGCAGCGAGGACACGGCCGACCCACCCTTTGCCAGACAGGCTCCGGTGTGGTGCCTGCCCTCTCTTTTTTCCCTTCCCCCTTTTTCTTTTCCCGTCTCCTACTGCGCGAGATTGGCGACCTGCCGCGCCAGGCGGGCACAGAGCGCACGCGTCACGGGATCGTCCTCGTCCACAACCGCACCGGTCAGGACAGGAAGAAGGCGGCGCGCTTCAGGTGCGGAGAGATCCAGATGCCAGCACGCACCGATCTGCGTGGCCACCGCATCCGGCTGATCAACCAGGCGGACGGACACCGAGACCTCATTGCCGTCCACGTTTTCGGGTTCGAGAACGGCGTTCTGACCGTCTGGCAGGCGAACAGGGCGAAGGCCGCTCATGTTCGGCTCGTCGGCCGTCGCGTCCAGTACAATCTGACCGGCTGCCTCGGCCGTCTCGGCCTCAACCTGAAAGGTGACGCGATCAGAGAGAAGCTGGCGCTCGCTGAGCGTCACAATAAAAACAGACATGTCGGGCTCCAGAAATGGAAAAGGCCGCCCCGGAGCGGGCGGCCTTGAAGGGCGGACGAAAAAAGAGAGGCTCAGTCGCTCACAAATTCGGAGCTGCCGAACACATCCTGCCAGGGGCTGTTACTGGTCAGGTGGCAGTCAGACTGCCAGTCGTAGTAACCGGACTTGAACCGCGAGGTGATGGCCTGGAGAGTTTCGGTCGCCGTCTCGTCCAGATCCTCCTCCGTCCGCACGATCACACTGCCGTAGTGGCTCTTGCGGACGGAAAACTTCACCTTCGGGAAAGCCTTCTTCAGCATCCGGCGGATATTTTTGGCGGCCAGCGTGCCGCTGCTGTCGTCGCCCTGCTCCAGATCGGCATAGTCGGGATTGACGCGGAGTGCTGCGACCTCGGCGGCATGTTCGGCTTTCGCGCGGGCTTCGGCTGCCACCTTCTCAGCCTCAACCTCTTCGGCATGGGTGCGGAGGAAGGCGATCTCCTCAGCGCTGGCCAGTTTCTTGTCGGCTTCGATCCGCCACTGAACACCGCGCAGGATGGCCTCGGGCAGACGACGGGAGATCGAGCCGCAGGCAAAGACGATGTCGTAGGAGGCGCTCCCGCCCGACACGATGGCCCCGCCACGCGACAGAGACCGCACGGTGGTCGGGCTTTCCTTGCCGTAAACAGCCATGACGATCCCGGCTCCCCGGCTGTAGAGATGGGTGTAAACGCGGGTGCCGACCTGAATGGGCGCGAGTGAGGGGACGAACATCGTCTGATCCTTTTCCTTTGGATTTTCGTGATGTCTTCTTCCGCGTCAGCGCGGGAGGGCCGGGTCAAAAGCGGCGCGTGCGCCGGCACCGGAGGCGGCGCAGCCGGTGAGGAGCCACCTTTTGACCCGGACGGAGCGCGATGGCAGCGCCCCTCCTTTCCTTTTCTTTTCCCTCTCCCTGCTTCAGGCCACGACAACGATTTCGAGATGGTCACGCATGAACTGCATGGCCTCGTTGTGCTCCGACTGCTCGGGCTCGGGCGCTTCGAGAGAGAAGGTCTCTTCTGAGTCCGGCTCCGTCACTGGCACGACAGGGCCGTTCGACAGGTCGGCCTCATCATCGGCTGCTCCAACGAAATCATCCTCAGGCATCTCGTCCAGGTCCTCGTCGTCCACCACGCTTTCCAGCTCGCGGATCTTCTGCTGTTTTTTCTTCTGCTTTTGCGCCCAGACGTCCTGCGCCTGCGCAAAGGAGGCCACCTCGGGCAGCCAATGGCCCTCCCCGACATGGTTCATGAGGGCCGCACGCATCTCCTTGCCGGTGTTCTGCGACGCAAGCCCTTCTGCCTGCACGGCCTTGGTAATGCCGGGCTTGCTGTAGCATTTGAGGAACGACTCAAAGGCCATGCTCGGCATCTTCTGGTCGGCACCGAACAGAACGCCCACGAGCTGCGCGGGCAGACCGCTGCCGCTGTGCATCGACACATCGCAGTTCAGGATGCTTTGCAGGACGGTGACAGCATGGCGTCGGATCAGCTTTTCGTCGCGGACAAGGCTGCCTTCGGGGAACAGGTCAGCCATCGCGAGCGTGCGCGCAGTTGGCTCTGACCAGTTGTTCCCGCTGGCATCTCCATGGACACGGACATTCTCGGCTTCCAGCGCCAGCAGAAGGGCTGCGATCAGCTCCCATGGATCGGCCGTCTCGGCCACCTCGCCGAGGGCCTCGCGCAAGGCGACGGTGCGGATCTCGCCGATCATCTTGTGGCCGGTCCCGGAAACGTCCGGTCGTTCCTTTGGGGCCTCGGGTGTGGAAGATCCGCCCGTGTGGTCCAGCTTTGCTGCGCTGTAAGGACGGCAGCGTTCTTCCACGATCTTCAGGGTGCGGGGATTGAGGCCGTACCCCATGACCTCACCCTCCTGTGTCGCCATCCATGTTCCCATGGTGATGAAACCTTCGGGCGCGCGGACGTATCCGTACTCGTCCGAGACCAGGACGATGGAGTTTTCGGGCCGCTCATTGTCCAGCCAGTCCTGCTGTGCGGCCGCGTAAGCCGTGGCATCGAGCGTATAGCGGCTGTCCGTATCGGCTTCGGCAAACAGATCCTCCATCCAGACAATCTTGTGCTTGCGGGCAAGATCGTCGCCAAACCGGGCGTCGCGGGCGTACCATTCCTTCTGTTCGAGGTTTCGGGCAAGCGCACCCCAGGCCACGGTATCCTCCGGATCTTTCGCCTTCACGCGATACTCGGCCGGATCCTCGTCGTCTTCCACGCTTTCGGAAAACATTTCCGCCCATGCGTCACGCTGCTCGTCCAGAGAGGCCTGAGCGATGATCTTGCGCTGCCGCTCATCAGGGCCTCGGCCGAGGGCGATGGCATCCAGAATAGGCGGGTGCAGCTTCGCCAGAAGGCTGAGACGCTTGAGATAGCTCGGCGTGACCATTAAGGCGGCACAGACCTGCGGATCTGTATAGCCAAGCTGCTCGCGCAGGCGGGTGACGCTGTTCCACTGCTCCGGCTCCGTCATGTCGAGACGGACGAAGTTCTCGCTGACGGCGGCCAGTGCATCGAGGTCTTCGCTCTGATCCCCGACATACACGTCGATTTCAGGAACACCCGCATAGATGGCGCCTTCTGTCCGACGGTGCCCGGCCACGATCATCAGGCGTCCGTCTTCCAGTTCCCGGACGGCCGGGGGATGAAGGATACCAATCGCCTTGATGTTGAGCGCGAGTTTGCGCAGTTCTTCAAGGCTTCCGATGGAAGAGCGCGGATTGTTCGGATTGGGCACAAGGGTTTTCGGATCGACGCGGCGAAGCTCGGCCATGGGACGCTCTTTCTATGATTTTTCAGATGTCCCTCCCGCGTCACGGGCCAGCCAGCCGCGCAAGGCCGCGCGAAGCGCGCCCGGCCTGAGCCTTGCGCGGCTGGCTGGTTCGTGACAGCCCCGCCTTTCCTCCTACTTCCTGCTGCTTTTCCTCTCCCTTACTGTGTCCATTCCGGACACAGTAAGGGCAGCATCAGGCGGCCTCTACGGCCACGGCCTGATCTGCCAGCGCTGCCTTTGCCTCGGCTGCTTCAGCCTTCTCCGCCTCCTCACGGCGCTGCGTATCGGCTGCCAGATCCGCCTCCAGGGCCGCCATGGCCTCGCGTTTCTCCTGTAACAAAGCCGCCTCCGGGAACGCCAGACCCACACGGGCGCGGTAGCCGGGGAGCTTGCGCTCGGCTTCTTCCACCTGACGGCGCGCGTCCGCCAGCTCGGCCTCGAACCGCAGCAGCGCGTTCTCGATGCGGCTGACCAGCCCGACCGGGCTTGTCTCGCGGTCGAAGTCCATGCCGAGGATCCGCCCGTCCAGCACAAGACCGAGGGTCGCGTCCCACGTCTCTTCCCCGTCGAAGCGTGTGCGCCAGGTCTCGCACAGGATCTCGAAGCCGCCGATCGTGCCGAGCGTCCACTTGCCTTTCTCCCCGGCCTTCGCGGCGAGACGGGCCTGCGAGAGAAGCCACTGACCGGCCTTCTCACGTTCAGTCATCTCCCGGTCCTTGCGAACCAGACAGAACGCTTCACCGCGTGTCGGCTCACGCTTTGCGATGTCGTTCTGAAGACGCGGGATCACGGTCTGCGCTGTGTCACGGTCACGCTCGGCACGGTCGATGGCACGACGGACGTTATACTGATCGTCGTGATGGGCGGCCTGCAACCGCTCCAGACGGGCCAGCTCGGCCTCCAGTCCAGCCTTCTGCATCAGGCGTTCGTCACCCGACGCCAAAGCTTTTGCCATGGCGAACTGGTTGGCTTCTGCGCCCACGTCTTCCAGACGGCGGATGGTCCGGTCTCCAGACATGGCAAGGCAGATGAACTTCTGCTTGCGCTCCAGCATCTGCCAGTTGGTCGCGTCCACCGAGCCTTTCAGGGCGTAGGCGTAAAGCTGGATCACCGGGTTCTGGTTGCCCTGCCGCTCGATGCGGCCTTCACGCTGGATGATGTCCGAGACCAGCCAGGGCACATCGAGGTGATGCAGGGCGATCAGCCGCTGCTGCGCATTCACCCCAGTCCCCATGGTCGCGGAAGACCCGATCAGGATCCGCTTGCGCCCGGAGTTCATGTCGCGGAAGAGCGCCTGCTTGGCCGTGCTCTTCTTGTAGTGCTGCATGAAGGCGATCTCGTCGCGCGGGATGCCCATGCGGATCAGCTCGTCGCGGATCCAGCGATAGGCCGAGAAACCGCGTGTCTCCAGCGCGGATTCCGTGCCCAGATCCGAGAAGATCATCTGCGTGGCACCCGGCAGGTCGTACTCCCGTCCCGTCTCAGGGTCGGTGTAGCGATTGGCCGACGTGTCCTGCCAGATCTGGAAGACCTTGCGGATCATGACGTTCAGCTTGTTGCTGTTGTCATTCTCTGCCCAGTTCCGCACGAAACGCAGGTCGATGGCAGCGTGCCGGGCATCGGTAATGACGGACAGCAGGATGTCGTCGCCCTTCTGGGGCTTGCCAGTGCGCTCTTCAATCGTCTTGATCCGCTCCGCGAGCGTCTTCTGATACTCGCGGAAGGCGTCCCCACTATCGGCCACGACGATCTCACGTCTGCCGCCCGCCACCTCTGGCAGTTTGACGTAGCGTCGCAGGTCATCCTGCTGCACGACGTCGGCAAAGTCGCGATACATCGCCATCAGGTCGGCGACATTCACAAACTCGGAGAACCGCGTGACAGGCTTGTAAAGACCGCTCGGCTGAAGCTCCAGTTCCGTGCGGGTCTCGCCAAAACTTGCGGCCCAGGCGTCGAACTCGTGCAGACCACGCTCGACAAGGGCTGGCAGATCCATGAACCGCTGGATCGAGAACATCTCGCCAAGTGTGTTGGTAATCGGCGAGCCTGACGCCATCACCAGCACGCGTTCGGGATTACGCTTGGCAAGGTAGCGCGTTTTCACGAACAGATCCCAGGCGCGCTGGCTGCCGTTCGGGTCGATCCCCTTCAGATCGGACTGGTTCGTGCCGAAAGACAATTTGCGGAACTGCTGCGCCTCGTCCACGAGGATCTGGTCCACCCCGATCTCGCCAAGATGCACGAGATCGTCCTTGCGGCTGGACAGGGCCTTCAGCTTGGCTTCCATCCCCTCCTTCAGGCGCTCGATGCGCTTGCGCGACAGACGGTCGTCCCGGTTCACATTCTCCAGAAGGCTTTCGTAGGACGCGATCTGGTCCTCGACCATTTCCTGCTCAAAGGCGCTCTCGACCGGCACGAACTTGAAGGCGTCATGCGTGATGACAATGGCGTCCCACTTCCCCGTGGCCGCCCGGGCCAGGAACCGCTGGCGCTTGTCCTTCACGAAGTTGGTCTCGTCCGCCACGAGGATCTGGGCGTTCGGGTAGAGCATCATGAACTCACGCGCCATCTGCGCAAGGCAGTGTCCGGGCACCACGATCATGCCCTTGGAAATCAGACCGAGGCGCTTTTGCTCCATCACGGCCGCGCACATCGAGAACGTCTTCCCGGACCCCACCGCATGGGCCATGTAGGTGCTGCCCTTGGCGATGATCCGCCAGATCACCCGCTTCTGATGGTCGCGCAGACTGATGGCCGTGCTCGCTCCCGGCAGTTTCAGGTGGGAGCCGTCGAACGTGCGCGGGACAAGGTTGTTGAACGCATCGTTATACAGCCGCACCAGACGCTCGGCGCGGTCAGTGTCCTGCCACACCCACGTCTCGAACGCGGTCTTGATCGCGGCCAGCTTTTCCTTGGCGGCCTCGGTCTCCTTTGTATTCAGTTCACGGTGTTCGCCATTCACATCGCGCCAGGTGTCCCAGATTTTCGGGCTGGCCTGATTGAGCGCATCGTCCAGCAGATCCCCGGCATGGCGGCGCTGTGTTCCCCAGACCGACGTTGCCTCCGCCTTGCCGGAAAACCCGCTCTTGTCCACGCTCCAGGTCGCCACCTCCATCGTGTGGTGAATGGTCGTGCAGACCCCCATGACCTCTGCGACGAAAGCCTCGACATCCGGCACGGGGATCCACGGGGCTCCCAGGCGGGCCGTAATGTCAGACGGGCGCAGGTCTTCGGGCTGGACCTCTTCAAGGGCTGCGACATTGCGCAGGTAGCGTCGGTCGCGCTCGGCAGCCTCCCGGGCCTGCGCCAGCTTGGTGCGGACCGCCCCTGACAGGGCCTCGTCGGCCGTCACCCAGACCTCACGGCCACCTGTGCTGCGGATCGGATCGAGATAGACCGAGGATCCGAGTTCGGCGAGCACCTCCTCACCCGGGCGGCCAAGAAGCTCCGCCATGCGCTCGACGTCCACGCCGCCTGTGTCGTGCAGAGAGACCGCCAGCGCATCATGAGCGCCGTGAACCTCGGGCTCGGACGGCGCCTGAATCACGCGCTCGCTGAAGATCGGACCTGGACGGCCGGTCTGGCTCTTCTCGTCATACTCTTCGATCGAGCTGACCAGCCACACATCCGGGTCGTCATAGAACGGCTGAAGGTTTGGACGGCGCTGTGTGGACTTCTCCTCACCCGTCTTTTCATCCACCCGCGTTGTGGTGTTGGTGAGGTTGATCGCTCCGAACTGACGGGCGAAGGCCTGATACGCGCGTTTGAGATCTGCCTGATGCGCACTGTAGGGCAGGTTTTCCACCTGTGCCCGAAGCACGAGCCGGGCCGCATCCCTGACAGGAATCAGGCCCTTGATGATCGCGGCGTGCTTCTGGAAGATCCCTTCCTTCTGCTCGCCTTTCTTCACCTTCACCAGCACGGTTTCGCCGTCAATGATCTGGTGCAGCGCGCCCTTGTGCAGCAGGTAGCTCCCCTCTTTCAGCAGGGCACCGTCTGCGGCCGTTCCGACGTCGGCGGCGTGGTTCTCCTGCACCGGAGCCATATCGAGCGTCTGCGGGACCGGGAAGCGGGCCAGAGAAGAGAGACGGCCAAGGGCCAGTGGCAGGGCCTCGTCCAGCATCTGGAGCGGATTGGCCTTGCAGGTGTATTCGGGTCCGAACTGACCGCTCGTCCAGTCATGCCGACCGAGAACCTGCTGGCCGTTTTCCGCGAAATAGCGGTTGATGTGCAGCGGGCCTTCGCCCTGATCGGTGTCAGCCAGCGCGGCCACGTCCAGCCAGGTGGCATCGCCTGCATCCTCACCCGGTGCGCGGCGGCGGAACACCAGAACGTCCACCACGACGTCCGTGCCGGCATCGTCGCGCATGGCACCCGCTGGCAGACGCACGCCGCCCACGAAATCGGCTGTCTCGAATATTGTGCGCCGTGCGCCGGCATCGGACTTGTCCATCGTCCACCGCGACGTGACGAACATCGCCAGCGCTCCGGGACGCAGACGGGAGATGGACCGGGCGATGAAATAATCATGCAGGGACAGGCCAAGGCGGCCCAGCTCGTCCGTGCCCCGGACCGTGCGGTTGCTGAAGGGCGGGTTGCCGATCACCAGATCGTAGCGCTCCGCGAGCTTGGCCGTCGTGAAGTCCTCGGACCGGACCCACTGGTTCGGAAACAGCTTGCGCGTGATCCGGGCCGTCAGCGGGTCGTTCTCGATCGCGGTCCAGGCGGTTTTCGGGGCAAGCTTCGGAGGCACGCTCGCCATGAACAGCCCTGTGCCGCAGCCCGGCTCCAGCGCACGGCCACCCCTGAAGCCCATTTGTGCGGCCAGATCCCACAGCGCATGGACGATCAGCTCGGGCGTGTAATGGGCGTACTGCGTGGCCCGTGCCAGACCCGCCCGCTCCTGCTGGCTGGTCAGTTCCTCAAGCTGGCTGCCAATCTCTTCCCAGCCTGCCCGGAAGGTTTCGCCAGCACGCGGGAACAGGCTGTTGGCCAGCTCCCCTGCCCCGAACCCGGTGAAGCGGGCGAGGACAGCCTGCTCGTCGGGGCTGGCGTTGCGGTCCTCGGCTTCAAGCGTGGCCAGAAGGCGGATCGCCGCAAGATTGTCCCGCGCACGCTCTTTCCAGCCCTGGGCGAGGCCACGCGTTCCGGTCAGGGCGAAGTCCACCTTCGGCAGGACAGCGGGGATCGGGGCCGGGGCTTTTGCCGCCTGTTGGGCCGCAGCGGCGGCTTCCTCAAGGGCGCGGTCTCCCGGAAGCTCGCCCCAGTACAGATTGGACTGGCTGCCGCCGAGTGCTGAGGTGTCGAAGAAGCTCAGTTGAGACGTGGACATGGAAAAACTCCGGACAAGCGGCAGCGCCCGGTGCTGCGCGGAGGCAGACCGGGGGGCCGGAAAACAGGATCAGTGCGGGGAGAGAGGCGTCAGGCCTCCCGGATCAGTTCGGGGTCAGAAGGGACCAAAGCGCAGGCGGATCTGCTCACGCTCGCCCTCGGACAGGCGGGCCAGCGCGTCACAGTGGTAGGCCGACCCTTCCCGTGCCTTCGTCGCCACGCGCCACCAGGCTTGCGGATCGCTGCAATGCAGACCCACCAGATGCGTCTCGTCGTTCTCGGGTCCGCAGCCTTCGAGGAGCGTCCAGCCTTCCTTGTGAGCCTGTCTGGGTTCAAAGGCCATGGCCTGTGCGGGGCGTTCGAGGGTCTCTGACATCGTCTTTATTTCCTTTCCTGACCCTCTCCGGCGAGCGCAGGACAGCGCGACCTGCCAGAGCGACGCGCAGCGTCGGGACCGCCCGGCCCGCAGCGTAGCGAGGACACGGACGGACCCACCTCTTGCGGGGCGGGCTGGCCTGTGCTGCCCCCTCCCCTCCTTTTCCTTTTTTAACCTTCTGTTTTTTCTACTTTTTTCTAATTCGGCCCTGCCCCCTGCCCGAACGCTCCGGCCGGTAGCTCCCAGGCCGGTGTGAGGACGGTCGGGATCGGTCGCGACGACAGGCACGCGCGGGCCAGATCGGGCGCTGACAGTGCAGCGTCATACGGCCTGCCCTGCTCCGCGAGCTGCTCCAGGGAGACGGTCCGCTTGATCGTGCAGCCGAACTGCTGCTCGTACTGCACGAGGCGTTCAAAGCGGGCAGGATCGAGCCAGCGGATCGTTGCAAACTGCCGCGCATCGCCAAAAATACAGGTGGCACAGGACAGCCTGGAGAAGCCGATGCGGTATGGCAGCGCCGGCATCACGTTCCAGCGCTTCAGACTCTCCCAGACCTGCGCCTCGCTCCACTGGTGGACCGGCCGCCAGTGATCGACATGCCGGCGACGGCGGGTGCCATGTCGCGTGTCCGTGCGGTGCGGTTCAAAGGCGGCATAGCGGCACGGTTGGGGCTTTCCTCGGCCCGCTCGCCCGTTACGAACAGCGTGCGCCGGTTCAGAAAGCGCTCCTGCCCGCGCAAGGAGCGATCGGCGACGTCAATCTTGGTGACGCTGGAGCACCATCGGGTCGTCAGGCTGGCGGAGACCTGAGGGAACCGCAGACGTGTGCCGTTTGGCCCCTCCCCGCCTGTACGGATCAGCCCGTCAGGGCTTTCGAAAAGGACAGGCGCCGTCGGGGCAGCGTTGCGGAGCATCTCCCGCTCGAAGCCGCCCTCTCGCCAGGAGCGATAGAGCGGCAGTCCGAAATCCTGCGCCAGCGCGCTCACATAGGGCGAGGTGGAGGGCCAGTCCATGAAGGATGGCCCCTGCCCGTCCACCTCGTGGTGCCACAGTTCCAGGCGGTCCTGCGGAGCACCGGCTTCAAGGAGGGTGAGAAGGCAGGCGATGCCGTCTTTCCCGCCCGACACGGCCACGATGATGCTGTCATAGGAGGTCAGATCCGGCGTCATGGCACAAACCTGCTGACAGGAGCACCTGTCCGGACAGAGCGACACATCAGGGCGCTGGGGACAGGAGCGGCGCGGAGCACGAGTGGCTTTACATGCCGGTTATCCCAGCTCAGGCCTTCGCAGCGTGAGAGGAGTCCAAGCTGGGTCGCTGCCTCATCCCTGCACGCACACACCCGCTCATTGCCGCCCGTACTGCGACGGCAGGGCTCATGGGCTGGCGCGTTGCAGCCCGTGCAGGCGATGGTCAGAGCCGGATCGCCACCTTCCCAGTGCTCATTGCACTTGCGGCAGGACACAGGCTCCTGGGTGTCGGTCCAGCGCATGGGCGGCCGACCGCGTGGAGTTGGGACATAAGGAAGGTAATGACGGCGCATGATGCTCGATCCATTTCTGGTTTTTGAACATCGTCGCGTCCGGCTGGGGGCTGCTCAGACTGCAACAGTGCCGCGTAGCGGCAGGATCAACGCGGCCCGCAGTCACGCGCAGGCGGCGCAGCCGGCGAGCATGGCGAGGACACGCGTTGACCCACCTGTTGCGGGCTGGGCAGCTCCCAGCCAGCCCTTCCCTCCCCTTTCCTCCCTTTAACCTTTCTCTTTTCTCTTAAATCTTTTCGTCTCCATCATCCTCTCATCCGCGGTTAACTAACGTTTTCATGCTTCGGGTGTTATTCCGGTTCGGGATATATTACCGGTATCGGAAACTAATTAGGTTATTGATTTAATTCCGGTAATGGATATATATCAGATTAGCGAAACGATTCCGGTTATGGATTTAATACCGGTTATTGCAAAAATCTGGAGGGATTGATGCCCGTAATTGTGATGGCTAGTCCGAAGGGGGGAGTAGGAAAGTCGACCTGCGCCGTTCTGTTGGCTACTGAGTTTGCACGAATGAACGCCGAGGTGACGGTTCTTGATTGCGATCCAAATCACTCGCTGACACGTTGGGCGTCCCGAAACATTCCACCCGGTATTCGTCTGGTATCGGACGTGGGCCGGTCCGAAATCGTTCAGACAATCAAACGAGCCGATGGCGATGGAAAGATCGTCATAGTTGATCTCGAAGGTGTCGCTTCTCAACTTGTCAGTCGTGCCATATCTCAGGCTGACCTCGTGATTGTACCGATGCAGGCAACAGCCTTAGACGCTGAGATCGGTTCAGAAGCCTTGGCTCTCGTGAGAGAAGAAGAGGATGCCTTGGGAAGGACGATCCGGCACGCTGTGGTACTTACAAAGACGAGTGCTGCGATAAAAAGCCGCGTTCAGAAGGATCTTGAAAGCCAGCTCCAATCAGAAGGCATCGACCTCATACAGCCATCATTAGTCTCCAGGGCCGCTTTTTCCGAGCTGTTTGCCTATGGCGGCGATTTGACGTCGATGCTGGAAAACAAAGAGATGACGACAGGCGGAAAAGTGGACAAGGCTCTAGAAAACGCTAGAGGCTTTGCGGAGGCTGTATATGACCGGCTCAAATAGATTGGCAGGACTACGTGCACGTCCGAAAGACGAAAGCGTACATCAAACGAAAATAGTGGATGCTGTGGGCGAGGCACATGGCTTTTTAGATCGTACTCCACGACGTAAGCCCGGTCGGAAACCTAGCCCTCGGACCTATCAGATTCATCCCAAGATCATGCCAGAGATTGGAGACGCGATAGCGGGTGAGGCCGAGCGTTTAGGCATTACACAAGGCGCACTGATCGAGATCATGTGGCGTTCCTACAGCGAACGAAAATAAGAAGATCATTATAAATACCGGGAATAATTCCGTTACCCGAATTAAATAACTGACCGGAATTAAATATTATACCGGTATTATATCTTAGTCCACAGACTTAGTTATGTCTGAGACGTTCCTGATATGCCAAGAGTCCTTGTCTAACCTAGCTTTCAAGAGACTCTTGGCAAGGATACCGTTGATAATTCTCTTGCGCTTCGCCTTCGTTTGTTCTTTTTATGTTCTCGTTAAGGAGAACAAAGATGACAACGGACGCCGTGGCGCGACTGCGCGAGCAGGTCCGACGCCTGGAGCGTCGAAGCCTTCCTCATTCCCATACTGACACCCTACCTACCGGGCATTCTGCCGTCGATGACCATCTCGGCGGTGGCCTCAAAACGGGTAGCCTGCATGACTTTCTGATCTCCGATCCTCTGGAGACGGGGGCCAGTCTCGCCATGCTGCTGCCCATCCTGAAAGAGGGCAGGGGGCCGGTCTTCTGGATCAGCGACACATCTGCCGAACTGAACGCCTGCGGGCTGCATCAGTCCGGTGTTTCACTCGAATATCTGGTCTGCATTGAAACGGACCCGGCCAACCTGCTGTCGGTCGCCGAAGACATCTTGCGCGGCCCAGAACGCGCACTGGCCGTGATCGCCGGACGTCACGTCCCAACGCTCAAGGAAATCCGCCGCCTCAATCTGGCTGTGGAGGCGAGTGGAAATACAGGCTTTTTCCTGCGCTCTGCGCCTCTCGCACAAGCGCCTGGAAAAGACCCCTGTGCGTGCGCCACGCGGTGGCGGGTCGTCTCCCATCCTTCATCGCCTAAAACGCTTCCGGGACTGGCCATGCCGCGTCCCGGTTCCCGACGCCTTTCTGCCGCGCTGTTGCGGGTGAGGGGAGGCCGCCCTGCTCACTGGATCCTCGACTGCACCGATCATGCGCCGCTTTCTCGCTCTCTGGATGCCCTTCTGGCGCACCGAGCGCCTCCAGCTCTCCCGCCCGGGAGACTTCCCGACCGACAGGCCGCTCGTTGTGCACGCGCTGGCACATAACCGTCACACCGTCACCGGTGTCAGTCCGGCTGCGCTCGCGGCCGGACTGACACCGGGACTGCCGCTGGCACAGGCCCGCTCCCTGGTGCCGGATCTTCTGACGGCAGAGGAAGACGCAGAAGCACAGAGGGCAGCGCTGACCGATCTCTGCTCCTGGCTGATCTGGCTGTCGCCGCTGCCCGCGTTCGATGTTCCGGACGGTCTCTACAGCGACACCACCGGATGCGCCCATCTTTACGGCGGCGAGGCGGCCATGCTGGATCTCGTCAGGGAACGCCTGCAGGCGAGAGGGCATTCCTGCTCCGTGGCGCTGAGCGATACGGCCGCAGCCTCACGCGCCCTGGCCCGCTCGGGGATCGACCGGATCTGTCTCGTGCCTCCCGGTCAGCAGAAACAGGCGCTGCATCCTTTGCCCTGTTCAGCGCTTCCGTTACCCGAGAAGACACTGTCCAGCCTTACCCGGCTCGGCCTGACCACCATTAGCGACCTTGCAGACCTCCCTCGCGCGCCTCTGGCCAAGCGATTTGGGGCGCAGCTTCTCACCTGCCTCGATGAGGCTCTGGGACGGCAGGCCAGCCCGCTCAGCGTGTTTCAACCTGCGGACCGGATTTCCCTGACCCGGTCTCTGGTCGAGCCCATCAGCACACCGGACGCTATTGCCACGGTGATTGCCGCACTCGTGCCGGTTGTCTGCGAAAAGCTGACGGCGCGCGGGGAGGGGGCGCGGCAGCTCGACTTTCTCTGCGTGCGCGTGGACGGATCCATTCAGGCGATCCGCGTGGGGACATCCGATCCGACGGCTGACGTGACACGTCTGATGCGCCTGCTGGGAGACCAGATCCCGCAAATCGCGCCCGAGTTTGGGATTGAAACCGTCACCCTGACCGTCAGCGCGAACGAACCGCTTGAAGCCGGACCTGAGCGGTCTGTCCTGCCGGACGCTGTCGCATCCTCGGAGCGCGCTCTCCCGGCCACTCTGATCGACCGGCTGTTGAACCGTCCGGGGGTTGTTTCTGTCCACCAGCTCGCGCCCCGGTTTACCGCCTGGCCGGAAGACGGACAGTCTCGCATTTCTCCAGACGACGTGGCAGAACCCGCAGACGCGAGCCAGATGCTCTGGGCGCGGCCGAACATCCTGTTCGATCTGCCCGTCCGGGTGCAGGTGACTGCCCTGCTTCCGGACGGTGCGCCACGCCAGTTCGTCCTCAAACGCCAGACACACCGTATCGCGGCGGCCGATGGCCCCGAACGTCTGCTGGGTGAGTGGTGGCAGACGGCCGAAAGCTACGGTGCGATCCGCGACTACTGGCAGGTCGAGACCACGACCGGCCTGCGCCTCTGGCTGTTTCGCAAAGGCGACGGAGCCCACGACTGGTCCGGGTCGGGCGCGTGGTTTCTTCAGGGGATATTCTGATGGAGCCCCGTGATGACCTGATCCCGGCCAGCACCTCGGACGCGGCCGAAGTCCTGATGCACGCGCTGTGCTATGACGGACGCAGGCGGACGCATGACGCCGCCGAGCTGATGGCCCGTCTCGTGGCCGAGCGTCTGGTCGCCTATCTGGAACGCTCGGGCTTCGTGGTCATGCGCGCGCCGACCAGCAACGCTCCAGACAGCAGCCGGCACCCGCATCCGCACAGGCGCTAGGCCGTGACTATGCCTTACGTCGAATTGCAGGTGACGTCCTCGTTTTCGTTCCTGCGCTCGGGCAGCCAGCCGGATGAGCTGATTTTCCAGGCGAAGGCTCTGGGTTATGACACCATCGGTCTGACCGACTGGAACACCGTGGCCGGGGT
Source organism: Gluconobacter albidus (assembly GCF_002723915.1). Lineage (GTDB taxonomy): Bacteria > Pseudomonadota > Alphaproteobacteria > Acetobacterales > Acetobacteraceae > Gluconobacter > Gluconobacter albidus. The sequence goes on from NZ_BEWL01000009.1 coordinate 127,852, forward strand.
GATCCGCGCCCATCTGGCGGCGCGTGAGGCCGGTCTGCGTCTCCTGCCCGGATGCCGTCTGACTCTGCGCGATGGCAGTGCGCTCCTGGCCTATCCCCGCAACCGTGCGGGCTGGGCAGGTTTGTGCCAGCTCCTGACTCTTGGTCATCACCGGGGCGAGCGGGACGTTTTCCTTCTGGGGTGGGAGGATCTCGCCGCCGCGGCCCCGGACCTCCTCCTGATCCTGTTGCTGCCCGAGGACCTGGCAGAAGTGTCTGGTCAGGTTCAGAGCCTGCTGGATCTGCCCGGACAAAGGGCGGGCGAAGAAGAGAGCCGGTTTCTCGCGCTGACGATGCTCCGGCAGCCGGGAGATCTGACGCGGCTTCACGCGCTCGCGGCGTTCAGTGCGGCACAAGGTCTGGCCTGCGTCGCGACGGGAGACGTTCTTTACCACGATGCGCGCCGGCACGTTCTTCAGGACGTCGTCACGGCGATCCGGGAAGGCTGCACCGTTGATGATCTTGGCAACCGCCGTCACGTTCACGCCGATCGCCATCTGAAAGCCCCTGAAGAGCAGGCGCGTCTGTTTTCCGCTTTTCCGGACGCTCTGGCCAACACGCGACGGATCGCGCAGGCCTGCGCCTTCAGTCTCGATGACCTGACCTACCAGTATCCGACCGAAACCGAGCGCACGGGCGAAAGCGCACAGGACACCCTGACACGCCTGGTCCAGACCGCACTGCCGCGTCGCTACCCGGCCGGGGCGCCCCCTGAGGTCGAGACGCAGATTGCCCACGAGCTGAGGCTGATCGGCTCTCTCGCCTATGCGCCGTATTTCCTGACAGTGAATACGATCGTGCGCCATGCCCGCTCGCTTGGGATTGTCTGTCAGGGGCGGGGATCAGCCGCGAACTCGGCCGTCTGCTACGTCCTGGGAATCACCAGTATTGATCCGGTCCGCTCCGGCCTTCTGTTCGAGCGCTTCATCTCGGCCGAACGGCAGGAGCCGCCGGATATAGACGTCGATTTCGAGAGCGACCGCCGAGAAGAGGTCATCCAGTGGATCTACCGGCATTACGGCCGCCACCGCGCGGCCCTGTGCGCGACCGTGCAGCGCTATCAGCCCAAAGGCGCGTTGCGGGAAGTCGGCAAGGTTCTGGGCTTGCCCGAAGATCTGACCGGCCAGCTTTCAAAGCATGTGGCCTCCTCTCTTGCCGATCCCGATCTGTGCAAGGCCCGTGCGGCGGATCTTGGCCTGAACCTGAAGGATCGCCGCCTCAGTCTGACGTTCCATCTCGCACGTCTGCTTCTCGGCTTTCCGCGCCAGCTTGGCACCCATCCGGGCGGATTTGTGCTGACCGAGGACCGCCTGGATGAACTCGTCCCCCTGATGCCGACCGCCATGGACGGGCGGCAGATCATCGTCTGGGACAAGGACGACATCGACGTCCTGCGCTTCATGAAGGTCGATGTTCTGGGTCTGGGGATGCTGGGCTGTCTGCGGCGCGGGTTTGAGCTGCTGCACACCGTGTATCAGACGCGGATGGATCTCGCCGCGATCCCGGCCGAGGATCCGCAGACCTATCGCATGATCCAGAAAGCGGACACGCTTGGCACGTTCCAGATCGAGAGCCGGGCGCAGATGTCCATGCTGCCACGCATGAAGCCTCGGACCTTTTATGATCTGGTGATTCAGGTGGCGATCGTGCGGCCGGGGCCGATCCAAGGGGATATGGTCCATCCCTATCTCCGCAGAAGAGAGAAACTGGAACCTGTCACCTACCCGTCCGAGACCCTGCGCGGCATTCTGGGGAAAACACTGGGTGTCCCGCTGTTCCAAGAGCAAGCAATGCAGGTGGCGATTCACTGCGCGGGCTTCACGCCAGGCGAGGCCGACCAACTCCGCCGCGCCATGGCGACTTTCAAGATGACGGGCGGGGTGTCGCCGTTCCGGGACAAGCTGGTGAACGGGATGCTGGCCAATGGCTATGAGCAGGACTTTGCCGAGCAGACGTTTAGCCAGCTCGAAGGTTTTGGCAGCTATGGCTTCCCAGAAAGCCACGCCGCCTCCTTTGCCCTGATCGCCTATGCCTCGGCCTGGATGAAATGCCATTACCCGGATGTGTTCTGTGCCGCCCTGCTGAACTCTCAGCCGATGGGATTTTATGCCCCCGCGCAGATTGTTCAGGACGCACAACGGCATGGGGTCGAGGTCCGGCCGATCTGCATCAACGCCTCACGGTGGGACTGCACGCTGGAGCGTGGCCGGAACGGACGGCACGCGGCAGTCCGGCTGGGGTTGAGGATGGTGCGCGGGTTGGCGAACGGCCATGGGGCCGCCCTGATCGCAGCCCGGATGCCGGATTATGAGAGTATTGATGATGTCTGGCGTCGTGCGGATGTGCCGGTCTCGGCGCTTGAATGTCTGGCGGAAGCGGATGCGTTTCGAGTGTTCGGGCAGATGCGCCGTGCGGCCCTGTGGTCAATCAAGGGGTTGGCGGATACCGCCCTGCCACTGTTTGAAGCGGCGGATCGGGGCCGAAACTTTCCGCTGCCGGAAGTGATCGAGCCGGAGATTACCTTGCCGCAAATGTCAGAGCGGGCGTCGGTGCATGAGGATTACCGGGCGACGGGACTCAGTTTGAACCGACATCCCGTCGCGTTTCTACGGGAGGGCTTACGAGAAGAAGAGATCGTTCGTTGCGGAGATCTTCCTTATCTGCGGGATGGACGCCGGATCCAACTCACCGGATTGGTGTTGATGCGACAAAGGCCAGGGACGGCCAACGGCACCATGTTCGTCACGATCGAAGACGAAACCGGTACGGCCAATCTGATTGTCTGGAAAGACATGCAGGAGAAATACCGCCGTCCTCTTCTCGCGTCCCGGCTTCTGGCCTGTAAGGGGCGACTGCAGAAAGAGGGCGATGTGATCCATGTCGTTGTGCTGAGCTTGGAAGACAGGACACCGTTGCTTCAGGGATCGGAGCTGCTGAAGGCACGCGACTTCCGGTAGGGGCCAATACCGGCTCGCCCGATTTTATTTTAAGAATGAAGACATTGTTGTTGATGTTGATCCTGTGGCGTTGTGGGCAGAGCCGCGCCCTGTGGTCAGCCGGCAGGGCTGTCCATCGGGACGCGAGCGACCGTGAAACGGCTGTCCATAAATCCACAGGCTTTAAGCACGTCGAAAGTCAAATCCGCACATCATTCGTGCGGCTGTGACGGTGCTTCAACCTTTACGACTGAGACCCGCGCGTTCGAGTAGGGTGTAGCGGACGGATCAGGATGTGTAATGATGTCTGAACCGGCAGCGGCGGCGAGCAACGTGCCAAAATATGGATCGTTTTCTTTTGCGATCGAGAGGATCTCGTCCGCGCTGACGGGCGCGCCAAACTCTTTCCCGAGCTTGCTCAGAATATAATTGTCCAGCACCGCGTGAATCATGAATGGCTGGTTCCGGACAGACAGCAGAGCTAACAAATTCTCTGGCATGTCTTCGTTAGGCTCAGCCTCCATCACGGCGTCCACGTTATCGAGCAGAACGTAGAGGACGACACCGTAGATCGTGACCTCCAACGCACGCTGCTCACCGGTCTCTGTATCAGTCATTCCTGGCTCTCCTGTTTGGTGACAGGAGGATAGTTGAACTACATTGTGCGACTGAGAAGTGGCCTATCGATGATAGGATGAGGATCCTGTCTCGGAAGAAACACTGTGCGCAGGCAGCGAATTGTCTCAGGAGGGCGCAATTATTCCTTTTCTCCGGATGCCCTTTTAGTAAGCCACCTGCGGGCAGCAATGGGGGGTGAGCGGAAGGTCCGGTTTTCGACTGGATTTGCCTGAAGCAGACCTAGGTATTTAGTCCCGGGGTTTGATGGTGTGGTATTTTCATGAGAGTGGAAGGAAGCCTTATGGGACAGAGACGTCATGGGAGCGCCACGACCACGCACGCCGTGCGAGCAGCACTACAGCGATCGCAGGCTTCGCTCGCGACGCTGAGCAAGGAGTTCGGGATCAACCCGAAAACAGTTGCAAAATGGCGAAAGCGTCAAACGGTTGAGGATCAGAAGACAGGTCCTAAAGAGCCGCGCTCAACGGTCCTGTCCGAGACGGACGAAGCGATGATCGTGGCGTTTCGCCGGCATACTTTACTGCCGCTGGATGACTGTCTTTATGCCCTGCAGGCCAGCATCCCTCATCTGACACGCTCGGCTCTGCATCGCTGCCTTCAGCGCCACGGGATATCCCGGTTGCCGGACATCGAAGGAGACAAGCCCAAACGCCAGCGCTTCAAACGCTATCCCATAGGCTTTTTTCACATCGATATTGCCGAAGTACAGACTGCTGAGGGCAAGCTGTATCTCTTCGTCGCCATCGATCGGGCCAGAAAATTCTCTGTCACACAACTGGTTGAGAAATCCGATCGGAAGACCGCCTGGGAATTCCTCGAATATCTCCTGAGCGTCATTCCTTATCGGATCCATACCATTCTGACCGATAACGGCATCCAGTTCGCTGAACAGCCCCGTAACCACAATACGGCGTGGTCGCGTCCAATGCGCTTCGACATGATCTGCGAAGCCCACGGGATTGAACACCGTCTGACAAAACCCAACCATCCCTGGACGAACGGTCAGGTTGAACGGATGAACAGGACAATCAAGGAAGCAACCGTCAAACGCTTCCATTACGACAGCCACGAGCAGTTAAGGACACACCTCAGCTATTTCATGGCAGCCTATAATTTCGGGCGAAGACTCAAGACCCTCAGTGGCATTACCCCTTACGAATACGTCTGCAAAATCTGGACTTCAGAGCCAGAAAGATTCATCATCAATCCAACCCATCAAATCCCGGGACTAAACACCTAGTTGCTGGCCTCCGCACAGAAACACCCGATGAACGCTTAGAAGCTCAGCTCTATGCCAAAGATTATGACCACAAGACAGAAGGCTCTCTATGAATCGAAGACTCTGCCCGGAGAGCGATTTCGCGTGCAGCAAAACGTCGAAATACGACGTAGGTACGCAATCGGTATGACTGCTGTACATGCGTTTCTTAGGCTCAGGCCTCATAGCCAGAAGATGACGGTTGCGGCGTTTGTATTTTCGCTTGTCGTATCTGATGGGTTTCCCGCGGGATCTCCGTCCCGGAATGCAGGGCCTGATCCCCTTTTTTAGCCGCAGGCTTGAAGCCTTGTGATGTGCTTTGAGATAGGTCGCATCAATCATAATGGTCTGAGGCTCTGCCTTTTCGGCAGACAGGCCATCCATCATCCGCATGAAAATGCCCATGTCGCCCCAACGCTTCCAACGGTTGTAGAGCGTCTTGTGCGGACCGTATTCCCGGGGCGCATCACGCCAGCGCAGACCATTGCGGTTCACCAAAATGATGCCGCTCAGCACGCGGCGGTCATCAACACGAGGTTTGCCGTAGCTGTTTGGAAAGAACGGTCGCAGGCGCTTCATCTGATCGTCCGTCAGCCAAAACAGGTCGCTCATCTTCAGTTTCTTCAAGGAGGCCTGAATCACATTCAGCCACTAATATCAATGGGGCCTGAGGCTAAGGCATTTCTATGTTTGGGATGCAGGAGAAGTCAGACTTATTCGTCTTCTTCTTAGCCATGTCTATCTTACACTTTGGCTATGAATTGTGCTCTCACCGACCGATCATTCGCTTCTCGGGTACAGGTGGTGGAGACGGGTAGAGCAATATTCCTGTTTCTTGATCAACTTCAACATGCGCCTCTGGGTAAACGGAAAGAGCGAGTTTGAGTGGAGCTATAATATCTCTTTTAAACCCTCGTAGCTGACTATACTCAGAACCAAATTGCCCTTTGAGGGCAGCCCATGAAATGTTAACCGGGTCTTTGAGTACGTGAAGCCTATAAGCCAACCAAATATAAATATCAATTGCTTTTGATTTGCTGGATATCTGCCTTATAGCAATTTCTCTTAGCGGTAGTGGATGATCAATAAGGCTTTCGTAAAAACTTTCATCCAATCTGACAACTTCTCTCCATAGAGAAGGTTGATTCAAGTCGTTATCTATGGGGAAAATTGCATCTCTAATGAATGCCCCATTGCTTACTAGTTCTTCTCTGCCATTGCTTCGAAAAAAAGTTAGTCGGCATCGACTAATACGCTTTGCTTGATCCCTAACTGCGTTGTAGGTATTTCCACCAACAGCAATACCCATTGCCTTGAGCCAAGCATTCATTGATGCTCCAAGCTCTACTTCGCGCGACTTTGTTTTAACGGCTTGTGTCTGGAGATAAAGCAGAATCATACGAGCCATTGATCCATAGGGGATTCCAACGGCATCTTTATTTTTATCTAGCCCGCTCTCGATCAGAAGTTTTATATTACCGCCATCACGTTCCCAAACTGTCTCAGTGGTTTTTTTGTGAGGAAGTGCCGCCATTGCGAAGCCAGAATGGGTTATTCCGATCGACATTGCTTCATCGGCCAGCACTTCATGTGCGGCATCCACACAATAGCGTTGCACCTTACTTTCCAAGGATGCTTGGCGTCTTGCCTCTTCTAAACCGTGCAGTTCGAGGAGATTGTGGATTCTTCCCATGAGCAGACCATCGGCGAGAGGATAAAATGTGTCAATTTGGACTCTACGCACATTGAGGCGCTTGGATTCTACGCACGCCTAGTTTGGACTCTGCTCACGCTGTTCTAGAAAAAGATATTAGTAATCTTATTAGATGGTGTGCGTAGGATCCAAGGGATAACCCGGGTTCTAGTAAGTAGAGTCCAAACTAGGCGTGTGTAGAATCCAGAGGACAACCGAGAAGGGCAATTTTCCGCCTGTGAATAAGTTTTTTTCTGATGATACCGAGGTGCGTAGAGTCCAATACCGAATCAGGCACAGATATCTGTGAGCTGAGGTGTGTGTAGAGTCCAATTCCTAATTGCTTTCCCAGCCGTGCGTAGAGTCCAATGTGCCCTATATCCTGCTCAACAATGGTTCATGCTGGTTTTCGCGTTGACGACTTTAAGCTGCTCGTAGCAAGTTAGCTGGGTAAGCAGCAGTTCTCCTTCCCTTGCCAGCTCCAAAACTGCCGCAAGATGAACAGCCCACGCGGCCTTGCGGTGTGTCAAGCTTTGAGGGGTTTCCGTGGGAGAGAGACTTATCACGCCCTCGATGAGGTCCCATGCGCTCTCCGAATGTTCGCAAAGCTTCTGCTGCCACCACGCGACGGCGTCTTGAACGGATAGACGGGGCAGAGCTGAGGGAAGAAAAATGCTTTCTTCAGGCATCAGCTGCGCCCGCCGACGGGAAACAGACAAAAGCGCGTCAAGCAGATCTCGGGTGAGGATGCGAGATGCTGTCTCAGCGACAGAAGGCGAGAAGACCACGCTCCCGCGTCCGAAAACGTCTTCTCCTAGGACAGCACGGCGTTCGAATACCTCGACAGTCCTCTGAAGGGCGTCCTTTCGAAGCAGGACCCGTTGAATCTGTTCGGCCGCTGAAAGCGCGGCGCTGTGGTCGGCCGTGTCGCCCCGGAGCAGCAGGGCAGAGCGCATCTGCACCAGGGTCGCCGCCAGCACTAGGTCGTTCGTTGTCTGTTCGAGAGGACGACGTCTGAGGCTCTCCTCTATACAGGCTAAAAACTGCTCAATCAGATCCGTCAGCGGTAGCGTCCGAAGATCCACGGCGTTCCGACGGATGGCGTGTAGCAGCGCGTTCAGAGGACCTTGCCAGGCTCCCACCTCCAGAAGTGGCTCCTCAGACATCGTAAAGCGGGCGAATGGAAAAGGTGAGGTCGGGCCATCGGGTCGCAATATCCTGAAGAGCCGCCCAAGGCGTCCAGTCCGCCGACCAGAACGAGACGCTCCAGTGGGTTGTGTCCTCCTTCGAATGCCCGTCTATGCTCTCAACTTGCTGGAGCGGTCGTGAAGTGCCCCAGTGTTCCCACAGCCAGGCCTGTGTTGCAGGGGAGCCGGGCCCGAGGGAGAGAACATCCAGAGGCATGGGGCAAAGCGCGTTGAGATCAAACGGAACGGAGCCCGATCCCGCCTCCCGTGCGACAAGAAGCTTCTGACTTTGAACAATCTCGTTGATCAGAGCGGCCGTCCGGGCCCCCTGAACGGGAAAGATCCGGCTCAGGCCTTCAGAAGCAGTAACATCCGGTCCCCACAGTAATCGGCCAGTGCCCGCCGCCGCCGCCTGGAACCGGTCCAGCACAGTCTCCGGTCCCGTGACGGTCAGAACATGCGCCAGCCAGTCCGGCTGGGGACTGAAAAGGGGCGGAGCGGGAAGGGGCTCCGGTTCTGCAGGCCCTGATCCCAGGATTGGAAACGCCGTGCCGCTCGCGGGTGGCCTGGGGGCAGGGCGGGGAAGCGTCGGACGCGTGGGAAGACGCAAGCCGGTCTCCGGGTCCTCATCGTCGGTCGGGACCGATTCACTGTAGCCGTGGGCTACCGGTCGCGCTTCGAGCTCCAGCCGATAGGCCTCCAGACGGGCGACCATCGCATCAACGTCGGCGATGATCTCAGTCGTAGTCTGTGGCACCGGTTACAGATCCAGAAGATGGGCGGGAGAGTCCAGGTCCAGGCGGGCGCGACGGACATAGCGGCGCATGCTGCGCAGATCCCGGTGGCGGGTATGGGCCATGATCTGCTCGTCCCGGGCATTGGCCCGGAAGGCCTCGGTGACGAAGCCGGCGCGCAGGCCGTGCGGGCTGAGGCGTTCCCCGGAGGGAATTTTGAGTCCCGCCATCTTGGCCCGACGCCGCAGGATCTGTCGGATGGCATCCGGATGTAGGGCATCGCGTCCGACCTGCTCCCAGCGATTGATGGACCGGAAGAGGGGACCGTCCGTAATCTCGGCTTTCTTCAGCCAGCGCTCCAGAGCCAGAACCGGGCAGGTTTCGCGATGCTTGCCACGGGGGAGAAACACCTCTTCGCCGCGCTGTTCGGGGTCAGTCTTGCTACGGGCGATATGAAGCTTCAATCCGGTGCCGACGATCCGGACGGTCTCGATTGTGAGGGCAACCAGCTCCGAACGCCGCAACGCTCCGGCAAAGCCGATCAGCAGAAGGGCCCGGTCGCGCAGATCCGCCAGCGTGTCGACGGTTTTGCCCTGTGCGGGGGCGACGAGGCTGCGGAGTTCCTGCGAGGTCAGGGCGGCGGCCTGTTTCTGGGGCGTGCCATACAGACGTCCTGCTGCGCGCAGGGTGGTGCGGATGGCCGCGTGGCCAGAACTCCACGCCAGCCCTCGCATGCGATGCTGATAGCCAATGGCCGCCAGGCGGCGGTTGAGGGCCGAGCGACTGAAATGTGGGGCCAGACTGTGCAGCCAGGCCGCGACGACAGGAGGGGCGGCCGGAAGCGGAGACGTGTCGTGTTCGTCGCACCAGGAACAAAAGGCCTGCCAGTCATGGGCATAGGCCCGCAGCGTTTCGGGCGCATAGGCTGCCGTTCGGGCACTGTCCTTTGCCGCGCTCAAAGCACTCTGCAGAGCGGGAGAGGGCGCTTCGGAAAGGTGTTCTGCGGGGTCTGTCGGGACTGTCATGCTGCCACTTTTCCCTCTGAAACACTCAACAAGTCTGCCGTGAGACGGCAATTAAGGCAACCCTGATCTAACACGTGGTAAGAGAACATTACCACGTGTTAAAACGACAAAAAACAGTCCCAGAAGCTCCGTAGAACGAGCTCCAAAGGGCCTAGAGCGGGCCTCTCAGGCCTTCGAGCAGCGGATCCAGCTCCGCCAGCGATCGGAGCCCGTAGGTCACGAGGAAGGTCTCGGTCGTGGCCCAGAGCTGGGGCTGGCCCGGCACCGGCTTGCGGCCGACGCTGCGAATGAGGCCCTTCTCCTGCAGCAGGGCCAGAGTCTTCTGGGGCAGGGCCGCATCCCGGAAGCTTTCGATTTCGGGTCTGGTGACGGGCTGACGGGCAGCAATCAGAAGCAGCACCTCGAGCACGGCGCGGGGTAGGCGTTCTGGTGGTTTCTCTAGTACTGCCTTCAGGATCTCCGCGAGATCGGGAGCAGTGCGGAACATCCAGCCGTCTCCGACCGCGACCAACTCAAACCCCAGCCCCTCCGTGCGTTTGGCCACCTGACTCATGATCTGGGCGATTTCCACGTCTTCTCCCAGAGCACGCGCCAGCATCGTTCGCGAAACGGGAGCGCTGCTCTGGAACAGGAGGGCTTCGGCCAAGCGGACGGGAGCGGGGGAGGGATACGTCATGACCAGAAGCATATGGTCGTTTCGGGGAGGGCGGCCAGAGCCGGGAACATATCGCTGACGGATCTGTTCCAAAATTTCGGAAAACAGGGCCCACCAGAGGTCTCTGTCAGGTCGCGATTATGTGCTAACAAACCGGAATGCCGATCCGACCGGAATTGAAAGCGCTGTATCCTCCCAACTGGCCCGAACTGAGTTGGCAGGTGAGGTTCGAGCGGGCAGGGGGTGTGTGCCAGCGCTGCGGGCGTCCGCATGGCCATCGCCTTCAGGTACTGCCAGGTGGCCGGTGGAAGCATCCTGACACAGGACACTGGGTCAATGGCCGGGGTAGGCGGGTGGCCTCTCCTGACCTGATCGAGCTTCTGCAGGTGCGCGAGACGAAAGTGTCCCTAGCGGCCGCTCATCTGAATCACGATCCCACCAGCAACCTGTGGCGGAATTTGCGTGCGCTCTGTCAACGCTGCCATCTTCTGCATGACCGAATGTATCATCTAGCCCAACGCCGTCTGACATTGCGACGGCGTCTGGCTCTCGGGGATCTGTTCGAAGGGCCCTATCAGATTGGAATGAATCTTAAGAGGTATGAAAAATACTATGGTTAATCTTCTTCGGGGGAAGAGGGGTAGCTCTGATCTCAGCGAAAAAATAAAAAGCCGTCGGATATTTTGATGTCTGTTATGGACGTTGGCTTCCGGAATAGTGACGGAAAATAGCCCAATTTAAAGCTGAACGAATTTTGTTGGTATCAGATCAATTTATGGATATACGTTGAGTATATACTGTATGGAGGATACCATGCTTGCCCGCACAACTCTCTTTCTTTCCAATCGTTCTCAGGCTGTACGGCTTCCCAAAGCCGTTGCCTTTGATCTTAGTCTGAAGGACGTCGTGATAATTCCTGATGGCGTACGACGTATTATTGCGCCAGCGCATGTCGCATGGGATGATTTTTTTTCGTCCTCCGGCACTGAGTTACCCGAACGCAATCAACCTGCAATGCAGGAACGTGAAAGCTTTTGATGCTACGTTATCTTCTGGATACAAATTTTTGTATCCGCGTCTTGCGTGACCGTCCAAAGGGCTTACGCGAGCGTTTCAACGATAACGCCGAGGCCCTCTGTATTTCAGATGTTGTGCTTTACGAACTTCTATATGGGGCGGAAAAATCTCAAAATCCGGCAAAAATCCGACGTGAGGTAGAGCATTTTGCTGCGCGTTTGTCTGTTTTGCCATTTGACGATAATGCGGCAGCACATACAGCAGAAATCAGGGCTGATCTGGAAGCCCGTGGGTGTGTTATCGGACCGTACGACTTAATGATTGCGGGGCACGCCCGGAGCAAAGGACTGGTCGTTATAACCGGAAACCTACGAGAATTCACCCGGGTAAATGGATTGCGTTCTGAAGATTGGACGCCGGATTGACGGGAGAAAGTCGCCGACATGGCCTCGATAGCCTGTCGCTTCCACTAGCTGTCAGGTTGTGAGACGTCATTGGGACGGCGTATCGTGGGCTATTGCCGCTTACGCCCCCTGGTTTGACGTTGAACGCCGGAGTGATTGTTAATGCATCAGATCCATCCGCAATCCCGCACCACACCTGTCGTCCGGGCCGAAATTGCACGCTCGATGGAAGGGACCGGGGTGTTGGCGCGACGCTTCGGCGTCAGCGACGAGACCGTGCGCAAATGG
>NZ_BEWL01000010.1 GCF_002723915.1 Gluconobacter albidus
AGGGTATCTCAATTCAGAAAAAGGTTGACCGGGTTTTAAGTAAAAAAACTCGATCTTCCCTCTCCGGAAACTTTAACAAGCTCAAGACATCGGGAACGGGGGCTGGCCGTTGGAAGCCGTTACGCCCCCGTCTACCGGCATGATGAGGCCTGTAATATAGGCGGCATCACCGCTGGCCAGAAATGTGATCGCGGCGGCCATGTCTTCCGCCTCCCCCAGACGCTGTAATGGGACCCGGTCTTCAACGCTTTTCACGAAGGCTTCGTCCTTCACCGCCTCTGCCGTCATGGCCGTACGTGTAACGGAGGGGCAGATCGCATTGACACGCACACCATCTTTACCGTGGTCCATGGCCATGACACGGGTGAGATTTACAACCCCTCCTTTGGCAACATCGTAATATGCCGTGTTCCAGTCCCCGCGCATGCCGGAAACGGAGGCAGTGTTGACGATATTGCCTTTGGTCGTGATCAGCAGGGGAAGAAAGGTGCGGCTGACGTTCAGGGTGCCAGTCAGGGTCGTCGCGCAGACAGCGCCCCAGGTTTCCAGATCACAGTCCAGAACGGTGCCCATAGCCGTTACACCAGCATTATTCACCAGAACATCAAGCTGATGGAAGTACTTTTTGACGAATGTGCAGAGCGCCTCAACCTGCTCCGGAACAGAAATATCTGTCAGTGATGCTACTGCGTATTTCGGGTCCAGCGTCTTCATGACGTCATCAAGTTTTACCCTGTCCCGGTCAACAAGCACGACATGCGCGCCCTCTTCGAGGAACCGGAGCGCCGTTGCGCGGCCAATTCCTGAAGCGGCACCTGTAACGAGGACTTTTTTACCTTCAAAGCGTGATAACCCATGGATAGGCATGAATAATGTCCCTGTGTTGCTGAGGACATAAAGTCTCGTCGTGGCGGATGGTTGCCAGGCGTTCTGCGAGCAGCTTTTACAGGCCTGACATCCGCGAATTTGCCTTTTAGGATGCTGCCTATGGAATCATTCATTTTCTACACTTGTGCCGCGGTGGCAGAGATCGCCGGGTGTTACGCCTTCTGGGCATGCTTCAGGATGTCTAAATCGCCTTATTGGCTGATTCCCGGTCTCATTGCTCTAGTCATCTTCGCTTTTCTGCTCACGCGCGTTGAAAGCGTGGAAGCAGGGCGCGCCTATTCTGTATACGGAGGGATATACATTCTCTTTGCGGTGCTCTGGATGTGGGGCGCGGAGGGCGTGCGTCCTGACCGCTGGGACATTTTCGGACTGACTCTGTGTCTGGCAGGCGCCGCAGTTATTTTCCTCGCCCCCCATCGGGGATGATGGGCTTACACTGACCTAACGCTGTGCCGGATTTCAGGAAGCGTGAACCCCAAGGGCATCGAGAAGCAATGTCCGGAGGGCTTCGAATGGGGGATCGGCATGTCGTCTCGGGCGCGGTAGCGGAATGGAAACATCCACGCGGATCCGGCCACGTTCCAGCACGACTGCCCGGTCCGCCAGAAGGAGCGCTTCGTCGACGTCGTGAGTGACGAGCAAAACTGCACAACGATGTTTTTCCCACAGATCCGCCACCAGCTGCTGCATTTTCAGACGCGTCAGCGCATCCAGCGCCGCAAAGGGCTCATCCAGCATCAGAAAGGCTGGTTCCCGCACCAGCGCCCGTGCAAGTGCCGCACGCTGCGCCTCTCCCCCGGAGAGCGTGAGGGGCCATGCGGTTTTGCGGTGTGAAAGGCCGACTTCATCCAGAACGGTTTCCGCCCTCTGGCGGATGTCTTTGTCCTCCTGCCCCAGAACAACGTTTTTCCACACACGCTTCCATGGCAGAAGACGATGTTCTTGAAAAACCACCGAGACATCCCGAGGCCGTTTCACGGATCCTTCCGTCACCGGATCAAGGCCCGCAAGCGTTCTCAAAAGCGTGGATTTTCCCGACCCACTATGTCCCAGCAAGGCTACGAACTCTCCCGGTGCGATGGCCAGATCCAGTCCATCCAGTACGGGAGCCCCGCCATTGAACCGCTTTGTCAGTTGCTCAACGATAACAGCAGTGCCGCGTCCGATTTCCTCCTCTGCCCTCTTCATCATGCCTGCTGCCCTTTCCTTCTGTCCGGGCGCCATGCAAGTAGTGCAGCTTCGAGAAAGCGGACGATCTGGTCGGACAGCAGGCCCAGCATGCCGTAAACCAGCAGACCGACGAGGATGATGTCTGTACGAAGGAAATCCTCAGCATCCATCATCATGTGACCGATGCCGCTTTCCGCGTTGACCTGTTCGGCCACGACGAGCATCAGCCACGAAACGCCAACCGCGTAGCGCAAACCCGTCAGGAAGTCCGGCAGGGCGCCGGGGAGAAATACATCTTTGATGGTCTGCCAGCGCGTCAGGCCCAGCGTTGAGGCCATTTCCAGCAGTTTGGGATCGATGGTCCGGATGCCTTTGTGAAGGTTCAGGTAGATCGGGAATGTCGCTCCAAGAGCCACAAGCAGAACCTTCGGGGTCTCACCAATTCCAAACCAGAGAATGAACAGAGGCACCAAAGCGAGCGCCGGCAGTGTCCGCAGGATCTGCAGCGGCGCATCGACAATGTCTTCTCCCAGGCGGGACAAACCGGAAATGAGAGCGAGTACGACACCTGTGCTGATGGCAATGCCCAGACCGCTCACCGCCCTTAGAAGAGAGACACCCAGATTGTAGGGTAACGTCCCGTCGCGCAGAAGCGACCAGCCCGTCACGGCAATCTGCGCGGGTGACGCCACCAGCCGCGTTGAAATCATTCCTGAAGAGCAGGCAAGTTGCCAAAAACAGACAAGCAGAAGCGGAGACGCATAACGCCGTACAAAAACGAGCTTTTCCAGAGTGAGCTTCTTTTTTCGGGAGTCTCCCGTCTTGTGTGTTCCTGTCAGGATGATGGTGTCTGACATCGGGTTAACTCCCACAGGCGGTATGTTGAGAAAACCGTTTTCCAGCTTCCGGGTCCGAATGTCAGGTGAGTATTCTCAATGCTTCTGTTTGACGGGATTTGATTGTCTCTGCCTTAATGGAGCGGCACGATGCGTGTGTTTCTGTCATCTTCGCTGGCCCGGATCTCACAAAAACATTCGACCAAGACGGTATGTGTTCCTGACAGACAGGTAAAATTGGAAGAGCGGAGATCCGCCATGGGTGACATTCCTTTTTCAGAAGCAGCCGGGTCTTCATCTTTGGATGACGTTCTCGAAAATCTGGCAGAACTTTTTGCAAAGCGTGCCCCGCGATATGATCGGAGCGGCAACATCTCGACAGAAAACCTGCGTGATCTTCAGGATGCAGGCTTACTGTCTCTCGCTCTTCCAAAATCCGCCGGTGGACAGAATATCTCCCTTCAGACCATCGTGCAGATCGTCAGTCGGCTGGCGCAGGGTGATCCGTCTACAGCCCTCATCCTGGCCATGCAGTATCTCCAGTCAGGCTCATTCGCACACTCATGCCTGTGGTCGGATACGGTGAAGCAGGAAGTCTTCGAAAGCATTCAACAGGAAGGCGCACTCATCAATGCCCTTCGGGTCGAGCCGGATCTCGGAACGCCCGCCCGTGGCGGCCTGCCAGCGACCACAGTCCGTCGGCAGGGAAATACATGGCGCCTAAACGGCCGCAAAATCTTTTCAACGGGCTCAACCGCGCTGCACTGGGGCATTGTCTGGACCAGAACAGATGAAACCGAGCCGCGGGTAGGCCCCGTTCTGGTTCCGCTGGATCTGCGGGGCGTGCGGATAGAGAAAAGCTGGCATCAGCTCGGCATGCGCGCCACAGGGAGTCACACGATCATTTTCGATGATGTTGAGGTTCCTGAGCGCTATCTGGGCCTGTTGACCACGCCTGCGACTTCTGAAAACAATCCGCTTGCAATCGCAAGCTGGCACGCCGTCGTTGTGGCTGCCCTGTATGATGGTATCGCGCAGGCCGCACGGGACTGGCTGGTGACATTCCTTCACCAGCGTGCTCCCGCTAATCTCGGCGCGCCCCTCGCAACCCTGCCGCGCTTTCAGATCCTTATTGGAGAAATTGATGCGCTCCTTCTGTCCAATACAGCCTTGATCGAACATGCAATCCGCCTGACGGAGCTGGGAGGGGAAAGCGAAGCAGCCGCTGGACTGGCCAAGCAGGTCATCACGGAAAATGCCATTGCGGCTGTCGATAAAGCCGTCGCGGCCATCGGCAACCCCGGTCTCAGCCAGAATAACCCGCTGGAACGTCACTACAGGGACGTTCTGTGTGGAAGAGTACATACCCCGCAGGCCGACAGTGCTTTCCTTGCTGCCGGACGGAAAACCCTGGGGGTCTGAAACAGAAAGGCCCGACCACTTCGCAAAAAATGGCCGGGTTGCAACATTCTGCGCGGCTGAGGAAGAATTCAGGTGTGCTCCAGAACCCTGAAGCCGTGCGTTCCGTCTTTCTCGAGCTGGGCAACCAGTCCGAACTCCCAGTCCAGATAGGCCTGCATGGCCTCCGCTGCGTTATCCGTTCCCTCATAAGGACGCTTGTAGACGTCATTTGGAACAGAGAGAGCCATCGCTTCATCAAGCCCTGTTTCAATCGGGTATCCCGCCGCCTTCCAGGCGTCTGTACCGCCTTTCAGAACCCGCACCCGCGCTCCTGTTTCGGTCAGATCCGGCGTAGCAAGATGTGCGGCGATGCCATCGGGAGACACCAGAATGATATCTTTTGCTTTCTGAATAACTGGCGAAGACACCAGATCCGGCCGAATCACGAAACGGGCCCCGGCGATATGATTTTTCCGGAAAACCGAACTGCTCGCCAGATCCAGAATGAGGGCCTGTGCATCTGCAATTAGACGCCCCAGTTCTTCGGCGGAAATGGTTTCCACCTTCGGTAAAGGCCGCGCAGGATGTGGCGCTTCCGAGCCTGTTTCTGACGGCAGGCTAGCCCATGAGATGAGAACATACACCTCATTCCAGCCGAGCTGTCTGAGCCAGTGAGCCGTCATGCGGGCACGGACACCATCGTCATCCGTCAGGACAATAGTCCCATGACGCACCCCGATCCATTCATCCGTAGCCTGAACAAGCTGCCCTCCCGGAGCACACCTGAAACCAGCCAGATGCCCCGTGGCGTATTCTTCGGGAGAACGCACATCCAGCCGATAGACCGTTCTGTGGGGATCTGACAGCAGGGCTTCAAGGCCGGGTTTATCGACATAACGAACTCCCGTTTTCCCGGCGAGATGTTCCGCACGGTTTCGGGCAGCTTCAAGATTGGGTTCTGAGATATCCGGCCCCGTCCTGTCCGCCCCATGTGCCAGCGACAGACCTTCGAGCGTCCAGCCGATGGTTCCATTACGCAGGGCATAGACGGGGTTGGGAATTCCAGCGTTGATCAGGGACTGGGCGCCGATGATGGAACGGGTGCGCCCCGCACAATTCACCACCACCATTGTTTCGGGAGATGGCGCGATATCCCTGATGCGAAGAGCGAGCTCCCCCCCGGGGACCGAACGCCCTCCGGGAATGGACATCACATTGTATTCAATGAACCGACGGGCATCGAGAATGACCAGATCATCTCCCCGTTCAATCCTGTCATGAAGCTCCCTGGCCGGAAGCGACGGCGTATGGCGGACATGTTCGACCAGTTCGCCAAAAGCCTTGGACGGCACATTGACGTCAATGAAGATTTCTCCGCCTGAACGACGCCAGCCTTCCAGCCCACCCTCCAGTGCGGAAACATCCGTGTAACCCAGGGCGCGGAGCAGACGGACCGCCTGCACTGTCCGCCCTTCCCCATTGTCATAGACGACCACAGGAACGTCTCTGCGCGGCACAAGTCCTGCAATCCGTTCTTCAATCCGTCCCAGAGGAAGATTAACCGCAAACAAGGGATGAGCCGAGGCAAACAAAGCTTCCTCCCGCACATCCAGCAGGGCGATTTCCTCGCCGCTTCTAAGTTTCGCCCGGACGGCTTCGGAAGTCGTCAAAGGCTGAAGACGGGTGATGGTGTTCATGCAGCTTTGCTCCTGGAGCGGTCCCAGAGATTTGGAACATCCTCACTCGAATATCCGGAAATGAAGGTCTTCTCGACGCCACTGCCCTCTTCATAGACAGCGCGCGAAACACCGCCGATATTGGCGCCATAGACGTGAATGGAGATGGAGGTCCGATCCGCCAGAGCGTTGGCGACGAGGTGATAGTCGTTCACGCCCGGCAGCAGAAACGAGACCTCACCCGGTTCGAGATAGCCGGTCTCCCCTTTTGCGAAGGTTCCATCTTCGCGCCGGGTAAACTGCGTCTCGCTTTCCCTGCCCCGAAGCATGCCGATCAGCCCCCAGACACGATGATCATGCAGTGGCGTTTTCTGCCCGGGCCCCCAGACGAAACTGACGACGGAAAAACGCTCCAAAGGATCACAATGAAGCAGATACTGGCTGTAGCGTTCCGGATGGGGCCGCGTATACGGCTCGGGCAGCCAGTCATCACGCGACACAAGCGTTTTCAGCAGTTTGGCTCCTGTCTTCTGGATTTCCACAGGAGTGGAGCGTTCGTCAAACAGCCCCGTAAAAAGGGTTACGAATTCGCGCAGGGGTTCAATGCTCGTCATGAATGGGGCCCCCTCAGTCCAGAAATTCAGGCTCAAGGGTGACGATCCAGTCCCAGAGGGGTTGGAAAGAATAATAGGCTCCCTGCGCCGTTCCGACCTGACTGGCTGTCAGACGGGCAATTTCCGGTGCGATCGGCTTCAGGGGGCCTGCGGCCTGCGCCAGAAGCTGCGTGTGGGCTGCGTTGTCCATGGCCAGGAACCACCAGGCCACAGCCTCCACCGTTGGCCCTGCCGTCAGCAGGCCGTGATTCTGCAGGATCAGAGCCTTCCGGCTTCCGAGTGTTGTGGCAAGACGGTCGCCTTCATTGTCATCCAGCACAACACCGCTGAACGGATCGAAAACGGCATGGTCTTCGTAAAAGGCACAGGAATCCTGCGTGATCGGCAGAAGCTCCGTTCCGAGCGCTGAGAAGGCCTTTCCATAGGTCGAATGTGTATGGGCTGCCGCGATGACATCCGGCCGCGCCCGGTGCAGGGCGGAGTGAATGGTGAAGCCGGCCGTGTTGATCGGACGTTCGCCAATCAGGATGTTGCCTTCATGATCCACCAGCTGAAGATCGGAGACGCGGATCTGGGAAAAATGCACTGCCAGCGGGTTTATCCAGTACCGGTCTGGAAATTCAGGATCCCGAGCCGTTACATGGCCCGCCAGCCCCTGGTCAAAACCATATCGACCGAACAGCCGGAACGTTGCAGCCAGACGCTGCTTGCGGTGCAGCCGCTCTTCTTCAAAAGTCGCGGCTGGTTGTCTGGGCTGAAGGCGATGGCTCCGTGCGCGGACCTCCTGCAGGGAGGAGATGTTCTGTAGCGTGGCACTCATGACGATCTTCCTAGAAGTCAGTATCCGCGGCCAGCAGCCAGAAGGGAGTCCAACGGCCGGCCGTGAAAAAATTCTCGATGTTCCGGATGATGAGGGGGCGTTTTTTGACGGACCTGTCAGGGGAATGTCTGCCCAATGCCTCACGCAGCCTTTTGGCCGACGCGCTGGTCTTCTTTCGCCACCAGCGCGCGAACACGCGGGAGCAGGTCCCGTCCATAGGCATAGGCATCGGCCAGCGGATCAAACCCACGGATCAGGAACGTCGAAATTCCCAGGCGATAATAGTCCAGAAGTGCTTCGGCCACCTGATCCGGCGTTCCGACAAGAGAGGTTGAATTCCCCTTGGCCCCCGTCAGTTCGGCGATGCCTGTCCACAACCGTTTGTCCAGCCGCGAGCCCTGCTTCGCCGCAGCCAGAAGCCGCCGTGATCCCTCATTCGGGATAACGGAAGAGCGGGTATATCCCGTCTTGTCCTGAAGTTGCCGGGCCTGTTCAAGGATCGCATCCGCCTTTGCCCAGGCTGCCTCTTCCGTTTCCGCCAGAATCGGGCGCAGGGAGAGCGAAAAACGTGGTGGAGCGCGTCCGGCTTTTTCCGCTGAGGCCCGGACGCGGGCGATGGTTTCACGAACCTGTTCGTAGGTTTCACCCCACAGAGCATAGATGTCTGCCTGCTCACCCGCCACCGCAATGGCTTCCTCTGACGAGCCGCCAAAATAGACCGGGATCGCCTCCCCCTGATAGGGCTTCACCAGAGAACTGGCGCCTTTTACGGTGTAAAACCGGCCTGCATAATCAAAAGGTTCCTGACTGCCCCATTCTTTGCGCAGAATTTCCAGATATTCGCGTGTCCGGGCATAGCGATCAGCCTTGGTGGTATGATCGCCATCCGCCTCAAGTTCGACATCGCTTCCGCCCGTGATGATATGCACCGCTGCCCGCCCGCGAGAAATCTGATCAAGTGTTGCGAGCTGACGTGCCGCCAGCGTGGGCGCCGTGAACCCGGGACGGTGCGCTACCATCAGCCCCAGATCCCGGGTACTGGCCGCCACGTGCTGCGCCAGCAGAATACTTTCGGGCGAATTGGAATGGAAAGCGATCAGCACACGATCAAAACGGCCATTTTCATGAATTTTGGCAGCGGTCTCGATATGGTCGAGATCGATGACGGGCCCTGAGGGGGGAATGGTTTCAGAATGATTCCGGCTGCTTACGAACCCAATGAATTCCACGGGCATGTCTGAACCCTCCAAATAAAACACGATTGACTATTGCATCCACGACATAACACTCTTCATACAGAGTGCTTCCAACAAGAAACACAAAACACACACTTTTATATAGTTATTTATCCCAGCGTGGAGTGTCGCCATGTCCAGCCCTTCTCTCCCGCAACGCATGGCTCGCAATGTCCCTACCGAGCTTCTGCGTTCTTTTGTCGCGATCGTGGAAGCCGGGTCCATGGCACAGGCCACAGAGACCATTTTTCTGACCCAGTCAGCTTTGAGTCTCCAGATGAAGAGGCTCGAAGACGTCCTTCAACAGAAACTGTTCCGGCGTGACGGGCGCAAGCTGGTCCTGACCCCCGCCGGCGAGGAACTTGTGGCATACGCACGCCAGCTTCTCGCACTCAACGACCGGATCATGCACAAGCTGGGTGACGTCTCAGAGCCTGAGCCGATCACCATCGGGATGGTGCAGGATTTTGCCGACACACTGCTGCCGGATGTCCTTGCCCGTTTCCGGCTTGAACATCCCCGCTGCCGCCTGACAATCCGCGTTGGCGGGTCGGCGGAACTGCTGGAAATGTTTGATCGCTCCCGGCTGGATATCGTTCTGTGCCTTGGTCAGCACGGCGACCGCCCCAATTCGTCCTCACGCATTGTCGGCCATGACCGGATGGCCTGGCTGGGGGATCCGGGAACACTGGATCAGCCGGAAATTCCCCTTGTGCTTCTGGAACCACCCTGCCGTTTCCGGGAAGCGGCCCTTCGAACGCTTGCCAAAGCCCGCCGTGATTACCGGATCGTGCTGGAAACGCCGCATCTTCCTGCCATGCGGGCAGGCGTACGCAGTGGACTGGGCGCCAGCTGCCGGACGCGCCGCTTTGCCGCTGCCGAAGGACTTTCCATTCTGCCGCCGGGTCTTCTTCCGGAAGTCCCTGAAATCGAAACCGTCCTCGTCCAGAGGAACGGCATTCCCGACACAGCTCTGGATCTCGCGGACCTTCTCGAACAGGCCGCCTCAGATCAATGACGGGTCGTAAACTGTTCCATCAGGAAAACTCCTTGGCCTTCATGCTGCCCCATCACCCATGCTTGTCGGGTCCAGTTACCATCAGGGTCTTTCCAGCATGAGCACTCTTTCACCTCTTTCCCTGCAAAGCCGATACAGGAGCCTTGAGGCTGAACGACGTCAGACATGGCCTCCGGAAGACGTATCCCGAAATATTGCACAAAGGCAGGCCATTGCGCGTGACCACGCCCGAACCTCCCATGTCGAGGTTGGGGATGTTCTGCCGTACCACGCGTTCCTGGACGCGAGCGGAGCAGCGGTTTCTTTGGATGACCTGACCGCCTCCGGGGCAGCAGTCCTTGTTTTTTTCAGATTTTCAGACTGTTCCGCCTGCAACATCGCCCTTCCCTACTATGCCGAAACCCTAGCCCCCAGCCTTAAAACTGCCGGCATTTCTCTGGTCGCGGTTTCTGCACAACCCTTCCCTGTGCTGGAAGAGATAAGGACGCGCCATGATCTTCCATTTCCCGTCCTGAATGACCCGGGACTGACGCTCGCGCGGATTTTGGGCATTACCTATGTTTTTGACGACGCGGCGCGCGATACCGCCCTGAGCAAGGGAGAGCGTAGCCAAGCGTTGAATGGTACCGAAAGCTGGGAACTCCCAAAACCGACGATCCTTGTTCTGGAGCCGGGGCGCATCGTGAGCTTCGTGGAGATTTCGCCGGACTGGATGAACCGACCTGAAACAGAGACGATTCTGAAAGCGCTTGACCTCACGGACAAGGGCGTTTCCGATGCCGCATAACGCGATCGCCCTCTCCTTTGCCCGCGTTGAAGACGTACAGCCTGTGAGGCAGGAAGACTTCCGTGAGGCCATGAGCCTTCTGGGAGCGCCGGTTGTGCTCGTCACCACTGACGGTCCCGGCGGTCGACAGGGCCTGACTGTTTCAGCCATCAGCAGCGTCAGCGATACCCCTCCAACCGTTCTGGTCTGTCTTAATCGCAGCAACCGGTCCCATCAGGCTTTTCTGAAGAATGGTGTCGTGGGGATCAGTATTCTCTCCCCTGCCCATGACAGGCTTGCCTCTTCTTTTGCAAGCCGCTCGATCAGTGCAGACAAGAAGTTTTCCAGCGCCCCGTGGGTCACGGCAGAAACAGGGGCGCCACTCCTCTCAGATGCTCTCGTCACGCTCGACTGTACTATTGAAGCCATACACAGCGCCGGGACACATGACGTCCTGTTCTGTGGCGTCAGAGCCATTACCACCAATTCCGAAGCTGAACACGGCCTGGCATGGTTCTCGCGAGGCTTTCATCACCTTCCGGTCAAACGTCCCTGACACTCCTGCAGGATCAATTCCGATGTCCATCACTCCATTCCCGTCCCGCCGCACTGTTCTGACGGGTTCTCTTGCAGGGCTTGCTGTCTCGGGCCTTTTCCGGAACGTTCTTGCGCAGTCCGCAACGCCGATGGATATGAGCACCCGGCGTCAGGCTGCTGGCCCGGCGACGGTCGAACCCGTTCCGGGGCCGGCCCGCAAACTCACAATCGCCTGGAACGAAGCCTCGATCTGCACTGCTGCGGTGCCGGTTGCAAAGGCCAAGGGGTTTTTCAAAAAATACAATCTCGACATTGATTACGTCAATTTTGCCGGTGCCACGGATCAGCTTCTTGAAGCCCTGTCCACCGGCAAAGCCGATGGCGCCCCCGGCATGGCCCTGCGCTGGCTGAAACCCCTCCAGCAGGGTTTCGACGTCAAGCTGGTCGCGGGCCTGCATGCAGGATGCATGTATCTTATGACGACGCCCCCAACAGGGATCAAAACCCTGCCGGACCTGAAGGGCAAAACCATCGGCGTCACGGATATAGGCGGCCCCGACCGGAATTTTTTCAGTATCCGACTCAAAGAAGCCGGAATTGATCCTGAAACCGACGTCCAGTGGCGACAGTTTCCGGCCGATCTTCTGCCACTTGCCCTCCAGCGCGGCGATATTCAGGCCTTTTCGGATGCCGATCCGTTTTCCTACCCTCAGCGGCGCCAGTTCGGCCTTATCGACATTGACAATAACATGAAAGGAGAATGGGCCAGCCTGTCCTGCTGCGTCATAGGCTTGCGCGGCAGTCTGGTCCGCAACGAACCCAAGGTCGCTGCGGCCGTAACTCGCGCCATTCTGGAAGCCGGTGCATGGCTCGCCTGCAATCCGGAAGAAGCCGCCACTATTTTTCAGCCTTACGCCCCCAGGGCAAACGCCGCAGATCTTGCAGCCATGCTGAAGATGCAGGGCCATCATCACCAGACACTGACGCAGGATTTCAGGCAGGAAATCGTCCGTTATGCCGATGCTCTGAAACAGGTGGGCGTTTTCCGCTCCTCCCTCGACAGTGAACGTTATGCAAAGCGCATCACACAGGATCTCTTCATCTGATGCAGAACAGCCAGACGATATCAGAGCCCACTAGAACCTCTGCCATCCGTACAAAGACCGGAAATCCAGGCCCTGTGCCCGCACCGTTCTGGCCCTGGCTGGCTGGCCCTGCCTGGCTTCTGGCTGCACTGCTGACATGGAAGCTGCCGGACGGGGATGACTTCCCGGATACGGATCGGTTCGCTCTCCTGCTTCTTGCGGTAGGCCTGTGTCTCCTGATCCTCACGGCTACCAGACGCTTGAAAGGGCGTGCCCCGTGGGCTCTGGCTCTGGGTCTCGGATTGGGCCTATGGGAAGTGGTGCAGGCCAAATTCCTTCTGCTTCCTCGACCATTTTTTGGAACACCGCAGGATTTGCTGGACGTTTTCCTGACAGACTGGAGACGTCTTGGAGACAGCCTCTTTCACTCCCTGCTCCTGCTTGCCATCGGGTATGCTTCCGGTTCTGTTCTCGGTATTATCACGGGCGTCGCATTGGGCAGATCGCATCACGTCCGCTACTGGGTGCGTCCGCTCATGCGACTGATCGGGCCTTTGCCGCCCGTCGCTCTTCTTCCCCTGACATTCGTGATCTTTCCTTCCACCCGTCTGACTGGTGAAGTCCTCATGGCGCTCGCTGCTGGCTTTCCCGCCGCTGTTCTGACCTGGTCCGGCGTTTCGGCTGTGGATCCGGCCTATTATGACGTTGCCAGAACGATGGGCGCCAGCAATCGTTTTCTTGTCCTGCGCATCGCCCTCCCCGCCGCCACGCCGCAGATCTTTGTCGGGCTTTTCATGGGGCTGGGCTCGTCTTTCGCCATGCTGGTTGTGGCAGAGATGCTGGGTGTCAAGTCAGGCCTAGGCTTTTACATGCAATGGGCCCAGGGCTGGGCGGCTTATCCCAACATGTATGCCGCGCTTCTCGTTATGTCTGTGATGTGCACGACCCTGATGACGCTCCTCTTCAAACTGCGCGATCATTTCCTCAAATGGCAGAAAAACGGTCTCAAATGGTAATCTCACCTCATCCCGTTTCGCCCCTCGGCCTGACCCTGTCCCATATCAGCCATAGCTATGACATGCCTTCAGGAACTCGCCCTGTTCTGGACGATGTCAGCCTTGATATTGCGCCCGGCGAGTTCGTCGCCCTGATTGGTCCTTCGGGTTGTGGGAAATCCACGCTCCTGCGTCTAGTCGCAGGGCTTGAAACACCCGACACAGGCGAGGTGCTGGCAGAGGACGTCCTGGTTACCGAACCGGATCCCAGCCGCATCATCATGTTTCAGGACCCGACGCTTTATCCCTGGCGGACAGTCCGTGGCAACATCTCTCTTGGACTGGATATCCGTGGAGAAAGAAATCCCGAAGCTGTTGCCGCAGCCATCCGTCTTGTGGGCCTTGAAGACTTCGCGAAAGCCTGGCCCCACCAGTTGTCCGGCGGCATGGCACAGCGCGTTGCGCTGGCCCGTGCCCTTATCAACAGCCCCCGTCTGCTCATTCTTGACGAACCTCTCGGCAAACTTGACAGCCTGACCCGCCTTGCCATGCAGACCGAGCTGTTCCGGCTGTGGAAGAGGCAGGGCTTTACGGCCCTGATGGTCACTCACGATGTGGAGGAAGCACTGCTTCTGGCATCGCGCGTCATTGTCTTCAGCCCGAGACCAGCCCGTATTCTGGCTGATATCCACGTGAACTGGCCGGAGCCGCGGCATCGCGAAAATCCGCGTCTTCAGGAGCTTCGCGCTCATATCCTTGAACAGCTTGAAACTGGCATTTCCAACATCGCTGCTTCCTGACAGGCAGTCTGTCGAGCTGCGCCTTTTCAGCAGACCGGGAGACTATCAAATAATTCTAAATATACTGATAAAGCTAACTCGTTTTGCACCGTCTGCTCTCCCTGTTGAAATTGGTTATTCCTCTTTCAGCAAGGATCGCCCATGTCATTCAGTCGTCGTATCTTTCTTGCGGGTTTATCCTCAGCGGCTGGCGCAAATCTGCTTTCCGCCTCTCGTGCCCTTGCCGCAACGTCCCTGCATGTCGGCGACCAGAAAGGCGGGGCAAGAGCCCTCCTCACTGCAGCGGGCCTGACGGAGCGGTCGTCGGTGCCGTTGCAATGGAGCCTCTTTGCCGGTGCTCCGATGTTGATTCAGGCTTTGACGGCAGGTGCTGTGGATGTTGGCGTGATCGGAGATGCCCCGCTCGTTTTCGCACAGGCCGGCGGCAGCCCGA
Source organism: Gluconobacter albidus (assembly GCF_002723915.1). Lineage (GTDB taxonomy): Bacteria > Pseudomonadota > Alphaproteobacteria > Acetobacterales > Acetobacteraceae > Gluconobacter > Gluconobacter albidus. The sequence continues at coordinate 14,275 of NZ_BEWL01000010.1, forward strand.
TCAAAGCGGTTGCGGCCATCCAGACAGATGGCACGATGACGGCGATCGTCGTCCGTAAGGACAGCCCCATCCGTAGCGTACGCGATCTCAAAGGGCGTTCTGTCGCCACCCTGAAAAGCCAGACCGGACATTATCTGACGCTTGCAGCCCTCCGCGATGCAGGACTGCAGGATGATGATGTCCACTTCGTCTTCATTCCTCCCACAGCTGCAAAAATGGCCCTGCAAAATGGCAATGTCGATGCCTGGGCAACATGGGGCCCCTATATCGCAGACGCCAAGATTGATGACGGGGCGCGGGAAATCGTGAACGGGGGCCGCCTGATGAGTGGTCTGAGCTATGTTGTCGCAACGGATGAGGCGCTCCAAAATCAGCGGAACGCCATAGGCGCCTACAACCGCCTTCTCAGCGAGGGGCATCAGTGGATGCTCACCCATGCGGAGGACTACGCCGCCGCATGGGGCAAAGAGACGGGGCTCTCCCTTCCCGTCGCGCACGAAGTCGTCCGGACCTCGATGGCAACCGTCGTGCCCATCACACCCGACATCATCAGGAAACAGCAGGGCGTTTCCGATTTTATGACCGCAACCAAAATGATCTCCGGATCGTGGAACGCAAAAGCCATAACCGATCCGGGCGTGGCCTTTTAGGAGACTTTTGCATGACGGCTTTACGCAGCACGCGCGCGCCCTTTGTTCTTGGGGCTTATTTTACGGGTTCAGCCACCAACGGAGATGCCTGGCGTGCGCCGGGTGAGGACACGGACGCCGATCTCTCGTTCGAACGTTATCGTGACTATGTCGCAACTCTGGAAAAAGGGCGCTTCGACGCCATTTTTCTTTACGACAACGTCCTGCCCGTCCCTGATCCTTCGCGTATTGCCCGCACTCCCGCCCTCGCGCGCTGGGACACTTTCACCCTGCTTGCCGCGCTGGCGGTTACGTCTTCTCATATCGGCCTGATCGGCACGGCCTCAACCACTTTCAACGAACCCTACAACATCGCGCGGCGTATCGCCTCTCTTGATGTGCTGAGTGGCGGAAGAGCGGGATGGAACGTCGTGACAGCTACGGGCGGCGGCGAAAATTTCAACCTCGTTTCCCATGTTGATCATGCTCTACGCTATGAACGCGCCCATGAATTTGTCGATGTCGTCAAAGGATTGTGGAAGAGCACCGAGACGGAAGCTTTCATCCGGGACAAACACACTGGCGTGTGGCTCGATCCCTCCCGCGTGCACCCCCTGAATCACAAAGGCCGATTCTTTCAGGTCGCCGGGCCGCTCAATGCGCCGCCTCCCATTCAACACCCTCCCATTCTGGCACAGGCGGGTGCCTCAGGCGCGGGAAAGGAGCTCGCCGCGCGCATAGGCGAAGTCATCTATACTGCCGAATACGATATCGATGCCGCCCGCGCTTACCGCGCCGATGTTCTTGAGAGAGCTGCGCGTTATGGACGTGATGAACGGCATATCCGCATTCTGCCGGGTCTCGCGCCTGTTGTCGGAAGGACGGAAAGCGAAGCACGCCAAAAATTTGAGCGTTATCAAAGTTATCTCGACAAGGCCGATATCCTGCAGGCCATTTCATCCTATTCCAGCCTTGGAACAGACCTGTCCCAGTGGCCGGAAGACAAACCCGTCGAACTGGGTCTGGTCGAAGAAACCAACACCCACAAAAGCCGTCAGTCCCTGATCGTGGACTGGATCCGGAAAACCCGCCCCACAGTCAAAGACATCCTCCAGAATTTCACGCGTGGCGGACACCGCCTTCTGGTGGGAACTCCGGCGTCTATCGTCGATGAAATCGAGGAATGGTATCGCACAGGTGCCTGCGATGGTTTCAACATCATGTTCACATCCGCACCCGATGGAATCAATGATTTCGTGGAGCTCGTTGTTCCAGAGCTTCGAAGGAGAGGCCTAACACAACAGGCTTACAAAAGCAGAAATTTGCGGGAAAACCTGAAAATACCGTCTACATAAAACAATAATTTAAAACTCTGGTTTTTAATAAACTCATTTTACTTAAAAAAAGGATCAATCATATTGATTATACACTTATGAACTCACCCAAATATTTGGAAATTCGAAATGAAGGCTTCGTTCTCTATCCTTCGATGGAATAGACATGTGGCAGTCCCGTTAAGCCTCGTTTCCGGCATTCTGCCACCTGTAACAGGTTGGGCGCAGACTGTAAGGAGCACAACCGCCCAGACACCTGAAGCGGTAATCGTTACGGGTACACGATCTTCCGTCAAAGCCTCGAAAAGCATGTCTCCTATTGCCATTTTCACGGCGGCTGACCTGAAAAAAACCGGTCAGACCAGCTTGAAGAATGCTCTCGTGGCCCTTGATCCTTCAGCCAACAACACACCCGGCTATCCGGGCCAGCTTGGCTTCACTACCAAGACGATGTCTCTGCGGGGTCTTGGGGCGAATGAAACGCTCGTACTGGTCAACGGGAAACGTCGGCATACCATGTCGTCTGTTTTCTATGGGGGCGCCATGCAGGGGCAGTCTCCCGTCGATCTCGACATGATCCCGATGAGCGCCGTCGATCATATTGAAATCCTCAAGGATGGTGCGGCTGCCCAGTATGGCTCCGACGCCATCGCTGGCGTGATCAACATCATCCTCAAATCCGCAGATCACGGAGGTACTGTGGATGTCGGATATAACCAGTACGGCTCAAGCGTTGGGTCGCTAGGAGATTACGGCAAAGGCGGAAACCTGAATTACAATCAGGGCTTCAAAATAGGCCGGGACGGCTACCTGAATCTGACGGCAGAATTTGTCGGCAACCAGTCCACGAATTATGGTGGCTATGTCCCCAAGACGCAGGGTGGAAGCCCGGTTCTGCTATACCCGCTCCTTGCTGACGGATCGCAGGATCCTCGGGAAAACGGTAACCGTTACCGCCAGATTTCAGGCAGTCCGGAGTCCGAGCGGCAAAGTGTGGCGTATAATCTTGAAATTCCCTTGAACGAGAAAATCCGGTTTTATTCTTATGCCACCTATACCCACCGCACGTCTTTCGTCGCCGCCTGGTACCGGCCGTCAAACTCCCAACAGAATATCATGAGTGTTTATCCGGACGGCTATCTGCCGACCGATACGACTGAGGATAATGATTTCCAGTTTACGAGTGGGCTGAAAGGGGATGACTTCTTCGGCTGGCACTGGGACGGCAGCGTCAATTACGGTCGTAACGACAGCAGCATCGGCATCCAGAACACCATCAACAATTCGCTCGGCCCGGACAGTCCGCACAATTTTCACCTGCAATCTCTGGCGAACTCTGAGCTGACAGCGGATTTCGATATTCGTCATTCATTCCGGACAGGCCTCTTCAAAAACCCTCTTCAGGTCGCAGCCGGTATTGAATATCGCTACCAGCAGTACGAGGTGGACGCAGGTGAGCATTCAGCCTGGGCGGATGGCGGCTACATCAATCCTGCCAGCTACGTCTTCCCCAATGCGACTCCCGCCCTTCCCTTCGCATCCGGTCTGGGCGCAACCTCTCCCTCTCAGGCGGGCACCCATTCCCGGATGAATGGCGCTTTTTATCTCGATCTGACCCAGAAAGTGACGGACAAAATAACGGTTGCCCTTTCCGGTCGAGATGAACAGTACAGCGATTTTGGCAACGCACTGAGCGGGAAAGCTTCACTTCGCTACCAGGTCACGCCCTGGATCGCACTGCGCGGATCAGCCAGTAATGGCTTTCATGCTCCGACGCTCCAGCAGGAATATTACCAGAGCACGGCTCTTTATTATTCCATTCTGCCCAGCACCAACCAGCTCGTGCAATCCTATACGAACTACGCCTCCGTCACGAATGCTGGTGCACGGGCTCTCGGTGCAACGCCTCTCAAACCCGAAACCTCACATAATTTCAGTGCTGGCTTCGTTCTCACGCCTCTCAAACGGCTTGATATCTCTCTGGACGCCTATCGTATCGACATTTTCAACCAGATCGTTCCCATTTCTGTCTCCGGCGCAGGCGTTTCCGGCGCGACCGTACTGAATATCCTTCATCAGGAGGGTATCGTTCCGAACGACGGTCGCTACTACGGCTATACTTACGAACGGAACGCAGCTCATACCCGTGCCATGGGCCTTGACCTTCAGGCGCACTATCTCAGCAGTTTCGGACGAGCCGGAAGCGTTCTGTGGACTGTCATGATGAACCAGCAACAGCACCAGATCATGAGGGTCAATCCTCTGAACGTGAACCTGGGTTCTGGCGTTACGGCACTCTACCGCAGCCAGATCGGCAACATTACCGCGATTTATCCCCGCAATACCCTTCGTCTCAGCGGAACTTGGAACATAGACAACTGGAGCACGACCGTCCGGGTCTCACGTTATTCAAAAACTCAGCTCTGGAGCGATCGCGGGGCCGCTTATGATCAAACGGTAGCTCCCGCATGGCTGATGGACTTTGATGTGTCCTATACTTTCCCGAACCGTATCCGCGTTTCAGCAGGCGGCAATAATGTCTTCAACCACCGTCCACAGACCCTCAGCAAACTGGCGCAGGGTGCCCAGTCTCTCCTTCAGGTGAACCCGAACTACAGCTATGCTTCAGCATATGGGCTGGATGGGAGCTATTTTTATGGGCGTGTCAGTTATTCATGGTGAAACCCAGAATGACCGCGTGAAGCTGATACCTTGGCCGATGATCCTTGAACCTACACTCCAGTTCGAAGGATTGAGACGACCGAGACCGCTCTGTCTGTGCCTCTTTTTGCAGTCAAACCGCTGCAAGAGGCACATAAGGAGATTTATCAGCCGTTGATGATCATCCCACCATTCACATGCAGTGTCTGGCCCGTTACGAACGACGCATCCTCGCTTGCCAGATAAACATAAGCTGGGCCCAGCTCGGCCGGATCACCACAACGCCCCATCGGCGTATCCTTCCCCAGGTCGGCAACCGCCTGCGGGTCAACAACACCCCAGCTTGCCGGCTGGAGCGGCGTCCACACTGGTCCCGGAGCCACGGCATTTACCCGGATGCCCTTCGACACCAGCTGAAGCGCCAGAGCCCGCGTCATCCCCATTTCCGCTGCCTTGGTCGTGGAATAGGCCAGAAGAGCCTTGTTTCCTGCAAAAGCATTAATGGACGATGTGTTGACGATGGCGCTGCCCTTTTTCAGATGTGCAAGTGCCGCGCGAACAAGATAGAAATAGCCGTTGATATTGGTGTCCATGTGAAGTTGCCATTCCTGATCGGAAATGGCTTCGATGTCTTGTTCCACGATCTGAACTCCGGCATTGTTGACCAGAATGTCCAGTCCGCCAAGTTCCTTTACCGTGTGCTCCACGGCGTCGTTACAGATCTGACTGGAAGAAACATCTCCCGCGATGGCGAGCCCTTTACGTCCTTCTTTTTCAATAAGACGGACCGTTTCCTTGGCATCCTCATGCTCTTCCAGATAGAGGATCGCAACATCCGCACCTTCGCGGGCAAAATGTATAGCCGCAGCACGCCCGATCCCGCTATCTCCCCCGCTGATCAGGGCCTTCTTTCCTGCGAGTTTGCCACTTCCGCGGTAATCAGGGCGGATATGGATGGCCTTGGGCTGCATCAGCTCTTCAAGACCAGGCTGATGGGTCTGGGACTGCGGAGAGATATGATCAGGCATGGGACAACGCTCCGAAAGGGTTCAGGTGCTTTCAGAAGAAAACACTTCCTTTCCGTTTAACTGCCGAAGCGGACAAGCGTTGCCTCACGTCTTTGCGGGATGGGATCCGGAGGTTAGTTCGTGCGGGAAAAATATTCGTGCAGCACAGGTGCAACCTGAGTAGCGAAAAGCTCCAGAGAACGCAGAATATACGTATGTTCCGGATCAATGGAATGCACCTGAATGGCAATTTCGGTCGCATGCTCCAATGTCCTGTCCCGCAGAAGGGAAGCAACGACTTCTTCCGGTGTGCCAATGTGCACGTCAAAGGTGCGGATCAGGGTATCAATATTCGTATCATCTATCGTATGGCCTGCGGCACGGAATTTCCTCACCTGACGCGATAGGCCTTTTTCCGCCAGTCGCAAGGCCTCGGCCCGATCATCGGCAACAAAAACCGACCGTGACGCCAGAATTCGCGGGTTCCGACCGTCAGGAAGGGCGTTGAGGTAGGCTTCCACCATTGGAACCTGCAATTCCCACAATGAAGCATCCGGTTTTTCCGGCCGGCGGGGCTGCGTACGCGACAGTAGCAATCCGTCACCATCGCTCCCTGCCCGCTCCCCCCCGAATACGGAGAACGTTGCCTGCCAGCTACGGTTCTCAAGCCCCGTGCCACCCGGCCACAAACGGTTGCCGTCCGGTAATTCTTCTCCGGTCCATGCCGATTTCACCGTATGGAGTTTTCGGTTGAAGACGGCATGTCGATCCGCAAAATTCTCACCAAATGCCGGATAAGACGTCGGGGTTCCCCCAGAGCCAAAACCGACTTCCAGTCGCCCTCCTGATAAAATGTCCGTAACAACAGCATCTTCCGCAACCCGCACAGCATCTTCCATGACGAGCGTGACAACGCCGGTTCCCAGACGAATTCGAGACGTCTGGGCAGCAGCATGAGCCAGAAAGGGAAAAGGAGACGGAAGGCCGCCTTCATCCCCATGGAAATGGTGCTGCGCAACCCAGGCGCTCTGAAAGCCATAAGCTTCAGCAGCCCTGATCTGCTCCAGCGCAAGCGCATATCGCTGAGCGGCAGGGACATCATCCAGAAGGCGGGTAAAAAAACCGAACTGTTTTTGTGACACGGACCAGATAACTTTCAGTCTGATTCAGGGTATGGTTTGGTGCTCTATGAAATATTCCATAATCAATCGGTATCTCCTGCAGGGAATGCCGATTGATTACTCTGACGGGAGTGTCGGATACCCCAAAGAAAGCATGAGACGATTTGCCCAGTTAAAGAATGAAGAGGCATTGATCAGATCCAGAATTTCCGCGTCTTCAAACCCGGCCTGTCTCAACACTCTGATATGAACATGCGAAAATCCGACTGGTGTTTCAGACAAACGTCGGGCGATTTCCTCCACGAGCTGCCATTTCAGATCTGTGTCTTGGGGAAGCTGCCCCGTTTCTAGCAATGCGGCGAGAGCCTCTGGGGAACCGCCTTGACGCTCACTGAAACGTGCGTGGACGGAAGCGCAATAGATGCATCCGTTAAATCGCGAAACAGCAGTGGCCGCAAGCTCCCGTTCCCTGCGTGGCAGTCCTCCTGCGACATTGTAGAAAATATCCTTGTCGCTGCGTGTCCGGGCTCCAAGGATCTCGGGGTCCCGTGCCAACAGCCTGAAATATGGAGATTTAGCCCGTGCACGGTCTACAAGCCCCTCGTAATGGGCCTCAGTCAGGTTGCCTTCTTCAAGAGGCTCAAGCCACGGGTGCCAGTCCAGTTGAGCCTTTGTAAAACGGTCGGGTTCCTGAGTGTCTGTCTTTGAAACAGTCTGTTCTGTCACGCTCATGATGGGTTCTCCGAAAGGGTGGCACCTGCTGCCGGGCCGACATCGCGCAGCACGCTCAGGCCATGAATAACGCGGATCTGGAACGCCAGAAATGAAATGAGCTGGGATAACGTCACGATGCCCGTGTCAGTCCACCCGGCTTCTTTCAGTCTTTCAAGTGCCTGTACCGAGGCGTCCCGGGGATGAAATGTCAGGAAATGAGCGTGCTCCAGAGCCCGCGCCAATGATCTGTCAACATTGACGTCCGAAACTTCAAATCCAGAGCCCTTGAGTTCCTCACCTGAAAGTGGACCGGCTGGATAAGCTCCATAAGGCCCCAGTGTTCTTCCCTGCCGGGACAGATTTTCGATAACCGGTGACAGCTCCTTTTCTTGTTCCGATCGTTCAAGAAGGTCCAGATAAAGGCGATAGATCGCCGTATCGCCATGTAGCCCCGCAACAAAGGCGGCGACGGCCAGTCGATGCGTCTGCAGGAATTCTCCGTCCTCCAGGGGATTGAGGAGCAGCTCAGCGCTCTTTTGCGCATTGTCACGCAAAACCTCACGCCCCCGCCTGAGGGTATCCAGCCAGGAATCTGAATCAATTCCGACCACGTAATCAATAAGATCTAGGGGTGGATCTGCTTTGAAAGAAAAAATTGTAGTCATCAGTCTATCCGAATATCTGAAGTATCTGGGAAAGTTCAGAAGACATAGCCAATCCGGGCATAATAATATCCGCCCTCGTACCCGCCAGGGGCCGTCTCCGGATACTTGATTGTGCCCTGGGTTTCGGAAATGGTACTGGTTTTTACGCGGGTAGGAAACTTGTTGAACAGATTATTGGCCCCTGCCGTCAGCGTAAAACCGCTCCCAACGCGGGCGCTGAAAGCAAGGTTGGTCTGAACCTGTGGTCTTATATGTGTCCAGGTTGAGGAGGGATCACCGCTATAATTGATCCATTCCACCCCCGCATAGCGCTGTTCCTGAACATAGAGATTGTAGCGCCCCCTGCTCCAGTCCAGCGCAAAGGATTCCTTGTTCTTTGGAGATGCCCTCAGCAGATTGTTTCGCGACAGGCTGTCATAATACGTCTGCCCAAGCTGCTGTAGAACGCCGGGAGTGTCGGCGTAATGCGTCACTTCGGTGTCCGCCACATTGGCCTGTACACTTCCTGTCAGAACGCCCCAGCGTTTTGCGAGAGGAAACTGGTAACTGAGCTTTGCCGTAAAGCCATTGGTGGTCGTGTTGCCGATATTGGTCATGTAATTGACGAATATTCTGTCGGTTGGACTGCTGGTAATTCCCTGGCTGTACAGGAATTCATTCATCCGGGTGCCTGAAAATTCCGTCGTGCTCTCGATCCGGTCATTGATGTCGATCCGGTAACCGTCCAGCGTCACGCGAAGAGAGTCGATGGGTGTCCAATCAAAACCGATGTCATAACTGCGGGAGGTTTCTCCTTTGACGCCGGTTGCACCGAGAAGTCTGGCAACCGGATCAAACGAAGACAGGTTTTCCGTCACCTGTCCGGGGCCAGTTGACGTTGCGTTGTAATGAACCGCTCCCAGGGTCGGCGCCCGATAGCCTGTATTGATGCTGGCGCGCAGAGCAAAGCGCTTGTTGAAATTGTAACGCATCCCGATCGAACCTGTCGGAGCAGCCCCTTTGTCGGAATAACTAACTGCACGGCCGCCGATCGTCAGTTCCCACTTCCGGGTCAGGAACAGATCGAGGCCGACATGACCGTCAAAAATATCGCGGGACCAGTTGCCAGCGTTCTGCGGCTCAAAGCCGGCATAACCGGCGGCGCCTGAACTCGGCTGGACACCCGTTTGTCCAACAAGAACAGGTCCGGTTGCCCAGGACTGATAGTCTCCCTGCCCGATCTGGTAGGTATCGTGACGATATTCCAGACCGAAATTAAGTTCGGCAGGTTTCGCAAGCTGCGGAATTACAAACTTCTTTGAGAATTTCGCCCCCCCGATCAGTTCGGATGCGATGATCTGTCCCTGATGGAAGTTCGTCTGGCTATCCACGCCGAAAGTCGGGTTTTCGTCGTTTTCGACATTTTCGTTTACACGCTCACGTCCGAACGAGGCGTAGGTATTCCAGGCGAGCCCATGCGCCAGAACCCCACGCAAACCGCCATTGACCTGAAAATCCAGTTCATCGAATGTTTCAAGTGGCGAGTATCCGTTAGGGTAAAGAGCGCGGGTGGTATTGTTATTAGCCGGCCCGCGAAAAAATCCGACACGCACGGTCGAGCGATGTCCGAGAGTGCCAGTCGCATAGCCTTCCACACGGTCGGTAATGGGGACATGACCATTGAAGCTGAAGACTTCAGCCAGAGATTTGCTGACACCCTCGACACGATTGACATCCTGCCCGACCCGCTGTTGCATTTCGGCATCCTGTGGCAGGTCGTAAAGTTTGGCCGTGTTGAGCGCGTCCCGATGGCTTGGAAGCTGGTTCAGGACCTGCCAGGCGACATCAATTCCGCCCCCCTGATTACCGATCTTGTGCTCGATATCGCCATAGCCTTCAACGGCCTGTCCGTCTCCCGCATAAAATCCGCTATTCATGAGGTTGACCGTGCCACCATTTTTTGTACCGCTCTTCAGAACGATATTGATGGCACCACCAATTGCATCCTGCCCGTAAAGAGCCGTCGCACCCTCTGTAATGATTTCGATATGATCAATGGCGCTCAGCGGGATGAGGCTCAGATCCGCAGGCTCGGTTCCTTTGGCGGGACCATCGCCCCAGTTACCAAGAGCGCTGATATGCCGCCGCACACCGTTGACAAGGACGAGCGTTTCATCAGCATTGAGATTGCGAAGAATGACCGTCTGGGTGGGCGTTGTGGAATAGGCGCCCCCACCTCCTCCCGGCGGAGCATTCAGTTCGGGCGATGTCTGCTGAAGAGCTGCGATGACATTGGTCTGCCCTGTCTGCAGAAGCTGTGCCCCTGAAACAATAGCGACGCTGACCGTACTTTTCGTGGGTGTCGCAACCCTGAACGCAGGCGCGATATTGCCCTGACTTCCTGTCGCGACGATCCGCTCGACCCCGCTGTGGTCTTCAACACCTCCGGGCGCCGTCGACGCAGTGTGCGAAAGTGATTTGGCGGGGGAACTTGCCTTGTGTTCCGCAGACTGTGGGCGTCTGGCCTTGACGTATTTCCGTGTGTCCCGCTCGCTTTCCGACGCAGTTGTTGCGTCTGCGGCAATCGCGGCGCCGGTCGCCCCCAGAGACAGCAGAAGAGTCGTGGCAATCCATACGGGTCTTGAACCGGAACGCCGCAGAGAGTCATGAGTCCGTCTATACGGCATAGCTATTTCACCATCGGATATGATGTTTGTGCCAGCGATGAATCACCAGTCTTCAATGTTGATAAACATGATTCGACATAAACAACAACCCGAAATGTTTTATGAATATAACAACTATTATATATAGTTTATTCTTGTCTGTGATTCGCTTCCTGTTTTTCAGGAAAAACGCTCCGCCCTTCTTGTCCTGTGGGTAAGACGCCTAATGACGCTCTGGGAGCGCAACAAATATTTTCATCAAACATCTTTCCAAAATGGGGAATTTAAGGATATACATATTAACAACTATTTATTTAAGTTATTATTCCCCGCCCGCGTTTCAACGCAGTCCCTCCTGAAGGTGATAATGCCGGTTCATCACTCCGTGTCTGTCCGACGATCTGCGCTGGCAACCGTGTTTCTTGCGGGGCTCTCTGTTTTTCCGCAGGCCCGGAGCCGGGTCCCGGACCGGACGATCATCTACCTGGACCCACAGGAGCATACCAATCTCTACCCTCCCGCTGGCGGATTCTACCCAAACGGCGGCATTCTGAGCCAGATCACGGATCGTCTGACCTGGCAGGATCCTGAAACGCTTGAAATCAAACCATGGCTGGCAACCGACTGGTCCGTGAATGCCGATAGTACGATTTACACATTCCACCTGCGTTCCGGTGTCACGTTTTCTGACGGGACGCCGCTCGATGCGCAGGCTGTAGCCCTGAATTTCCAGACATACGGCAAAGGCAATCAGGCACTTCATTTCCCGGTTTCAGAAGCCATCAGCAATTTCGATCATGCGGAAGTTGCCAGTCCCACAACCGTCATTTTCCATTTCACGCACCCTGCCCCCGGCTTTCTGCAGGCTACGTCTGTTCTGGGTTCGGGGATTGTCTCTCCCGCGACACTGGGGCGTCCGTTCGATGACCTGGGAACGGCAACAGGCATCATAGGCTCCGGTCCTTTCGTCGTTTCAGCTGATATTCCGGGGCGGGAGGTCGATCTTGTCGCGCGTCAAGACTATCGCTGGGGGCCAAAAGCAGAAGAGGGCAGAGCCACGGTGGACCGGATCAAGATTCTGGTCGTTCCTGAGGACAGTATTCGGGTGGGAGCGCTTCTTGCAGGTCAGGCCGACATTATCCGGCAGGTCGAAGCCTATGACGAAGAACAGATACGCCGTGCGGGATACAGGCTTTTTGCACCATCCACTCGTGGCGTGAACACCGGCCTTGCCTTCCGGCCCGATAACCCTCTGGTAGCGGATATCCGGGTTCGGAAGGCGCTCCTCCATGGAACGGACCGGCAGGAAATCGTGAGTGTTCTGTATTCGCGGAACTATCCCGTAGCCCGTTCGATCCTGTCCTCACAGGCCGCAGGATATGCCGATTTCTCCCAAAAACTGAAATATGATCCTGCCCTTGCTGCGAGTCTTCTGGACAGCGCGGGCTGGAGAATGGGCGAAGATGGCCTGCGTCATCGCAACGGACAGACGTTACGATTGGGAATTCATGTCTCCCTGCCCCATCCCCAGAACAAGACCATGCTCGAACTGATTGCCCAGCAATGGCGTCGACTGGGCGTGCAGCTCGACATCATGTCCGGGGCTGCGGCAGGGGTTCTTCTGGACAACCTCAACCCGCAAAGAACGCCCCTGACCGTTTCGGAAGTGGGACGGGCCGATCCCGATGTTCTCAAGAGCGAATTCTTTCCACGAAACCGCGATTCCCTTCTTCAGAAGGGAGGACAAAGCACGAAAGTCCGTGCTTTCAGGGACGAGACTCTTGACACGATGCTGCTTGATATCGCCTCCATCACCGATCGTGAGGAACGCCTCAGACGGGTTGTCGCGGTTCAGGAATATCTGATCGACAATGCCTATGACATCCCGCTTTTCGAAGAGCCACAGGTCTATGCCGCATCCCCGGACTTGAAAGGCCTGCACTTTGAGGCTGTCGGCCGACCGGTTCTGCGGGATCTGGAGTTTGCGGCCCCATGAATGTCTCTCATTTCCCTGAACGCCGTGGCTTTGCCGGACATTTCCTGGTGCAGGTCGGTCGGGCTCTTCTGATCCTCTGGGGCGCCTTCACGCTGACTTTTATCCTGTTGCAGATGATGCCGGGAGATGCCGTCATGATCCGCTTCATGGACCCTGAACTCGGCCTGTCGCCCGAGCAGATCGAAACCATGCGCGTTCTGTACAGCGGGTCGTCAAACCCTGTGTTTCAGTATTTTCACACCCTCTGGCAGGTTCTGCATGGCAATTTCGGATATTCCGTCCAGCTTGGCGTTCCTGTCGGGAAACTGCTGTCAACGGCACTTCCCGTTACTCTGCGGCTGGCAGGCGTCGGGTTTCTGCTCTCTCTCGTCTGGACCCTAGCGATTGCCGTAGGGGCCAGTCTTCTGCCGCTCCGGGCCCTGCGACAGGCCGTTCATGCCCTCCCCGGACTCTGGAGCGCAATTCCACTCTACTGGTCCGGCATTCTTATCATTCAGGTTCTGTCCTTCAGGTTGCACCTGCTGCCTGTCGTCGGAGTGGGGGCATGGGAAGGTGTGCTTTTACCAGGGCTGGCCGTCAGTCTGCCGGTTGCAGCCCCTCAGGCCAAACTTCTGCTCCAGCAAATCGAGGAAACGGAGCGCCTTCCTTTCGTCATGGCCAGCCGGACACGCGGGGCCAGTCGGGTTTCTGTTTTCTTCCGTCATATTCTCCCCAATTCCGTCATTCCGTCCCTGACGATGGCAGGGCTGTCGCTGGGGGAACTGATTGCAGGCGCCATCGTCACCGAGACCGTTTTTGGTCTGAACGGTCTGGGCCAGATGACGCGGGATGCCGTCTCGGGGCAGGACGTGGCCGTTCTTCAGGCTGTCGTCTTGATTGGTGCGGCAGGTTTCGTAGGCGCGAACCTCGCTGTTGACCTTCTCATTCCCCTGATTGACCCGACTTTGCGCATGTCCCATCGGATCGGAGGCGGCAAGTCCGGATCATGAAGCGATTTTCCATTCCTTCTCCCCTCTCCGTCCTCTCCGCCATTGTCATCGGGATCTGTGTGGTTGCAATCCTGTGGCCCTCCGCTTTGACAAGCGGAGATCCGGCGACAGGCGTGGCTCCGGAACATCTTCTGCCGCCAGACAGCGCGCACTGGTGCGGAACCGATCAGCTCGGGCGCGACGTCCTGACCCGCATCATTTACGGCGCGCGCGAAACGCTGCCAGCCGCTTTCGTGGCGACCATGACCGGGATTGTGCTTGGCTCGGTCATCGGGGGATTTGCCGCACTGTCAGGGCCTGCGGTGGACACGCTGCTTTCGGGTGTCATTGATGTCCTTCTCGCTATTCCTGAACTTCTTCTGGCTCTGACGGTCGTCATTCTGACGGGTTTTGGCCCGGTTCATGCCGCTCTTGCCGTCGGTATAAGCCAGACGGCCGGCTTTGCGCGCATTGTCCGCAACCTCGTCCGGACGCTACGGTCGCAGACCTATGTCGAGGCCGCCCGCCTGTCAGGAACCGGTTTCTGGGGCATAGTCGGATGGCATATCCTTCCCAATACCTTTCGTCCGCTGCTCGGGATGGGGATCCTGCGCTATGCCACGGCCATCCTGTCCCTCGCCACTCTGGGCTTTCTTGGGTACAGCGCGCCTCCGCCAACGCCGGAATGGGGGCTCATGATTTCAGAAGGACGGGATTATCTGGCCACAGCGTGGTGGATGACCACATTCCCCGGCCTCGCCCTGCTGACCGTCGCTCTGGCAGCCAACCGCCTGAGCCAGGCCATGACGAACGCAGGGGAAGAACGGCCATGACCTCTCCAGCCCCTGTTCTGGACGTAAACGATCTGGCCATTTTCTATGGTGACAGGATCGCCGTGAACGGCATTTCGTTTACGGCGCTGCCTGGAAAGACGACAGCCCTGATCGGAGAATCCGGCTCCGGAAAATCCACCATCGCCAAGGCTGTCATCCGCCTGTTACCGCCTTCCGCGCGTATTGATCGTGGCAGTATCACCCTGAACGGGCAGTCTCTGCTTGCGGCATCGTCACGCACCCTCAATACCATCCGTGGACGTCAGATCGGGTTCATCCCTCAGGATCCGGGCAGTTCGCTTGATCCTTGCATTCCCATCGGCCGACAGGTGGGGGAAATTCTGCGTCTGCACACCTCCGAAGGTCGGCAGGAGCGTCGTGACCATGCGCTGACTCTTCTGGAGAAGGTTGGGCTGCCCGATCCTGGACGGTGCTTTTCGCAGTTTCCCCATGAACTCTCGGGAGGCATGAAGCAGCGCGTGCTCATTGCCATCGCCGTTGCCCTCGCTCCCGGGCTCATTATTGCCGACGAACCCACGAGTGCTCTGGACGTCACGGTCCAGCGTCAGATTCTGGACCTGCTCGACCGTCTGCGCGAGGAAAACGGCTGTTCGGTTCTCATGATTACCCATGATCTCGCCATCGCCCGTGACAGGGCGCATGACGTCGTTGTCATGCAACACGGCGTGGTCGCGGAACGCGGTCTTTCAGACAGCCTCTTCAGTGCACCCCATTCTCCGTATACCCGCAGACTCCTGAGGGATTCTCCTGCCTTTCATCCCAGAATTCCTCCCGCGCGAAAGGTCGCCCCGGCGCAGGTTCCGGCCCTGGAAGTCTCAAACCTCACCATCACCCATAGGACTCACGGAGGGCGCACAAGTCCGACCGTGCGGAATGTTTCCTTTACCGTGCAGCGTGGCACGACCCACGGCATTATCGGAGAATCCGGCTCCGGCAAGACCACGATCCTGCGTTGTCTTATGGGACTGATTGCTCCGATTTCAGGAAGCGTCCGGATCCATGGGGCCGATGCTTTTGGTGGCCGCCCCGGCGACCGGGGCCCGTTCCGCAGCATGCAGCTTGTCTATCAAAATCCCTGGAGTTCGCTGGACCCGCGGCTGACGGTTCGTCGGATCATAGAGGAGCCCCTGCGTAACCATTTTGATGAAAACCGTTCATGGCGTCTCCAGCGGATCCACACACTTCTGGAGCGGGTGCATCTGAAGCCCGACATCCTTGAGCGGTATCCTTCCGATATTTCCGGAGGTCAGTGCCAGCGTGTGGCTCTGGCGCGGGCTCTTGCTGCGGAACCCGACATTCTTGTGCTGGACGAATTCGTTTCCGCACTGGACGTCACGGTACAGGCCCGCATTCTGGAACTCCTGACGGAGTTACAGAATGATCTTGGCCTGACATTCGTTTTCGTATCCCATGATCTTGCGGTTGTCAGACAGATCTCTGATACCCTCTCCATCATTCGACACGGACAGCAGGAAGAATACGGGCGTGCGGAAAGCATCTTTTCGCACCCCGCATCGGACTATACCCGAACCCTGCTTCAGGCCATTCCCGGGAAATCCGCTTCAGATTGTCTGTAACTCAGAAGTCGATGGATGTTTTGACGTAATACATGCCGCCATTGAAGCCGTAAGGCGAATAAGAGGCATATTTCGTCAGGCCCTGCTGCGTATGGGAAATCGAAGACGGCACATGCGTCGGATACTTGTTGCCGACATTGTTGGCCCCCACTCCGATGCTCCAGCGTGGCAGGATTTTGTAATCCACTTCAAGATTGGTCAGCAGTGCCGGATTCTGCATGAACGGCACGCTGCCCGGCCCCGTTGGAGCCGCCATGTAGATGATCGAGCCGTAACGCATTTCCTGCACGAATGCGGACCATTTGCCATAGGTCCAGTTCACGCTGATCTGCTCGCGGTTTTTTGGAGCAGCGTGCAGGACGATTTCCTTGGTATATTCGTTGACGAAGCTGTCTTTCGCGGAGCGGATTTCGGTATCCGAGAAATTGATTCCCATCGCAAACCGGAACTGCCCCAGACGCTGCGTGTGCAGCGTATAATCTGCGCTGAAGTCGCCGCCAAATGTCTGGGTATTATAGAGGTTCGCGTAATAGGAAAGCGATGTCGCGCTCTCAAGATTGTTCTGCGCCAGCAGGTTCATGAGGACGGAATCGTCTTTATCAACGCTATAGGTTTTCGTGCTTCCCAGACGGGAGTTGATGGCAATGTAATAAAGATTTCCGGTGACATGAAAATTATTCACCGGCGTAGCATCGAGACCAATGCTGTAACTCCGGGAATATTCACCCTTCATCGTGCCGGAACCAAGATATCTGGCGATGGTGCTGTTTGCGGGAACCTGATCCACCGTGTAGCCGGGGTAAGGCGCGGAATAGAAATAGGACATCTCACCCAGCGTTGGCGGACGATAACCGGTATTGACGTTGGCGCGCACAGCCCATCGTTTGTTGAAGTTGTATCGTGTGCCGACCGAGCCCGTTTCGACAGTGGCGAGGTTGTTGTAGCTCGCAACGCGGCCACCCAGTGTCCACTCCCATTTTTTAGTGACGTAGAAGTCCAGATTCGCAAAGCCCTCGTAAACGTCACGGTTCTGGTTGGTGACGGCCATCGGCACGTTCCCCGGATGATCCGTAGCTCCCAGCCCTTCCCAGGATGCCGTCTCACCTTCGGTCATCTGGAATGTATCATGGCGGTATTCCGCGCCAAATTTCAGATCAACCGGTCGCGGCAGGAAACCTGTCTGGAACGACCGGGAGCCGCGAATGCCACTCGTCAGTTCTGTTGCGATGGACGCTCCATCATAAAAGGACGTCTGCGTGCTGTCGGGGATGGAAACGTTTTCTGAATCCTTGGTCCCGTATTTCTGCGCATCACGCCCGAACGTGACATAGGCGTCCCAGGCAAATCCAAACTTGTGAGCCCGGATGCCATTATCCGTCTCGAAGTCATACTGGTCCATCGTGATATAGGGCTGGTTGCCGTTGGGATACAGGTTGGTGTTGATCCAGGTGTCCGTATCGGCCGCACTGCGATACGTCTCGGCGACATTGGCGCGACGGTGCGAGAATGTCGAGGTGCTATAGGCACTAAAGCCGTGCCCAAGCGGCAGGGACATGTTCTCGCTCAGGGTCTCCAGCGTTGATTTTGGAAGACCAAGCCCCCGCTGGACATCCCGATTGGCCGTCTCATTTCGGGAATCGCTGAAGAGCGTGCCATAGAAATCACCACCACGCGTTGTGGGGAGCTGATGGGTAACCTGCGCGGCAAGATCGAGGTATCCGCCATTATTGCCCAGAGCCATGCCATAATTGGCTGATCCGTCGAGACCCTGCCCATCGCCAGCGTAATAACCATTGTTCTTGAAATTGATGCTGCCGCCATGGGTGTCGCGTTTGAGGACGATATTGACCGCGCCTGCAATGGCATCCTGTCCGTAAAGGGCAGATGCCCCTTCGGTAATCACCTCGATATGGTCAATGGCAGAGACCGGGATCAGCGAAATATCGCTCGGTTCACTGCCCCAGTTCGTTCCGGCATTCGAGTTGAAGTTGGCGCCGATATGACGGCGATGCCCGTTGACGAGAATCAACGTGTCATCAGGAGACTGGCCACGAAGCTGCATCGTCTGAACGAATGCACTCGCTCCACCGCCTGGAAGCGCGGCCGTTGTGATGGCCGGGTTGGCCTGCGCCAATGCGGAAAGCACGTTCGTCTGGCCTGTCTTGAGCAGTTCAGCGCCGGTCACCACAGTCACCTGCGTCGTGCTGTGGCGCGCCGTAACCGGAGAGAAAACCGAATTCGTCTGCCGTCCACCGACCTGAATACTTTCCGTTGATATCGCCTGAAGCGACGTCGGAACACGATGAACCGAAGGCTCGCTCTGGGCGGGAGAAGCACCTGCCCTTTTTTTGGCAACGACCCTGTGATGTTTCACTGGAGCCGTTGCTGAAGCCGATGCCGCAAGAACCCTGTCCGGCATGAACGCGCCCAGTGCAGCTCCTGCGACCAGACAGAGTTTCCAATTTGACCCAATCAACATTGCATCCCTCTCAAGTCGCCGGAATTCCGATACGAAGTATGAGTTTATGGTACGGATGCGTTATGTTTTGGCGTCATATGGATTATTTATATTCCAACCCCGCAACGAGAATTTTCCGGAATCCTTCTGCTGCTACCGTGGCCGGGTTCAATCGCATTCCGATGGATTCATTGACCATTTTCCCCAATCGGCAGAGTATTGGATTCACAGTTCGTCACACCAGGAGATTGGCCCGTTGGATATCAGGCGTTTGCAGGCCTTCGTGAAGATCATTGATCTTGGCAGCATTTCCCGCGCCGCCGATCTGCTGAACATCGCCCAGCCCGCGCTCAGCCAGCAACTGGCAGCCCTTGAAAGCGCGTTCCGCCAGAAACTGGTGATCCGGAGCAAAAGTGGCGTCACTCCTACGATTGCCGGTTCCGTCCTGTACCGTCACGTCCAGATCCTGAGCAAACAGTTCGACCGGGCCATGGTCGAAATCACCCAAGGGGCTGGCCCCCTTGTCGGCAAGGTTTCGGTCGGCCTGTCTCCATACAGCGCAGGCTCGACGCTATCCGTGGAGCTTCTGCGCCGTATCCGGGAAGAACTTCCAGGCATCGTCCTGCATCTGACCGAAAGTTTTGACGACATTTACAGCGAACTCGTCATGACCGGACGCCTGGACATGGCCGTCATACATGGCTCGGGGCCCATGAAAGGTGTCAGCTTCACGCCTCTGATGAAGGAGGAATTCTTCCTGCTTGCTCCGGAGGCGCTTGCCATTCCTCACGACGGCGAAAACACGGTTCAGCTCGCAGATATCACGGAGATTCCCCTTCTCGTACCGCCCAAGCACAACTTTGTCCGCAAGGCGATCGACATGGCATTCATGCGCAAAGGGCTGGAGCCGAACATCGTCGCGGAAATTGAAGCTCTGACAACGCTTCAGGGAGCCATTCAGGAAGGGATCGGGAGCACCATCCTTCCCTGGTCGGTCGCGAGCAGAATTGCCGTTGAAGGCCAGTCGCGCATATACGCCCTGCGCAACCCGGTCATCAGCGAGAATGTCTCCCTCTGCATTCCCGAACTGGTTCCTGAAACGGAGGCATCCGTGGCCGTCCGGGAGCGGCTCATCGAGCTGGCCAGGGCCATGGCATCATCACGCAACTGGCCGGGGACGCAGGCATCTACCTGAAAGCCGCTTCAACCTGTCCGACATTGGGCCGCGTCAGGAATTCCGGACGAAGCAGACCTGCGAGTACGTCCTGAGTCACCAGTTTTTCCTGAAGGACAAGCTCCGGAACGCTCCGGTTTTCAGCCAGAGCCCGGCGGGCAATCCGGGAACAGGTATCGTAGCCAAGAAGCGGAACCAGCGCGGTGACGATACCAATATTCCGTTCAAACAGAAACCGGCACTGCTCGGCGTCCGCTGCAATTCCGGAGACGCATTTTGTGGTCAGAAGACTAATAGCTGCCGTGAGTGTCTTCAGGGACGAAAAAAGACAGTATCCGATCATCGGCTCGAAAGGATTGAGCTGAAACTGTCCCCCATCAGCACACATGCTCAGCGTGACATCATAACCTGCAACGAGATAGGCCACCTGATTGACGGCTTCCGGGATGACCGGATTGACTTTGCCTGGCATGATCGAAGACCCTGCCTGCACGGACGGCAGGGTAATCTCTCCAATGCCCGCCCGCGGGCCGCTCGACAGCAGGCGCAGATCGCTTGAAATCTTGGACAGTTTGAGCGCCAGCCGCTTGAGCACGCCGGAGAACAGGACGAAAGCTCCGACATCCGATGTCGCTTCAATCCTGTCAGCGGCTCCCGTTACGGCCAGACCAGTCAGTTTTCCAAGCTCCCGGATGACGGCGTCCGCATAACGGGGATCAGTGTTCAGGCCTGTCCCGATCGCCGTTCCGCCAAGATTGACCGTCAGAAAAGCTTCACACTGGCTGCGTATGTGACGGATTTCCGTTTCCATCGCATGCTGGAATGCCCTGAACTCCTGTCCAAGCGTCATGGGTACCGCATCGCGCAACTGCGTGCGGCCGACTTTCAGAATGTCCGAGAATTCATCGGCTTTCTTTCCGAAAGCCCGGGCCAGTTCTTCCAGGGCCTCAAGCAGAGGCGCAGTTGCTGTAAGAAGCCCCAGGCGCAGTGCAGTTGGGTAAACATCATTTGTGGACTGCGCCATGTTTACATGGTCGTTTGGATGCAGGATCTGGTAATCACCGGGCTTTTGGCCGGCCAGTTCCAGCGCGACATTGGCGATGACTTCGTTGACGTTCATGTTGGTGGATGTCCCTGCCCCACCCTGCATGACGTCCACAATAAAATGGTTGCAATAATCGTCACGGGTCAGCAGGGCCCTGCAGGCCGCCTCGATCAGACTGGCCCGATCTTCATCCAGATAGCCGAGCGCCCTGTTCGTCCGTGCGGCAGCCTGCTTGACCGTCACAAATGCCCGGATGAAATCGGAAAATGCTCCGACAGGCTCCCCGCTGATGGGAAAATTTTCTGCTGCGCGGCTGGTATGAACCCCCCACAAGGCATTCTTCGGGATACAAGCCTCTCCCAGCAGGTCTTTCTCGACCCTGAAGCCATCCAGTGGCGGCATCATGTCTGCCGCAACGTCGGACCGGGATGCGGATGTCGTCATTTCGGGTATCCAGAGCTGTGATGGACCCCGAGCCTATTATTGCGACTTCGATTCAACCCCATATGATTGTGATATAGGGTCAGACAATTTTCGGCAGTATCTCGACGCCTGCGAAACGATTTACGATACGTTCATTCGCGTATGCGCTACCCTTATGCGGCAATGGAGACATCAATGCCCGGTTTTGCTGATCGACTGAACGGAATTGGAGTCTCGGCCTCTGCCGCCATGACCGACAAGGCCCGCGAACTCAAGGCAGAAGGCCTCAAAATCGTCAGCCTGTCTTCCGGCGAACCCGATTTCCCGACCCCCGACCACGTCGTGGAGGCCGCCATCGCGGCCGCTCGTGGGGGCGATACCAAATATCCGCCGCAGGATGGAAAACCCGCGCTCAAAAAGGCCGTTCAGGCCAAGTTCCTGCGCGAAAACCATCTCGATTACGCCCTTGACGAAATTCTCGTCGCCAATGGCGCCAAACAGATCATTTTCGACGCCCTGATGGCGACCTGTAACACAGGCGACGAGGTTGTTCTCGCCGCTCCATACTGGATCAGCTATTCGGATATCGCGCGTCTGTGTGGCGCCAGGCCTGTGCAGATCGACTGCCCGGCCGAAGACAATTTCCGCCTGTCTGCCAAAGCGCTGGATGCCGCCATTACACCCAACACCAAATGGCTGCTGCTGAACTTCCCCAACAATCCGACCGGCGCATGTTGCCCGCGCGAGGATATGGAAGAAATCGCGGCCGTCCTGCTGAAGCATCCTCATGTCTGGATCATGACGGATGATATTTACGAACACCTGATCTATGACGGGTTCGACTTCTGCACCATTGCCGAAGTCGAACCGCGCCTGAAAGAGCGTGTTCTGACGGTCAATGGCGTCTCCAAGGCCTATGCCATGACGGGCTGGCGCGTCGGCTATTGTGGCGGCCCACGGAACCTGATTGCCGCCATGAACAACATGCAGGGGCAGTCCACCAGCGGAATCAACACCATCGCGCAGGCCGCTGCCATTGCCGCTCTCGAAGGTCCGCAGGATTTTCTCAAGGAGCGTGCTGCCGAATACCAGTCCCGCCGCGATCTGGTCGTTGGTCTGCTAAATGCCATTCCGGGCGTCACGTGCCATACACCGCAGGGCGCATTCTACGTCTACCCTGAAATCGGCGCCTGCCTGGGCAAGACCACGCCCAAGGGACGTCATCTCGCCACGGATGCAGATTTCGTCATGGCTCTCCTGGAAGAACAGCAGGTTGCATCCGTTCAGGGGGGAGCTTACGGCATGAGTCCGTTCTTCCGTATTTCCTATGCAACCGACCGGGAAACCCTGAAGGAAGGCTGCCGACTTATCTCGGATTTTGTAAGCTCTTTAAGCTGAAAAAGACGGCGGGGAAGCAGCTGAAGCCTCCCCGTCCCTTTAAGGTATCGTGGCTATCGGCTTGTTGGTTCAACCTGCACAACCGGAGCTCCATACCCCGTCAGCGCACCATCCTCCCCGGCGACGTCAACGATCGTCCCCGTCACCGGAACCAGAACCGGGATCTGCAAGGCTCCGATCCGCATCTGCGCCACCACATCTCCCGGCTGCACCGATGTTCCGACTTTCGCCAGTTCCGTCAGGACCAGAGTGCCAAAATATGGCGCACTGACTGCAATACGGCTCGAGAGATCCTCGACAGGCGTAACATTTTCTGCAACCTGCTTATCCGATTTCGCGACAGAGGACGTTACACGCATAAAACAGCGTGCACCCTTGCCATCGGAAAGCTCGATTGTCTCCAGCCCGGCCTCGATCAGCAGATCCGCAATCCGTGCAAGATCCTCTGCAGACGGAATGCCTTCAAACTCCGGAACCTGATTTTCTACGGCGTTCATGAGGGCGACCTCTCTGCAAGCCAGCGTTCGAGATGGTGAATATCGACGCCTCCCTCCTGAAACTGCGGATCGGCCAGAAGTGCTTGATGAAGGGCAATATTGGTAGAAATTCCCTCAACCCGCATTTCAGCCAGCGCCACGCGCATCCGGGCAATCGCCTGTTCGCGTGTTGCGCCGTAGCTGATGATTTTCCCGATCAGAGAGTCATAGTAAGGCTGGACGGTATAGTTACTGACCACATGCGTATCCACGCGAATGCCTGGACCGCCAGGCAGGTCCCACCGTGTCACCGTTCCCGGAGACGGCATGAACGTTGCCGCATCTTCCGCATTCAGACGACATTCAATCGCATGACCCTGCATCAGAATATCGTTCTGGCGCAGGTCAAGTGTTTCACCCTGTGCAATCCGAATCTGCTGGGCCACGATATCAATGCCGGTCGTTTCTTCCGTAATGGGATGCTCGACCTGCACGCGTGTGTTCATCTCGATGAACGCGAAGATCCCGTCTTCATACAGGAACTCGAAGGTCCCTGCCCCGCGATAGCCAATCTGTCGGCAGGCCTGAACACAGCGTTCTCCGATCCCGGCGATGGTTTCGGGCGGGATTCCAGGTGCGGGGGCTTCTTCCAGAACTTTCTGATGACGCCGCTGCAAAGAGCAGTCCCTTGCGCCAAGCCAGAGAGCCGTCCCATGCGTATCACACAGGACCTGGATTTCGACATGGCGCGGCTTCTGCATGTATTTTTCAAGATACAGCGTTGGGTTGCCGAAGGCCTGCTGGGCCTCCTTGGCCGTCAGTGCTACGGCGTTCTCCAGCTCGTCTCCACCATGCACAACCCGCATGCCACGCCCCCCACCGCCGCCGGAGGCCTTGACGATCACGGGGAAACCGACTTCGAGCGCAATAGCCCGAACTTCTTCCGCAGAAGCCGGAAGTGGTCCGTCCGAACCCGGCACGCAGGGCACCCCTGCCTCCCGCATGGCCCGCTTGGCGGTAATCTTGTCTCCCATCATGCGGATGGAGTCTCCGGTCGGGCCGATGAATGTCAGACCCGCCGCTTCAACCGCATCTGCAAAATCCGCATTTTCCGAAAGGAACCCATATCCCGGATGGATGGCTCCTGCTCCCGTCACTTTCGCCGCCAGAAGCAGCCCGTCCCTGTCGAGGTAGCTTTTCGATGCGGCCGCAGGGCCGATGCACAGAGACACATCCGCTTCACGGACATGTCGGCTGTCTGCATCGGCTTCCGAATATACGGCCACAGTCTCCAGTCCCAGCTGACGGCAGGCGCGCTGGATCCGCAAGGCAATTTCCCCGCGATTGGCAATCAGAACTCTTTTGAAACGCTGCATTTCATTCATACCAGACGGAACAGAGGCGTTCCCATATCGACTTCAGTGCCACCCGCCACCAGAACTGCTTCAATCGTTCCTGCAACACCCGCACGGACTGGATTGAAAACCTTCATGGCCTCCAGCAATCCGACCTGCTGCCCTGCTTCCACTTTCTGTCCGACAGCAACGTAAGGCGGCGCATCCGGTGAAGGCGCAAGGTGAAAGACGCCATAAGACGGCGCGGTAATGGTCTCCTGCGCATCTGAGGCGGATGTCATCACGGAGGGCTGAGGGACGGCTGGTACCGTTTCTGCTGGCTTTGCAGCAACAGAGACGACACCAGCCCCCTGGCCGTTGTGCGCTCTCGCAAGGCGGATCCTGCGGCCATTTTCCTCAATCTCAAGCTCCGCAATCGGAGCCTGAGCCATGAGATCGATCAGACGTCTGATCTGTGAGAGATCCACTGATATCAGCCCGGAGCAGAAGTTTTCTTTGCAAAGTTCAGACCACCCACGACTTGCATCGTCGGCAGCACTTCCATGAAGCTGACATTCATGCGCTGCGGCGCCAGAACCGCAAAGGCCACGGAGTTGGCAATGTCTTCTGGCAGCAGAGAATCATACTCGTCGAAGAAGCGCTTCTTCGCTTCGGCCATATCCCCGATCAGACGGCCGAAAACCTCGGTCTCCACCCGTGCGGGAGAGACTTCCGTCACCCGGATCTGACGGCCGAACAGATCGCACCGCAACTGCTGGGACAGCGAATGCACGCCGGCCTTCGTGGTATGATAGACCGTGTTGCCGCCTGCAAAGGCGTAGTGACCGGCAATCGAACTGATATTCACGATATGCCCGCGGTTGCGCTCAATCATTCCCGGCACCACCAGACGCGTCAGTTGCAGGACGGCACGCAGATTCACGTCCACAAGCGCGTCGATGTCCTCAGGGGTCGTGCTTGTGATGTTCCCAGTCCGGGACTGACCCGCATTGTTGACCAGAACATCGATTTCCAGACTGGCGATGAGAGCCTTGAGCCCCGCCTGATCCGATACGCTGACGGCATGGGGGATGCATCCTGTTTCACTTGCCAGCGTTTCGAGGCGCTGCGCATCACGCGCCAGAGCATGAACTTCAATGCCGCTCTCGCTCAGCCGCCGGACAATGGCAGCGCCGATGCCTGAAGAAGCACCTGTGACGAGGGCTGTGCGGTAAGGAGTATTGCTCATGCGAAGAAAACCCATTGCTGGAAGATGAAAAAAGACTGCCATCAGCTTCATCCGCAAGACGGAGCATCAGACCGGAATGTCGGCCTGACGCTAATGGAGTTAGTGTACAAACACCAAGAGCCGTTCGTTCTTGCCCCATAACATTATCCGATGGAACTCGTACTCCTTTACTCAACCATAAGATTATCCGATGACCTCAAACGCCGAATTCCTCTGGTCATCATTCCCGTGCCAGTCATATCGTTTCGATGCCGCCTCAAAAACGGCCTTTGAGACAATGAGACGGATCCGTCACAGCCCGGGAACTGCATGTTTTGACCGCAGACACGCTTCTCACATCTGACCGGCATCACGCCAGCAGCGCGCCAGTCATCAGCATGATGGGCACGCGCGCCATACTGTTCGAAGCACCTGGCGCCTTTACCATGGAGCAACAGCAGCGGATCTGGGCGCTCATTGAGTACGCCGAAAACCGTCCTGACATTCAGGAACTCGTTCCCGGCGTCACCAACCTGCTTCTGATCTTCACCCACGCCCCGGAATATCCGGAACAGATTGCTGACTGGCTCCGTAACGCCTGGGAGAGCCTTCCACCCCGCCAGATCGCCGGACGTCTCTTTGAAGTGAATGTTCGCTATGGTGGCGCACTGGGGGAGGATCTGGCCGCGGTCTCCGCTCATACCGGGCTGTCTCCCGAAGAGGTTATCCGGCTGCATCATGAAGGCGAATATACCGTATGCGCGGTCGGAAGCGCGCCCGGGTTCGGCTACCTTCATGGCCTGAATCCGCGTATCGCAACGCCGCGAAAATCCATTCCCTCTCTCAACATGCCCGCAGGAACCGTAACGATCGGAGGGATGCAGGCAGGGATTTCCGCACTGACTGGCCCCAATGGCTGGAATTCGATCGGTTATACCGAAATCTGTCTTTTTGACCCGTATCGCTGCTCTCCTTCCCTGTTCGCCATAGGCGATCGCATCCGTTTTTGCCCGGAGAGCATTGAGCTGTGATCACGATCCTCGAAACCGCACCGCTCAACACCATTCAGGATCAGGGACGTCCGGGCTATCGTAATCTCGGGGTTGGAAGCTCGGGCGTCATGGATCCGCTTGCCCTGAAAATTGGCAATATTCTTCTGGGAAACGCGTTAGAGGCAGCCTGCATCGAGCTTCAGACCTATCCTTTCGTAATCCGGTTCGACACCCCAAGCAGCTTCGCCGTCACGGGGATTGACGCACCTCTAACACTGGACGACAGGCCTGTTCTTGCGTGGTCTGTGGAAACCGCGGCTCCCGGACAGGTGCTGCGGGTGGGCATCCCCAGAACAGGTGCCCGGGCATATATCTGTGTGGAAGGCGGCATCGACGTTCCTGTAGTGCTGGGTTCACGCAGCACCCAACTTCGAGGCGGTTTCGGCGGAATGGATGGACGCTTTCTCGAGGCCGGTGATGAGCTTGCCACGAAACCCGTGTCGGCTTCGCTCTCAGGTTATGGCGCGGTTCCACCAGCGCGCGTTCTTGAAAATCAGTCTGGCGACGGGAAAACCGTTCTGCTGCGCGCGGTGCCCGGAACGGATTATGCGCGTTTTACACCTGAGTCCCGGGAGCATTTCTGGGATCAGGGCTGGCGCATCACGCCCCAGAGCAATCGCGTAGGATATCGCCTGAACGGCACCCCACTTACCCTGCTCGAACGGATCGAGCTGCGATCATACGGCATTATTCCGGGCATCGTACAGGTTCCTCCGGCGGGTGAGCCTATCGTCCAGCTCGCAGATGCGAATACCGCTGGGGGTTACCCTCGCATCGCAACCGTGATCGAGGCCGATCTGTGGCGTCTGGCCCAGGCGCGGATTGGAACATCTATCCGCTTTGTCGAATGCAGCCATAAGACAGGCATCGTGGCCCAGCAGCCAATCGACAGTTACCTTGATGATCTCCGCCTGATGGTCGCCCATTACCGCGCCTCCTGTCAGTCACGAAATGGCACAAACTCCCGAGGCACAGCATGAAGATCGACCTAAATTCCGACATGGGCGAAGGCTTTGGCCGCTGGCGTATCGCTGATGATGACGGGCTGATGGACGTTATCTCGTCAGCCAATATCGCCTGTGGCTTTCATGCCGGTGACTACGCCATCATGAACCGCACCGTTCAGCGCGCGAAAACAAAAGGTGTCGGAATTGGTGCACATCCGGGATTGCCGGATCTGATGGGTTTCGGGCGCCGTTCCATGTCCATTTCGGATGCGGATATGGAGGCCATGATGGTTTACCAGATCGGTGCGCTGCAGGCCGTGGCAGCCTTGCATGGACATCGCGTCACGCATGTCAGCTATCACGCCGCCTTCGGAAATATGGCCAATGCCGATGCTAATCTGGCGTTGAGGCTTGCCCGCGCCATCGCCGCGCTGGATCGTGAACTGACGGTCTTCTGTATGCCCGGACAGCTGACGGAGCGTGCAGCCGAGACGGCAGGGCTTCGTGTTCAGACCCTGTTTCTTGCAGACCGGGCCTATACAAGCCTTGGAACGCTTGTTCCGCGCGACCAGCCGGGCGCCGTCATCCACGATCTGGCTGCCATCAGAGCGCGTGTCAGGCAGTTTCTTGAAGACGGGTCTGTCACGACCTCTGTGGGATCGCGGCTTCAGGTCAAGGCACAGTCCATTCTGGTGCATAGCGATACGCCGGGATCACTGGAACTGGCAAAAGCCATCCGCTCAGAAATTGAAGCTGTCGGGGCAGTCCTGACACCGGCGTTCCGGCTTCACGACTGACAATCATAATGCCCCTGACCAGTCCTTCAGACACTGCTGCGTCAGTATCGTGCATCGAGGTATGAGTTAAAATGAAGCATGATCTGAAACGCGGCGCCCTGCTTCTGGCATCGGCCACGTTTTTTGTTGCGGCGCTCAATGCTCTTCAAAAGCTCACCGGAACGCGGCTTCCAGCTCTTGAGATCATCTTTTTTCGTAACCTCTTTTCTCTGCCTTTTGTACTTCTGATCGCCTCCAGAACAGGTATTGTCCTCAGAACGCATCACTTTGGTGGTCACCTGATCAGATCTGTCGTCGGACTGATCAGCATGATCATGGTCGTCATCACCGTG
Organism: Gluconobacter albidus; assembly: GCF_002723915.1. Taxonomy (GTDB): domain Bacteria; phylum Pseudomonadota; class Alphaproteobacteria; order Acetobacterales; family Acetobacteraceae; genus Gluconobacter; species Gluconobacter albidus. The sequence goes on from NZ_BEWL01000010.1 coordinate 43,110, forward strand.
ACACGCCTGCCGCTGGCAGAACAGCAGGTCCTTTCCTACACCCAGCCCCTGTTTCTTGTGCTGCTTTCAATCCCGCTGCTGCAGGAGCGGCCTTCCCTTCAGCGCTGGATTGCGGTTCTGATCGGGTTTTCAGGTGTCGTGGTTGTTGCTCTTGGAAAAGGGCTTCTCAATACGAACGCTACATCGGTGTCCACCATCATCTATCTGCTGGCGCTGGCACAGGGAGCGGTCGGTGCGCTGACGACCATGCAGATCCGCCAGCTTTCGGCCACCGAGGCCAGTACGACGATTTCGTTATGGCAGGCCATTCTCATGACAGTCATGACGGCTGCGCCCCTCCCTTTCATCTGGATCACACCAGGGTGGCAGGACGGTTTGTGTCTGGTGGTTGTGGGCGCTTTTGCCGGAATTGCCCAGGTTCTTCAGACCGAGGCTTTTGCTTCGGCGCAGGTCTCTGCCATTGGTCCATTCGCCTATACGGGTCTGCTCTGGGCGGCACTGATCGGCTGGCTCGGCTTTGGCGAAATTCCCAGCTCCGCCATGGCTGCCGGCGCAGTTCTGATCATCGGGTCAGGCGTCTGGATGCTGCGCCATGACCGGGCATCGAAAGCCAGAGCGGCAGTCGTCGCAACAGTTGAAGCCGCCGAGGGCTCCTGAGCTTTCCTCGTCTTTCCATACCTATCACCGTACCCAACAGCAAAAATTCCCGGAGAATGACAGCGTGACACCCGATCAAGCCACAACGTTCATATCCCGGAAACGGAACATTCCGTCTCGATACATATTTTTTATTCTGGTCTTTCTGATGTACGTCATCAGCTACGGTGACCGTGCAGCGCTTTCCATCGCCCTGCCCACGCTCGGGAAAGAATTCACACTTTCTCCTGTACAGATGGGCTGGGTCTCCTCCAGCTTTCTCTGGTCGTATTTCCTGCTGAATCTTCCTTCAACCATGCTCCTCGACCGCAAAGGGGCGCGACTGATCGGCAGTCTCGCAGTATCGATATGGTCTTTTGCAATGTTGCTGGGGGGAATGGCTCACAACATCACCCAGTTCCTGATGACGCGTGTTCTGCTCGGCGTCGGAGAGGCACCGACCTTTGGTGTCGGCGCTACGGTTGTCCGTAACTGGGCGCTCCCCAAAGAACGCGGCTCCGTCATGACGATCCTGTTGACCGGCATGCAGCTTGGACTGGCCGGGGGTACGATCGCCGGGGCTTATCTGATCGCGTTCTTCGGCTGGCGCTTCGAATTCATGGCACTCGGGGTGATCGGGCTGGTCTGGGCCGCAATCTGGTGGCTGGTCTATCGCGCCCCAGCCCACAGGACGTCTCTCCCTGCCCGCGCGCCCTTTTCCCTTGAATCAATCCGGAACCTTTTCAGATCACGGTCTTTTCTGGGTATTCTCGTTGTCCAGTGTACCCAGAACTACCTGAATTTTCTGGTCATGTCCTGGATGCCCCTTTACCTCATTCACGAACTTCATATTGATATTACCGGAACAGGTAATCGGACAGCACTCTGCTATCTCGCCGCAGCTGCCGGTGCGATCGTCATCGGCCGTATTCTTGAACATTTCACTTTCCGGAACGGCATCCATCCACCACGCCGCAGGTTCATCGTTGCAGCCTGCCTTGGAGGAGCCGCCACGATCGGCTTTCTCCCCCGGTTCCATACCATGACACCCATTCTCCTGATCCTTGGAGGTTCGCTGGCCTGCCTGATTGCAGCGAACGGTGCGAATACGGCTCTGCTTACAGACCTGGTCGAAGACGGAGACAAAATCGGCACGGTGACGGGCGTTACCCTGACCTGTAGCAACTCTCTTGGTCTTTTTGCACCGATCGTAACGGGTTATATCGTGTCCTACACCGGGCGTTTCGATATGGCGTGGTATATGTGTTCGGCGGCCCTGATAGGAGCCGGATTGCTCTCACTCCTGCTGGTTCGCGCTCCAATTTCCATGCAACGCGCCCCGTAAAACCAGAGCAGAAAGTATTTTATGAAGACGGCTTGGCGAGTTCTGGAAAGAGCCTGGCGAGATCGGTGGGTTGAAGGATATCCGCCAGCGTATAGCGGTCGAGCACACCCATAAAAGCGTCCAGCGCTTCACCGAGAACCCCTCGCAGCCTGCAGGCTGGTGACAGGATGCAGGGCCGGCCTCCTGAGGACAGACCATCGCAGTCCACCAACATCATGTCCTCTTCCGTAAACCGCACCACAGTCCCGATCCTGATCTCTTCGGCAGGGCGCGCCAGCATCAGACCGCCGCCTCGACCACGGATTGTCTTGATGAATTCCCCCTGCCCCAGACGATGCACCACTTTAACAAGATGATTTTCGGAGATTCCGTAAGCATGCGCGATCTCACGGATCGAAACCCGCACTTCAGGGCGCGCGCCCAGATACAGCAGGGTCCGCAATGCGTAATCGGTATGAAGGGTCAGGCGCATACGAGTCATTTGACAGATTGACACACAGAAGTCACGACCTTAAAGATGTAAATTATATACACCTTTAAGGGGGCCCATCATGTCCACTTCAGATCGCAGCCTTACTCCAGACGTTATCGCCATCATCAAGGCTACCGTGCCTGCACTTGAAGCGCACGGACTGGCCATCACTACGGAAATGTATCATCGCCTTCTGGCGGATCCGGCCATTTCGGAATTGTTTGATCCCACCCACCAGTCCAAAGGCACGCAGCCCCGCGCCCTTGCGATGGCGGTTCTCGCTTATGCGAAGAACATCGACAATCTTGGTGTCATGGGGAGCGCCGTAGAACGGATTGCACAGAAGCATGTCAGTCTGGAAATTCTGCCGGAACACTATCCGCATGTTGCAACCGCTCTGCTGGGGGCAATCCAGCATGTCCTCGGTGCCGCCGCAACGCCCGCCATTCTCGATGCCTGGGGCCGCGCCTACTGGGCTCTGGCAGATATCCTGATGGGCCGCGAACACCAGCTTTACGATGTCAGTACCCATGCTGAAGGGGGCTGGACAGGATGGAGGACTTTCAGGATCGTTCAGGCCATCCCACTCTGTGAAAATGTCACTACGTTGGAACTCAGGCCGACGGACGGCAAGCCTGTTATCAAGGCTGTACCCGGACAGTATGTCGGTGTGGATCTGGATATTCCGGATCATGGCCGGACGCGCCGAAACTATAGCATCACGTCCCGCCCGAACCATGATTCCTACACCATCAGCGTGCGCCATGTTCAGGATGGGACCGTATCGTCATGGCTGAACAGCCAGAGTTGCGAAGGGCATGAAGTCCGGCTCTCTCCACCTGCAGGCAACTTCATTTTGCCTGAACATTTCGATACCTCGGTGGCATTCGTTTTCGCAGGTATTGGGGCAACACCCATGATCGGCATGATCGAGGATCTGGCTGCCCGTCCCCAAGGCCCTGCCGTCAGCATCGTACAGATCGCCCACTCCCGCGAGACGGCGCCTTTTGCCACCCGACTTGCTGAGGTCGTTCGTAATTCTGGCGGTCGCATCACCCTTGATACACGCTTGACATCAATTGATGGTCGCCCGGATGCGGAGTGGATTGCCGCGCGTATTCCGCACAGCGCCACGATCTATCTCTGCGGCCCGGTGGGCTTTATGCGTGATACGATCCAGGGTCTTTCCAAAACGGGTATTCCCGCCGACCATCTTCGGTACGAAACATTCGGACCAGACACCGGCGTCACGGATTAACCCTCAGAGCGCCGCAATAATCATTTTTATTTTACAGGCATCCTGAAGAGAAACCTTCTTTTCAGGATGTTTTTTATAAAGCGGACTGACAGACTTCAACAGGCGCTTCATGTCGCTATGGCGAATCTTTGTTTCGAACATTCAGACAACCGCATTCTTATTCACGTGTCGATTTGTCCCAGATTGGATTTGCAAAGCAATGTATTCATGCCAAGGTCGGGCTTAAAGATCCCATGAGGCCTACAGGAATCTAAAATACATTCTCCAAGTATACGGTCCCACAAACACGTTTTATTTTCAAAATAGGTCTTCTAGACAACATCATATTATATATCTGAACCAGCCTCCTGCCAAAGGCATCTTCCCTACAAACCTGTCCGGTGAAATGCACTCCATAACCCGACCTCAGCAGTCGTCAGTCGGGATTGCCGTTGCTGAATAGCGCAACATGGAATGCTTTTTTTTGCATAAGGTATGCATAAAAGCATTTTTTTATTGCAGCCCCGTGACGACAGTGTTCTCATACAATCTGATTAGTTAATTTTTATATTGAACTATTTTATATTGTTCAATATATTCCGGGTCTTGTGAGGGCTGTTGGCGATGGAATTACCTGCGCTCACATATTTTGTGGCTCTGATTGACGTGGGCTCACCGGCAAAAGCGGCTGAAGCCTTGGGCGTCAGCTCCTCGACCGTCAACCATGCGGTGCAGGGTCTTGAACAGTCGATGGAGTTTCCGCTTCTCCTTCGCACGTCAAAGCGGCGATACCCCGAAGCCGTTCCAACGGCTTGCGGACAGAGCCTCTATCGATCTGCCCTGTCTCTGCTTTACTGGGGTGTTGAACTCGTGTCACCTCCGCAGGACGCACCGGAAAAATCAGTAATATCCCTAAGTCTTACGGACTTGCGGATGCTCCTGCAGACGGGCCTGACCCTTCGCATGATTGGCTATTTCCTGACGGTCTGCGAGGTCGGGAGCGTCGCAAAAGCCGCCCGAAAGCTTTCGATCTCCCAGCCAACCCTGTCGCGTCAAATCCAGAAACTAGAGACAATCCTCAATCGGAAGCTTCTGATACGTTCTCCTTTCGGAATGCAGCTTACGCCTGAAGCACAATTGCTGCTGGAAGGATGCCAGCGGGCCGATCAAACCTATCGCAGCATCATGCGGGACGAAAATTTCAGCTATTTCCGCCAATTCCGCACATTGCGACTGGCCTCCATGATGCCGTCCAGCAGCGACAGTTCCCTGACGCTGACACTGGCCAGACTTGTGCGTCTGTGGCGTGAACGCCGTTATCAGCCCGCCCTGACGGTTTCCACGCTGGCAGCCCCCACGATGGTCGAAGGACTTCTGGAAGATACTTACGATGTTGGTCTGACCGACCTTCTGGATGTTCCCCCCACTCTTGATCACGTGGATCTGGAAATATCGGACCTGCATCTGGTCTTTGCCCGGGGGCATACTCTGAACGGCGTAACGCTCTCTTCACTGATCGAAGGTGGCACGCTGGCCATACCCGCGTTCGGTACGGGGTTACGACGCCTGACAGACCAGTTTCTGGAACATGCAGGGCTGGTACCAGCATCGGTGTTTGAAACGCAGTCCATCTCTCTCATGCTTCGCCTCGTCATTGATGGAACATGCTGCGCCATCATGCCTGCCGGCTCCTTTCGCCCGCAGGATGTGGACTCTCTGCCGCTGCCCTCACGCTATCGCATGATCACGCGCCTGATCTGGAAAAAGACCCATTCCAATCCCGCCAGCATTGAACGTTTGAAATCCTGCCTGCTGGAAAACAGACGTCACCGGAAGTCTGCGGCATGACAGTCATTCCGGCTGTTCCGGGGTGGCGCCGCCGCCTGAGTGTCGCTCTGCTCGTGCTGGCAGGCTGCATCAGCTATATTGACCGGTCCGCTCTCTCCATCGGCAATACCGCCATCATGTCAGACATGCACATGTCCTACACCGGCATGGGCTGGCTGCTGTCCGTCTTCGCATGGGCCTATCTGGTCAGCCAGATTCCCGCGGGACTTCTGGCGGACCGCCTTGGTGGACGGCTGTTGCTTGGGGCTGGTCTGTGCCTGTGGTCCTGCGCACAGATCGGCTTTGGCTTCGTGTCGGGCGTGGCGGGACTGTTCATATGCCGAATTCTGCTCGGAATGGGGGAATCCCCGCTGTTCCTGGCTGGAACACGCGTTCTCGTGCGCTGGTTTCCGCCTGCGGAACGAGGGACCGTTATCGGACTGTTCAACGGGTCTGCGGCCCTCGGCCCGGCTCTTGCGCCACCGGTGCTTCTGGCAATCATGGCGTTTCAGGGATGGCGGGGAATGTCCGTCAGCATCGGGATCCTCAGCCTGCTGCTCGGGCTGATCTGGGTACTCTATTACCGTGATCCGACAGGCCCTGTTACTACTCCCGCACAGGCGCCATCCGTGCTTCGCGATGACCTGGGATATCTGCTACGCCAGCGGTCAAGCTGGGTTGTGACAGCGGGTTTTGCCGGAATTATCTACCTGACCTGGCTGTATGCGACCTGGCTGCCCGCGTGGCTTCAGTCCGCCTACCATCTCACTGCCGCACAGGCAGGACTGCTCTCGGCCCTTCCCCAGATCTGCGGTTTTGCCGGTAACCTGACGGGCGGGCTGCTTTCCGACCGCCTGATGGCAAGGGGCATGGGCCGGCTGGAAGCCTGCCGGCGGCCGGTCGTTCTTGCGATGCTCGCGGCGGCTGTGATGACGGGCCTGACCACACTCCATACCGGATTGATCATTTCGATGGCTTTCATGGCAACCGCCCTGTTTGCCGGAGGTCTCGCCATGAGCGCGGCATGGACGCTTGGAACCGTCATTGCCGCAGAGCATCGCGTCGCGACGCTTGAGGCGATCCAGAATACGGGGGGCTCACTTGGTGGCGCGCTTGCCCCCGTCATTACCGGCATCATGGTGGACCATTTCGGATCCTTCGCCCCCTCGATGCTCGTTGCCTGCGGCGTAGGGCTCATCTGCGCCGCCATCTACCAGTTCGGACTTCGTGAAACGGATGCGTCGAGCAGCCACGCTCCATTCCCGATGTCCACTTTCTCCCTGCCTGATCGGGCAAACCAAGGAACAATCAAATGATCACGCGACAGGCTCTCACGCTTTCGACCGTTCTCAGTGGCGTGGCAATCATTCCCGTATTTTTTTCGGGAATACTGTCTGCTGGGGCGCAGGCGGCCGACCGGGTTCCGGATGGTACAGCCCGGAAGGCACATACTCCGGCCGCTCAGAAGAGCGTTCCGAGAGTTTCTGCGAAAAAGGAACCCGGAATTCTCGGACGCGATGAGGCCATTACCGTCTTCGGTCATGGCTCCACGCGCCAGATGACCAGCATCACGCACAGCATGATGCTGCAGAGCGCGCCGGGAACCTCTCCGCTCAAGGTCCTGAGCCAGTTGCCCGGCGTCGTCTACTAGTCAGCCGATCCGTTCGGAGCCTATGAATATTCCAGCCAGATTTTCATGCGCGGTTTCAGCCAGTCCCAGCTCGGATTCACGCTTGACGACATCCCTCTCGGAGACCAGCAGTTCAATAATTACAACGGACTCAGCGTTACGCGCTCGATCATCTCCGATGATGTCGGTGGCGTGGATGTTTCGCAGGGGGCGGGGGCGATCGACGTAGCTTCCACCAGCAATCTGGGCGGTGCAATCCAGATCCATTCTCTCGACCCCGATCACAAACGCGGCGGCACCGTCAGCCAGACCTTTGGCAGCAATTCTGCAATGCGGACCTATGTGCGACTGGACAGCGGAGACCTCAACAAGTCCGGCACGCGCTTTTATGTCGCCTATGCCCGAACGAACATGAATCTGTGGAAGGGTGGCGGCTATGATTATTCGGATCAGGTGAATGCCAAGATCGTCCAGCCGCTGGCTCGGGGCTCCTCAATAAAGGCCTTCTTCGACTGGAGCTCGACACAGCAGTTCGACTACCAGGACATGACCATGAATTACCTGCATACGGTCGGTCTCAACCTTGCGAATTACTATCCGGATTATACGGCAGCCTATCATGCGGCACAGGGGATCTATCGGCCGGAATATCTCAAGACCAACGATCCCTATGACGCGGCCTATTATGCCGGTACGGCCAACCGGGTTGACTATCTGGGGGGCCTGACCCTGGACGAAAACTTCACGGACCGTCTGAACTGGAAGACCACGCTCTATGGTCATGCCGATACCGGCTACAGCACCTGGACGACGCCCTACATGCCGTCTCCAAACGGAGCGCCGCTGTCACAACGCATTCAGACGCCGGAAATCGCTCGTGGCGGTTTTCAGACCGCACTCACCTACAAAATCGCACGTCATACGATCAATGCCGGTGTCTGGTACGAGTACGGCAACTTCAACGAGAGCCGCTATTTCACGGAAGCGCCACTTCTGGGACAGGGAACACTGGGCAATCCGACAACGGGTTTCCCGACCAGCAAGGTTTTTGCCCAGCCCTGGCAGGAAGCATTTTCGACCAACACGTTCGTCTTCCATCTTCAGGATACCTACCGCATTACGAAAAACCTGACGGTCAATGCAGGTTTCAAGTCCATGATCGTCAATGCGGGAAACAGTGTTCCGACGCAGAGCCTTGCCATCAACGGGACGCAGGTCGCGCAGGGACGGCTTGAAGCCTCCAATGCATTCCTGCCGCAGGTTTCGGCAAACTGGCGCTTCCTGCCCCATCATGAACTGTTCTTCGATGTCTCGCACAACATGCGCTCCTTTCCCGAAGACGGATACGGGACCAATGTCTCCGCAACGCCGTGGACATCGTCACAGACAGCGTTCCAGAGCACCAAGAACACCCTGCGGCCGGAAACAGACTGGGTCTATGAAGGGGGATACCGCTATACGACGCCATTCCTGAGCGCGCTGGCCTCGCTCTACCGGATTAACTTCTCCAACCGTCTTCAGCTGATCAACAGCCAGTCCGGCATCAATCCGATCACCGCGGTTGAAAATGTAGGCGGTGTCACCACGAACGGTGCGGAAGCGAGTGTCACGATCCGGCCGCTCGACGGGCTCTCCATTTACAACTCTTTTTCCTATGCGCATTCCACCTACGATCAGGATGTCACGACAGCCTCCGGCGTGCAGGCAACGCGCGGCAAGCTCGTGCCGAACTATCCGCAGTTCATGTACAAAGGGAACATCACCTACCGCCTCGGCGGCTTCGAGGTGCATGTCGATGGGACTTACCTGTCCAGCAGGCAGCTGACCTATACCAATGACCTGCATGTTCCGGGCTATTTCCTCGCCAACTTCGGGGGCCGCTACAATTTCGGTAATATCGGCGTCCTGAAGGGACTGACGACGAGCCTGAATATCTACAACCTCGCCAACAAGACCTATGTCTCGACAACCAACGAGCTTGGAAACAACTTCGTCGATACCGGATATAATTACTTCCTGATGGGCGCGCCGCGTCAGTTCTTCGGAACCGTCAGTGCGCATTTCTGAAAACAGGGTCATGTCCTCACGCAGGCGGCTGATTGCAGCGGCCTGCATCGGCAATCTGCTGGAATGGTATGATTTTGCGGTCTATGCGCTGTTTGCGCGTTATATCGCTGCATCCATCTTCCACAGTTCCGACAGTTTTTCACAACTGGCCCAGAGCCTTCTGGTCTTTGGGCTAGGGGCCGTTGTCCGCCCGCTCGGCGCCATCCTGATCGGACGCTTCGCAGACCGGAACGGGCGCGGCGCTGCACTGACGTTCACCTGCCTGCTGATGGGGGCCGGAACGCTCATGATCGTCTTCGACCCGCCTTATGAAACAGGAGGGCGCCTGTCGATCGTCATCATCTGCGTGGCGCGTGTGCTGCAAGGGTTGTCGGCAGGAGGTGAAATCGGGGGAGCCGCAGCGTTCCTGACTGAGCAGGCCACATCCGGCGCCCGAAGTGTAACAGCCTCCTTCCTTCAGGCCACAATGGGGCTGTCCAATATACTGGGCGCCACGGTGGCAACCCTCGCAACACTCTGCCTCGATCAGACGCAGATGACCGCCTGGGGATGGCGCCTTCCTTTTATCGTCGGGCTGCTGATCGTTCCCATGGGACTGATCCTGCGGCGTTCTCCCGATTTTGCTGGATCAGCGCGAACGCCACAACAGTCCGAAACGCCGGTACTCAAAACCCTTCTGCGCAAGTATCGCCCGTCTCTCCGCGTCTCTTTCGGGGTCTCGATCCTGTGGACGGCAGCTCCATACGCGCTGGTGATCTATCTGCCGCTCTAAATGCAGACGGCGTTCGGCATTTCGTCCCATGTCAGCTACGCGGCCTATCTGGCTGCGAATGTCGTTCTGGTTCTAACCTCGCTTCTTTCGGGAAAACTTGCGGATCAATATGGCGCACGCCTCGTCCTTCTTGCCGGGATGCTGATGGTGCTCCTTGCTCCCACACCTCTTCTGTTGCTGGCAGGAGCATTCACTGATCCGCCAGTTATCACACTGGTAATAATGGGGCTGTTTGGAGTGGTCGGGCTGTTTGCCGGGGCAGCCCCCGAAGGACTGGCCAGCCTGTTTCCTCCCGAAGTGCGGGCGACCGGAATCGCGGCGTCTTACAACGTGGCGGCTGCCATGTTTGGAGGTTTTGCCCCCATGTTCCTGACAGAAATCGGGTCGCACTGGCATGGGATACCCTCGCCCGCACTCTACATCCTGCTGGCCGCAGTTCCGGCTGCGCTGGCTCTGGGATTTCCGTTGTGGCGACAGGGCACCACGTCTCCTCAACAAGCCGGAGCTATGGGACATGCAGTAAAAAGCATAACGCCTGCATCGCCGGATGATGGGACAGTTATCGCAGAATCACTCAGGGGAGAGCGGTTGTGAACGATATCACACTGACGGGCAAAACCCTGCCGCTCGCCGATCTCGTGAGCATTGCCGACGGCCGACGGATCAGGCTTTCAGAGGCAGCTTTGCGACAGGTACGCGCGGGCCAACGCGCTCTCGCCGATGCGCTGGCGCGTGGCGAGGGTGTTTACGGGACGACCAGTATGGTCGGCGCGTTCAAGGACGCTGTTGTAACGCCGGAAGACAGGCCACACCACACCTTGCGCCTGATGCGATCGCATCAGCTTGGCTTTGGTGAAGCTCTTCCGGTCCGCACCGTCCGCGCAGCCATGCTCATCCGCCTGAACGGTATCCTGAGCGGTCATACCGGCGCAGGGCCGGATCTGGCTCGTGCCCTGGAGGCGCTGCTCAACACCGGCATCACGCCAGTCGTTCCGGAATACGGCTCCATCGGCTGCGCGGATGTGGGTCTGATGGGCCATGTCGGCGCGGTCCTGATGGGTGAAGGCGAGGCCTTCGGGCCGGATGGAAAACGGCTGAGTGCCGCAGTCCTTCTGAAGCGTTGCGGTCTCAGAGCATTTGTCCCCGGCCCGAAGGATATGATGACCGTCCTGTCGAGCAACGCGCTCGGTGTGGCGGGCGTAGCACTGGTCGTGGCGGAAATCCGCGCCCGTCTACCGCTCTGGCTCGGGATCTATACGGTGTCCTGTGCAGGGTTCGGTGCGTTCAGGATTCCATGGGAAGCCGCACGGCGTACCGGAATGCCAACGGAACAGCGGATCGCGCGTTTCCTCGAGCGCGTCAGCGGGGACGGAGGCTGGACGCCGCGCAGGAACCTTCAGGACCCGCTGAGCTTCCGCTGCATGCCTCAGATCGGCGGGGCGTTTCTGGCCGCGCTGGAGCGGGTCGAGGCCTCCCTCGCCTACAGTTTCAGCCATTGCGACGACAACCCGATCCTGCTGGATGGGCGGGCGCTGACATCCGGAGCCTCGCTGCCGCTGTCACTGGCACTGGATGCGCAGGCTTTCGTTCTTGCCCTGTGCCATTATGTCCGGGGCGTTCTGGGACGTATTCTGGCGCTCTGTCGCAACGACCTGTCCGGCCTGTCGCGCAACCTGACCTTCGAACCGGGGCGTCAGGTCGCCTTCGGAGCTGCGACCAAGCTCGCCGCGGATCTGGCGACGTCCATCCTGCGGGAGTCTACGCCGGCTTCGCTTTATCAGGTCCCCGTCGCCAACGGTTTTGAGGACGAGGCCAGCTATCTGCCGTCCATTGCACGCGCGCTGCGTCTGCAATGCACGCTTCTGGAGCCTCTGGTGGCCCTGGAAGCCATGGCGGGACGACAGGCCGTCCGTCTCTCGGGCGCAACGCCCGAAGGCCTGCCCGGCGCAATCATCGCGGCTCTGTCGCAGGATATCCCCTGGCTCGACGACAGCCATGCGGTGGGAGACGTACTGCGGGCGACCGAGGCTGTTCTGGCCGAGTTCCCCCTCCCTCCTGCCCCGGAATTTGATTCTTCCCAGCCTGATCCGATGGAGTGCCTGTATGCATGACGTATTGCTGAAAGGAACGGTCGTGACCCCTTCAGCCGTTCTGGAAAACGGCTGGGTAGCCATTGACGGCACGAAAATCAGCCGACTGGGTCAGGGCACGCCTCCTGCGGTGCAGGACATACGTGACTATGGAGAAAGTCTTATCCTGCCGGGCGGGATTGATGCGCAGGTGCATTCGCGCTCCCAGAAAGGACAGGAAGATTTCATCTGGACCACCCGCGCCGCAGCGGCAGGCGGTATCACGACAATTGCAGACATGCCCTATGACGAGGATTTTCTTGTCAACACCGCTGGCCGCCTGAAACAGAAAGCCGCCGAAGCCGGAGAGCAGGCCCGCGTCGATTTCGCGCTCTGGGGCACGATCGCTCCCGGCGACAGTCTGCATCATATCGGCGAGATGGCGGCAGCCGGAGCCTGCGGCTTCAAGTTCTCGACGTTCGGGACGGACCCCAAACGCTTTCCACGGATCCCGGCCGATCTTCTCGCTCGGTGTTTCGACGCCGTGCGCGAGACCGGGCTGATTGCGGGCGTTCATAATGAAGACGACGAAATGGTCCGGGCGAGGCTGGCACAGGTAACGGAAGCAGGCATTACGGACTGGCGCGCGCACGGACTGTCACGACCTCCCCTGACCGAAACTCTGGCGATGGCGCAGATTTATGAAACGGCGGCTGGTACGGGATGCGCGGCGCATGTCGTTCACTGTTCCGTAGCGCGCGGCTATGCCTTATGCGCGTCCTACCGCCAGCAGGGTTTCGAGACGACCGCCGAGGCCTGCATCCATTACCTGGTGCTTGATGAAGAGCATGACGTCGCCCGCCTGGGCGGTCGCGCCAAGATCAATCCGCCCATCCGTCCGCGGGCGCAGGTCGAGGGGCTCTGGCACCATCTTGCTGCCGAGAACGTAACCGTCGTTTCTACCGACCATGTTTCATGGAGCCTGACGCGAAAATCCGATCCTGACATGCTGAAAAATGCGTCGGGCGCCCCTTCGCTGGAAGTCATCTATCCCCTGTTTCTCACGGAGCTGGGGCGGCGTAACCTGTCATGGACACATGCCGCACGTCTGCTGGCTGAAAATCCGGCCCGGCTGTTCCGTCTCACCTCTCGCAAGGGCGGTCTGGCCGCAGGACGCGACGCGGATATTACGGTCGCCCGACGTGAAGACTGGATTTACGATCCGAAAGCCAGTGGCCACGCCTTTGAAGACTGGAGCCCTTACGAAGGGCGGACGCTGGACTGGCGCATTGCCGAGACATGGCTTCGGGGAGAGCGGATTTTTGCCGACGGCGCCATACTGGCAAAACCGGGGCATGGGCGCTTCGTAAAACCGGAGCAGCCATGAACGCCGCAGAATTCGTCCAGCCCGATCGCCTCTGGTCCGATCTCATGACGCTTGCGGACATCACTGATCCGGAACGTCCCCATACCCGCCGCTCCTTTTCCGACCGGTTTCTCGATGGTCGCCGCTGGCTGGAGCAGCGCTTCACCGAGGCCGGGCTGACCTGCCATCTGGACGATGCAGGCAATCTCATCGGCCGACGTCTCGGTTCCGCTGACGGGGCTGGAACGATCATGAGCGGATCACATTCCGATACAGTCCCCGACGGTGGGCGTTTCGATGGCATTCTGGGCGTGCTCTGCGCGCTTGAAGCCGCCCGCGCCTTCCGGGATGCGGGGCTGGTCCTGCGGCACGATCTCGAAATCGTTGATTTCCTTGCTGAAGAGCCAAGTGATTTCGGCCTGTCCTGTATCGGCAGCCGTGGCATGGCAGGCGCGCTGACAACCGATCAGCGCGCGCTTGCCGCTCCTGGGGGAGAAACGCTGGCGCTGGCGCTGGCACGGATGGGGGGGCGTCCGGAGCGTCTTGATACGCCGCGCCGTACAGATCTGCGGGCGTTTCTGGAGGTGCATATCGAACAGGGCATCGTTCTCGAACAGGACGGCCTGCCGATCGGGGCGGTCACGGCAATTGCCGGTGTCACGCGCGTTGAAATCCTCTTTGAAGGCCGGGCGGACCACGCGGGAACAACCCCAATGGACCGCCGACAGGATGCCGCCGTCGCTGCGGCTGGTGTCATCACATTCGTCAGCCGCCGGGCGACGGAACTGGCTCGGTCCGGTCAGGGACATATGACCGCGACATGTGGGATCGTCGGGGTTTCACCGAATGCGTCCAACGTGGTGCCCCGCTCCGCCCGGATCGTGGTGGACATCCGGGTTTCGGAACGCGCCGTCGTCGAGGCGTTTCTGAAGGAACTTGAAACAACCAGCCTCAGACTGGCCTCCGAGGCGCATGTCCGGTTAGAGCGATTCAGGTGTCTGTCGGATACGAAACCGGTTACCTGCGATGCAACACTCATCCGCATGATCGAACAGGCTGCCGGCCAGCTTGGACTGAAACACCGTCAAATAGTATCCAGCGCGGGTCACGACGCGGCTTTTGTCGCACAGCTTTGCCCTGCCGCCATGGTGTTCGTGCCATGCCGGGATGGACGCAGCCATGACCCGGAAGAATGGTGCTCGCCGGAGGACGCAGCCAACGCCGCGCGCATCCTGACACAGGCTCTTCAGGACATTGATCGGGATTTTTGAATGATGGTTGTCTCCCCGCGCAGGAGTGAGACGCCGCAATACGGGAATGGTCACGATGGGCAGAATACTGGTTGAAAAAGACGTCGAAGCCGCGATCCGGGGCGGATCGGTCTTCGCCTGTGGCGGCGGTGGCTGGGTTGAACATGGGCGGATGCTGGGTATGGCAGCGGTTAATGCCGGACAGCCTGAGCTCGTCTCCGCGGAAGAGATTGAAGACGATGCCATCATCGCCACGGCGGCAGCGATCGGTGCGCCTGCCAGTACGACGGAATGGCAGATGCTGGGTGTCGATTACGTCAACGCCGTAAAGCTCGTCCAGAAGGAATTGGGACAACCAATTTACGGTCTCATGATCGGACAGAATGGCAAGTCCAGTACGCTCAATGCCTGGCTTCCCGGAGCGATCCTGGGCACGAAGGTCGTGGATGCGGTTGGCGACATGCGCGCTCATCCCACCGGCGACATGGGGTCCATCGGCATGGCCAATTCGCCCGAAACAATGATTCAGGCCGTTGTCGGCGGCAACCGCTCCCGCCATTCCTATATCGAGATGGTCGCAAAAGGCGCGACTGCACGGATTTCGCCCATTCTGCGGACCGCCTCCGATATGTCGGGCGGCTTCATCGCATCCTGCCGCAACCCGCTTCCCGCGTCTTACGTCAAACGCCATGCCGCATGGGGCGGAATTTCCCATGCCCTCGCATTGGGAGAAGCCATCCTCGAAGCCTCGGGCAAAAGCGGAAATGCCGTCGTCGACGCCATTCTAAAAACGCTCGACGGAGCCATTATCGCGCAAGGTATAGTCAGCCGGAAGTCGGTCACCTATACGCCCGAGGCCTTCGATGTGGGGACCATTACGGTCGGACAGGGCACTTCTGCCGTGACCCTGCATGTTATGAACGAATACATGGCGGTGGATGGTGCGGACGGTCAGCGTCTGGCCTCGTTCCCCGATATCATCACCACGCTTGCTCCGGACGGCTATCCGCTGAGCGTCGGGGAAATCGAGGAAGGCATGGAAATCCTTGTCCTTCATGTCGAGAAAACCAAGTTTCCGCTTTCCTCAAGTGTTGTGGATCCGGCCGTCTATCCGCCTGTCGAGCGTGCTCTGGGCATTGATCTGGCGAGCTATGCGCTTGCGCCCTCTCCTCTTGGCAAGGACACCTGAAATATGACCAAACGGCATTTCGACGTCACGTCAGGCAACACGCTGCGCTGTCGGGGATGGCGACAGGAAGGGCTTCTGCGTCTTTTGGAAAACGTCCTGTCTGTGGCTGAAGATCCCGAAAATCTCGTGGTCTATGCTGCTCTGGGCAAAGCTGCACGGGACTGGCCGTCACATGATGTCATCGTCCAGACGCTGAAGACCATGCGCGATGACGAAACGCTCATCGTTCAGTCCGGAAAGCCCATCGGCGTAGTACGCACACATGAGCGTGCGCTAATTGTCGTCATGGCCAATTGCAACATGATCGGACAGTGGGCCAAGGCTGAGGAATTCTACCAGCTCGAAAAGAAAGGCCTGATCTGCTGGGGTGGCCTGACAGCCGGCGACTGGCAGTATATCGGCTCTCAGGGCGTCATACAGGGAACGTATGAGATCTTCCGCTGTATCGCGGAGCGTCATTTCAGCTCGAACCTGTCCGGAAAGCTGATCCTGACCTCCGGTCTTGGCGGCATGGGGGGCGCACAGCCCCTCGCCGGACGTCTGGCTGGTGCCGTAATTTTGTGTGTAGAAATGGATGGCGCACGCATCAACAAGCGGATTGAAGCAGGCTATCTCCAGCATCGGGCAGAGACGCTGGACGAAGCCCTCAAACTCGTGGCGGATGCGCAGCGCGCGGGCAATGGCTGTTCGATCGGTCTTCTGGGAAATTCGGCGGACATTCTCCCTGAAATCCATGCCCGCGGCATCGTTCCCGCCATCGTCACAGACCAGACATCCGCCCATGATCTGGTCTACGGCTATCTTCCCGCCGGATTGTCCGCCGCCGAAATTCAGGCATTGCGAGAAAGCGAGCCCGAAAAACTCGCCGCGCTTTCCATGAAATCCATCGCCCGTCATGTGCAGGCCATGCTGGATTTCCAGTCCGCCGGGTCCATCGTTTTCGATAATGGCAACCTGATCCGTACGCAGGCAAAGAAGGCGGGGATCGGGAATGCGTTCGATATTCCGATCTTTACGGAAGCCTATCTGCGGCCTCTTTTTGCACGGGCGATCGGACCTTTCCGCTGGATTGCGCTGTCGAACGACGAGAACGATATCCGCAGGATCGACGACTATCTTCTGGAAACATTCTCGGACAACCCATCCGTTGTAAACTGGATCACGCTGGCCCGGGCGCATGTGCCGTTTGAAGGGCTTCCGGCGCGGATTGCCTGGCTTGGCCACGACGCCCGTACGCAGGTCGGCCTCGCCGTGAACGGAATGGTTCGTGATGGCATACTGGCCGGACCGGTCGCATTCACGCGCGATCATCTGGATGCCGGCGCAATGGCGCATCCAAACATCATGACGGAAAACATGAAGGACGGATCGGACGCCATTGCAGACTGGCCGCTCCTGAATGCCATGCTGGCCTGTTCATCACAGGCCGATCTGGTCGCCATTCATTCCGGAGGCGGCGGTTATGCGGGATACATGACCAGCGAGGTGTCACAATCGTCGCCGACGGCTCCAGCGATGCGGATGAGCGTCTGCAAATTGCGCTGACCAACGATACCAGTCTGGGTGTCATGCGCTACGCCGATGCGGGCTATGAAGACGCCCACGACGAAGCAGAGCAGCGTGGCATCCGATGGCTTTCCCTGTAGCGAAATCAAGCCCTGGAAACAGAACAGGGAGTATTCGCGGGTTTCATGATGCTTTCCACGAAATCCGCAAACTGCCGGGCTTTGGCCGTCATCATCCGTCCGGCCGGGAATACCGCCCACAGATCAATCGAAGCCAGAGACCAGGCTTCGAGAACGCGAACAACGGCGCCGTCTTCAAGCTCGGGCGCGAACATCCAGTCGGATGCGATGGTCAGTCCCATGTCGGCCAGAACGGCGGCTCTGATGCCCTCCGCAGCACTGACTTTGAGACGTCCGCTGACAGAGACTGACACGGCGGCTCCATCTCGCAGGAATGACCACGAACTTGGCAACTGGCTGTAGATAATTGCCTCATGGGTCGCCAGATCCGCAGGAGACTGGGGTATGCCTGCGCGTTTGAGATAGGCGGGGGTGGCGAGGACCGAGCGTCCCCCGGTCGCCACCCTCCGGGCAACGGCCGTGGAGTCCGCAAGCGTTCCCATACGCAGCGAAATATCCACGCCTTCCGCTACAAGGTCGATCATCCGGTCATCGAGAATGATCTCAACTGTCAGATGAGGATTCTGCGCCAGAAACAGCGGCAGTTTCGGGATGATGTGCAGCCTTGCGAACGTTGTCGCAGCTGACACCCTTAACCGGCCTGAAAGACCCGCCCCCGCGCCTTTTGCAGCAAGTTCAGCCTCGTCGGCTTCCTGAATCGCATTCCGTGCCCGCTCATAAAAATTCTGCCCTGCCTCTGTCGGTGTCAGACCATGGGTGGAGCGGATGAGAAGACTGACCTGAAGTCGGGCTTCAAGCTGCGCTATGGTTTTGGAAACCGCCGGCTGTCCTACACCAAGCTGTCGTGCGGCTGCCGAAAACGATCCCGTGTCCACCACCCGTATGAAGGTGGCCATTGCCTGATAACGATCCATAATATTCCTCCAGGGAATGATCCTTATCGCCTTGGGCCCTCTGCCCTGTCGAGCATGGAAGAGGCATTTTTCATTCGTCACCCCAACAGGCCGGGTTGTGAAGGAAGGGTTCAGAGATGTTCGGTTCACTCATACGCATCACGTCTGGCTCCGCCATAACGGATGGTCTTGTGGCTTTTCATCTGACGGGCAGCCTGCTGCACGTCGCTTCCACCCTGCTGGGACATATGTTCTCCGGCCTGTCAGCGGCCCTGACATCAGACGCCGCATCCTCTTTGGAAGGAAATACCCATGTCTCTTCAGGCAAAACTTGATGCTTTCAAAGCCGATTTTGAAGCCGGAAAGCCGCCTTACAATGTTCCGGCCTCGGTCATTGAAATCATGCATCGTGCAACCGCAGAGCTGATCGCCTCGGGCGCAGCGGGGAATGCGCTCAAAGCGGGCGACACGGCTCCGTCTTTCATCCTGAACGACCCTGACGGCGCTCCGGTGTCTTCGTCCGAACTTCTGGCGAAAGGTCCGCTGGTCCTCAGTTTTTATCGCGGCGTGTGGTGCCCGTACTGCAACATGGAGCTTCAGGCCCTTGACGCCGCCTTACCTGCATTCCGGAGGCTGGGCGCAAACCTGATCGCCATTTCACCCCAGACAGCCGTGAACAGCCGTAGATCGGTCCGCCAGAATAATCTGGATTTCCCCATCCTGTCGGACGTGCACAACGACATTGCAGCCGCTTTTGGTCTGCGTTTTATAATGCCGGACTATCTTGTGCAACTCTACACAAGCCTGAAAAACGACCTGCCGTCATTCAATGGCGATGATAGCTGGACCCTTCCAATGCCTGGACGGTTCGTCATCGGTCAGGACGGCGTAATTCTCTATGCCGAGGTCAATCCGGATTATACCCGCCGGCCGGAACCGGAAGATATGCTTCCGGCTCTGCGGAAAGCGGCACAGTCGATCAGCGGATAATCTCGACGCAGATGCCGGTCATGACGCTGCTCAATATGAACAGGGTCATGACGTGGTCTCACCATTGATGAGAGCCTTCGGCAGAATCATTCCTACTGCCGCCACCCCACCGAGAAACACGCCCACAATTCCGAGAGCGAGCGGAAGGCTTGCAGCCTGAGCGACGAAGCCGAGCGCGGCCGGCCCGACCAGAATGCCAGAGTATCCCAGCGTCGTTATGGCCGACACGGCGAGATGTTCAGGCATGAAAGTCTGTCGTCCGACGGCTGAGTACAGAACTGGCACCACATTGGCGCACCCTGCGCCCACCAGCGCATAGCCCAGCAATGTGACCTGCCAGAGCGGGATAGCGGCCACCAGAAGCATCCCTGATGCGGCCAGCAGGCTTCCGCCCGTGATCAGCATACGACCGGGAACACGCCGCACCAGCCAGTCTCCCAATAGTCGGCCGATCGTCATAGTAGTGGCAAACGCCACATATCCCAGGCCGGTATAGCGCATATCGACATGCCGCACCGTGGCCAGGAATACGGCACTCCAGTCTATGGCGCTCCCTTCGGCCAGAAAAACGATAAAACACATGATCCCGATGATCAGAACGATGCCGTGCGGCACCGCAAATGCAGGCCCCTTTCCTGAACTGTTTCGTCCGGTCAGCAGTCCGGACAACGCTAGCCCACTGCCCAGAAGCAATAAAAGAACGACCGCAAGAGAGGCCTGAACAGGTGACAGGCCGAGACCGAGCAGACTGCTTACGCCCATGGCCCCGAGTAGGCCGCCCACGCTGAACAGACCATGAAAGCCGGACATCATCGTTTTCTGGCTGGCGCGCTCGACGATGATGGCCTGCACACTGACGACACAGTCAATTGACCCGACACCGGCCCCAAAGACTGTCAGCGCGATGGCCAGACCGGGCAGGAAGGCTGAAGACGCCAGAACCGGCAGACTGCAACAGACCGCCAGAGTGGCAATCGCAATGATCCACCGGCAACCGAAACGCCCGGCCAGACTGCCAGCAATCGGCATGGCAACAATCGATCCCATCCCCAGACACAGAAGGAGCAGGCCGAGATGAGCGTCAGTCAGTTCACACCGCGACTTGACGTAGGGAATAATCGGGGCCCATGCCGCACCCGAAAACCCGGCACTGAAAAATGCCAACCGGGTCGCGTGCTGTGCCTTCAGCGAAGCAGGATTGGGGTTGTCCATCAGACGCAGATTCAAAACCCTCTTGCCAAGAGTTTGTGAAAAATACATCGTAGTCCTGCGACCATAAAGCCGCCTTGTAAAGCGCAAAAGCGGCTGCCCACGTTTTTGAAGCAGGAGCCGCCAGCAGAACAAGGATTTTCAATCCCTGTGAGTTTCAGGAAGCCCTCTGACGCAGAAGCCGTTCCAGCAGACCGACGCCTACAAGGAAGTCCGGCATTTCCATGCTTTCATCAGGGTTATGGCTTCCGTTCTCATTGCGCACAAAGAGCATTTCCGTAGGAACGCCCTGCCCTGCGAATGTTGCCGCATCATGTCCGGCTCCGCTGGCCATGGAAACGACCACAATGCCCATTTCCGCAGCCAGATCTTTCGCCTGCTCCTGAATCGTCTCATCCATGAGTGCAGGCGTGCTCTGCGTGCGCGGCCCCAGTTCGACACGAACCGAGAACTCGGCTTCCACCCGACGCGCCTGTTCGATGACCCGTGCGTTCATGCGTTCCAGCAACGCCTCATCACGCGAACGGATATCGATGACCAGGTCGAGCTTTCCAGGAACGGCGGCAAAATTGGCCTGTGCAGGGTCCGTCTGACACACACCGAATGTCAGCGTCATGTCTTCGCCTGCGGCTTCAACCGTTTTCCAGTCCGTGTGAAGGGCCATCATCATGCTGGCACCCGCCATGACAGCATCCGAACGGAAACGGCGCGGCGTTGCGCCGGAATGGGCGTACTGACCGTGAATGACGGCTGAACGGTATCGTGTGCTGCCGCAGATGCCTGTTACGATTCCCACGGGAACGTCGGCCTCCAGCAGAACCGGTCCCTGCTCGATATGAAGCTCCACGAAACAGTCGATTTTCGTCGGGTCCAGAACAGGCGCCGTGCCACATTCTTCCGGTTTTGCGCCGCAGGCCTGCATATGCTCGCGTAACGTCACACCGTCATCACTGCGCGGTGTTTCAAGAGCATCCGCATCCAGCAGACCGAAAGCCGTCCGACTTCCCAGATAAGAAACCGGAAACCACACGCTCTCTTCCGCGCGGGTTACGATCAGCGTTGTGTCCCGTTCCGGCTGAAAGCCTGCCGTGGACCATGCACAAAGGATCAGGAGTCCGGCCGCCGCTCCGGCCGCACCGTCAAAGTTGCCACCGCATGGCACCGTATCCAGATGCGAACCGGTCATGACCACAGGCAGATTACGATTACGCCCCGGAAGCGTGATGAACAGGTTCGATGCCCAGTCTCTGCGGATTTCCAGTCCGTGTTCCCTGGCGATTTCATCAAACAGGGCATGTGCCCGGTTCTCACCTTCACCGTAGGACGGACGGGTCATTCCCCTCCCGTCAAAGCCGATATCATACAGGCGATCGAATATCAGCTTCGCCAGTTCGGGATCAGGAACCGGACCGACAGCGGCGGTATTGGAAGATATCAGGGAACGGGACACGAAAACTCCTCTCTGGACCGGGCTAATGGAGACTTACTGCTTCACAAAAAGCTGTTTCATGTCAGCGAATGCCTTGAACTCCAGCGCATTACCTGCCGGATCACAGAAGAACATCGTCGCCTGTTCCCCGGGCAGGCCTTCAAAGCGGATCTGTGGTTCCAGCCCGAAAGTAATTCCGTGGCGTTTGGCGCGTTGAGCAAGATCTTTCCAGTCGTCCATATCCAGAACGACACCGAAATGGGGAATGGGAACATTGTGTCCGTCCACTGCTCCGCCTTCGGCATCTCCTTTACGACATGCGCCGGGAATAAGATGTGTGACGATCTGGTGGCCATACAGATCAAAATCAATCCAGCTGTTCGTGCTGCGCCCTTCCGGGCATCCCAGAATTTCACCGTAAAAGGCACGGGCAGCATCAAGATCGTCGACCGGGAAGGCAATATGAAACGGATTAGGCATCTCTACACCGGAAATTAAGAAGAAATACAGAAATAACACGCAAAAACAGCGCACTACAGAACGATTATATGGCTTCTAATGAAAGAAAATATTGTCTTTGCAGGGCGTTTCACTTTGGAACCCCCTGCAAACAATATGCTGTATCACTCCTGTTTCAGGATCAGCTTTCCTTTGTCCCGCGTAAAGCTGACACCATAAGGCGCACAGAGGGATTCAAAGCGTGACAGAATACTCTCGCCTTCTTCGCCTTCCGCCAGGAAAGGCAGGCCGCGCGTATGAGCGCTTTTGCCCAGTCCGAGCGAAACGGGATGGATTTCCATGGATGACAATGTCCCGTCTTCCGCGAATTTGCAGATCGGCAGCAGGGTTTCCCAGAAACGGCGGTCAGCAGGGAAGCCCTTCTTGTCGTTCAGGGTCCGGGTCTTGTAGACCTGATGGGGCGTTACATCGGTGCTGACTTTATAGAAGGTATAGGAATCCTCGGGCAGCATATCGACGAGTTCATTCTGGCCGATGAAATTTCCAAGGCTGTAGAAGATCGGTTTGCCTTTATAGAGCTCCATGCCTTTCAGCAGGTGCTGACCGTGGCAGACCACTATATCGGCGCCCTGATCGATAGCGTCACGGGCAAAAACTTCCAGAAACTCTCCCGGTTTTTCCCAACTGATTGTGCCATCCGCGTCATATCCGACTTCATGGGTATGAACACTGACGATCACCACATCAGAAACGACCCGGGCTTCCCGGACCCAGCGCCCGATCTCTTCAAGATCCCGCGCATTCGGAGTGGTAAGGATACGGGTTGCGCTGCCTTCGACGAAACGTGTTCCATCCAGTGTCAGCGTCCCTTCCGGAGCGGGATAGCCGAAGCCGAGCTTGATCTGTTCCTGCTTGATTTTTTCCAGTCCAAGGCCTGCGGAAATCTGCTGCAGCACGGAAAGCTCTTCCGGTCTGACCTGATAGGTCGTGCTGAAATGCAGCGGATTGAGGCCGGGGCGCCCCTGCATGCTGCGGGTCTGATCGGCGGCTTCCTGCCCACGCGCAAACGTTGAACAGCAGGACAGCATTGAAACCGTGCCTTTGGGATGGCTGAAATAGGCTGGCCGACGCGCTTCCTCAAGGGTCAAACCGACGCCGGAATACAGGATTTCACGCTTTTTCAGCTCCTCGATCGCGATACGCAGACCGGAAATTCCATAATCAAGGCAGTGGTTGGTGGCTGCGGCAAACAGGTCGAAACCGGCATCGCAAAGTTCGTCCAAAATCCAGGGATGTGCGCTGAAATGGGAGCCACCGTGGTCCAGGGCTGGATCGCCCTGAAAGTCGCTTGGCATGATTTCAAGGTTCGTGAAGGACGCATCACAGTCCCGGATCATGTCAAACAGCGGAGCACAGACCGGATCAACACCTGTATTCAGTCGACGCAGAACAATACTGTCACCCGTGAGGCAGACTTTCATAGTCAAATCTTTCAATTACAGTTACAGAATTTCAGAAAGAACAGGAGAAACGGAAGGTGCCGTGATCCTGCGCGTCACGGACCACAGGATGAGCGCGCCGAAGGCGACTGTTACGGCCATGCACAGCATTCCTACTGACAGTGTTCCTGTCATGGAGGTCAGCTTTCCGACAACCATGGGGCTGATCACTCCGCCCCACAGACCGATGGCATTGATCAGAGCAAAGCCGCCAGTTGCGGCACTTCCCTGAAATACGTTGGCAGCCATGGCCCAGAACACCACGTAAGAGGCGTAGATCCCGGCCGTAGCGCCTGCGAGAACGATCATCTTCAGAACGAAGATGTCCGGAATTACAGTTGTCAGCAGAAAGCAAAGACTGGCCAGAACTGCGGGTGCATAGCAGTGAAAGCTTCGTTCTTTCAGCCTGTCCGAACGCGCGCTCCAGTACGCCATCGAAGCGACAGACACCACATACGGGAAGGAAGAGTATAGTCCGACCGCCACGGAAGAATGGACACCGGACTCATGAATGATGGACGGCAGCCAGAAGTTGAGCATGTACATTCCGGCCATAAGCGCAAAGAAGCCGAGGCCCAGAAAATAGATGGCCGGATCCCGTACGACTGCGGAGAACTTCACATGACGCACGTTCTGCCGCACGCTCCATGTCTCGATCATGTCACGTTCCTGCGCGGACAGCCAGCGCGCATCCTTTGGAGCCCTGGGCAATACAAATGCAACGATGATTCCCAGCAGGATGGAAGGAAGACCTTCGAGGAGAAACATCCACCGCCACCCTGCCAGACCGGCGACCTGATCGAAATGGACCAGAATCAGCCCCGATATCGGACCAATGATGATCCCGGCCAGAGGTAACGAGAGCTGGTGCCAGAAAATGACTGCGGACATCCGGTTTTCGGGATACCAGCGGGCAAGATAGTAAGTGCAGGTCGGAGCAAACCCGGCTTCAAAAACCCCCAGCAGAAAACGCAGGACATAAAAACTGTCACGGCTGTGAATGAAACCTGTCGCCGCTGATGTCATGCCCCACAGCACCATGATTCTGGCGAATGTCTTGGGGGCGCCCACACGCGAGGACCAGAGACTGATGGGAATCTCGAACAATACCAGACCGACGAAGAAAATTCCGGCAGCAAACCCGAACTGCGCCGCAGTCAGTCCCACATCCTGCGAGATGTGGCTGCGTGCGAAGCCCAGATTAGTACGGTCGATACTGTCCATCAAATAGATCACGATAATCCATGACATGATCCGCCAGTTCAGGCGATGGTACAGTCTGGTCTGTAACTCGTTCGTCAATGCCGTCTCTCCTCCCACGCTGGGCATGATTTAAACCTTAACCGGAATATTCCGGCTTTAGAAATCATAGGAAAAACGTCCTCCCACAAACCGGGGCTGCCCGGAGATGCCCATGTTGACCGTTGTTGCGAGAGTCCGGCTGACGATATAGTCGCGGTTGAGAATGTTCGTGGCATAGGCCGTAACAGCCCAGCGCCCCTTGGCCGGCTTGAAGGTTACACTGCCATTCATCAGGAAATATGCAGGCAGCAGGTAAGTTCCAGTTCCCCGCGGCACAGTATTCTGGGCTCCGCGATAGGAATAATCTCCCTGAAGCGTAATGGTGTATTTCCGGAAAACGGGTTTTGTTTCGTAGGATACGCTGCCATTCAGCGTCAGCTTGGGAATACCCGTATCCGCACCATCATAGTTGTCCGTAATGGATCTGTACTGTCCGGTTTTGGCGTAATAGGCCGTGACAGCCTGCACGTTCAAAACCTGAAAATCGTCATATGTCCCGCGCTGATATCCGACGTTCTGCGTCAGTGTCAGCCCACGGAAAGGATGCGCGCTGATGGAGAGCTCCGTTCCGAAAATATGCGACCGTGGCACATTGACGTAAGACCCCACCGTCCCCCATCCGGGCACCAGAATATATGAGAAATACTGCTGGTCGTGGTACGAATCCCAGAACGCAGCGCCGTTGATGCGGAGGCGGTGATTGAAGAATTCGCTCTTGAACCCGACTTCATACGCCATCAGCCATTCCGGCTTGAAGCCCGCAGCCTGCTGCTCGGTCAGGGTTGTATTGGCGGTGAAGCCACCAGGCTTCACACCGCGCCGAATATCGGCATAGAGCATCGCGTTCTGCATCACCTGATAATTAATGCCGACCTTGCCCGAAAACTGGTTTGTCAGGGCACCGTGGTCGGGGAAAACCTTTGTGTAGGTTTTTCCCAACGTCACAGGATTGTACCGATAAACGGCGTCATCGAGAAACTGGCGATCGTCGCTCTGATGCTCCAGACCGAAAATCAGGTGAAGTTTGGGTGTCAGGGCATATTTCAGGGTCGCGAACTGCGAAAAGTTCTGCTGCGGCTGAACATGCGCACTGTCCTGAAAATAATATTTTCCGGGGCGATCCGTATAATCAAACCAGTTTTCGCCCGAGGCCCGTACACGGTTGTAATACATGCCGGCCACCCATTCGAGACGGTTGTGAAGCGCCAGTCCTGAGAGACGTATTTCCTGAGAGAACACATTCATGCTCCCCGTCAGATAACTGTCTCCCGAGCGATAGGCTTCGGCGTCACGATCAATATACTCATGGCGCTGCTGTTGCTGGAATGAAGAAATCGTTGCCAGATGGGCCCATCCGAGGTCCCGGTCGGCATTGAGATTGATGCTCCACTGCATGTCGTTATAAGACGGCTTGCTGTCTGGAGAGATCCCCAGAATCTTGGCGTATTGCGGGTTAAGGCTCCAGCCGGTCGCATAGATATCCTGATCGCGCGGAAGGATATTGTTGCTGTCGGACAGAATGAACCCTGCCTGCGCTTCCGAGGAATCCTGTGACCAGTTGGCGGTCAGTTTGATGTTCGTCTTGTCATCAGGTTGCCAAGCCAGTTTTCCACGAAGCGCACCTTCGTTCGCCCGTCCGATCGACTCACCATTCACCCGGTTATAGCGAAAGGCGCCCCCCTGTAGCATCTGACCGGCAAGCCGGAACTGAAGCCGGTCCGTGATCGGTGCGGACACATAGAAATTCGTCTTGCTTCGTGCGTAACTCGCGATGTCTTCCGATGCACCGTAGTGAAGGGTCTTGGTCGGATCGTTGGTCGTAATCCGCACTTCCCCACCCGTGTCGGCAAGTCCGTGCTCAAAACCCACAGGACCGGGCTCGACCCCTACGGAGGCCACATCAAACATCTGACCGGAGCTCATCGCCGTGATGGTATACGGCACATCGTCGAAATAGGTCATGACCGAAGACATGTTGTTCTGGGTATAGTCCTGCATGCCGATACCGCGCAGGTAATAATCCGGAACGTTCGAGCCGCCTTCAGTCTGAATTGTCAGGTTAGGCACCAGATTCTGGATATCCTCGACAGTCGTGACGTGGTGCGTCACGAGGTCCTCGGCCGTCAGATTGGTGGTGTTGCCCGCCCTGTGCTGATCCGTACCAAAACCAAACGCCCGGCGCGTCGTCGTCACGCTGATGACTTCAGGATGATCCTGCCTGGCAACCGCATGGTGTGCGGGGGGGACGTGCGCATCCGTATGCCTGGAGGGAGCAACCCGACGGAATTTGTCGTTTTTTGAAGTGGCGGCAGATGCCCCCGTCATGGAAAGACACCCCGTACAGACGGACAGCATCAGGACGCTGCGGAATGCGTTTCTCATAACAGAACCCTGCCGTTCAGCCCGAACCATCATCATTCTGAACTCCTGCTCATAAACCGATCATCCCGCAGACCGGCGCTCTTTATGTTTCATATTCAGAACATATTCAGCGTTCAGGGCATAGAGGGTCCTGTTTGGTTCAAAAGATATTAAAACTATCTTATCGGAGGATATATCAACAAAATATCTTGGATATCCTCGGGGAATGAAGCAATTTTATCACCCGAAAAGATGAGAAAAACATTTTATTGCAGATTATCCATGTGGGAAATATGCTGGTTTTCCCAGAGGATGATCGTTCTTCGCAATATTCCGAGTCCCCACTCAAACAATCCATGTCCAAAGATCAGGAACATCACCATGTCGATACGAAACACCGGGAATGTGCAGGATCATGTGGATGCACTGGCGGACGAGGCCATCGCCCTGAGCGATAGCGTGTGGGCTGTTCCGGAGCTCTGTTACGACGAAGTGCAATCCTGCGCGCTGCACCGCAGAATGCTGTTGGCTCACGGTTTTGCCATAACACCTGATATTGCGGGAATTTCGACAGCCCTGATGGGAGAAAGCGGGGAGAGCGGCCCGGTCATTGCTTTTCTGGGGGAATATGATGCCCTCCCCGGCCTTGCAGCGGCAGCGGGTAGCTTTGTGCATACTCCAACCACGCTAAACGGCCATGGATGCGGGCATAACCTG
Source organism: Gluconobacter albidus (assembly GCF_002723915.1). Lineage (GTDB taxonomy): Bacteria > Pseudomonadota > Alphaproteobacteria > Acetobacterales > Acetobacteraceae > Gluconobacter > Gluconobacter albidus. The sequence goes on from NZ_BEWL01000010.1 coordinate 71,475, forward strand.
CTCGGAGCTGCGTCTCTTCTCGCGGCCCTGGCCGTCCGGGACTGGCTTGCGGTCATGCAGCTTCCCGGACGGGTCCGGTATTACGGATGCCCCGCAGAGGAAGGCGGAGCAGGAAAGGGCTTTATGGTCCGGGGCGGAGCATTTCAGGGCGTAGATGCCGCCATTTCTTGGCACCCCTCTCCGTTCTGCGGGGTGCTGCCGCCGTCCTCTCTGGCAAATGTACGAATGGACTTCACATTCACCGGTCGGGCGGCACATGCGGCTGCGGCGCCACATCTTGGGCGGTCAGCTCTGGATGCAGTCGAACTGATGAGCGTCGGGGTCAATTATCTGCGTGAGCATATGCTTCCCACCTCCCGCATCCATTATGCCTACATCAATGCGGGGGGCGTGGCTCCCAATGTGGTGCAGGCAGAAACGACGGTTCGTTATTCGGTACGTGCGGAAGACCTTTCGGAGATGCTGACGCTGGCAGAACGTGTGAAGCAGGTTGCACAGGGAGCAGCCCTGATGAGCGGGACGCAGGTTCAGGGCGTCATAACCTCAGGGGTTGCAAACCTGCTGCCCTGCCGGCCCCTTGAAGAAGTGATGCAGGCGAGCTTCGAGCAGCTCGGGCCACCTCCATTCGATGCGGAAGATCGGGCTTTCGCTGAAAAGATACAGGAGACCCTCTCGGCAGAAGACATCGCTTCGGCTCTTCGTCAGATAGGATGGCATACATGCGATGCGCCTTTGGCTGACTTTATCCTGCCTGTGGGAAGCCGGTTTTCCCTCGGCTCTACCGATGTCGGGGATGTCAGCTGGACCGTGCCGACAGTTCAGGCTCTCGGAGCGACCTGCGCCATCGGCACCCCTCTCCATTCATGGCAGATGACGGCACAGGGTACTTCGGATGTGGCGCATAAAGGGATGGTTCATGTTGCAAAAGCAATGGCCATGACCGCCATTCGCCTTTTCCAGTCTCCCGAACTCCTGAAAGCCGCGCAGGACGATCACACACAACGCCTGCTGCGCACACCGTATATCTGCCCGATACCCGAGAGCACCTTGCCGCCTCAGGGGAACTGCTGAAACGTCTGTTCTGAATTTTCGGTGATTGCCATATCATGATGTCTGGAGACATCGCCTCCGCATCAGAAACGAGAGACAGCGCATCTTGGATACACGCTTTCTGGAAAGCTTCATCGCCATCGTGGAACGGGGTTCCATTGCCGATGCAGCGCGTCAGCTCTCCCTCACGCCTGCGGCTGTTTCCCAACGCATCAAGGCTCTTGAAGACCAGATCCGGCAGCCATTGCTGATCCGTGCCGGCAGGACCGTAACACCCACTGCTGCCGGGCTGGCGATCATCGAGAAAAGCCGACAGCTCATCAGGGGCGTCGAAGAGCTGAGATCACTGGCTTTTCAGGAGGAATTTGCCGGTGAACTGAAAATCGGCGCCATTTCCACGGCACTGACCGGCATGCTTCCCTTCATGCTGAAAGATTTCTTCGCCGAATACCCACAGATCGACCTGCACGTCACTCCCGGACAGTCCATCAAGCTGTATCATGAGGTTCTGGAAGGACAACTGGACTGCGCGATCATCGTGGAGCCCCCTTTCGCCATTCCCAAGACCTGCGGCTGGAAAAGGCTCCTGTCAGAGCCGCTGATCGTTCTGGTTCCCGAAAGCTGCACCCAGACAGACCCGCTGCAGATCCTCAAGGACAATGTCTTCCTTCGCTACGACCGCAATCAGTGGGGCGGCCGTGTCGCGGATACGTTCCTCAAGGACAACAGGATTTTTCCCAAAGAACAGCTTGAACTGGACTCTCTTGAAGCCATTGCCCTGATGGTCAGTCAGGGCATTGGCATTTCCCTGCTTCCGGACTGGCTGCCGCCATGGCCGGAAGGACTGGCAGTGCGAAAAATCCCCGTCTCCACCACGCCCCCTCAACGTCATATCGGCCTGCACTGGCTGCATTCGTCTCCGCACACCCATCTCATCAAGACCCTGGAGCCATTTCTCGCCACCCAGAGGGCCTGAAAGCTTCCATTCCACCATTTTCGGAAAAACCATTCATGGACACACGTTTCCTTGAGAGCCTGCTCATCGTGATCGAACAGGGCTCCATTGCCGCTGCCGCCCGTCAGCAGCATCTGACCCCCGCAACCGTGGCGCAGCGCCTCCGGACACTGGAAGAGGAAATCGGCTGTTCTCTGGTACAACGGGACGGCCGGAATGTCCGTCCCACCGAACACGGGCTCGCCATTCTCGAACAGAGTCGCCGGATCATCACGTCTGTCCGTGAACTTTGCACCATCGCCACAAGCGACACACCGGTTGGAAAACTGAGGCTGGGAGCGATTTCGAGCGCGGCAAATGGCCTGCTTCCCCCCTATCTGAAACGTTTTTTCGAATGTTTCCCTGAAATCGAACTTCACATCATGCCCGGCTCCTCCTCAGCGCTCTACAACGCCGTTCTCGATGGAACGCTGGATGCCGCGTTTATCGTCGAACCGCCGTTCGACATTCCTGCCAGCCATGTGTGGGAAACCCTGCGCTCCGAGCCTCTCATCGTTCTTGTTCCCGGACATGTTACACAAACCGATCCTCACGAAATTCTGCGGACCTACCCCTTCATCCGCTACGATCGCAATCAGTGGGGCGGGCGTTTGGCAGATGACTATCTGAGACGCACCGGTATCTGGCCGCACGAACGCCTGGAACTGGATGCACTTGATGCGATTACGACGCTTGTCAATCAGGGAACCGGCGTCTCACTGATCCCGGACTGGGCTCTTCCCTGGCCGGAAGGGTTCCATCTGAAAAAGGTCTTCCTGCCTGACCCCGCCCCTTGCAGAAAACTCGGATTTTTTTCCCAGAGAAATGCTCCTGGAAGACGTCTTATCAACCGCCTTCTTGGCGTTCTCCAGTCTCCGCTTGAACGCGCCGCTACATAATCGAGGGGGACTATATAAAATTTTTTCTCAATCGGGCCGAAATCCAGTTCCCGCCGAGCTGAACAAGAATTGTCAGCACAACAAGAATACTCACCACCCACAACATCATGGCAGTATTAAATCTTTGATATCCATAGCGGATGGCAAGATCTCCCAAGCCGCCTGCACCGACAACACCCGCCATGGCAGATGCACCGATCAGAGTTACCAGCGTGACTGTCAGTCCGGACACAAGCCCTGGCAAAGCCTCCGGAACAAGAACCGAGCGCACGACTTTTGCCCGGGTTGCGCCCATGGCACGAACCGCGTCAATCAGCTCCGGAGACACCTCTTTCAGCGAAACTTCCGCAATCCGCGCAAAATATGGGATCGCGGTGATGGAAAGAGGAACGATGGCCGCAGCAGTGCCCAGAGCCGTCCCCATTACGAAACGCGTAAAAGGGATCAGGACGACAAGAAGAATAATGAACGGTACCGCCCTTGTCAGATCAACAGCAATCCCAAGCATCCGACCGATGGGACGAACTGGCCAGAGCCCCCCAGGCCTCGTGACGGTGAGGAGAATAGCGAGAGGCAATCCGAAAAAGACGGCAATTGCTGCTGACGCAAAAACCATTTCGAGCGTCGCCAGTGTAGCCTTGAAAAACAGATCAAAAACCTGACGATGCATATCCCGCGACCTCCATATCCTCTGCATTATTCGATAAACGGCTGATGAAGGACTGCGTTAAAGAATGTTCCGCTTCGCCCCTGCTCAGAGCCTCTCCTGAAATATCTTCAACGATACGCCCCTGATCAAGCACAAGAACCCGATGAGCCAGCCGGCGGATAACATCCATTTCATGCGTAATAAGAACAATCGTGACGCCAAGCTCTGTGTTTATCGTTTCAAGAAGCGTGAGAATTGAAGTCGTCGCTTCAGGGTCCAGCGCTGACGTCGCTTCGTCACACAACAAAATAGCGGGATGACCTGCCAGTGCTCTTGCTATCCCAACTCTCTGCTTCTGCCCTCCGGAAAGCTGCGAGGGGTACTTTGCCTCGTGCCCTTCCAGGCCGACCAGATGGATCAGTTGCTGAATGCGATGGAGACGCTCTTTTCTGGGAACGCCCAAAATCTCCAGAGCAAGGGAAATATTTCCGCTTACCGTTCGGGACTGAAGAAGATTGAAGCCCTGAAAAACAAGCCCGATCCGTTGTCGAAGAACAAGGAGTTCCCGCTCCTTCAGAGTGCTGAGGTTGCGACCTTCAACGAGAACACGACCTGAATCCACACTGTCTGCGCCATTGAGACACCGAAGCAGCGTGGTTTTCCCGGCACCCGAGCGCCCAATGAGCCCGACAATTTCGCCACGACGAACAGAAAAGCTGATATTTTCCAGCGCATAGCGGCCATCAAAAGCCTTTGACAGCCCTTCAATCTTCAACGTCTCATTTGTTTCAGCCGGACTGGTATTCTGCATGATCATAATATTCAAAGAGCCAGATCAGCGCGAAGATAATAAAAACCACCTTCTTCGGAGAGCTGTTGACTGAGCGTATCGTAGAGATTGTTGTTATAATCGGCCGTGAAGGAAGGTACGCGACTGGGATGGGCGTTCCCAACGTTATTACCGCCCAGCGCCAGATGAAGTTGGGGAAGAACCTGATAGCCGACTTCAAGATTAGTCACAAAACGCGGACGATTGATCTGATGGTAAAAATCCGTTGTCGAAAAAGCATGGCTTCCCGAGACGAATGTCAGGTTGGACGTCGTATGACCGTAACGGATTTCATGAACAGCTACCGTCCATTTTCCCTGACGCCAGATCCCTCCGAAAATCAGCTTGTTGGACGGGTTCTCCGTTGACATCAAACTGATCTGCTGGGCATTCAGAACAGGGGCCCCTTCCCCTGTCCGTGCAATATTTTTCACATTGGTATGGTTGAAATTGACGGCGGCGTCCCAGTCTACTTTCCCATAGCGCCCAAAATCTGAAGAATAACGGGCCGTGATATCGAGGCCGGTTGTCCGGGTACTGGCACCATTCGTAAAGTAGTTTGTACTGACAGCAGATTCATCGCCCGAGAAACCGGATGTATCCACGCCTGCTGCTGCATAAGCTTCTACAGCACGGGCCCCTGAAGCATAACCGCCGTCAACAATCCGGTGCTTGATATAGATTGTATACCCATCAACATTGATATGAAGCCGCGGCAACGGATTCAGGATCATGCCTGCACTGAAGTTGGTAGACGTCTCTGGTCTGAGGCCGGGTGAGCCCAGAGCGCGCGCGGCGGGCGAGTTGGCCGCAATCTGCCCGGTTGCGTAGTTCGGACTGGAGATGAAGGCCGCAAAATTCTGTTCCGCAAGGGTCGGCGCACGAAAGCCGGTGCTGGCGGTGCCACGAAATCCAATGAAGCGGTTGATATCATATCGCGTGGAGATCTTGCCTGTTCGGGCATTTCCGACGTCGTCATAATGCTCAAACCTTCCCGCAAGATCTACCCGCCAGCGCTTGACGATCTGTGTCGAGAAATCGACATAGGCTGCTGCAACGTGTCTGGCTGCGTTAACAGCATCCTGAGGCGTTTCACCTTGGTATCCCTGTGCACCACTCAGGTAATATGACAACGGTTCTCCCGAACCAATGGAATAGGTATCACGGCGATATTCGCCACCAAACGCGATATTCAACGGACTGTAAAGAAACGGAAGATCTACGCCCCGTCGAATATCAAGATTGTTCGTCCACTGCTGGTTGGAATAATTCCCGAGATAAAACCGTGAAGGAGAATAGCCAGTTTCCTTATAGGCGTCCGCGTTGGCGGAGTTGTAGTCCCCCAGCGTGTCATGGTCTCCACCAATCGTGGAGCTCAGATCCCAGTCAAAGCCGTAAAGCCGTTTTCCCCGGAACCCGAGAGTAAAGCCATAATCATTCTCAGGCATCGTCTCAACAGGTTCGAAGCCGTTCGGATACATCCCGGATAGCCCGTCCGCCGCTGTCGTGCTTGGAGCCCGTAAAAATGCCCAACGTTCGGCATCACGGTGCGTGAATGTCCCAAAACCGTAAAGCTCTATCGCATCCGTTAAATGATAGCCAAAATTCGTCTCGATGGACTCACGCGTAACCTGAGGCTGGCCCGTGGCCAGATCATTGTTTCTGCCGGTCCGGGGGTCAATACCGGTTCTCTGTGTGCGGTCCTGATGTTTGAATTCGGCACTGAGGTTCAGAAACCCACGATGACCCAGCTTGAATCCTGCGTTCAGGTTCTCACCGGTCGTGAAGCCATCTCCCGCAGCGTAACCACCATTTACAGCCTGAAGATGAAGTCCGTGATTGTTGGATTTCAGAATGACGTTGATTACGCCTGCAATCGCATCCGATCCGTACTGCGCAGCCGCTCCATCCTGCAGGATCTCGATATGATCGACCGCAGAAATCGGTATCATATCCAGATCAACTGGAGTGGTTCCCTGCTGCGATGAAGCATCCACCGCAATTGCGGCCGTCGTATGCCGTCTTTTGCCATTCACCAGCACCAGGGTCTGATCGGCATTCAATCCCCGCAGGCTCAGCGCATCTATGACCGATCCCTGATCCGACCCGTTAACCTCACGGCTGATGGAAGGAGAAAGCTGGACCAACGCCTCCCGGATGTCGGTCATTCCTGTTGAACGAAGCTGGTTGCCCCCGATGATGGTGATGGGACTGATGCTTCGTGCTGCCGTCTGGGATGGATCACGCGTTCCGGTCACAATGACCTGTTCCGGTTCGTCAGCTACAGACTGTTCCGCCCTGACGACAGGCACGGATTTTTTGGCAACAGTCTTGTTCCCGGAGGGATTTTTCTCGCCAGAGCTATCCTGACCCGATGTGGTCTCGGCCGCGACGGCCGTAGAAAACGAAAGGCCAACAAGAAGTGGCGCCAGGATATAACCACTACGCATAAAAGTTCTTTCAAGGATATTTTTCTTTTATTGATTGTTTCATAGTGTTTTTCGAGTCAAGCAACATATTGATGTGGATTTAATATATATCGCGTTTTATGGAGGGGTATATGAAGACAAATGCTTCTGCCTCCTGCTTGTAAGCGGGGCTCAGAGGCAAAAATTCAGAGCCGAAAGCGGTTACGTGTATGACGCAGAACACTCTTTCTCTACCGACGATCGACCTGTCCCTGTGGCAGGACCGGCAAGCTCCTGACGACACTTTCCTTGCCTCTCTGCGGAATGCTGCCCATGAATATGGCTTCTTCTACCTGAAAGGGCATGGAGTTTCGGCTGACCTGAATGCCGATCTCATGGTGCAGGCGAACAGGTTCTTCTCTCTGCCTATGGAGCAGAAAGAACAGATTTCCATGGTTAATTCCCCGCATTTCAGAGGGTATAATCATGCAGGCCGGGAAATCACACGTGGCAAAGCGGACTGGCGCGAGCAACTCGATATCGGGCCCGAAAGAGCCATCGTCACAGATCTGAAGGGCAAGCCGGCTTATCTCCGCCTTCAGGGTCCAAACCAGTGGCCAAAGACACTTCCACAATTCAGAGCGGCCGTTCTGTCATGGCAGGATCAGGTTCTGGAGGTCTTACGACGCCTGCTTGAGGCGCTTGCCCTGTCTCTGGGTCAAGCGGCGAACGCCTTTCACTCCGTCGTCAGCAATACGCCTTATCAGCTTTTGAAGCTTATTCATTACCCTGGCCATCTTGGCGATGGAGAAAGACAGGGCGTGGGCGCCCACAAAGACAGCGACCTGCTCTCCCTGATCCTTCAGGACAATGAAGGCGGCCTGGAGGTAGAGCTGGCGAGCGGTGAATGGCTTCAGGCGCCACCCCAGCCGGGAACGTTCATCGTCAACATCGGCGAATTGCTGGAAGTTGCCACGAGCGGATATTTCAAGGCAGCAATCCATCGTGTCGTCAGCCCGCACTCAGGGCGAGACAGGCTTTCTGCGGCCTTCTTCCTCGGGGCCCAACTCGATGCCACGATGCCGATCCTCCCCCTGCCGGACGCCTTGGTCAATTTCAGCACCGGTATTACCCAGGATCCCGAAAACCCTCTTTTCTCTCAGATCGGACAGAACACGCTCAAAGGGCGGCTGCGCTCTCATCCCGATGTCGCGGCACGGCATCATAGCGATCTTTTGTCTGCTGCTTCATCGAAAGCCCTGCATCATGCATAATCGCCTGAAAACGCAACCGCAGTCCGCCTCGGAGGGTCTTCTGGGCCGCCGTCGACTGCTCACACTGGTTGCCGCCACGTCCCTGATGGGAGCATCCGCGAAAGCTCAACCGAAGCCTGTTCGGGTCGGGATCCTGTCCGGAGAAGACGAGGATATCTGGCGCATTGTGCAGGAAAACACCCGCGCAACAGGATTGACCATTGAAATCGTTACCTTTTCTGAAGGCAATCCAATCAACGCGGCCCTTGCAGCAGGAGATCTGGAAGCCAATGCATTTCAGCACGGCCCCTATCTGCAGGCCCAGAATACTGCGCTTGGATCCCATATCGTGCCGGTTGGAAATACCTATTTCGCACCGATTGGCTTTTATTCGAAAAAATGGAAGACACTTTCCACAATTCCAGATGGCGCTACGATCGGCGTTCCCGCTGATCCGACGAACGAAGGCCGTGCGCTCAAGCTTCTGCAATCTCTCGGACTGCTGAAGATCTCATCTGAAGCAGGCGAAATGCCAACAGCGCTCGATATTTCCGAAAACCCGAAAAATCTGACGATCAGGGAACTGGATGACCCTGTACTGGCACGTTCCCTGCCGGATCTGGATGCTGGAGTAGTGATTACGGAATGGGCCTACAAAGCCGGAATTGATCTCAAATCGGAACGTCTTGCGCGTGAGAGCATGGACAATAATCCATACATCAATTTCATCGCCGTAAACGAACCCGATGCACATGCCGCCTGGGTTCAGCCGTTGGTAAGCGCCTTTCAGAAACCCAATATCCGCGCCAAGCTGCTTGAAGCCTATCACGGAGCCATCATTCCCTCCTGGACGTAATGTCCATCCAGCCTGCTTCCACGATCGAGTAAGGACATCACACCATGGAATGGCTTCCTTCACCTTCGCGCTATGATGGCGCTGCATTTCGCCGTTCAGGTCGTTCGGGCCTGAAACTGCCTCTTATCTCTTTGGGATTATGGCATAATTTCGGAGGCGTTGACGTGTTCGAAACGGGGCGCGCAACCATCCGCAGGGCGTTCGACCGGGGCGTTACGCATTTCGATCTGGCCAATAATTACGGCCCACCTTACGGGTCAGCCGAAGAAAACTTCGGCGAAATCCTCCGACGCGATTTCAGACCTTACCGCGATGAAATGATCATTTCGTCCAAAGCCGGCTGGAACATGTGGCCCGGTCCTTATGGCAGTGGGGGCTCACGCAAATATCTGCTGGCCTCTCTGGATCAGAGCCTCAGACGGATGGGGCTCGACTATGTTGACATCTTTTATTCGCATCGGCCGACGCCCGATGTTCCCTTGGAAGAAACGATCAGCGCGCTTGTGCAGATGCACCGTCAGGGCAAAGCGCTATACATCGGGATCTCGTCCTATGGCCCCGAGAGAACGCAGCAAGCCGCGGAAATTCTCCAGCGCGAGGGCGTGCCGCTCCTGATCCATCAGCCCTCGTACTCACTTCTGAACCGCTGGATAGAAGTCAGACTTCTGAAAACGCTGGAAGAGCTGGGCGTCGGCTGCATTGCCTTTTCGCCTCTGGCGCAGGGCCTGTTGACAGAAAAATACCTCAAGGGCGTTCCGGAAGGCTCAAGAGCCTCGGCAGGATCTTCCTTTTCGCAAGAAATGCTGACAGAGGAAAATCTGACTCATGTGCGGGCGTTGAACGAAATTGCACACAAGCGGGGGCAGAGTCTGGCCCAGATGGCAATCGCCTGGGTTCTTCGCGACGAACGTGTGACGTCGGCGCTCATCGGCGCAAAGAATGTCCAGCAACTGGATGAGTCTCTGGATTCCTTGAAAAATCTGGACTTCACTTCCGCAGAGCTGGCAACGATTGATCGCTACGCAAAAGACGGCAACGTCGACCTGTGGCGAAATCTGTCGGAATAGACCTCCATCATGGGAGAAAGTCAGCCTGACTGTTAGCAATCAGCGTACGGATACGGTGCAGGTCCGCGTGGGTGGCCGGATTGTAGATGATCAGACCAAGATCAGGACGTCCATCCACGGCAAAGCCAGAGTATTCCAGTTCAATCAGTCCGACATCCGGATGAAGAAGACACTTCGTTCCTTCTCCGTGGCTCTGCACATCGTTATCCTGCCATAGTGCAGCAAATTCCGGACTACGCGCACTCAACTCTTTCACAAGCTCATCGACCTCGGAGGACGCCCCGGCCCGTATGGCATCGGCACGAAAGGCCGCGACAACGGATCGTGCCAGGCTGGGCCAGTTCATCTGCATCTCACGCACCCGAGGCGTACAGAAGACAATCCGCAGAATATTGCGCTGGTCCGGCGGCAGTCTGCTGTAATCAGTCAGCACGGCTGCAGCCGCCCTGTTCCAGGCCACGACATCCCATAACGGCGTCTTGACGATTGCGGGACTGTCCTGAAGAGCATCAAGGATACGTTGCAGACGCGGAGTAATTCCATCAGGAACGCGATAGCGGACTTCCGGAGCATGACCGCGCGCAAGCATGAACAGATGCTCGCGTTCCGGTTCCGTCAGCAACAGCCCCCTGGCGATACGATCAAGCACATCTGTCGAGGGCGCGCCCCCTCTTCCCTGCTCCAGCCAAGTATACCAAGTCGGGCTGATATTGGCGCGTTGCGCGACTTCTTCCCGACGCAGTCCGGGTGTGCGACGCCGCGTCCCGGAGAAACCAAACGCCGCGGGATCAAGGCGGGTTCGCCTGTCCTTCAGATAGGCGCCAAGCGAAGTGGGAACGATCACGGTCATCTCGTTAATTCTTATACTACGATAACGTCACTACTGTAACAGGATAAAAATTAGGATCACGGTGCCCAGCAGACAACAATGGAAATTAGCTGATGAAAATTTTCCTCACAGGGGCCAACGGCTTTATCGGATCCAGACTCGTCCGTGAATTGATTGGTGCCGGCCATGAGGTTGTGGGACTGACACGTTCGGACGCAGGAGCACAACATCTCGCTGCTGCGGGCGCTGAAGCCCATCGGGGCGATCTTGAAGATCTCAACAGCCTGCGCGTGGGCGCCGAAAGCTGCGATGGAGTCATCCATACGGCCTTTGACCACAATTTTTCAAATTATCTTGCCAACTGTCAGAAAGATCAACGGGCCATCGAAACCATGGGAGCCGCACTGGAAGGCTCTGATCGCCCTTTCGTCATCACCTCCACAACTCTGTTCGGTGAACCGATTGCTGGTCAGCTGGCTGATGAAGATACATTCAATACCGGACACAGCAACCCGCGTGTCACGTCCGAAATTACCGCCGAAGCCCTGATGGAGCGAGGGGCCAATGTCTCTCTGGTGCGCCTGTCCCAGATCCACGACACCCAGCGACAGGGTCTTGTAACCTTCATGATCGACCTTGCCCGCCGTACCGGTCGGTCATCCTATATCGAAGGGAGCTCAAACCGCTGGTCCGCCGCCCATGTCTCCGATGCGGTGCGCGTGTTCCGCCTCGCGCTGGAAAGACAGCATCCCGGTGCACGCTATCACGCAACAGATGAAGAAGGCGTTTCTATCCGATCCATCGCGGAAGCAATCGGACATCGCCTCGGTTTGCCGGTTGTGGCTTTATCTGCACAGGAGGCGGCCACACATTTTGGATGGCTGAACGGGTTCATCTCCAAAGACATGACGGCCTCCAGCGAGAAGACAAAAATGCGCCTGAACTGGCAGCCCATGGGACCCAGATTGTTAACTGATATCGCCAATCTCGATTTCCAGAGTACAGTTTTCTCCCCCTGAGGGCTGCTCAGGGATCGCCGGACATCCTGTTTGTGGCGTGTCAGGCGATCCCTGTATCAGACACTCACGACGGTGCCGTCAGAAGACGGAACCGCCAAATTCACCGATATAATAGGTGGTGGCAGGCAGACTTTCGCTATCGAGAACAATCGCGATATGCGTCGCAAAAGATGGTGCCCCGCCCGCACCGACGAGTGAAATGTCATCCTCTCCTGTCCCCGCCGATGGCAGTCCGAGATACGCACACGCGAAACCGGCCTCCATCCACTGGGTGCAGCCCTGTTTTGGAATCCTGAAATCCGCTTCCCCCGCGAACAGATCCCGTGCCCCGAAATTCGGTCTCCCGAAGGCGTCATAGCCCACGATCGACACGTAAAACGCCCGCGCATAGAGCGGAAAGACATCATCCGAGTAAGCTGCCGACTGCGAATTCGTCGATACAACCTTGCCACTTTGTGTCAGGTCGTAGGGAAACAGGCACTGAATATTGAAAAAGCCGGACTGATAGCGATCGATCGGGATACAGAGCACGACACGGTCGTTCCGGCCGCCACCCTGGGTCGTGACCGCAAGCGCAGCAGGATTGCCGTTGACGGTATAGGCCGTGGTCATGGCAACCGATGCACCGTCCGACACCCACTGCGAGACCGCAGCGGAGTTATCGGAATACAGACCGCCCGCCAGTCCAATTCCGTCCCGACACAATACGGACTTGGACTGCGGGATAAACTTCCCTGCCAGTCCCAGCCGATCGGACGTACCGTTGATGAACGTCCCGACATTGGGGTTGCCGGTATTCAGCATGTTGAAGGTCTTGATCGACCCGGAACCGTAACCCGCCCGACCATCCGCACTTGTCAGATTGTAAAGCTGTGTGCCGTAAAAACAGATCTGTGAGAGGTTTTGCTCCATCCAGACCGGTGGCGTCTTATAGGTCGCTGAATTTCCCGCCAGTAGGATCATCCCGCCGAACCACCCCAGATATCCGCTTCCGGTACAATGAAACAGCGGCTTGTTCTCGGCCTGCGGTCCCCACATTTCGCAATGCACCCCATGCATCTCGATGCGGCCGGTGTTCTGGATGAAAATCTGGTCCGAATAATCCAGAGACGTTCCATAAAACGTCATTTCAGCTCCGCCTGGATTGAACACAATCCCAGCCGAATTGCCCAGACTGCCACCATACCAACGGAAATTCTCACCCGCGTTGACACTGCCTGCGAGGAATTGGAGCGCGTACAGCGCAGAGGACGTTACGGAGCAGTTCCAGTACTCCGCAAGATAGGCCCCATTACGCCAGTCAATTCCGACCCCGAACCCCTGGATGGACAAATCCTTGAAATTGTGGATCGTACCATCCGTATTCTGGAATGAATTGTAAAACACGCCTGTCAGCCCAACGTCACCCGTTGGTCCAAGAATGGCCGCGTCTTCAATCAGAACATTGTTCGGATAGTGTTCAAGTGCACCATCGCGGGTGGAGAGAACGGCGCAGTTCCAGCGCAGGGCCTTCACGGAGACGCTCTTGACCCGGACGTTGATATACCCCGAGACCGAAATCGTCAGCCAGGCACTGCCAGCTTCCGCGACATTGAAGGCAAACGAAATCTTACCTTCCACGGCAGGATCAGGCCACCCGGTATCCTTGGAAACACTGTTGTTCCAGGGATTTGCTCCAGAACCCGGACTGTTTGCACTGAACGAAACCCCAACATTTCCCGGCTGCCCGTTTCCGTTCGCATACGATGCGCCAAGCGTGACCTCATACTGGACGTCCAGCATGTAGTTTCCGGCTGGCAAGGTGAGCTTCTGACCGAACTGTCCATAATGACCGGTCGAATTCGACATGGCGACCGCAGTGGCGATGGACGCCGTGCTATCGGATATCTGGTAAGTGCCATCGCCCCCCATGCCTGTCAGAAGCTTCGTAATGGTCGTCCCCGAAGCGAGTGAGTCATTAACGTCATAAACGACAGACCCTACCGCCAGTGCGGGATTGCCGGAAAACCCGGTCACGGTCATGACACCACCCGAGACTGTTCCCGTCCATGCTCCGTGAGCAGCAGGATCCGTAAATATGGCAGCGCCCGTCGTGAAGGTTGCATCCGTGATCTGCATTGCCGGATAGACCGTGGCGTTCGACCAACCTGCCCCGCTGGTATCGGTGAACGTGCCGTTCGTCACGAAATCCTGTGTATCCGCGGCAGTTTTCAGCGTGGTGAAATCTAAGGTCGACCCGCCAAATGACCCGAATGTAATGCCAGGGATCCAGACGAGCGGATTGTCATCGGACGCAACCGCGCTGTTGCACATCATATAGGCCCGCTTTGGGCTGGAAACCCCATACCCTGAAAGCGAAGCAGCCTGCACGGCCAGCCAGTCCATTTCCTGCGACAGGCTATAGGCCTTGGGGAAAACGGATTGCAGATCTGCCAACGTGGTAAAGAGCGTTGAAGCCGGGTGTGAGGTGCCATCTCCGATCGCACCATACCAGGCCGGGTCCACACCGCCCTGAAAAACACGGCGATAGGTTCCGGCCCCGGCCGTTGCAATGACCACGCCCCCGTCTGCCACCAACCCGTCAGGTGCCTGCAGGAAAATGCCGGCCGCACCCCGCGTCTGTGCCGTCCCGTCCCACGATGTGAGTGTAACCGCGACGGGAGCGCTCTGCAGCGCCCTGAACTGCGCCACTGAAGAAACCTGTGCCTGACTGCTGGCCGCCAGCACATCCGCAACTGTCACACCATCAAGCGTACTGGACGCATCAAGCGCGCCGGACTGGATTGATTGTCGGATGGACTGACCGCCATCTGCATCGACCTTGTTACCAAGCGCGCTGGCAATCTGAGGAGATTTGACCAGACCAATCATATCCGACGTATCTGTTGCGGATTTCCAGAGTGGCGTAAAATTCTGGACCATCACAAGTCTCCATTACTCAATGTCATGAGGGTTCTGAGGCAAAAAAAACAGCGCTCTCACAGCGCTGTTTTTTTTGCCTCCATCCAGTTTGATCCGGTGATAATCCACAATTTCCTGTACCGACCCGCCTTGTCGGCACAGGGAGCGCTTAGTGTTTCCAGTGGAAAGACGCACTTTGCTTCATCGACGGAAACAGCCTGGAAGCGGCAGTCTGGCGATAGCGAAGCGAACCTGCGCGCACCAAGAAAAATGATGCGTCAATACAGGACAGTCCTCGAGTATTTATAAAAGCCAGTCCGATATGGCGGCAAGAAAATGCCGCATATTCTGCTTTGTTTCCATAAAACCGCCCCCTGGCTGAAGGGTCGCGCTGTTCAGATAAAGAGACCGGCATATTTCTATCTGAACAGTATGAATTTTCCTTTCCGGCCTTCCGTAATGCTGCGTAATATACCCACCAGAATAAGGAATATTCCTGCGAACCGAGTGATATTTATTCTTTATTATATTTTCTATTTTATCAATTATGTTTTGATCGCAACTTTTGCCATGCAGATCTCCAAGTACGACGTCGCATGAACGTGCATATGGTAATTTCGGCATTGAATGCAGGTCGAGAAGGATAGCATAGCCAAAACGCTGGCTTGTTTCCTCTAGAAGAGCATCAAGAGCTTCATGATAAGGCAACCATACTGTAGAAATTCTTTTCCTTAATTCGGAAAGTTCCAGAGGGTGCCTGTAGATCGGACGTCCTTGTGAAATGCAGCGCGGAATAACTCCAAACCCGGCCTGTACCTTGGCGCTCGAAATAACCTCATCTTCGGGAGGCACAGGGTTAAACATTTCTCCATCGACTTCGCGCCAGTCCCGATTCACGTCACACCAAGCGCGGGAAAAATTTGCGCTCAACAAGGTCGCCCCGAAATCGGGAGCATCCTCCAGCAATTGGTCCATGAACCGATCTTCAATCCGCTGAAGTTCGAAAAGAGACAGGGACGCACTACTGAGGAAATCAGAAGGATAAAACCGCCCGGAATGTGGTGAAGACACAATGACAGGAATGGCGGTATTCCGGGGATAATCTACCTTGAAAGATGTTAGAGGCGAAGAAATTTTCATAATTTTTCATATTCTGCCTCAAGGGGGGTTGCAAGGTTTTGCAGACGCATCTAAAAGCCACCTCACCGGACCGGGGGCGCATAGCTCAGCGGTAGAGCACTACCTTGACATGGTAGGGGTCACAGGTTCAATCCCTGTTGCGCCCACCACTCGGTCCGGTGATAACTCATTGAAAATATAGAGTTTCTGGTGATCCCTTCAGTCCATTGGGCTGATTAGTCTGGGTCGCTTAGAGCCGCTTCGTGCCACATAAAGCCGGATGTGACCGAGCAAATCCGTGCAAAATCCGTGCACTCTTCTCTGCATCTGCGTACTCCTGCGAATCGGGGGCGGTGAGCTCAATCCCTGATGCCTAGCCATTCCAATATCTCGGCCCGGTAAGCCTCCGGCATCACCTTGGCGTAACGGGTGACTGTCGTGATGTTACCCCATCCACCGTCAGCCTTGAGGCGCATCAGATCCTTGTGCAGGCAGTATTGCCAACTTGCCCAGGTGTGACGGGCATCATGCGGAGTGACGTCCGGAACGAATACGCTCTTTGGTTTCTCCTGCCCCTTGGGTATCCAGACGCGCATGTGCCCCGGCAGACCCGCTTTGCGACAAGCCACCGACCATCCGGATTTGATCTGACCACCGCTAGTGCGTCCGTTTTCCGAGTACGCCTGACCGATTTCCCTCCCCTTCCCGTTTCTCGACTTTCGGGCACGGACCGGACGGAACACGCGGCCGTCTCGATTGGGCAGAGATGCCAGCGATGCACAGACGCGAGGCGGCAGATCGATATGCCGCTCGTTCCCTTGCTTCTGCCAGACGACGGCCCGCCTTCCCCTTAGGTCCACGCAGGACCAGTCCAGTTCGAGAGCCTCTGACATGCGCGCACCGGTTCCGAACAGAAAGACCAGTAGTGGCTTCAGGTGTGGCGCTGCGTTATCGATCAAGCTCGTCACCTGCTCGGGCCTGAGATAAACCGTCCGGCTTATCGGAATGCGCGGTTTGTCGAACGCCGGCCGCTCGCACCATCTCCGAACAGCGGCAAATTCCAGAACGGACCGCAGAGGCGTGAGAACAGACCTGACCTTTGTGGCAGGACTGGCTTCGGCTCCATCGCGCAGAATATGCCGATAGGCTTGGTCGAGCGCTATCTGGTCGATGTCTGCCAGACGCGTGGTACCGAAATGGTCCAGCAGACGACGCAGATAGGCCTTGGTTGCCTCGGAGCGCGGCTCTGCCTCAGCATAGGCAGAGACCGCATGGGCAAAGGTTACAACGGACCGCTTGCCATAGATGCTTTCTTGCCATAGTTCGGCCTCGCGTTTCGCCCTGTATTCTTCCGCTTGCTCGAGGTCAGAAGTTCCTGAGCTTTCGTAAATGCTCTGTCCTTTGACAGTTCCGCGAACGTAGTAGGTTTCCGATCTGGCACGTTTGACGAGTTTGAGTGACATTCCAGGCTCAGCAGCAGGCGTTTGAAATCCGCCGGGTAAAAGATGATGCGGTGACCCCAGCGACGATGCGTGGGGCCTCCATGAAAGTCCCGCACGCGGTTCAGGTGCTCGCGGAGCTTCGTGCGTCCGACGCGGCCTTTGAGGCGGTTCAGCACATCCTGAAAGGTCAGGGTTTCTTCGAGTGTCTCACTCATCCCCGCTCCTCCGCGTCCATGGCTGCCTTGATCTCCTGACGGGCATTGCGAGCACATACCCAGTCAATGGGGTATTCTTCACCATGACTATCAAGAACTGCGAATTCGCCCTGCCTTTCAAGCCAGTTCAAAAGCTCCGTATCCGTCCGCCCGCTCATGCCGGGCCTCCTGCGGGCTTGAAACGATCTCTTACCGATTGAGGAGCACCGTCCAGAACATCAATAGATCCTTCGAAGATGTGCTCATGTAGGGCGTACCATTCGTCAGGAAAGCGGTCGGTGTTCTCGTGGTTGAGTTTAACTTCCCATTCCCGGCAATCAGCATGATAGGCCCCGTTCCAGAAACCATCATCGCATACGCCAGCGACCCGAAGATATGTTTCGCCGGGTTCAATAATTTTCAGGCACGCATCACACTGATGCCTTTTCCGGGCCGTTACTGACTTCTCACTGCAAAATCCCATCACTCCCCTCCCTCGCGTGTGAGGGCGGCGCGGATCGGGCGCGCGAACAGACGGATGATATTACCGTCCTCATCATCCCAGACATCCACAAATGACCAGCCATCCGCGATCAGGTCTCCACGCTGGTCAAATCGCGCGAGTATTTCAGCCGATAACTCTTTGTCCCAGTCTTCTTCCTCCCGTTCATCAGATTTCAGAATGACTTCAATTCCGAATTCCTCGGCGGCCTGCTTGAAGCGGGGAAAAGTGTCGCCCTCCTGAAAAAGCCGGCTCAAGCGGCAACTCGGCAATTTTGGGTCTGACGAGGTATTTCCTGTTAGGACCGCCCATACGGCGTCGGGCTGCTCCTTCTCCAACACCTTCACCCTCGCCTCCAGCGCGGCGACGTTGGCGGGGCATTCAATGGGCTTCCATCCAACGAACCAGTCATCAGGGAGACCGCCATAGCCAACGGGAGCGGCCACACCCCATCCGATATCAAAGCCATCTTCGGGGATGCCGGGATGAGACACGACAACCCATCTTCCATTCCACGGCTTCAAATCTGCGCGTTCAGGGCGAAGGCGCGGAAAGAGATCATCATGGATCTTGGCAAGGATCGGGGATCTGTCTTTTTTTGCCTCCGACATTGGCCGCAAGCTGGCCACCGCATCCACCCGCCGCGCTTCTTCCGCGCCTCGGGCTTCGGCTTCCTCAATGTGGGCCCAAGCCCTTTGGCAGATTTCTTCTTGATAGGATTGGTTAAGCAGATGGAAAATCCTTTCCGGACCAATAGCCTTAGCCAAGGCTATCACCTGCTCATCCCGCGTCCGCACGTTCTGTTCCTGCGTCATTCTGCTGCACTCCGGCTGGCTGCCACGTCACGGATCTGCCGTCCGGTGCCTGACCAGCGGAATTCGTAGTCCGGTGCGGATAGCCCGGCATGGTGGGACTGGACTTCGTGCCAGCGGCCATCGTTCAGGCCGAGGTGATTGGTCGGGTCTTTCTGGGTCATCACCACGTAATCCTCTGTGCCCAATCGTCGAAATTTTCGTCATGGCCCGCGTCTGGCTCTGTGAAGAACCGGCGGATTTTCCTGAGAAGCCGGATCATCTCAAACACTCCCCGGCCGCGAGCCGGCCGCAAGGTGGAGCAGGATCACGAGGGCCAGCGCCTCGATCAGGGTGGGAATTTGGGAGGTCATGCTTCACCTCGGGCTTTGGCGAGGGCGGCATGCGCCTGCTTCACAGTTTCAAGAAGAGCTGGGCCAATGTCCGGTAGCAAATGCGCAGCCGTGTTCAGATCTTTCGCAGCCATGCGCAGAGCCTCATAAAGCTCAGGCGCAGCGGCGATTAGGTGGGCGTCCGGGGCAGCAATGCCGCGAATATCCGTCCGGTAAACAGACGAATTTGCTTTTGCCTCATCCACGCCGGTGACTGATCTATCGCCAACTTCGAATTTGAGTAGATTCTTGGCTTCAACCATTCCTTGAGTTGGCTGGAATACTGGCTGTGCGCCACGCATCCCCCAGCGACGGAACTGCATGACGTATCTACGTCCTGAGTGGGTCGTCGCAAGGTAAACCTGATTGCCATTGGCGTTCCCGAACCACGCCCACGGACCCTTCGTAAACTTCGCTTCACTCATCACGCGCTCCACTTCTCTGCATTCAGCAGGCCGCTCTCACGGCGGATTTCGTTGTCGTCGTGTCGGAGGTCGGAGAGGCACGGCAGGGCCGCCGCACGCTCGATCCGCTCCATGAGGAGGGAGCGCGCAATCACGTCGCTCAGGTCCTCGTTGATCTCGCGGGGGTGGGTCATGCCGGCACCATGTCATCTGCTTCTTCAGAAGCAGCCTTCATCAGTTCTTCAGCCCGCTGCGTTGCCGCGTTCTGCAGCTCCAGTGCTCTTGGGTCTTCTCGGCCAGAAAGCTTCTCCAGCCCTTCCCGGTACTTCTCGTTTGCCGTCAGTTCCTCGAGCTTCACCAAGGTCGGCGCCTGAGACAGGGCAGCAACCCAGCGGCTGACCCAAGGCGTCCACGCATCGCCGGATGCCTGTTTCGGCGGCTCCTGCCGAACTCGCAGCGGCTTGACCGTGTAGAGCTTCTTGCTGCCGCGCGTGACCTGCAGCGCCAGCGGCGTATCCTGCGTGATGTCAGTCATGTGGCTGATGCGGATGCCGCCAACCGCAATGCCACCGAACTTGACGGATGGCTCACGGAAAAGGGTCATGCCCTTCCCCGCATATGTCTTCCCGTCCTTGCCCCAGACGTTCACCAGAACGCGGCGCATCGACTTGCACGGATAGTAAGGCTTGCCGTTGCAACCATCGTAGAAAATGGCAATCGGCTGGTCTGCGTTGCCTTCGCGCACATCCTGAATGCGCACTGTCAGCGGGCCGCCCATCAGATCGTCAGCATTCAACTGATCCGACTTGGCAATAATGGTTTTCGACAGATCGACCATCAGAGAACGATCTCCTCTTCCATGCTGCGCCGTTCCGTTTCCAGGAACCGCAGGTCAGGGCTTTTCAGGGCTGTTTCGTATTCGGCGCGCTTGGCTGCGATCTCGCCTTCAAAGGCCATCGCGGCATCAATCAGCGCGTCCTGCATCACTGGATCCGGATAGACGCGGCGGATCATCATCTTGCCGCCGCCCATGGCCGGGAAGCTGATGAAGTCGAGCCACTTCCGGCCAGAGACGAGCAGTCCGGTCTGGATCTGGGCCATGTATTCGACCGGGACTTCTCCGCCGCAGATCACCCCGAGCTGCAGGCCGTGGGCGCGGGACTTGCATTCCAGCAGACCCTCCTGCCCGACCAGTCCATCTGGCGAGTATCCAATCGTGAAGCCGAACCGGTCTTCGGTCATGAAACCAACTTCCGCCACCGGCGCGATGTTCTGCGCGTAGAGCAGCTTGGCCTCGATCTCGTCTTCATGGCCGCGCTGCATGGCAAAGGTCTGAGGCACTTCCTCGACCACGCCACTGATGCGCTGCGCCAGAAGATCCAGAACCAGTCGGCGCGCGGTCTCGTTCTTGGCGGCCTTCCCTGTCGGGGTCAGCAGCTTGCCGATCACGCTTGCCGTCAGAACGCCGCAGCGCGCCTGCAGCCATTCGTCCGTGCCCTGCTCCAGATCGGTGTAAATGCGAAGGCTCATGCCACCCCCCGCGTTTCCATCATGATAAAAGCCAGACCGGCCTGCACCGCGCCGAGCGTCCGCATGATCTGCTTCACGTCGGGGCGCTCGTAGATCTCGTTCAGCCGCGTCAGTGCGGACGTCTTCACGTCCCGAGCCACGCGCCGGTCATTCTCCAGCGGCGCAATGATCGCCTGATTGCTGTGGTAGGTGATCAGGCTCTCAAGGTTCAGGATCTCCCGCCGTACCGCAGGCGGAAAGAACTCCAGTTCGCCAGACGCACTTCGGGCGTTTGCTGTTTCACGCATTTCAGAAATTCCTGGGTTTATTTGCCGGTCAGGCGGTTTCGAGGGCTTTTGCGTTGATCTCGTGTCGGAGATTGATTGCCGAGCGGGCCAGCTTGAACTTCACGTCGAACACTTCATCAGAGTTCAGGTGCTTGAGGGCTTCTGCGACGTCCGGGCGCATCATGAAGTTGCGGGCCGCGTGCATGTCGCTGATGGCTTTTTCGAGGACCTGAGCCATCACGCATCCTCCATCATCGAAATGGTGATGCGCTGGTCTGCGATCTGATTTTCAAGGGCCAGCAGTTCGGAAAGCTGATCGTCGTTCGGATCTTCCAGAACGTCGATCGCGTCATACGCATCCTGCAATCCACGCAGGTAATCGTATTCGTCGTCCAGAGCCGTGTTGCCAGCGCCGTAGCGGGCATCAAACGCGCTCTGTGAGAAATTGTCAGGCAGGTTCGCCATTGTGGTTCTCCCTCGCCGCTTCGTGCGGTGTGAGAGAACCTTATGGCCGTTATGGCCAGCCCGTCAACATCTATTTGGCCATCGTGGCCATATTTTTGTGGCCATAAATTTTCACAAAAAGAAACCCGGCTCTCACCGGGTCTCTGTCAGCTTACTGGCTGGGGCGGTTCCTGCATGGGTGGCGGCCCCTCACCTGTCGGTGGGTATGGATTGGGGTGCGGTGGTCCGGGAGGGCTTGGCGGCGGTGCTGGTGGCTGGCCGCAGCCAGTTCGAGTGTAGGGCATAGTCGTCTCCTTGATGGGTGACGATTATTCAAAGCCTGTCTGTCGTGGCGGTTCGATTGGGGTAAAAAGAAACCCGACCGGAGCCGGGTAAAATAATTTATTTCGATTTCGGCAATGAGAGCGAAAGCTGAACGATCTCATGTCCATAATGTTCTGCGACTTTATCTCGTAATTCTCGTATATCACTGCAAGATTTAGCTAACCCTACGACCTCCCAACACCTGGAAACGAGAGCACGGACGCCCACATTTTCTGTCAATTGCCGATGCCAGTGAATTCCTTTTTCTGGCTTATTTTCTTTGAGATATGTCGCCACATCTGGATCTAGCGTATCATATATTAATTCTGTGACGAGTTTTCCCCACCATTTTGGTCGACTTTGTAGTGGCGTAGACCAGTTGGTCAAACGTCCGAATTCTTCCCATAACTCGTCTGGAAAAGTTTTCTCCCAATTTCTGAGCTCTTCAGCAATGAAAGCGCGAAGCTTTACCTGCAGTGCATCTTCTGCACGTTCATATTGGTAACCAGTTGCTTCATCAACGAGAGCATCTAGGCCAGTACGCGTGAGACCTGCGGTGAGAACCGCGCAACGTATTGCGATTTCCTTCTGTCGTTCTGTTAAGCCGCTCGCATTTTGATAAAGGGCCTGTACATAGCCCCGACAAATTAACTCAAAATGCTCTGTGGTAATTCCAATTGCTACCCATTGCGTTCCAGGGATTGTGAATCTAATGGTTTCCTGCAGGATTTTCTCTAGGTTTATAAACGGGTTAAGCGCCTTCTGTCCTATATAATCCTGCAGACTTCCGCGTTCGATATTTGCTATGGCCTTTGTTGTTGAGCCAGAGGAGACCACACGACGGCCATCTCCTAAAACATAGCAATCTAACTCGTTCCCACCGAGGTCCAGCTTTCCCTTCCATTTTGCAAATGGAAGAGTTGCGATTTCTTCTGGAGTAATATCTTTGATGTTACTTTGCTGATCACTCATCCTACCCTCACTTCCAAGTCCACTTCCCAACGACACGGCCGTTGATCCGCACATCATCAAGAGCCAGCTCGTAGGCCGGATATGCGGGGTTGATGCTCATAATCCTGATGCGCTTGGGCTCTGATCCCATCACAACTTCCACGCGCTTCAAGACGACACCCAGGCCGTCCCAAAGCACATAGACGCCAGCCGGTGACGGCGTGGTGTGTCCGGTATCGACCAGAATGCGATCTCCGGCGCAGTAATCCGGCTCCATGCTGTCGCCGGCCACCCGGATAATCGTCAGCTTCGACGGATCAGAGATGAAAGCGCTCACCAGTGCTCGCGGGAAGCTCCAGTGATCAATGGGTTGCTGGTGCTCAACAATATCTGAGACCACGGCGCCCATCCCGGCTTGAGGGGTGACGTCGATTTCAGGTACGTTGAGTGTGTCTCCGGCCACCCTAACTGAAGCAGGCGCAGGCTCCTCGATTTCCTCGAAGGAGATGGGCGCACCAATTTCGGTGAGGAGATCCAGCCGCCCTACTCCAAGCGCAAGCGCTAGCGGTTTCGCAAACTGCGGAGACACTCCGCGCTTGCCCTTGTCGATCTTGTTGTAGGTTGATGGGTCCATATTGGCGCGACGTGCGACGTCTGCCGCCCTCATCTCACGCCTTAAGCGGATCTCTTGAACGCGGCTTTCTGGGGTCTCGTCGGTCATGTGTCCAGTCTGGCCATATTTGGCTTAAAAAATATATGGCCATGATGGCCGTTATTGATTGACACTTTGGCCACCTCGGCCATATCTTCGTGGCCATGACCCTTGACGAATACCGACGCCAAGAAGGCGTTACCGTCTCGGATCTCGCCGATGCCATTGGCGTGACCGGGCCCCACCGCATCAGGACCGTATATCGGTACCTGAAGCATGAGCGCACTCCAGCACTCCCGGTAATCCAGCGCATCTCAGAATTTACGGCGGGGAAAGTCACCTTCAATGACTTTTTGCCCGCAAAGGAGCCAGCCAATGCTTGACCTCCTGACCTGCGCCTTCTGCGCCCTGTCCTTCGTCGCGTTCATTTGTGCGCATTTTGCCGGGAGGGTCGCGTGATGGCTCCTCACGGCAAACGTGTCGGCATTAACTGGACCGTCGAGACTGAAAACGTGCGCAAGATGCGGCGTGAGGGTCTTTCTTATAGCCAGATTGGCCTCGTTTACGGCTGTTCGGGATGGTCGGTTCGGGACGCGATGAAAGTCCGTGGCGCGACGGTTGCCCGGGCCAAGTCCCGGAAAACCGCTGCGGAGATCCGGAAAGCACAACGGGAAAAGGCCGTTCGGGATGCTCTGCGCAGAGAGGCCAAGGCGCAAGCCAGGAAGGTGGCACCGTCATGGATTGGAGGGTTAGCTCCTTTCAGTCTGCTGTCGAGGCTCGACCGCGACATTCAATCTGGCGCCGATCCCGTTGAAGCAAGCCGCGCCATCTTCGGTACTCGCACCCCTCGCCCGCTTATCGGCGTGTACGGCTGAGTTCACCCCCAGATGTCCGCTCCAATCAACATCGCCAGTTTGAGCGCCAGGTGGTCCTTGACCTCCTGCGGCTGCCGACTGTGCAGGGCGCCCCAGATCTGGGCATCCCGGCACAGTGCAACGGCTAGATGCGGCGTGTCCGCATCGATCTCGAATTGTGGTGTCTGGGGCGCGTCTCCTTCCATCGTGGTTGCTCCTTCTCTGCTCAGTGACATGGCAGAGAATGGAGAAAACCGATGCGTAATGCTTGGCCCAAGACAGACCAACGTTGGTCCTTTTCAGACACAAGGAGGGCCACGGTGAGCGCGGCCGTCCGCCCGATCCGCGCTTCGTTGCTCGACGTCATCGCACGCGAGTTCAAGCCGTACCGGTTTGCTCAAGAGATGCTGGCCCGCGCGTCGAACAAGACGCCCCGGACTGCGAAGAATTGGCTCTCAGGATCAAGCGCGCCCGACATCGAGGCGCTGATTGAGCTGATGGCCTCCTGCAACTCCATTGCGGACGAGGTTGAACGCCTCGTCGCAGAGCGCCGCAAGGCGCGTGAGGACACACAATGCCCTGGTTCACCCTTAAACTAGGCCGGTTTGGGTTCGGCCATCACGCGGGCCCTCCCCCGTCATACCGGTTCGCATGGCTGCGCATCCTCTGGCGCGACTGGGATTCCTGGGCGGCTTGGGCTGAGGCTGAAATGGCTCGGTATCAGCGCGCGCTCAATGCTGCACGGGAGGAGCTTCGGAAATGAGCGCCTCCAACGAGATCCGATCCGCAGATGTGTTCGGCGCAATTAACCGCGCGATTATGTCTGCGGGTTCACAGAAGGACTTCGCTGCGAAAGCCGGGGTTTCTTCTGCCTTTGTAAGCCGTGTGATGCACGGCCTCAGTGCACCTTCTCCCAAACTGCTCAAGGCAGCCGGGTTGCGCCGCGTCGTGTCCGTTCATTTTGAATTCGTGGAGAACGCTGATGTCTGATTTCCCATCCGACCATAACTCTGCCGCAACGGGCGGCATCGCTGCGGACCGTCTGCGCTCCATCATCGAGCGTGTCGAGCGCCTGGAAGAGGAACGCAAGGCTCTCCAAGGCGACATCAAAGACATCTTCTCGGAGGCCAAGAGCGCGGGCTTCGACGTGAAAGTCATCAAGCAGATCATCCGGATCCGGAAGCAGGAACCGGCGGACGTGGAAGAGCAGGAAACGCTGCTCGACGTCTACCGCCGTGCACTTGGGATGTGACGCCATGAGCAACGAAGAAGACCGGCTCCATACCCACATCTGGCGCGCCATGCAGATCCTTCTGCCTGAGGACGTCGTGGCCTGGAGCAATGAGAACCGACGCAACGGACAGCGCGAAGGCGCACGACGGAAAGCGCGCGGCTGCATCGCGGGCGTGCCGGACATGCAGTTCACGCACGCAGGCCGCACGCTCTACGTCGAGATCAAGACGCCTACGGGCACCGTCTCAAAGGAACAGCGGGCGCTGCACAAGCGCCTCAAGTCCACGGGCGCGCCTGTCGCCGTGTGCCGCTGCCTGGATGACGTGATCAGTTTCCTGTCCCGTGAGGGCATTTCTTTGCGTGGGGAGGTGATGGCCTGATGGCACGCATTCGCAGCATTCACCCTGGCCTCTGGACGGACGAAGCATTCGCCACGCTGTCCATGGCCGCTCGCGTCCTCATTATGGGGATCTGGAATCACGCAGACGATGGCGGTGGTTTCGAATGGAAACCCCTCACCCTCAAGATGCGGATCTTCCCTGCTGATAATGTCGATGTGGCCGCACTGCTCGAAGAGCTGTCCAGTAGCAATCTCGTACTGGAATATGACGCGGACGGTAAAAGGTTCGGAGCGGTACGCAATTTCGGCAAGTGGCAGCGGGCACAGAAACCAGATCGGTTCTGTCCGATGCCCCCGGAAGTACGAGAATATGCAGGGACGGTACACGTTCTGAGCAAGGAAGAGCGTAAGAAAAACGATACCGCTACAGGATCAGAAGCCACGGAAACGGTCGAGAACGGCGACCAGTCGCGTACCAGTACTGTACCGGTCGCGGATTTCGAAAACAGAAGGGAAGAAGGTAGGAAGGTAAGAAAGGAAGAAGGTAATACCTCTTCGCTTCGCTCAGAGGGAGAGCGCGCAGACGCGCTGCCCGCCCCCGCACCGAAATCGGAAAAGCCGAAACGGGCCTCCCGCCTCCCTGCCGACTGGCAGCCAACCCCCGAGCAGGTCCAGTTCGCCGAGGCCAATCAGGTCGATCCGATCCGGACGGCCGAGGTCTTCCGCGACTACTGGCTCGGCGTGCCGGGCGCCAAGGGCTGCAAGGCCGACTGGGACGCGACGTGGCGGAACTGGGTTCGGCGTGAGGACGGGATGCGGTCGCAGGCTGCCCCGAGCAAGGCGCAGCAACGGGCCGACAACGCGGATGCGTGGAAATCCGGCGTGATGCTGGAGGGGTACTGACCATGGCAGACATCGCAAAAATCCACCGTGGGGCCACCGCCAAGGCTGCCGGCTACGTCCCGGCAAGCGGCGACCTCAGGGCCCTGATCTCGGCAAAGCGCGAAGGGTATCTCTGGCGGTCCGACCTGACGCCCGATCGCCTTGCAGCGGTCCGTCAGCAGCTCGCCATGGCCGAGGCTGCTGCGAACCCGCCTCCGTTCGAGGGGATCAAGACCTGGCTGGCCAAGCTCGCAACGCTGGTGTCGAACGCTCCGGTCCCGTCCGGTGAAATCTGCGCAGTCTTTGCCGAGGTTTGCTCGGACATCCCCGACGGCGCCTGGACGCCAGAAACCCGGATCGCATGGACCCGGCAGGCAGATCGCAACGGCTATCCCGTCGGTTCTCGCTGGCCCGCACCAGGCGAACTCTACGCGCATCTCCGGCCTTTCGCTGAGCAGATCCGATCCGAGGTCACTGGCTTGCGGGAGATCCTCGCCCTCGCCGAAAAGCCGAGGGAGCCGGAACGCAAGCGGCCTGATGCGCAGGAGATGGCTCGGGCTGGTGCGCTGGCCGACGCCGTGATCCGGGAATTGAAAGCCGCAACTGCCGAGGGGATGAACCCGT
Organism: Gluconobacter albidus; assembly: GCF_002723915.1. Classification (GTDB taxonomy): domain Bacteria; phylum Pseudomonadota; class Alphaproteobacteria; order Acetobacterales; family Acetobacteraceae; genus Gluconobacter; species Gluconobacter albidus. The sequence goes on from NZ_BEWL01000010.1 coordinate 99,173, forward strand.
GACCGACCAATCCAACACCTGGCCCGACTGCATCGGCGAACACGCGGCGGGACTGGCCAAGCCACGGAACTGGGCAGCGGCGTGTGCGGCCACTCAGGCACGTCATGGATGCGATATCGGCACTCACGGTCGCGCCTTGCTCGCAGACATGCACGGAGAGATGTCGTCGTTGCCCGCTGAGTGCGATGTAGAATGTCAGACGACACACGATGGGGTGGAAACGTCTGGAAGCGATGGCGATATCTCTGCGTCTTTGTTCGAGAATTGTGGAACAATAAACACTGAGGGCGATCTCGGGTTGAGTGGGGAGTGAGGGCTTGAGGTGCCAAGCCTGGAATTTTAGTTTTCTTGAAACGGAAACAGTGAAAGAAAGTATTTCTAGCCATACAAAATTCATCAGCTAGAATTATTTTTTCCAAAAGTAAAATTTTGGACTTTCTCTGAAAAACCCGAAACTAATATTAATAAAAAAAGAAATATAGCAATAATATGCTCGATTAAATCTATAGAAATCCTAAAGAAGTATATTGTCTCTACTTTAAGAAGACTGCTCGTTTCAACAAGGCATAAGGCAGCAATAGCTGAATAAGATGCGCCGTATCCCGTAACAAGCGGGTCTGAACCCTCCCTTATTCCGCGCAAACCTAACAATGCTGCGTTTATCGCGCATGAAATAGCAATTAGCTTACAAAAATACTTCAACGCAGTGTACAGAGATTGCGTCTCATAATGCCCTCCATAATATAAATATATTGAGGTTGAGAGTGCTACAAAAGATAATACAGAAGATATTATTGATGTAAGCTTTATTGTTTTGCCTGTATCTAGCATGGACTTTGCAATCTGATATAAATAATATCCAGAATATATCTTTAAAACGCAAATTAGATCTTTTTTAAAATCATGAAAGGAATTTACAGCATAAAAATAGAATCCGAAAAGGCAGCAGTCTATCCCAGCCAAAAATTCACAAAGGTGTACTTCTGTTATCATCATTCCTTTATCGGGTAATTCAAATCTCTTGTACAGCCACCCTCCCCCGTACTAAGATACTCGTATGCCAGAAGCCCTGAAATCCCGCGCCGGACTCGGCGCCACGATCCGCCAGTTTTCAACGCCGAAGACTGTTCGAAAAACGGCATTCATTCCAGCTAAAGCTGAGGACAATTCGCCTACGCCGGAGCGGTTGGAGAAGGTAGATTATGAATGGCAGGGCAAGAAGCGGATCAAGCTGAACACCGTAAACGCCCTGCACATGGCCGGAGATATCAACGGCGACGCAGTCACCGCCGCGAAATGGTGGATCTGCGATTATGTGTTCGCAAATCACGGATATCTGGACATTTTGAGTGATGTGCTGCCTTCCGATTACGTGAAGGGCGACGTCCACACGTTCGCCATTTCCCGCGGGAACGCTGCTGAACGAATTGGCATGATCCGCGATCGGCTTGGACTTTGCGCTCACGTTCGGCTGGAAATGATGCTGGCGAAGGAACTGTCATTCTCGGCGATGGCTGAGGCGTTGGTGCCTGACAAATCAGCGCATGGGCGGCGAATTGTGTCCGGCCAGTGCGCGCTGATCCTGGAGCAGCTTTGCGGAGCTTACGCAGGCGTCCGCAAGGAAATCAGCGATAGGATCGAGCGGAACAAAGCGCTTGTACTTGGACCCAGCGCCTGATACGGTTGGGCAACACTGAAGAATTGCGCCTGTAGCGCAAGACATTCTGGACAATCCGCCATGCCCTCACCCACCATCACAGCCGGTGATGTGGTGAGGTGGCGCGGATCGCTCCATGTGATTGCAGGAATACAATCAGGCAGCGCGGCTTTGTGTCCCGTTCTTCCGACAAGGACGGTCAGGCATCGCGCTGATATCCTGATTGAGTTTCCTGACACGCTGCATCTCGGTCTGGTTGATGGCGCGCTGATCCGGTGCAAGCCTTTCGTGTTTCATAATGCGCACAAGCTGACGAGAGACGGGGTTTTATCCCCTGCCCTTGTGTCCCGCGTTCAACGCGCGATCGGGCGGGAACTGGACGCACGTCGCGTTGAGGCCGGGTGCCCGAAATATCTGGTGAGGTAGTTATGGCGAGGAAGAAGGCGGAAGTCATTCCGGCACCTGCTCCACGCCCCACCGGGCGGCCCTCCATCTTCACGCAAGAGCTTTGGGATCGTGTCCTCTGCTTGATCGAGGAAGGGCAGACGATCCGCGATATTGCGGCGATGGCCGACATGCCTGCGTGGGATACGATCAGGCGATGGATCAGGAATGACGAAACCTTATCGTCACAGTACAGGCGCGCGCGGGAAGAAGCGACTGACGCGATGGAGGCAGAAATCCTTGCCGATGCGAGGACTGTCAACGCTGACAACGCCAGCGCGATAAAAGTCCGAGCCGACATTATCCGTTGGGCCATGTCCCGGCGTGCGCCGAAGAAGTATGGCGACAAGATCACGCAGGAACATACCGGCGCTGACGGCGGGCCTCTGGAGTTCACAGAAATTCGACGGGTGGTCGTGGACGTGCCCAAGAAGGATTGAGCATGACGAAGGCGCTGGAGATCCCAACGGCGCGCGTTTTCCTGCCCCTTTTGAAGCCGAACCGATACAAGGGCGCTCATGGCGGCCGAGGGTCCGGAAAGTCGCACTTCTTTGGCGGACTGACCGTTGAAGAACACCTCGCCATTCCGGGCCATCGAACGGTCTGCATCCGCGAAATCCAGAAATCGATTGCGCGCTCGTCCAAGCAGTTGATCGTGGACAAGATCAACCAGTTCAACCTGAACAGGCATTTCGACGTTCAGGACCAGGTCATCAAGACACCCGGCGATGGTCTGATTGTCTTTCAGGGCCTCCAGAACCACACGGCAGACAGCATCAAGTCGCTTGAGGGCTTCGACCGGGCATGGATCGAAGAAGCGCAGTCGATCAGCTCTTACTCGTGGCGAATGCTGCGGCCAACGCTTCGCAAGCCGGGCTCTGAAATCTGGGCGTCATGGAACCCTGCGTCTTCTGATGATCCGATTGACGAATTCTTCCGCGGTGAAGGCTCTGACCGCGCCGATCTAACGGCCGTCCGGGCCAACTGGTCCGACAATCCGTGGTTCGGTGATGGCACACTACCGACCGAACGCGAGGAAGATCAGAGGGCGCGGCCTGACGAATATGACCATGTCTGGGAAGGTGATTACGTCACCATTTCCGATGCGGTGATCTTCCGTAAGCGAGTCACGGTCGATGATTTCGAGACGCCTGAGGATGCTCGGTTCTTCTATGGGTTGGACTGGGGCTTCTCTCAGGACCCGACGGCGGCCGTCCGGTGCTTCATTCGTGATGAAGTGCTCTACGTTGATTACGAAGCTGGCGGAACAGGCATCCATCTGGATGAGCTGCCCGAGGTTCTGGACGAGATCCCCGGAACGCGGCGTTGGCCCATCAAGGCGGACTGTGCCTCACCGCAGAACATCAGTTTCATGGCGACCCGCTACCGCTACAACATGAGCCCAGCCAAGAAGTGGCCGGGGAGCGTGGAAGACGGTATAGACCGGCTGAAAGCGTTCAAGCGCATCGTTGTGCATCGTCGCTGCCCGCGTATCGCTGAAGAGTTCCGCAAATACGCTTTCAAGGTCGATCCGAAGACCGAAGAGGTTCTGCCAGTCATTGTCGATGCCTGGAACCATTGGATCGACGCGCTGCGATACGCCCTGGACGGCATCATCCAGAACCGCCGCTCCATGCCCTCGTTCGCAGGCTACAAATCAAGGACACGTTGATGAAACACTGGTTCAGTCGCAGCCGGGAGCGCAAGCCGTTGCCCGAGCGGCGCGAGCCTGTGCTTTCACGCTCTGACCGGCGCCTGAACCTGCGCTCATTTCGTGGGCATGGTTCTGGGGCGCGTCAGAGTGAGCCGAGCCTTGCTTTTGATGCCTATGAACCGCCCAAAGGTGTACGCGGCGAAGCTCCAGATGCGCTGGCAATGGACAGCGGCAGCCTCGAAGCGGTCGCGGACATGGGCGGGTGGGCGGCAACCGCCGCTCCGGTCCTGCGCGACTATTTCGAGGACGGCTTGGCCTTTCTCGGCTACCCGCAGCTTGCCCAGATGGCGCAGCGGGCCGAGTTCCGCAAACCCTGCGAAGTCATTGCACGTGAAGCCACCCGCGAATGGATCGAACTCCGATCTGACAAGCAGGGCGGCGACGCGGAAGAGAACGAGGCAGCGGCACAGCGCATTCAGCAAGTCGAGCGTGAGTTCAAGCGATTGAATGTGCGCAGGGTCATGCAGACGCATGTTCTGCACGGCCTGACGTTCGGTCTCGGGCATGTCTGGATCGGCATCAAGAACGCTGCCCTCACCACGGACGCGCAGTCCAAGCCGCTTGTGATTGGCAAAAACGGCATGGCGAAAGGCTCACTGGAGCGCCTCGCCAATATCGAGCCGATCTGGACCACACCGAACAGTTACAATGCGAACAACCCCCTTGCTCCGAACTTCTACAAGCCGGACAACTGGTGGGTGCTCGGCACGATGGTGGACAGTTCACGCCTGCTGACCACGATCCCCTACCCTGTCAGCCAGATCCTTGCCCCGGCGTTCAACTTCGGTGGCCAGTCGCTCACACAGCTGCTGCGCGCTTACGTCCACAACTACCTGGCTACGCGTAACAGTACGGCCACCATCGTCCGCAACTTCTCCAAGCTGGTCCTGAAAACGGACATGACGGGGAACATGCAGACGGATATCAGCCCCGGCATGGACGCCCAGCCGATGCCCTATGGCGATGTGGACATGGCGTCGGTACAGGGTCGCGCAGCCTACATGCAGGACGTGTCCGAGGGCCAGGGCACGATCGTGGTGGATAAGGAGCGTGAGGACGCTTCGATCATCGCAACGCCGTTGTCAGGGCTGGACAGCCTTCAGGCTCAGTCGATGGAGGCGATGGCCTCAATCCCTGGCATTCCGCTGGTCAAGCTATTCGGCATCCAGCCGCAGGGTCTGAATGCGTCCTCAGAGGGCGAGATCCGCGTCTTCTACGACGAGATTTCCGCCTTTCAGGAAGCGAACATCCGTCCGTCGCTCCAGCGGATCTTCGAAGCCGTGCAGATCCATCTCTGGGGTGAGATCGATGAAGGGCTGTCCTTCAACTTTGTCCCGCTCTGGCAGATGGATGAGAAGCAGCTTGCGGAGATCGAGAAGATCAAAGCTGACCTCATGGCCGTGCTGTCCACGGCGGGCATCGTCTCGCCGGAAGAATGTCGCGAGCGTGAGGCGACCGATGATCACTCAATCTTCAAGGGCGTTGATCTGACGGGTCCGCCGCCGGAGCCGCCTCATGACGAGCAGATGCCGGACATGGAAAGCCTGCTGAAGAAGGGCGAAGGGGAAGAAGAGTGACCCAGTTCCGCTGCACATCGGCCACCGGGAAGGCCCTCAAGCCAACCCGCGCCAGTGCTGCGCTTGAGGCGGCCTATTACCGGGACCTGATGCGCCTCGTCCGGGAAATGGACGACAGCCTGACCTACTGGCTCAAGGCCAACTACCGGAAGCATGAAGACGTCATCGCGCAGGACAGCGTGGCGGACGAGCTTCAGAAGGTCATGAACAAGCTCACGGCCCGGTGGCGCGGGCTGTTCGATGACCGGGCGCGGAAGATGGCAGAGATGCAGTCCAAGCGCTGGCAACGCCATTCAGACGTATCCCTCATGGATCGGCTGAAGCAGGCGGGTTTCGCTGTGAGGTTCAGGCCCTCGAAGGCTGTAACGGACACGCTGGACGGCCTGGTCAATGAGAACGTCGGCCTCATCAAAAGCATTGCCGAACACCACCTGACGGAAGTGTCCGGGATGGTGCAACGTTCCGTCATGGCCGGGCGTGATCTTGAAACGCTGACGAAGGAGCTGAAAGAGCGGTACGGCATCACGCAACGCCGTGCCGCTTTCATCGCCCGGGACCAGAACAACAAGGCCACGTCCTTCATCACGCGGACCCGTCAGATCGAGCTGGGACTGACCGAGGCGATCTGGTGCCACTCCAGTGCGGGGAAACATCCACGGCCCAAGCACGTCGAGGCCGGACGGAAGCGGCTTCGGTATGACATTCGCAAGGGCGCGGATGTGGACGGCGAAGGCAAGCTCATCTTTCCCGGCGAGGAACCGAACTGCCGCTGCACGTCCCAGGTGATTATCCCGGGGTTTGACGCCTAACGGCGTCTGCTAGCCGGGCAAGTTCCTGCTCAATTGTTTGCGGTTTTTCAGGATGGTCCCGTTCATAGATGCCCCTCACGGCAGACGTGAGCATCAATAACAGCTTGCGTTCGTCTTCAGTCACAACGGCTCTCCAAAATGACAGATACAATCATGGCCCTGGACCGGTCGGTGCGGCGCATCGACCCGGACGGGCATCTGCACGTCGAGCGTTGCGTGCTCAGCGCGGCTGTAGTCTCGCCCTATTACGGGCGCGAGATCAATGGTGCCGAGCGTCTGGGGCTAGAGCCTGACACGATCTACTGGATGTACCGGGACGCCGGTGCCTTGCGGGAAGCCGCATCGAGCATCAACGGCAAGCCCCTGATCGAGATCCACCAGCCAGTCAGTGCGGACGATCATCCGCGCGAGATCACGGTTGGATCGGTCAATAACGCCACGTTTCAGGCGCCCGACCTCATCGGGGAACTGGCGATCTGGGACGGAGACGCCATCAAGCGAATTCAGGACGGTTCCAAGCGGTGCGTGTCGGCTGGATACGCCTACGAGACCGTCCCTGAGACCGGTGAGATCAACGGTCAGCGCTACACGCTGAAGATGGTCAATATCCGCTTCAACCACCTTGCCCTGGTGGAAGAACCCCGCGTGAAGACCGCCATCATCGGCGACAGCGCGTCCCCCAACATCATGAAGGAAACGAGCATGGCTGCCCACAAGCCCATGTCTGCTGCGGCGAAGGTTGCAGCCGCTCTCAAGTCCGGCCGTCTCGCCATGGATGCGTCCGAGGAGGACATCAAGAAGTGCATGGACGAGGATAAAACCGACGACGACAAGAAGAAGGCCGAGGACGAGTCCGACGACGACAAGGATGGCAAGAAGGCGGAAGACGCCAAGGCCTGCGATGAGGACGACACGGACGACGATCAGGCGGCCGATGAAGACGATGACAAAAAGGACGAGAAGAAAGACGACAAGAAGGGCATGGATGCCGCTTCCGTCTCTCGCCTGATTGAAGACGCCGTCTCTAAGGAACGTCGCCGCAACAAGCAGGCGCAGGACGCCCGAGAGGCCGTCCGCCCCCTCGTCGGTGATGTCGTTGGCATGGACAGCGCGGGCGACATCTATCGCTATGCGCTCAAGCAGATCGGACAGGACGCTGCCAGCGTTCATGAAAGCGCCCTGCCCGCCCTCGTCAGCATGGCAATCAACGCCAAGCGTCCCGAGCGTCCAGCCCGTCTCGCGGCTGACAGCGCCATCGACACTGATTCCCCTCTGGCGGGCGCCTCTGCTCGCCGCAAAGCGTAAGGAGCGGCCCCGATGGGTTTCCCTACCAAGATCAATTACACCTGGGGCAAGGGCTTTCCGGGCGGCATCGCTTCGGCAAACCCGCGTCGTTCTGCCATTCCTGGCCCGATGGGTTTCGTTGCCGGTGCAGGTGGCGTCACGGTTGCTGCGTTCGGCTGGGTGCAGGCTGATGGCGTGACCGTCCTGAACAAGCCGATCGCCTCCGAAGCCCCGACCGGCTTTGTTCTGCGCGACCAGACGGGCCTGATTACGCCCTATCTCGGCGAAAGCACGATGACGCTGCCGAGCGGCTTCAATGTTCAGCTCATGACGGGCGGTGATTACTTCGCCGTGTCCGCTGCCACTGCCGCAACGCCGGAGCAGGCCGTTTATGCTTCCACGACGGACGGCACGCTTCAGACGGGCGTCGCGGGCACGGTTCCTGAAGGCACGGTCGCAACAGGCTGGATAGTCACTCAGGGTGGCGCAGCCGGTTCCACCATCATCATTTCCGGTGCGGTCGCGCCGATTGCAGGGAGCAACGAATAATGGCTTCGTTTCGTAAAGACGCGACCCGCCTTGCGCAGGATTGGGGCATCAATCTCCCGGGCGTGACGCATTACGTGGGCGAGAAGGGGAACGCCTATGACGCGGCCCCAACGTTTGGCTCTGTCACGGCCCCGAACAGCGGTATTCCGGTCGTCATCAATACGATGGTCGATCCGCAGCTGATCCGTCAGCTCGTCACGCCCACCAAGTCCGAAGAGATCTACGGCTCTCAGAAGAAGGGCGACCGCGCAATCAAGACGGTCATGTTCCCGGTCATCGAGGCGTCCGGCTATGCCGTGGCCTATGGTGACTACGAGCAGGCCGGTGACAGCTCGGCAAACGCCAACTGGGTCAGCCGTCAGTCATTCACGTTCCAGACCTGGGCCAAGTATGGCGATCTGGAAGCCGAGATGATGGGCATGGGCAGCATCGATTGGGTTGCCGAGCAGCGTACGGCCGGTTCGTCGGTTCTCGAAAAGCAGCAGAACCTGCTGAACCTGTTCGGGCTCACCGGCCTTGAGAACTACGGCGCCCTGAATGATCCGGCTCTTCCAGCTGCCATCACGGCCTCTGTGAAATCCGGAACTGCAACGTCGTGGAGCAGCACCAGCGATCCGAACCTGATTTATCCGGACTTTGTGACGCTGTTTGCCGCCCTTAACAAGGCTATGATGGGCAACATCACCAATCAGACCCGTCTGAAGGTTGTCGCGCCGTCCGAACTGTCGCAGGTGATGGCTTACACCAACCAGTTCGGGATCACCCTTGAGGACATGCTGAAGAAGGCATGGCCGAACATGGAGATCGTCTTCCTGCCGGAAGCCGGTGTCACCATGTCGGGCGGCTACACCAGCGCCAACGTCATGCAGATGTTCGTGCCGGAAGTCGATGGCGTCGAGACCGTCACCACCGCGTTCACCGAGCGTCTGACCATGCACCGCCTGGAGCAGTATTCCACGAATGCGCGGCAGAAGATGTCGCGTGGCGGCTGGGGCGCGATCTGGAAGCGTCCGATGGCTGTTGCCCAGATGGTGGGGATCTGAACATGGCTGATACCGTCACCGTACTTTGCCGTATGCCCCATGGCCTGCGTCTGCGCCTCGCCCCCGAGGGGGACGCAGAGCGCCGCGCCAAGCTGAGCGAGGAAAAGCGCCCTGACCTGAGCCCGGTCGGCTACGTCAAGGAAATCGAGATCAAGGGTGCAAACCGCGCGCCGGATTACCACCCGAAGGACAACGTGCTTCTCGGCCGCGTCGGTCGCACGACAGTGGATAAAGCGTTCTGGGATGCCTGGCTGAAGCAGAACGCGGACAGTGATCTGGTGAAGAACCGGTGTGTGTTCGCTGAGCAGACAGACGCCCGCGCGAATGCCAGGGCGGACGAATTCAAGGCCGAGAAGACCGGCTTTGAACCCCTCGACCCCGAGGAAATCAAACGCAAGGGCCTCGCTGCGGCTGAAGAAGCCGCCCGAGCCCGGGTCGCGGCCTGATGAGCGGGTCGGCCACGTCACAACCGGGCGTCGTCACGTTCGACTATTCGACGTGGTCGGCCCTCTATCCTGTGCTGGCGTCGAGCACCAACCAGACGCAGGCATCGGACTATTTCGATCAGGCTGGGGATATCCTCAGCAACACCCCGCGCAGCCCGGTTCAAAACCTCGGCAGAAGGGCGCGGCTGCTCAATCTGCTGACCGCTCACATCGCGCAACTCAACCTGCCGGCTGATGCCGCGGGAAACGGCGCAGGGGTAGTCGGCCGCGTTGCCGCAGCTTCCGAGGGCTCGACCTCGGTTTCTCTCGATATGGGCCCGACCAGTCAGTCATCAGCCTGGTTCATGCAAACGCAATATGGCGCGACCTTCTGGCAGATGACGGCGTATCTCAGGCAGATGCGCTTCGTTCCCGGCCGGTCGCCCCGAGCAAGGATTTGGCCCTGATGGCAAAGACAGCAATCAAGGGCATGGCCCGTCTTCAGGCGACGCTGAACGGCAAGGTTCAGGGCATGCAGAAGAACTGGATGGCCCGGCTGCTGGAGCGGGTGCTGAGGCGTGGCGCACAGATGCACCTCAATGCAGGATTTCTTGAGGGCGCCACATATCCTGATGGAACGCCAGTTGCCGCCGTGGCCTACTGGAACGAGTTCGGCACATCGCGGTCCCCCTCCCGTCCTTTCATGCGGCAGACGATCGCCAAAAATCAGGACCAGTGGCCGAAGCTTCTCGCTGCATGCCTCAAGCAGTCAGGAGGCGATCTAGAGAAGGCGCTGGATATGGCATCTGAGCGCATCGTGGCGCAGATCCAGGAAGAGATCAGAACGCTTCAGTCTCCTCCTCTTGCCGCATCTACGATCAAGGCCAAGGGTTTCGACAAGCCCCTGATCGACACCGGGCACATGCTGAACAGCGTCGGATACGAGGTGGTCAGTGATTAACGTTTTCGGGATCGCTCACTCGGTTACGAACGCGGTCAATCCGCCCATTCAGGCCATTCTCAAGGTCTCTGACGGTGAGACGGTCAACCCCGATTTCAGCGTGACGCCGAGCACTCTGGAAATCCTGGTCTCCATCAAGGTGCAGGCTCTCAGCGCATCCGACCTCCAGCACCTGCAGAACATCAACCAGTCCTCCGACATGCGTGCCGTCTATCTGAAGGGCGGCATCAAGGGGCTGAACAGGGCCCTGAAAACGGGTGGCGATATTCTGCATTTCTACGGGTCGGACTGGCTCGTGACGCATGTTCTTGAAGAATGGGGATACGGCCAATGGTCGAAACTTGCGGTGACGCGCCAGACGTCGCCAGCTCCGGAATAACATTCACCCCCACGGACAGCGCGCTCTATCAGACTCTGGGCGAGTATCTGAAGACGGTGCTCCCCTCGCCTTTCCGGATAAGGCAGGGCCAGCAGAACAGAACGCCCTCCCCGGTTGGCCCGTACTGCGTGATGCAGCTCATCACCACGCGTCTGCTGGCTACGAACGGCTGGTTCTACACGGACGCCTCCCGCCTCGTCACGGAATTGCGTGAGGTCACGGTGCAGGTCAGCGCATTCGGCACAGGCGCCGGTGACGCACTCAAGCAGGTCTGCGGTCTGTGGCGCGATTTCTACACGACGGACTGGCTCCAGGCCTACGCGCCGATCCTGTCGCCCCTCTCCGCCGCAGAGCCGCGCCAGCTTGGTTTCGTGAACGGTGAGGCTCAGTACGAGGACGCCTGGTCCGTCGATCTGAAAATGCAGGTCAATTACCAGCGCACCATCCCCCAGCAGTTCGCCGACAAGATCACGGTCACGACCTACGCGGCCGACCTTTCCCCTACGCAGGAGTAACAGCCAGTGGCTGGCATCCCCATTTCACAAGTGGTTTCCGTCACCCCGAGCGCGCTGACTGCGGCTGGTGGTGTGGCGTTCATCAACGGCCTGATCATCACCGAGAACACCGCAGTGGTTCCGGCTGGAAGCGTCGTGTCCTACTCGCTGGCATCTGACGTTGCCACGGCTTTTGGTGCGACTTCCACGGAAGCCCAGATGGCCGCAGTCTATTTCTCGGGGTACGTCGGCGCCACCGAGACGCCCAGCACGCTGTATTTCGCTGGGTACACGGCGGGAACCGCCTTCCCGGATTATGTGAATGCCCTGATCAGCACGTCTCAGGATTTCGCGGGTTTCACGACGGCATTCGAACCCGTCCTGGCTGATAAGCAGGCGATCGCCACATGGGTCAGTGAGCAGAAAGACCGCTTCTGGTATGCCGCGTGGGATACGGACGCGCAGGCGACTACGCAAAACAGCACTGGGGCGTTTGGCGTTTGGCTGACATCGCAGAACCTCGACGGTACCAGCGTGTTCTACAAGGACCCACTGGTGGCGGCCGGGGCGCTTGGCTGGATGGCCTCGCTGGCCTTTGACGCGACGAACGGGCGAAAGAACCTGTTGGGCTGCCAGTTCTCCGGCGTCACAGCTTCCGTCACAGACGGCGCAACGGCCAGCACTCTGGCAGCCAACGGCTACTCCTTCTACGGCATGCACGCCAACGGACTGGGCCGCTTCACCTTCCTGCGCGGTGGGATGGTGTCGGGTCAGTTCAAGTGGGCTGACAGCTATATCAACCAGATCTGGATGAATGCGTCCTTCCAGTCTGACATGCTCACGCTCCTGCTTTCGGCGGGCAACATCCCGTACAACACGCAGGGAGACGCCCTGATCTCCGCCGCCGCGCAGGATACGATCAACCAGGCGCTTGCCTTCGGCGCAATCCGCGCAGGCGTGACGCTCACGGTTGCCGAGGCTCAGGAAGTCAACAACGCGGCCGGCCTGCCGATCGCCAGCACGCTTCAGACGCGCGGGTGGTACTTCCAGCCCAACGCCTCGACCGCACCGGCAGCCGATCGCGTGGCCCGAACCTCTCCCCCCTGCAAGTTCTGGTACACCGACGGCCAGTCCGTGCAGTCCATCAACCTTGCTTCCGTTGAGGTTCAGTAATGTCCGGAATTATCACTTCGGCTGACGGCATCTTCGTTCTGACCGTCACGGCTCTATGGAATGCTCCGCTGGTGCTTGAAAACTGGGCGACCGACCGCGCCTGGGAAACCGAGGCCGTCGAGATGGCCGAGTTCCGCATGTCGATTGACGGCAAGCTGAATAAAGGCTTCGTGCCCCGGCCGATCACCCAATCGCTCAATTTCTCCGCCGGGTCTTCCAGCCTGCCCTATTTTGAGGCTCTCATCACAGGGCAGCGCAAGGGACGGCAAATTTATACCCTCGGGGCAGAGCTGACGCTGCCGAGCCTGGGACGAAAGTACACCTTCATCAACGGCGGCCTCGGGACTGGCAGCGTTGCGCCAAACGGCGGCGGCGTGCTTGAAGACCGTGCGTTCTCGATTACGTGGGAAGATGTTTTCCCGGCAGGTATCTGATGAAGAGCATCGAGTGGACCCCCGCCTCCGGGGCTGATCTGGGCAAGCGCTTCACGATCACCCGCATGCCTGCCTTTGCCGCCGACAAGTGGGCTCGGCACACAATCAAGGCGCTGATTAAGGCCGGGGCCAAGATCCCCGACACCGCGATGGAAGCGGGGATTGTGGGCATGGGCGGCGTCGCCATGCAGATGTTCGGCTTCATGGACAACGACGACTGCGACGCGGCCTTTCAGGCTCTTCTCGACTGCGTGCAGATCCAGCGGCCGGGAGGCATGCCAGCGCGCATTCTGGATCTGGATATTGATGATCCGCAGACCCTGAGCGATCTGCGCACGGAGGCGTTCAAGCTGCATGTGGGTTTCTTCAAGGCCGCCGCGCTCCAGATTTCCCCGCTCGCGGCGGCCCTGTTCCCACAGACAAGCCCCGAAAACCCGCCCGCTGCGTGAATATGTCCGCCATCATGGGGCGCGTGCTGGGATCAGGCCAGGCCACGCTCCATGAGCTTCAGACGGTCTATGACAGCGAGGATATGCTGTTGATGGACGAAGCCGCCATGGTCTGGCGGTATAATGGGTAAGGAAAATCTGCCATGAAACTCAAGATTATGCATGTAGTTGGGCGTCTGCTCGGTATCCCGTTCAAAGTAGACGGGATACCTTACGGGGCGCGTTCTGCCGTAGATCAAGGGATCGATGCCGGTGAAGATAAAGTAGACTTAGCGTGAGGGAGGATTGGCCTTCACCCAGTCATTTGTGCCCGGCATGGCATTCACCCACCAACTGTTTGTGACTAGCTCTGCTACCAGTATCCGATCCTTAGGGTGAATGAGAGATTGAAGCATCTTAGTTAAATCTTTGGCTGATAGAGGGCTTGCTAAAAACCAAAGAGATTTCTGTACGCGATGTGCCCCGTGGGCTTTTAGGTAGTCCCATAACGGCTGATAATCCTGCGACCCTTCGGCGTTTCTCAAATCGTAAGATACAATCCACGAAGTCATATGCTTTCTCCAATATTACGGAGCGAGCACACCATCCGCCCCGGAGTCCGGTCAAAGGGGTGGAGATTCGACTTGTGGTCATCGCTCGCTTAAAATCGTCTGATGGGCCGCAAGAGAAAACCTGCAATCGAGAAACTGCGTGACGCGGCAGTTATAAAGCCCGAGCGAAATCCATGGGATCTTGTTGAGCCTCTGCATATTGATGAAATAAAAATCTTATTTCGTATTGTGTGCTATATGCACAAAACGCACCTAGATACAACAGAACAAGAGACTCGGTATCTTATTGATGAAATAACGTTTAGCCTCAGTAATTCTTTTTCGGAAGTTGGAAAATGTGGAGCAAAGCCTCTTCCGAGGCGGGCAGTAGTTGATGCTGCACGTTTTTTAGTGGAAGAGATGGGAAAGCGCTCTATTTTTATGACGCAGGGTACAATTTTTCATAAGGATTGATGGCTGATTACCGCCGTAAAGCGGGCCAGTCTGCTTTTGATAGCTTCACGAGGCCGATGATCCAGAGTGGCCAGATGAACATCAAAAGGGACCACCAACCCGAGTAGCCCATTCTCCTCAGAATGCGCACGACCGCCAATGTCGAGGCTATCACGCACCATGCCGAGACGATGATTATTAGCCAGTGTACCGGCGAAATACTTCCCATCCTGAATTTCCTCCATTCACACCCCGTAACATGCCGGAGTTTGAGGCGGAGGGGAATTCCCTCCCCAGCAGGGCGGAGTCGGGTCAATGACTGTCCCGGTAGTCTGGGTCGATAAGAGTCAGAATGGAGGGGGGTCGTCATCTAAATCAGTAGGAAATTCCCAACTTCCAGTTGCTTGGTTGAAAGTCTTTGTCGGTGCTCCGAGGCTCACTGGCCAATCAGACCAATTATATACGTTCCCCTCTTCGTCTGCTTGCCCGGTTTGTAGTTTCCCTTGTCGGTCGATTTTGCCCGCGTCGCCGCTCCGCATAACAAAACGCAAATCATGATCAAAGATTTCCATACGCTTAACCAGAATATGGCCGCTAAGAATATCTCGCGCCAAAGTGCGGAAATCTCTGTCTTTTTTGAACTGCGCACGCACTTGCTTCATAAGGTCGTCAATAGTGTCGCGGGCTTGGAGGGCTTCGCTTAACAGCCTGCGAACAGCCTCGACCTCGGAGGCTATCGAATTATCATTTTGATATGAACGAACCCTCTCAAGTAGCTCAACTGGCAGCACATGAATGCGTCGTTCTGTAGCTGGTTTATCGCCTGCATGCGCCACTTTGGCTCTCCTCGCACGGGAAACTGCGACGAAATCAGCATGCACGCCGAAACAAATCAATTGACATCGTTTTTCATACATGAGTTAACTCAACACAGACATCAATCTTGATGTCTTTTGTGGAGTTTGGCGTATTGTCATCGATAGAAGGATATGGACAGAAATGTCCATCAAAAGGGGAGGTCAAAAGATTCCCCCTACGCATTCATGCAGCAACACTGAATGAAGTTGATGCTTACGGAATTCCCGCCGGGTGCCGCAGCAGAAACGAGGCAATTGTCCGGCTCGTTGAAGCCGGAATTAAAGCAACAAAAAAGGCGTCGGACCAGCCTGCAAGCAATCCCGACGCCTCAACCACCACCCTCTGAAAAGGAAATGGCCATGAGCCACGATAGCACACGCGCGGTCACGATTTCCAGCGCTCTCTCAAAGGGCGCTCCTACCATGTCTTCTCGCGAAATTGCGGAGCTGACAGGCAAGCGTCATCGCGACGTAATGCGCGATATCCGTGTGATGTTGGGAAAGGTCGAAGAAGATGAGCGCAAGTTTGCGCGCATCTACCAAGATAGCCACAGGCGGGATCAACAGGAATATGCTCTTACCCAAGACCTGACTTACAATCTTGTTCTTGGATACGACCCAGCTCTCCGCTTGAAAGTGGTCCGCCGCTGGATGGAACTTGAAAAAGGGGTGGCCCAGACGCCCATTCCTTCCCGCAAGCGCAAACCAGCCTTCGACGTGGCCTACCGTCGCCTTCTCTCGGTGGCATCCACTCTTCCCAATGTTGACGAGAACCAGCGCCGTCTAATGGCGGCCCGTGGAACTCATGAACTGACGGGCGTCAATCCGCTGGAACTGCTCGGCGTGACCTCCCTCGCCGCTCCTGACGATACGAACTACATGACCCCGACGCAGATCGGCGAAGAGATCGGCATGAGTGCGCGAGCGGTGAACCTGACACTGATCCAGCAGGGCTATCAGGTTAAGGTGCCAAGCTCAGCGGTTGGGAGTGATTACGAGCCGACTGAGAAGGGCAAGGACGTCGGTCGCTTCTTTGATACGACGCGCCGTCACGGCAAGGGCTCTCAGCAGCAGCTCAAATGGTCGCCTCGCATGGTGGCGATCCTACGCCCTTTCGCCAAGAAGCTGGAGCCGGTGTCATGAGCGCGCTGATCCCGGTCGAGCAGAATGACCGGCCCCAGCCGCGAATGACTGAGCGCGAACTTGCAAGCGCTCTGATCTGCGCCAACAACGGCTTCCCTGAAGTCGTGGACAAGATCGGCGTTGAACGGTCGCGGGAATATCTCCGCAACGGAGCACGAGCAATCATGCAGCTCTGGCAGGATCTGGACGCCAGAGAAAAGGCTGTTCCCACAACGAAGAAGCTGGAAGCCGCCTGACTACGGAGCCGCCCTTCGGGGCGGCTTCTTTTACGTGTGTTTTTTTTTCGAGGGGCAAACTTCGTGCTTAGGATCCCACCATAGGATTCTTAGAACGGCCATATCTTTGACGCCAAATACACGCTCTTTCCCCTGAATTCGTAATGAGTAAACGCTGTCACACTGATCGTCGTAGAGCTCTTTAATACGATTTTGGGCTGCCTGAATTAAGTTCTCAATTTCGATAGCGTGACTGCCAGTTGATTGAACTTCCGCCCAGTTACTTTGTTCAAGAAGTTTAAGGCGTGGAATAACTTCTTTAAGAATTTTCTCTGCGGATACAGTACTCCAGCAATATGGACCACCCCAATCCACCTTATCAAAGGACCATTGGAATTTTTGGGCGCCCATATGCACAAGCGCTTCTCCAACTCGAGGAAGTTTGTCTACCTCTGGTGTTGAAGCTCGCCCTGGACTTTTGAAGGCATCCTTCTTCACCCCTCCCTTGAAGGGGTTGCGTGAGGGCGGCCGTTCCCGCTTTTTCTTAACCATAAAAACTTAGAGCGAAGAATTGCTGTTAGCCGTATCTGGAGGAAGGGCACTGTAATATTCTGCCATTGCGGCCTGACTGATGACATTCACACAGCGCGCGCCATCCTCATGGTCGCCGCGCGCCTCGCGCCAAGGATCTTCGGCATGAGTAAGATCGCTAAGCCACTGTGCTGAATGCTTTCCGTAATATTTTAGGACCGCATCTATGGTTTCGCGCTGGGTTCGATTCAAAGCAGAAGCTCTACCATTAACCCCGCCAGCCTCTACGGAAAACTGGCCGCGATGCTCCGAGTATAAGTCAGGGCATACCGGACCATTTTTCCAAGCTTGAAATTTTTGGTCGAACAATGGTGCGTCGTCCCACACAAGCGACCAAGCTTGGGAATAATAGCAAAGCTTCTGAAGCTTCATAGCACTCATGGGAGATGCACTATTTTGCAGGATATATTCTGCAACGTCGTTAACTCTTACCATGATCAAATCGTACCTTTTATCCAAACTCATATTTTGTTTTTGCTCAGAAAATAACTGCTTATCTAAGCGGTGTTTTCTCCGAACGAAAAAGCGACGCTTTGAATCGCTATTCTCATTTAACGTCCGAAGTGGTGAACGAATACGGAAAGCCCAAACGATCGCCTCTAAAATCTTGTGCATAACACCTCAAATCAGTGGATTGAAACAAATCTCCTGTTGATAAAATTAAAATTGTTTCTGAATATTTGTGGATTACGTTAATATCGGGGATAACTAGAGACTTATCCCAACGTATCACACTCTTACGAATTCCTGTGTCGCGCGCGTGAACAGATTCGCGTGGTCAAGCACATTGTTCCGCCGCCCCTCACCGGGCGGCTTTTTTATTGCCTGAAAGGATCGTCATGGCCTTCCCGAACGTCACCCTTCCGTCGGTCTGGGATATCCCGGTCGCGGTTGGCGTCCCTGCCCTTCTGGGCCAGTCCATTGGCGCGGGAGCCAGCGCCTCGGCATCCACGGCGCTTGCGGGCGTAGTGCAGAGCTGGGCGATCGAGCAAACGGCCAAGAAGTGGGGGATCTTCAACTCCTCAAACGCAAATGTCTTGTCGGCGGCGCATGTTCATGGCGTCGAGTACGAGACCAGCTATGCGATCGCGAATGCTCCTCTCGAAGACGGAGCATTCGTCTCTTACAACAAGGTGAAAGCGCCGTTTAACGCCCGCGTGACCCTGCTCTGCGATGGATCGGAAACGGGAAGCTCCTCGATCGTTTCGCAGATCCAGAAGATGTTTTCCCTAGCGAATGATACGTCCGGAAACGGCCAGATCATGTCGCAAATTTCCAGCGCCATCTCAGGCCAGCCATCTGCTGATCTTGCGGTCCGGCAGAGCTTCATTGCCACGTTGGAAGCTCTCGTCGCTGACACGAACCTCTACAGCGTCGTGACGCCTGAGCGGACTTATATCAATGCCAATATCGTTGGATATCGGCTCCGACGTAGCCCCGAGGCCGGGATTAACCTCGTGATGGCGGAAGTCGCGATCCAAGAAGTTCAACGAAGGGCTTCAGCCGGGTACACGAATACCCGAACGCCACAGGGCAGTCAGGCCGTCCAGAACGGGACGGTGCAGGCAGCGACCACCTCCCTACCCATCCAGGCATCATTGATGGGTGTCACGCTATGAGTTCTGTCACAGTTCCTCTGAGTGCGACGGCAAGCCAGACCCTCAACGTCGTCCTGAGCCAGCAGCTTGTCCGGCTCGACGTCTATCAGCGTTCCACCGGTCTTTTCATGGATGTATGGCAGAACAGCACGCGCGTCGTGGCGGGCGCGATCTGCCAGAACCTGAACCCAGTCATCCATGCGGACTATCTCGGTCTCGGTGGAGATTTTGTGTTCGTGGACACCCAAGGGGCCGAAGACCCGACCTATGACGGCCTTGGTGACAGGTTCGTTCTCACCTTTACGGCAGCATCCTGATGTCCAGCACAACAAAATCGCATGCCACGTTTCAAAGCAGTTTCACGAAAAAACGCATCGACGTCACGTTCCAGGTCGCTTCTGGGGCGTTAGGACCGACTGCGGACACGGATACCGTCACGCTCACCGAGCATCGCGTTCGGGCAACAATCACCCGCGAAGGAATGTGGCAGGGAGCAAATCTGAGTCTCCGCGTCGAAGGCATGACTATGGCCATGATGAACCGGCTTTCGGTTGTGATTGGAATGCCGGACGGCGAAGGCAGAAACAATCAGCTTGCTGTTGCCTCAACCGTTACAGTTCAGGCCGGAGACGCCGAGCGCGGCATGAGCACGATCTTCAGTGGCGGCATCACGGAAGCATTCGTTGACTTCACTGGCGCGCCGAACGTGGCCTTGGTTGTGTCGTCAACTGACACCGTTCAATCGGAGCAGCTTTTGCCGATCCCCTCGACCTTCCCCGGTGCAGTGCCCGTATCCACGATCTTTTCTCTTCTCGCTCGCAAGGCAACCGGCCTGAAAGAGACCGACACGGCGCCCGTGGCCGGGAATGGGGCTTTTGTGGGCCATGGCCTGACGAGCTCCATGACGGTCACGAACTACTATGCCTGGGGCAGCGCGCTTCAGCAGATCCATGATCTCGCAACGAGCCTCCACGCCTTTTATGCCTTCGACGTTTCGGGCACCCTTCATGTCTGGGCGCAGAACGACAACACGAGCCGAGACAGTACAACCATCAAGATCAGCAACAAGACAGGCCTGATCGGATATCCCGCCTACAATCAAGCAGGGGTAAGCCTGACCTGCCTGTTCAACCCTGCGCTTGATCTGCGTGTGCCATTTGATCTCGAAAGTGAGTATCGGCCTGCTGGCTGGGTAGATAACGGGATGGGCCAGACCATTCCTAAGATGCCCTCTACCGGCCTCTGGCTCCCGTTATTCATCGCGCACGATCTTGCCTCCGAAATTCCGAACGGCCCGTGGTTTACTCAGGTCACCGCCATCCGAAATGACCTTCCCGCAAACCGTACGGTCTGAGAAATCCTATGCCAACAATCCTAGATTCCCTCGTCATTCAGCTTGGCGTTGACGGTCGTGGTGTCGCAAAGAGCACGAAACAGGCCGGAACTGCGCTCAAGACGCTTGAAGACCGCGCCGACCATACCCAGAGAACGCTCGCAGATGCGGGAAAAGTGGCGGCCGACAGTTTCTCCCGAGCCAGAGTAGAGGCAATTGCGCTTCTGGGCCTCTTCACAGGCGGCAGATCCATCAAGGCAGCGGTTGAGAGCGTTACGCAGTCCTACACCCAGCTGGGAAATGCAGCGCAGAGCCTGAACATGGACCCGCGCAAACTGACGGCTTACGGAACCGTTTTCAAAACGGTCGGAGGCAACGCCGAGGATGCGGCCGCAGCGATTAAACAGATGCAGGCCATGCAGTACGATCCCGCGCAGCGGGGAGCGTTGTCGAAGGCCATGAGCAATCTGAACGTCACGGATTATCTGAATGCGGACGGAACGATAAAGCAGGACGTTCTCGAGCGGATCAATCGCGGCGTGCAGGGCGTCAACCAGACAACCCGGAACCAGTTTCTCCCACAGATTGGGATCTCCAGCGATGCTGCCAAGGCAGCAGTAGAATTAGCCCCGAAGGAGTTCGATCGTCGGTACAATTTCGGGTACGACAACGCACCTGACCAGAAGACCATAGACAGAGCCCGCGAACTGACGGACCACATGGTCGAACTGCATACCCAGACGAGCAAGTTCGGTCAGGATCTGGTCTCGGAATACACGCCTGAAATTGATGCTTTCGTTCAGAAGCTCCTCGAATGGGAGAAGGCAAACAAAGGGATCGTTGGCGGCCTGACGGAAATTGCGGGCGGCATCGTGGCCCTGACGACAGTGGGCAGCGGCCTCATGGCCGTTATCGGCCCGCTCCTGATGCTCAAGAACCTCAAGCAGCTCGGTGCCATCAAAGAAGCGATGTGCGGGTGTGACTGTGCAGGTGGGCCAGGTATTGGTGGCAAGGAGGGTAAAAAAAGCCTCGTTAATGAGGCAGAAAAGACCGTTGAGCGCGGCACCTATCTGCACGGATCACCGAGAAAGCAGGCGCTCAAAAGCTTGTTAAAAACTGTCGGTATGTTGGGACTGGGCGCGGTGGATACTCTCGCGCTCCCTGCCCTTGCAGTATATGGCGGCTATAAAGCGTGGAGGCCAACCAGTGCGGGCGGGTCTGCCGAAAAATGGGCGCTCGACAAATTCAGGACACCGGAAGCGCACCGTCAAATCCGCTGGTTCTTTGGAGATAAGCAGGGAGCTACCCCCTTCGAGAAATACGCGGGCGCCATAGCCGGGATCGAAAGCGGCGGGCGTTACGACATCATGGGCGGGGCGAACAAGGCCTATGCCGGGAAATACCAGCTTAGCCGGGACGCCATCACAGATGCCGCGAAATGGCTACACGAAAGCGCTCCAACGACCGGGCAATTCCTTCACGATCCAGAAATGCAGGAACGCTATTTTCAGGCGTTCACTGAGCAGAACCGCAAGGCTCTGATGCGAGATCCCACTTTTGCGGGCCTGTCCGAAGCTAAACAGTATGCCGTTCTCGGCTACGCCCATAACCAAGGCGCAGGCGGCGCTAGGAGCTGGCTCGATGGTGGCGAAGTCCGGCATGACGCGTTCGGAACGGCGGGAACGAAATACTCCGACGCGGTGCTGGCGGCTCTAAACCCGCCGCCTTCGGCAGCAAACCAGAACTCCAACACCACGACGAACAACCACTTCGATATCCATGTCACAGCGCATGGCAACGCCAATGGCGAGCAAATTGCCCAGGAAATCCACCGGGGTATCCAGCGCGCCCTTCCCTATTCCGTTCTGAGGACACAGCCGACATGACAGACCATACCGCAGTATTTGCAAAAGGCATGGTTCAGCAGGCCATATCTGCCCTCGGCACAAACGTCCTGGTCAAGGTGTCCGCCGTACACGCCGGTAACGGCATTGTCGGCACTGTAGACGTCACGCCCATGGTCCATCAGCAGACAAGCGACGGAACTGCCGTTCCACATGGCACGATCTATGGCGTGCCGTACCTGCGCATTCAGGGCGGGGCCTGCGCCGTCATTGTGGACCCGGTGGCTGGTGATATCGGCTACATCATCATTTCTGGCCGGGACCAGTCGAACGTCGTTGCAACGCAAGCCCCTGCCCTTCCCGGCAGCTTCCGGCAGCACTCCATGGCGGACTGTGTCTATGTAGGCGGGTTCCTGAATGCCGCACCAGCGCACTACGTCCAGATCACCACCGATGGCGTCCGCATCGTCACGACTGGCAAGGTCACGGTTCAGGCGTCTGAAATGGATGTGAACTGCAATCTGAATGTGACGGGCACGATCAAGGCAACCGGCGATGTGCAGGCTGGCTCCGTGTCGCTGGAAAGTCATGTCCACGGCGGCGTTCAGTCCGGTTCAGGCAAGACTTCTGCCCCTGAATAGTCTTGTACTTGGACCCAGAACAAACTACTGTCCGTATAAATCCCCACATTAGCGCACTGCGCGGGATCTCTCATGAAATCGCTGCTTCTGGACAGAACCACATGGGATCTGTCTCTTGATGCTGATGGCAATCTGGCTGTCTGCACTGAGGGATACTCGATCCTTCAGGACGTGGCGTGTGCAGTTCGGACATGGCTTGGAGAGTGCTGGTACGACACCAGCCTTGGCCTGCCCTACGATAGCGGCATCTTCAATGGCACGTCGTCCATTCCCCTTCTCCGAGCTCAAGCCGAACAGGCCGCCATGACTGTGTCGGGTGTGGCGGCAGCTCAATGTGCCCTGATCGGGCCGCGTTCAGACCGGTCAGTCGGCGGCGTGATCGCCATAACCCTCACAACAGGAGAGACGCAGAGTGTCCAGTTCTGACGCCACCACGTCTGTCCCCGCCTGCTCCATGACCGCTGCGGGCTTTGTTGCCCCGTCTGAGCCGGACATCCTCGCGGGTGTTCAGGCCGACATCAACGCGGCTCTGGGCGGCAATGTAAATCCTGCCCTGAACACCCCGCAGGGCCAGCTTGCGACAAGCGAAACCGCCATCATTGGCGACTGCAACGATCAGCTTCTCGCCTTGTTCAACGGCTTTGACCCCCGCAATGCATCGGGCCGGATGCAGGACGCAATCGGCTATATTTACTTCATGACCCGTAACACCGGGGAAAGCCGCGCAGATTTCGAGGCACGGCGTGAGGCGACAGTAGAAGCCAATAGCAGCGGGACCAACGCCTCCATTCTTGGCGCCCTTCTCAATCTTTCTGGCGTCACTGATGCCTATGTCGTGGACAACCCGTCCGACAGCGATGCAACGATTGGAGGCGTCACGGTTCCGGCCCGTTCCCTGTTCATTTCGGTGTCGGGCGGGAGCGCTTCAGATATTGGCCTCGCCATTTTGCAAAAGAAAAACCCTTGCTCAATGACAAGCGGCACGTCCTCTGTCACGGTGCAGGATCCAAATAGCGCCTATGGCGGCAACGGCCCTTCCTACACTTTTAATTACACAGCCGCCGCCGATACTCCGGTCTATCTCGCGGTTACGGTCGCCAATTCGACGTCCGTCCCCTCTACGGCCCTGTCTGACATTCAGACTGCCGTCATCGCCGCGTTCAACGGAACTGACGGCGGCGGTCGGGCGCGTATCGGCGCAGAGCTGTTCGCCAGTCGCTTCTATGCCGGGATTGCATCGCTGGGGGCATGGGCGCGTATCGTGGAAATCACGATTGGCACATCAGCAAGCCCGACAGGTTTCACGAGCCAGATGAGCATCGCACAGCGCCCAGTCATCCTGGCGGATAACATTACTCTCACATTGGTGTAGGTGGCTGATGGAGAACGTCAACGAGACGATCCTCGCCGAATACGCCAACAGCCCCAGCCTCAACACGATCATTGCAGGGTTCAATCAGGCGATTGATCCGGCGGTGCTGATCGACCTGTTTTACACGCAGGTCTTCAACCCCCAGACCGCGGTCGGATGGGGGCTGGATGTCTGGGGGCGGATCGTTGGCGTGGGCCGCATTCTGAACGTAGCCGAGACAGGATATATCGGCTTTCACGAAGCGGATGACGGGACAAGCGTCATAGGGGGCTTCGGATATGGAATTTTCTATGGCGGGCAAGGATCAACCAGCAACTTTGCCCTAACTGATGACGCCTTCCGGATCCTCATTTTCTCCAAGGCGGCGGCAAATATATCTTCCGGCTCCATTTCCGACCTGAACAGTATCCTGATGATGCTGTTCTCCGATTATGGGTTGATATGGGTTGAAGAGACATCAAGCACCGAAATGACCATTCGTCATAATTGGGTACTGACCTCGGTTCAGGCTGCGATGATAGAGCAGACGGGGATATTGTGCCGCCCGTCCACGGTTTCTGTTGCTTATGCTTTCACATGGGTTGTTCAACCCAAAACAGATTTCGGGAGTGATATCCTTTGAAGCTCTCAGACTTTGCCCCTCAATTCCCCGTCCTCTGGGGATCGAGCGGCACCACGACGACGGTTCAGTATCCCTTGCTGTCCGGTACTGCTCTAGCAACAGGGCGCGCCTCTATTGCGTCGGGATTTCCTGCCGTCAACTTCACTCCTCCGGCTGCCGGCGGTGTCTATCCGTGGGGTGCTGACTGGAACGGCGCGCTCAAGACGTTCTCAGTTTCAGCCCAGAATTATGAATCTGGGGTTGTGCCGTCCTTTTCGCAGGACTTCGCTAATTCGATCGGGGGGTATCCTCAGAACTCGGTCGTGTCGGACACCTCAACGGCTGGCCTGTTCTGGGTATCGACGGCGGATGCGAATGTCACGGCGCCAGGAGTAACAGGCACCGCTTGGCAGAAGTTTGGATGGAATCAATTTGTTAAACAGGGATGGGGCTTTTCCAATTTTGGCAATAACGCCATCTACCTAGGCTGGCGACCAGACGGGAATTTAGGCCTTGGCGTCGATAGCACTGACGTCGGGAACGTCGCGCTTCAAGGCGCAGGTAAACTGGCGCAGGGCGGCTGGACCGAGCAGTATTACACGCTCCCGTCTGGCGGCTCAAAGACCATTTCCCTTACGTTCACAGCGCCTGTTCCCGGTTATGTCCACGTCATCGGATCTGCGAACTATTCCGCCCAAAACTCCAACCAGACAAACCTGACCGTCATCGTCAATGGGCAGAGCCTGAGCGCCGATCAGGTGACGGGCACTACAGCCATGACAAACCATTCCTGCGTTGCGGTCGCGGCTGGCTCGGTGACGGTCGCATCTTATTGCGGAACATCATCCCAGAACTCACCAAACGTCGGACACACACTCAGCTATCTTTTTGTCCCATCGTGAGGTTACCATGACTGTCTATGCACTCGAAAAAAATGCCTCAGGAATCGTCATAGGGCTGGCCTCATGGAGCGATGACAAGACTGTTCTTCCGAGTGGGTTTGTGTCGTGCGCGGCAGATGAATACGCGGCGGCAAAATCAACCTTCATGAACTCCCTGAAAGACCAGGCAATCGGTGCTCTTGCCGAGGTTCAGGTTGGTGCTGCCCTGACTGTGGCGATGGGGGGTATATTCGGCCCCAAGACGCGCGCCTACGTTTCCGCACTTCAAGAGATTGCTGACGGGACTGATGCGACAAGCACAGCGCTCCCTACGGCTCCGGGCGCGGTGTCCGAATGACGTGGGCCCCATGCCAGCGCATTACGCGCGCCGATGCGCCCCCTGCGTTTCGTATCCGGGGACTGACAGGGAGCGCGGTCATTTGCTGGCCTGATGCAGCCGCAGGATCCGGAGCAGATTACAGCGTTGATTTTTCCCCTTTGCTGGACTGCTCAGATCGGATCGTCGCGGTTGAGGCAATGTGCAGTGGCGGCATGATTGCGTGGGCCAGCGTGTTCGGAGCCGTGGCGACCGTCTGGGTGCAGTGGCTATGCTCCGGCCCGCAAACTGCAACAATCTCCGTTCGCACGGCTGGAGGGGTGGTCTTCACGGCAACTGCCTCCATCGCGGTCGGTTGCGCTCCCCAGCTTATCGCCAGCACGCCCCCGGCCTACGCGCCGAATGCTTTTCTTCTCGGCTCGGCCATTGTGCCTGACGCTTCCGGAAACCCCCTGATCTTCGGGTAAAACAATGTCCCAACTCGCGTCTGACCCCGCGCTCACGCAGACCAGCGTGCAGGCGACGGATCTGCTCGTCTTTCTGCGGCCTGTTCTGAATGCCCAAGGCACCGTTACAGGATACGCCCCCTGCAACATCACTGCGAATAATTTTGCCGTGTCAGCTGTGGCTCTCGGACTGCTCCAGCTTGGACAAACGCTTCCAACGACGGCGCCGGAGGGCGGCGGCCTCTGGATGGATGGTGGGGCGTTCGCTTACTCGACCATGTCTGGCGCGACGTCCGGCGTACCCTTGTCGCCTCAGGCTACCGCCGCCTCTCTTGCCGCGCTTCTGGCAGCGATCCCGGCCATGGGCGCCGGCACCAATTTCGACGGCTTCCAGAACAACGCTGGCGTCGTAACCCAGGTGGATGATGGCAAATGAGAAAATTTCTCCTGATATCAGTCCTTCTGCCGTCACTGGCGGTGGCCGCGCCTATCACTGTACCGTGGATCGCTCCGGGCGGGGGTCTGTCCCCTGCATCAGTGGTAAATGCCCCGGGAACGCAATGGGACAAGCAGACCTTGGGAACCATCTGGGGGGCGCTTCAGAAGGATGTGCCGGGCGGCGTGCCAGGCCTTAACGCTGACGGGCAGATCTTCTCTGGTGTTTCCACTCCCCGAGGGGTTACGCTGGTGGATCAATATGTCTCCACCGCAGGGCCAACGGTTTCCACGCCGCGCATTCAGCTTTTCAACGGGGCTTCTGATGTTCTGGCAGGCGGACCGGACGCTGTATGGTTCGGCGGCTCTGCGCTTCCTGCCGTCTCAGGATCGGCCGGAGACCCCGCCACCAGCGCGATCGTCAACATCGCGGCCCGGCCATACGGCAATTACAACAATGGCTGCGCACTGTGCCTGTTTTCTACCGGAGGGACCCAGACAGACGGCGCAGGACGCGCAGCCATCTCGGGCGCGGACTGGCACGAAGGTGTTTCCGCCAACGCGGGCATGGGCGACATCGTGGGGTTCTACGAGCATCTCGACAATGCGCCAGCCCGCCTGATCCTTCCGGTCACGGCCTATACGGCCACATCCGTGACGCTGGCATCCGCGCTGACGGCAGAGCAGATCAATCAGCTGCGTGCAGGCATGTATATCTGGTCGAATTCCATTGATACGAGCCTGACGGATACGGGCAGTTCATCCGGTCAGATCCCGACCGCGCGTTTTTATGGCGGCTATGTCACGGGCTGGTCGGGCAATACGATTACGGTCAACGGCTGGTCGGTGTTCGAGCAGGCCCCTGGAACAGGGGCGGTTCCGGACGTGACGAAGCTGGACACGTCGCTCTATTCCAGCCGCACGACACCGACGGTCTGGATCGGGTCTCCCGGCAAGGTTTTCGCCCGGAATGTGTATGCCAGCTATGTCGAGCCGACGGCGGGTGCAGAAACCTCTCTGGCACATGAGTATCAGGCTGAAGAAGCCGACTTTGCGACCTATGCCAAGACCCCGCACAGTGTGAAATACTCCGGCTATGTCCTGTCGCCACAGTCTTATGGCGCACTGAATGACGGAACAGAGTTCACGGAGGACAGCGCGGGCGTGGTGGTGGCCGGAAGCCTGCCGATTCAGATTTCCCTTTGGGGTGGATGCAACAGCAGCGCGATCTATGGACAGTCGATCTACGTCGCCAGCCACTGTTCGAAATTCGATTCCAGTACCGCCGTGGGATCGACGTACACCCTGTCTGAAAACGTAGCCATCGCAGGTGGGATGTCCTACCGGCAGATCACGCGGCTTCAGCAGGATGTGGCGGGGGCGAACCCGAACCTCTATGTCGGACCGGTCGTGACGCCAGGCATCAATCCGAGCGTCACCAACCGGACACAGAGCTGGTACGGGCACGTGAATGGTTACGTGAACGGCGCAATCAAGTACGGCCTTTCAGACAGCTCTGTGGCCCTTTGTGGGTCTGGAACAGCCTGTGGCCTGACTGTCAGCGGAAGTGGCGACATCACTGTAGGGCCGGGCAACACCCTGGCGTTCACGCCCCCGGGGACTGTGACGAGCCGACCCTTCTTTCATGCCGACGACAGCGACACTCTCCACCTGCAAGGCAGCTCAGGCGACCCGACAAATCTGATCGTTTCAGGTGCCGTCCAGTCGGGCGGTGTGGCCACCAGTGCGGGTGTTCAGTCGAATGGGGACGTTGAGACGATGAACGGCCACTCTGTGGTGGTCCACCCTGCAACGCAGGATAACACCAACGGCAGCCCGTTCTTCTCAGCGTCTGACGGTGCCCATCTGAAACTGGGGAATAGCGGCGGGACGAACACCAGCCTCAGCGTTACCGGCGTGCTCGGGGCTAACGCGGGTGTTACCTCCGGCAGCATGAGCATGTCTGACCTCAACAACGTCTATCGGCCCGCTCAGGATGGAACCCAGATGTGGTGTTCGGATTGCAAGCTGAACGGCGTTACCGGTGTTGCGGCATTCTACCACGCCAACGGCACCAAATGGACGGACAGCGAGAATAATACGCTGGCCAACTGACCTGATATTTTTACACCACCTGACCAACACAACCCGCCAGCGAGCGGGTTTTTTCATATCTGGAGGGCCGAATGGCCGAAACTGTAGGCGCACCCGGTGATTACGTTCTGCGACCTGAATTTGAACGCCATCTTGATAAGTTCGATGGTGTCACCAAGCAGGTTCACGAACATGGGATTCTCCTGGCCCAACAGGCTGCGTCCTCTCGGGATCAAGCCAGTTCGCTCAAGGCTATTCAGGCCAAGCTGGATGACCAGGACCGCGCTCGCGGGGAGCGTGATCGTGCGATGAAGAACACAATCTGGGCAGCGAACACCCTTGGACCCAAGGCTCTCGGCATTGCTGGTCTTTGTCTCGGGGCTTTTTATGCATGGCTGAAAGGGCATCTCGGATGAGCGGCCTCAACCTCTCGCAGGTCCGCTCCCTGATCGTGCGCCCGGCCCTTCAGGCGCTTGGCCTCTGGTCGCTTGCGGCCGAAAACCTCTTGATGGGAACCATGCTCGTCGAAAGCGGAGGGGTTTATCTCCAGCAGGCTGGCGGCGGCCCGGCTGTCGGTCTGTGGCAGATGGAGCCTGTCACGCATGATGACTGCTGGGAAAACTGGCTCTGCGCTCCGGGGCGGTCCCGCCAGGCCACGGCGTTGCGGCAGATGATCGGGTATCTGGCGCCGTCGGCCGCCCTGATGATCTGGAACCTGAAATACGCGGCTGGAATGGCCCGGATCCGGTACCAGCGCGTCAGTGCCCCTTTGCCGGCCGCCGATGATGCCCAGGCGCTCTGTGCGTACTGGAAGACCCATTACAACACGGCCGGCGGGGGCGGGGCTGTGAACGATAATCACATCGCTCTGTTTCAGGCCGCAATCGCGGCGTGAGCCTGCTGCTCTGGGCGCTCTGGCGTCGTCGTCTCCTGCGCCTGCGTCGCTTTGCCTGGCGTTTTCATGATAATGGGAAATGACCATGAATACTGTCTTTCACACGGCTACCGGCTGGAACGGCGTGCCGCCTGACCCGCAGAAAAGTGGCTGGCATGTCCTGGGCATGAGGCAGTTCGCCCGGAGCGCCACGACCGGAGCCATGGTGTTCCTCTCGCACTGGTGCGCGCAAACCCGCTGCTGGGGTACGGATCCAGACCGACGGCCGCCCTCTTGGGCTGCATCGCAAGGTCTGTCATGGATCAGCCATGCCCCGGACGTCCCGTCAACAGTCAGGCTTGAGTTTCGGAAGGCGCTCTGATGGCATACCCCGCAAACTGGACCCCGGGATGGGTCTCCTACATGACTTCCGGAAACCCCGCCGATATCGTGTCCTCCACAACCGTGGGAAGCGCCATCGGAACAAAGGTCGATGCAACCAATGGCCAGTCATCCGGAATGGTAATCGGTAGCGCCGTTATCGATGCGCAGACAACAATCGCCGCAGCCTATGCCAGCGCCCAAGCGCGTCCTCTTTCAGAGAAATGCGGAGAGCTGGCAGATATCCGCGACTGGCTTGTCGTGTCGGACAGCACGGGGACCTATGCTGACACCAATACCGAGAAGTTCCTGAAGGCGCTCGCAGAAACGGCCGGGGTCGCCCGCCTTCACATTCCCCCCGGTCTGGCTATGACCGTCAATCCTATGATCATCCCCACCGGCGGATTTAATCTGGTCCATGACGGCCTGGTCATCCTGGCGCCCAATTCTGCCGCTTCATCTTCTGTCAAAGCCAACCTCATGGATTTCAGGGGCTCCGGCTGGAGTATCACGGGGCGTGGAGTATTTGACGGGAACCGAGGGAAGCAGTCCTGGAGCGTTGGGCAGGTTGTCGGGGGGCTGACCTCGAACAGCTACGCAACTTCGGAAACATGGCTGCTTGACCCTGGCTCTGCCGCGGTACCGATCTCGGATTTTCTCATTGATGGGGTCACAGTCCAGAACGTCGGTAACTGGCCTGTCAGTTTTGGTTATGCGACGAACGGCCGGTTGTCGAAAGTCAGGATGCTGACCTCTGGAAACTCTCCGCAATTCTTTGCCGGGGCGGTAGATTGCCTGGCGCTCGATACATATTCCTCAGGCATAACAGATGCGGGTTTCAGTCTGTATGCAGGCACGACCCGCTGTTCGATCATCGGGGCGACTGCCCATCAGTGCAATCAGGGCTTCGGTTCCTATTGTGAGGATGTCACCCGCCAGCCAAATATTGACCCGCTGGTTGCCAACTCCACAACGATCCAGTGTCACGACGGCTCCATCGGCTTCACAACTGGGGGCCAGGTCACTGCTCTGACACAGATCCGTCCGACCGCATACAATAACCGGAGTATTGATGACGGCATTTCCGGAGCTTCGGGAATAAGCTGTTGGGGAGCGGTCGGGGCGCAGGACGCCGTCTATATTGGTAACCGCCAGAGCGGCTTCGGAAGTACCGCGGCTTCGGGGAGCACCGTTAACGCGGGGTACTTCGACAGCACGACGGTCGGGCTTGTTCTGGATGGGAACTTTGTCACGTCCACCGGCTCCACCTCTGCCCAGGGCAATGGCCTGTATATTCATGGGACGCAGCAGGTGTATGTCGGGACAAACATAGTCCGCGACCCTTCAGGCACCATGATCTACGGCATTGGCGGCACATTGGGGGCTGGCTCTGTGGTCGCTCCGAACCATCTGATCGGCACCATGGCCAACGGCAGCATGATGGAACTCGAGTTTGCTGACGACACGGTGGTTCTCGGGCAGCGGATGAACCATGGACCAGCACAGTTCTCCACGGGTGTCGCAGTCACCAGCGGTCAGATCGCCGTTCCGGCCGGGATCTTTGCGGCCGCTGGTACCACTCAGGCCACAGCGACCCTGATCAACACCCAGATTGCGAAGTTCACCTCCGGCACTGGTGGTGGATTACTTCCTGTCGTGGGGACGGGGATTGAGATCAAGGTCATCAACGCCACCAGCGCCGCCCTTTCGCTCTATCCTCAGCCGGGACAGACAATCAGTACTGACGCTGCCAATGTAGCTTATGCCGTCCCCGCAGGATCGACCATTGTAGTCGTGCAGGTGGCCGCAAACGCCTGGGATATTGTTGCGCTTTACACGGCCTGATTTTCAGGCATTTCCCAAAAACTGGAGAACACTCTCATGGACTGGACACCCCTGTTCCAGACGGTCCTGCCGTACCTGCCTGCGCGGTATGCGGGGGATATCGTCTCGATCCTCACCTTCCTGATCGCGGCGGCCGCGCTGGCCATGCGCTTCTGGAAGCCGCCTGCGGCCGGCAGCAGGCTGGCGCTGCTCTACAAGGTGGTCGCGTCGCTGGCCCAGTCGAAGGGCTGGAACACCAACGCCTATCAGCCCGATGCCAAGGCGCTGATGATCCCGGCCGAGGCCAGCCGCACGATCGAGGCGGCCAAGCTGGGCCTCGATCCGGCTTCCACCCATCCCAGGGCAGGCGAGCCGCCCAAACCGACCGCCTGACCCGAAGGAGGCAGGCTCCCGCCTGTCAGACCGCTCTTTCTTCCGCCGCCCTCTGAGGCGGTTTTTTTATGTCCGGAGACTTCATGCGCAATCGCTTTCTCGCCCTCGGCCTCGGTGCCCTTCTTCTCGGCTCAACGGCCGCCTGCACCACGACCGCCAACACGGCCAGCTTCAACACGGCCGCGCTTAACAGCGACGCCACGGCCATCGCCTATGCCGTCCAGGCGATCGAGGGCATCCCCGAACTGGAAAGCCATCTCTCCGCCTCCGAGAAGGCGAAGTTCGACAATCTGGTCGCGCAGATCCGCAGCGTGACGGCTCAGGTGGCGGCCAACTCGAACGGCTCCATCACGGTGGCGACTGGTAAGGACTGGGCGAAGAGCCTCGGCACGGATCTCGAAACCCTGCTGGCGATCGCAACCCCGATCGTGAAGGTCTACTCGCCCTCGGCTGCGACCTACATGCAGACGGTCCAGGCGATGATTCCGCTGGTTGAAGCGCTGGCCGGTGTCACGGCCGCACCTTATGCCGCACCTCTCCAGTCGCCGGAGCTGGTCCGCGCCCGGATCTATCAGGGTGTCTGACCATTTTCGCCATGTGCCGAAAAAGGGGAGCGGCTTCGGCTGCTCCCCTCTTTTTTTGTTTCCGGAGATCCCATGCAGGACAGAAGACTGGGCAAGCGCGCCCCGAAACATGATCCGCGCACCTATCGCCTCGGCCGGGTGCTGGCCGTGCGCCTGCCGGCCGTGCCCGCAGCCCGCGACTGGTCGCAGAACGTGCCCTATCAGATGTGGGGCAATGACCGCTTCGGCTGCTGCGCGTTCGCCGCTCACGCCGCCCTGGTGGCGACCTGGACGAAGGCCGCGCAGTCTCTGGTCATGCTCTCGACTGAAACCGTGCTGGCGAACTATGCGGCGCTGACAGGCTTCGATCCGGCCACCGGGGCCAATGATGACGGCACCATCCTGCTGGACGAACTCAACGCCTGGCGGCGTGCTGGCCTGCTCCGGCCGGGACAGACCCGCGATTACCTGACCGCCTATGGCTCGATTGCCCCGACCGATGTCGTGGGGATCCGCCGTGCCATTGCCTATCTGGGCGGCGTGCTGGCGGGTGTGCAGGTGCCGCAAGGCTTCCTCGATCTGGCTCTGGGCGAGACCTGGGACTGGAATGCCATCTCCAACCATACGCCTGCCGGGGGCCATGCCATCGCGCTTGTCGGCTACAACCCGGACGGCGTGTTCTTCAACACCTGGGGCACGCGGACCTTTATGCCATGGAGCACCTTCACGCGGATCGCGGATGAAGCCTATGGCCTGCTGTCGCGCGAGAACTGGCTGGGCATTTCGGGTTCTTCCCCGATCGGGGAAGAATTCGATTCCCTTCTGGCTGAAGTGAGGGCCGCATGACCACGGTTCACAATCTCACGCCGTCCCCGCTGCGGACGGTGACGCTCCAGTCCTGCAGCGGGCTGTTCGCCCAGGTGATGTGGACGCCAAAGGCCTCGGCCGACTGTCTGGACTATGTGCTGGACTTCTCCACCCTGCTGGCCGGCACAGGCGACACGCTGACCGCAATCCGCTCCGCCGTCGTCACGACAGCTACAGGCGGGGACTATGACCTCAAGGTCATGTGGTCTGCCGTGGCCGGGCCACTGGTCGTGGCCTTCCTCGCCAGCGGGCAGCCGAACACGGCGCAGAAGATCCTCTTTGAGATCACGACCCAACAGGGTCGCGTCTATTCCGTGATGGCTGTCCTTCAGATCACGGCGCTGACCGTGGCAACGCTCCCGCCCGGTGACTTCCCGGCCGATACCCTGACGAACGGCAAGGTGCTGATCGCCGGCATTGAGGCGCTGCCCTCGGGCTATTCCGCGAACGGTCGCGTCGTCATGGCGACGGAAGATCCAGCCCCCGTGGGCACGCCATCGTTTGAGAGCGTGACGGCTGGGACGTATTCCGGCGATGGCTCCGGGCTGGAGGTCACGTCCGACGGCAAGGCCCAGACCATCGGCCAGTGGATTGCGGCCCTGTCTTCGGGCGGGACTCAGGGCGTCGGGATCAAGGCGATCAACCTGACGCAGGATCCTGTCGTCGCGGGCCAGCCGTCGACCGTGACGCTGACGGCCACGCTCACGGACGGCACGACAACCGCCCCTGCCACCTTTGAGCTTCCAGCCGGCGCTGCAGGAGCAGCCGGTGTGCCTGGCCCACAGGGCATCAAGGGCGATACAGGGGCGAGCGGGGCAACCGGGCCAGCTGGTGCACCGGGGTCCGATGCGAATGTCACGGCGGCCAATATCAAGACGGCGCTTGGGTACGCCCCGGCAGCCACGGTGCCGCAATGCACGGCTGCTGAACTGCCGAAGCGCGGCACGGTCGGGGACGCCGTCTTCTGCACGGATGCGACCAGTGGTCTTCAGGGCCAGACATTCCCGGCGGAGGGATGCTATCTCTTCTGGAACGGGGCCGCATGGGTCGATTACATGGGGTTCGCCTACACCACGGGGAATTTCCCGGGCGGTACGGCCCATATCACTGCCCAGAAAATCACGGCGTCGTACGAAGCTGACATCGCAGCTGGATACGTCTACGGGTATTTTGCTTTCCAGAGCGATGCAGTTCTGGACATGCAGAACCAGACAACGATCACCAGCAGCACCGGCAACACGCTCGCGGCCATCAAAGGCAATACCAGTACCTCCCAGAATGTCGCCAGTGCGCTGGCCTGGGCGAAAGATGCCCGTGGCCCAGGCGAAGCGGCGGGCGCTGGAACCGGCCGCTGGATCTATAAAAACACTGCGGGCGTATGGTGCGATTTCGCGACCGGGACGGAGGCACTGGCATGAGGGCGCTGGCACTCTGCGGGCTGCTGGCCCTCTCGGCCTGTTCGGCTGGATCGGTCGCACCCGTGACGATCAGTCAGGCCATTGCCGGCGTCCAGGCGGATCTGACGAAGGCTGGCGTCGTCAGTGTGTCTGGTGTCCAAACATGGACAGCGGATCAGGCCGCCAAGTTCGACGCGAATGTCCGGGCGCTTCAGTGTGCGCAGCAGACGTCAGATCCGGTCGTGGCGATGATTGCCGGACCGGTGACGATGGATCTGTCGGGCACCTTCAGCCAGTCGGGATCGTTCTCAGTATCAGCATCATCAGCTCTGCCGGTCTTCGGGCTGCAAGCCGATGCCAGCCGGACGAAAGGCCAGACGATGAACGTCCCGGTGCAGTTCGTGCCTTTATCGGCACTGGCAGATGCTGAGGCTGGGCGGGAAGTCGGTTATGCGGGAGCACTGCTCGGACAGAATGATGCCGTGCGGCAGGAGGTGGCAGCGCGAATTGAGGCAAATCGGGTAGCGCTGAAAGCACATGCCGAGCTGCTGATCTCGTATGTCCCGCGCTGCCTTGAAACGAAAGTCCGGCCATTCGTAGGCGTTAAGAAGAAGTAGGAATGGCCGCTATGGCGGGGTAAGCGGTAAGTCCACTTGCGGGCAACAGAATAAGAAATCGGACATTGTGCGAGCCAGTCGGGGAAGTCTCGCTTCACAGAGCATCAAGACGCTTTTTTCTGTAGGACGACAGGGTGTTTGGGACAGTGACAAGGTCAGGTCGTCGTGACGCCCCAGTTGTCACTGAGCGACCTACGCGATTCGTGGGTGAGCAAAGTCCCGCTAGAGATTTCCCAAGTTATATACAGATTTTGCCAATCCGCGCTATGACGCGCGTGAAACGGATAGATGACAAAAATGGGACCAACGAAGGGTGCAAGCCGTGACGGAATCAGTCCAACAATGGGCACTCGGAGTAATTCTTATTTTGTTGATTTTATTGCCGTGTGTTTTTGCCTGGCGCAAGAATAATGCGGGTGCGGCTACGGTTACGGCAGCATGCGGGTTAGCCGCAGTACTGGTCTTCATCCCGCAGGTGCAATCGCTCACATTTGGTCCGCTCAAAGCCGAGATGAGGGCCAAGATCGACGAAGCCGATGCTACCCTCACCCAACTGCGCGGGCTGGCATCCGATCTTGCCCGGGTCTCCGTACTTAGTGTCCTCGAGCAAGGTGATATCGGGGGGCCACAATACGAAACCCTCTATGCTATTCAAATAGGCCTTGAGCGGCAGTTGACGGAATTGCATGTGAAACCGCAAGAGGTTCAAGAGATCATGAAACCTCTAATCTCACGCATCCAAGTAGCATTCGGTATCCAGATTGAAGACGCGGCGCTGGACGGTCTGGACGTTACACCAGACAAGGAACCTTTCCGTAATTGTATTTCGAACGCGAGGAAAGAGTTATCGGTCGATAAATTCCGGGCGTGTTTCAAGGATACGTCAATCTCTTCGCCACACCTTGAGACACTATTAGGAGAGCTGGCAGAGTTCCAGAAGACCGGACACATAGAGCGGCTTGATACAAGGAAGTAATTGTAGATCAGTATTCGCGAAACCCGTTATTTTCCACTATCAAGCTGAGCAAACAGGTTGTAGCACTCCGTGCAGCCGGAAGCCGGAAACATGCCAAGTGTTAGGTATCCGCTTTCCAGCTCGCAGAATCGAGGCAGAATGACCGACATGAGGCGTGAGCGTAAGTTACCAACTCCTCGCCCTCACGATCTCTTCCAACCGGGTCGTGTAGCGAGCCGACAACAGGGACTGTCGCGGCGACCATGCCCGCTTCAGTCCCGTTGATCCCGGCCGGAGCGTCCCGCTTCCAAAACGGGCATTCACCGTGTCACGATGTGCAAATTTGGTGCATATGACCCGCTTTAATAGCTGAAGACCGCAATAAACTGCCGTTTTTTAAGGAATTACAACTACCTTGACATGGTAGGGGTCACAGGTTCAATCCCTGTTGCGCCCACCACTCGGTCCGGTGATAACTCCTTAAAATCAATCGTTTAGCGCCAAATTGTCGGGCAACCGGCCTTGGCCCGTCGGTTCAGATTTGTTCATATTAATGCGCTTAGCGACATTATGATGTGTGCAAAACTGGTGCAGGTCCTGCGGATCCAGCGATCTCGTGCGAATCGCATTCTACTGGATCCCCAGCCATTCCAGAATTTCATCCCGATAGGCGTCAGGCATCACTTTGGCATAGCGCGTGACCGTCGTGATGTTGCCCCATCCACCGGCAGCCTTGAGGTGCATCAGATCCTTGTGCTGGCAGTACTGCCAGCTTGCCCATGTGTGACTGGCATCATGAGAAGTAACGTCAGGGACGAATACACTTTTCGGTTTCTCTTGGCCCATAGGGGGTCCATACGCGTATGAGACGCGGCAGACCTGCTTTGCTGCAAACTACCGACTTCCGGACCTGATCTGGCCACCAATTGGCCGCGCATTTTCCGAATAGGCTTTCCCACCTCCCTTCCCGTTTTATCGACTTCCGAGCACAAACAAGACGAAACACGAGACCATCCCGGTTCGATATCGTCTCGATCCTGATCAACGTCGCGGGGATCCGCCTGGCCATCGCTTATCTGAACGGCGTGCAGGCAGACATTC
>NZ_BEWL01000011.1 GCF_002723915.1 Gluconobacter albidus
CTCGGGATCCGACCGCCGGTGATGAGGAAGAACAGGATCGTCCCCAGCCCCGAGCACAGGATCGCCACATTGGGGTCAAACCCCATCAGCAGCGGCCCCACAACGGTCGATCCCGTCATCGCAAGGACATGCTGGCCGCCGAGCAGGACCGTCTGTCCCACGCCCGGATGCTCGTCAGGCGCGATCATGTCCGTCCGTTGGGCCCGGCGCCAAACCGGAAGCCAGCGTTCACCCATCCTCAGTGTCCTCCGTTCGCGCGGATCTGAGCACGGAGCCGGGCTACATGGGCCTCCACAGCCGACTTGGAAATACGCGCGCATCGTCATCAATCCTGCCGCGAAATTATCATTCCGTTAAAACAACAACCAAATACATGAACAAAGTTTGAACAAAATTAAAATACAATACCCCACTTCGAAATTATAAATTTCCATAATTCCGGTAATAACTTCCGTTTCATTTCGTAACAAATGGCCAGAATCAGGTTTTCATGCAACACAACGATATTAAATTTATATTTAATACGTTTTGGCGCGACTCTCCAGTTCTTCAGTCAATAAAGCCAAGCTATCAGATCATTATGTTATTTTTGCGGAATGACATCACCCGGTAACGAATCCCCAAGTTTTCTCTCCCAGCGTGAGGATTGTGTTTCTATGAAAGCCAGATCAGCACCACGTCGAAACATCATGCTTTTCGCCTTTTCCGCGCTGACCGGGGCCGCTGTAACAGCACCCACCGGCTCGGCGCTGGCCCAGGCCGTCAGCGCCTCACAAGACAGCACTGCCGTTCCGAAACAGACCAAGCCCCAAAGCCGCACTGCCACGGGAAAAGCCTCGGCAACCACATTATCCCGCAAGGCCACGCTGCAAAAAGCCGCCGCAACAGGCGTCAATTCAACCCGTGCGGAAAGTGTTGTCGTCACGGGAACGCTGTTCCACGACAAGAACCTGAGCAGCGCGTCCCCGATCGAACAGATCACGGCCAAACAGCTCCAGCAACGCGGCATCAAAACCGTGACCGATGCTCTCCAGCTTCTGTCATCCAACGGTTCTGGCAACCTGACCAACGCTTTCTCTGCAAATGGCGCCTTCGCGGGCGGCGCGTCTGCCCCCTCTCTTCGCGGCCTCCAGACCTCCGCAACACTCGTGATGATGGACGGCATGCGCCTGTCCTATTATCCCGCAGGCGATGATGGCGCGCGCAACTTCGTTGATACGAACTGGATGCCGGCGTCTCTGGTGCAGACCATCGACGTGCAGCAGGATGGCGGCTCCGCACTGTACGGCGCTGACGCCGTGGCCGGCGTCATCAACATGATCACGCGCGAACAGATCAAGGGCTTCGAAGGCAACGCCGAAGGCGGCCTCAATCAGGGCGGCTATGGCGGCCACCAGCGTCTCTACGCCAATTACGGCGTGGGTGACGTGGAGAAGGACGGCTACAATTTCTATGTCAATTCGGAATACCAGTCCGATGACATGATCACCAACAGCCAGATCGGCTATCCCTACAACACCAGCAACCTGACAGGCATCGGTGGCGGCAACGCGGATGGAAACATCCTCGGCTCAGACGGCACATTCAGCAATGCCGTCACGCAGACCACAGGCGTCGCGGCCAAGGCCGTCGACAGCAGCGGAAAATCCCTCAGTGGCTATCAGTTACTCAATCCGACCTCGGGCTGCAACGGTCTGTCCGGAGCGCATTCGGGCTATGTAACCGGCACGCCAACAGGGTCCGTCAGCAGCCTGTGCCAGCAGGACACAGTCTCGAAATACAGCGTGATCTCACCGTATGACCGCCGTGTGGAAGCCACCGCGCATCTCACGGTCAAGCTCGGCCCGCGCGCCAAGCTCGTCAGCATGTTCACCTACTCCCAGAACCTGTCCTCCTACAGCGGCACACCCAGCGCGTTTTATGCCAACACACAATCACAGCTCGGAACGAGCAAAGGCGTGCTCGCCCCGGCCTATCTGCCGGACGGTTCACTGAACCCGAACAACCCCTATGCATCCCTCAACGAAAGCGCACAGCTTTACGGACGCTTCATCGACCCCACGGAAGTCACGCAGTTCTCACAGAACTACCGCGGATCCATGCATCTGACAGGCTGGGAACCCTCAAGCTGGGGCGGTGACTGGAACTATGACTCCAGCATGGTCGGCATGAATACCGATCTTTCAACAAAATACGGCAACTACATCAATATCGGCGATCTCAATAATGCGATCGAGAACGGCACCTATAATTTCGTCGACCAGAGCGCCAATTCCACGGCAGCAAAGAACGCCATCGCGCCGACAGAAATCGTCCATTCCAAGACAGAAGAATATTCCTGGCAGGCCTCCGTCACCAAAGGGCTCGTCCGACTGCCCGGCGGCATGCTGAACCTCGCGATCGGAACCAACGTCCGCTACGAAGGCTTCAGCGCCCCTAACGCCAACCCGGTCGACACCACTGACGTCAACAACCAGTACGAAAGCATCAACCCGTTCAGCGCGATCGGCCATCGTTACGTCTATTCGGGCTATTTCGAACTGAACGCGCCCATCGTGAAAATGCTGAACGCCGACTTCCAGGGACGTTACGACTCCTATTCTACGGGTTTCAGCCATTTTTCTCCAAAAATCGGCGCCACCTTCAAGCCGAGCAAAGAGTTCATGCTCCGTGGCACCTGGTCGCAGGGCTTTCAGGTTCCGAGTTTCTATGAAACCAACGGCACCACCATTGGCTATACGTCCTACGGCCCGTCGAACCTGACCTGGATCAACCAGCATCTGGATTCCAACGGCAGCAAGGACAGCTACGCACAGGCCTATAGCCTCGGCGGCCAGAGCGTCGGCAACCCGAACCTCAAGCCCATGACAAACAACACCTTTACGGGTGGCCCGGTCTTTCACCCCTTCCCGTGGATGACGTTCAGCGCGGAATACTGGTACATCCGCGAGAAGAATGTCATCGTCTCCAACCCGACCCCGGCAGCAACCGTGGCGGCAGCCTACGAGGCCATGAACACCAACCAGACGGTAATGATCGACGGCAACACCGTGGTCCCGGACATTGCGGATCCGCTGCATCCTGACGCACCCCGCCGTGCAGGAATCATTGAATCGTCTTACATCAACGCCAACAGCATGATGACCGACGGCGTTGACCTCAACCTGTCGATCACCCATCGCCTGCCCGGCCCGCTGAAGATGATCAACTGGTACAGCAACGGCCATGCAACATGGGTCCACCGCTTCAACCAGACCATCCCCGGCGTAGGCGTCGAACGTTTTGCCGGAACCGAAGGCCCGTGGAACACGACCTCAGCCTCGGGAACGCCCCGCTGGCGCGCCAACTGGCAGAACACCTTCACCTGGAACAAACTCTCGACGACTTTCACGGTCTATTACACCAGCGGCTATCACGGCACGGCAGAAGACAACGATGGTCCGGGCACGGCCGGAAACTGCAATTACGCCCTCTATCAGGATGTCAGCAGCTTCTATCCGTCCCAGTGCAATGTCCGCCATTTCTGGGATCTCGACATGACCGTGAACTACCAGTTCAACAAACAGTGGGCCGGCTACGTCAACATCTACAATCTGGCCGGTTTCAAGGCGCCATATGATTTTGGCACCTATGGGTCCTATCTTTACAACTCATCCTGGGCGCAGAGTGGTGCCCTGGGGCGGGCCTTCCGCTTCGGAGTTACGGCAACACTGTAAGGCGTGATGCACCACACAATCAGGCGCTCCTCTTCGCGCACGGCATTCCTCATGGCGATGATCGCCATGGGGGTGCCCCGAGCCTTTCCGGCACCCCCCGCGCCCTCCGGCAGAACGGAGGCGCCTGTGCCATTCACCCTCCAGCCGGGCTCCGGCCCGGACTGGAGCCTGACCAGTGCAGACGGCCCCACTAAAGACGAAGTTCTAACGGCCCGTGCCGGAAGCGGCCTGACCAACCTCCGAACCCTTCGCCTCGACACCACTGCAACAGA
The DNA here is from genome assembly GCF_002723915.1 of Gluconobacter albidus. Classification (GTDB taxonomy): domain Bacteria; phylum Pseudomonadota; class Alphaproteobacteria; order Acetobacterales; family Acetobacteraceae; genus Gluconobacter; species Gluconobacter albidus. Next base: position 3,989 of record NZ_BEWL01000011.1, read on the forward strand.
CCTGCGGACGGTCATCGCAAAACCCGGTTCCGCCTTTCGCGTCGCCCGACACTCGCACCTCACCTACACCATCTTCCCTGTCGCCGACCCGCTCTCCCTGACAGACGACGCCACATACACCAGCCTCGACATCCTGTTCACCGATGGCACCCGCGCCTCCACACTCGGCGCCCATGATCTTTCCGGCGCCGACCTGACAGCACAGGGTCAGGGCGCAGGACGCGCACTCTACCCCAACCAGTGGACGCTCGTGGACGTGCCTCTCGGCAACATCGCCGCGGGCCGGACTGTTGCAGCCCTCGAACTGACGTCCCACGCGCCAAATAGCACAACACGCCGCGTGTATCTTGATGCAGCCTTCATCACCAATATCCCGGATCAAACCAGCCTGACGCCCGCCGACCTCGTGGACACGCGGCGCGGCACCAATGCGAACGGCCATTATTCGCGCGGAAACAACTTCCCCGCCGTGGCCGTGCCGCACGGGTTCAACTTCTGGACACCCGTGACGCGGGGCAATTCCAACTGGCTTTACCAGTATCAGGAACGCAACGGCCCCGATAACCATCCGCGCCTCGAAGCCCTGTCCCTCAGCCACGAACCCAGCCCGTGGATGGGCGATCATGATACCTTCCAGATCATGCCAGCCCTCGGCCCAGACACGCCTTCCGCAGACCGGACCGCACGCGCCATCGGCTTCACGCACGACCACGAAACCGCCCTGCCCTACCGCTATGCCGTCATACTGGATAACGGAATCGCGGCAGACATGTCCGCGACCGACCACGCGGCCATCCTGCACTTCCGCTATCCCGGCGGCACAACGCGCGGACAGGTCGTGTTCGACAACATTACCAATCAGGGCCGTCTGAAAATCGCTCCGGACGGACGCAGTGCAGACGGCTACACGGATGTCGCCAGCGACCTCTCCACCGGCGCAAGCCGGATGTATGTCCATCTCGAATTCGACCGTCCCGCCGTCACACAAGGCCGCCTGACCGGCCAGAAACGCGACGACGTGCAAGCCTGGGCCGCGTTCGACACCACAGCCGATCCTACGGTCACGGTCCGGATCGCAACCTCTCTCATCAGTTCCGATCAGGCGCAACACAATCTCGCGCTCGAACTACCAAACGGCGCCACACTGGAAACAGTCGCACAGGCTGCGAAAGCCGCCTGGAACAGCAGGCTGGACCGCATCCAGATCCCCGTCGCACCTCCGGATGAGCAGCGCACGCTCTACGGCAACCTCTACCGCCTCTATCTCTACCCCAACAACGCGGCTGAAAATGTCGGCACAATGGAGGCACCGCATCTGCGACATGCCAGCCCGTTCCAGCCGAGACAGCACCCCGACGGCCCAACGCAGACCGGCGCTCCGGTTGTGGACGGCCCGCTCTACGTCAATAACGGTTTCTGGGACACATACCGCACGGCATGGCCCGCCTATGCACTGCTGACACCCGAAGAAGACGGCCAGTTGATCGACGGTTTCGTCCAGCAATACCGCGAAGGCGGCTGGATCGCGCGCTGGTCTTCGCCCGGCTATGCCGACCTCATGACCGGAACAAGTGCAGACGTCGCCTTCGCGGACGCCTACGCCAAACATGTCCGCAACTTCGATGCCGCGTCCTTCTATCGCGCAGGCCTGAAGGACGCGACCGTCATGCCCGACAATCCCGGCGTGGGCCGCAAAGGCCTCAACCGTTCCATGTTCAGAGGCTACACCGACACCGATACGGACGAAGCCCTGTCATGGTCCAATGCCGCCACACTCAATGATTTTGCTCTGGGTGAAATGGCTGCCTCCCTGTCCGCTTCCACGCCCGATGCGACAAAAGCCGATTACGCGGCGGAAAGCTGGTATCTGCACAACCGGGCCCTGAACTACGTCCATCTGTTCGACCGGGATGTCGGGTTTTTCGTCGGCCGCCGCCCGGACGGACAGTGGAGAACCACGAAAGAACAGTTCGATCCGCTCGCCTGGGGTGGCGACTATACCGAGACAAACGCCTGGACCATGGCCTTCGACCCCGTTCAGGACGGGCAGGGACTTGCCAGCCTCTACGGCGGACGCGACGGACTGGCGCGCAAGCTGGACGCCTATTTCGCAACACCCGGCGTCTATCACACCGGCGCCTATGGCGGCGTAATCCACGAAATGCGGGAAATGCACGACATCCGCATGGGCCAGTACAGCCACAGCAACCAGCCCGCACATCATATCCTCTATCTGTACGACACCGCCGGCCAACCCTGGAAAGCGCAGGACAAAATCCGCGACGTCATGAACCGGCTGTATCGCGGCACGGCGATCGGCCAGGGCTATCCGGGCGATGAGGATAACGGCGAAATGTCGGCCTGGTGGATCTTCAGCGCGGCGGGGTTCTATCCGCTGCGCATGGGCACACCGACCTACGCCATCGGCGCGCCGCGCTTCGAGACCATGCGGCTGACGCTCGGAAAAGGACATGTCCTGACAGTCCGGGCGCCCGGTATCAGCGACCGCAACCGCTTCGTCCAGTCCGTCAGCCTGAACGGCAAACCGCTCACGCGCTGGTGGCTGGGCCATGACGACATCGCGGATGGAGGCGACCTGCTGTTCCGCATGGGGCCGCATCCCTCGCACTGGGGAACCGCGCCAGAAGCGTCGCTGCCCTCCCTGACCCCGGCCGGACACAGCCCTGACCCCGCGGTCGATCTGGCCGATATCGCCGGGGCAACCCATACCGGACCGGACGCGCTGTTCGACAATGACGCCCTGACCTCCGCTTCCCTTGACGGCGCAGACGTCACCGTCACACGCCCTGCCGGAGCTTCCGCGCTGGCCTATACGCTCACCTCCACCGACATGCCCGGCCATGCTCCGTCCGCATGGGACGTACTGGCTTCGGATGACGGAAAGACATGGCAGAAAATCGACCATCGCGAGAACGAAACATTCCCCTGGAAACACCAGACACGCCCGTTCCTTCTACCCGACCATACGCCGCACAGACTGTATCGCTGGCATGTGCTCCAGCCCGCTTCTGCCGAGGCCGGAGAGTTTGAACTGCTGGGCCACGCTCACCCCCCGTCCCCCTGACCGTTTATTTCCCGGAGTCCCAAGCCCTTATGTCGCTTTCCACACTCGCCCGAAGCCTTCTGGCCGCAACCCTCCTGTCCGGAACGGCTTTCCTGCCCGTCCATGCCCAGACCACACCGCAGCAGCCCCCAAAGCCGGACGCCTCTCCCGCCTCTGCTGTAGATCCGCGCATCGGAACCGGAGGCGCCGGACATACCTATCCCGGCGCCACCATGCCATTCGGAATGATCCAGCTCTCCCCCGATACCGCGATGACGGATTTCCATCACGCCTACGCCTGGGCGGCGGGCTATCAGTATGATGATCCGACGATCCTGGGCTTCTCGCACACCCATTTCTCGGGCGCAGGCCATTCCGATCTCGGCGACGTTCTGATGATGCCGATTACGGGCGACGTACGACTGGAGCCCGGCGACGCCGCCGTGCCGGAAAGCGGATACCGCTCCCGCTTCCGCCACGCCACGGAAGTGGAAACTCCGGGCTATTACGCCGTCACGCTCGACGACTATAAAATCCGCGCCGAACTGAGCGCCTCCCGCCGTGTCGGATGGCACCGCTATACGTTCCCCAAAGGCAAACCCGCCCATCTGCTGCTGGACCTGCGACCCAGCATCTACGACTATCCGGGCAAGGTTCTGTGGGCGCGCCTGCATGTTGCCCCCGATGGGACGGTCTCGGGCTGCCGGACCACGCGGGGATGGGCGCCGGGGCGGACCCTGTGTTTTGCCATGCGTTTTTCAAAACCCATGACGGAACGCACACTGTATAACCGCGAAACGAAAGTGGCCTATCGCGGCTTCGGCGGCCCCGGGAACCACCCTGTCGACCATGAGGCCCAGAATGGCCGCGAACTGGAAGGCGTGTTCGATTTCGGACGCCTGAAAGAGCCGCTCCTCGTCAAAACCTCCATCTCCCCGGTCAGCGAGGAAAACGCCGTCGCCAATCTCGACAGCGAAGGACAGGGCTGGGATTTCGACGCACAGCACAACACGGCCCTGGGCGCATGGAACGAGGCCCTGTCAGTCATCGACATGCAGGGCACGGCGGAGCAGCGGACGCAGTTCTATACCGCGCTCTATCACGTCATGCTGGCCCCCACGCTCAGCATGGATGCCAACGGCGACTTCACCGGCCCGGACTATCAGCGCCACCGCGCGGATGGGTTCGAGTTCTACTCCACATGGTCAATGTGGGACGTTTACCGCGCGCAACAGCCGCTTCTGGCCATCCTGCGCCCCGATATGAGCTCACATTTCATCCGCTCGCTCATCGCATCCCAGCAGACCAGCCCGTTCGGCCTGCTGCCGGTCTGGGCGTATCAGGGCCTCGAGACCTGGTGCATGATCGGCTATCACGCCGTACCGGTCATTGCGGATGCGTATCTGGCGGGCGTGCGCGGCTTTGATGCCGAAGCCGCGCTCAAGGGCATGATCCGCAGCGCGACCTACGGACCCTACGGCGATCTGACCGACTACATGAAAATCGGCTACGTCCCGATCGACAAGGAGCCCGAGGGCGCTTCCAAGACACTGGAATACGCCTATGACGACTGGGCACTGGCCCGCATGGCGCGCGCGATGGGCAAAACCGACGTGGCGCGCACGTTCGAAAAGCGCTCCGACAACTGGCGGAAAGTCTGGGACCCCGAAACGCGCTTCATGCGCGCCCGCACATCCTCAGGCGCGTTCCACACGCCCTTCACCCCCGCCGCGGCCGCTTATGGAAGCGATTATACCGAAGGCAATGCCTGGCAGTATTCGTGGTATGTGCCGCAGAATATTCCGGGCCTGATCAAGGTCCTGGGCGGCCGCGAAAAATTCACGTCACGGATCGACGAACTGTTCGACACGAAGGTCGATCCCGCGATTTTCAAGAACGTCGAGGATATCAGCGGTCTGATCGGCTGGTACGCACATGGCAACGAACCCGACCATCATGTCGCCTATCTCTACGACTACGCAGGTGCCCCGTGGAAAACGCAGCAGCGTCTGACACAGATCATGCAGACGCAATACGCCCTGCGCCCCGACGGTCTGGCGGGCAATGACGATCTGGGCCAGATGTCCGCATGGTATCTGTTCACGGCCATGGGTTTCTACCCTGTCGCCCCGGCCAGTCAGGAATATGCAATCGGCCGGCCCTTCGTCTCCCGTGCCACCATGCATCTGGGCAACGGACATGATTTTACGGTCACAGCCGACAATCTGGACGACGCTCATCCCTACGTCGGCCAGATGACGCTCAACGGTCAGCCTTTAAGCACCCCGTTCCTGCATCAGCAGGACGTTCTCGCAGGCGGCGAACTGCACTTCGTCATGCAGGCCCAGCCACCGGCATAACGTCTGATGAAAGGGAAGACCCGCAGTAACGCGCGGTCTTCCCGACCGGAACCTGAATCAGAACTATACTCCGCATTAAAGGACGAGAACCTATTCTGAAAAATTATTTACTTCTTCATAATATTTATGAAACATATTTGTCATGAAACTATTACACGACATCACAGATACGCGAACATAATGTTCGCCGCGTTATCACCGCCCAGATTTTATCTTCTTGATGCCGGGAAAACGCGAAATGAAAAAGAATGGTGTCCTGCTCACCACCTGTCTGAGTTCGTTGGTCTTCTACAGCGCCCATGCGGCTCCAGTCCCTGCAAAAACATCCTCCCACGGAGACGCTGCCCAGCACAGGACACCCCGGCCAGCCCCCCAGAAGGCCGCCGCCAGAAAAAGCAGCACACCGGACGCTGCCATTTCCAACAAATCAGAATCCATCGTCGTTCTCGGCTCCGGCGCCTCACGCGAAACCCAGACCCTTTCCCATCTGGCGCTACAGGAAGTCGCCCCCGGCACCAGCCCGCTGAAGACGCTCTCGAAACTCCCCGGCGTCATGTTCACGTCTTCAGACCCGCTGGGCGCTTACGAATGGTCGCAGCAGATCATTATTCGTGGCTTCGACCAGAGCCGTCTGGGCTTTACGATGGATGGCATCCCGCTCGGCAACCTCGCCTATGGCAACGATAACGGTCTGTCGATCGGCCGCGCCCTGCAGACCGAAAACAACGGCCCCGCAACACTCGCCCAGGGTGCAGGATCAGTCGGCGTTGCCGCCTCGAACGACCTCGGCGGCGCACTCGAATTCACGTCCATCGACCCCACCACCAAATATGGCGTGGACGTCGCCGGAACGGTTGGATCCTACGGCACATGGCGCACATTCGCCCGCGTCAATTCCGGCACGCTGCCGGGCGGCGGACGACTGTACGTCTCATACGATTATCAGGACGCCAACAAATGGAAAGGCGACGGCATCCAGCAGCAACAGCAGGCAAACGCCAAGTTCATCCAGCCGCTGGGGGAGAAGGTCAAGCTGACCCTGTTCGGCGATTACAGCCAGCGCGCGGAAAATGATTATCAGGATCTGTCCCTGCAGCTGATCCACACCCGCGGCTACAATGTCGATAACGTCACCAACGACTACGGACTGGCCAAGCAGATCGCCCGGGCCTACCAGAACGGCACGGCCTTCCCGCAGGGCATCACCAATCAGGACCAGTCCTATTACAACTCCGCCGGCCTGCGTCAGGACGCGCTGGGCTACGGACGACTGGACTTTGACATTACCAGCCGCCTCAAAGGCTACGCCACGGTCTACGGCCATACCAATACCGGCGAAGGCATTTACGCCACACCCTACGAACCCACGCCTGACTCACTGGGTGGCTCGCCCATTTCGGTACGAACCACCGAATATGATATCCACCGCGAAGGCTTTATCGGCGGCCTGACCTACAAAATCGCCCATCACACGATCGACGGCGGCTTCTGGTTCGAAAACAACGACTTCGAACAGGCACGCCGTTTTTATCCGCTGAGCGAAAGCGGCTATACCGGCAGTTCAGTTCACTGGTTCCGCAACAATCCGTTCGCCACGCAGTGGCAGAGCGCGTTCAATACCAAGACATACCAGTTCCACCTTCAGGACACCTGGCAGATCACTCCGGCCTTCAAGCTGAATTACGGCTTCAAGTCGCTGGTCGTCGACAATCACGCCCGCCAGCTTGAAGGCAATTACATGGGCACGCCGGTCGCCAACACCTATGCCGGAGGGTCCATCACATCAGCCAACGGCTTCCTGCCGCAGCTTGGCGGCAATTACCGAATCAATCGTCACAACGAAATCTTCGCCGATTTCGCACGCAACATGGCGGCCTTCGACAATTCCACAACCGGCGCGACCAGCCCTTTTGCAATGACGACCGCAGCATATGCAGCGGCCAAGAATTCGCTGCATCCTGAAATGTCCTACAGCGAAGAAATCGGCTACCGCTATCACGACCACCGCATCCAGGCGTCACTGACCGGCTATTACATCGAATTTGAAAACCGCCTTGCCTCCATCTCACCTGTGTCCAGCGGCACGAACGTTCAGGGCTATGCCAGCATCCTGAGCAATGTCGGCGGTGTCACGGCACGCGGCATCGACGCTGCCTTCAACTACCATTTCACCGATAACTGGTCGATTTACGCCTCCTACGCCTACAACCAGTCCACCTATGACGACAACCTGACGACCGGCGGCGTGACATACGCCACCAAAGGCAAGAGCGTTGTCGCCATGCCGCGCAATCTGGCCAACGTACAGCTCAGCTACGACGACGGCTCGATCTGGGGCAATGTCGGCATGCAGTATCAAGGCCGCAGAACCTACACCTACACCAACGACCAGTGGATCAAGCCGAACGACATCTTCAACCTGAATGTCGGCTATCGCTTCCATAGCCATAACTGGGTGCTGCATGGTCTGGACGCCCAGATCAACGTCACCAACCTGTTCGACAAACGCTATGTCGCCACCGTCGGCAGCACGGGCTTTGCCGTCAGCGACCCGACCGGAAGCCTGCAGACCCTTCAGGCCGGTGCCCCCCGCATGGTGTTCTTTACCCTGCGCAAGCACTTCTTCTGATCGCTGACCTCTTCACGGATGACGCCCTGATGCCACGTTCCCCCAGCCGTCGACAGTTTCTCCGGTTCGGCTCCGCCACCGCGGCGGCAGCCCTCCTGCCCGAGAACCTGAAGCGTGCTCTCGCCATCGCGCCGCATACCGTCACAGGCACGATTCAGGACGTGGAACATGTCGTCATCCTGATGCAGGAAAACCGGTCTTTCGATCACTATTTCGGCTGCCTTCAGGGGGTGCGCGGCCACGCAGACCCCCGCGCCGAACGCCTGCCGGACGGCAGCAGCGTCTTTGCCCAGCCGGACGGAAAGGGAGGCACCGTCCTCCCGTTCCTGTTCAACACAGCCCACACCTCCAGCGCCTGCCTCGCCAGTCTCGATCACAGCTGGAAAGGCACCCAGGCCGCATGGAACGACTGGAACACATGGATCTCCCACAAGGGGCCCATGACCATGGGTCATTTCACCCGCGCTGAAATTCCCTATTATTACGCCCTCGCCGACGCTTTTACGATCTGCGACGCCTATCACGCCTCCCTTTTCGGCCCGACCAATCCCAACCGTCTCTTCCTGTTTTCCGGAACGAGCGGTCTGGCCGTTGGCCATTCCGGCAAACAGGCCGTTGAGAATGTAGATGACGGGAACTGGTCGGCCGACATGGCCCATGACCACCCCGATTTCACGCCGTTCCGCTGGGACACCTATCCAGAAAAACTTCAGGACGCCGGTGTCTCATGGCGCGTCTATCAGGAATACGACAATTTCGGCGACAACCCGCTGGCGTCCTTCGCGCAGTTTCGCAACCTCGACCCGGCATCCTGGCAGTATCGCAGGGCGCGTCAGATCGTGCCCGGCTCCACCGAAACCGACATGCACACAACCGAAGGTCGCTATCTTGTCGCCGAATTCGAACGCGACATCTCGGAAGGACGCCTGCCTCAGGTCTCATGGATCGTCCCGCCCACAGCCCTGAGCGAACACCCCAACGCCCCACCCGGCTACGGCGAACACCTCATTTCCCAGCTCATGGACGTTTTCGTCCGCCATCCCGACGTCTGGTCACGCACCGTCTTCATCCTCAATTACGATGAAAATGACGGGTTTTTCGACCACGTCCCCGCCCCGGTCCCCGCACTGACCGCGGAGCAGGGCGGTGGGACGGTTTCAACACAGGGAGAGTCCTATCACGATGTTCCGGTCGGACTCGGCCCGCGCGTCCCCGCCATCATCGTCTCGCCCTGGACAAAAGGCGGCTGGGTCAATTCGCAGGTGTTCGACCACACCTCCGTTCTGCGCTTTCTTGAAGCGCGGTTTGGTGTTAAATGCCCGAACATCACGCCGTGGCGTCGCAGCGTATGCGGCGACCTGACATCCGTGTTCGATTTTGCCCAGACAGACCGGACATGGACCGCAAGCCTCCCAAACACGGACGACTATCTCCCCGAAACGCGACGCTCCTGCGTGCTTCCCCATCCGGTCGTCCCGACAGTCCAGAAACTGCCCCGACAGGAAACTGGACAACGCCCGGCCCGCGCCCTGCCCTATCATTTACAGGCCGATTTCCTCGCCCCCGAAACCCTCAGACTGACCAATACGGGCCTACAGGGCACCGTCTTCCGGGTCCGTTCCAACGGCACCACCCGACATTACACCCTCGATGCCCGCACCAGCCTGTCCGTTCCGGCAAACCCTTCCGATCAGAATTCCGTCACGGTTCACGGCCCCAACGGCTTTTATCGCGCCCTGCGCGGACAGGAGCTTCCCGAAGCCACACTCCAGTACGATCCGCAGCGTGACGTCCTGCTGCTGTCGCTTCGCAACGGGACGCCCAAGCTCCAGAACTTCCACATCACGGAAAAACACAGCGCCAGAGATCGCACAATTTCCCTGCAGCCCGACGAAACCCTGACGACCCCCTGGGCCATTGCCCCGGCTTCATACTGGTACGATCTGCTCATCCAGTCCGCCGAACGGCCCCACACAACCCTGCAACTGGCGGGGCACATCGAAAATGGCCAGCCGAGCCTGACAGAGCCTCACGCGAAGCCATAGCATCTGACCACCTGGTGGAAACTCAACCGCGATACTGGTTCTCGGAAACCTGCTCCAGCCAGTCCACCGGAGAGCCATCCTGCTTTTCCTGAATGGCAATATGGCTCATCGCCGTGGTGGCCGTGGCGCCATGCCAGTGCTTTTCATCAGGCGCGAACCAGACGGTATCACCCGGACGTATTTCTTCAACCGGCCCACCTTCGCGCTGCACCCAGCCACAGCCAGCAGTCACGATCAGCGTCTGCCCGAGCGGATGGGTGTGCCATGCAGTCCGCGCCCCCGGCTCAAAAGTGACAAGTGCCGTCGTCACCCGCGCTGGTTCGGGAGGATTGAAAAGCGGGTCAATCCGCACCCTCCCTGTAAACCAGTCAGACGGTCCCTTCACGGAAGACTGAGATCCAATGCGCGTAATTTCCATGACCGATACTCCTGTATATGCCGCAAAACCGTTGAATTCTGTTTTTTTTATGAAGGCCGCCGCATCATTGCGCGCGCTCAACCCGGATATTACGATATGTTTTCGTAATGAATTTTTCTGGCTGCCGCGCAGGACATCAGGGGGCGCCTTTTACGCGCCTGCCTGTTTCAGCCATCGCGGCAGACCTGCTCCGGAATGCGTCAGACCTGCTGTTTGGTCGGACGGAAAAGAATTTCGTTGATGTCCACATCTTCGGGCTGACTGATCGCAAAAGCCACACACCGGGCAAAAGACTCAGCACTGATCGCAATACCGGGTACGAAATTCCGAAGCTGTTCCGCAGTCGCTTCGTCATGAATGCCGTCGAGCAGTTCCGATTGCACAGCGCCCGGGGAAATAACGGTCGTACGCAGATTGTAGGGCTTCACTTCCCCCCGCAGCCCTTCGGAGAGCGCCCGCACGGCAAATTTCGTGGCGGAATACACGGCACTGTTTTCAAGAACGCGATGGCCAGCAACCGAAGACACATTGATGATATGGCCGCTTTTTTTCGCCTTCATATGCGGCAGAGCTGCGGCAATTCCATACAGAACACCTTTGATATTCACATCAATCATCAGGTCCCACTCATCGACGCGCAGATTTTCCAGCGGTGAGAGAGGCATGACGCCCGCATTATTGAGCAGAACGTCAATCCGGCCATAGGTCCTGACGGCAGTATCGACAAGGTTTTGAACCGAAGCGCGGTCCGTCACATCAGTTTCGACTGCAAGCGCCGTTCCACCCTTGGCGATAATCTCTTCCGCAAGGGCCCTGATCCGGTCTTCACGCCGTGCGCCCAGCACTACAGTCGCACCCTGCTCCGCAAGATGAAGGGCAGCCTGCGCTCCCAGACCGCTGCTCGCACCCGTAATGACAACAATCTTGCTGGCAATAGCCTTGTTCATGATCCGGCTCCGTCTTGATCAATGTGCAATTTTTTCAAATTTGAGGACAAAATTATCCCCCTCGCCTATGGCCGCATATTTGGCGTGGTCCCTGTCCTTGAGGGCAAAGGTCGGCGGCAGGGTCCACACACCTTTGGGCCAGTTGGCCGTATCCTTTGGATTGGCGTTGATTTCCGATGATCCAACCAGCCTGAAACCCGCTTTTTCAATCAGCCCAATGGCGTAAGACTGGCGGACATATCCGTCCTTCGCGCTAGGGTCCTGCGGAGCCGTCGTATGACCCCGATGGTCTTCGACGCCAAAAATCCCGCCCGGCTTCAGAACCCGATGAATGGCCGCAAGCATCTGCGGCGCATTCCCCGCTTCCATCCAGTTGTGAAGATTGCGGAACGTCAGCACCAGATCCGCACTGTCAGCCGGCGCGAAGTCGAGATGCCCCGCATCAAACTGCGTAGTTCTGAAACTTCCCTCAAGCGCGGGATGCGCCGCCAGCATTTTGCTGAATGCCGAGCCCGCCTTGTCCTCCGGCCCAAGAGCCAGCGTATAGGTGCCTTTATCATGTAGATACGGGCCAAGGATCTGTGTCCAGTACCCTCCGCCCGGCCAGATCTCGACAACATTCGCATCCGGCCGCAGTCCGAAAAACTGCAATTCCTCCAGAGGATGCCGCACCGGATCACGCGCCACGAACCGCTCGTCCCTGCTTGTGGACTGGATCGCCTGATTCAGATCAGCCGCCCTCAGCGCCGGGCCTGACGCAAGCATAGTGAGCGCACAGATGACAGGATAAACCGCTTTCATGATCTCTTCCCTCGTCGCTGCGGGAAATGCCCGACACATGTTTATGTAGGGTCTCATTGCCCGCACGATTAGCCCCTCAAAACTGCATAAAGTCTTCGGCTTTACTCATGAATGCGAAACTCAGCCGCCCTATGCCGCATCTCTTCAACAAACAGTGAGAACGGCATCGTATTCTGATGATGGTGCGGGAAGCAGAGGTGATATCCGGTCCAATATGGGCACCAGTCTTCCAGAACCTGAACCAGACGTCCTTCGGCGACATATTTTTCCGCGACCATTTCCGGTAAATGCGCCAGCCCCAGCCCGTCCAGACAGGCATCGCGAATGGAAAAAACGTTGTTGAAAATCAACGGCCCATCAACACGGACCCTGACATCGCGCCCGTCTTTCTCAAATTCCCAAGCATAGATTCCGCCATGCGTCGGCAGGCGGATCGTAATACAGGAATGCTTCAGAAGATCAGGCGGGACCTTGGGTTTCGGGTTTTGCTTGAAATAGGACTTTGACCCTACGACCACAAAACGGATATCCGGCGTCAGCGGAACCGACGCCATTTCTTTTGTCACCTGCTCTCCCAGACGGACGGCCGCGTCAAAACGTTCCGATACGATATCAATCAGCCTGAGATCAGCATTGATTTCGATTTTCACATCAGGATATTTTTTCAGAAAGGCCTCGATCTTCGGACGCAGGATATAGGCCGTGATGTCATCTGTCGCAGTGATGCGGATCATACCGCTTGGCGTGCCTCGCAACTGCCCCAGTGAGGCAAGCTGCACCTCGATCTGATCAAAATGCGGACCAATATTGCGCAACAGATACTCGCCCGCAGTCGTTGGCGTCACGCTGCGTGTCGTCCGGGTCAGAAGGCGCAGGCCAAGCCGCTCCTCCAGAAGCCGGATCGTATGACTCAGCGCCGACTGCGACACGCCCAACTTCGCGGCGGCGCGCGTAAAACTCTTCTCACGGGCCACGGCCAGAAACGCGAGCAGGTCATTCAAGTTCTCGCGCGACATCTATGAGCGTTCCTCATCAAAATTCTCACATTATTTTAGGCAGCACACGACCAGCCGTCCAGACACTCCCTCAATGCGCCGCAGACCCTGTCGTCTTCCCGAAACGGATCGCACAGCATAATGACACTGATAATCTTTCAGAAATTCATCATCATATTTGGAATATACAGTTTCATGAATCATTTTTTGAGAGAGAAGATGAAGCTTACTGCGACGCGGATTGCAGGCATGAATATATGAGCGCAGCGATCGTATCTGGCTGCAACACCTCGCCAGCTTTTCAGTTCTGCAAACGATAACCTGATCCGGGTGCGGTCACGGCCTCTGTCCCCGATGACTTCTTCTGTCTCGTCGGGGAAATCTGCCCGCAGCACGCCTGTGCTTTTAAAATCACGATCTGACCCGCTATCAGATGCAGGCGAACAGGCTGACCGTGACCATTACACATGGCATGCAGCTTTGATTTCAGGGCGCCTTTTTTCCGTATGATTGGCGGAGAAGCCCCCTCAGGATTTCCGGGACGCAGACGGAGTATGATTCCCGGACACCTCGTCCAGATAACGAATCAGAGCGTCCCGCCCTTCCGACACGCGGCCACGCAACGTCATGACCCCCACTTCGCGTGTAATACCCGGTTCCCCCAGAGGCAGCATGCGAATGTTCGGAACAACACTGACTGCCCCAATCTGGGGCATGATCGTACAGCCCATATTGTTGGCGACCATCTGGAGGATCGTATGCAGGTCCTCGGTCTCAATCACCTGACGCGGAGACAGGCCCTGCATTTTCAGGAAACGGTCCAGAGTGCGCCCCCCAAAGGAGCGGCTGTCATACCGGATAAAGGGCTGCGTCTCCAGAATCTGGCGCCAGTCCTCATTCTCCAGGGGCGCAGGCACCACCATGACATAATCCTGACTAACCACAGGATGCCACTGCATATACGGCATCAGCCCGAATGGTGGTCGCACGATCACCGCAGCATCCAGCTCCCCGGCATCCAGCCGCTCCAGAAGCCCCATTGAAAGCCCCGGAACGATCCGGATTTTCAGGTCTGGAAATTCCACATGCAGCCTCGTCACGGCCGGAGCCAGCAGGCTGGTCTGAACGGTGGAAATAGCCCCGATCCGCAAAAGCGCAGTTTCGGGCCTGCCACGCGTCGCACTGCGAAGCGCATCGAAAGACGACAGCAGGTCCTCGACCTGACAGAGTATGGCCCGCCCCGCCGCCGTCAGCATCACGGACCGCCCCGAGCGTTCAAAGAGCCCGTAGCCCAGCTCGTCTTCCAGTCGGCGGATCTGGGCACTGATAGCCGACTGGGTCAGCCCGATGGTTTTTGCAGCTGCGGCAAAACTTTCCATCTGCGCGGCGACAACAAATGTGCGGAGTTCGGAGATCACAGGCGAAGGATCATAAATATTCTTCCTTTAGATCATCATCAGACATTTTATTTTGATATTCAACAACTAAAGTGTACGAAACCCTGTCCCAACACAGCCAGTTTCCCAAGCCTGAAACAGGGTTTTTCAGTACGCAACGGAGAGAAACCGACTCCGTTCTCTGAGGGAAACATTTTAATTGCAGGATCGTTATATGTATGATTTGTTCATGAAAAGCACATAACACCAGCCGCCCTTCGAGACCCGGAGGACATTGAGGAAATGCCCATGCACAAGTGTTTTGGTCCCAAGGCTTTCTTGATGTGCGGCGCAGCCCTCAGCACAATCGTATCACTCAGCCCGGCTGCACTGGGCGCGACGACGCGGGCCAGAACGCCAGTACATTCCTCCCCCGCCAAGAGCCGCAAACAGATCACGGCGCGCCCGGCCGCAAAGCCCCCCCAGGCGCCCACACGCCATTCAATCGTTTCGAAATCCGCTCCTGAAGAAATGCGCGTTACCGGCACGGCAACCACCGGCCAATCCGTGATGAACACCTCGACGCCGGTTCACAGCACCACACAGGTCACAGTCGTTTCGGGCGCGCAGCTTCTGGCCACCGGCCAGACAAATGTCATGCAGGCACTGGCGCAGGCATCGGCATCCATCACGTCCCCACCCCAGTCCGGCGTCGGAAACAGCGGCTTCATCCAGACCATGCAGCTTCGCGGCCAGTCCGCCGACGATACGCTCATCCTCGTCAACGGACACCGCCGCCATATCGGTGCCAATTTCAACGCCAATGCCGGCCCCAACTGGGGCACCGAACCCACCGACATCTCCCTGATCCCGATTTCGGCAATCGACCACATCGAGGTCATTACCGAAGGTGCCACCGCACTCTACGGTCAGGACGCTCTGGCAGGTGCGGTCAACATCGTCCTCAAGCAGCGTACGCATGGCGGCTCCATCAATTTCCAGAACAGTGGTTTTTACGCCGGTGACGGGCAGGCGCTGAACGGTTACGCGGATTGGGCCACAGCACTTGGTAAAAACGGCGGCTATCTCGACCTGGCGGCGCAGGTTACCCACCAGCTTCCCACCAACCGCAGCGGCCTTTTCGTGGGACAGCTGTATCCGGTCGGCGATTCCCGCAACGAAACAGCCAGCCGCGATGTGCAGCGCGGCCTCGGTATTCCAAAATCAACGCTGGAAACCATCAGCGAAAACATGGCGATCCCGCTGAACGAAAACCTCAGCCTCTACAGCACTTCGACTTTCAGCCACCGCAAGGCTCATGTGGCCGAAACCTACCGCAGTGCCGGAAACAGCCTGACCAACATCAATCTCTGGCCCAATGGCGCACAGCCCTATATCGGCATGGACCAGTACGACTTCGAAACAGACAACGGCATCAAGGCGCATAAATTCGGCTTCGCCTGGGACGCTTACGTCAATTACGGCCGTGACGATCAGGCCTATTCCACCCTCGACAGCAACAACATGTCTCTCGGCGATGCCAGCCCGCGCGATTTTTATGACGGCAAAACCATCACTTCAGAGCTTTCGACCGGCCTGCGCGGCTCACGCTTCTTCAACACGTCATGGCTGCCCAAGCCGATTGCCCTGCGCTTTGGCGGCGAATATCGCCGTGACACCTTCCAGATGACCGAAGGCGAAGAAGCCTCATGGGTCGGCCTCGGCGCAACCGACCACGCCGGCAACGTCCCGCTCGCCGTCACCAACCGTGGACGCGACATCTATGACGGCAACGTCAACCTCGATTTTTACGTCACGAAAAAATGGGAATGGTCCCTCGGCGGTCGTGCCACGAGCTACAACCATCTCGCCACCGTCACGACCGGCTCGATCGGAACGCGCTACAACTTCAACAAACACTGGGCCATCCGCGCCAGCATCAACACCGGTTATCGCCCGCCAACACTGGGCCAGACCTATTATTTCTATAACGCCCCCTTCGCCAACTACGCCGTGGACCAGCTTCCCAACAGCAGCGCCGCCGCAAAGGCGCTCGGCGCAGGTCACATCAAGGGTGAATATTCCCGCAACTACAGCATCGGCATCGACGCCACGCCCCTCAAGGACTGGAACGTCACCGCAAACCTGTATTACATCGCGATCAATGACCGTCTGGCCAGCACCACGACCCTCGGCGGCGCAGGTGTGGCCGACATTCTCGAGGCTTCAGGCCTGAACAACGTCACCTACGCCTCCTATTACACAAACCCCGTCAACACCCAGACCTACGGCGGTGACATCGACACCAACTACACCCTGCACACCAAACGCGCCGGCACGTTCCGCTTCGACTTCACATTCAACTACTCCGACAACGAAATCCGCAGCCGCAACAAGACCCCTGCCGTCCTGTCAAACATGGGCCTGTCCACGTTCAACACCTATGCCGAAGAAATGCTTCTGCACTCCGCACCAAAGAACCGCGAAAACCTCACGGTCAACTGGAATTACGGCAAGTGGAACGTCATGGTGCAGGAACAGCGCTACGGCTCCATCATCTTCCTCGCCAGCCCCACGGCGGCCCCGATGGAACAGCGCCCGGCTTTCCTGACCAACATGTCCGTCAGCTACAAGATCCTGCCGAAATGGAGCGTCACGGTAGGCGCGAACAACCTGGGCAACAAATACCCGACCCGCGTCCCCAAGGCGACCGCAGCACCGCTCTTCAACGAATACAAATATGCCTACTATTCGCCTTACGGCTTCAACGGCGGCATGTACTATGTCCAGACCGGCCTGACTTTCTAAGATTTTTCCAAAGACAGACCGACTGAGATCCACCGGAAAGAGGCGCATTTCTTGCAGACAGTTCCAGAAGATCGCCGGCCTTTCCGGTTCGTCATATACGCCCTCACCATCACCATGTGCGTGATCTGCTACGGAGACCGGGCCGCCCTGTCCGTGGGCATGCCCCAGATCGCCCATGAATTTGCCCTCACACCGGGGGAGACGGGCTGGGTCCTCTCCAGCTTCCTCTGGTCCTATTTCATCCTGAACCTGCCCAGCGCGATCCTTCTGGACCGCTTCGGCGTGCGGATCATCGGTGCGGCCGCCGTAGCCCTGTGGTCGCTCGCCATGATCCTCGGCAGCCTGACCGCCACCGTCCCGGCCTTCATCGCCACCCGCATCCTGCTGGGCGTCGGAGAAGCCCCCACCTTCGCACTCGGCAACAAGGTCGTCCGGGCCTGGGCGCCGCTACACGAACGTGGGCTTATGATGACCGCCTTCATCTGCGGCATCCCCATCGGGCTGGCCTGCGGTGCCGCCTCGGGCGGGTGGCTGATTGCCCATTACGGCTGGCGCCCGGCATTTTCGTTGCTCGGCGCGCTGGGGCTGGTCTGGTCCGTGGTCTGGCTCCTGACCCACCCGCGCCCCGCACGCGGCACACAGGCCACATCCTTTTCCCTGATCTCGGTGCCGACCCTGTTCCGCTCCTCGGCTTTCTGGGGCATCGTGATCGCGCAGTGCTGCGCCAATTATGCCAACTTCCTGCTGATGTCCTGGCTGCCGATCATCATGCGCCAGACCCTGCATCTCGGCACCGAACAGTCCGGAGCCTATACGGCCTGCTGCTATGTCGGCGCGGCCATCCTCTCGATCACGGCTGGAAAAATCGGCGAAACGCTCGTTCGCGGATCAAACCTTTCTCTGGGAGGGCGCCGAAAGGTCGTGTGCCTGTACCTCGTTCTGGCCTCTTCCATGGGGTTTCTGCCGCTCTGCGGAACGGCCGCGACCATCATTCCGCTCCTCGCCGTCTCCATGGCCTTCATGGCAGGCGGAACGGGGGCCAACATGGCCCTCCTGGCGGACCTGCTTGTGGAAGACGAAATCCTCGGCTCCGTGACCGGCCTGACCCTGACCTTCTCCAACGGCCTCGGCATTCTGGCCCCGGTCATGACGGGATATCTGCTTCAGGCCACCGGCAATTTCCACGGCGTTTTCTACATCACAGGCATCATCATCCTGTGCGGCGCGCTGGCCGCTGCCCTCCTTCCCCGGCGGCCGTTCCATGGCCGCACCCAGCCGGATCAGACTGCATGACCCGTATTCACATGGCAGGCGCGGGCGGCCTCCTGCTGGACGCCGCCGACGGCCCGTTCAGCGACACGACACAGCGCCGCATCTGGGCCACCAGCCGCGAACTGAACACCCGGCCAGACGTCCTCCAGACAATCCCCGGCGTCAACAACCTTCTCGTCACGTTCGACGCCGTACAGACTGACCCTTCCGCCATGGAAGAGCTGCTCCGGACCGTCTGGACACAGGCCTCTGCCGAAGAGGTGCCGTCCCGCGAGATCGTGGTGCCGGTCGTCTATGGCGGGGCATTCGGCGAAGATCTGGCGCTCGTCGCCCGCTTCGCCAACCTGACGGAAGAGGAAACCATCAACGCCCACATGGCCGGTCGCTACAGCGTCGCCGCCATCGGCGCCATGGCGGGTTTCGTGTACCTGACCGGACTGGACCCGCGTCTGGCCATCCCCCGCCGCGACTCCCCGCGTCTGCGGGTGGAGGAAGGGGCTGTGGTCATCGGCGGCGGCCACGCAGGCATGATGCCCTGCACCTCGCCGTCTGGCTGGCATATCCTCGGCCGGACGGATCTGTGCCTGTTCGACGCCTTCCGTCCCGAGCCCGGCCTGCTGCGTCTGGGCGACACCGTCCGTTTTGTGAGGGCCTCATGATCGAAATCCTGACCGGCTCCTCCCTCAACACCATTCAGGATTTCGGCCGTCCTCACGCCATGGCCATGGGCGTGGCGCAGGGCGGCGCCATGGACCGTCTGGCCCTGAGCCACGGCAACCTGCTCCTCGACAATCCGGTGGACGCCGCCGGGATTGAGATCGTATTTTTCCCCTTCCGCGTGCGCTTTCACGCCGAGACGTCCTTTGCCGTCACCGGTGCCGCCTGCCCCGCCACGCTGGACGACCTGAAACTCCCACGCGACTGGGCCATCACCGCCAGACCCGGCCAGACTCTGACGCTCCGCGCGCCGGAACAGGGCGCCCGCGCCTATCTGACATTCCGGGGCGGTCTGGACGTGCCCCCGGTTCTGGGCGCGCGTTCGACGGATCTCAAAGGCGGCTTCGGCGGCCTTGAGGGGCGCGCCCTGCAGAAAGGCGACCGCCTCTCCTGCCTCGCAGCCTCCACACTGCGCATGCCCGCCGCAGGCTACGGTCTCACGCGCCCCTGCCCGCTTCCCCCCGCAGACCGCACCCGGATCCGCGTCCTGCCTGCCGCCGAACATGACGTCTTCACGCCCGAAAGCCTGCAAACCTTCCACTCCGCAGCCTGGACCCTGACCCCCAGCGCAAACCGCATGGGCTATCGGCTCGAAGGGCAGAACGTTCTGAAACTCTCACGGCCGCTCAGCCTGTTTTCCCACGGCATCCTTCCCGGAACCGTTCAGGTGCCGCCCGCAGGCCAGCCGATCATCCAGATGATGGATGCCAATACCTGCGGCGGCTATCCCAAGATCGCCACCGTCATTGCGCCGGACCTGCGCCTGCTGTCCCAAACAGTCGTCGGCACACCTGTCCATTTCGAAACCATCACGCGCGATGACGCGGTGCAGATTATCCGGCGGGAAGCTGCGGAGTTGATTCGGCTTGCTGCCGAAATCGCCACACTCCGCACACAGCTCGTTTTCTGATGCCCCATCCTGTTTTCACGGCCCTGTTTTTCCATGTCCGGGAGTTCTGACACCATGACCGCCAAAACCATCGACCTGAACGCCGATCTGGGCGAGAGCTTCGGCCATTACACAATGGGCAATGACAGCGCGATGCTGGACATCGTGACCTCCGCCAACGTCGCCTGCGGCTTTCACGGCGGCGACCCGGAAGTCATGGCCGAGACCTTCCGCATCGCACGCGAAAAAGGCGTCTCCGTCGGCTCCCATCCCGGCTTCCCGGACCTGTGGGGCTTCGGACGCCGCGTCATGCCCTTCACACCCGCCCAGATCGAACGGATCGTGGCCTACCAGATGGGCGCGGCCCAGGCCCTCGCCACCTATTCCGGCCACCGCATAACCTACATGAAAACCCATGGCGCGCTGGGCAACCTGACCGAACGCGATCCCGCCGTTGCCGAAGCCATCGTCAATGCGGTCAAGGCGGTCGATCCGAACCTCCCCATCATGGCCATCGCCCTGAGCCATCTGGACCGCATCGGACGCGAGCGGGGCCTGACCGTGTTCTCGGAAATCTTCGCGGACCGCGCCTATACGGAAGACGGACATCTCGTCTCGCGCAAGGAGCCGGGAGCGGTCCTGCATGATGCCGAATTCGCGGCCGCCCGCGCCGTGCGCATGGTGCAGGCCGGCGCCATCGAAACCATCTCCGGAAAAATGCTGCCGACCCGCATTGATACGATCTGCGTGCATGGGGACAACGCGGAATCCGTGGATGTCGCCCGCAAGGTCCGCGCGGGCTTCGAAGCCGCGGGCATCACTTTGCGCGCCCTGACCTGAAGCAGACCGGAAAGCCAACCGCCCCATGATCCCCGATCTCAAGATCCTCGACGCCCTGATGGCCCGGATGCAGGCGCTGGGCATTACCGAACTCGACTATTCCCGCGACGGCGAGCACATCCGTCTGGTGCGCGGCGCACAGGACAGCAGCCCCCAGCCGACCAGCCCGGCCCCGGCGGCCGCAGCCTCCACGCTTTCTGTCCTCGAAAAAGCCTCCGCTCCGGCCAAAACCGAAACCACGATCGACGCCCCCATGCACGGCCAGTTCTACGCCTCCCCGGCCCCGGATGCGCCGCCTTTCGTCAAGCCGGGCGACATCGTGGCGGAAGGACAACCGCTCTATATTCTCGAAGTCATGAAAACACTCTCGCGCATCGAGGCCGAGTTCTCCTGCCGGATCGTCGCCGTGCTGGCCGCGAATGCAGATGCCGTCTCCCCCGGAACGCCGCTCTTCACCGTGGAGCCACTCGATGCGTGAGCCCGCAGTGTCCGTCCCCCGCCGTGTCCTGATCGCCAATCGCGGTGAAATCGCCCTGCGCATCACGCGGGCCTGCCGCCTGCTCGGACTGCACAGCATCGGCATCCATTCCGAAGCCGATGCCAGCCTCGCCCATCTGCGCCTCGTGGACGAGACGCTCTGCATCGGCCCGGCAGCAGCATCCGGCAGCTATCTGGACGCCGCCCGCGTCCTGCGCGCCGCCGAACTCACGAACGCCGACATCATCCATCCCGGCTACGGCTTCCTGTCCGAAAATGCTGATTTCGCCGAGGCTGTGGAACAGTCCGGCCGCACGCTGGCAGGCCCAACCGCCGCCATCATGCGCCTGATGGGCGACAAGATCAGCGCCAAACAGCAGATGCGCCGCTCGGGCGTCCCCTGCCTGCCCGGTACGGAAGACGCCCTGCCGACTGACCTGTCCGAAGCCCAGACGATCTGCGACGCCATCGGCTATCCGCTGATCGTCAAGGCGGCAGGCGGCGGCGGCGGGCGCGGTATGCGCGTGGTCATGACCGCAGCAGACCTCCGCGACGCCATCGAAACGGCTCGCGAAGAAGCCGGACGCGCCTTCGGCAATCCGTCCGTGTACGCCGAACGGTTCCTCCAGCACCCCCGCCATATCGAAATCCAGGTTCTCGCCGACCGGCAGGGCAATGCCGTCTGGCTCGGCGCGCGGGACTGCTCCATCCAGCGCCGCCACCAGAAACTGGTCGAGGAAGCCCCGGCCACCGGCATTAACCCGCAGGCCATTGCCGAACTGGGCGAGCGCTGTGCAAACGCCTGCACCCTGATGGGCTATACCGGCGCGGGCACGTTTGAGTTCCTGTACGAAGACGGCGCATTTTCCTTCATCGAAATGAACACCCGCCTTCAGGTCGAACACCCCGTCACGGAAATGACGACCGGCATCGACATCGTCCGCGAGCAACTCCTGATCGCAATGGGACAGCCCCTCTCCTTCACGCAGGCCGACATCCGCACGCAAGGCCATGCCATCGAGTGCCGCATCAACGCCGAAGATCCTGAAACTTTTCGCCCCGCCCCTGGAAAAGTCCTGAACTGGCGCGCGCCCGGCGGCCCCGGCGTCCGTATCGATACGCATCTCTATGACGGCTATGTCGTGCCCCCGAATTACGACTCCCTGATCGCCAAGCTGATCGTCCACGGCACGGACCGCACGGATGCCCTCAACCGCATGCATGCCGCCCTTTCGGAAATGCAAATCACCGGCATCGCCACCACCACGCCCCTGCATCTGCGCCTGATGAACGAGCCCGGCGTGCGCGAAGGCAGCGTCAGCGTGCACTATCTCGAAGCCCTCATGCGAAAGTCCGGATCATGACTTTTCTTGAAGACCTTCTGAACGACCTTCCCGAACTGGTTGGCCGGATGAGACATCACGATGTCCGTCATGTTTCTCTGAAAAACGGGACAGGCGCGCTTGCCCTGACACTGTCGGAGAACGCCGGTCAGACGCCTCCGGCGCACCCTGTCGCCCCACCCGCAAAAGCGGAAAACACGCCCGTTCCCAGCCCCGAAATGGGCGTATTCCGCTCAAACGGGCTGGGTGAAAACCACCCCGTTCGCTCCGGCGAGATCGTGGGTTTTGTCGAGGCAGGCCCCCTCCGCCTGCCCGTTACCGCCACGGCAGACGGCACGCTCGGCCCCGCGCTGATCGGGGATGGCTGCGTCGTAGGCTATCATGACGTGCTCTTCCGGATTCACCCGGATGGCTGAGACGCCGCGTTCAGAGAGACGCGGCAGACCGCGACGCCTGCTCGTAAAAGCCCGTCAGCACACGCAGCGCCTTGGCAACCTCGGCGATCGTGACGCCGCCGACTTCCCGGTTCTGGGGAATATGCTCCAACAGGCAGATCCGGCGCAGACGCGCATATTCCATGCAGACTTCCCGCCCCTTCTGTGTGGTGGTGACGAAGACTTCCTTGCCATGCCGCCTGCGCCGGATCAGCCCGTGTTCGTCGAGCTTCTTCATCGCGTAGTTCAGGTAATGCCGCTCGGACAGGTTCAGGGTGAACATCAGGTCCGCAATGCTCTTCTCGCGGTTCCGGTGATTGACGCTATGCAGAATGAGCGTGTCGAGCGCCGAGAGATCCGGCAGACCCGCCGCCGCCATCCCCCGAGACATCCAGCGATGAAACGCATGGTTCACGACAGTCAGGGCAAATTCGAATTCGCTCAGATCCTCGTTGCCCGGCACCGCCAGATGCGACGAGGACACGATGAAGGCCCGTTCCATATCCGCAACATCCGGCATCGCCGGCGCAGGGCTCTCGGTTTTCCCGTCCTTCATGGTTCGTCCTCTCCGTCAGCGAACATCTCTTCCCGATATCCTATTGCACTCTAACCCGATACGGAAAACACAGGCATGGTCGACAGCACACAAATCCGTCTCGCCGCTGATATCGGTGGCACATTCACGGACGTGGTCCTCCAGACCCCGCAGGGACGTCTGACCCGCAAGGTCCTCACCACCCCCGCCGCCCCCGAAGAAGGGGTCATGAGCGGCATCGGCCTCGTGATCGAAGACGCCGGACTGCGCTTTCCGGACGTGACGGTCTTCGTGCATGGCACGACGCTTGCCACAAACGCCATCATCGAACGCCGGGGCGCCCGCACGGCCCTCATCGGAACGCAGGGCTTTCGGGACATTCTCGAAATCGGCACTGAAAGCCGGTTCAACCAGTATGACCTGATGCTGCAAAAACCCAGCCCCCTCGTCCCCCGTGATCTGCGTTTCACCGTCCCCGAGCGCATGGACGCCCGCGGCACGGTCCAGCTTCCGCTGGATGAGGCGGCCGTTCTGGCCCTCGTGCCGCAACTCCGAGAGGCCCAGGTCGAGAGCATCGCTGTGGCGTTCCTCCATGCCTATGCCAATCCGGCTCATGAACGCCGCGTGCAGGCCCTTCTTCAGGAGGCCATGCCGGACATCACCATTTCCATTTCAAGCGACGTCTGCCCCGAAATCCGGGAGTACGAACGCACCTCCACCACGGTCGCGAATGCTTATGTCCAGCCCCTGATGGCAGGCTATCTGGGACGCCTGCGCGAAGCCCTTAATGCAAAGGGCTTTCAGGGCGCGCTCTATCTCGTCACATCCGGCGGCGGTCTCACCGCGCTGGAAACGGCGCGGCAGTTCCCCGTCCGGCTTGTGGAATCCGGCCCGGCGGGGGGGGCGATCTTCGCCGCACAATGCGCCGAGCGTCTGGGGGAAGACCGCGTCCTGTCCTTCGACATGGGCGGCACGACCGCAAAAGTCTGCCTGATCGAAGACGGAGAGCCCGCATCCTCCCGTTTCTTCGAAGTGGACCGCACGGCCCGATTCATGAAAGGATCCGGCCTGCCCTTACGGATCCCTGTGATCGAAATGGTCGAGATCGGCGCGGGCGGCGGCTCCATCGCCCATCTGGATGCGATGAAGCGCGTCGTCGTCGGGCCGGAAAGCGCGTCTTCCGTTCCCGGACCGGCCTGTTACGGGCTTGGAGGCAAGCGCCCCGCCGTTACGGATGCGGACGTGATGCTCGGCCTGATCCGACCGGAAAACTTCGCGGGCGGCAGCATCCAGCTCCAGCCGGACCGCTCCGCCGAAGCCCTTCTGGCCGATATCGGCACCCCGCTAGGCCTGTCGGCAGAAATGTCCGCCCATGCGGTCTATGAAATTGTCTGCGAAAACATGGCCAGCGCCGCCCGCGTTCATGCGGCCGAGCGTGGCGCCGTCATCGGCGACCATACCATGATCGCCTTTGGTGGCGCAGCCCCCCTCCATGCTGCGCGTGTTGCGGAAAAGCTTGGAATCCAGCGCCTCGTCATTCCATCCAATGCGGGTGTCGGCTCAGCCGTGGGCTTTCTCGCTGCACCAGTCTCGTTCGAACTGGTGCGTTCTTTCCCCATGCGTCTGGACGACAGCTTCAATTCGGAAGAGGTTTCAGCCCTGCTGGATGACATGACGCAGGCCGCACACGGCATGGTTCAGGACGATGCCCGGACGGAAACCCTCCATATCCGGCGCGCGGGGTTCATGCGCTATGTCGGTCAGGGCCATGAAATCATCGTGACCCTCCCGGACGGCGCCATCAGCAGCGATCACCTGTCCGCGCTTCGGGACGCGTTCGAGGCGGAATATGCGCGCCAGTTTGCCCGGGTCATCCCGCATGCCGCCGTCGAAATCCTGAACTGGTCCGTCAGCGTGTCCACCACCCCGCGAAAATACCCGCCTTTTGAGGCCGCTCCGACCCTGCATGACGCAGTTTCCGCCGATATCCGGAAACTCTTCGACGGCGCAACCGGCACTCATGTCGATCTGCCGGTCTACGAACGGACCGATATGGGGCCGGGCAGCCGTGTTTCCGGCCCTGCCCTGATCGCCGAAAAAGAAACCACGACCTACGTCTCCTCCCGCTACACCGCCCATCTGGACGGTAGCGGCAACATCATTCTGGACATGAAGGACGCCGTCTGATGAGCGCGCACTCCCATAAGGAAATCGATTTCCAGATCATGTGGAACCGCCTGATCGCCGTCGTCGGCGAACAGGCCCAGGTGCTGATCCGCACGGCATTCAGCCCCATCGTGCGGGAATGCGAGGATATCTCGGCAGGCATTTTCGATCTGCAAGGCCGGATGATTGCGCAGGCCGTGACAGGCACGCCCGGGCACGTCAATTCCATGGCGGAATCCGTCGGCCATTTCCTGCGCCACTTCCCGATCTCGTCCATGAAGGAGGGAGATGCCTACATCACGAACGATCCGTGGATGGGAACCGGGCATCTCAACGATTTCGTCATTACGACCCCGGCGTTCCACAAGGGCCGTCTGGTCGGACTGTTCTCCTGCACCAGCCATCTGATGGATATCGGCGGCCTGGGCAACGGGCCGGAAGCAACGGACGTCTTCATGGAAGGCCTCTCGATCCCGATGCTCAAGCTGATTGATCAGGGACAGGTCAACGAGACGTTGATGGCCATGATCCGCGCCAATACGCGCCTGCCGGTGGATACGGAAGGCGATACCTATTCGCTGGCGGCCTGTAACGATGTCGGCGTCCGAGCCCTGTGCGATATGATGGACGAATTCCGGCTCGACACACTCGACCCGCTGGCCGATTTCATCATCGAACGCTCCCGCCAGGCCGTTCTGGACAAGATCGCGGCCCTTCCGCAAGGAACATGGTCTCATGAGATGACCATCGACGGCTACAACGCACCGCTCACGCTCAAGGCAAAGCTCACTGTCGGCGGTGACTATGTCAGCGTCAGCTATGACGGCTCCCCCCCAGCCGTGGGACGCGGGATCAATGTCCCGATGGCCTATACACGCGCCTATACGGTCTTCGGACTGGCCTGTGCGATCTCGCCAGACGTCCCCAACAACGCAGGCTCACTGGCTCCCTATCACGTCGAGGCACCAGAAGGGTCCGTCCTGAACGCAATGCGTCCCGCCCCCGTCTCCTCCCGCCACGTCATCGGACAGATGCTGCCGGACATGGTGTTCGGATGCCTCCGCACGCCCCTGCCCGAGCGCGTTCCAGCAGAAGGCACATCCTGCCTGTGGAACATTGCCGTGCGCGGACAGTGGTTCCCGAAAGGAGCAACCACGCCCCAGACCTACGCGCTCGCCATCACGACCAATGGCGGTACCGGGGCCCGCCCCGGCCTGAACGGCCTGTCCGCCACGGCTTTTCCATCCGGCGTACACGGCACCCCGATTGAAATCGCGGAAATCCAGTGCCCGCTCATCTTCTGGGAAAAAGAACTGCGCGAAAACAGCGGCGGGCTTGGCCTGACCAAAGGCGGCGACGGGCAGATCATGAAGATCGGCACCACCCAGAAACAGCCCTTCGAGCTGCTGGCCGCCTTTGACCGCGTCGATCACCCGGCCCGTGGCGCACTCGGCGGACAGGACGGCGCGGCAGGCCGGGTCGAAACCGCCTCAGGCCGCAAGCTCGCGGGCAAGGGCCTTCAGATTCTGGAAGCGGACGATGTGCTCGTCCTCCTGACACCAGGCGGCGGCGGCCTCGGCGCCCCCTGATTGTCTCCCGCGCCCTTCCCGAAACGGAAGGGCGCGGAACTCAACTGTTCAAAGACAATGCGGCGGCACACGCCCCGCAAGAGCGTCCTGAACCTGCGACGCACACAGCATCGCCATACGGCGCAAGGCCTGTTCCGTCGTCGCGCCGATATGCGGCGTCAGAACCACATTCGGCGCCCGCAGCAACGGATCATCCGACAGCGGAGGCTCGGGCGACATCACGTCCAGCCCCGCTCCGCCGACATACCCGGTCTCCAGAGCCTTCGCCAGCGCAGGACCATCCACCTCCCCGCCCCGGCTGGTATTGATCAGAACTGCGCCTTTCTTCAGGCGCGACAGCGCCTGAGCGTCAATCGTGGGCTGACCGCTCCCCTGCGCCGGACGATGCAGCGACAGCACATCCGAGACGCCCAGAAGGTCCTCAAGGCTCTGCGCCCGCTCCACGCCCGCGGCCTCGAACACCTCCGCCGGAACGCTCGGAGACCACGCCACAACGCGCATTCCCAACCCCTGACCCGCAATCTGCGCGACATGCCGGGCAATGGCGCCAAACCCCACGAGCCCGATCGTCCGTCCGTGCAGTTCCGTGCCGTTGTTCGTATACCGAAACGCCCAGTTCCCCTCCCGCACGGCACGATCCGCCTCGCACAGACGCCGCATGACCGCCAGCAGAAGCCCGATCGTCATTTCCGCAACGGACCGACTGTTGGTATTGGGCGCATTCGTCACCAGAACGCCCCGCTCCGCTGCAGCAGCCTTGGCGATCCGGTTCGTGCCCGAACCGTGACAGGAAATGATTTTCAGCTTCGGCGCGGCGCGCAGCGCCTCTTCGCTCAGTCCCAGATCGCGCGTAATCACCGCATCCGCGTCGCCGATTTCGCGAATCACCGCCTCCATCGAAGGTTCCGTAGCATAACGGGTCGTGATTCCGGCCTCGTTCAGACAGGTTACGGCATCGGGATGGATCTGTTGTGTAATGAAACACAGACTCATGGTGCTGGTTTTCCACAGTAAAGAAGCTCAAGGAGCGGAATGATGGCATACCGCGCCCGCTTGTCCATGCCCAAAAGCCCCTTCACGCAACCACGGGAAGCTCCCGGATGGCGTAATGGTGTGACAGCACACTGCCGGTCCGCGGATCAGACAGCTCGACGGTAAGACTCTCGGTCCGGACAATCCCATTGAGCGTAGGAACGGTTCCACAGAACATCAGGCTCCCCGGCCCAAAGACCCGGCCCTCCCGCTGCTCCCAGCGCGACACCAGATCCAGCGGATTGAGCAGGGACGCCGCAAGGCCTTCCTGATAAGGCGTTCTTTCAGCCGTAAAGGACCGCAGCACCATCTCGTCCCACCGATCCGCCACATCCGCAAACCGCCAGAACGCCCGACCGCTGACCTTGGGACAAACCTGCTTGGACAACGCCACACTATAGGCTTCGCTTTCACGATCCGTATGGTCGGACCCCACGCCCACCAGCAGATCGCTCTGTGTACGCAACAAAACCGGCTCGACCTCGCCCGAAGTCTGGCCGCCCAGCACATCAATCACAGGCGCCATGCTCAGGGTTTCATGCCCGACCCGGTAAAACAGCGGCACGTCCGAAGGCGGCGCCACCCCAAGGGCCGCCAGCTCGTCGATATGATGCTGCACATCCGCCGCATCCCGCCCGGCCCAGCCAGCCACAATGACCTCCCTGACCGCAGTCAGATCGGGATAGAAAATTTCCATATTTCAGCGTTCCTGTTGGAATCAGTCAGCCACACTCAGCGCGTCCCGCGGGCCAGCATCGCGCCCGCGCCAGAAACGAGAAGTGCCACGACCACATAAAGAGAAATGGACAGTTCGAGATGCGTCGCCCGGAACAGCGTCACCATGATAAGCGGCGCAAAAGCCCCACCCCCCGCAAGACTGCCACAGGTATAAGCGATCGAAGAGCCGGAATAACGGACCTCGACCGGAAACTGCTGGCTGATGAGCGCGCCCTGAACCGCATACATGATGGCGTGAACCGACAGACCAAGACAGATTCCGAAGCCCAGCATGAGCGCCTGATGGGAAGCCGCACACCAGAAAAACACAAACGCGGCAGGCAGGGCGCAAACCGTCCCCACAAGGAAAATCCGTTTCGCCCCCCAGCGGTTGCTGAAGCGCCCCGCCAGCAGCGTGACGATCACCCCCCAGGCCGATCCTGCAAACACGGCCATCAGCGCCGCAGACCGCGTATGCTCCCCCGTCTGGGTCACATAGCTCAGACTGAAAACCGTCAGCAGCGCATACAGAACATCCGGCCCGATCCGGGTACTCGCAGCGATCAGCAGGGAGCGCCCATGATGACGCAGGACCGCGCCCACCGGGTTGGCCAGAACCTCACCCTGCGCTTTGCGTTCGGCAAACTGGGGCGGCTCTGAAAGGGAAGACCTGACCACCCATCCCGCCGCCAGAAGCAGCAGGCTCAGAAACAGCGGCAGACGCCATCCCCAGTCCTGAAAGGACGCGGCATCCATGGAGCGCGTCACCCCCCAGATCACCCCTGCGGACAGGACCGTTCCAAGCCCCGGTCCAAGCTGGGACCATGTCGCCCCCATGCCCATCGCCGTTTCCGAATTCTGTTCCGCCGTCAGAAGGAGCGCGCCGGCCCACTCTCCACCCAATGCGATCCCCTGCAAAAACCGCAGCAGAACAAGCAGAACCGGACTGATCGCCCCAAGCCGCGCATAACCGGGCAGCAGTGCAATCAGACCCGTCGTCAGCCCCATAAGCGCCAGCGTCAGCATGAGAACATGCCTGCGACCGGTCCGGTCCCCGAGCCAGCCGAAAATCACACTGCCCAAAGGCCGCGACACATATCCCACGGCATAGGTCGAGAACGCCAGAAGGGTTCCCATCCACGGCAGCGCCTCGGGAAAAAAGACATGGTTAAACACGAGTGCCGCAAGCGTGTTGTAAACCATGAAATCATACCACTCGAACGTGGTCCCGATCGCGCTCCCCAGAGCAAGACGCACAGGCGACGTCGTCATGCGCCAGAACATCCGCTCACGGAAGATCCAGCCTGCCGGGCGCCTGAGAACCGGTTCGTTTCATGATGCATACAATATCCAAAAGCGTCGGATTTTTATTCCGGAGCATTCATTCTGAACATTCCAATGCAATGCCGTCAAAAGATTTAAGCACAAAAAAGGCCCATAACGGATATTTATACCTCAACATTTATTTTGATGATTTGAATCCCGAACGCAACGACTGTTAGCCTTCCGGAACCATCACTGTCATCGCCCGGCCTGTCTGCCGCGAACAAGGACGCAAACGATGTCTGAATCCGCTTTGCCGATCCCTCCCCTTTTCCACACATCGCCCGAAGACGTCCGCGCGCTGTGCCGGTCCAATACGGCCGGAACCGTCACCGCAGGCATGGCCGCAGGTTTCATCCAGGCCAATCTGGTCATCCTCCCCAAAGCATATGCCGAGGATTTCGCAGAATTCTGCCGCCTGAACCCCAAGCCCTGCCCTCTCGTCGGCATGTCCCAACCCGGCGAATATGATACCCCGGCGCTGGGACGTAACCTCGACATCCGGACCGACCTGCCGCTTTACCGCGTCTGGCAGGATGGAGTTTTAACAGACGAAGTGACGGATATTCTGTCGTTCTGGCAGGACGATTTCGTCGTTTTTGCGCTGGGATGTTCCTTTTCCTTCGAAAACGCCTTCATGGCCTGCAACGTCCCCATGCGGCATTTCGAAACGGGTCTGGGCGTGTCCATGTACCGCACGAATATTGCCTGCACACCCGTCGGACCATTTTCCGGCCCAGTCGTCGTCTCGATGCGTCCTTTCCGCTCGCCAGACCTGATCAAGGCCACGGAAATCAGTTCCCGCATCCCTCTGGCTCATGGCGGACCAGTCCAGATCGGCTTTCCCGAAGAAATCGGCATCATCGACATCGAAAAACCCGATTACGGCGCCCGCACCGAAATCCGCTCCCATGAGTTCCCCGCCTTCTGGGCCTGCGGAGTGACGCCCCAGGCCGTTCTGGCCGCAAGCCGTCTTCCCTTTGCCATCACACATGCTCCCGGCGCCATGCTCGTGACGGATATTCCCATTCCCGATTATGAAAATCTTGTCTCGGAACATTCCGGAAAAATAATATAAACCAAAGTTATGCCTCCACACGCTCAGGATGATTCCGTGCCCTCTGATCACACGCTCTTCCGGGTGGCCGTCCGGCGCATCATCCCGCTGCTGGTCGTCTGCTACATGTTTTCCTATCTGGATCGCATCAATCTCAGCTTCGCCCGCGCGGCGATGGAACAGGACCTCCACTTCTCGGATGCAACCTTCGGGCTGGGCGCCGGGCTGTTCTTCGTAGGCTACATCGTCTTTCAGGTCCCCTCCGCGCTCCTGCTCGAAAAATTCGGACCCCGCCGGACGATCGCCGCAATCATGATCGCATGGAGCCTGATTTCCTTCCTGTTCGTCATCATCAGTACAGCCTGGGAATTCTGCGCCCTGCGTGTCCTGCTCGGCGCCGCGGAGGCAGGCTTTTATCCGGCCGTTCTGTACTATCTGGCCCTCTGGTTCCCGGACTCGATCCGTGCGCGCGTCACTACGGGCTTCCTGATCGCCATACCGCTCTCAGGCGCCATCGGCGGCCCGGTTTCCACCTATCTTCTGGGCGCCTTCGATCAGGTCCTGTCAGTCCACGCATGGAAATGGATGATCCTGATCGAGGCAATCCCGCCCCTGCTGCTCGGACTGACGGTTCTGAAACGCCTTGACGACGGACCGGCCTCCGCCGCATGGCTGGATGCCCCCACGAAACAGGCCATCCTGACCCGCCTTCCGGCCCAGAACATCTCCACAAACGACACGACATCCGTATTCGCTGCGCTGAAACAGCCTGAAGTCCTGCTCCTCGTCGTCATCTGTTTCTGTCAGGCCGTCTGCAATTACGGAATCGTCTTCTGGGTCCCGACCTTCATCGAACAGGTCATCGCTCCCGCTCCCGGACAGCTCGGCTTCTATACGGCCATTCCCTTCGCCGTCGCCGCCCTGGCCATGGTGCTCAACGCCCGCAGCTCCGACAGACATAACGAACGCTGCTGGCATCTGGCCGGCCCTTTCCTGACAGTTGCCCTCTGTCTGGTCCTGACTTTCCTGTTGCAGTCCCACGGCGCAATCGCACTGGTTTTCCTGACCATCGCACTCGCAGCAGCCCTCTGCGTCACAGCCATGATCTTCACCGTAACGCCCCATGTGCTCGAAAAACGCACACTGGCGACAGGGCTTGCATGGATCAACAGCCTTGGCGCGATCGGCGGCCTTGTGGGCCCCTACGGCATCGGCTGGATGCGCGAGCATCTGCACTCTCCGCTCTCGGGGGTCTTTCTGGTCGCAGCCTGTGCCACCCTGGGCGCCATAACGACGGTCTACACGCTCTCCTCGCCCGTCCGGCGGACAGCCTGACCCTCAGGTCACATTGGCCGACACACGTTCCGCAATGGAGATAACGTCCTCGACAATCGCCGAACCATGACTGATCAGCCGCCCTGCGACACATCGCAGCAAAGGAAGCTTCATGCCCGTCTCGAACACCCGAAGCTTCCCGCTGGCCAGATAATCCCGCATGACCGCATAGGGCAGCAGAGCCAGCCCTTCTCCCCCCAGCGTGAGCGCCAGAATGGACGGCAGGGAACTCATGGTGTCCACCCGGTGATGGACGATCCCCTCCCGCGCCAGAAAATTGCGGATCGCCGAATGGGGAATGGTGTTGCGCGACAGGGTCATGATGGAAATCGACGGCGCCTGCCCCAGATCCAGCTTGCCATTACTCGGCAGTGCGAAATGCTCCCTGCCAACCATCGCAGTCTCGTAGTTGCACAGCTCGCTTTCGATCAGACGCGGTGAATTGACCGGCCCCAGAAAGAACCCCACATCCAGCATTCCTTTGGTGATTTTCCGGGAAATTTCATCAGAAACCGAAATCTCCAGGTCCACTGTCAGATTTGGATATTTGTGGCGGATCTCGATCAGAAGATCCGAAATCCAGGTCTGGGAAATGGTTTCGATCGCTCCGATACGCAGGATTCCTGTTGCGTCCTGATGTCCTTTGACCGTCTGGATCATTTCATCACGCAGATCGAGGATCTGAC
Source organism: Gluconobacter albidus (assembly GCF_002723915.1). GTDB lineage: Bacteria > Pseudomonadota > Alphaproteobacteria > Acetobacterales > Acetobacteraceae > Gluconobacter > Gluconobacter albidus. The sequence goes on from NZ_BEWL01000011.1 coordinate 37,844, forward strand.
GGGCATACTGCACCACCGTCATTCCGACCGGCGTGAGCGTGATGGATTTGGGGGCCCGATGAAAAATACTGGCCCCCAGAAGCGCCTCAAGATGCGAAATCCGGACGGACACCGCTGGCTGCGTCATCCGCAGGGCATCGGCTGCCGCCCGGAAACTCCCCAGCCGCTCGATCCACAGAACCGTCTCAAGAGACTTGAAATCCATCATGAACGTCTCTGTCCTTTCCTATGCTCCGACAATGACGCCGATCTTTTTACGATACCGGAACAGGAGACCCGCCACCAACCGTACCGGTAAAAAAATATCCTGCCCCGAAGGGCAGGATATCGCAGAACCGGCAGGACAATGGTTCAGGAACAGCCCCTCAGAACTGGAAGGCCGTCTTGACGTAATACATGCCGCCACTGAAGCCGTAAGGCGAGTTGTTGGGATAAATAAACGCATTCTGCAGTGCGGCGCGCGAGGCAGCGTTCGCCTTGCCCGGATAATGATTCCCAAGGTTGAAAGCGCCCCCTGCGATATGCCAGCGTTTGGTGATGTCATATCCCAGTTCAAGATTGGTGATATAGGACGGCTTGGCATAGGTCCACTGGGCCTGCGTCAGAGACGGTGCCGCAACCCATGTATAAGACCCGAAACGCTGCTCCTGCACACGGGCCGAGAACGGTCCGCGATGCCAGACAACCGTCAGGTTCTCAATATTCTTGGGCGAAGAATGCAGCAGATATTCCGCATTCGTCCGGTTGAATGACGACAGCCCAAGCTGCTGAAGGGTCGAGGGGGTCGCGTTATGGTGCGAAATTTCACTATCCGCGATATTGAGGGAGAAGCGGAAGTCGAAATCACCAAGATGTCCAGTCTTCAGATGATAGGCCGTCGTGACGTCCCCACCATTCGTAACCGTATTGACCGGATTGCCGTAATAGGCCGCATACAGCACGTTGGGCAGCCCGGCCGCAGAGAGCAGGCTTTCCACTTCGGTCCCGCCGAACTGGGTGCTGTTATACAGACGGTCGTTGATGGAAATCCGATAGAGATTAGCCGTCAGCGTCCAGTTCGGCAGCAGCGTGGCATCCACACCAATGCTGTAGCTCCGGGACTGCTCACCCCGCAGCTTCGTTGCGCCCAGAACCTTGGCCCAGTTCGAATTCACCGGAAGCTGCGCCGTCCGGTATGTCGGGAATGTCGTTTCGGCAAAGAACCCTTCCTCCGCAAGCGTCGGCGCCCGGTATCCCGTGTTGACGTTCCCCCGGAACGCAAGGTTCTTGCTCACATTATAGCGTGTTCCGACTGACCCCGAAGGATGAACGCCAAGATCGTCATAGCTGACCGCATGGCCACCGAGCGTCCATTCCCATTTGGGCGTGACGTAGAAATCCAGATTGACGTGCCCATCAAAAATACCACGGTTCAGAATGCTGCCAGCCGCCGCAGGAATTCCGAATTTGTCCACCGCACCCGCAGACGCCATTTTTCCGGCATTAGGCCCATCGAGAATGGGAACCCCGCCATTCTCCACAGACGCTTCATCACCCTTGCCAACCTGATAGGTATCGAAACGATAATCGAAACCATAACTCAGATTGACCGGACGTGGCAGAAAGGACGTCTTGATGATCTTCGTGCTGTTGAACCCGGCATCCAGCTCGGTAGAGACAAACTGTCCCGTGTAAAAACTCGTCGGGCTGTCCAGTCCCATCGTGGGATTGTCTGTATCAACAATATGGTTGATCTGCTGATTACGACCATAATTGACGAAGAAATCCCACTGCATTCCCAGAAAACTATGCGCGCGGATACCATTATTGACCTGAAAATCCCATTCCGCGGCATGCCACATCGGCTCCATACCATTCGGATGGAGCGCGCGCACAACGTTATCGTTGGACGGCGCACGATACGTCTCAGGCGCAATGATGTCCTTATGGGCAAAAGTCGAGGTATTGTAGACTTCCCAGTTATCCGTCACCGGATAGGCCATGTTGACGCTGGCGGTTTCAAGCAGCATCCGGATATTGCCTGCCAGACGCTGCACGTCCTTGCTGGCGGTCTCGTTGCGTGGATCCCCCGCAAAATACAGGTTGGACGGATAATCGCCCGAACGGTTGGTGGAAAGCTGGTTGTTGATCTGGGCCGCCACGTTCAGATAACCACCATGACGCCCCAGGGCAAAGCCGTAATCGGCATTGCCATCGAAGGACTGCCCGTCTCCCGCATAAAAGCCGCTGTTCTGGAGATTGATCGAGCCGCCCTTGCTGTCTTTCTTCAGAACAATATTGACCGCACCGGCCTCGGCATCCTGACCGTACAGCGCACTCGCGCCTTCAGTAATGATCTCGACATGGTCAATCGCGCTGACCGGGATCAGGGACAGATCCGCCGGGTCCGTCCCGTAGTTCGGACCGGCCTGATAATAATTGAAATTGGCGTCCACATGCCGGCGCTTGCCGTTGACCAGCATCAGCGTCTGATCCGCGCCAAGATTTCGCAACTGCATCGTCTTGTTGAAGCCGTTGCTGCCCATGCCGCCGAAAGGAGATGACGTCACGGCAGCGGAAAGCTGGGACAGCGCGGCGAGGATGTTGGTCTGACCGGTCTCCTTGAGCTGCTGCGAGGAATACCGGAAAACCTGTACCGTACTATGCTCCCGCGTGGAGGCCGAAAAAACGCTTTCTCCTGGAACCTGCGTCCCGCGAACGGCAATGCTTTCCGTGTCCTTCGCACTGATCTGAGTCACCTTCCTGCGATCCGTTTTTTTAACGGAACGAGAGGAGGCGTCAGTGGGATGAGCAACATGGACGGTCTTTTTCCCGGACGACGAAGTCACGTCCCTGCCCTGTAATGTTCCTTGCGCCAGTGCAGCATGACACAGCGACGTCGTCAGAAGACACGCCGTGCTCAGGGAGAGAGAGCGGGAGAGGTATTTCAAGGCGAACATTTTCACGCACTCCTGGGATCTGGGGATCAAAAGGCAGCTTTCCGCCGGAATTTCTTCATATGAGACGCGATTACCTTCCCTCCGGCAGTGTTCGTTCCGCCCGGTCAGTATTTTCGCTTTCATTTCCAGTTGATAATACGAAAACTTGATACGTTATTGGAACGTTTATCTTGTTATCCGCGCCAATAAATTTCTTTTATACCCCTCTGGGGGACGATCACAGCCGACCGGCCGGACAGGAATCAGTCGATTTTGAACATGGCTTCCACCTCGACCGCCATCCCGGATGGCAACGAGGAGGTCCCGGTCGCGATCCGCACATGGCATCCTGCGTCCCCCAGAACCTCCCCGAACAGATCGGAGGCACCGTTCAAAACTTTGGCCTGCTGTTCGAAGTCTTCCAAACACCGCACCACCCCCGCCACCCGGACGAGCCGCCTGATCCGGGACAAATCTCCCTCAAGGAAATTCCAGACATGCGCCAGGATGTTGAGCCCACACAGCCGCGCCGCCTGCTGCCCCTCCTCGACGGAAAGATCCCTGCCCACGACCCCCTTGTAGCGAAGATCGTCTCCCCAGCGTGGCCCCTGTCCCGCGACAAACAGAAAACCGTCGCAGGAGAGGATCGGCGTATAATTGCCTCGCGGAACACTGACGGGCGGAAGAATTACGCCACCCTCAAGCACAGCCCCCGCCTCACGCACGGATCTGCCTCCAGTCCCCGGACTGGCCCTGCCAGTTGGTGACCATCCCGAGATGACGTTGCAACGTTTTACGGAATACCTGAATCAAACCGCGCCATTCCTCCGCAGCAATTCCGTCCGTCGCAGGCTCCGGCCCCATGAACATCCCGTCCACACCGCCACTCGCCACACAGGCTTCAATACAGCGGACTTCCAGCTCCGGCTCGTGAAAAACAGCCTGATTTTCCACCAGACAGGCCAGAGCCGCCACAAGACCGGTCGCCCCCCAGTTCGAGACATTCGCGACGATAAGATGGTCCGTTGCCGTCTCAGCCGCCACACCACCCCGTCCTTCAATGCCGCAGTCACGGGCCTTGGCGATCTTCTGTTTCAGTTCCGCAGCGATCACACCCATGCCGAGTTCATTGCCGCCATCCCCGATCCCGATGGAACGCAGCCCCCGCACCCGTGCCTGTGCGAACAGGTAGTCCAGATCCGCAACCATTCCATCCAGCGGACGGCCACCCAGACCATGATACAATCCCCTGTCATTGACGCCAGGCCGTTCGATCGCAATCAGGAGGCTCGGCTGAACCTGATCGAGCAATGCATCGCACGCTTTGCGACTGCCGGCGTCATCCTTGGGCACAGTCGCAACATAAACCGGCCGCAGATAGGGAACCGGTACGATCTTCCCGTCTGCGGGCAGATCGAACGGTGCAAGACCCGCGCCGCGACAGGTCGCGAACATCATCTCCCGCCAGTCCTCGTCCACGACAATGACCGTTTCGCGCGACAGGCCCAGAAAGATCGAGCGCGCAATAAATGCAGCGCCCACAGGCCCATCCGTTTCCGGAACGCCGCCGCCTTCGGGGAAACCCGTGGCGATCAGAACAGGCCCCGGACGCTCCGCCACCTGTCCGACAATCATCTCGGCCGCAGCCATGCACATGCTGCCCGGCTGACGCTTCTGGAGCGCAGCGTAAATCATGCCGATACTGCCAACACCCGTATAATCCAGCACCATGAAGTCATCAATGGTTGCGGACAGACGTTCATACAGCGCTGTTCCACTCTTCAACATTCTGAATACGCCTTTTATTTACAGTATTGAAGAATAGACAGACGGATCGACATTCCCGCCACTCAGCACCGCCACCGTCACCTTCCCCCGTACATCGAGCTTTCCCGAAAGAATAGCCGCAAGCGGTGCGGCTCCGCCGGGCTCCGCCACAAGTTTGAAATGCTCGAAGCAGTTGGCCATGCCGACCCGGATCTCGGCATCATTCACAACCAGACCGTCCGCCAGCAGGGCGTGATTGGTCGGAAAGGTGAGTGCGCCCGGCGTAGGCACCATCAGCGAATCACACAGCGTGTTCATGCCAGCCGCGTTCTCGACCCGATGCCCGGACGCCAGCGATCTGGCCAGATCGTCAAACCCTGCGGGCTCCACGGAATAGATGGACGTTTCCGGGCGACAGGTGCGGACAGCCGTCGCAATCCCCGCCACCAGTCCACCGCCACTCGCACTGGAAAGCACATTGTCGGGCATGACACCCAGCTCCCGGCACTGCTCCATGATCTCAAGGCCCACCGTGCCCTGACCCGCCATGACGTTGAAATCATCATAGGGCGGAACAATGACGGCGCCCTCGGATTCCGCAATCTGCGCGCCGATTTCCTCGCGGTTTTCCGTCGCGCGGTCATAGAGCCTGACCTTGGCGCCATAACGGCGCGCACCCTCGATTTTCATCTGCGGGGCACTCTCGGGCATGATGATATGAGCCGGAATATCCAGCAGCGCACAGACCGCCGAAATCGCCAGGGCATGATTTCCCGAAGACCACGCCACCACACCGCCGCGCCGTTCGCCCGGCGTGAGTTGCAGAATACGGTTACAGGCCCCACGAAACTTGAACGAACCCGTTTTCTGAAGCATTTCCGGTTTAACCAGAATACGCCCCCCCAGCCTTTCGTTCAACACGGGACTTTCAAGAAGAGGCGTCCGGACCACATGATCGCGTATGCGACACGACGCTGCGAATATTTCGGAAAAATTCAGCGTTCTGTTTTCAGACTGCATCACAGATACTTTCCCCACTTCTGATGGGGTCATCATTCTTTTCAAACGTTTCTCAAATCAAATATTATCTTTGTATAACCCGCCATAAAGAACGCTTATGCCTGCCGCACCTTCGCGCCCGATGCGGCCTCGCGTTTCGCCTGAAAAATCCCGTTTTTAAAAAATCTCCAGTTGACAATGATTCTCATTATCGAAATAGGAAGGGTAAATTTAGTTTTAATGAAGGCGCTCCATGAGTTTCTCCCGGCTTATCTGTGGTACGGCGTCCTGCCTCGCCCTGAGCGCACAGATCGCATCCGCAACCCCCTCTGATCCGCAGGACAAGCGCACGGGGAAAACCACGTCCGGCCAGACCGCCGGGCCTGCGCAACCGAAAGCGACGGGTTCGCCTGCCGAAATCATCACCGTCACCGCAACAGGCCTGTCGCAGGCCGGAGCCTCGACCAAAACCCGCACACCCATCATCGAATCTCCCCAGACGATCTCGATCGTCAGCCGCGACGAAATCGAACTGCGCTCCTCCCCCACCATCGCCGACGCCCTCGCCTACACCGCAGGCGTCCAGGCCGAACCACAGGGCATCGACAACCGGGTTGACGAAGTGTCCGTGCGTGGATTTGGGGCGGGCGGTTTTTCATCGAACAACAATTTCGTGGACGGCCTGCGCCTGCCCGCCGGCGGCCAGTGGACGCGCACATCGTTCGATCCGTTCGCCCTCCAGCAGATCGACGTCCTGAAAGGCCCCTCCGGAGCATTGTACGGCCAGACGGCGCCCGGCGGCGTGGTCAATCTGGTCACGAAACGTCCGACGGAAAAAAGCGAAGGCGAGTTCTTCCTCCAGAGCAGCGGATATACCGATCTGGAAAACTGGCAGGGGCAGGCTTCCGGCGATATATCGGGAAAACTGACCCATAGCGGCAGCCTCACGGGCCGGATGGTCGCTCTGGCGAAATATGGCGGCACACAGGTCAATGATGTCACGGCAGGCCGCTATTATGTCTCGCCCAGTCTGACATGGAAATTCGCCCCCCATTCGACATGGACACTGCTTGCGCAATACCAGCGCGATGTCGGCGGCTCGACATTCCAGTTCCTGCCCGCAACAGGCACGCTTTACGCATCCAAAGGCCGCTACATCGCCAATGATGCCAATATCGGCGAACCCGACTGGAACACATTCGACCGCAATCAGGCTCTTTTCGGATCGTTCCTGGAACATCGCTTCAACCGTTTCCTGACGGTTCGGAACAACGTCCGCTACACCTATCTCGACACGCTCTACCGCTCCACGGTCCTCTCAGGCGATACGCTTGCGAAATGTACCAGTACCGTTGCGGGATGCGTGGCGGGAGAGACGGTCAACCGCCGCGCCGTCGAAGGCCGGGGGCGGTCACAGGGCGTCGCCATGGACACACAGGTCGAAGGCCATGTCCGCACCGGCCCCGTACGTCACCTCATCCTTGCCGGAACGGACTATTTCTATACGGACTGGAACCATGACCGCGATCTCGTCAGCGCGACACTGGTCAAGCCGCTTCTGAACATTTTCGATCCTGTCAGCCGCGGCAGCGCGGGTTACGAAAGCAACCTGTCCCCGCAGGTCTATACGTCCACGGTCAGCCGCCAGAACGGAATCTATTTTCAGGACCAGCTCAAGTTCGAGCGCCTGCGCGTTACGATCGGCGGCCGTCAGGACTGGGCCAATGACAACACCTACAATATCCTGACCCGCAAACGCTACATCACCCCCTCGCAGGCCTTCACCTGGCGCGCGGGCGGCGTCTATCTGTTCGATAACGGACTGGCACCCTATTTCAGCTATGCCCAGTCCTTCCAGCCGACCGTCTCCGATCCGTCCACGGCCAAGAACGGCCTGCCCTTCAAGCCGACCACCGGAGACCAGTACGAAGCCGGCATCCGCTACCAGTACGGCAAGAGCATCTATGTCACGTTCGGCGGTTATCAGATCACCCAGAAGAACATGACGACCCCCGACCCCGACGGCGAAACCTGCGGCACCGCGACCTGCCTGATCCAGACAGGCAAAGGTCGCGTCCGCGGCCTCGAACTCGAAGGGCGCGCCACCCTTCCATGGGACATGGCCGTGATCTTCACCGGAACGCGCAGCGACGCCCGCATCCGGCAGTCCAACACGGCAGGGCAGATCGGCAACTACCTGCCGCAGGCCCCGAAATGGATGGCCTCGCTCTTCATCGACCAGCGCATCCGCTACGGCGCTCTCCGCGGTCTGGGGGTCGGCGGCGGCGTGCGCTACACCGGCACAAGCTACGGCGACACGGCCAATAAACTGGCCATCCCGGACTACACACTGTTCGACACTTTCCTCCGCTACGATGTCGGCGATGCCCACCCCGCCTATAAGGGCCTGATGCTCTCGCTCAACATGCGCAACGTCGCCAACAAGCGCTTCGTCGCAACCTGTACGGCGGTGGCCGCCTGCTATTACGGACAGGGCAGAAATCTCACCGCCCGGCTGGAATACCGCTGGTGAGTCCGCCCCTGTCCTACGCTCTCGCAACCCTGTTCATCGCAGGGGGCGGAGCACTGCTCTATGCATGTTCCGCCAACCAGAAACTCCTGAACCACCCCCTGCAAGGCAACATTCCGGTTCTGCTCGGGGTCGGGTTTCTGCCTGCCGGAACGGCCATCCTGACAACCACAACGAGCTTCTGCACCGCCTGCCTGATGAGCATGACCCTGCTCATGATCGTCTGGTGCCTGCTGCCATTGAGCGCATCTCTTCTCGCGGCCAGATCCCGTCCATGACGAAGCTGCCCCAAACCCTCGACAACCGGCACTGGGTCGCGAAAGTCTCCGCCGCCATCCTCGCGGGCGGCGGGATGACGTTCGCCATCATGGCCGTCCTCGGACGACTCATCGGCGCCAATGGCGACCCCAGAAGCCTCTCTGCCCAGGCCCTGATGTGGCTGACGGCCGTTCTCTGGGTGCTGATGCTGGGAACCTGCTTCCTGTTCTCCACGGGCCGCCGGGCCTGGGCGGTGCTGGGCGGGGGCTGCGTCGCCTTCTGGGGTCTCTTCCTGCTCCTGAGAGCATTATCCTGATGAAAATCCGCTCCGACATCCTGCGCGTCTACCGCGAGGTCCATAGCTGGGTCGGGATCTGTGCCGGACTGCTTCTGTTCGTGGCGTTCTTCGCCGGTGCGATCAGCATGTTCGAACAGCCCCTCCAGAACCTGACCTCACCCCAACTCGACATGCCGCCCCCGGTACCTTTGTCCAAGACACCAGATCTGCTCGAAAAGGTCTTCAGCGCCTATCCGCAGGCCCGGCAGACCTACACAATCCTGCTCGCCCCGGACCGCACCCTTCCTGGCCGCCTGGCATGGCCTGTACACCCGCCCCACGGCCACGACGCAGGGCCGATGTTCGTCGCAACGCTTGCCCCCGACGGCGCGCTGGTCGTCCGTCAGCAGGCCATCACCCCGGTCGCGCATTTCATCGACATGCTGCATCAGGAACTGGGCATCCCCCTGCCCCATGCAATCAGCCGACCGTTCATGGGCATCATCGCGCTCCTCTACGGCATGGCCCTGATCTCGGGCGTGCTGCTGTTCCTGCCCACGCTGGCCCGCAACCTGTTCGCGTTCCGCTTCCGCGAGGGACCGCGCAAACTCTGGCTGGACCTGCACAATCTGCTGGGTTTCTTTTCGCTGCCCTTTCACATCGTCATGGCCCTGACCTCTGTGGTCTTCGCATTCCATGACCCCATTTTCGCAGTGCAAAGCCGGGTTTTCGCCACATCCCATGCCTCCCAGCATCTTCCGACGCATACAAGGCCTCATCCCATCACTGCGGACCAACACCCCGACGCACGGCTCCTCACCCCGACCGAACTCGTGACGTCCCTCGGAACACAGGCCCCTGGCTTCGTCCCCACCACACTGGCCTATAGCCAGGGCCATGGCGGCATGATGCTGCGTGTCAGCGGGCAGGACAGCCGCTACAGCATGCGCGGCCCCACGGCAGGCTTCGCCACGGTCGATCCCCGCAGCGGCAAAATCCTGTCCGCAGATTATCTCCCCGGCCATCAGAAAACCGGCTTTGCCATCCTGACGGTTTTCTTCGCCCTGCATTTCGGCAGTTTCGGCGGCAACGCAATCCGCTGGGGCTATGTCGTTCTGGGTCTTGCAGGGGCTGGCATGTTCTATACCGGCAACCGGCTCTGGATCGACGCCCGCCGCCGCCGCGAAAAAGCGGCAGGCCTTCCCCATGACAGCCTCCCCACCAGCATTCTGGCCCGCCTGACCCCCGGCTGGACCGCAGGCTGCATCAGCGGAACCGGCGTGATCCTTCTGGCAGGACTGCTAAAGCCTGACCTCATGACCGAAACCGTCGTGACCTCCGCATATTACGGCGTTTTCCTCGGATGCATCGCGGTCTTCCTGTTCAAACCCCAGAGGCTCCGCTCAACGCCCCAGTCAACGTCTCAAATGTCCTGAACGCAGCGCCCCTCAAAAATACGACGCGTGGGGCGCAGACCGCCCACCCAGTAAGACAGTTCATGCGGGCCAGTCACATCCCACAGCGCCATATCCGCCCGCATCCCCTGCCGCAGCATACCCACCTGCTGCCCCAGCCCCAGAGCCCGCGCCCCCACGGACGTCACCGCCCGGAAGCTCTCTTCGGGCGTCAGACGAAACAGCGTGCAGCCCATGTTCATGACGGCCGTCAGCCCCAGAACAGGGGACGTCCCCGGATTGCAGTCTGTCGCAAGTCCGATACCCACGCCATGCTCACGCAGCAATGCGACAGGCGGAAGCTGCTTTTCGCGGATGAAATAGAATGCGCCAGGAAGCAGCATCGCAACCGTCCCATGACGCGCCATGCTCATGACAGCCTGCTCATCCGCATATTCCAGATGATCCGCAGACAACCCATGATACCGCGCGGCCAGAACCGTCCCTCCGCCCAGAGAAAGCTGCTCGGCATGAATGCGGACGGGCAGTCCGAGCGTCTGGGCCGCCTCGAACAGGATTTCCGTCTGGGCGGGTGAAAAGGCGATCGTCTCACAGAACGCATCCACGCTATCAACCAGCTTTTCTTCATGAAGAACCGGCAGAACTTCCTCGACCAGAAACGTCACATACGCGTCCGCACGCCCCTGATATTCGGGCGGCACCGCATGCGCGCCCAGAAACGTCTTGTGCACACGGACCGGCAGCTGCTCGCCGATCGCCCGCGCCACCCGCAACTGTTTGAGTTCGTCCGCAAGGGTCAGTCCGTAGCCTGACTTCACTTCCAGCGTCGTGGTGCCTTCGCGGATCATCGTACGCACCCGCTTGAGGGACGCCTCCAGAAGCTCCTGCTCCGATGCCGCGCGCGTCGCCGCAACCGTCGAGAGAATACCGCCGCCCTTGCGCGCAATCTCCTCATAGGACGCCCCGTTCAGCCTTTCCGCGAACTCACGACTGCGATCGCCCGCAAACACGACATGCGTATGCGCGTCGACCAGCCCCGGCGTCAGCCAGCCGCCGCGCCCGTCCTCGATCCGGATGGCCAGATTTTCCGGCACATCCGGCAGATCCGCCTGCGCGCCAATCCAGCAGATCGCCCCGTCGTGCACGCCCACTGCACCATTGCGGATACATCCATACCCATCCCCGGCCGTGACGAGAGCCTCACCACCCGTCGCAAGATGGACATTGAGCCAAAGGACGTCCCACATGGTTCTTCTCCGAATTGTTCCGGTTACGGTGATATATGTATATACATATCAGTCAATCCCATTATGATCCTGCCCGGAAAACGGAACCCGCTTGCCCAAAGCGCCTTCCCCTCGTGCAACCTGGAATTTTGTTATGACCGAAGTGTTTGCAAAACAGGCCCTCCTGCCACAGGGGTGGCGCCGCAACGTCCAGATCACCATCGCCGCTGACGGGACGTTCACCTCCGTCACCCCCGACAGCACACCTGGCCCGGATATGCAGCTTCTGGACATGGTCGTGCCCCCGCAGATCAGCCTGCATTCCCACGCCTTCCAGCGCGCCATGGCAGGACTGGCAGAGCGCCGACAGAACCCGGACGACACCTTCTGGACGTGGCGCACGCGCATGTACCAGCTCGCGCATCGCATCTCCCCGGAGCAGATGCAGGACGTGGCCGCCTTCCTGTATATGCAGATGCTCAAGGCCGGCTACGCGCAGGTCGCCGAATTCCATTACCTGCACAACGCCGTCGACGGACGCCCCTATGCGTCCCCGGCCGAAATGTCCTCACGCCTCGCCGCAGCCGCCACCGATGCAGGTATCGGCATCACGCTCCTCCCCACCCTCTACGCCCGTGGCGGGTTTGACGGCAGCCCGCTGAACGACGCCCAGAAACGCTTCGCCAGCACCCCGGACATGATCGCCCGCATCCTGTCCGACCTCCAGTCCGACTGGCACGGTTCGCCACTGGTGACGGCCGGGATAGGCCTGCACTCCCTCCGCGCCGTGGACATCCACACCCTCGGCGACCTGCTCCGCGCAGCAGGCCCCGCCGCCCCGATCCATATTCACATCGCCGAACAGCAGCGCGAGGTGGAAACCTGCCTCTCCGTCACGGGACAACGCCCCGTAGAGCATCTGATGAGCCACCTGCCCGTCGATGCCCGCTGGTGCCTCGTCCACGCCACCCATCTCTCGGCCGAAGAAGTCACCGCCATCGCCCGCTCCGAGGCCGTGGCCGGTCTCTGCCCGATCACGGAAGCCAATCTGGGAGACGGCATTTTCCCGTTCGAAGCCTATGTCGCGCAATCAGGTCGCTTCGGCATTGGCAGCGACAGCAACGTCCTGCTCAGCCCGTGGGAAGAGCTCCGCCTTCTGGAATATGGCCTGCGCCTGCAAAGCCAGAGACGCTGCGTGGCCCTCCCCCCGGACCACAAGGGGTCGATCGGCGCATGGCTGTACCGCCAGAGCCTCGCCGGGGGGACGCAGGCCAGCGGCCTGCCCCTCAGCGGCCTGCAACCCGGCGCCCGCGCCGATCTGTGCGTCCTCGACGAACAGGCCCTGTCCCTGCCGGACCTTCAGAACGACGACATTCTCGACTCTGCCATTTTCGCGACCTCAAGCCCCCCCGTCCGGCACGTCATGTGCGCCGGACAATGGCGCATCACCGATGGCCACCACCCCGACGAAGCCCGCCTGACCAGGGCTTTTCATGCAACCCTGCGCACCCTGATGGCTGCCTGAGATTTCCCGGATCACAACCATGACGACCGTTTTTTCCTTTACTCCCGGCACCCTCCCGATCCTGATCACAATCCCCCATGCGGGCGACCGTCTGGCGCCGGGCATGGACGAGCGCATGACCCCGCGCGGCAGAAAACTGCCCGATACCGACTGGTACATGGAACATCTCTATGCCTTCGCGCTGTCAAAAGGGATCGGCATCCTGCGCGCAAATTTCTCCCGTTATGTCGTGGACCTGAACCGAGGCCGGGATGACGCCGCCCTTTATGCCGGACGGCCCAGCACGGGTCTGGTGCCGCTGCTGGGCTTTGACGGACAGCCCATCTATCAGGACGGTCAGGCGCCGGATGCCGACGAAATCGCCGCACGGACAGAGCAGTACTGGCAGCCCTATCACGACGCCGTACAGGCCGAACTGACGCGCCTCCGGGAACAGTTCGGATGGGCGATCCTGTGGGATGCCCATTCCATCTGCTCGGAAATTCCCAGACTGTTCGAAGGGCGCCTGCCGGACCTGAACTTCGGCACCAACAGCGGGACCTCCTGCGCACCCTCACTGGCCGAAGCGCTCCTTGCCCGCGCAGAAACGCTCACCGCCTACACCCATGTCCGCGACGGCCGATTCAAAGGCGGCTACACAACGCGCCATTACGGCCAGCCAGCGGACAACATCCACGCCATCCAGCTCGAAATCGCCCAGTCCACCTATCTTGCCTCAGAGCAGGACCCCTGGCCCATCGACCTTCAGGCCGCCGCCAGTCTCTCGGCCGCCATCGAACCCCTGTTGGCAACAGCCGCAGACTGGCGCCCCGAAAGCTCCTGAACATCAGCCGGGGGCAACGCAATACAAAAGGCCGTCCCCGGCCGATTCCAGCCGCCTGCCACTCCCTTCCGGCAGCACCAGATACGCCCCGGCCACGCAGGTCCGGGGCTGCCCCGACGCTCCCTCAAACACCCAGCATCCCCGCGCGACAACCACCGCGCGCGCCGCAGACACTTCAAAACCCGAAGCATCCCCGCCCCGAACCGCCTCCATCCGCCACGGGCGGTCCGCAGGATGCATCAGGTTCACCACCTGAACCGGCCCGTCCACAAGAACGGCTTCCACATCCAGATCACCGGAAAACGTCAGAATTTCCCCGGCCCGGACGACTTCCCGCTCCGTCCCGTCCGAAAGACGAAGCCGCACGCCCTGCCCCGTCAGCAGCGCAATCTGCCTCGAAATTCCCGGAAACCGCGAGAAAGCGCCATCCTGCGTAATCTCCGCAACGCTCAGACGCCACTCTTCGCCAGAAACAATGACCCGCGTCAGGCCACCACCGTTTTTCCACGCCTGCGCGACAAGGTTTTCAACCGGCTGCGGCCCACGGGACAACGGGAAAAGATTGTCATTTTCCGGATCCGGCTTCATATGGTCATACGCCTGCTTAGGGGTGTGTCTCATATGTAAGTACAACAACCCGGCAGGATCAGAAATGCTCTCCCGCCCACAGAGGGCAGACCAGTCCTCAAGAGAAGAAAAGGCAGCGGGCGCCGTGTCGCAGATCCTGGACAAGACGAAGACCATCGCACGTTACGAGCAGGTGAAAGCATTCATCATCGAACGGATCGACTGCGGGGAATGGAAAGTCGGCCACCGCCTCCCCTCCGAACATGAATTCGTCGAACAGCTCGGTATTTCCCGCATGACGATCCACCGGGCGCTGCGGGAACTGACAGCCGAAGGGATCGTCCGACGGGCACAGGGGGTCGGCACCTTCGTGGCCCAGCCCGCCAAACGCGTCGAACTTCTGGAAATCCGCGATATCATCGACGACATCGTCGCCAGCGGCCACCAGCACCGCGCCGAAGTCATCGCCGTGGAGACGGTGCGCGCCGACAGCGATCTGGCCACGGCGTTCGAACAGCGCCCCGGCACACGTCTGTTCCGCTCCCTGATCGTCCATTACGAAGACGATGTGCCCCTTCAGCTTGAAGAGCGCTACGTCTCTCCGCATTTCGCCCCGGATTATCTGGAACAGGATTTCACCCACATCAATCCGCACCGCCATCTCTACGGAATCGCCGGACCGGAAGAAATCGAACATGTGGTCTTCGCCGTCACGCCGCCGCAGGAGATCTGCACCCTTCTGCAACTCGACGAACCGGAAGCCTGCCTGCAACTGATGCGCCGCACATGGGTCGACGGCCGCGTCGTCATGAAGGGCATCTTCACCTATTCCGGCAACCGCTACAGCTTCGGCGGGCGCTACCGCCCCTAAAGACAACACCCTGAAAACAACGCCCGGCGGATTGACGCCCCCGACACGCCGCCTCTAGAGTTCTCTCTTGTATAGACAACCAAGAGACCCGCCGTGACCGAACTTCTGCTCGATCAGCCTTTCTCTCCGCAGGACATCTGCGACATTGCCCGGAACAGAAAAACGGTCCGGCTGTCGCAGGCCGCGCGGCAGCGGCTTGAGGACGCCAACCGGCGCCTGCGTGTGCTGGTCGAGAGCAAGTCCGCCGCCTACGGCCTCAATACGGGCGTGGGCGGCCTGTCGGACACACGCATCACGCCCGAAAAACAGTCCACTCTCTCCCGCAAGATTCTCTTCAGCCATGCCACGGGGCTCGGCCCGCCCCTCAGTGCCGAAGCAACGCGCGCCATCATGGCCTGCGCCGTCAACCAGTATTGTCTGGGCTATTCCGGCCTGCGCGCGGAGATCGTCGATCGCCTCGTCGCTTTCCTCAACCACGATTGCCTGCCGATCGTGCCAAGAGACGGATCGGTCGGATATCTCACACACATGGCCCATATTTCCCTGACCCTGATCGGTCACGGAACGCTCCGGACCAATGCCACGGAACAGCCCGCCGCCGAGGTGCTGGAACGGCTCGGTTTCACCCCACTCGTTCTTGAAGCCAAGGAAGGGCTGTGTCTGGTCAACGGCCTCTCCTGCGCCACCGGAATTGCCAGCCTCGTCACGGAAGAAGCCGCCGCCTGCCTCCACTGGGCAGATCGGATCGCCGCCGCAACTTTTGATGTCCTTGGCGGACAACAGCGCGCCTTCGATCCACGCTCTGCAAACCTCCGCATCCCGCCCGGCCATCGCGCCGTCTCACAAACCCTCAACCAGAATCTGGCAGATTCCGCCCGCCTTGCGGACGCCCGTGGCCAGCGCACACAGGACGCCCTGAGTCTGCGCGCCATCCCCCATATTCATGGATCGGTCCATGACGCCCTGACCGGCATCCGCCACACCGTCACACACGAACTGCAAAGCCTGTCCGACAACCCCGCCATCATTGAGGACGAAACAGGCATCGGCGCATTCTCCGAAGCCCATGCCGTCGGCGCCAGCATCGCCCGCGTCATGGACGAAGCCGCCATCGCGCTGGCCTCTCTGGGCGCCGTCTCCGAACGCCGTCTGGACCGCATGGTCAACCCCCTGCTCAGCCCGTTCCCGGCGTTCCTGTCGAGCGATTCCGGCACGGGAAGCGGCTTCATGATCGCGCAATACACGGCGGCCTCGCTTGTCAGCACCAACCGCCGCAACGCCCTCCCCGCCAGTCTGGATGGCGGCATTACCTCAGGTCTTCAGGAAGACATTCTTGTCCACGCCACACCAGCGGCTCTCAAGGCACGGGACGTTGTCGCCAATACGCGATCCATTCTCGCGATCGAACTTCTGGCCCTCTGTCAGGCCGTGGACCTCGCCGGCCTCACCGGAAAAATCGCCCCCCGAACGCTGGAGCTTTACAACAGCGTGCGGGCCGTCCTGCCCCTTTACGAGGAAGACCACCCGCTAGCGGACGATATCACCCGACTTGAAGCCCTGATGCAGGCCGACCCTCCGTGCCGGACGCCCGGATCTCCCTGAGGAGAACAGGCAGCCCGAACGGAAGGCTGACCACACAGGCCACACACCCGGCAATGCCAAGCATCGTGAAAGAGGCATGATCAACAATCAGCCCCCCAAGCGGTGCCCCCAGGGCATATCCCATACGGTCCATGCCGCCGCAGAACGTCCCGACCCGACCCGTATGATCCAGCGCAGCTGCACTTCCCAGCAGCCACGCATAAGACAGCATGGAACAGTTCCAGTAGATGATGACGCCCGCCGTATAGCTCCAGGAATCCCACGCGCAACACGCCAGCAACCCGCCCACGCCCGTTCCCACCAGCGTCAGCGGCAGAATGATCTCCCGCCGCAGCCGCTGCGCCAGCGCGCCGACAATGAAACTGACCAGAACGCTGGACACGATACCCACCGTCGAGAGAAAAACGATATAATCAACTGACAGATGAATGGCCCGCCCGACCCGCTCGGCAAAGGACCACGCCATGCTCGATCCCAGAGACGACCCCACCCAGATAAACAGCAGCGCCACCCCGCCACGCGTCAGACGCATCTTTTCCGTACTCTGCCGGACCGGCAATGGGGGCGCATGGCGCAGTGTTGCCATGAACGGCGCAATCACCGCAACAATAACCGCGATCCCGACAAAAACCCCCAGTTCGCCAAAACTGCGCGTGGCGTAAGGGATGGCGTCGATCACCGCCACCAGAACGATCAGCCCCCCGCCATTGGAAATGGCATACATCCGGTCAGGGTTTTCACTCGCCGACGCCGCACAGACATAGGACCGCCCCAGCAGCGCCTCGCCCAGACCAAACAGAAGCGCACAGCCCCACGTCCATGCCGAAGAAGACAGGCCTGTCGCCGTCAGCAGAGACGACAGAACCGCCAGCCCCGCACCCAGAAACGCCGTCATGACCACCGAAACGCGCCCCGTCAGACGGGACAGCACCACCATGAAAACCGCAAAGGAAATGATTTCGAAAAAGCCGAACATCCCCGCCCGACTGGCGGACTGATGCAGCCCTGACATCAGTGCATCAATCTGAAAGGGCATCACGGACGAACCGAGATACGCACACCCGGAGCAGATGCTGAGCCCCAGAGACAGCAGCAGAAGCTGCCGCCCCGGAAGATAACGGGTCGCCTGTATCCCTGTCATGATGATCGCAGTTATCCTGTCATAATCAAAAAAAGGCGCATTCCCGAAGAATGCGCCTCTGAGACCTCATTCCTTGTTCGTAATCATGGGCAGGTTCAAGCCCTTTTCATGCGCACAGGAAACAGCAATGTCGTAGCCGGCATCAGCATGCCGCATCACGCCCGTGGCCGGATCATTCCACAGCACACGCCCCAAACGGGCTGCGGCATCCTCTGTGCCATCTGCGACAATGACCATGCCCGAATGCTGGGAGAATCCCATCCCGACACCACCGCCATGATGCAGTGATACCCAGGTCGCACCCGAAGCGGTATTGAGCAGAGCATTCAGCAACGGCCAGTCGGAAACAGCGTCCGATCCATCCCGCATGGCCTCCGTTTCACGATTGGGACTGGCCACCGACCCACTGTCCAGATGATCCCGTCCGATCACAATCGGCGCCTTCAGCTCACCCTTGGCCACCATCTCGTTAAACGCCAGACCCAGCCGGTGACGGTCCCCGAGCCCCACCCAGCAGATCCGGGACGGCAGACCCTGGAACTGGATTTTCTCCCGTGCCATATCCAGCCAGTTGTGCAGATGCTTGTCGTCCGGCAGCAGTTCCTTGACCTTCGCATCGGTCTTGTAGATGTCCTCCGGATCGCCTGACAGCGCCGCCCAGCGGAACGGACCGATCCCCCGGCAGAACAGCGGGCGGATATAGGCCGGTACAAATCCCGGAAACGCAAAGGCATCTTCCAGCCCTTCTTCCAGCGCCATCTGGCGGATGTTGTTGCCGTAATCGAAGGTCGGCACCCCCATCCGATGGAACTCTACCATTGCCTCGACCTGAAGCCGCATGGACTCCCGCGCCGCTTTCTCAACCGCCGCCGGGTCCGTAATCCGCAGCTTCTCGGCCTTCTCCAGCGACCATCCAGCCGGGAGATATCCATTCAGCGGATCATGCGCGGATGTCTGGTCCGTCACACCATCCGGACGGATGCCACGGCGCACCAGCTCCGGGAAGACTTCAGCCGCATTGCCCAGAAGCCCCACGGAAACCGCCTCGCCCTTCGCGCAGGCCTCATGAATGATCTGCAACGCCTCATCCAGATCCTGCACCTGCCGGTCCAGATAGCCCGTCTCCAGACGCTTCTGAATGCGCGACGGCTCACATTCCACCGCCAGCATGGACGCTCCGGCCATCACGGCGGCCAGCGGCTGCGCACCGCTCATACCCCCCAGACCACCCGTCAGAATCCAGCGGCCCTTGAGGTCGCCACCGTAATACTGGCGCCCCATCTCAACGAACGTCTCATACGTCCCCTGAACAATCCCCTGACTTCCGATATAGATCCAGGACCCGGCCGTCATCTGGCCGTACATCATCAGCCCCGCCCGATCGAGCTCGTTGAACTTCTCCCAGGTCGCCCAGTGCGGCACGAGATTGGAATTCGCAATCAGAACACGCGGCGCATTGGCATGCGTCCGGAACACACCAACCGGCTTGCCGGACTGAACGATCAGCGTCTCTTCATCCTCCAGCTCTCGCAGGGCTTCCACGATCCGGTCATAGCAGTCCCAGTTCCGCGCAGCCCTTCCAATCCCGCCATAAACCACAAGCTCCGACGGCTTCTCCGCGACTTCCGGATCGAGATTGTTCATCAGCATCCGCATGGCCGCTTCGGTCTGCCACGACTTCGCACTGATCTCGGAGCCATGGTCGGCACGGATCACACGATCATTCGACAGACGGGACGACACGGAAGGAGAATTGACCATGAGTAAGGTCTCCATTTTCAGAAAAACAGAAAGAGGTTTGGAAAAGTTCAGAAGCCCGCAGCCACGGTCATCGCCGTCGTAAATCGCGGCGCGATGTAATATCCGGGGGAGCTTCCATCAATGGATGTCCCGTAAATGCCACGGGTGGTCTGGGCATTCAGCTGCGGCGACGCAATACCGGACAGGACTTTCTCATCCGTCAGGTTGATGAACGCGACCCGGATTTCCGGATGTTTGACAAAACCGACGCTCGGCAGACGATACCCCAGAGACAGGTTGAACGTCTTGTAAGCGGGCATTTTTTCATCGTTCATAAAGGTCGAATACTGCGAGCCGGTGTATTTGAACGAGAACGTTCCGAAGAAATTCTTGTAGTCATAGACAAGACCGAAAGATCCCTGAAACGACGGACTGCGAACCGCCGTCTTCCCTGCCGTCGGCAGATAATCGTTTCCGACCTGAATATTGTTGTCGATCGTCGCATGAAGATATTCGACAGACACATAAGGCGAAAAGCCATGAAACGGCATCAGCCCTGCTTCGAAATCCACACCGCGCGACGTCTGTCCGCCGCCGTTGATCGTCGAATAGACCGGAACGTTATTGACGTAACGCAGGCTGGACACCTGCCTGTTTGTGAAGTTGTAGTTGAACAGGGCCAGACTGGCATGAATGATCCGGTCCTGATAGCGATATCCCAGCTCTTCGGAAATCGAATATTCAGGCTTGATCCCCGGATTGCCCTGCGTTGAAATAGCCCCACCCGAATAGGAATTGTACAGGGTGTCATCAATCGGCATCAATGTATTGGTGCTGGCATTGATGAAGACCTGATTGTGGGAATCAATCTTGTACGTCGCCGAAACGCGCGGCAGCGGCTGGAAGTTATTGGCCCCGACATGATACTGCGTGCCCGGCAGACCATTGGTCCCGGCCTTGCTCATCATCAGCGTCTTGATGCCACCCACAATCTTCAGCCGATCATTGAGAAGCGAAATCTCATCCTGCAAGTAGAGCGCATTCGTCTGCGTGACGGTATGCTCCTTCTCCGCCAGATACGGCTGACCATTGCTCATGGTCACGTTCCGCAGGCTCCAGGCCGAAGCCGGATTGCCTGAAGCATCGACCGACGAAAACGGCATCGACAGATCATCAACGCTATACTGATACCAGTATCCCAGCGTCACTTTCTGCACCCCGAACTGACGGGACAGGGACGCGTTGAACCCGCCTACGGACTGCACGCCCACGTAATCGCTTCTCACACTCCCGCCCGACGCCTGGGCATCCGGAATGGTCACGGAAACAGGTTCCGTTCCGTAATAGTTGCCGTCAGACGACAGCGTGGAAGACGCCGGAGAATTCTGCATCGCATACAGGAAATAAGGCGTCACATTGAGCTTCACCTTCCCCGGAAGCGTAAAGTCGGAGGGCAGACTCATCATGATCTGCTCCCATTTCCAGCGGTTCTGCCGCCAGTAATCCGAGCTTCCGGGCGTAAATGTCCCGTTCCATGCATAACTCCGTCCCGAAGTCTGCCAGTCGGCAAGCGTCGGGTTCGGATTGTACATGTAGTTCATGTCAACATACGACCCGACCAGCTTCATCCGGTCGCCGTTTGCAAATTCCTTCTTGAAGCCGAAGTCGATATGCCGGCGCATCTGCCGCCCCGGTCCGAGGGAATTCTTGGCCGTTCCGTTGGAAAACGACACATAGGCCGAAAGACCCGTATTCCCGATATCCCCAGTATCGAAACGTCCGAAGAACCGCTGAAGGTTCAGCGTGCCGTAACTGTAATCGACCAGTCCGCCCATCTTGTGAGACGGATCGCGCATCAGCGTCGTAACCTGGCCGCCCGAAGCATTGACCACAGGCGCCGTGATGGACGAAGACCCCTGCGTCAGACTGACGGAATCAATATCTTCACCATCCGCCCAGTATGTCGGATAGCCGTTATAGGTCTCGATATCGTTGACCGGCATGCCTTCCCAGACCTGCCCGATCTCGTTGCCCCCCAACCCGCGCACGCTCAGCATCGAATTGGCCGCAAAACCGTAAGGATCACTCTGGGAAAGATTGGCACCCGGCGCCAGCGAAACAGCCTGATAGGCCGTCGTCGTCGACGCCTGCTTGTTGATATATTCCGAAGTCACGGTACTGCGCATGTCGCCGCCCGTCTGAACGGCCATCAGCCCCCCGCCCGCAATGTGCCGGACCTTGCCATACGCCCCGTCCTCACCCGCCGCATGCACGGAAATAACCTCCGGCCCCCGCGCACTGACAGAATGAGACTTCCGCTTCACCGGTGCCCCGGCGGCATGCGCCTGCAACCGCGAACGCGCATGTGTTGCCGACGCGGCTCCAGCCAGAGAGGTCGACGCCAGAAACGTCATGGTGGAAAGGGCTACACAAGCACGACGGCGTTTTGCGATTGGCATGGTACCTGCTCGGAATCATTTCGTATCGAAGTCACAATGTCATGTCTGGTTGCATATGCAACCTCCATTTTACACCGATATGACAAAGACATGTCTAAAATTCCCAAAGATCCATAAAAATAATTCCAATATACCAATGCCTTAGAAAAAAACTCGCTTCCCTCCGAAAAATTCTTTCAACCCGCTCCACACCGCCCAGCAAAAACCTTCCCACCAGCCCTCAGGAACACACAATCAGGCTCGTCGACCACACTTCTCAAAAAAGAAAAGTCATTAACTAATTGATTTAACTCATTTTTTTATAAACAGAATTTCAGAGAAAAATCCCCTTCACAAGATTCGCAGAGACCTACCCTTTCTCCCCTGTAAAATTGTATAGGCAAATCCTCCTTGCGATGAGCGTCCCTCTTGGGCATGCTCGCCACATCTGCCCCTTCCCGAGAGCGCGCATGTCCTGGACCACGGCTGAAACCGGCGACCCCATCCCGCCCTTCGTACAGAAAGCCAGCACCAGTTCCGGGGCCCTGTCCTTTGACATGGTGGGCGGACGCAGAATCCTGCTCTTTTTCTTTGATTCTTCGACCAATCCTGCGGTCAAAAGCGTCCTCCAGCGCCTTTCCCACCATCCGGATGTCCTGAATCGCAGAGACTGCCTGTTTCTGGGCGTCACCCTCGACAGGGCCGACACGGACGTCCTCAAAAACCGGTCCGATCTCAGATCGGTCTGTTTCCTTTACGATACCGACCGCATCTGCCACCGGACGTTCGGAATTGCTGAAAACGCGCCACCGGGCTGGATAGAACTCGACCCGATGATGCATGTCGTCCACACGCAGCTCCACCGCCCCGGTCTGGAAGAAACGCTTTTCGCGACGTTACTCCAGAAAGCCACCGCCCCGCAGCGCAGCATGCCTGCGCCGGTCCTCATGCTGGATCACGTTCTGGAACCGGCCTTCTGTCAGGACCTGATCCGGTATCACGACACCCACAATCCCCAGCCCTCTCCCATCCTGACCTCCAATGCCGCAGGACATCCGGTCCGCACCGTCGCCCCGGATTTCAAACGCCGGCGGGACACGCCCCTGCGCGACCGGGGCATCGTCACAGCGCTGCAAAACCGCATCATCCGCCGCGTCGTCCCCGAGATTTTCCGGGCTTTCCGCTTCACGGCGACACAAATGGACAGAATGCTCGTCAGCTCCTACGACGCCACCGATAAAGGCTTTTTCGACGCCCATCGCGACAATACCGTCCCCAGTTCCGCCCACCGCCAGTTCGCCGTCTCCCTCACCCTCAATGACGACTACATGG
The DNA here is from genome assembly GCF_002723915.1 of Gluconobacter albidus. Taxonomy (GTDB): domain Bacteria; phylum Pseudomonadota; class Alphaproteobacteria; order Acetobacterales; family Acetobacteraceae; genus Gluconobacter; species Gluconobacter albidus. The sequence continues at coordinate 61,273 of NZ_BEWL01000011.1, forward strand.
GCGGAGAACTGATTTTCCCCGAATTCGGGCCACAGACATTCCGTCCCAATGCTGGCGGAGCCGTCGTATTTTCCTGCGCGCTCCTGCATGCCGTCCAGCCCGTTACATCCGGCCGGAGATACGCCTGCCTGCCCTTCGTCTACTAACCGGAGCGTTACTGCTCACCCAGCCTGACCAGAATAGGCATCATCATCGCAAAAAGCTCCGCCTGCGAGGAAATGGCACAGCGCGTATGGATCTGCTTGCGAAACACCTTCACCGTCTGCACGCTCACCCCCATCAGCCTTGCAATCGAACGGGAGGAATGCCCCCGCAAAATCAGCAAAGCCGTCTGTGACTGCCGCGCCGTCAGCACGATGCCATACGTCTTTTCAAACTGCTCGCGGAACTCCGCCATGGCATCCTGCGCATTTGCGGTCTGCGCAGCTTCAAGCCCCGACCAGTGCCGCCCCGCAAGCGCCGCTACAACAGGCTGAATGACCAGAGCCTTCTCCCACTCCGCCGCAACGAATGTCTCTCCCGAACTCGTATCCCGCCCCAGACAGATATGAATGGAAACATCCGCCGATATCCGGACCAGATACGTCATCTCATCCAGAATATGCGTATCGCGGTAATATTTCAGGTAATAATCCGACGCGGCAAAATGATCGGGAACAATATCCTCAAGACGATACAGCCCCGAAGGCGCCCCGGCCCTGTCCACGACAAAAAACGGATCAAGCAGATAGATCCCCGTGCAATACGCACTGTCAAAACGGGCGTGGACGCTTTTTTCCTTTGAATGGGTCAACAGACATCTCGGCCGCCCTTCCCCCCCATAGGCAAGGATCGTCAGGTTATCAATCGGAACACAGCTCTCAAACCATGCCACAAGCCGCTGCTCGAACGCAGGCGTCATCAGCGCCGAAATCACCGCACCAAGCTGCTGTTCCTGCTGACAAAACACCCTTCTATACCCCTTCAGGGCAATATACGTCCCATCCACACAGACCCTACCATCACACATCAGAAGCTGCACCCCGCACAGCCCCTATGGATGGAGGACCTGAACATGCCGCCTGCACTGCCCCACACCACCGACGACATTCTCGCGGCAGATACCCATCTCGTCCAATCCTGGGCCGACCTCGACGGTCTGAAAAAACCCCATGCCCGCACCGCAATCGTTGCGGCAAAAGGCGCCATGGTCCGCGACAGCAACGGTCAGGACCTGATTGACGGAATTGGGGGTTTATGGTGCGTCAACGTGGGTCACGGACGCCCCGAAATCATTGACGCCATCTCCAGCCAGCTCTCGACGCTGGATTTCTATTCCACCTTCTACACCTTCACCCACCCCACAGCCGCCGCCCTGGCCAGAAAACTGGCGGAACTGGCGCCTGGTAACCTGAACCGGGTCCATTTTTCCACTTCGGGATCGGACGCCAATGACGGCGCCGTGCGCATCCTGCATCATTATTACGAGCGTCTGGGCAAACCAGAAAAGAAACTCGTCCTGAGCCGCCACGGCGCCTATCACGGCTCGACCTATCTCTCCATCGCAATGACCACCCCCGCTTATTCCAAAGGCTGGTCAAAAGCCGAAGGGATCGTCCATCACCTGAAAAAACCGCATTACTGGCGCGAAGGCGACGGGATGACGGAGGCGGACTTCACAGATCTGCTCATCGCCGACCTGCGCCATGAAATCGAACGCCTCGGCCCCGAAAACATCGCCTGTTTCATTGGTGAACCCATCATGGGCGCTGGCGGCGTTATCGTTCCGCCCAAAGGATACCACCGACGCGTTCAGGACGTCTGTCGGGAATACGATATCAAGTTTGTAGCCGATGAAGTCGTCACGGCGTTCGGACGTCTCGGACATTTCTTCGCTTCCGAAGCGGTTTTCGATACCCAGCCGGACATGATCACCATCGCAAAAGGCGTCACCTCCGGCTATCAGCCCCTCGCCGCCACGATCATGACCGACGAAATCTACGACGTGGTGTCCGGCCCGGACGGCGTCTTCACCCACGGCATGACCTATGCCGGCCATCCGGCCGCCGCTGCCGCTGGTCTGGCGAATATCGCCCTGATGGAAGCCGAACAGATCCCGGAACGGGTACGCGTCACCGGCAAGCTGTTTGAAAACACATTGCGCGCGCTGGAAGATCTCGACATCGTCGGCGAAGTCCGCGGCAGCCACTTCATGATGGGCATAGAATTCGTCAGGGACAGGACCAGCAAAGCCCTCTTCGATGCCAAGCTCAACATTGGCATGCTGGTCGCGCGCAAGGCTCAGGAAAAAGGCCTCGTCGCCCGCCCGTTGGGACATATCCTGATCCTGTCCCCCCCGCTGATCCTGTCGGAAGAGCAGATCGCCAGAATTGGAGACATCCTCCGCGCAAGCATCACGGAGGTCATGCACGACCTTTCAAAACCCTGAAGGGAGGCGTTCTCAATATCCCCAGTCAGGGTGATAAGTCAGGGCGGGGGTCTTCCCCGCCTCGATCTCCCCGATAGCCCCGGCAACATAAGCCGCCTGCATTTTACAGGACGCCTCCGCAGCGACATGGGGGGTCACGAAAACCTTCGGGTGCTCCCAGAAAACAGCATCCTGCGGCAGTGGCTCCTGCGCAAAGACATCCAGCACAGCCCCCAGCATCCGCCCGCTGTCCAGAGCGGAAATCAGGTCTTCCGCCACCACCTGCTCGCCGCGCCCCACATTGATCAGACTGCCTCCCGGCTTCAGATGGGACAGAAACTCCGCATCAATCAGACCGTGCGTCTGCGGCGTACTGGGCAAAAGATTGACCAGAATATCCGTCTTTCCCAGAAAATCGACCTTGCCGTCCTCTCCGAAATACAGAGGAATATCCTCAATCGGCCGCACCCGGCGACACCAGGCCGAAACCTGAAACCCGGCCTTTGACAGGCGTCGCGCCACAGCCGACCCCAGATTGCCATATCCCAGAATCCCGATCGTGGTCTCCGCACTCGTGCGATATTCAAGATTGCGACGCCAGATTTTCTTCTCCTGCTGCAACGCCCAGGTCCGCGCATCACGCAGCAGCGAAACAATCGCCCACAGCACATAATCCGCCATCAGAACCGCCGTCTGGTCTCCGCCCATGCGGACCAGCATGACATCCTTCGGAAAATCTTCCCGACCCACCAGATGGTTCACCCCCGCCCCACTACAGAAAATGGCGCGCATATGCTGCATTTTCGCCATTTCTCCAGGAGCCGGGTCCCAGACCAGCGCATAATCAGCTTTGGACGGATCAAACGCCGGATCGAACCACGACACCGTCCGGATACCGGGCGCCACCTCACAAAAAGCATTCCGCCAGTTCTCCCAGACACCCGGCCCTTCTGCACTGATTGCAAGCGTTACCATAAGATTTCTCCGCAAAGCCCCAACACGCGCCCGAATGGTTCAGTATTTGATCCAGACCGTCTTCAGAGCGGAATATTTATCAAAACTGTGAAGTGAAAGATCACGTCCGAAACCGGACTGCTTCATGCCCCCAAACGGCGTCATCGGAGACAGCGCATCAACGGTATTAACCGACACCGTTCCCGCATTCAGCCTGTCCGAAACGCTCAAAGCCCGCGTAATATCCCGGGTCCAGACGGACGCCGCCAGACCGTAAGGCGTATCATTGGCCAGAGCCACCGCCTCATCCTCGTCCCGGAACGTCTGGACAACCAGAACAGGCCCGAAAATCTCCTCGCGCACAATCGTGGCGTCCGACGCAACATCCGCAAAAACCGTCGGCTGGATATAGGCCCGCGATGCCCCATGGGTCAGTTGCCCGCCCCCCGTCACAAGCGTGCCGCTCTGACGTCCGGCTTCAATGAACCCGGCAACACGGTCCGCATGCTCCACCGTCGCCATCGGACCCAGCCGCGTGGACGGGTCCAGCGGATTACCGGGCACAAGAGCCTCGGCCCTGGCCTTCAGCCGCCCGATCATGTCCTGCGCAATCGTTTCATGCACCAGCAGACGCGAATTCGCCGAACAGACCTGCCCCTGATTGAAGAAAATCCCCCAGGCCGCCTTGTCAGCCGCTGCCTCCAGATCGGCATCGGGAAACACCAGACACGGACTCTTCCCACCCGTTTCCGGCCAGACCTGCTTCATGTTGCTCTCACCGGCATAGCCCTGAAAGAGCTTTCCGATCTCCGTCGAACCGGTAAAAGCCAGACAGTCCACATCCGGATGCAGCCCCAGAGCGCGCCCGGCCTCATGCCCGAACCCCGTCACGACATTCAGCACACCCGCTGGCAGACCGGCTTCAGACCCAAGCTCCGCCAGGCGCAGCGCGGACAACGGAGACTGCTCGGCAGGCTTGAGCACAACCGAGTTGCCCACGGCCAGAGCCGGTGCAATTTTCCAGATCGCCAGATCCAGCGGAAAATTCCACGGCACCACCACACCCACAACCCCGAGCGGAACCCGGCGCACCATCGCAAGATCCCGCCCGCCCGTCGGCGCAATCTCGTCATACAGCTTGTCGATGGCCTCGGCATGCCATTGCAGAATAGCCGCAGCACCCGGCACATCAATCGTGAGCGTATCGGAAATCGGCTTGCCCACATCCAGCGTGTCCAGAAGGGCCAGTTCTTCAAGATTGTCCCGCACAAGCTGCGCCCAGCGCAGCAGAACGGCCTTGCGCTCCGCCGGTGTCAGACCAGACCAGACAGCACTTTCAAAGGCGGCCCGCCCGCTGACAACGGCCCGGTCGATATCCCCGGCATCGCCCCGCGCCACCTGCGTCAGAACAGCGCCCGTCGCCGGATTGACGGTCTCGAACCGCTGCCCCGAAAGAGCCGGAACAAACCGCCCGTCAATCCAGCAATCATTGCGCAACGACAGTTCGGCAGCACGCTTCGTATAAAACTCGGTATTTTTCGTCATCCGGTCTGCTCTCTTCCGTCTTCAGACATCCTGCGGACCCTCAGGCCCGGACATGTCGGACTATAATTTCCACAGAGCCTGCGGCCCGCGCCGGCGCAGGGCGGCGATGTCTTCAAGACCGGCCAGCCCCAGAATATCCACCACTTCCTGAGACAGCGCGCGGATGGCTTTCTCCACGGAGACCTCACCGCCCGCGGCCAGCGCCCAGGCCCACGGACGCCCGATGGAAACGGCCGTCGCCCCCAGCGCCAGCGCCGTCACAACGTCCCCGCCCCGGCGAATGCCACTGTCGAGAACGACATCGCCCCTGCCCTCAACGGCGTCCACAATCTGCGGCAGAACATCCAGCGTCGCCGGAGACGGGTCCATCTGCCGTCCACCATGATTGGAGACGATCACCCCATCCGCACCCGCCGCAATGGCGTTCCCTGCGTCTTCCGGGTGCATGACGCCCTTCACAACAAGCCGCCCCTTCCATTCGCTCCGGAGCCATTCAAGCCCGGCCCTGTCGAGCGTGGGATCAATCTGCGCGGCCATGTCCTTGGCCTGCCCCATGATACCGTGCGCCGAGGTATAGGCGGCCAGATTTCCGATCGCCGGCGTCCCACGCCCCGCCATGCCCAGACACCAGCGCGGATGGGCCATCATCCCCGCCATCTGCATCAGCGTGGGCCGCGAAAGATGGCGGAATCCATTCCGCACATCCCGCTCCCGCACGGGCGTAATAGCCGTATCAATCGTCACGATAATGCCGTCCATGCCGCATTGCGTCGCACGGGCCAGCATGTCCCGCGTCAGACCCCGGTCCCGGAAAACATAGATCTGCGCAAGCGGCGCGCCCCCCACTTTCGCAACCGCTTCCATCGGATCAATGGAAAAGGTGGAAACGGCCATCCCCACCCCGCAGCGCAGCGCAGCACGCGCGGCGCCCACTTCGCGGTCCGGATGCAGCATCCCCGCAAAACCGACCGGTGCGAGCATGAAGGGCGCTGCCCACTCCTGCCCGAAACAGCGCACACCCGCATCCACGGTCTCGACGTTCTTCAGCCCCCGCGGCACGATCCCCCATTCGCGGAAAGCCTCGCGGTTCCGCGCCATGGTCCATTCCCCATGCGCGCCCCCATCGACATAATCCGCAAACAGTCGGGGAAGACGCCGCCGCGCGGACGCCGCAACACCGGAAAAGACACCGTCATCAACGCGCGTCATAAACGACCCGCCCCCCAAGAACGGTCATCAGAACCGAAATTTCCGAAATCCGCTCGGGCGGCACATCAGCCGGATCTGCATCCAGAACCACCAGATCCGCCAGTTTTCCGACCTCGATGCTGCCTTCCTGCCCCTCACGATGACAGGCAAAAGCCCCCGCCGCCGTATAGGCATACAGCGCCTCGTCAACGCTGATGGCCTGCTGCGGAACGAACGCCGCGCCTCCCGCAAGGCTCCGGCGGGTCACGGCCTTGCCGATCCCCCGCAGCGGCGACAGCGACACGATCGGCCAGTCCGTCCCGAACGCCACGACACTGCCCGCATCCAGAAGCGACCGGTTCGGAAACGCCCGCTCCTGCTCGCTCTCGCGCACCCGCTGCGCCCACACCCCGTTCATCCCCATCCATTCATCGGACGGCGCAACCATCACAGGCTGAAGACAGGCAACCGCACCCAGCTCTTTGAACCGGGGAATATCCCCAGCAAACGGAATTTCCACATGCTCGACGCGATGCCGCAGAGAGCGCGTCGCTTCGGGAACCTGCGCATAGGCATCCAGCGCAAGCCGGATCGCCCCACTGCCGATCGCATGCGTCCAGATCTGAAACCCCGCCTCGGACACACGCCGCACAGCGGAGTGATAGGCCTCAGGCTTCCAGACCAGCGTTCCCGTCTCGTCCGGCCGGTCCGCATAACCCTGCGGCATGCTGGCCGTGTGCGATTCCAGAACGCCATCCAGAAAGAACTTTACCCCGTCCAGACTCAGCATCGGCGAATGATACCGCCGACGCAGCTCCCCGATCTCGGCCAGCCGCTTTTCCGAAAGCTCCGGCGGCGGCATCTCGACCATCACCCCGACCCGACAGGTCAGCGCGCCGGAGGCTTCCATCTCCGCAAGCGCCGGAAACAGCCCTTCATCATAGGCCGCGCTCTCAACCCGCGTGATCCCGCAACGCGCCATTTCCTCCAGAACGCGCTCAAGCCCGTCCCGAACCAGCGCCTCATCCATGGGCACCACATGCGCCCCGACCAGCTTGCCCGCCTCTTCCTTGAGCCACCCCGTCGGAGACCCATCCGGACGGCGCACGATTTCCCCGCCCACCGGGTCCGGCGTTGACACATCAATGCCCGCAAGTTCGAGCGCCCTGCTGTTGGCCCAGGCCGCATGCGCCATGCCGGACCTCAGAAAAACCGGCCGGTCCGGCACCACCGCATCGAGCATCGCACGGTCAAAACCTTCCGGCGGCAGATCCGGATAGCCGTAGCTCCATTCCAGCCCCACAAGCCATTCCCGCTCCGGATGCGCGGCGGCGAACGCCTCCACCCGCCCCACGACTTCCGCCATCGTTCTGGCGTCCCGCAGGCCGATATTCGACAGATATTCCGCCCCCATCAACAGATGAAGATGGCTGTCCACAAACCCCGGAAGGACACACGCGCCCCCCAGATCCACCTGCTCCACATCCGCCCCGCAGCCGTCGAGCAACGCCTGACGCTCACCAATCGCCGCAATCCGCCCATCGCGCAGAAGAACCGCGCCTTCAAACCGCTCATGGCCCGGCAGCGCAATCCGCGCATTGTACAAAAGCGTCATGCCCGCTCTCCCGCAGGCAGAACTTTCCGCCGGAACGTCCGCTCCGCAACAATATAGATTACCGGCGTCAGAATGAGGCTCACCACCCAGGAAACATCCACGCCCCCCAGCATTCTGGCCATGCTTCCCGTATAAAGATTCGTCGCCAGAAACGGAATCTGTACCGCAACCCCAACCCCGTAACAGATCAGGGCTGGCGTGTTATAATACCCGTAAATTCCGCCATCTTTCTTGAAAAAAGAAGCGACGTCATAGTCTCCATGATGGAGAATATAATAATCCGTCAGGTTAATCGCCGTCCACGGGATCATGACCGACATCAGAAGCTCCAGGAACTCGCTGTAAGCCGTCATGAACTGGTCGGCCATGAGCGTGGCCATGCCAAAAGCCAGCGACAGCAGCCCCACCGTCACCACAAGCCGCGCGCCTTTGCCGTAATGACGGTCCGGCGTGAACGTCTGCGCCACGGTCAGCGTCGAGAGCGCCCCGCAATAGACATTCATGGCATTCGCCACCGCAATGCCGATGGACAGCGCCAGCAGAACCGGCACCGCCGTTACGCCCAGGATCGCCGTAAGCGCCTGAATGACATGCGCCCCACCCGCCACGATCCCGATCGCAGCTCCCAGCCCCATGGCCAGCATCGACCCCGAAACGGACCCCGAAAAACACGCCAGAAACGCATATTTTTCGCTTTTCGGCCCCACCGGAAGATATCGCGACGAATCCGAAACATAAGGCGCATAGGCAATCTGCCACAAAGCCGCCAGCGACAGGGTGCGCAGAATACCCGTGCCGCCCCATGACGGCGCCACAACATCATGCACCGCCGGGTGCACGCCCATGACCTGCCACAGACAGACCAGCACGGCCGCACCACACAGCAGCGTCAGAAGACGCGCCGCAACATGGATCACATGATACCCGAGAATGGCAGGAACAATGGACAGGATCTGGATGATCAGAATGGCCGGAAACCGTCCCAGACCCGGAAAACAGGACTGAAGCCCCTCCGCCCCCAGAACAAGGTTCGAGGCCGCAAACCCGACATACATCAGCACGATCACCGCCGTCACCGGAACCGCCCCGAACAGCCCGAACTGCCCCCGCGTCTGGATCATCTGCGGCACACCGAGCCGTGGCCCCTGAGCCGCATGCAGCGCCATGAAAATGCCGCCCACCAGGTTGCCTGCCAGAAGCGCTAGCAGCGCAGGAACCAGAGACAGCCCGAAAACCGTCGTCGCCAGCGCTCCGGTCACGACCGTCAGCATCATGAGGTTCGGCCCGAACCAGACCGTAAACAGGTCCCTGGCACTCCCATGACGGCGATCCGGAGAAATGGGGTAAATCGTCTCTGTTTCCAGTGTGCCAATGGTCTCCATCGTGCCACTCTCCGTCCTTCTGCCAGTCAATCCGCCATGCGGAAAGATGCTGATACTGCCACGCTCCATTGCAATATCAGATCATTATAAAACATACATTTTTCCGTATTGGTAATGTGTTTCTGGTGTATATTTCCTGAAGCCCTACCCCGGAAAAAGCTACGCGCAGTTCCTCTCGATCAGTCTTTTCATTCCGGCTTCATCATATCTATACCGGAAAGAGAAACGAGGCCCGGCCTCAGTCTGATGGGAAAGGAAAAATCTCGTGCTTGCTGCCCGTTTTTCCGGCATCGGAGACATTCAGGTTCTCCCTGTCCCGATATCGCAGGACCTGCCGGACGGCTGTGTCCGCATCCGGGTCGAAGCAGCGGGGATCTGCGGGTCCGACCTGCACAATTTCCAGACCGGGCAGTGGCTTTCCCGCTGTCCCGTCACACCGGGCCACGAATTTTCCGGAACCATCACCCAGACCAGCGGCAATTGCGGTTCACTGACAGTCGGCACACCCGTCATCGCGGATTCAAGGGTCGGCTGCGGAACCTGCCAGTCCTGCCGCTCCGGCCGGAAAAACCTGTGCCGGAACCTCAGCTTCGTCGGAGAAAGCTGCGACGGTGGCTTTGCACAGGACGTCATTTTGCCAGCCACTCAGGTCCTGCCTTTCCCCGACACACTTCCCCTGAGATACGGGGCCCTCGTCGAACCGCTCTCCGTCTCCCTCCACGCCGTCAACCGCCTCGCCCCGACACCCGGTTCTCCGGTCGTCATCTGCGGCGGCGGTACGATCGGCGGGCTGGCCGCCCTCCTGCTTCGGCAGCATGGCCATGACGTCCATCTGCTTGAACGCAACATCGGGCGCCAGACACTCCTCGCCCAAACCATCGGCACCCTTCCCCTCCCTCCGGACGCAGAAGACTGGAACACCCTGTTCGGCCCGGAAGGCCCCGCGTTTATTCTCGACGCCACCGGCGCCGCCCCCGTTGTGGAAATGGCCTGCCAGCGCCTCGCTCCCGGCGGCAGGCTCGTGCTGGCCGGCATTTTCCATCACACACCCCGGATCGACCTCAACCTGATCGTGGAACGGGAACTCGACATCCGGGGCGTCAGCGCTTTCGCAGACGAAATGCCCGAGGCCATCCAGCGTCTCCCCGGCCTCGTTCCGTTTCTCGACCGTCTGATCACTCCGGCCGCAGCCCTCACCGATCTGCCGGCCCTCTATACCCATCTGCTCTCAGGCGCGGAAAACCGCCTGAAAACCCTGATCGCCCCCAACGGTACGGACGGAACATGGTAGACATCTCCCCCCTCTTCTCGCTGGCAGGCAAAGCAGCCCTCATCACCGGCGGCGGGCGCGGCCTGGGGAAAGCCATGGCCCTCCACCTCGCCCGCTGCGGCGCGAACGTCTGGATCTCCGGACGCAACGCCGACACCCTCGAGGCAGCCCGCTCCGAGGCCCTCTCCGACGGCCTGACCGTGCATCCGCTTGTCATGGATGTCAGCAACCTCGACACGATCCGCAAGGCTTTCTCCCGGATCGCCCGCGAAACCCGAGCGCTCGACATCCTCGTCAACAATGCGGGCGACGAAACCCTCCGCGCCTGCGACGACGTGGATGAAGCCCTGTGGGACCGCCTTCTGGACACCAACCTGAAAGGGCCGTTCTTCGTGGCCCAGCAGGCCGCCCGCCTGATGCCGGACGGAGGCAGCATCATCAACCTCGCCTCCCTCACCTCGGCAGCGGGCGTCGCAAAAGCCGTCCCCTACAGCGCCTCCAAATCCGGTATCCTCGGCCTGACACGCAGCCTCGCCGTCGAATGGGCGCCTCGGGGCATCCGCGTCAACGCCCTGGCGCCCGGCTACTTCCATACGGACATGACCGACACGTTCTTCCGCAACGACGCATGGCGCGAAAAGATGCTGGCGGGCATCCCCCTCGCACGCTTCGGCCTGCCTGACGACCTCGCAGGCCCCCTGCAATTCCTCTGCTCCACAGCCTCCGCCTACATCACCGGACAGGTCCTGTACGTGGACGGCGGAACACTCGCCGCGCTCTGATCCTTCCAACCCTCCGACCCGAAAAGAGAGACCCGATGTCTGAAAACATCACCTTCCATGATCTGACCCAGACCGGGACAATCCCCGAAGCCCTGCTGCAACGCACAGAGAGCGACCTGTCGGTCTTCTTCGAGCGCGTCAAACCGATCATCGAGCGCGTCCGCACCGAAGGCGACGCCGCCCTGCGTCATTTCGCACAGGCTTTCGACGGGGTGACCGCCCCCGAAATGAGCATCCGGGCCACGCCGGAAGAGTTCGACGCCGCCTTCGCCAGCATCGAGCCCGACGTTCTCGAATCCATCAAATACGGCATCCGGAACATCCGTCGCTTTCACGAAGCCCAGAAGCCGGAAGAAAGCTGGATGATCGAGGTCCAGCCCGGCATCTGGGCCGGAGACCGCAACATCCCCATAGACTCCGTGGCCTGTTACGTCCCGCGCGGCAAGGGCAGCTTCCCCAGCGTCGTGAACATGACGACCATCCCCGGAAAAGTGGCCGGCGTCCCGCGCCTGATCATCGTCACACCGCCCTCCCCCGACGGCACTGTCGACGCCGGAACCCTCGTGGCCGCCCGCCTCATCGGGGTCGAGGAAGTCTATAAATGCGGCGGCGCACAGGCCGTCGCTGCCGTAGCCTTCGGTACGGAAACCGTGCCCGCCTGCGCCAAGATCGTCGGCCCCGGCAGCCCGTATGTCGTCGCCGCCAAGCGCCTGCTGTCCGACCGGATCGACCCCGGCATCCCCGCAGGCCCCAGCGAAAGCATCATCCTGACCGATGACAGCGTCGATCCGGTTCTGGCCGCGCTGGACCTCATCATCGAGTCCGAACACGGCCCGGATTCCTCCGCCTGGCTCGTCACCAGCAGCCGCCGCGTGGCCGAAGGCGTCATCGCCGCCCTGCCCGCACACTGGGCCGAAATGGACCCCAAACGCGCCGATTTCTCCCGCACCGTTCTGGGCGGCGCCCATGGCGGCGTCATCCTGACCAAAGACTTCAGCGCCGCCGTCGATTTCACAAACGCCTACGCACCCGAACATCTCGAAATCCTGACGGTCGATCCAATGGCGGATCTCGGCCGCATCCGCAACGCAGGCGAAGTCCTCCTCGGCACGGCCTCGCCCGTCACACTGTGCAACTACGTCCTCGGCCCGAACGCCGTGCTCCCCACGAACCGCGCCGCCCGCACCCACTCCCCGCTCTCGGTCCATGACTTCATGAAGCGCATGTCCTTCGCACGCGTCTCGCCCGAAGCGTACCCCGAAGCCGCACGCCATGCGGAACGTTTCGCCCGGTACGAAAACTTCTCAGGCCATGCCCGCGCCGTCTCCTCGGCCCGCCCCATGCCGAAGATCCAACCCCGATGAACCCCGAAGCGGCCAGCAACACACCCGCCAGCACCGGCCCCGTCAACGCGGCAGGCATCCTCGCCGCGGCCCGGAGCGGAAACCCCGCTCTGGCTGCAGACCTCCTGTCGCGCATGATCGCGGAAGAATTCGGCTTCCACATCACGGACGTCACACTCGGCGCAGACGATTACAGCCTGAACTCCGTCAACGGGTTCATGACCCGTGACACCGGAGAACGCTTTTTCTTCAAATTCCACCATGAAGAAAACGAAGACTCCGTCCTTCAGGAATTCTACAGGGGCGAAATCCTGCTCGAAGCCGGATTTCCGGTCGATATGCCCGCCCATGTCTGCCGCCGTGTCGGGCGGCAGATCCTGCTCTACCCGCTCAAAACCATCCCGAAACTCGCCGATGCCGCCCGCGCCGCTGACGGTGACACGCCCCTGCCCGGCGCGGATGCCCCGGCCCTCAGACATGCCCAGCAGGACCTGGACGCGCTGAGCGCCACGCTCTACCTGCGCTCATGGCACCCGATCACCGGCCAACAGAGCGCGGACGAACCCATCCATCAGCTCTTTCACCATCGCCTCACCACCCCGGATCAACCGCCCGGCACGCTCGGCAGCCGCGCAACGAAATTCTTCGCTCCCGAACGGACTTTCACATTCCCGGACGCAACCCTGAGCGGCCACGAGCTTCTCGAACTGCACTGGGTGATCGACGGCATCCGCTACGACCGCACCCTGAAAGACTGCTTTCACAACGCGCTGAAAAACCTGTCTCCCGAGGCACTGGCCCAAAGCGGCGGCGTGGTGGCTCACGGAGACGCCCATAACGCAAATGTCTGGTTCAACCCAGACACCACCAGCCTCACCCTGTTCGACCCCGCTTTCGCCGGACGCCACATCCCGGCCCTGCTGGCCGAAATCAAGGCCACGTTTCACAACATTTTCGCCCATGCGGACTGGCTCTATCATTCCGCAGAGCTGAAAACCCGCCCCGAAATCCGGATCAGCAACGGAACGGCGTTCGTCACGACAAACTGGTCGCTCCCGCCCCTGCGACAGACCTTCCTTCAGGACAAGGCCCGCCTCCTGTGGCGCCCCCTGCTCGAAGGTCTGGCGCAGCGGGATGCACTTCCCGACAACTGGCGCGAAACAATCCGCTCCGGCCTGTTCTGCTGCCCCACCCTCGTCATGGATCTCTGCGCCCGGTCGGAAGAAAACCCCAAAAGCCGCCACACGCCCGCCTCCTCCCTGACCGGTCTGGCCATCGCCCTGATGTGCGGGGCAGAACCCGAAAGCGCGGACGTAATCTCACGCTTTCTGGGGACTATCGACCCGTCCAGTACAATGCCAGAGTGGAACGATCTCTGAACCAGAAAACGGGAAAGATCCTGCCTTCATGAACCCGTCCCACAACAAGACCGTTCAGGAAACCGCAACATCGGCGTTTGCCGTTGAAAACGAAACGATCTTTCCCATCCCCGAAGACCGCCGCCACGGCAACGCCTGGTCGCTGCTGATGGTCTGGATCGGCGCCAACCAGAACATCATGGCCGTCATGACCGGCCTGCTGTACCCGACCATCTGCCACCTCTCCCTCGGCTGGTCCCTCCTCGCCATTCTCTCGGGCAACCTGCTGGGCGGAATCTTCATGGCCCTCCACGCCGCACAGGGTCCCCATCTCGGCATCCCGCAGATGCAGCAGACCCGCGGTCAGTTCGGCTCCACCGGCAGCCTGCTGATCATTGCCATCATCATCCTGATGTATGTCGGCTTCACCGCGACCTTTTTCGCCATCAGCCGCGAACAGATCGTGCAGGTCTTCGGCCCTTCCGTCAGCCAGCTTCCCATCTGGATTTCCGTCCTCGTCATCGGCGCCCTCTGCGCAATCGGTCATGACGTGATCGAGCGCTTCATCTCCGGCTTCATTCCCGTCGCCGCCATTACGTTCGTCCTGCTGGCCTTCGCCTATATGTCCGCATCCGGCGGCCATCTCGCCCAGCCGTTCTGGCAGTCCCCCACACCCCACGACTTCCTGACGGCCCTGTCGCTCGGCGTCCTGTGGCAGATCGCCTACGCCCCCTATGTTTCCGATTACACCCGCTACCTCCCCTCCGCGACCGGAGAGCGCACGGCGTTTCTCGTCTGCCTGACCGGCAGCGTCATCGGCACCGCATTCCCGACTTTCATCGGCTCCTATCTCGGCAGCACCGGCTTTTCGGGAACCATGTACGACGCCGTCAGGCCCTGGTCCCCGCTGCTGCCCATGGCCCTGTTCGCGGTCATCATGGTCTCGACGCTGGTGAGCTGCACCATGCAGATCTACTGCGCCGCCCTCTCGTCCCTGACCTTCCTCCAGACATTCCGCCCCAACTGGACCCCGACCAGCCGCTCCCGCGCCTTCGCCGCGCTCACATTGTGCCTGTGTTGCGCCGTCATCACGATCAATCTGACCGGAAACGTGCTGGAAATCCTCGACAACGTCATCGCGCTGCTCCTCGCCGTCCTGTCTCCGTGGACGGCCATCAACCTCGTTGATTATTATTTAGTCCGGCACGGGGCCTACGATATTCCTTCCCTGTTCCGACACGACGGCGGCGTCTACGGCCGCGCCAACCGCCCGGCCCTGCTGTGCTACGCCATCGGCGTCATCGTCCAGATTCCGTTCCTGTCAAACGGCCTCTATACCGGCCCGCTCGCCCGCGCCCTTGGCGGTATCGACGTCTCATGGATCATCGGAATTCTCGTCCCCGGCGGCCTTTATCTGGCCCTGTCCCGCAACCGGAACTGACGCTCCATCGGCCTGCGGACGCCTTCTTCGGTTTTTCCGAAGCGCTTCCCCATACATCCGTTCTTTAACTCATCGCACCGAATTGCGACCATTCCTCTATCGCACCAAACCCCGCATGAGATGCGAAGAGTTTGAGGAAACAGTTCCATGCCCGTCCACACCCGAATCCGCCCCTTCAATACGAAGGACACCTACCCCGAACAGGCCCTCGACAACGATCTCTGTCAGGCCGTCGTCGCAGGCAACACCGTCTATGTCCGCGGACAGGTCCCGCAGGATCTCGACACGCGTGAAAACGTCTGCGTCGGCGACCCGGTCGGACAGGCCCACAAGGTCATGGAAAACATCACCCTTCTCCTCAAGGAATCCGGCTCCGACCTCTCCCATATCTGCAAGGTCACGGTCTACCTCACCGACATCCGCTACCGCGAAGCCACCTACCGCGTCCTGGGGCAGCACCTCAAAGGGGTCTTTCCCGTCTTCACGGGACTGGTCGTCGTCGCCCTCGCCCGGCCGGAATGGCTGATCGAAGTGGACGTCATCGCCGTCATCCCCGGCTGACCACACACCTCAAGCCCTCCTCCCTAACGCACGTCCCGCGCCGCACGGGCCATTCATGCCGAGGTACCGCCATGCAGACGAAATCCCTGTTTTCACGCCATTGTTTGCTTCTCTCCTCGACAATTCTCCTGCTGGGAGGAGGCACGAAAACAGCCTTTGCGGCCCCGGGAAAACACCACATCCCCGCCCATAGCACCCAGCCCCATGCTGCAACGCCCGCCCCAGCCCCGGCGCGCCCAAAACGCACTGCCGTGGACAACACCGGCCCCGGAGAAACGATCAACGTCTCCGTCAGCCGCCACAGACCGGGCGGCGGCCTGATCAAACGCGAAACCGCGGCCCGCTCCGTCAGCACCGTGTCGCACGAATTCATTGCCAAACAGTCCCCGGCCTCCAACACCCTGGCCCTCGTCACCCTCTCCCCCGGCGCCAACGTCGCCATGGGAGACCCCTTCGGCGTCACCGACCAGTCCTCCGTCAGCGTCCGCGGCCTCAACCAGCAGGAAATCGGCTATATCTTCGAAGGCGCGCCGATGAACGACCCGGACAACTACACTCCCAATTCCTCGGAATGGGTGGACAGCGAGAACATGGAGAGTGTCCAGCTTCAGCAGGGCGCGCCGGATATTGAAATTCCGACCGTTTATTCTGCGGGTGGCACGATGAATGTGCGGATCCGCAACCCGGAATATACGCGTTCGGGACAGGTGGATGTGAGCTATGGGTCGCATCAGATGAACCGGCAGTTTCTGCGGTATGATACCGGGGAGATCGGGCATACGGGGCTGCGGGCGTTTGCGTCGTTTTCGAACCTGACCAGCCGGGCTTGGCGTGGGCCGGGGCGGAACCTGCGCCGGCATATGGATTTCAAGGCGATCAAGGACTGGGCGCCGGAGAGCTATACGTCCCTGTCTTTCACGTACAACAACGAGAACACGGCCTGGTACAGCACACCTTCTCTGGCTGCCTGGAACAAGAGCGGGCTTGGCGGCGGGATCAATCTGGACGGCACCTACAAGTTTGGCGATTCCAACTATTACAAGGGGTTCCAGACGAACTGGACGGATTATTTCCTGAGCAGTCAGTCCCATCTCGCACTGACGCACAAGCTTTCGCTGGATATTACGCCCTATTTCTATCACGGGTCGGGCAATTACCCGCTGGGCGTCTATACGATCCCGACGAGTGGCACCTATTATGACGGCACGCAGCCCATCAATGGCCAGCTTGCGGGCAACACCTATTCCCAGGATGGCAATGTCGCCGCGAAATGGGACTGGTATGGACGCGAGAGCTATACCGGGCTGAATGCGGCCCTGCATTACGATTCCGGCATCAATCATCTGGTGGCTGGTGCGTGGTACGGGTACAGCGACATGAATGTGAGCGAGCCGTTCTCCGGGCTGGATGAAGCGGGGAATGTTTCAAGCTCCCTGCTCAAGCTAACGGACGGGACCGTTCTGAATGGCTGGCGGTATCATACGATCACGCAGATGGTCGGGCTGTATGTCGGGGACGAGGTGCGGCTGCTCAATGACCGGCTGCATATCAATGTCGGGTTCAAGGAAGTCATGACCGCGCGTAACGGGACGCTCCAGCAGCCCGGTCCGCAGTATGCCGTCGGCTACAACTCGGCCGAGCCGCTGCCGCGCATGTCGATCAGCTACAAGGTGAATGACAACATCCAGCTTTTCGCCAATGCGACGACGAGCTTCCGCGTGCCGATGGGGTCTGCGTTCTACAACCAGTATAACAGCCCGTATGATGCGAGCCTTTACCAGACGGCGAACACGCATCTGAAGGACGAATACAGCATCGCCGAGGAACTGGGCGCGCGGTATCACAACAACTGGGTCATGGGGTCGGTGACGCTGTTCAACTACAACTTCGTTCACCACGCCATCAACCAGTACATCAATGCCGTTCCGTACTTCCTCGATGCGGGTGGGATGACGTCGCGGGGTGTGGATGCGGAGCTGGGCTTTACGCCCTGGCATCACTTCTCTCCGTATGTGTCGGCGGAATATCTTTATGCGACCAACGACAACAACATCACGATGGGCGGTGTGACCTATGCCACGAAGGGCAAGATCGCGACCTCCGCGCCGCGCTGGATGGCGGCGATTGGCGTTCAGTATGATGACGGAACGTTCTTCGGCAGCGTGTCGATGAAATATGTCGACAAGGAATACGGCACGTTCATGAATGACGAGCGCATTCCGGGCCACAAGCAGGTGGATATGATGCTGGGTGCGCGCACGCATGACATCGGGTTTTTCAAGAAGCCGAGCATCCGCCTGAACATCGTCAATCTGGGCGACAGCCACTACCTGTCGGGCGTTTACAGCACGGGGCCGGTTGCGGGGACGTCCAGCTATTATGTGGCGCCGTCCTTTGCCTGTCTTGCGACCGTTTCCACAGGGTTCTGAGGATCATGCAGAACGATCTGTCCCGCTCTTTCGATTTCATCGTCGTGGGCGCTGGTTCTGCGGGATGCGTGGTTGCCAACCGTCTCAGCGCTGACGGGCGTTTCAGCGTCTGTCTCGTGGAGGCGGGGGGCGGCGACCATACGCCGCGAATCCGCGTTCCGGCGGGGACGATAACGCTCTACAAAAGCCGGCGCTTCGCCTATCAGTTCCACTCAACCCCGCAGGAGCATCTGGCGGGGCGGCGCATTCATGTGCCGCGTGGCAAGGCGCTGGGCGGGTCCACCACGCTCAACAGCATGATCTATATCCGGGGCGACCGCACGGATTACGACCACTGGCAGGCTCTGGGCTGTGCGGGCTGGGGATGGGACGACGTTCTGCGCGAGTTCCGGGACCTCGAACACTGTCACCGGCAGCTTGATCCGGCGTATCACGGCTTCAGGGGCGAGCTGGATGTCACGACGCCGCGCGACGTCAATCCGCTGTCGCGACGTTTTGTTCAGGCCGGTGTCAGCGCGGGGTTGCCGGAGAATACCGATTTCAACGGTGCGACGCTGGAAGGCGTGGGCCTGTATGACGTGACCCAGCGCAACGGCTATCGGCTGAGTGCGTATCGGGCGTTTGTTCATCCGATCCTGAAGCGGCCGAATTTCAGCCTGATGTCGGGCGTTCAGGTCCGCAATCTGGTGATCGAGGACCGGGTGGCGCGGGGCGTCGTGGTCGTTCAGGACGGCACGGCCCGACTGCTGCGGGCGGAGCGGGAAATCGTGCTGTGTGCGGGGGCGATCGGCTCTCCGCAGATCCTGATGGCGTCCGGGATCGGGCGCAGCGCGGATCTGATCGCGGCGGGGATTTCGCCGGTGCATCACCTGCCGGGCGTGGGCCAGAACCTTCAGGATCATCTGGACGGGCTGGTCACGGTGCGCTCGAACGATCATCGGACACTGGGATTTTCCGGCCGGTCGCTGCCGTCC
Organism: Gluconobacter albidus; assembly: GCF_002723915.1. GTDB lineage: Bacteria > Pseudomonadota > Alphaproteobacteria > Acetobacterales > Acetobacteraceae > Gluconobacter > Gluconobacter albidus. The sequence goes on from NZ_BEWL01000011.1 coordinate 80,522, forward strand.
GTGCTGATGTCTCCGCTCCGGTTCCTGTTCGGGCGCAAGGGGTGGCTGACCACGAATTATGTCGAAGCCGGGGGATTTGCGCGTACGTCCCTTGCCCGCGATGGCGTGCCGGATATCCAGTTTCATTTCGTGCCCGGCTATCGCAGTCCGCGCGGGCGGCTGTTTGAATGGGGGCATGGGATTGCGATCCATACCTGTGTTCTGCGGCCCAAAAGCCGGGGCAGCATCCGGCTGGCGACGGATGGCTCAAACCAGCCGGTCATTGATTTCAGTTTCGCATCAGACCCGCACGATCTGGACGTTCTGTGCGAAGGCATCCGCGCCGCGCGGCACATTCTGGCGCAGGGGGCCTTTGACGGAACCCGTGGCACGGAAGTCGCGCCCGGCGAGGCCGTGGCGGACAACGCCCAGATCCTGGAGTATCTGCGGCGGAGTGCAGCTACGGTCTTTCATCCTGCCGGGACATGCCGCATGGGCGTGGATGACGATGCGGTTGTGACGCCGCGCCTGACGGTACGCGGGATTTCGGGGCTGCGGGTGGCGGATGCGTCGATCATGCCGACGCTCATCAGCGGCAACACCAGCGCCCCGAGCATGATGATCGGGGCGAAGGCGGCGCGGATGATTCTGCAGGACGTCGCCTGAGAAAAATGGGGGGCCTTAACGGTCCCCAGGCACACCGTATGAAGGTGCGGAAAGCGGGTTGAGGCCGCGTGTGACGTAGTCGCGCATCTGGGGCTGCCAGAGCGTCCACAGGCTCCGCAGATCGACGAGCGGGGCGTCGCTCCAGTCCACACGCAGGTCCACCAGCGGCCAGCTCTGCTCTTCCACGACGATCAGCCCGGCGGAGTGGACCGGACCGGCTTCCCCGCCTGCTGCGAGACCGGCTTCCATGGCGAGCATCAGCCGTTCGGCCAGCTCCAGCGACGGGCTGGAGGCGTTGAAGGCGTCCTTCATGAGAGCCGGGACGTTCGTGCTGGCCAGCATGTTGCCTGCGGCGGCGACATTGGTTCCGGCAATCTCGGCGTGACAGCCCAGAACCTGCTCTCCGGCCCAGAGTGCGGTGCTGCCGATGCGGTCGAGGACGACGAGCTGTCGGAACGCCGCAAAAGCGTTGCCGCGGACCAGAATGTCCCGGCATTCCGCTGCCGTTGCGCCCCGCTCCAGCAGGTCCAGCCCGGCGGGACCGAGGCGGGGATCGGTGATGTTCTGGGTGGCGACGACGCCGACACCGGCTCTGGCGAAGGCGCAGCGGCTGGCGACGGCGGGAGAGGACGACGAAACCGCCATCCCGAACTGGCCGGTGCGTTCACAGCGGGCGATAATGGAAAAGGTCATGGGCGGTGTCTTTCATGAAACGCGCGGCGTCTGGGTGGCTCATCGTCTGAGGTGGTCGAGCACCCCGTCAAGGAAGCGTTCTGCGTCGGCCAATTCGGGCAGGGTAATGTATTCGTCGGCCTTGTGGGCGCGCGCGATGGAACCGGGGCCGCAGACGATGCAGTCTAGTCCAAGCTGTTCGCCCAGAAGCCCCGCTTCAGTGCCGAAATCAATGACGCCGACCTGATTTTGCCCGGCTTCGTGCAGGGCAAGAGAGCAGATGTCGCTCGAGGCGGTGGCGTTCAGGCCGGGATAGGCATTCGTGATCCGCAGTTCGATCTCGCCGCCGCCGAGTTTTTCCGTGGCCTGACGGGCGGCGTCTTCCAGCCAGGCCAGATAGGGCGCGCCTTCATAGCCGGGCAGAAGGCGCAGTTCGGCTGTGATCGTACACAGGTCCGGGACGATGTTCAGCGCCGCTCCACCGGAAATCAGGCCTGCCTGCACGGTGGAGAACGGAACGCCAAAGCGTGTGTCGTGCCGTTCGGTCTGGCGGATATGCTCCTGCAACCGCGAAAGGGCGGCAATCATGTCGCCTGCGAGAGTGATGGCGCTTTTGCCTAGGAACGGGTTTGCAGAATGGGCAGCCTGTCCGTGGCAGATGATTTCGAACGCGATTTTCCCTTTATGGGCGAGGGCGACCTGCATCCCCGTCGGCTCGCCGACGATGCAGCCGAGCGCACCCTGATCGTCGAATTCGTCGTCTTCGCGGATGCCTGCGATCAGGGAGCGGACCCCGAGGCAGCCGAGCTCTTCGTCATGGGAGATGGCGAGGTAAAGCGGGCGTTTGAGCGGCGGCGCACCCTCCGCGCCAGCCTTGCGGGCGAGGTTCAGCATACAGGCCAGGAAGCCTTTCATGTCGCTGCTGCCCCGGCCATACAGCCGGTCTTCGCGCCGTGTGAGGACGAACGGGTCCGACGACCAGTTCTGGCCGGTGACCGGCACCACGTCCGCATGGGCGGACAGGACGATGCCGCCTGCCGTCTTTGGGCCAATCGTGGCGAACAGGCTATAGCGCCCCGGAACACCGTTGGAGGTGTCTCCGGGGATGCAGCGTACCCGCGCGCCGGAGGCCAGAAGATGCGCCTCGATCCACTCTATGATGTCTCCGTTCGGCAGCCCGCAGACGCTGGGAAAGCCGATGAGCGACGAGAGGATGCTCTCGATTTCGGAAACGGACACCGGGCGCCTCCGCCGTCAGCCTGCCAGAGCCAGGCGGCGGTCTGCGATATGCTCTCCGAGATAGTCCGCATCGTGCCATACGCCCCAAATGAACGGAGAAGCGCGCCGCGACAGCCAGGCCAGCCCCAGGAAATAGAGGCCCGACACAACGGAGACGCCACGGTCGTGGCGGGGGGCGCCACGGGCATCGAGGACGTCGATGTCGATCCAGCTGAAATCGAACTTGTAGCCGGTGGCCCAGATGACGGTTTTGATCCCGGCTGCTTTCAGGTCGAGGCTCAGGATCGGGTCTGTGGCGCAGGCCGGGAGGGCGCCGATGTTGCGGGCTTCGGGCTCTTCGGGGAGGTCCAGCCCGTTTGCCGTGACATAGGCATCTGCGGCGTCGAGCATCGACAGGTAGTTGGCGTCGCCGCCTTCGATATTCTTCCGAAGGTCCTGAGCGAAATGCAGGCAGCCGTTCTCGAAGCTCTCGGTCCGGCCCAGCAGGGTCATGCCGCTGGCGGCGAGGTCACGGAAATCGACGGTGTGGCCGCCATGAGCGCCGCTGACGGCGATGGTGACGTGTTCCGTATCGGGGCTGGGGACTTTCATGTCCCACAATCCCAGAACGCCGAGCCACCAGACGAAATCGCGGCCGCGGTAGCGGCGGGGCGGACGGTCATGCGGGCCGACGGACAGCCAGACGTCCCGCCCCGAAGCCCGCAGTTCGTCTGCTATCTGCGCGCCGGATGAGCCGGCCCCGATGACCAGAACACCGCCATCGGCAATCTGCTGCGGATTTTTGTAGCTGTTCGAGTGCATCTGAAGCACATCGAACTCGGCGGGAATGATGTCGGGGAAGGATGGTTTCTGGAACGGCCCTGTCGCAACCACAACGTTCTGTGCCCTGATGGTGCCGTCTGCCGTTTGCGCTTCAAATCCGATGCCGTCCGGGGATTTTCGGAGATGACGTATTTCGACGCCGCAGCGAATGGGCATGTTGATCTGGGTCGCGTAGGATTCGAAATAGTCGACAATCTGGGCACGCGGGGCAAAGCCGTCGGGGGCTGTTTTGTCGAATGTCCGGTTCGGAAAACGGTCGTGCCAGGCGGGGCCGTTGGCGACAAGGGAATCCCAGCGTTCGGCACGCCATCTCTGGGCAATGTTTCCGCGTTCCACGGCGAGATGTGGCACCCCTCTTTTGCCCAGGTGTTCGCTCATCGCCACGCCGGCCTGGCCCGCGCCAATGATGAGGGTATCGACGTTTTCCGTTGTCATGCTGGACATTTCCTACTGGACTGACAGAAGAATTCTTCCACAACTCAGGAAGACCTCTCCGTTGTTTTATGGAAACGATATGCCTCGAGAAACAATCGAATTGATTATCGTTGCTTAGTCTTTTCCTAAGAGTTTTCCTGCGTGCTGCATCGGAAAAACGGGGGGATGAATTTGATAAATCCGTCTTTGCCGTCCATCGGCGACTCTCTAGAAGATCAGGAAGACCGATATTTCAGACCATCTTGCTCAGGGACCGCCTTCATGACCGCGCATGACGAGAAAAAAGCACGGATTGATCTTGCTGCCGCCTTCCGTCTTGCGGCCCGGCTTGGCATGCATGAGGCAGTGGCAAACCATTTCAGCATGTCGGTTTCGCCGGACGGTTCGCGGTTTCTCATCAACCCGAAATGGCGACATTTCTCGCGGATCCGGGCGAGCGACCTGATCCTGGTCGATACGAACGATGCCGACAGTCTGGCGTCCTGCGATCTGGACCCGACGGCATGGGCCATCCACGGACAGTTGCATCGTCTGAATCCGGCCGCACAGGTCGCGATGCACCTGCATCCGGTCTACAGCACGACGATTTCCACGCTGCGTGACCCCACGATTTTACCGATCGACCAGAATACGGCCCGGTATTTCAACCGGGTTGCCGTGGATACCCAGTATGGAGGCATGGCAGACAGCGAGGCGGAAGGCGCGCGCCTGGCATCTCTTCTGAAAGACAGAACGCGGCTGATGATGGGCAATCACGGCGTGCTGATCGTTGCGGAAACGGTTGGAGAAGCGTTTGACGACATGTACACGATCGAACGCGCGTGCCAGATCCTCGTAACCGCCTATTCCACGGGACGTGAGCTTTCCATCCTGTCGGACGACGTGGCGGAGAGAACGGCACAGGACTGGGAAAAGATCCGGGATTTTTCCATCAGGCATTTCGAGGAAATGAAGCTTATCCTCGATCGTGAAGAACCCGATTACGCCGAGTAATCGGGGCCGGGTCTAGGTCAGGGGTTTCATGCCGGGGATTGCGGTGTCGGAAATCGAGGAACGGCAGTGATGGACGAAAAGGTCCAGCAGGCGCGATTTGCGGACGCCCTGCCATGTTGCCATGCCAATGACCATCGGGCGGTGATCGCCTGACAGCCGCACGCGGACGACCTTCTTGCCGTCGAGGGCCATGTCGGAACAGGGGCGGACATTTGCCAGCGTATAGCCGTAGCCGTTGGCGACCATGGTCCGCACCACTTCCTGTTCGGCGGAGCGGGCGTAGATATTGGGTTGCAGGCCCTCATGGTGATAGAGGGCGTTGAAATACTGCCTGCTGAGGGGAAGGTCGAGGAAGATCATCGGCTCGGCGGCAAGCTCGGCCAGATCCACGGACGAACGCTGCGCCAGATGATGGTTTTCGCTGACGAGAACATGGGGCGGAAGGCTCGCCAGAGGGACGAACTCGATCCCGGTAGGAAGATGAAGGTCGTAGGTAATGGCGATGTCGATTTCAGCCTGTTTGAGTTTTTCGGCCAGCCATTCGTGATTGGACGCCACCTGCCGGATTTCGGCGGCGGGGTAGCGCGTACAGAAGCTGTGGACGAGTTCAGGCATGATCATGGGCGCAAGCGTGACCATTGATCCGACCGAGAGCGTTCCCCTCACCTGATCCGTGGTTTCCGCAGCCAGGGAATAGAGATTTTCAGCCATTCCCAGAACGCGCTTGGCTTCTTCCATCAGGATCTGCCCCACGGATGTCAGGGACAGGCCCTGTGCGTGGTGGCGGATGAAGAGCTGGACGTTCAGTTCGAGTTCCAGATGGGAAATCGCCGTCGAGATGGAAGGCTGCGAAATCGAGAGGCGCTCGGACGCATGCCGGATCGAGCCTGCCTCTCCGGCGGCGACAAAATACTCTAACTGGCGGAGTGTATAACGCATGAAGGCAGCATAACGCATCCGGTGCGGGACGCATAACCGGAATATCGTCAGGACTGGACTGCATCCAGAAGGATTTTTCCCAGACTGTCACAAATGCCCGGCGGGTGACCCTTGATGGAGAAAGCCACGCCCAGAACCAGCCCCGTCGTCTCGACGCTGCTCTGGGGGATCGACACCGCGACGCCTCCGACACCGCTGATGAGGGTGCCCTGATCCGTCGTGTATCCGGCACTTCTGGCGCGGGCGATATTTTCAAGCAGGATTTCGGAGTGACGCCTTGGTCTTTTTTTCTGCAGGACGCCGTTGATGGTTTCGTCAGGGCAGCCTGCCAGGATCATGGTGGCACCGGGGCCGAAACCCAGTGGCACCCGGCCGCCCACACCCTGCGTCAGAGAGGGTATTATTTCGTCCCCAAAATAAGCGTCGATGCAGATCGCGCAGTCGTTGGAGCGGGCGAGAAGGAAAGCGGCGTCGTTTTCCCGCAGGGGCAGTCCCGCAATGACGCGGCGCAGACGGCGACTGTGGATCAGGTGGAACTGTGCCTCCGTCAGGTGAAACTGTCCGGCTGGTGCGAGAATATAACGTCTCGTCTGTGGGACGCGGGTGACGAGATGTTCCTGCATCAGGGAGGCCAGAAGCCGGTGTGTGGTGGCTTTTGGAAGTTCGCAGAGTGTGGCCAGATTTCCCAGTTCCTCCCCGCTTATACCGGAAGAGGACAGCGCTTTCAGGATACAGGCTGCCTTGCGAACTGCGTTTTTCGATTCGTTTCGCATCTGCCGTTCCACCATTTGGAATTCTTTGAAAGATTAATCCAAGACGATTGATTCTGTCAGTCTATTTCAACAACCTCGTATCGGAATCGTTATGAGAAATTCCTGAAGGCATCAGGAACTCCGCGAAAGGGAAGTTCAATGAGGTCAGTGTGTTGTGGTCCCGGCATAGATAAAAAACGTCTTCTTACAACGCGTAAGATGGCGCTTCTGATGACCGGTCTTGCAGGAATTCTGCCTGAATTTTCAGCCGCAGCCCCATCTCCGGCCACGACGGAGACCCCGGCGACCAGAACCACGAAGACCTCGGTTCTCAAAACGGCGCGCAAGCCCGTTGAGGTTGCCAGCAAAGAGGATGAGCAGGTCATTGTAACGGGTACGCGTGATCCGCATCAGACTGCCCAGAAGAGTATCAGCCCCATCGTCGTGATTTCAGCGAAACAGTTGCAGCAGACGGGACAGGCCGATCTGCGGGATGCGCTGATCCAGATGGCGCCGTCCATGACGCGTTCGAACATGAATATCGGCAATTCGAACATGACGGATGCGATACAGCTTCGGGGCCTGACGCCCAACCAGACGCTGGTTCTGGTCAATGGCAAGCGCCGTCATACGACTTCGGTGATGACCGACTATACCGGGCCGCAGCAGGGTTCGATCCCCGTCGATATCGACATGATCCCCGTCTCCGCGGTGGATCACATCGAAATTCTTCAGGATGGTGCGGCAGCGCAGTATGGGTCCGATGCGATTGCGGGTGTGGTCAACATCATCCTCAAGCATTCCGCGCATGCCCTGACGGCACAGGCCATCAATGGCGGTTACTATGCGGGCGACGGATTTACGTCAGGGGAATCTTTCAACTGGGGCACCGACCTTGGAAAAGGACGGGGTTTCTTTGATCTGAGCGCCGAATACAAATACATGGACCACACCGACCGTGGCGGCAGGGACAACCGTACGGGCGATTACGACAACCATATCATGGGCAATCCGCGTCAGATGCGCGAGACGATTTCCTATAATATGGGCTATCATATTACTGATAATATTCAGGCTTATTCCTTCGCGTCCTTTGGGCACGTCAACGGGGAAAGCTACCAGAACTATCGTCTGCCGACCGTTCTGCCCGAAGTCTATCCCAACGGATTTTCGCCTCAGATCACGCTGGCGCAGAACGATTACAGCTTCACCGGCGGTTTCAAGGGCAAGTTCGTCGGCTGGGACTGGGATGTCAGCACGACCTATGGCGGCAACGTGGCCGATGTCGGCATGTTCGATACGGTCAATCCCGATCTGTACAAGGCGACAGGTCACACGCCGACCCGTTTTTATCCCATGATGACCTTCAATGACACGCAGTGGACGACCGATGCGGGCATTCGTCGGGGCTTCGATGTTCCGCTTCTGGCGGGGCCGCTGAATTTCGCACTGGGCGCGCAGTACCGTTACGACACCTACCAGGTGGGTGCGGGTGAGCCGGCGTCTTATTACGGTGGTGGTCCTTCCGCCGATGATGGTCTTTCCCCCATGTCGGCGTCCAAGAATTTCCGCGACGTAACGGCGGGATATATGGATCTGTCCACACAGCTGATGAAGGGGTGGCAGCTCGATCTTGCCGGGCGCGTCGAGCATTATACGGATGTCGGCAATACCGAGACCGGCAAGGCGTCGATGCGTTACGACATCAATCCGATGTTCGGCCTGCGCGGGACGATCAGCAACGGGTTCCGCGCTCCGACGCTGGCCGAGGAGCATTATTCCAACATGGGGGTCTCCCCCACTGGCGCTTCGGGAATTCTGCCCGTTTCCTCAGCTGCCGCGCGGCTTCTGGGCTCGCGTCCCCTGCGGCCCGAGCGGTCCATGAACTATTCCGCCGGGATCGTGATCAATCCGCTTCCGCGCATGCATATCAGTGTGGATGTCTATCAGATTTCCCTGCGTAACCGCATCACGCTGGGAGGCGTCTATAATGGTCAGACAGCCATTGATGCGCTGGAAGCCGGTGGGTTCGGCCTGCCGGGCGGGTTGATCCCCGAGGATGTGACGGCACAGTATTTCGCCAATACGGCCAATACCCGCACACGCGGTATGGACATCAGCGCCAATTACGAAACGCCTTTCGGAAGGTTTGGCACCGTCAACTGGGATGTTGCGATCAATCTCAACGACCCGGTCATCACCCGCACGGCCACGGACGGAAACGGAAATTCCCTGCTGAATGCGCTCTATCGCGGGTTCCTCACGAGCTACACGCCGCACAGCAAGGAAATCATCGGCGGGACGTGGCGCAAGGGCAAATGGTCGGTCGCGATCCATGAAATCCATTACGGCAACGTGGTTTCGCAACAGCAGTATGTGACCGGCCCCTATGCCTATTCCAACACGGTCTATCTTCCCTTCAACAACGGGGCGAACCAGCAGACGAACATTCTTGTAGGCTACCAGGTTTCGCCGCAATGGCGCCTTTCTCTGGGGGCCAACAATCTTTTCAATGCCAAGCAGCCCATCGTGCCGAAGAACACGAATTACCTTGGAGTGCAGCGCTATAATTTCGATGTCCAGCAGATCGGATTCAATGGCGGATACTACTTCTTCCAAATCAATTACAGCATGAAATAACGTCTTTACCAGGCGGGAGAAGCCGAATGCCGGATGTTGTTGTCATCGGATGTGGAATCAGTGGCGCGGCCACGGCCTGGGAACTTGCGAAAGCAGGTCGGTCCGTCACCCTTGTGGATCAGTACGGACCGGCCTCCATGGCCAGTGGATGGACGCTGGCCGGGGTCCGGCAGTCGGGGCGTCATCCTGCCGAACTGCCGCTGGCCATGGAAGCGGTGAAAATCTGGCAGGGGCTGGATGAGGCGCTTGAAGCGTCCACCGGCTATACCCAGAAGGGTAATCTCCGGATTGGTCTGACCCCCGAAGATCTGCCTGCCTTGCAGGTCATTGCGAAGGAGGGTCAGGCGGCGGGCCTGTTTGTTGAGGTTCTTTCGGACGCACAGGCCGTTCGCGATATCGCCCCCGCCCTGTCTCCCGCGATTGCCGGTGCGACATGGTGCCCGACGGACGGACATGCGGACCCGGACGCCACGGTGAATGCCTATGTCAGCGCGGCCCGGCAGCTGGGCGTTGAGACCCTTTTTGGTGAGGCTGTGCTGTCTTTGGAGACGCGGAACGGTCGCATCTGTGGCGTGCGCACGGCCTCGCGAAGTATTCCGGCGGGCGGTGTCGTGCTGGCGACGGGCATTGGCGGCAACGACCTTCTGGCGCCGTTCGGCTGCGCTCTTCCGGTCGATGTGAGGAACGTGACGGTTGTGCGGACACGGCCCCTCCCGCCCCTGCTCTCGCAGGTTCTGTCCGTTGCGAGTGCCTGCAATTCCGATGCGGCCTGTGCCGGGCGGCAGCAACTGGATGGGGCGTTCCGCTTTACGAGCGGGATCAAAGTCTGGGACGGCCTGATGCGCGAAGAGCGTGGCAGGCCGATCGTTGCCCCGACTGTCGGCAGCCTGCTTGAAACCCTTCAGAGCTTTGGGGATATCGTCCCTGCCGTTCGGGACGCGGAGATCGACGCGTACTGGTGCGGTCTTGTCGATCAGACCCCGGATGCGCTGCCGGTTCTGGACCATGTTCCGGGCGTGGAAGGGCTGGTCATGGCGCGGGGATTTTCCGGGCACGGGTTCTGTCTGGGGCCCCTCACCGGAAAGATCATGGCCGCCCTTGTTCAGGGCGAGGTGTCTGCAGTGGATATTTCCGCCTTTGCGTTCAGCCGTTTTTCCGCTCCGGCCGCGTCCTCCAGCGCTCCCGTGACGCTTCATGGGTAGTGGCAACATCCTGTATGTCCTGCGGCTGGGCGGGTTGAAACTCCTGCTGCTGCTTCTGGTCTCGATAGCGGGGTTCGTGCTGCTGCATCTCGCGCCGGGTGATCCCCTCTCGCAGTTCACGCTCGCGCCCGGCATGACGGCGGAGCGGCTGGCGCAGATCGCGCATGGCATGGGGCTCGACCAGCCTTTGTGGCGGCAGTACCTGCACTGGCTGTACGGCATCATGACGGGCGACTGGGGGCGCTCTTTCCGGGATCAGGCCCCGGTTCTGGGCATCATTGTCTCGCATCTGGCCGCGACCGTGGAACTCGGGCTGGCGGCGCTGGCGATCTCGTTCACGCTCGGGGTGGGCATGGGGCTGCTGGGGGCTTTGCGGTCCGGGCGGGTTCTGGACGATGTGACGTCCGTTGTGTCCATCGTGCTGTTCTCGCTTCCGACCTTCTGGCTGGGGCTGGTGTTCATCTATGTTTTTTCCGTGCGCCTGCACTGGTTTCCGACGGGGAATGTCAGCAGTCCGGGGGATCGGTCTGTGGTCGGATATCTCAGGCATCTTGCGCTTCCGGCGCTGACGCTCGGGCTGGTTTCCGTGCCCGTCTGGAGCCGTTACATGCGCACATTCGCCGGAGAAATCCTGAAGCAGGACCAGATCCGGACGGCACGCGCCCTGGGTCTGTCTTCCGGTCGCATCATCGTGCACCGCCTGTTGCGGGGCGCGCTCCTGCCCATGATTCCGGTGGCGGGGATCTATCTGCCGACGCTGCTCAGCGGCGCGCTTGTCACGGAGACGGTGTTCAGCTGGCCGGGTATCGGGCGTCTGTTCCTCGATAGTCTTCAGTACCGCGACTATCCTGTTGTCATGGGTGTTCTGATGTTCAGCGCCATTCTTGTTCTGCTCAGCAGCACGCTGGCGGAACTGGTGCATCATGCGGCCGATCCGAGGCTGAGGGCATGACGATGCGGCTTCCTTCGGTTCTGCGACGCCTGCTGTCCCATCCGCGCGGAATGGTGCCTGCGTTCTATGTACCTGCCATTATCGTGCTGTGCGCGATTGGCCCGTGGCTTCTGCCTTTCGGAGAGCTGCATGTCGATCTCTATCATCGTTTCCTCCCGCCGCTGGGCGACGGGCATCTTCTTGGGACGGATGAAATAGGGCGGGATGTTCTGAGCCGGGTTCTGATGGGGGGGCGGGTTTCGCTTCTGGTCGGGGTGGTTTCGACCGCGATCAGCACCCTGATCGGTACGACGGTGGGGATCGTTGCCGGGTATCATGCCGGTCTGTCGCGCTTCCTGATCACGACCGTGATCGACACCGTTTTGTGTTTTCCGGTGGTGTTTCTGCTGCTGACGCTTGCGGCCGTCCTGCATCCGGGGATCGGGACGATCATCGGGATCATCACGCTGGTCAGCTGGATGGAAGTTGCCCGCGTCGCGCAGGCCCAGACCCGTATCGTGCGGCAGCAGGATTATGTGACGGCCGTGGTCGCCATGGGGGCGGGAGACGCTCAGGTTCTGTTCCGCGAAATCCTTCCCAACATCCTTCCGGCCATCATCGTCAGCGCGACGCTCAACATCGCCCGGGCCATCCTGCTGGAATCCTATGTGAGCTATCTGGGATACGGCATCCAGCCGCCTGATGCGAGCTGGGGAAACCTGCTGAACAATGCCCAGGAATATCTGGAATCCGATCCCTGGCTTGCCATCATCCCTGGTGCGGTGATTGTTCTGACGGTTGTCATGTTCAATCTGCTGGGAGATGCGCTGCGGGATGCGATTGATCCAGCGAGGCGCGGCTCATGACCCGGAAGACGACCTCTCCCCTCCTGAGCGTTCGTAACCTCACCGTCAGTTTCGGCGGCCCGGATATCGTGGACGATCTGTCGTTCGAGATCGGGCATGGTGAGATCGTGGCGCTTGTTGGCGAGAGCGGGTCGGGGAAAAGTGTCGGCTCCCTGGCGGTCATGGGGCTGCTGGAGAATGCGGACATCCGGGGTTCGGCCTGTCTGGCGGGCGCGCAGGGGGCCGGGGGGGACACCGAACTTGTCGGTCTTCCTGCCCGCCAGATGCGGGCTTTGCGGGGACGGCGGATTTCCATGATCTTTCAGGATCCCCTGTCCAGTCTGGACCCTCTTCAGACGATCGGAAGCCAGATCCGGGAGGTTCTGAGGGCCCATACGCCCCTGAAAGGGCCGGCCCTGCGCGCACGGGCGATCGCCCTTCTGGAGCAGGTCGGGATTGTCGATCCGGAAGGCTGTCTGACGCTGTTGCCCCAGCGGCTTTCCGGCGGGATGCGGCAGCGTGTCATGATCGCTCTGGCCATTGCGGCGGAGCCTGATCTGCTGTTTGCGGACGAACCCACGACCGCGCTCGATGTCACGGTACAGGCGCAGGTTCTGCGCCTTCTGAAGGGACTGCGCGACCAGACGGGGATGGCCATGGTGTTCATCACGCATAATCTGGCCGTCGCATCCGCCATCGCCGATCGGGTGATCGTTCTCTATGCCGGTCAGGTGGTGGAGGATGCTCCGGCGGAGGTGTTTTTTCGGCGACCCGCCATGCCCTACAGCCGGGCGCTGCTGTCTGCCGCGCCACGGCTTGAGGCAGTCATGGGGGGATATGGACATCTCGAAGCGCCGCGTGGGCAGGTGCCCTCGCCGGGGCAGAGAGGAACGGCCTGCCGCTTTGCCAGCCGCTGCGACGATGTGCGGGAGGGGGTCTGTCTGGCTGCCATGCCGCCGCTTGTTTCCATCGCAGGACCCGGAGAGACAAACCATACTGTTCGCTGTGCCCGCTGGGAGGAGCTTGCACCATGACCACGGCTGTTCTGAGTGTGCGCGGGCTTTCGAAAACCTATGTCCAGCGGAAGGGTCTGTTGGGCGCGGTGAAGGAGACGCATGCGGTCAGGAATGTCTCGTTCGATGTGGGACGCGGCGAAATCCTGGGGCTTGTGGGGGAGTCGGGGTCGGGGAAGACGACCGTGGGGCGCATGGCCATGCGTCTTCTGGAGGCGACATCGGGGCAGGTTGTGCTGTCGGGGACGGATATCACGGCCTATTCGCAGGCCCGTCTGCGGGCTGTGCGGCGCAAGATGCAGCTTATCTTTCAGGACCCTTCGGCATCGCTGAATCCCCGACAGACGATCGGCCGCATTCTCAGGACGCCACTGGCGCTGCGCGGGATCGACAACGATCAGGAAATTCTCGAGACGCTCGCGCTCGTGGGGATGTCGCCCGATAGCCTGAACCGCACGCCTGCCATGTTTTCGGGCGGGCAAAGGCAGCGGCTGAGCATTGCGCGCGCGCTTTTGATGCAGCCGGAGCTTCTGGTGGCCGATGAGGCCGTATCTGCGCTGGATGTCTGCGTTCAGGCGCAGGTGGTCAACCTGTTCGTGGACCTGCGGGACCGACTGGGGCTTTCCGTCCTGTTTATCGGGCATGATCTTGCGGTTGTGGGCGTGGTCTCCGACCGGGTGGGCGTGATGTATCGCGGCGTGCTGGTGGAAGTGGCCAGAACGGCGGATCTCTTCCGCCGTCCGCGCCATCCCTATACGGCGCAGCTTCTCGCGGCAGCCCCCCGGCATGGCGCTCCGCTGCCGCCGGAGCCCGCGCCCTCACAGGTTTCACGGGCGGCGGAGGGGTGCGTTTTTGCGTCGCTCTGCGCTCACATGACGTCCGAATGTCTCAGCAGGCAGCCGGACCTCAGCGAGGTCGGCCCGGCGCATCAGTCGGCCTGTCTTCGGACAGAGCTGCATCTGGGCGGTGTTTGAATGTTCATGACAGCAAAGGACAAGTGTTATGGGACCTGAAGTCAAAGCCATCGTCACCGATCAGCTTCCTCCCGAGAGCGCGGATGTCGTCATTGTTGGCGGCGGGATCGTGGGTGTCAGCACGGCCTATGCGCTCGCCAGACGGGGCGTTTCGGTGGTCCTGTGCGAGAAGGGGCATGTCGGCGGGGAGCAGTCCAGCCGCAACTGGGGATGGGTGCGCCGCAATGGGCGCGATCCGCGCGAACTGCCGCTGATGATGGAGAGCTTCCGGCTGTGGAAGGAGTTTTCCGACAAAAAGATCGACACGGGATTTACCGCCTGTGGTGTGCTGTCAGTTGCGAAGACGGCGGCGGATCAGGCGCGGCACGAGAAATTCGTCGCTGACGCACAGCCCTATCAGATCGGCAGCCGTGTGGTGAGCGGGCGGGAGATCAGCACCATCCTTCCCGGTCTGGTCGGGACGTTCAGGTCCGCGCTTTACAATCCCACGGATGGCAGGGCCGAGCCGCAGCGCGCGGCCCCGCTCATTGCGCTGGCGGCACGCGAGATGGGGGCGAGCATCGTGCAGAACTGCGCGGTGCGCGGCATCGACAAGGAGGGCGGGCGCATCTGCGGTGTGGTGACGGAGCTGGGCTATATCCGCACGAGCCAGGTGGTCGTGGCCGGCGGCGCGTGGTCCCGGCTTTTCTGTGGCAATCTGGGTGTGTCCCTGCCGCAGATGAAGGTCCTGTCCTCGGTCTGCCGGACGGCGCCCGTTCAGGGACTTCCGGATGTTTCGGCGTATCTGGGCTCCGTGGCTTTCCGTAAACGCGATGACGGGGGCTATAATATTGCGCCCAGCGTCGGGCTGAGCGTGCCGATCGTGCCGGACATGTTCAGGCTCGGGCTGCAATATCTTCCGGCCTTCCGCGCCGAGCGCAAGGCTGTCTCGCCCCGTCTCGACAACCGCTTCCTGACCGAACTCCTGACGCCGACACGGTGGGACCTCGACATGCCCACGGCTTTCGAGAAAACCCGGACTCTCGATCCGCGTCCCAACGTCAAGCTGACGCGCTCCATGGTGGCGAAGCTGGAGGCGTTCTTTCCTTCGGTCGGGCATATTCCGGTCCTGCAGCACTGGGGCGGCCTGATTGATGTGGTTCCCGATGCCGTGCCTGTCATTGATACGCTGTCTTCAGTGCCCGGGCTGACCATTTCCACCGGGTATTCGGGGCACGGGTTCGGCATCGGTCCGGGGGCCGGGCAGCTCACCGCCGATCTGGTGACGGGGGCGACGCCTGTGGTGGACCCCACGCCGTTCCGCCTCTCCCGCTTTACGGACGGCACGCCCATCCGGCTGATCGGCGGTTTCTGAGGGATGGCAGGCTCTTTTCAGCTTTCCCGCCGCCAGAGCCTAACCCTTGGGGCCGGGTTTCTGGGGCACCTGACGCGTGCGGCACTGGCTCCGCGACAGGCCGTGGCCGCCGATCTCCCGGTTGCGGCGGGGGGAGACGCGCCGCCCAGCCAGAGGCAGGTCATTGTCGGGCTGTCCCAGGAGCCGACCGTTTTTCATCCGCTTCTGCCGCATATCGAAGTGGATGACGGGGTTCTGATGAACCTGTTCAGCCCGCTCTGGCGGATCAATGCCAAAGGCGCGTTCATCCCGGATCTGGTGACGGTCATTCCGTCTCTTGAAAACGGGGACATTTCCCCGGATGGCAGGACCTGGCGCATCCGGCTGAGGGGCGATGCGCTCTGGCATGACGGGCAGCCTGTTACGGCAGGCGACGTGCTGTTCACGCTCCAGACCCTTCGGGACCCCGCCTTCCCGGCCTATACCCGAAGCGGCTTCGACCTGATCGACCATGTCGAGCAGACCGGGCCGCTTGAGCTGAGCTGGCATATGCGTGAACCCTACGCGCCGTTCCACGCTGTGCTTGCAAGCGCGATGATCGTGCCCTCGCATCTGCTGAAGGGTGAAACGGATGTGTCCGCGTTTTCGCGCGCGCCTGTCGGTTCGGGGCCGTTCCGGTGGGGAGAACGGATTCCGTCCGAAGAGATCCGCCTGAAGGCCAATCCGCATTACCATCTCCCCAAAGCGGAGATCGAGGATGCGATCATCCGCTATATTCCCGATCTGACGGTGATGTTCACGCAGTTCGAAACCGGCGAGATCGACTATCTCGGGATGCAGGGCATTCTTCCGGACCGCTATCCACAGGCCAGGACCCTTCAGAACCGGACCATCATTCAGGCCCCCCAGCCTTTTGTGGAGGGGCTCGCTTTCAACATGGGGCGGCCCTGTTTTCAGGATCTGGCGGTCCGTCAGGCGATCTATGAGGCCATCGACAAGGAGACCATGCTCAAAACCCTTTTTCAGGGCATCGAGATTCCGACGGAATCCTTTCTGCCTGCCGAATCTCCCTTCTTTGACCCCGACCTGCCCCCGCACCGGTTTGACCCGGATGCCGCGGCGGAAAAGCTTGAACGCGCGGGATGGCGCAAAAACCGGGATGGGGTCCGGTCGCGTAACGGGCTTCGGCTGGAATTCACGAATGCGACCACGTCAAGCAATGCCCTGCGCACGCAGGCACAGGAAATCATACAGCAGTATCTGTCTGATATCGGCATCATCATGCGGATCGAAGACCGGCCGGCAGCTGTAATGTGGGGGCGTTACTGGGTCCATTCCGAATTTGACAGTGCGCTTGTGTCCGTGGACTACATGACCGGGTCCGACCCGGATGCTTCCAGCTTCTTCATGTCCACGGCGTCTCCCGCAAAAGGCGGCCGCGGCCAGAATGTGTTCCAGTACGCCAATCCGGAGGTGGACAGACTGTTCCAGGAAGGGAACAGAACATTCGACCGCACGGCCCGCATCCGCTGCTATCGGCGGATCCAGCAGATCCTGCGGAACGATCTGCCGATGCTGCCTTTTTATCAGATCAATAATATCGAAGGCATCAAGGCCACTCTTGCGGGGTATGAGAGCAACGTCAATGTCCGCTCCAATCTGTGGAACCTGTCCGAATGGCACTGGACATGACGCTGCGCGGCCGTGTTCAGTAGAGGTCTTCTTCCGAACAGCTGATTGACAGTTCGGCAACATTGGCGGTGTTCGGCAGATCCAGAACAGCGAGGATCATGCGCGCGATATCGTCCGGCTGCGTCATCTCGGCATCGTCTTTGGACGTGATGCTCCGGGCCATATCGGTAGCGACAAAGCCGGGGCAGACAGCTGTTGCCCGGATTCCGTCTGCCCAGCCTGTTTTCTTGATGCTGTGTGCGAGGGCAACAGCCGCATGTTTGGTGATGGCATAGGGGCCGGAGAGCGCCGATTTGACGCGTTTTCCGGACAGGGAAGCCAGAATGATGACACGTCCCCTTTTGCAGGCCTTGAGAAACGGCCATGCCGCCTGCACGAGCCGGATCGGCGAGCGCAGGTTCACCGTCAGCATCGTGTCCATGTCATCTTCGCTGATATCGACAATCGACGCAGGGATCATGACGCCGGCATTCGCGATCAGCGCGTCGATCCGGCCATAATGGGCTAGTGTTGCGTCGACCCAGTCTTTTTCCTGGTGCCGTTTCGCATCGAATTCATGCACGAAAAGGCCGGGACCGGGCGGCAGGGATGCAATATCGCGCACGCCGGCGCTGACGCGCCAGCCTGTCTGCCGCAACTGTTCGGAGAGAATTTTTCCAATGCCGCGATTGGCGCCGGAAATCATGACGACGCGGCTGGCTGGGGCTTCATGCATGAGGAACTCCGTATTTCCTGAGGGCGTGACCCGAAATAGCAGTGACAGGGCAGTGCATTCGATGTGAAACTGAAATGATAGCCACTGACCGGGATAATGTAATGCTGTTTGATGAACTGTCGGTTCAGAAATTCCATTTCAGGGTCCTGATCGCCGGGGCATGCGGCATTTTTACGGATGGTTATGTTCTGGGCTCCATCAGCCCTGCCCTCCCCAGTCTGACTTCGGAATTACATCTCGGTCCGCATCAGACCGGTCTGGTTGCGTCCGCGCCTCTGGCCGGGCTTCTGGTCGGGAGCCTGCTGGCCAGTCCGGTTCTCGACAGGATCGGGCGCAGGATTCCTTTTGCGTTCGATATGATGGCTTTTGTTGTGCTCGCGCTTCTTCATGCGCTTGTCTCAGATCTGGCCAGCCTGCTTGTCCTGCGATTCATTATCGGGTGTCTGCTGGGTTTGGATTACGTGGCGGGCAAGCTGTATGTGAGCGAGTTCCTCCCCTCGGCATCCCGCGGCAGGCTGATGAGCTGGCTGAGCGTGGCGTGGGTTGGTGGATATACGTCCGCTTACGCCATTGGATATGTCCTGCATCTCGCATGGCCGCAGGGGACGTGGAAAATGATTTTCATCAGCGCGGCCGTCCCTGCGCTTTGTGCTGCGGTTCTGCGCTACGGGATGCCGGAATCCATTCTGTGGCTTGTATCCCAACGCCGCTCTGGGGAGGCCCGGAAGATCGCAAACCGGCACTTCGGTGCCGTGGATCTTCCTGCCCTGGGTTCTGGAGACTCCGTTTCCGGCAGGACGGGCGTCATGCGGCGCATGGTCTTGCTATTCTCCGGAGTTCAGGGACGGCACAGTCTTGGCGCGACTGTTTTCTATGTCCTGCACAATGTGCCCTATCTGGTCCTGAGTGCTTTTCTTCCGGATGTCCTGCGCAGGGCGGGGCTGCATGATCCTTTCAGAAGCGGGCTGTTCTATGACGCGCTGCTTGTGAGCGGGTCCGTCATCGGATTATGGATCGTTGACCGTTTCAGGCGCCGTTCGCTGATGATGGGCAGTTTTATCCTTCAGGGAAGCTGTCTTTTTCTCATCAGCCTGTTTGATCCGCCGCCTTTCATCACGCTCACGCTTCTGACGGCTTTTGGCTTCATTCTCACGGCGGCGGATTGCCTGACCTATGTCTATCCGCCGGAGGTTTTCCCGACGGATCTGCGGGCGACGGGGGTCAGCCTGATGGTGTCCAGCAGCCGTCTTGTCGCGACAGTCAGCACCGCGCTCTTTCCGGCAGCGATCGCGGCTTATGGTCTGTCGGCCACTCTGGAGGCGATTGCCGTTCTTTTGTTCGCAGGCGCGGTGATCTGCGGGATCTGGGCGCCTGAAACGCAGGGGAAAAATCTCTCCGCGTGAAGAGAGAAAAGCCTCAGGTCCTGTAGATATTCGTGAAGATGTTTCTGAGGGCGGGCTCCGTTTTCGTCAGCAGGGCGTGGCGCAGCATTTCGGCCATTTCGAGCGGCAGGCGTCCGAATTCCCGCCGACGCGACACGAGTGTCAGACGTCTGTGGAAGCCTCCGACAGGCAGAGGGTGAACGGACAGTCCTTCTGTTTGGTCGTAGCCCGCTTCGTTCAGGCATAGCGGCGTGGAGATGGCGACGCTGCCATTACGGCAGGCAGCCAGAACGCCGGAGGGGAGATCGAATTCCTGTCCCAGGGGCACATCAATGCGCAGGCGGCGTAAAAAACGTTCGATTTCGGCACCGGATCTGGAGCGGAGGGAAAAACGCGCGAAGGGCGCGTTTGTCAGGAGCGTTTCCAGACTGTCACGGCTTTCGGGTGGGGGTGTTCCGCTGGGGGTGACGAGGACGTAGGGCTCTTCGAACAGGGGCCAGCGTTCCAGGCCGGGAACGTCTTCAAGGTCATCGACGCCAATGATGAAGTCGATCTGACGGGTCAGGAGGGCGGCGGCATGGGACTCCGTCAGGCCGGCAAGCACGACGAGATGTTCCACCCGCTCCTGCATGAAGGCTGAGAAGTCCTTCAGAATGGCGCGGGACAGGGAGTCGACAATTCCGATCCGGAGATGCGAGACGCGTCCTTTCTGCATTTCGCGCATGCGCCATGAAATCTGATGCATTTCAGAAATGAGATTTCCGGCGTACTGGCGCAGGACCGTTCCGGCGGCGGTCAGGGCAAGGGGACGGACGCTGCGATCGAACAGGGTCACGCCAACCCGGCTTTCGAAATCCGCGATTGTTTGCGAGACGGCGGGTTGCGTGATCCCCAGACTGCGCGCGGCTGCTGCCATGCTGCCCTTGTCGCAGACAGCGAGGAAGACGCTCAGGGCATTGACGTCGAAAGGCGGGAGACTGGGCGCCACGGGCATACCATAAGGAAAAATTATATTACCGTCCGGAATGCTCACCCTATGCTGTCCCTATTCCCTGGAGCAAGGTGCAGATGTCCGGCGAGCGCTATTCAGTTTTCTCCCTTTTGCGCGAAACGCTCCGTGGCCATAGCGGCTGGAAACCGGCATGGCGCAAGGCGGTTCCGCAAAAAACCTATGACATTGTCATCGTGGGCGGCGGCGGGCACGGACTGGCGACGGCGTATTATCTCGCGCGGCGTTATGGTCTGACCAGAATTGCCGTTGTGGAAAAGGGGTGGATTGGGGGCGGAAATGTCGGGCGCAACACGACGATCGTTCGGTCCAATTATCTTCTTTCCGGGAATATTCCGTTTTACGAACAGTCCATGAAGCTCTGGGAAGGGCTGGAACAGGATCTCAATTACAACGCGATGGTCAGCCAGCGCGGCGTTCTCAACCTTCTGCATAACGATGCACAACGCAATGCTGCCATCCGGCGGGGCAATGCCATGCGCCTCAACGGGGTGGATGCCGAACTTCTGGACCGGGAGGCCGTGCGGGCCAGACTGCCGTTTCTCGACTTCGGGAATGCACGCTTTCCCATTCAGGGCGGTCTTTTGCAGCGGCGTGGCGGGACGGTCCGGCATGATGCCGTTGCGTGGGGGTATGCACGGGCTGCCGACCGGCTGGGGGTCGATATCATCGAGAACTGCGAAGTTACGGGCATCCGGGTTCATGACGGGCGGGTTCTGGGGCTGGAGACGACGCGGGGATTTGTGGGGGCGCGGAAGGTCGGTCTGGCCTGTGCGGGAAATTCGTCCCGGGTGGCGGCGATGGCCGGGTTGCGGCTGCCGATTGAAAGCCATGTGCTTCAGGCCTTCGTGAGCGAGGGGCTGAAGCCTTTCATCGACTGTGTCGTAACGTTCGGGGCCGGGCATTTTTACGTCAGCCAGTCCGACAAGGGCGGCCTTGTTTTTGGCGGGGATATCGACGGGTACAATTCGTATGCCCAGCGCGGAAATCTGCCTGTTGTGGAAGACGTGCTGGAAAGCGGCATAGCGCTGATGCCCCGTATCGGGCGCGTCAGGCTGCTGCGACAGTGGGGGGGCATCATGGACATGTCCATGGATGGCAGCCCGATCATTGATCGGACCTCCGTGGCGGGGCTCTACCTGAATGCGGGCTGGTGTTACGGCGGGTTCAAGGCCACGCCTGCGTCCGGACTTTGTTTTGCGCATCTGCTGGCGCGCGACGAGCCCCATGAGGTGGCGCGGGCCTATCGGCTCGACCGGTTCGGCATGGGGGCGGTGATCGACGAAAAAGGCATGGGCGCGCAGCCCAACCTGCATTGAGGAGCGTGGCATGAGACTGACCTGCCCGCATTGCGGTTCGCGCGGTCTGGAAGAATTTTCCTATCGCGGGGATGCGACGGTCCAAAGGCCCGCGCTGGAGGCGCCGGAGGAGGACTGGGTTGCCTATGTATATCTGCGGGACAATCCCTGCGGAGCGCATCGGGAGCTCTGGTATCATGGCGCTGGCTGCCGGGCCTGGCTCGTGGTGGAGCGCGATACCCTTACCCATGTCGTTCACAATGTGCGTGCAGTTTGCCGGGAGGAGACGCCATGAGCGGGTTGCGGGTTGCGGGGCGGGGCCGAAAGGCACGCCGGACGTTCCGTCATGGCGCGGGTAACGGTCTCGAGACGGGGCGGCAGATCAGGTTTACGTTTGATGGAAAATCCTATCTGGGCCATCCGGGCGATACGCTGGCCTCTGCCCTTCTGGCCAATGGCGTGCGTCTGCTGGGCCGGTCGTTCAAATATCATCGCCCGCGGGGGCTGCTCAGCGCCGGGCCGGAAGAGCCCAATGCTCTTGTCGAGTTGCGGCAGGGTGCGGCGCGCGAACCCAATACGCGCGCAACCATAGCAGAAATTTTTGACGGGCTGGTCGCCTCCAGCCAGAACCGCTGGCCCGGTCTGGCGCTGGATGTTCTGGGGATAAATGGTTTTTTTTCGCCCGTTTTCACGGCGGGGTTTTACTACAAGACGTTCATGTGGCCCGCATCGTTCTGGGAAAAGGTTTACGAGCCGCTGATCCGTCGTGCGGCCGGGCTTGGGCGGGCGGCGGACGCCGCTGATCCCGACCGGTATGAGAAGATTACGGCATTCTGCGATGTGCTGGTTGTGGGGGCCGGGCCTGCGGGCCTGTCTGCTGCGCTGGCTGCGGCGGAAAGTGGCGTTCAGGTCATTCTCTGCGAACAGGATGCTCTTCCAGGCGGCCGTCTGCGCGGGGAGCGCACCCTGATTGACGGGCGTCCCGGCTGGATGTGGGCGCAGGATGCGCACAGACGTCTCGCGGGCATGACCAATGTGCGGATCATGACCCGGAGCTGTGTTTTTGCACGGTATGACGGGGGAACATATGGCGTGCTGGAGCGGGTCTTCGACCATCTGCCCGCGCCGCGGGAGGGGCAGCCGCGCCAGCGGATGTGGCGCGTGGTGGCGGAGCACTGCGTGGTCGCGACGGGAGGGATCGAGCGGCCGATCGTTTTTCCGAACAATGACCGCCCTGGCATCATGCTCGCGGCAAGTGTGCGGACCTATCTCCACCGCTTTGGTGTAATTCCGGGTCATCGGGCCGTCGTTTACACCAATAACAGTGACGGTCTGCGGACGGTTGCCGATCTGCATCATGCGGGCGTGCGGGTCGTGGCCATTGTGGAAGCCGGGACGTCCACGGCCGCGCAGGATCTGGCGCGCCAGACCGGGGCAGTGCTTTTTTCGGGTGCAACGATCGCCAATACATTCGGGAGGCTGGGTGTGACGGCGGCGGTCATCCGGGACGCTCACGGCAGGGAACACCGGGTAGGCTGCGATCTGATTGCCGTTTCCGGCGGATGGTCGCCCGATATTGCCCTGACGACCCATCAGGGCGCGCGACCCGTCTACCGGGACGATCTTGCTGCGTTTGTTCCCGCTCAGGGGGCCGGCGGGAGTGATCTGCATGTGGTGGGAGTTGCGGCAGGCGTGATGACGGACCGGGGGGCGTTTGAGAGCGGGCTGCGCGCCGGATATCTGACGTCCGGGGCGGACGGGAGCGGGAAGATGCGTCTGCCGGATGTGAACGATGCGGCTTATGACATCACCCCTGTGTGGCAGGGTCCGGGGACGGGAAACCTGCCGCGCGCGGGGAAGGCGTTTGTTGATTTCCAGAACGACGTCACGGCCAGGGACATCCGGCTGGCCGCGCAGGAAGGCTTTCAGTCGGTCGAGCATCTCAAACGCTATACGACGCTTTGCATGGCCACCGATCAGGGCAAAACGGCAAATGTGAATGCCCTCGCCATGCTGGCGGACATCACCGGGCGAAGCGTTTCGGAAACCGGGACGACGCTGATCCGCCCGCCCGTGCAGCCCGTGGCGCTCGGCGCGCTGGCGGGCGCGCATCGTGGCAGGCATTTCAGACCCTTCCGCCTTCCGCCGACCCATCGCTGGGCGGAAGAACAGGGCGCCGTGTTTGCGGAAAACGGGTTGTGGCTCCGCGCGCAGTGGTATCCGCGACCGGGAGAAACGCACTGGCTTGAGACGGTCAATCGCGAAGTGGAGACGGTCCGGAACAGGGTCGGGTTCTGCGACGTGAGCACGCTGGGGAAAATCGACCTTCAGGGGCCGGATGTCCGGGTCTTTCTGGACCGTCTGTACGTCAATGGCTGGCAGAAGCTGCCGGTCGGGCGCGCGCGCTACGGGCTGATGCTACGCGAGGACGGCTTTGTGTTCGATGACGGGACAACGGCGCGGCTGGGTGAAAACCACTATGTCATGACCACGACGACCGCAAAGGCCGCCAGTGTCATGCAGCATCTGGAATTCTGCCATCAGTGTCTCTGGCCGGAGTTGGATGTCCAGTTCATCTCCGTCACGGATGAATGGGCGCAGATCGCGGTTGCGGGGCCAAACTCCCGCGATGTGATGAGACAGATCGTGGATCCGGACTTTGACCTTTCCAACGCGGCTTTCGGCTTCATGGCGGCTGCGGACGTGACAGTTTGCGGAGGCTTGCGCGCGCGTCTGTTCCGGCTGTCATTTTCCGGCGAGCTGGCTTACGAAATCGCTGTTCCCGCCCGGTATGGAGATGCTCTGGCGCGCAGGCTGATGCAGGCAGGCGCGCCTTATGGAATTGCTCCTTACGGCACGGAAGCCCTGGGGGTGATGCGGATTGAAAAGGGTCATCCGGCTGGTGCGGAACTGAACGGACAGACCACGGCGCATGATCTGGGGATGGGGCGTCTGCTGTCCGGCAGAAAAGATTTCATCGGACGGCGTATGGCGGACCGTGCGGCGCTGCGCGATCCCGCGCGTCCCACATTGGTCGGGTTGAAGCCGCTGCGGGTGGATGCGCCACTGGTTTGCGGGGCGCATCTCCTGCCGAAAGGAGCAGCCGCGACGGCGGCTTCCGATCAGGGGTGGATTGCCTCTTCGGCGTGGTCGCCAACCGTGGGGTCGTGGATTGGGCTCGGCTTTCTGCAGAACGGTCCGGCCCGTCTGGGGGACGTTGTGGCGGTTCATAACCCGCTTGCCGGAACGGTGACGGAGGCCGTTGTCGTTTCACCCGTTTTTGTCGATCCGCAGGGAGAGCGCCTTCATGGCTGACATTTTACGCCCGGCGTCTCCGGTGAAACAGGCGCGCGTTACGATTGGCGATCTGGGTCTTGCCCTCCTGCCGCAGAAGGATCTGGTCAGTATCGGCCCTTTTCGGGGGCAAGCTGACGCCGTGAGTGCCACGGTAAAAGCCGCTTTGGGCGTCAGTCTGTCCAGCGGTTTTCAGGAACAGGACAGTCCGGAAGGCTATGCTGTTTTCAGGGCAGGACACAGTCAGTGGTTCTGTCGCGGACCGGAAGGCGGGATGCTGGAGGCGCGACTGGTGGCGCTTTGTGAAGGCCGGGCGGCAGTCACGGATCAGAGCGACAGTCGGGTCAGGTTCTCCCTGTGTGGCCCTGGTGCGGCGGCCATTGCGGCAAAGCTCGTGCCCGTGGATCTTCGGGCGTCCGCTTTCGCAAAAGACTGCGTTGCCCTGACGCTTGCAGGGCACATCCCGGTCATTCTGACCTGCCGGGAGGTGTTGCTGGAATACGAATTTCTGGTGCCCCGGAGTCTCGCGCAGAGCCTGTTCGACGATATTCATATCGCCATGAAGGGCGGGATTCCGGGTTCTGACCCTATCTGCAGCCGTGCAGACAAAGGGGATTACTTTATTCCCAGTGTGGAAATGGATCCGCGAGATGATCGTAATGCCAGGGCATGAACACCTCGTCCTGTGAAGGCGGGACAAGGCAATCGTCCAGAGCCGCGCGGATGCCCGCTTCGTCCATTCCGGCGCCTATGAAGACGAGTTCCTGACGGCGGTCTCCGTAAACGTCGTCCCAGTAGCCTGCGAGTGTGGCGCGCCATGCCGCGTCGTCCGGCCAGTTCTGGTGGGGAACGCTGGCCCACCAGCGTCCGGCAGCCTGATGGCGGGCCAGAGCGCCTGCGATGCTCAGGTCGCCAACCCAGTCCGGTCGTGTTGCGAGCCAGAAATAGCCTTTGACCCGGACGACACCCTCCCATGACTGTTCGATGAAAGCGGCGAAAGCTTCCGGATTGAAGGGGCGTTTGGCCCGATAGACAAAACTGGTGATGCCATATTCCTCAGTCTCGGGGCGATGTTCGGCATGACCGTGCAGTTCCCGGAACCAGGTCGGGTGCTGGTGCGCGCGGTCGAAGTCGAAAAGACCCGTATTCAGGATCTGGTCCGGCGCAACCTGCGCTCTGGCGTGTTTCGATGAGCTTCGCATCTGCGTTCAGGGAGCGGATGATCAGCCGGGCCGCCTCTGCCTGTTCAGGCGAGGCCGTATCCATCTTGTTGAGGATGATGACATCCGCAAACTCGATCTGATCGACGAAGAGATCCACGAGCGCGCGTTCGTCGTCCTCTCCCGCCACTTCCCCCCTGTCCCGCAGAAAATCAGTCGAACCATAGTCCCGGAGCAGGTTCACCGCATCCACGACCGTCACCATCGTATCGAGGCGTGCGATGTCGCTCAGGCTGCGCCCGTCCTCATCGCGGAATTCGAAGGTTGCGGCCACAGGGAGAGGCTCGGCAATGCCGGTGGACTCGATCAGGAGATAATCAAACCGCTTTTCCTGCGCCAGCCGGTCCACTTCCGTCAGAAGGTCGTCGCGCAGGGTGCAGCAGATGCATCCGTTGGTCATTTCGACCAGTTTTTCGTCTGTTCGCGAGAGGTTACTGCCCCCATTACGAACGAGATCCGCATCAATATTCACATCGCTCATATCATTGACGATGACGGCAACCTTCAGCCCTGCACGGTTATTGAGGACATGATTGAGAAGCGTTGTCTTGCCGGCCCCCAGAAAACCGGAAAGGACAGTCACGGGCAATCGGGTATCCGACATGTAGAGGAGATCCTTGGGACGTTGCAGCGGGTTGATCCGCCCTCATTATTTGATATGATATAACATATCAATGATAGGGGAAATTGTCTGCGATGTCTGTCTGTCCGACACGCCGCCGTCTGGAGCGCCAGTTGCCGTTCGGTGGCATCCTGTCTGCGCATCGCAGCCTTGAGATGCACCGGATGGACGTGTCACCAGGCCTGAGGGCGGCAGCGTCAACCTATCTTGTGACGGGGCCGCGTCTGCTCATGGCAAAGGGGGCTCTGTCGGAAATGGCCGCACAGCTTGCTCCGCACTGCCCGGAGTCTGCGCGGCTTTTGATTCCGGACATGCTTGAGCTTGCGGAAGTTTACAGCGCGGTGTCCGGACACCGGAACCTGCGTGTCCGGCTGGAGAAAATCACCACGGACAGTTGCCGGAAATTCCACGTGGACTGTGTAGATCTGCGGCTGCTTCGCGCTTATGCCGGGCCGGGCGTTCAGTGGACTGCTGACGAGGGGCAGACTGTGCAGGAGGCTCCGACAGGTGCTGTTGTTTTCCTGAAGGGAAAGCATTTTCCGGGCTGGGACGAGGCGGAAAAAATTCTCCATCGCTCGCCTCCTCTCTCATTCCGACCGGTGCCGGAGCGTGTCCGGCTGCTTCTGACAATCGACGAAGCAAATGCCTGTGGGGATGCCGCGTTCGATATGGTTGCCTGAGGCTGATAAGAAGCGTTCTTATGTCTGGGTGACATCGACCCATTCCGCGCTGACGAGTTCCGCCAGACGGTCCGGTGTCAGGCAGACGGAACTGTTCCTGTCGCCTGCGGCGGGCCAGACGTTATCGAAGGCCCGCAGGGAGATGTCGCAGAACACGCGGACCGGCTGCGGCAGGCCAAAAGGACAGACGCCCCCGACCGGATGGCTTGTCAGTTGCAGCACCTCGTCCGCGGGCAGCATACGCGGCCGGTTTCCGAACGTGTCTTTCGTCTTGCGGTTATCCAGACGTCCCGTCCCGGCCATGACGACCAGAATCCGTTCCTCGCCCACTTTCAGCGCCAGCGTCTTGGCAATCTGTCCTTCCTGCACTCCGAGGGTCTGAGCGGCTTCCGCCACCGTCGCGGTGCTGTCTTCCAGTACGACGGGCTGGATATCGGGTGCGTTTGCCTCAAAAAACGCCTGCACGGAACTGCGGCTCATCTCTTGCTCCTCATGATGCGGGAAGACCGTTTGTAATCCGGTTTCAGGCGGATTTCACGTCACGGGCCAGGCCTGCATGCCGATCCGGGCGATTTCGAGCAGACGCTCCCGGGAAGCGCCGTCACGGGCCTGAACCGCCATGCCACGCAGCAGGGAGCCGTAGAAGGCCGCCAGAGCTTCGATATCGGTATCGGCTGGCAGGTCTCCCACGTCCTGCCCTTTTCGCAGACGGCTGGCCATGGCGTCTTCGGCCTGGGTCCGCTGACTGGCGAGAAGGTCGCGCAGGCGGGTCTGGTGCGGCGAGCACTGCGTCGCCGCGACCGAAATCATGCAGCCTGCCGGCCGGTCGGGGCGCGTGAATTCCACAGCGGCGGCGGTCGTCAAATCCCGAAAAACCGTGCGCGTATCGGCGTCTTCACGCAGAATGGAGAGGAACCAGCCGCCTGCAACGCTCAGATAGGTCTCGATCACCTCGTGATACAGCGCCTCCTTGCTGCCGAAGGCGTTGTAGAAGCTGGAGGCGCTGATCTGCATGGCCGCGATCAGGTCGTCGAAGCTCGTGCCTTCATAGCCACGGTCCCAGAACAGGCGCATGGCGGCGCACAGGGCTTTCTGACGGTCAAAGGACTGAGGGCGGCCCCGCCCCCGCCGCTCGCCGGGTTCTTTTTTTGGTGTCATCGCTCCATAAATCCTTGAAACCGGAAATCCAAGCCTCATATGCCTTATGTTGGAGCGATCACTCCACATTTAAATCCTCTGGTTTCGACAAACCGGGCATGTGAAGCGCGCAGGCGTTCCAGCCCTTACAGACAGGCACATCTCCATGAGCAGACTTTCCGGAAAAGTGGCAATCGTGACCGGCGCATCCAAGGGCATTGGCGCGGGTATCGCCAAGGCGCTCGCCGCAGAAGGCGCGGCGGTCGTCGTCAATTACGCATCCAGCAAATCCGGGGCGGACGCCGTTGTTGCCGCCATTACGGGCAACGGTGGAAAGGCGGTTTCCGTGCAGGGCGATGTCTCGCGCAAGGCGGATGCGCAGGCGATTGTGGAGACGGCAATCAGCCAGTTCGGCAGGCTGGATATTCTTGTGAACAATTCCGGTGTTTACGAATTTGCGTCGATCGACCAGATCACCGAAGAGCATTTCCACCGGCTTTTCAATATCAACGTTCTGGGCACGCTCCTGACCACGCAGGCCGCGGTGAAGCATCTGGGGGATGGCGGAAGCGTCATCAACATCAGTTCTGTCGTCTCGCGCATTACGCCGCCCGATCTGGCCGTCTATACGGGAACGAAGGGTGCGGTGGATGCCATAACCGGCTCCCTTGCGCGCGAACTCGGCCCACGAAATATCCGGGTCAATGCCATCAATCCGGGTCTGGTCGAAACGGAAGGAACCAAAGCGGCCAATGTCGTTGGTTCTGAGGCGGAACAGTTTATTGTTTCACAGACTCCCCTAGGACGCAGTGGCCAGGTGCAGGACATTGCCCCGCTTGCCGTGTTCCTTGCCTCCGACGAAGCCCGCTGGCTGACTGGCGAGACACTCATCGCGTCCGGCGGGCTGCGGTAAGGTCCGATATTGACCCGGCAGAGTTCTGCCGGGTCATTTTTTTTTGCTTGCCTACCCTGCCGTACGAGACCTGCTGGCGACAGAGAATTATTTATCCTTCCGGTTTTTATACACACAGAACTGGAAACTATTCCTTGGAAACGACGGAACCCGAAGCACAAGCGGGATGTTTACCGCTCAGGTTGCAGAACCCGGTGCGCAGTGGGGTGCACTGTTTTTTCAGGGAACGCAGTCGAAGGACTGCCGCAAGAGGGATGAGACAACGCAGCGAGGCGGACAGGCTGATCACGAAAATCGTGGTGGTCGTCACGATGGGAGCGCTGGCCTTCGGATATGACACGGGCGTCATTGCCGGAGCGCTGCCGTTCATGCAGCTTCCGGTCGCGAAGGGCGGGCTGGGGCTTACGCCTCTGACGGAAGGACTGGTGACATCCGCGCTGGTTCTGGGGGCGGCTTTCGGCTCGCTGATCTGCGGGATGATGGCGGATCGGTTCGGACGACGGGACAGTCTGATGGCGCTGTCGGTCGTGTTCGTCATCGGGGCGATCGGCACTGCGCAGGCACCGTCCGTTGCGGTGATGGTTGCCATGCGGGCCGTGCTGGGTTTTGCCGTGGGCGGGGCGTCCGCGCTTGTACCGATGTTCATTTCCGAAATGGCGCCCTCCGGACGCAGGGGACGGCTGGTCAGCCAGAACGAAATGATGATCGTGACGGGACAGCTCGTCGCCTACACGCTCAATGCCGGACTGGCGCATTTTTCGGAATCACCGTCCATCTGGCGCACCATGCTGATGATTGCCGCGGTTCCGGCCATCCTTCTGGGGGTGGGGCTGTTTTTCGTTCCGCGCTCTCCGCGCTGGCTGGCGAGTCAGGGCCGGACGGACGAAGCGAAGCATGTGCTGGAACTCATCCGCTCCACCGACCGTCAGGTCCGTCACGAGATGCGGGCGATCTACACGGCCGTGGACGACGATGCGGAACAGATTGGCTGGCGTCAGGCATTCGGGGAAGTCTGGATCCGGCGTCTGCTGATGCTGGGGGTGGGGCTTGGATTTACGGCCCAGTTCACCGGCGTCAATGCTTTCATGTATTTTACGCCCATCATCCTGCGCCAGACGGGGCTTGGAACCGAGGCGGCGCTGATCGCGACGATTGGCGATGGTCTTGTTGCCGTGGGGGCGACCTTTGCGGGGATCTGGATGATCGGGCGTTTCCCGCGACGCGTCACGCTTCTGGGTGGGCTGTGCGGTGTGGTTCTGGCGCATCTGGGGCTTGGAGCAACGCTGCTGTTTCTCAAGGGAACGGCTGTGGAAAGCTATGCGGCTCTGGGTTTCATCCTTCTGGCCCTGCTCTTCATCCAGATGATGGTTTCTCCGCTGTACTGGCTGCTGATGTCCGAGCTTTTTCCAATGCGCGCCCGTGGGGTTCTGACGGGTCTGTCAGTCTCATCGCAGTGGATCTTTAACGCTACAGTCACCTTTCTTTTCCCCGTTTTCCTGCATGCGATCGGACCGGGCACGTTTTTTGTCTTCGCGACGATCAACGTCCTCTCCCTCTGTTTCGTGGCGCGGTTTCTTCCGGAAACGAAGGGCTTGTCGCTGGAGAAGCTGGAGACGCATCTCAAAGATCATCTCTCCCCGGATGACTCCGGAAACGTCAGCCCTGCAACACTTCCAAGCAGCCCATGACGGATGCGGCCTACCCCTCTGACCACAAGGCCGGAGGGACCAGGCCGCTGCATGTCAGGCGTCCGCCGGTCAGGCAGGAGGGGGCGCCGGTGATGGTCGGGGCGGAGAGTGGCAGTTTTCGCAGGGCCCGTACGGCCAGAAATCCGAAACATTCCGCCTCCAGATCATCGCCATTCCAGCCGAGTTTTTCGACCGGCATCACGGGCGCCGGCAAAGCGCGCTCAAGCTCTTCCATGAGGGCCGGGTTGTGGCGACCGCCTCCGCACACATACCAGGCTGCCGGAGGGCGTGGCAGCGGTGTGCGCCGGATGGCCTCGACCGTAAAGGCGACAAGCGTTGCGGCACCGTCCTGCGGTGACAGCGCACTGACCGCAGTCATGGCGCGCTGGAAGGTCAGGCGGTCCAGCGATTTGGGGGCCGGTCGGGAAAAATAGGGATCTGCCAGCAGAGGCTCAAGAATGTCTTCGTGAACCGATCCCGAGCGGGCCAGTGCGCCGTCCACATCGCAGGCGGTGCCGGTATGGAGAAAGGCCCAGTCATCCAGCAGGGCGTTTCCCGGGCCGGTATCGCAGGCATGGATGCTTCCGTCCGCCTCCACCAGCGTCACATTCGCAACCCCGCCAATATTGAGGATCGCAACCGGGCCTTCATGCTCCCGCAGCAGGGCGGCGTGATACCACGGCGCCAGAGGGGCCCCTTCCCCACCGGCGGCGACATCTGCGCTGCGAAAATCATGAATGACCGGAAGGCCGGTTTCACGCGACAGCAGGGCGGCGTCGCCGATCTGCCAGGTCAGGCGGCGTTCGGGGGCGTGCAGGATGGTCTGTCCATGAAAGCCGATCAGATCGACGGTGTCTGTCTTCTGGCGCAGGATCTGGACGGCCTCGATGTGACGCAGGGTGAGGTCCCGCTCCACACTGCGCAGTTCCGGATCTTCGGGGCTCAGCGTTGTGGCGCGCGACAGCAGATCGCGGGCGCGGGCGCGCAGTTCCGGCGAATATGTCAGGCTGAGGCCGGGGCCATGCGAGACAATCTTCTCACCGTCCGTCCGGACGAGGGCTGCGTCCACGCCATCCAGCGATGTGCCGCTCATCAGGCCTATTGCGGTCAGGCATCGCATCAGTCGTGCTCCTCGGAGGTTTGCAGTTCCACGACGAAATCATAGAGGTCGGCGCGATAGCAGGAGAATGTGACCTCAAGGACGCGCCCGTCAGGAAGGAAGGAGCGCCGTTCGATTTCAAGAATGGCCGTGGGGTGGCTGATATGGAGCAGTTCGGCTTCGTGGAGTGTGGCCATGCGCGCCCGGATCCGCTGAAGTGCCCTGACGGGCAACAGGCCGTGCGCTTTCAGGGCCGCGTAAAACGATTCCCCGACCAGTTCCGGAGAGGCCAGATCCCGACGTGAGATGACGGCTGTTTCGATGGCCATGGGCTCGCCGTCCGCGGTCCGGATCCGTTTCAGGCGCAGGACCGGGGCGGCCGGAGCGATGCCCAGCGCCATGGCTTCGTCCGGGCTGGCGCCTGCGGCGCGCTTGTCCAGCCAGATTGATGCCGGTTCGTAGCCGCGGGCCCGCATGTCGTCAGAAAACCCCATCAGGACCGAAAGCGGCTGCTGGATCCTGCGGGAGACGAATGTTCCTGCGCCGGGGCGCTGGGTCAGGAGGCCAGCCGTCACCAGCTGTTCAAGCGATTTGCGGACCGTCACACGGGAGACGCCTGTCAGCGCGGCCAGTTCACGCTCCGGCGGGACGGCATCGCCGCCGCGCAGGGTGCCCCCGTTGATGAGTTCGCGCAGGCGTTCAGCCAGTTGCAGATACAGGGGTTTGCGGTCGGTCTCATCTGGCGTGAGGGCAGCAAAAATGTTTTCCGTGGGCTTCACGTCCATAAAAACCTCAGTCCCGGTCCGCTTGTGCGGCCATGACGGCGCGCAGATCGCCTGCGTATTGGGTCAGGGCGGTTTCCGCGTCTTCCAGCGTCAGTCCGGAGCGGATGAGAATGGCGCGTTTGACGTTCTGGCTGCTGGCCTGCAGGGCGGCCTCGATTTCTTCCGGGGTACCTCCGGCCAGATCCTGCACCATGCGGGCGGCACGCTTTTCGAGTTTGGCATTGACGACGCGCATATCCACCATCTGGCCGCAATAGCCATGTCCGAGTTTGATCATCAGGGTTGTGGACAGCATGTTCAGGACGGCTTTCTGGGCTGTGCCTGCCTTGAGCCGGGTGGAGCCTGCAATGACTTCCGCGCCCGTGACGATGGCAATGCCCAGTTCCGCTTCCCTGAGCAGACGGCCCTCCCCGTTGCAACTGATTCCGACGGTCAGGGCGCCTGCGTTTCGCGCGGCCGCAATGGCGGCGCAGGTATAGGGCGTGGCGCCACTGGCCGCGATGCCGAACACCACGTCATTCGGGCCGGGGTTGTGAGACAGGATTTCCCGGCTTGCGGTCTCTTCGCGGTCCTCGGCGCCTTCCACGGCTTCGAACAGGGCCGTGGTGCCTCCCGCCAGCATCAGGATGAGGCGTTCGGACGGCCAGCCGAAGGTGGGTGTGAGTTCCACGCCATCCTGAAGCCCTACGCGGCCGGACGTTCCGGCGCCCACATAAAACAGCCGCCCTCCGGCCCGCAGACGCGGGAGAGCAGCTGTGACGACATCGTTCATCTGCGGAACCGCGGCGCGGGCGACGGCGGTTGCGGTCATCTGGGCTTCCGCCAGAGAGTCCAGAACCGATGTCACCGGCCACAGGTCGATGTCACCATAGCGCGGGTCCTGCTGCTCGGTCCCGCCCGGCGCAACTGAAGACGTGAGGGGCGTGTTCTTGGCACTCATGGCCTCAATCCTTTCGGGCGTCATAAGCCGACTGGCGGTTCTCTCGGCGCGCGCCTGTCAACAGCATGGAAAAACGGGCCGCCATCAGCATTCCTGCGATACCCAGAGGAACGAGCCAAGGAAAAGCGATGTGATAGCCGGAATACTGGAGGAACTTCATGATGGCTGCCATGGCCGCCAGCGAGACCAGAAAACCCGTCAGGGCATCCCGCGGCCGGGCATCAGGGTACAACATGCCAAAGAGGAAAGCCCCGAGAGTCGGGCCATAGGACCACCCTGCGATCGTCAGGCCCAGAATCACGGCGGACTGCTCGCCCTGTGCAAACCAGAGGGCAACCAGAACGAGCGCGATGCTCCACAGCAGCGTCGTAAGACGGGGGGCAAACAGCGGGCTTTCCCGGAATCCGCAGAAACGTCCCCAGCGTCTGAGGAGACGTTCCGGCAGAGGCCCGAAATCCGTCAGGGACGCGCCGGCCATGGCATTGAGGGTGGAAGACAGGGAGCCCATCGTGGCGCTCAAAACGCCTGCGAGCAGCAGGCCGCCCAGTCCGGCGGGTAATCCTGAGACGATGTAACTTGGGAACAGTTCGTCGGGCGAGTGCAATCCGAGTTCTGTCAGGGACTGGCCGTGATGCGTGATCCAGAGCTGCACGCCGACAAGGGACAGCAGCCCGAACAGAAACGCCACCACAAAGGCACTGCCAACGAGCGCGTAGCGGGCATCCCGGAGGGTTCTGGCCGCCAGCAGACGCTGGACCATGAGTTGATCCGAGCCGTGGGACGCGACCGAAAGAATGGCGCCTCCGACCAGGGCCGCGAGGGGTGTGAAAGGGTCGGACAGCAGCGTGCTGACATGCAGGGCGTGGAACGGGGCCATTTTCCCGGCCGCCCATGCCTGTGTCCAGCCATCGGATGGGAGACCGTGCATCAGCAGACCGGCGCATGCGGCCGCGCCGAAGAGATAAATGCAGAGCTGTATGGTGTCGGACCACACAACCGCCCGCAGGCCGCCCAGAACCGTGTAGGCCAGCGTAAAGGCCATGATGAGACCCAGAACAGCCAGATGGTTTATGGATATTCCATTGTGTTCCAGCATCCATGTCAGCGGCAGGAGCCCTGCGGAGAGGCGGACCCCTTCGGCCAGAAGCCGCGTGACGAGAAAAGCGCCAGAGGCAGCACATTGCAGTCCCGGACCGAAACGCTCGCCCAGATACTGATACGCACTCCTGATCTGGCCCTGGGCGTAGAGCGGCAGAAACCAGATCGCCACGATCAGCCGGCCGATCAGATATCCCCCGGCAAGGCCGAGAAAGACCATTCCCGTCGTATAGCCAATGCCGGGAATGCTGATGAAGGTCAGTGTCGAGGTTTCTGTCGCCACGAGCGAAAGGCAGATCGCCCACCAGGGAAGATCGTGCGATGCGGACAGGAAATCGCCGGATGTTTTTCCGCGCCGCGATACCGTGATCGCCACGAGGGGGAGCAAAACGAAATATGCGCAGATTACGGCGATGTCGGCAAAGCGCATGAAGCATGTCCCCTTGTTCGTTTCGATATAGGAGAAATATAATACCAGATCAATACCGGGTTTTGCGGATCAGCCTGCCAAGTGGGCGGAGCGTTATGGGCAGGTTGCTCATTCGGGCGAAAAGAGATCCCGCAAGACTCTTGGAAAGTTTCAGAGCGGCCGTTTTTACGATTCGTTTTCGAAATAGGTTGAACGAGGTTTGTTTTCGGTATTAGATTGGACTTAGAAATGGTGCCGACCGGTACATGACATGAACAGTTCGGCCGTCCTTCGCGCGGAATTTTCCGGGGACAGGTCAGGGAGAAACGGCAATGCAGAACCTCAGTAGGTCTTTCCTTGTTTCTGTCTCGTTGATTGCCCTTGCTGCGACATCTGCCAGTGCGGCCAGCACGCAGCCCCGGAAAGCCCTGTCTTCGAAATCGCAAAAGCCCGCAAAGCCGGCTCCGGCAGCGGCGGCTGTTCATTCCGACCCCGAGCAGATTACCGTTCATTCCGACCTGCAAAGCGCGACAGGGGTGACGGGTGCCACACCGGGTGGGGGCATGATGCCGCCCCAGACGGCCCCGAAATCGCGCAGTGGTCTGACCCGCGATTACATCGCAAAGCAGAGCCCGACCAGCAATCCCACCACCATGATCGCCAGCCTTCCGGGTGTTGTGACGGGAAGCGGAGACCCTCTGGGCACTAGCGATCAGCAGGTCAGCCTGTCCGTACGGGGTCTGAACCAGTTCGAGCTAGGCTATACCTATGAAGGGATTCCTGCGGCCGATCCGCTCAATTTCTTCATTTTCACCGGAACGACCGCTGACAATGAAAATATCCAGAGCCTGTCGCTCTCGCAGGGATCGGCCGATATTTCAGCCCCGCTCTATAATGCCGTGGGGGGTCAGTTGAGCGAGACTCTGCGCGATCCGTCCCACAAGGCCGGGGGTCTGCTCAATCTTGCTTACGGTTCCTATGCGCTCAACCGGGAATTCGCCCGGATCGACAGTGGCGATATTGGCCATAGTGGCATCCGCAGTTTCGTATCCTTTTCCTATGAAGGGGCCGATAACTGGCGCGGATCGGGCCGGACCACGCGGTATCATGTGGATGGCAAGGCCCTGAAGGAATGGGGAGAGGGAAACCGCGCCTCGTTCATCCTCTCCTATAACAGTC
Organism: Gluconobacter albidus; assembly: GCF_002723915.1. Taxonomy (GTDB): domain Bacteria; phylum Pseudomonadota; class Alphaproteobacteria; order Acetobacterales; family Acetobacteraceae; genus Gluconobacter; species Gluconobacter albidus. The sequence continues at coordinate 117,117 of NZ_BEWL01000011.1, forward strand.
CAACGGGATATTATCTGAAGACGCCCTCGATGGCGCAGTGGAACGCTCTGGGGACGAAAGCCAATTATGCGGCCGATTTCAAAAGCGGGGGCGCATCCTATTACAAATTCCAGGAAAACCAGCGCAATTCACTGATTCTGGGGGCGCCGGTTCATCTGAACCTCAGCCACTCTCTGACGGCCGACATCACGCCTTATTATGATTATTTCTGGGGCTATGGAGATGGCGGCACCACGCTGCCGACGGGTTACAGCTATGTTGGCAACCAGAATACCGGTCCGCTTCAGGTCTCCCAGAGCGGGTCATCCGTCATCGGGGCGGCAATTGATACGTTTACTGAACGGAATTCAGGTCTGAACAGTGCCATCCACTGGAAGACGCAGCACAATACGCTGTCCTTCGGATACTGGTATTCTTACTACACCCAGCAGGAACATTCCTATTATGCGGAAGCGGATGGAAACGGGAACATCGCTTCCATGACCGGCCGTTACCCCATCATGACGCAGGCCGGTATTCCGCTGTCCCGCTACAACATCAATTTTGTCCAGCAGACCAACGCCCTGTTCATCAACGACACGTTCAAGGCGCTGAACGACCGTCTGACCATCGAGGCCGGCTTCAAGGAAGCCATGGTCTCGCGCATGTCGACCCAGCTCATCCCGGGGGCGAATTACAAATCGACAGTCAATTATGCGGAACCGCTTCCGCAGTTTGCCGCGAGCTATCGCATTACGCCTCACGACCAGATCTATATCAATGGCTCGACAGGCTTCAGGGCGCCCTCCTCCATTCTGACGATGGCCGATTATTTCAGCACTTCCACCGGCAAGATCGCGCATAGTCGTGCCAGCAATCTTTCTCCGGAATATTCGATTGGCGAGGAGATCGGGTATCGCCATACGGGTCTGGTCAACATTTCCGCTGCCTTGTTCAACTATAATCTGACGAACCGCCAGCTCAGTTCCACCGTCTATCTCAACGGTGTGGCGACAACGGCCTCCATCAATGCGGGTGGCCAGACGTCACGCGGTGCGGAACTGGAGCTTGGCCTGCGTCCCTGGCACCATTTCAGCCCTTATCTGTCGGGCCAGTATCTGCACGCCACGATCGACAACAATCTGGCATCTGGCGGCGATCTGCTGCCGACAAAGGGCAAGACCGCCGTCAATACGCCGACCTTCAGCGGGGCGATCGGGCTCGCTTATGACAACGGTTCGATTTTCGGGAATTTCAACCTGAATTATGTGGGACCGCAATACGCCACCTTCATGAATGACCAGAAAATTCCGTCCTATTTCACGGGGAATGTCACCCTTGGCTATCGCATGAAAAACTCCCGGTTCGTAAAGCACCCCCAGATCCAGCTGAACCTCATCAATCTCGGCAACAGCGGGTATCTGTCCGGCGCGTCAAGCCTTGTGGGGAATGCCAAGGCCACCAAAGGCGTGTATGGGACGAACATTGCTGCCCAGACGCCGCTTTATTATGTCGGTGGCGGGTTTGCGGGCGTGGTCTCCGTGACGGCCGGTTTCTGAGGATGGGCATGACCGGATACCCTGCGCCTGGGTTTGGAATCAGGAGCGATGATGATGCATCTTGAGGGCAGGATTGTCCTGCGTGACCGCGTAGTCCCGGGGCGGGTGGATTTTGACAGCCATATCCGCGGGATCGTGCCTCGGTCCGGGGTGGCAGAGCGCTATATCCTGCCAGGGTTCATTGACGGTCACGTCCATGGCGGCGGGGGTGCCGATACGATGGACGGGGTTGCGGCCATCGAGACGCTCTCGCGCTTCCATCTGGGCCATGGAACCACGACGATCCTGCCCACCACGATCACCGCGCCCTGGCCGGACGTTATGGCGGCCCTGCGGGCGGTGGCGGAAGTCTCGCGCCGGGGCGTAGAGGATGGGCCGCGCATTCATGGCGCGCATCTGGAAGGGCCGTTCGTCAGCCCACACAAGCTGGGGGCCCAACCGCCGTTCAATATCGAGCCGACCGCTGAACGTGTGGCGGAAGCCGTTGCGACGGGGTGTGTGCGTGTCGTGACCATCGCGCCGGAGCTTGAACACGCACCGACGGCCATGAAGGCTTTTGCGCAGGCGGGTGTCAGGGTCAGTCTGGGGCATACCACCACGGATTTCGAAGGCGCCGAGCGGGCGATCTGTCTGGTCTGTGCCGCAGGTGGAACCGTGGGGGGGACGCATCTGTTCAATGCCATGTCGGCCATTGAAGGGCGGCGTCCCGGCCCGGTGACGGCGCTGATGTGCAGCGACGTGGCTTATGGAGAGATGATCTTTGATACGCATCACGTTCATCCCGCCAGTTTCCGGCTGGCGGAGCGCATGATGGGACAGCGGCTGCTGTTCGTTACGGATGCCATGCGCGGCACGGGCGAGGCCGATGGTCCGAGCCAGCTTGGCGGGCAGGACGTGATGATCCACGACGGTGTGGTCCGTCTGCCGGACGGGACGCTCGCAGGGAGCGTGCTGACGCTGGATCAGGCATTGCGAAATGCCCTCGACGCCGGAATGTCGCTCCCGAAAGCGGCGCGTCTGGTCAGTACGAATGCCGCCGCCTATCTGGGGCTGCATGACCGGGGGGCCATTGCGCCGGATCTTCTGGCAGATTTCACGGTTCTTGATGACAGGTTTCAGGTCAGCGAAGTCTGGGTCAATGGAGAGCGCAGGGTATGAAAATTATCGTCACGGACAGGCCCGATCAGGCGTTTCAGCGCGCGGCGGACATGATCGCGGAGGAAATCCGCGGGTCTCAGGCGCCCGTTCTGGGGCTGGCGACGGGCCGCACGATGGAAAGCATCTATCGGATTCTGGTGCAGCAGCATGACGCGGGGACGCTGGATTTTTCCGGCACGACGTCGTTCAATCTGGACGAATATGTCGGCCTGCTGCCCACGGACCCGAACTCCTACAGCCATTACATGCAGGAGCATCTGTTTTCCCATGTGAATATGCCTGCCGGTCAGGGGCATGTGCCGGACGGCTCGGCCAGGGATCTGGATGCGGAATGCGCGCGTTATGAAGCGGCCATTTGCGCGGCCGGTGGCCTCGGGTTGCAGCTTCTGGGCATTGGCGAGACGGGACATATCGGTTTCAACGAACCGCCCTCCGCGTTCGACAGCCGGACAAGGGTTGTCCATCTGGACGACGTGACGCGGCGGCAAAACAGCGGCATGTTCGGCGACGACCCGGAGCGCGTGCCGGAACGCGCCCTGACGATGGGGGTGGGGACGATCCTGGAAGCGCGCCATCTTCTGCTGGTCGCCGTTGGCGACGGCAAGGCGGCGATCGTTGACGAGGCGCTGAACGGTCCGATCAGCGAGGCCGTCAGTGCCACGGCCATCCGGCTTCATGACGACGTAACAGTCATTCTGGATGCGGCAGCGGCCCGGATCTGGCGGCAGAATGGTCACTTACCAAACAGCCCTGAAAACTTATAGTGATTGTAAGTGAATTTAACGCTATAACGTAAGAATGACTTTCCAAGAGCTCTTCCAGCACGCCATTAAAATTGGCGCTGTCCGCAATATTGATCTCGCAAAGAGGTTTGGCATCACCAGTCAGGCCGTGAGTCAGTGGAAGACGGGCAAGCGTCCCAATCGCGAGCATGAGCAGAAAGTCATTGATTATCTGTCGGAAAAAATTGCCGAGAAGGAAGGCGTCAAGGTCAAGCTGCCCGACCTGCCGGCGAACCTGATTGATGATGCGGGTTCAGACGAGCCGGTCGATTATGTTCCCGTGCGCTCACTGGACGTCAGGGCTGGCGCTGGAGGCGGCGGAATCATTGACGACCATGCGTTCGGACCACCGCGTTTCTTTGAATCCGGCTTTGTGCAGCGGGAGTTGAGGGCGTCCGCATCCGATCTGTGTGTTGTGGAAATCGAAGGCCAGTCCATGGAGCCGCTTCTCAGAAGTGGGGACACGGTTCTGGTGGATATGCGGAAGAAGAACGTTGCGATGGAGGGGATTTTTGTTCTCTTCGACGGGGACGGCGTGGTCTGCAAATGGGTTGAGCTCGTCCATGGCGCCGAGACGCCTACGTTTCAGGTGAAGTCTGAAAACGAGCGCTTCAAACCCTACGAAGTGGAAGCCCACAGGTGCCAGATTCTTGGCCGCGTTGTGTGGTTTTCCCGACGGTTGTAAGCAGAATCACTTACATAATCAGTCATTGCTTACATTTTTGCTTGACTAAAATGTAAGCGTAAATTACAAATCTTCCGTGTCCCGCAGTGGGGCTGGAGGATTTAGTCATGGTGGCACAAAGCAATATTTCAGCGATCCGGAAAGCATACACCCTCCTCAGCGAGAATGGAGGGAAGGTCAACAACTACGGAATGACGAATAACGAGTGGTTCGATTTTCTGGTTGATTTGAATATTTCGGCTCTGGGTCTCGAAAGGCTGACGAAACAGCTGGAAACGATGTCTGGCTCCGTGGCAAACAGCAGGCCCCATTGATTTTTCAGGCAGAAATGTGGTTACGCCCACAACATTCCTCCCTACGGCCTGCTTGATTGCGCCGGACGGGCTGCGGCCATCTGCGCGTCTGTATAGGGTTGCAGTGCCTCGATAATCCGCCCGGAGAGGGAAAATGCTTTAGACCCTCTCATTCATAGACAGTGGCAAGACCACAGCACTGCCAGTCCCCTTCTACGAAGATGCGTCGTAATTCGAAAATCCAACTGATCTCGTCTTCATCCTTCATGTTTTTCAACAGTAGAAGGGCCTTATGCATCACTGCGACCTGCTCACGCCCAAGATGGCCCACGGAGGGATAGCCGCGCCAGCCGGCTACAATCATCGGATCGTATAGAATCCGTTCCAGATCCGACAAATGCTCGTTACGCTCGCCCAGCGCCGCAAGAAATGCCCTGAACGCCTCCCCCGCCAGAGTGTTGTGCACGACGCGACCGAGGGGCGTTCCGCCCCATTGCGGGATGACTGCGCTCATGACCCGGACGATGTCGGCGGTCTCCTGGGGAGTGGGCTTGTGCTGGCTTCTCCCGCGATGCAGGCGGAAGGCCGTCAGCATCCGCGAACGGCTGATGTCTGCCTCACATTCAGGGAAAACGTCGATGCGGTCTGTGAAATGCAGGGCGCGGTCTTCATCAAAGCCATCGCGCAACAGACCTGCCAGCTCATCGTCGCATCGCCATGCCGTTACTGCAAAGCCCATCTCTTCCCCTTCCCTACAAAACTGAAAATTCCAACGGACCGGGAAAACCGCTCAGAGAAACGCCGGATCGGAAAAAACATTCCCGCGACAGGCCAGACCTTCGCGGGCGGCAAGCGCCAGGATCGCCTGTCCGGTCACGTCGAACAGCGCGGCGGCCCGATCGACAGCGGCATACTTCGTCCACCAGCCCACAAGGAACTTCTGACGAAAATCGAGCGCCACCCCCAGAGCCTCCGCATCCCTGTTCTGCACCGCGAGCAAGGCGCGCGCGATTGTGATTGCGGTTTTTCCCATGAACTGCCCGGTCCGCCGACCTGCCCAAAGCTGCTCCAACTGGCTGCAAAGCCTCAGAAGCTCGGCATATCGACGCCCGACGGCAGCCGCAAAAGCCTGGGACAGGATCTTTATTGCCTCACCATCATCAGTTTCCGCATCTCCTTTCTCGACCGCTTCCATCGCCCATCTCCGCGCCGTTTCCGTATCCCCGAGAGCGAGCGAGGCGAGCTGCATGTCCAGAGCAAGCGGTGGCTGAACGAGTGCGCATCGTTCCAGCGGCAGACTGAACCACGATATCCTGCGTGCGAGCAGAGCCTGAAAACCGGCGATATCTCCCGAAGCATATGCCGCCCCGATGAGATCGTCGGTATCCATCAGCATCGTATAGATCGCCATTGCGTTGACGTCCCGCAGATGTTTGGCGCGCCAGAGATCCTGAACCTTCAGCAGTTCCTCCCTCGCCCCGCTTTCCGCGACGAGGGCTGCAACCTCCTCTGCCTCCAGATGGGGATAGGCGCGCAGGTCGGGCAGCGGAGTTCCGGGAAGGGTCATTGAACATTCTCCGTTTCCTGAAAGAGAAAACGATTGAAGAACTTCCGGTGTTCCACCTGCGGCGGCTCATTGCGCCGCGTATTGCTCCGGACGCAGAGATAGCCGACGCGCCCCTTCCGGCACAGGTCACGCAGCCTGTGGCCGATGTCCCGCTTCGCCTGGGCGCGTTGGGGATCTCTGGACTTGTTATGGATCATGCAGGACGAAATGGTCGCGATCATCTTCGGGTCATCCTGACGAACACGCCCATGTCCCGTACGGGTCCCGTCGATCAGGACGACGGAACGATCCTTGTAAGCGCTCGTATTAGCCTTGGATTCCAGAACGATCGCGAAGTTCACACCTTCGACGAAATGCACGATGTTGGGTGTATTGGACCCGCTGCCAAGATATTGCAGGATTGTGGTGCCACCTGTGGTGTTGTTTGTGGTACTGGCCTGCGTTTCTACGATCTCGTCGCGCGACTGGCCAAGAAATTTCGTCTGCAGGGTCGTGACGTCCTGCTGCAACAGGGCGCTCAGTTTCCACAATGCGCCCCTTGTGCCGTACGCTTCCAGCTCCGTATTGCTCGGGTTTGGATCGGACAGAAGTCTGCGGGCCGCGGCCTCGTCCCACGGCGTGCCGATTTCCCAGTGCGCCCCGCCCAGCACCATCACCCACATCACATGTCCCGGTGACACACGGCTTCCGGGTGTGATGGCTGCGGCCTGCGCGGTCCACAGTCTTTTGGCCAGTCTGGCCACCGTTGCATGCTGCTCCGCGCTCAGGAGATTAAACGCGGCTTCCGCTTCCTGCGAACCTGCTGGAAAGCCACAGGTCGAAAGCAGCCGCTGCGCCTCGAACAGGGCATTCTCGGTAGCGGGCGATGTCAGGCTGTTGACCGCAACAATCAACTGATCAATGCAGGTGGCCGCTTCCGCCGCCGTACGGGGATAGCTGAGGAGCGGCGCCGGTCGTCCACCTGCGGCGCGGCGTGCGCTCATGCTCTGCCCATTCCCGGCATGGTCAGAAGGCCACCCGGCTCTTCCGTATCCTGGGCCGCGAGGACATCGTCCACGTTCTGCCACAGTTTTGTCTCAACGCGACGTGCGAATGTTTCTCCTTCAAGGAGCGCTACCACCGTCCGCAGGGCCTCGTGGGGTGGCAGGTTTCCTGTGGAGACCTGATCGACAAGCTGCTCCAGACAGGCGACGAACTCGATACTGCTGATGTCCGGCGCCTCCTCCTCCAGCGTCAGCGCGGCATCCAGACCGGCCTGTGTCAGACAGATCTGCCGGGTTTCCCGATCCCAGACGAGCAGGCGCTTTTCCGCCATCAGTTCCAGCACGCCGTGAAACGTGGAGGGCCGTCCCACGCCATTCCCAGCCATGGCCAGCAGCAATTCATCGAGTGTCCAGGGCTCCGCACGACGCAGCCGGGGCGTAGCAACGAACCGGACGTCCGGATGCGCCGCCGCGTCCCGCAGGCCTGCGTCCGTATCGGGTGCCGTCATTGCTGACAGAAAGCTCTCTTTTGCATCAGGGAGTTCTTCCCACCAACCATCGGACAGGACGGACGCCGTGGTGACCAGAACCTCGCAGAGACCCTGTTCCGCGCAGGGCATTCTGTCCGCCGGGGAGACGTCATCGACCGTATAGGTCGCTTCGCCCAGTTCCACGACAGGCATGGGAGCCTGCGCTGCGCGCATGGCACGATAGGCAATTTCGTAAAGAGCGAATTCCTCCGGACTCAGGCGACCGGACACCCGGGCGGGCGTCATTTCGGGGTCCGTGGGCGTTATGGGAGGGTGCGCGCTGTTGTTATCGGTCACGGGTATTCCCCTTCACTCCGGCACCGCCCTCATACAGCCTCTGAAGACATGCCATTGCCTCACGCGGGGCTATTCCACGACGGCGCCATGCTTCGGCGAGAAGGAAGGCTGTCCCCGCCGCAGGAGCAGGGCCCATTTCCACGCGCTGCGTTACCGTTTCGCGCAGATGTCCGGACGCTTTCTGAAGACACTGCGCCATGTCCCGCGCCACCGCCTCCTCGAACAGGGCAATGCCGCCCTGGCGCATGAGCCGTCCCGTGATGGCCCAGGGGTGTTCCCTGCTGTCACCTGCGTTTCGTCTGCCCTGACCAGCCGTCACTGTCACGCCCACGTCCCACAGGCCATCGGTCTGCAATTCTCCGCGCAGATGCCGCAGCATCAGAGCCAGAACCCCGGCCTGCACGCGCCCCATGCCCACATTTCGCGCTCCTTTGGCGGGCGGCTGTGCAAGCAGCCCCGCAGCATCCGCACGCGCCGCAAGATCTTCGGGCGTATTGCCCGATTCGTCTTCGGGCAGCTCTTCCCGGCCCACCGCCAGAACATGACCCAGACGGCGTGCGACGAGAATGTCGATCACTTCTCTCAGTAACGCGGCCGCAACAACCGACTGATCGAGCCTCTGTGGCTCTTTGTTTGCTCCAAAGGCTTCAGAAATGCTTTCACGGGTGATAGCGCCCAGCCGCACACGTTCAATACGCCCGGCCCATTCCGGCAAACACTGCCCAATGGCGGTTTCGACATGCCAGGCGATTTCTTCCCCCATCAGATCGGCGTCAGTCGCAATAACGATGCGCTCCATCCCCTTCGCCATGAGGCAAATCCGTGCAATCGCATCCTGTCCCGTCGCTGAAAGCTGATGATGGGGGACCAGTCCATCGGCATAGGACAGGCTCGCATGATCCAGCCCGAGTTCGGCAACCGCACCTCCCGTGGCCAGAACCTGGTAATCAAGCCCCAGATAATGACTGATGCTCTCGACCTTTCCGGGTGCCTCCACAATCACGAGGACATTCGGAAACAGCCGCTTTGCCCCGATATTGGCCATATGCCGCCCGAGAAGACGGGAGGGAGGGTCGCGGAGTTCACGAAGATCGGACGGAAGTGGTTCGGGCCGTGTAAAGCCGAAACGCGCATCCTCGCCGAAGCACAGGAAACAGGATTTCGCACGGGAGACAGCGACATTCAGCAGTTCCGTTCCCTTGTCGAAGAACGGCAGCCGGCTGCCCTGCCCTGAAAAGACGGAAGAGAAGATCACGACCGGACATTCCGCCCCCTGAAGAGAGTGAACCGTGCCGATGATCATATCGTCGAGGCCGGCGGCCTCGGCCTCCTCGGGGTCCATTCTCTCCTTCAGGGCGGCATAAATCCGCTCGACCTGCGGTTTGAACGGCGTGACAACGGCAATCGTCTCCTTCAGCGCCGTCTTGCCCGTCGCCTCCTTCAGGGCAGGCCAGTTCGTCACGATCCAGGAGGCGATCTGCCGTGCTTCCTCCTCGTTGACCCAGGAGCCGCTCTGTTTCTTGGCCTCCGTACCGCAATCCACCCACGACATCGCAGGAAATGTTTTTCCGGCTTCTGTCGCGGTGAGAACCTTACGCGACGTTTTCGCGATCAGCGTCCCACCGTAACAGAGAATATTGCAGTATTCGATGATGTCAGGGTGGCATCTGTAATGATAGCGGAGCGTAATTCCCCGATCCATAACCTCGTTGTATCGCGCCACACCGCGCACAGCCGCCAGAACACTCCCGCACGATGCTGAAACGCCCGCGTCCATGAAGCGGTCAATTCTGTCGGACAGGCCACATCGCCCGAAAAGGGCTACGTCGCGCACCGTATCGAGCGTCCAGATCGGCGCAAGCTGCAGCCGGTCTCCGACGGCGGCGGCGCGCTTGGCCAGAGCAAGAACCGGAATACCGATCTCCGGCAGCGCCTGTCCCCCCTCGTCGATGATCAGCATGTCGATGACCCCGAACGCGTAACGACGCGGCATGTCCGGATCCAGCGCCTCCAGCCTCGCCAGCTTCGGAGCCATGTTCAGGGTGGTGACGAGACAGGGCGTGATCATGCACAGCCGCCGCAACCCTTCTGTCACATTGCGCTCGGAACGGGAGAACAGGCGCGTTCCAAGGCTTGCGATGAAACGCCCTTCCCAGTAGCGCGCGGCGGCATGGAATGCGAGCGGACGCAGGCTGCAGTCGAGCGCCTTTTCCAGCACCATCTGACGGGCCGCCCGTCCGTCCTGCCCGTCTTCCATGGCCCCGGCCACGAGTGCTTGCGCATCCGCGCTGTGGGGCGCGAACAGAAGTTCCAGAAGGTCATCAACCGCCTGCGCTGCGGCTTCATTATAGACGAGGCCAAACGGATTCAGCCGGGCGCGCAGTGCCTCCCTGTTCCCAAAAGCCGACGCTCCGTCGCCCGCATGCAGATGACGGGCCAGCAGCGCAGGAAACATCTCGCCCCAGTCGATCACCCGCTCCCGCAACGTGGCGATCGCATCGTCAAGCGTGGTCGTGCAATTCTTCTGTGGAAATATCTCACGGAAGAAATCAAGATAGTCTGACTCGCGCGCGTCCCTGTCTGCTGCGCTGAAAACGGGTTTGCGCCCTACGAACTCATACAGCGCACCTTCCCTGTCTTCCCGGATCACCTGAAACAGGTTTGCGGTCTCCGGCTTCTTGTCCAGATAGCTTTTGGATGGAAAGAAACTGCCATAAGAGACGAGAGAAGGAATCCAGCGTTTCCCCAACACAAACTGAGCATGTTCTTCGGCATGCACGTCCCCGAAAGCACGGATGACGTTGGTTACGGACTGGTTGGTCGCGCCGCACGCCACCGTAACCGGACAGTCCTCTCCCCGGATGGCGGCCTGTACCCAGCGTGACGCAATAGCGGCCTTGAGCATCGAAGTCTTGCCGGTGCCGGGTGGCCCGTTAACGGCCTGCGCCTCGCCTGGGGCGAGAGCACCCAGATGACGTACGGCGCTCCTCTGACTGGCATCAAGGGGGAACTGTACGCGCCCCCGACCCGACCGCTCGTCCATGTGGCCACAAATGCCGTCCGTGCCCCACTGATGCCGGGTGGAGCGAAGACCTTCGTCACTCTCGAACGCTGCGAGCGCCGTTTCGCCAATGCGGGCATAATCCCAGCCTTCGAGCAGGGATGCGCCCAGCGCGCGGGTATTGATCGTTGCCCCTTTTTCCGACGTTGCCTCATAGATCAGCCCGCACAGGGAATAGGAGGCTTCTGATTTTTTTCCGTAGGCGACCGCCTCTTCCGCCCGACGGCCAAGCTCCGCTTCCGCTTCTGCAAATGTCCGGGTTTCCGTCACCGCGCACAGGAGTGAGGCCATCCATGTCCACAGAGGCGGCCATTCCGCCGCCAGTGGAGGGGGATATGTTCCACGGAACTCCACATCGGTGCTCGACTCTCCGATCGAGAAGGCAGAGTCCTGCTGTGAATCCTCGAAGAAACGATGATTGAAAAACGGTGTTTCACCCGGAACAGGAACAAGACACCGTTCTTCGTCGATCGAGCACGCACAGGCGGCAAGTGCGAAGCGGCGCGTCTTGTATCCCGACCGGACAAGGCAGAGCACAAACACGGCCTTGTCCACTTTTCCGCCGCCCGACCCGCCCACCCGGCCTGACGCGCACTGAGCCTCGTCAAGAGTGGCCAGCGGATCATTGTTCAGGACAAGATCGTCCATGTTGAAGAAATCGAGTGCCCCGGCCAGATAGCGGGTGAGGGTCAGCGCATCCATGACCGGCTCCTTACAGTTCAATCCGGTGCAGGCGTCCGGCATAGGCCTGCGGTGCTCGAAGGGCGATATCCATGACGACACGGCGCCCCGGCACCAATTCCGCGCGCACCGCCGCTGAAAGGGCTTTGAGAGGCCATTTCTGGAGCGATCCGCTGAGGATCATGTCGCCACCGATCTTGCTGTCACTGAAGTGCACCAGGATGCTCTCCTCACGCTCCGGTTCGAGGATCAGGCCGGACACCTCGAAAATATCGCTCTCCGGCGCGTTCTTCAGACGCGAAAACACGGTATTGCGGATGGGCGCGCACAGTTCGGAGACCGTCCAGCGCTCATGTTTGCGTGCGATGGCACCCCCTTCGCGCCACATCAGCTTGCAGGTAATTTCTGTGCCGCGCTCCATACGTGTCCAGCCGGCAAAATTGGCCAGCGCCGAAGGAACTTCCTTTATGACTGACAGGCTGGTGTGAGGGGAGCGGAACACGATTTTGGGCGCAGTCCAGGCCGCCCTGTTCCAGTCTGAAGCGAGCACGCCACTGATATCTTCGTCTTCAGGGAATGCGCCCGCCAGGCCTGGCACAGAAAGATCAGAGACCTCCCACCAGCCTTTCGAATTTTTTGAAAAAGTGCCGCGTACGACGCAGCCTTCGCCAATTTCCGCAACTCCGGCTTTATGCATCACCGAAGACCAGAGGCGAACAATCTGCCGTACGCCGGAAGCCGCCGTAAAAGCGATCTCGATCCATTCGGGAAGACCCGTCACCGGATCGGGCTCGGAACAGGTGCCCGTGGCAACTGCCTCTATATCCTCAAAGGCATGCAATATATGCGGGCCCTCCAGCTTCCAGCCATTGGGACGACGGACAAGAATCACCTTGCATTCGTCCGTTTCTTCACCAACGAACCAGGCCCGCACAGCGTCTTCATCCGCGAATGCCGTGACCTCCTGACTGTCATCCTCGGTCAGCCCGCTGAAACGACAGTAGGAATTATTGCCCTTCCGTCCGAAGTAAAGCCGTCCCCGCGCCTTTATCGTCTCAGGCACACCTGCTCCCCCGAAAACAGAATTTCCATCGAGGCCATGATAGTCTGCGAAGAGGGATGGTCAATCCGTTTTCGCTACATTCCAAGTCTCGACCAGAAAAGTGAGGTACGATGACGTATGCTCACAAAATACGATTATGTAGAGTTGGAATTTTTCACTTGGAATCCCACATCCGGGATGAGAAACGTTGTTGATTCGGGCGCAGAATTAAATCATCGTGACGCACGTTTAAGCGCCAGAAAGATACCACAATGACTCAGTGTCGCATGCTATGCCGCTTTCTTGCTCTTGGGACTTTCTCAATGCTTTTGACTGCGGCGGCACCGCCGCCCTTTCTCTCAGCATATATCCACAACGGTAACTTCAGCGCTGGTGATTACGCGTTTTTGCGAGGCGCTTTTCCAGGAGCGACATCACAACAGATTACAGACTGGAAAACACTTCAGACCTACGGCACATCCTGCATGAAGGATGCCGCCCATACAGAAAGCTCGGAGCTGGAAAAACTCGGCATCAACGCCAAACTCGACGATGAGAGGGGCTATCAGGATCATCTGTGCACCCAGATTGTATTTGCATCCGACGAAACAGATGACTTCAGAAGCTGGAAGATCTTTCAGGATGCATTGACCCGGAGCCTGCCCTATTTCCAGACCTACCAGTCAGCCGTCAGTCTGGCAGTCAGAAGTCTGAACAGTGATCCCGAAAAGGATACGTTTGAAGAACAGCTTACGCTGCACACCGTCCCAGACCAGATGTGGCGGTTCATCATGATGGGAGCGGCGCTGAACGATGTTTCGGGCCTTGATCCGACAACCCGATCCGCCCTGCGAATGCGGAGCATTCTGGCGGGAGTTGACGTGGACTGGACCAACAGTCACTGGGCACGTCATATTCTGGAAACACAGGGATGGTCTCCCGCACTCAAGGCTGGCCAAAAATCCGCAGGGCTGATGTGGCTGCTGGTTCAACACGCCGATGATGATCCGGCGTTTCAAGTCATGGCCCTTCGGCAGCTTGAGCCATTGGCGAAATCAGACCAGTTCTCCAAACCGAACTACGCCCTGCTGAGCGACCGCGTCATGCTTGCGACGACAGGAAAACAGCATTACGGATCGCAGCTCTCCTGTAGCAATCATAAGCTCACTCCATATTCAATGGATCAGGGCGGCGACAATGCAGATACTCTCGATGCCAGACGCTCTGAGATGGGCCTTCCATCTGAAGCGGCCTATATCGAACATTTCCGGAAGAGTTTTCCCAAAGGCTGTTAAGCCACATTGCGTTCATTTCACATCGAGCTGCACGGTATTGTCTTGGCAAGAATAGCTCCGAGAGAACGAAAAATTCTTTCATCCTCACATTGTGTGACATTGAACCGCATGAAAGACGCAGCAGACTGGCTTACACTGAAGACGTTGCCTGGAGCATGGATAATTTTATCAGCCATGCTTCTGAGTGCGATGTCCGTTGAATCCTGTCCGTCTGGTAATCGGCACCATAAATAAAAGCCTGCTTTCGGGACTGTCCATGGCGATATGCCGAGCGAACCCAGCCTGTGCGTGACCGTTTTACGAGATTTTTCCAATCGCCGCTGGATTTCCAGCATATGCTTGCGATAGCTTCCGCCTTCCAGAACGTCCGCAATCACTTCGGTGATCACCGGACTTGGGCCACCAAAGCTGGTGGCTACCTGTAAATCAACCAAGCCTTCAATCAGTTCCTTCCGGGCGGCGATGTAGCCACATCTTACCGAGGCAGACAGCGTCTTTGAAAAGCTGCCGATCCGGATGACATGCTCCAGCCCGTCCATCACCGCCAAACGGGGCGATGGCGCTGTTTCAAAATCTGCAAAAATATCATCTTCGACGATCAGAAGACCCAATGCAGTAGCAGCGCTCAGCAAACGGAAAGCCGTCGGAGGAGACAGGGTCGCCCCAGTTGGATTATGGAGCGCCGAGTTGGTGATGTAGAGGCGCGGCTTTTCCTGCAGGACGATCTGCTCGAAAGCTTCGATATCCGGCCCGAAGGCAGTGTAAGGGACCCCGACAATCCGGATTTCGTGCGCCCTTAACAGAGCCTGAAAATTGAAATAACAGGGGTCATCCACCAACACCGTATCGCCCCGACGCAACAGCAGGCGGCAGATCAGATCGACAGCCTGCGTGCCTGAGCCTGTCAGCACAACCTGATCGGGACTGATCTCCATCCCCTCTACAGCAAACCGGGATGTCAGAAGACGGCGCAGGCGAAGTGCGCCTCTGGTACTGCCATAATCTGACAGGATGGTATTGTCTCCTCGCGCCACGGCCCGAAACGCCCTGCGCAATGCTTCATTGGGCATCCAGTCCGCAGGAAGCCAGCCGCATCCCGGCTTAAGGACTTCCGGATCAGAGTCCAGGGACTGACGCGACACCCAGAACGGATCAATAGCCCGCGCGGCAGGTGTGGTGGCATCTGCCAGCGATAGCGGAGGAAGGTCACGCCCCGTGACATAAAAACCCGCCCCCTGACGCGATACAATGCCTCCCTCGGCGGCCAGCCGGTCGTAAGCCTGAACAACGGTGAAGGGTGAAACCTGCATGGTTCTGGCAAACTGTCGGATCGACGGCAGGCGATCGCCCGGCACCAGAGCCCGCCTAGCGATACGCTGGCGGATTGCGTCCATAACAGCAGAGGTGCGTGTCTGTTGATGTTCCACTACTGCTCCCAGAAAATTGTATCGGTCTTATTACCCATACAGTTTCTCATAACTGTATCAGGCTGTAGCTGGCCCCGACAATTTCATCTTCATAAATTCGGGGGCCAGACACCTTAATAATACCAAGGATCTTCCATGAAACGAACAACTGAAGGATGGGGCAGCGGCCTTCTGGGCGTTATCATCTTCAGTGGCTCGCTGCCTGCAACACGCGTTGCCGTCGCTGATTTTTTGCCCATTTTTCTGACCAGCGCCCGCGCCGTCATCGCTGCCCTCCTGGGAGGCCTCTTTCTGTTCACACTGCGTCAGCCCCGCCCGGAAAGGCAGGAAACTGTTCCTCTTGTTTTCGTCGCTATCGGCTGTGTCGTCGGCTTCCCATTGCTAACGGCGCTCGCACTCCAACACATTACGTTAGCACACTCCCTTGTGTTCATCGGCATCCTACCACTGGCCACGGCCATTTTTGGCGTGCTACGTGGAGGTGAACGCCCCAAACCTGCCTTCTGGCTGTTTTCCACAATCGGCGCGGTGGCTGTGGCCGGGTTTGCTCTTTACGGCAGTCAGGCCGGTAATGTTGCAGGCGATCTGCTGATGGTTGCGGCAATTCTTGTCTGTGGCCTGGGCTACGCGGAAGGTGCGACCCTTTCCCGTCGTCTTGGGGGCTGGCAGGTCATTTCATGGTCCCTGCTACTGTCCCTACCGCTCATGGCAATTATCGTCCTTGCTTATCTGCCGCTCCATTGGGGAAACATTCATCTCTCCTCGTGGATCGGCCTTGGCTACGTTTCGGTCTTCAGCATGCTGATCGGCTTCATCTTCTGGTATCGCGGCCTGGCTCTGGGCGGCATCGCCGGCGTCGGGCAGCTTCAGTTGCTGCAACCCTTCTTTGGTCTGCTGCTTGCAACGCTTCTCCTTCATGAACCAATTGCATGGACCATGATTGTCTCAACGCTCATCGTCGTTCTGTGTGTGGCTGGTGCCAAGCGTTTTTCCTGAATCTGCCCGAAGCCGCCTGACTGGCAAGCATGTCCGACGCTTCTTCCCGGCGCGAACTGTTTCGACCTTACGTCAAGCTGGCGGTTGCCGCAGACGTCGGATATGGCGCAAATAATGAAGGCTATGTCCGGATCGCTGAGGTGAAGAACGAACAGAGCGCCCGGCAGGAGGCTCACGACATCAAACGCTATCTGAAATCAATGGGCGTCAATGTTCCGTCCGGTAACGAGGTCTAAGAATGTCGATCTTTCACGGTCTGTCCGCTTTCCCCATTACACCCGCCAATGAACATGGTGTGGTGGATACGGAGGGTGTCATGCGCCTGACGACGCACCTGTCGGGCAATGGCGTGGATTCAATCGGTTTTCTGGGCAGTACCGGTACCGCTGCCCTGCTGGACAGTCTTCCTGCAGCACAATGGATGCTGGGAGATCGCGGGTATGACGCCGACTGGTTCAGGGAAGCTCTGAAAGAGAAAGGCATAAAGCCCGGCATTCCACGACGGGAATTTCGCGGACAAACAGTCAAATACGACAAGAGAAAATATAAACGCCGCAATCGCATCGAGATCATGTCATGAAGTTTCGAAATGAAGACACACGCAATCGCCCGGCCCTCTTTCGAGGATCGGGATGCAGATAAACGACTGATATGACGCGAGGACATCTGCGTCAGCAGTCGATTTGTAGGGAGTTATGATGGAA
>NZ_BEWL01000012.1 GCF_002723915.1 Gluconobacter albidus
AGGACGCTCCGTTTCTTTCCAGTGCAAAAGCTTCGCGCAGGAACAGCCCCCCCTCCCTCAACGCCTGACGGCCGTTCCGAAACAGCGCATAGCCGTTCAGGAACCCATGAATCATGCGCGGGAAGTTTTTCAGCAGAACTGGTATTCCGGCCTCATCGAGACGCAGGGCATAAAGCTCGCCCTCGCCCCTGAGCGGATCAAACCCCGCCGTGACAATCATGGCAGGTGGAAGTCTGTCGAACTCATCCGCGAGTAACGGCGAAAACGCCGGGTCAAACAACTGCTCTGGCCTCGCCAGTGTCTGGCCGCAATACCAGTACAGAAGCTCCGCACTCAGCATGTAACCGTTCGCATAAGTCTGCCGGGACGGCGGAACGAACGGACCGCTGAGGGCCGGATAATACAGAAGCTGGGCGCTAAGCGGGCGTGATCCCCGCCCCCGAACCCATTGAGTGAGTGCAGCGGACAGATTGCCCCCCGCGCTGTCACCCGCCACAGCCACCGGCAGATCGGCTGGCACAGTCCTGAAAATCCAGTCCAGCGCAGCCTTGGCGTCATCCAGAGCGGCTGGAAAGCGGTGCTCTGGCGCAAGACGGTAATCCAGCGACAGCACCATTGCCCCTGAAGACGCTGCAAGACGGCAGCAGATCCCGTGATGCGAGACGAGGTCGCAATGCACGAATCCGCCACCGTGCAGAAACAGAACAACGCCCCTGACTTTCCCCCGTGGGCGATACAGACGCGCAGTCCGCTCTCCCTCGCCTCCGGGAACACGGATCTCGCGCCACCGCCGGATCCGCAGCGACGAGAGCCTGACGGGAAAACTCGGACGCCCCGTCACACGGCGGATCTGCCGCAGAACATCTACAGAGGGCTGTGGAGCAGGGATGGGCGGAATTTCATCAAGAACGATTGTGCGTGGCGCAATACCACGTCTGCGGCTCTGTCGGGCCAGCCAGAATAGGAAGATCCGCAATGTCAGGGTCGGGCGCATCCATCCCTTATGCCCCGGGCATCAGAAAAAGTCTGCCCTTGACCCCGCAGGCGTCCCGGAGCAGTGTCTGCGCCGCCAGACGGCTGGACGATCGCTGTGTATGCGATGAGGATCGCATACAGGGAGGAAAGTCCGGGCTCCACGGGAAAACGGTACCGGTTAATTGCCGGCGGGGGCGACCCCAGGGACAGTGCCACAGAAAACAGACCGCCCGCCGGACTGTTGCCTCAGCGATTTATCGCGGGGAAAATACGTTGCGGGTAAGGGCGAAACGGTGCGGCAAGAGCGCACCGCATCTCCGGCAACGGCGATGGTCATGGTAAACCCTACCGGGAGCAAGACCGAATAGGAACGGCAGGTTTCCGCAAAGAAGCCGGGGGCTTCTCGCCCCGTCGTTCGGGTTGGTTGCGTGAGGCCTGCAGCGATGCAGGTCCCAGAGGAATGATCGTCCCGCTTTCGGGCGGACAGAACCCGGCTTACAGGCCGTCTGGCACCCTCTGAAAATCTGTTCTTCCAGTAATTGTTCCCCTCACCAAAGAAGAACAAAAACAGAACAAATAACGACAGGTATAGATCCGCCTCCGCGATTATCCCTGATAAACCCTAACAAACAGCAAAAATTTTTGTCACATTTCAACTTTCAAAAATGTCGCAGTTTTCTGCGGTTTTCTGACGATATCTGTTTGACGTCCCATGAAATCCCATGATATCCCAATGAAGACCAAGCCAAATAATCAGCAGCCGAATACCCGGTTCTGAATGCAGGAAGGAGGCACATCGTTCATGAGCATGTTCCTCGGCACGCATCAGAACCGTTTCGATGCCAAGGGACGCGTCTCTATTCCCGCATCCTTCCGCGCCGCCCTGAAATCCCAGGCCCAGCCGGGCGACCCGCTGGTTATTCTCCGGCCGTCCCACCTCCACCCATGCATCGAGGGCTGGACGGTTGGCGCCTTCGCCTCCCTCGCCACCCCGCTTGACGAATACGATCCGTTTTCGGAAGACCATGAAGATCTGGCCGCCAGCCTCTATGCGGATGCCTATCCGCTGGACAGCGACAAGGAAGGCCGCATCATCCTTCCCGAGACCCTGCGCACGCACGCCTCGCTGACGGACGAAGTCTCTTTCATGGGGCTGGGACGTACGTTCCAGATCTGGCATCCCGCTGCTGCTGAAGAGCGCCGTCAGGCCGCCCGGAGTCGCGCAAAAACGCTTGCAACCAGACGTCATTCCATCAGCGCGCGCGCCGCCACAAACACTGCGGGAGCAGCCGAATGAACGCGATCACCCTGGTTCATTCCGGCCATGTCCCGGTCATGCTGCACGAGGTGCTCGAAGCCCTCGCCCCCCGTGCTGGCGGACGGTATCTGGACGGCACGTTCGGCGGCGGTAGCTATGCCCGCGCCATTCTGAACGCGGCTGACTGCACCCTCGACGGCATCGACCGTGACCCGACAGCCATCGAACGCGGAAACGCCATGGCTGTACAGGCCAACGGGCGGCTGCGGATGCATCAGGGCACATTCGGCGACATGGAAGCCCTGGTCGGCGCAGAAGGACCTTTTGACGGCATTGTTCTGGATCTGGGCGTTTCGTCTTTCCAGATCGACCAGGCCGAGCGCGGTTTTTCGTTCCGCAACGATGGCCCGCTGGACATGCG
Organism: Gluconobacter albidus; assembly: GCF_002723915.1. Taxonomy (GTDB): domain Bacteria; phylum Pseudomonadota; class Alphaproteobacteria; order Acetobacterales; family Acetobacteraceae; genus Gluconobacter; species Gluconobacter albidus. The sequence continues at coordinate 2,655 of NZ_BEWL01000012.1, forward strand.
CATGGGCTCGGACGGCCCTTCCGCCGCCGATCTGGTCAATGACCTCAAGGAAGCGGAAATTGCGGACATCCTTTACCGATATGGTGAAGAAAAACTCTCACGCCGCATCGCACGCGCCATCGTGGCTGCCCGCGCCGAGGCTCCAATCACCACGACCGGCCAGCTTGCCCATATCATCCGCTGCTGCGTGCCCCGTGATCGCGCCAATATCGACCCCGCAACCCGCAGCTTTCAGGGACTGCGGATTGCCGTGAACGACGAGCTTGGCGAACTGGAACGGGCGCTGGAAGCCGCACCGCGCCTTCTTGCCCCGGGCGGTATTTTCGTGGTTGTGACCTTCCATTCCCTCGAAGACCGTCTGGCAAAACGCGCCATGGCCGTTCTTGCAGGGCGGACGGGAAATCCTTCCCGCTATGAACCGGCGCCGCTTCGTCAGAACGCACCGGCCTTTTCGCTTCTCCATTCCCGCCCCCTCTCCGCTACGGACGAGGAAGCCCGGGAAAATCCGCGCGCCCGCAGCGCCCGTCTGCGTGCACTGGTCCGCAATCCCGTCTCCCCGATGCCCGTCTCAGGAATGTCCTCATGATCCGGCCCTTCACCGTCGCCTGTGCCGTCCTTGCCGCAGGATCCGGCCTGTTTCTCTATACGAAGAAGCATGAGACCACGGTTCTGGACCAGCAGATCACGAAAATCGTGCAGGACACACAGCGCGTGCGGAGCCAGACCGCCATGCTGCGGACGGAATGGGCGCTCCTGAACCAGCCGGACCGCCTCAACACGCTCGCCGCCCGCTTCGTTCCGACCCTGCATCCGATGGAGCCGGACCAGTTTATCCGCATGGCGTCTCTTGAGGCACATCTGCCGGCTCCCGGCTCGAAATCACAGGCAGCAGATCCTCGCGAAGGGCTGCACGAGGTCGTCAACAGGGCCGCAGAAGCTGCACATCTGCCCCTTCCCGCCCCGCAGCAGCCTGTTGTGCATGCACAGCCTCCCGCCCAGAGCACACCAGCGCCCCGGCCTGTGGTCGTAGCCATGGCAAGCCACCTTGCCCCGCTTGCTACCAAACCTGCGGCGATCCCGACGCACCCCTCCCATGCTCGTGCTGCCGACGTCCAGCTGGCCTCCGCCACGCCTCGGCCGGTTACAGCGTCCGTTCACAGCCATGCGGACATGGCGCCGAACGTCCATTTCGTCAGCTATCGTGAGAGCCACCCTGCTCCGCTGATGGTTGCGGCCTGGCATCCGCAGGCTGTTCATGTCAGCCATGCTCCTGTGACGACGCGCCTTGCGGAAGAACGCCCGCGAGCACATCACACTCAACTTTCCGCTCTGGCAAATGCAAATGACGCATTGCCCGCGCCGGTGCCGTTGGCTAACTGAAAGCCCTTCCGTCGTTAACCGCTCGTTCAGCATTCTCGGATAGCTTAGGGCGAGCCCTTCCACAGGACGCACCCCCGCACGATGCCCCAGGACGTGCCACCTTCTTCCGGTTCGCAGCGCCCCGCGCGTCAGGATGTCCCGTCAGGACGTCCCCGGAAAGGTGCGTCCCCGCGGGGCTTCCGCAGGCTGAATCTTGACCAGATGCACGGACGCCTGCTGGGCGTAGGAATGGGGTTTCTGGCGATTTATGGTGCCGTAGCCCTCAAGGCGACCGTTGCCACTGTCCTGATGCCGATGGAGCCTGAAAAGCGTCAGATCGCCCCTCAGGTCCCCGAAATTCCCAAAAGCGATCCGCGCGGGGAAATGTCCGGCGATTTCGTCCTGCCGACCGTCAAGCGCGCCACCATCACCGACCGGACGGGCCAGGCGTTGGCGCTCTCGCTGCCCGTGGCGCAGGTCTATGCCAATCCAATGGAACTGATCGACCCGGCAGACGCGGCGGACAAACTCCGGAAAGTTCTCCCTCAGCTTGACCGGGACGAGACGATCCGGCGCCTGTCGCTGAAGAAGCAGTTCGTCTATCTCGCACGCGATATTTCCCCCGTTCAGGAAATCGCCATCAATAATCTGGGCATTCCGGGCATTTATTTCGAAGCAGGCGAACGCCGTCACTATCCGCTGGGCCGGACGGCTGCCCAGATCATGGGTAGCGTCGATATCGACGATCATGGCATCGCCGGTGTGGAACGATATTTCGACAAGCGCCTGAACTCCGACAAATCCCCGCTGCGCCTGTCGCTGGACGTGCGCGTGCAGACTGTCGCACATGATGAACTTCAGGCTGCAAAAGACGAATTCTCCGCCATCGGCGCCAGCGCGATCGTCATGGATGTCCGCACCGGCGAAATCCTCGCCATGGTCAGTCTGCCCGATTATGACGCCAACGATTTCGGCCACGCCCCCAACGATGCGCGCTTCAATCGCGCCGTCACCGGCATGTATGAACCCGGTTCGACCTTCAAGCTCCAGACGGCCGCAATGGGCCTGCAACTCGGCGTTGTTCACCTGTGGGACCGCTTTTCGACCATCCCCATCCGCGTCGGCCGTTTCACTATCCGGGATATGAAGACGGACCATTTCGCTCCATGGCTCTCGCTGCCCGGCGTTCTGGCCTTTTCGTCCAACCCCGCCGCCGCGCATATCGCACTTGATGTCGGTGCAGCCCGGCAGCAGGACTGGCTGCGGAATATGGGCTTCTTCAACCGCGTTCCCGTTGAACTGCCCGAAGCCGGACGTCCGCTCGTACCAGCCTCGCGCAACTGGGGCATTTCCACCGTCATGACGGTCGGCTTCGGTCATGGTGTCGCCGAGCCGCCGCTTGCGATCGTGCGAGGAACAGCCGCGACCGTAAACGGTGGCATCCTGCTCAAGCCAACGCTCGTAGCCCGCGATACCGAAGACGATAGCAAGCCGACACCCGATGCTGATGCAGCACAACTGCGTCCGGTCGCGTACCGGCCAGGTACCGACAGCGACGAAATCGGCGCTGAAACACCTGTGGGCACAAGGGTTCTGTCCGAACAGACGTCAGCCCTCCTGCGCAAGCTGCTGCGCCTTGACGTTACGATGGGAAGCGGCAAGTCCGCCGAAGTTCCGGGGTATTATGTCGGCGGCAAGACCGGTACGGCAGAAAAAATCGGCGCGCATGGCGGCTATCTGAAGCACGTCAACGTCTCGGCCTTCACCAGCGTCTTCCCGATGAACAATCCGCATTATGCCGTCTATGTCATGCTCGACAGTCCGCAGGGAACTGCGGCGACCCATGGATGGACGACGGCCGCCTGGAACGCCGCCCCGACCGTGAAAAAGATCATTTCCCGCGTCGGCCCGATCCTGAACCAGTTCCCGGATCTTGCAAACAAAGACGCCATTGATGCCTCTCTGGCCATTCCGATGAACCCGGTCGTTCCCCCCGGCTATCATGCCCTCGGCCCCGGAAATGATCCCGGAGACCCGCGCAATCAGGCGCACGAAGCCAAGACCCCGTCCTCCAAGACCAAGACACAGCACTGAACCGTCCCATGCGCCTCTCCCAGCTCTTCGCCCTCTGTGGCAAATCGCAGTCCCTGACGGGCGACCCTGACATTCTGGCCGTCACTGCCGACAGCCGCAGAGTTGGCCCGGGCGCGCTGTTCTTTGCCTTGCGCGGCGCAAAACAGGACGGAAGCACCTTTATCGCACAGGCTCTCTCACAAGGCGCCGCCGCGGTGATCATTGATCATGACGGCGCAGAAACCGCAGGCCCGGTTCCTGTGATCAGACGCCCGGATGCCAAACATCTTCTGGCCAGCATGGCTTTCGCCCTTGCTGGCCCGCAGCCTTCCTGCATCGCGGCAATCACGGGGACAAACGGAAAAAGCAGCACTGCCGATTTTCTCCGGCAGCTCTGGATCCTTCAGGGAAACCGCGCGGCCAGTCTGGGAACGCTAGGGCTTGTATCGGATACAGACATCCCCGCCCCTCCAAGCCTCACCACCCCCGATCCCGTCTCGCTGGCCCAGACTCTCGCCGCACTGGCCCGGAACGGAGTTGATCACGTCGCGCTCGAAGCCTCCTCGCACGGGCTGGAGCAGCACCGCCTGGATAGCATATCCCTGACAGCCGCCGGCTTCTCCAACCTGACACGCGATCATCTCGACTATCATCTGACGCTGGAAGCCTACCGCACGGCTAAATTGCGCCTGTTTGAAGAAGTCCTGCCTACGGGCGGCATTGCCGCTGTCAACGCCGATATGGATGGCGAGACCTTTGCGGCTCTTCAGGCGATTGCAGCCAGACGAAACCTGAAACTTCGCAGTGTCGGGCGCAATGGCACGGCTCTCCGGCTGATCGAGGCCCGCCCCACGCCCTCCGGTCAGATTCTCCGTCTGGCCCTGCATGGCGAAGAACTGCCCGAAATATCCCTTTCTCTGCCGGGCCGCTTTCAGGCCGACAACGTCATGCTGGCAGCAGCCATGTGCTGGACGGACGATTCCGATGCCCGGCAGGTTGTCGACCTTCTGCCTCGTCTCAAAGGTGTCCACGGGCGATGCGAACGCGCGGTCGAACTGCCCAACGGTGCCGCGGCGTATGTCGATTACGCCCATACGCCCGACGCTCTCGACTGTGTCCTGTCCAGTCTGCGCCCGCATACGACAGGCCGTCTGGTCGTGGTGTTCGGCGCAGGTGGCGACCGTGACCGTGGCAAACGTCCACTGATGGGAGAGGTCGCTGCACACATGGCGGATCTGGCCATCGTCACGGACGACAACCCCCGCACGGAAGATCCCATGGCGATCCGCTCCGAAATCCGCGCGGCCTGCCCGGACGCCCTGGAAATCGCGGACCGTCGCAGCGCCATCGCAGCAGGGCTTGAAGCCCTGAATCCCGGCGATATTCTTGTCGTAGCCGGCAAGGGGCATGAACAGGGACAGATCGTGGGCACGGATATCCTGCCTTTCGATGATCGTCTCGTCATCCGCGAACTGACAGGTGCCGCATGAGCGTGCTGTGGACCAGTGCCGACCTGCGGGCCGCGACGGGTGGTAGGCTTGAAGCGGACGTCAGCGTCACGGGCATTTCGATCGACACACGGACGCTCGCCCCCGGCGACCTGTTCATTGCCCTGCGCGGCGAAACCAGCGATGGCCACGCCCATATCCGGCAGGCTCTGGACAGGGGTGCGGCCTGCGCTCTCGTGCATGACACTGCCGGTCTGGACGATCCGCGCCTCCTGATCGTTCCCGACACCATGACCGCATTAGTGGATCTGGGCCGCTACGCCCGCTCCCGTTTCCACGGGAAAGTCGTGGCCATCACCGGAAGCGTCGGCAAGACAACGACCAAGGACATGCTGACCGTCGCCCTGTCCGCGATCGGCCCGACACATGCCGCCGTGGCGTCCTACAACAATCACTGGGGCGTTCCCCTTACGCTGGCCCGGCTGCCACAGGATGCCCGCTTCTGCATCAGCGAGATCGGCATGAACCATGTGGGAGAAATCGCTCCCCTTGCTGCTCAGGTCCGTCCCGATGTGGCCATCATCACCACGATCGGCACGGCACATCTCGGCCATATGGGCAGCATCGAAGCGATTGCGCGGGAAAAAGCCTCCCTGTTCGGCGCCCTTCCCGGCCATGGGATCGCAATCGTCCCTGATGATGCTCACGGGCAGACGGTCTTTACAGACGTTCTTCCTGAAGGCTGCACTCTCTGGCGGTCTGGCTTCTCCGCCGCAGCAGAACTCCGCCTTGAAGACGTGAGGTGCACGGCGGAAGGCAGCCATTTTTCGCTCCACACTCCCTGCGGAACGCAGAACGTGACGCTCACTGCGCCTGGCGAGCATCTTGCCAGAAACGCGGCCCTGGCCCTCGGCGCAGTTGTAGCTCTTGGCGAAGACGTCGCAGCAGCATCGCGCGCTTTGCACGGTTTCGTGCCGGGCGCGGGACGCGGACAGATCCGCACGATCCTGAACGACGTAAGCCTGCTCGACGAAAGCTACAACGCCTCCACACCCAGCGTCCGCGCGGCTCTGGCCACGCTCGCCCTGCTTCCGGCCCAGCGGCATGTCGCGGCCCTCGGAGACATCCGCGAACTCGGCATATTCGCCGATGCCGAACACCGCTCTCTGGCAGATGCCGTGCAGAATGCAAATGCCCTCGCATTCTGCTGCGGCCCCCATATGCGCGCACTTTATGATGCGCTGCCGTGCGGGCTTCAGGGTGGATATGCCGCCGATGCTGCCTCTCTTGCCTCTGTGCTCCTTAACGCCCTTCGCCCCGGTGATCTCCTGCTCGTGAAAGGCAGCTTCGGCAGCCGGATGCGTGACGTGATCTCAGCCCTCGACAACGCCTCCAGCCCGGTTTCTTCCTGATGCTCTTCAATCTCATCGCCGCTCACGACACGTCACATGGCGGGTTCTTCAACCTGTTCCATTACCTGACGTTCCGCTCGGGCTGCGCCTGCCTGACGGCACTGGTCATTTCGCTGGCTCTGGGCAAACCCTTCATCGCACAGCTCAAACGCATCCAGCGCGAAGGCCAGCCGATCCGTTCTGTCGGACCGGAGCGCCACATTCTGGAAAAGGCCGGCACGCCAACAATGGGCGGAATGCTGATCCTGATTGCGCTTTTTTCGGCAACACTGCTCTGGGCGGATCTGACAAATGGCTTCGTCTGGGCCGTCATGCTGACCACGGCAGCCTTCGGCGCGGTTGGCTTTGCCGACGATTATCTGAAACTCTCCAAGCGCAATACGACCGGCGTCTCCAAACGTACCCGACTGGGCTGCGAATTCCTGACATCGCTGATTGCCGGAATCTGGCTGCAACATTTGACGCCGCCAGAACTGCGCAACATGGTCGCCTTCCCTTTCGTCAAGGATGTGCTGCTTCCGCTGGGTTATGCGTTTCCGATCTTCGCCATGATCGCCATCACCGGCTTCGGCAACGCCGTGAACTTCACGGACGGTCTGGACGGACTGGCCATCGTGCCAGTCGTGATCGCAGCACTGGTCTTCGCCCTGATTTCCTATCTGGTCGGCAATCACGTTTTTGCAGACTATCTGCAACTGCACCCGGTTCCAGGCACGGGCGAACTGGCAGTTTTCTGTGCGGCGCTGATTGGGGCGGGCCTAGGGTTCCTGTGGTTCAACGCCCCGCCAGCAGCCGTTTTCATGGGCGATACTGGCTCCCTCTCCCTCGGCGGAGCACTTGGCGCCATTGCCGTCGCCACGAAGCATGAGCTTGTCCTGTGCATCGTGGGTGGCGTTTTCGTCGCCGAAACCCTGTCGGTCGTCATTCAGGTCTTCTGGTTCAAGCGAACGGGACGCCGCGTCTTCCTCATGGCGCCGCTGCATCACCATTTCGAGAAAAAGGGCTGGCAGGAGCCAAAAATCGTCATCCGCTTCTGGATTGTCTCCATCGTGCTCGGCCTGTGCGGCCTGGCCACCCTGAAGCTGCGATGAACGGCTTCCCGCCCAACCTTCTTGCAGGCGAGCGTTATGCCGTCTGCGGTCTGGGGCGCAACGGCGCGGCTGTCGTCCATGCCCTGCTCGGGATGGGCGCACAGGTTCAGGCATGGGACGATCGCAACGCCGATCTGCCCGCACATCCGAACCTAACACTCGCTCCGCTGACCGATCTGTCAGGGATGACGGCCCTCGTCCTGTCACCGGGCATTCCGCACCTGCTGCCGAAGGCACATCCTGCCGCGGACCTCGCCCGCGCACAGGACGTCCAGATCCTGTCCGATGCCGAAATCCTGTATCGGGCGGTCCGGAAATCCGGCACAAAAGCCGCGTTCGTGGCCGTCACAGGCACAAATGGCAAATCGACGACAACAGCCCTGATCGCCCATCTTTTTACGGTGGCCGGACGCCCCTGTGTTGCAGGCGGCAATCTCGGGACAGCGTCTCTGGCGCTCCCGCTCCTGCCCGATAACGGCGTTTATGTGATCGAAATGTCGTCCTACATGCTTGAACGGCTGGACAGTTTCCATGCCAGCGCGGCTTGCCTGCTGAACCTGACGCCCGACCATCTGGACCGGCACGGCGACATGACCGGCTATGCCGCAGCCAAGGCACATGTCTTCGACAATATGGGCTCCGGCGATCTGGCTGTGATCGGCACCGATGATGACTGGTGCCGCGCCATTGCCTCAAAGGTCGCAGCGCGCGGCGTGCAGGTCTCGGAACTGGATGCCGATGCGCTGCCCCCCTTCGACGGTCCGGCGCTTCCGGGCCGGCACAACGCCCAGAATGTCGGCGCAGCCTGCGCCATCGCACGTCATCTTGGCCTTGGTGATGCAGCCCTCCGCGCCGGTCTGAAATCCTTCCCAGGCCTGGAACATCGCCTGCAGAAAGTGGCGGAATGCGACGGCGTGTCCTTCATCAATGACAGCAAGGCCACCAATGCCGAAGCCGCCTCCAAGGCCCTTGCCTCGTATGATAAGGTCATGTGGATTGCGGGTGGCGTTGCAAAAGCGGGCGGTATCGAAAGCCTTGCACCCTTCTTCGGACATATCGCACAGGCTTTTCTGATCGGGCAGGATGCTGACACGCTCGCTGCGACACTGGCCATGCACGGCGTACCCTTCCAGCAGTGCGGGACGCTGGAGAATGCCATTCCGGCGGCTTTCAGCGCGGCTCTCGCCCAGACTGTTCCGGTTGTCCTGCTGTCCCCCGCCTGTGCAAGTTTCGATCAATTTCGCAGTTTCGAGGATCGTGGTTCACACTTTATTCAGGTTTGCGATAATATTGTGAAATCAGGCCATTCGGGCACCATGCTCACGCCAAAGCTGGAGGATTGACACCATGTCGGGACTGTCCCGCGTCGAGACCTCCGCCGTTGCCCGCTGGTGGCGAAACCTTGATCGCGTCACGCTGGCCTGCGTCGGCCTGCTGATTGGACTTGGCTATGTGCTGATGCTCGCCGCCAGTCCTGCGGTGGCGTCGCGTATCGGCGCTTCACGCAACATGTTCATTCTCAAGCAGGTGATCTTTCTGGCGCTGGCTGGCGGGATCGTGCTCGGTACGTCCTATCTGTCACGCAAGGCCATCAAGAGACTGGCGATCATCGGCGGGATCATCGCACTGGGTGCAACGGCCATGACGCTGGTGCATGGCATGGAAATCAAGGGCGCGCGCCGCTGGATCGCGCTCCCGATGATGTCCGTGCAGCCCTCCGAGTTCCTCAAGCCCTGCTTTGCGGTCGTGACCGGCTGGCTGCTTTCCGCACGACGTTCTGTCGTCATGTGGGGCAATATCGCGTTTCCGGGGATGCTGATTGCGTTCCTGTGCTTCGGTTTCATCCTGCTCCTGCTGAAATCGCAGCCTGATATCGGAATGCTTTCCGTCATTACGATGGTCTTCATGACCCAGCTTTTCGTGGATGGCCTCAAGCTCTACTGGGTCGGACTGTGCGTGGCGGGCATGGCCGGAGCCTTTGCGGTCGCCTATATCGTCTTTCCGCACGTCCAGTCCCGCGTCCAGCGCTTCCTGCATCCCGATGTCGGTGACCATTACCAGATCGACACCGCACTGCGTGCCTTTGGAAACGGCGGCCTTCTGGGACGCGGCCCGGGTGAAGGACGGGTAAAAGACCTGCTGCCAGACGCCCATGCCGACTTCGTCTTCGCGGTTGCCGGTGAAGAATACGGCCTGATCTTGTGCGTGATGATCATCCTGCTTTTCGGAACGATCGTTTTGCGGACCCTCCTCAAGCTAATGCATGAAGACGATCCGTTCGTCATTGTCTCTGCTGCGGGACTGGTGACGGGTTTTGGCCTTCAAGCCTTCGTCAACATGGGTTCGACGTTGCATCTGATCCCGACAAAGGGCATGACGCTCCCCTTCATTTCCTATGGTGGCAGTTCAGCAATGTCGGTCGCCCTGACCATGGGAATGGTTCTGGCTTTGACCCGCCATCATGTAGGCCAGGGCAGAATCGGGCAAAGAGCCGCCGCGTCTTACGGCCAGAACCCGTTGTTTGAGAGGAATGCGCCGTGAGCCGCCCCATCGTTATCGCCGCCGGTGGCACCGGAGGGCATTTCTTCCCCGCTGAAGCCGTCGCGACTGTGCTCGCGGAACGGGGCCATGACCTCGTCCTCATGACCGATGCCCGGCATGGCCGCCGGGACACAGGCTTGTTCAGAGACCTGCCCCAATATGTGCTGGATGGTGCCGGTGTGGCAGGCAAGGGCCTTGGCGGCAAAGTCCGTGGGGTGCTCGCCCTGCTGCGCGGTATTGGAGAAGCACGTCGCGTCCTCAAATCCCTTGATGCGGCAGCTGTGGTGGGTTTTGGCGGATATCCGTCTATCCCCCCCCTGACCGCATCCCGTTTTCTGCCCTCCGCAAAGCGGCCCCGCATGGTCATTCATGAGGGCAATGCGGTTCTCGGACAGGCCAATGCCTTCCTGGCCCGCTTTTCTCCGCTGATTGCCACCTCTTACGCTACGGTCGCGCGCCTCCCGCAACACGCCCAGACGACGCTTACCGGTATGCCCGTACGCGCAGGCATCGAAGCGCTTTTTGGTAACACCTACGCGGTTCCCGAAGAACGGATCAACCTTCTGGTCTGGGGTGGCTCTCTGGGAGCACGCGTATTTTCCGAGGTTGTCCCACAGGCCCTCGCTGCCCTGCCCGAAGAACTCCGCAAGCGCCTCAAAGTCACGCAGCAGATCAAGGCTGACGATCTGGACCGCGTCCGCGCCATCTATACGGACGCCGGTATTGAGGTCGAAGCCGCACCGTTCTTCACCGATGTGCCAGCCTGTCTTCGCGATGCACATCTCGTTATCGGTCGCGCGGGCGGCTCTTCGGTCGCGGAACTGACCATGTCCGGCCGCCCCTCCATTCTCGTTCCGCTTCCCATCGCAGCCTCCGATGAACAGGGTGCGAATGGTCAGGCGCTCGTGGATGCGGGTGCCGCCTGGATGATCCGCCAGCCGGATTTCACGCCCACAGCGCTGACAGCTCTGCTGACGGACCTATTTTCCCAACCTGAAAAGCTCGAAAATGCAGCAAAAGCCGCTCATTTCTGCGCGCGCCCTCATGCTGCCGCAAAAGTCGCGGATCTGATTGAATCCGCTCTTCGTCCCTGATCCTCCGCTTCTACCCAAGAGTACCTGCCCCATGCGCGCCCTGCCCCTGAACATTGGAACCATTCACTTCGTCGGTATCGGCGGCATCGGTATGTCCGGTATTGCCGAGGTGCTGCACATGCTGGGCTACAAGGTACAGGGGGCGGACATCGCGGAAGGTGCGAATGTGCAACGCCTTCGCCAATCCGGAATTATCGTTCATATCGGCCATGACGCCGCCAATCTGGGCGATGCGCAGGTTGTCGTAACGTCGACGGCCGTGAAAAAAGACAACCCCGAAGTCGTGGCGGCACGCGCCAAGCTCATCCCGGTCGTCCGCCGCGCGGAAATGCTGGCCGAACTGATGCGTCTGCGCTGGTCCGTCGCCATTGGTGGCACGCACGGCAAGACCACGACAACCAGCCTCGTGGCCTGCGTTCTGGAACATGCCAAGCTGGATCCGACCGTCATCAACGGCGGCATTATTGAAGCCTATGGCACCAACACACGCATGGGTTCAGGCGACTGGATGGTTGTCGAGGCCGACGAAAGCGACGGCTCGTTCCTGCGTCTGCCCGCCGTGATCGCGGTCGTGACGAACATGGACCCGGAACATCTGGATCACTGGGGCACGGAAGAGGCCATGCAGGCCGGCTACGACCAGTTTGTGTCCAACATCCCGTTCTACGGCTTTGCGGTCCTGTGCGTGGACCATCCCCAGGTCCAGCAGATGATCCCGCGCCTGTCCGATCATCGTGTCATCACTTACGGCTTCAGCCCGCAGGCCGATATCCGCGCTGAAAAAGTCGTTATGGACAAGCGGGGTGCCACATTCGAGGTCGTCGTCACGAACCGTCAGCGCAACCGCTCGCGCCGGGCGGGGCCCTTCCGTTTGCCGATGCTCGGACACCATAACGTCCTGAATTCGCTGGCCGCCATCGCCGTCGCCCTTGAAATGGAAATCAGCGATTCCGTCATCGCATCCGCCCTGACGACCTTCAAGGGCGTCAAGCGCCGCTTCACGCGCACCGGCGACTATAACGGCATCTCCATCATCGACGATTACGGTCATCACCCCGTCGAAATCGCCGCCGTTCTGAAAGCCGCGCGTCAGGCCGGCGCAAAGAACGTCATCGCCGTCGTACAGCCGCATCGCTATTCGCGCCTGAAAGTCCTGTTCAACGAATTCTGCACCTGCATGAATGATGCCGATACGGTCATCGTGGCGGACGTGTACGCTGCGGGTGAAGCCCCGATCGAAGGTGCGGGTCGTGATGCACTCGTCGAAGGCCTGCGCGATCGTGGTCACCGTTCCGTCGTGCCACTCCCCGATCCCGCGCATCTGCCGGAAATGATCAACGCCATCGCCAAGCCGGGCGACTATGTTGTCTGCCTCGGTGCCGGGACCATCACCCAGTGGGCGCAGGCGCTCCCTGCCCAGCTCGAAGCGCTGAACCGGCAGCCTGCAACCGAAGGCGCAGCATGACGGGTAGCAGCGATTTTCCAGTCAAGAGCCTCCGGGGAAGACTGACCGCGAACGCACCTCTGGGGCCCCGCGCATGGTTTCGCGTCGGCGGCCCGGCGGACTGGATGTTTATCCCTGAGGATCAGGATGACCTGGCCCGTTTCCTGCGTGAAAAACCTGCGACCATGCCGGTCACGGTTCTGGGGGCATGCTCGAACGTCATCATCCGCGATGGCGGCATCGCAGGCACAGTCATCCGCCTTGCGCGTGGCTTCGCAAATATCGACGTACAGGGCAGCAGCCTGATCGTCGGGGCTGCTGCCCTCGACGTCACCGTAGCCGAACATGCCGCCGCAGCCGGCCTTGCCGGTCTGGAGTTTCTGGCCGGCATTCCGGGTTCGATCGGCGGCGCTGTCCGCATGAATGCAGGGGCTTACGGATCGGATCTTGATGCCATTCTCGAATGGGCCGAAATCCTGACGGAAAAAGGCGATCTGCGCCGCCTCTCACATGACGAACTGGGCTTTGCGTATCGTCATTCGGAGCTTCCAGAAGGCAGCGTGGTGATCCGGGCCTGCCTGCGTGGGACACCAGATAATGCAGACGCCATCCGCAGCCGCATTGCGGACATCCGGGCCTCCCGCGAAGCCTCGCAGCCCGTACGCGCACGAACCGGCGGCTCCACGTTTCGCAACCCGGAAGGTCACAAGGCCTGGCAGCTGATTGACGAAGCCGGATGCCGCGGCCTTCAGATCGGAGATGCGCAGGTCAGCGAAAAGCACTGCAATTTTCTGCTCAATCTGGGACAGGCCAGCAGCGCGGATCTGGAAACTCTGGGAGAGACCGTGCGAGAGAAAGTTCTGGCACGCAGCGGCGTCAGTCTGCACTGGGAAATCAAACGGATCGGACGTCAGTCCGAAGGAGAGCAGACGTTATGAAAGTCGCAGTCCTGCTGGGCGGAACATCCAGCGAGCGCCCCGTCAGCCTCGTCAGTGGCGAGGCCGTGATCAAGGCCCTGCGCGACACGGGTCACGACGTCACGCCGATCGACGTCGGCCCGGATATTGCCGCGACAATCGCCAGCCTGAAATCCACAGCACCGGACGTCGTCTTCAATGCGCTGCACGGCCCGCGCGGCGAGGATGGAGCCATTCAGGGCGTTCTGGAATGGCTCGGCCTGCCTTACACGCATTCCGGAATCCGGGCCTCTGCCGTCGCGATGGACAAAGGCGCCACGCGGATCCTTCTGGCCGCCGCAGGTCTGCCCGTGGCACAGGGGCGTGTGGTCACGGTCGAGGAACTGGCCGAAGCCGATCCCCTTCCCGCACCCTATGTCATCAAACCGGTCGCCGAAGGGTCATCCGTGGGGGTCGAGATCGTGCGGACGGGCGACAATCGCCGTGCGGAAATCGCGCAGACATGGCGCTTCGGAAAGGACGCACTGGTCGAAAGCTTCATCCCCGGCCGCGAACTGACCGCCAGCGTCATGGGAGACCGTGCCCTCGCTGTCACGGATATCCTGCCCTGCGAAACAGCCGCGTTCTACGATTTCGAAGCCAAATACAAGGCTGGCGGCTCGCGTCATGTCGTTCCTGCAGATATTCCGCAGGCCGTGACCGATCGCGCGCTCGATTATGCCCTGCGCGCTCATCAGACGCTGGGCTGTCAGGGCGCGAGCCGTACGGATTTCCGTTACGACGAGGCCACCGACACGCTGATCATCCTTGAAGTCAACACACAGCCAGGCATGACACCCACATCCTTGCTGCCGGAACAGGCTGCCTATTGCGGCATTCCCTATCCGGACCTGTGTGACTGGATGGTCCGGGAGGCACTGACGCGCTGATGCGGGAAGACCCGTCCTTTCAGAAAAACGATTTTATCCGGGAGCGTTATTCCGGGGCCATGCCGCCTCAGGAAGACCGTCCTTCCCGGGCAAAGCTGTTCTGGCGCCGGCAACGGCGGCTGGTCCGGCCTGCGATCGTATTTCTGGTCGTGATGGGTCTGGCAGGTGCAGGTATGCGTCTGCTGTATGACGCGGCTTCAGAAGAGCGCTTTGCCCCCCTGCGCGAACGGCTGGTTGCAATGGAGCCATTGCCCATCCGCCATATCGTCATCAACGGCCGCGGCATGACCAGCGAGGCCTCGATCCAGGACGCACTGGGCACGTCCATCGGGCATCCAATTTTCGGCTTCTCCGTCGAAGCCGCCCGCCAGCGACTGGACGAACTGCCGTTCATCGATCACGCCACGGTCGAACGGCACATGCCCGATACCGTCATCATCACGCTTGTCGAACGCACCCCGATCGCCGTCTGGCAGGACCGCGGGCATTTCATGCTCATCAACCGCGCCGGTGAAGAAGTTCCCGATCAGGGACTGACGGGAAAAAATGCACAGGCCTTCCTCCAGCTCCCGCTGGTGGTGGGCGAAGGCGCCAATACCGCCGCCGCAGGCGTCATTGATGCCCTCAACCACGAACCGCTGGTCAAGGCTCAGGTCACGGCGCTGATCCGCGTCGGAGGCCGCCGCTGGAATGCGACGCTCAAGGACGGCACCACCGTTCTGCTGCCTGAAGGTGAAGAAGCCGCAGCTTTTGCGCGTCTGGCGCGTTACCAGCAGAGTATGCGCCTTCTGGAACGTCCGGTGCAGTCGATTGATCTGCGTCTTCCGGACAGAATGGTCGTCCATCAGCCCCCGCAGGCCATCCCACCTGCCGAAGGAGCGAAAACCGATCCGTCTCCGTCCTCTCCTCCACCCCCAGCAGACAGCGCGAAGCAGCCATGAATGACCTTACCTCCATGTCAGATCTTCCGGCATTCCGTCGCCGGGGCGGTCTGAGAGGCCGGTCCCTCATCCCCGTCGGCGGCGAGCGTGACGTCAGCGTCAACCGTGTCCCGCGCGACATCCTGCCGCTTCCACCGGAAGAGACGCATCGCAGTATCGCATGGCGTCCGGGCATTTTCGGCGCGCTGGATATCGGCACGACGAAAATGACCTGCCTGATCGGCAAGGGCGAGGCTGACGGCTCCATCCAGGTTCTGGGTCACGGATGGCGCCGCTCCCACGGTATCCGCTCAGGATCAATCGTCGACATCCGCGAAGCCGAAGCCGCGATCCGCGCCACAGTCGGCCAGGCCGAGGAGGCCGCCGAACGGCGCATGGACTCTCTGGTCGTCAACCTGTCCTGCGGCAGGCCGCTGAGTCGGCTGGTGGACGCCCAGATCCCGATCGGTGGACGGGAGGTAACGGCTGGAGACGTGCAGCGTCTTATTGCGGAAGGACAGGCCCGCGCCTGGATGGAAGGCCGCGAGGTCATCCACACCCTTCCCATCGGGTATGTCGTGGATTCCATTCCCGGCATTGCCGATCCCATCGGCCACCAGTGCGAAGAACTGGCGACCCGAATGCATGTCGTAGACATGAACTCCAGCGCCCTGCGCACTCTGGATGCCGTTCTTCAACATGCCGAACTCAAGCTGGACGGGCTGGTTGCAAGCCCCTTTGCCTCGGGCATTTCGGTTCTGGCGGCCGAAGAGCGGGAGCTTGGCGTCACGGTTGTGGAAATGGGCGGAGGCACCACTTCGCTGGCGGTTTTTTGTGAAGGAAAACTGCTGCACACGGCCCAAATCCGCGTCGGCGGACTGCATGTCACGCGCGACATCGCAGGCGTCCTGTCGACGTCCCTGGAAACGGCCGAGCGTCTCAAGACGATGTATGGCGCAGCCCAGATGGGGTCCGACGACCAGCGGGAAATCCTGTCCGTACCCCTGATCGGGGAAAACAGCGACCGGCTGGTGCGTCTGCAGCGTTCCAAGGTTATTTCCGTCATCCAGCCCCGGATCGAGGAAACGCTGGAGCTTGTCCGACAGTCGCTCGACAATGCGGGACTGGGCCGACTGGCCAATGGCAGGGTCGTCCTCACAGGCGGAGCCTCCCTGCTTGAAGGGATCGTCCCCGTCGCCACCCGCATCCTCGGGCGCCCTGTCCGGATGGGGAAACCCCAGAATATCTATGGCCTGCCCGAGACGGCCGCGGCTTCGGCAGGCTTTTCAACCGCTGCGGGGCTCCTGGCTTGGGCAGCGGGTGCGGATCGGGATTTCGGAGATATTTCCGCACCCGAACCAAGACCTCGCGGACTTGTTAAACGTCTCGTAGGCTTCATACGCAATAATGTATAAGCTATTACAGATCATAACGCCCTCACCTGTCGCTTTCATGAAGTTCCGGACCAGATCATGACGCTGAACCTTACCCCTACTCCCAATTCCCACGTTGAGCTGGCGCCACGGATTACCGTGATCGGCGTTGGCGGAGGCGGGACGAACGCCGTCGACAACATGATTGCGTCTGATCTCAAGGGCGTGGAATTCGTCGTTGCCAACACCGACGCCCAGCAGCTTGCCCACTCCAAGGCTGAACGCCGCGTCCAGCTTGGCCCGCATCTGACCCGCGGCCTGGGTGCAGGCGCGAAGCCGGAAATCGGTCGTGAAGCCGCCGAAGAAGCCGCTCAGGAAATCGACCGGCAGCTTGAAGGCGCGAATCTGGTCTTCATCACCGCTGGCATGGGTGGTGGCACAGGGACGGGTGCGGCGCCGGTCATCGCGCGCATGGCACGCGAACGCGGCGTCCTGACGGTCGGCGTCGTTTCGAAACCTTTCAATTTCGAGGGGCGTCGCCGTACGACAGCTGCTGAAAAGGGCATTGCCGAACTTCAGAAGCACGTCGATACGCTGATCGTCATCCCGAACCAGAACCTTTTCAATTCCGCAACGCAGAACACGACATTCCGCGAAGCCTTCCGGATGGCCGACAATGTCCTGAACATGGGCGTTCGCGGCATTACGGACCTTATGGTCTCCCCCGGCCTGATCAATCTCGATTTCGCGGACGTCAAGGCCGTGATGGAAGAGATGGGCAAGGCCATGATGGGTACGGGCGAAGCGTCCAGTGAAGAAGACGCAGAAGACCGTGCCGTCCTCGCAGCCGAACGTGCGATTTCCAATCCGCTGCTGGAAGACGCCTCCATGGCCGGCGCACGCGGTCTTCTCATCAACATCACGGGCGGTGAAGACCTGACGCTTTATGAAGTCAACGCCGCCGCTGACCGCATCCGTGAGGAAGTGGCCGACGATGCAAACATCATCTTCGGCGCGCTGATCGACGAAAAGCTGAATGGTCGTGTCCGCGTCTCGGTCGTCGCAACTGGCATCGACACGCAGCCTTCCCAAGACCCGTCCGCGCCTCCCGAGCACCTTCAGACATCCACGCCGCACGCAAATGCAGCCTCGCAGGCGGCCCCCCGGGAGACATCTTCTTCCCGGGCCAGCGCACCGTCCTTCCAGCCCGGTTCAACCTATGCCGGCGGTCCGCCGCGGCCGAATTTCGCGCTCGACGCTCAACAGGCACCAACTCACAACACAGCTCCCCTGTCTGCGCAGGAACCCCCTCTGCCCGAGCAAGCTGCCCCTGAAAACCAGTCACCTCGACAGGACAGTGTCCATCAGTCCTCTCCCCGGGCCGGTCTGTTTTCCGACCCGTCCCGCCATGCTCCCCAGCAACAGGCCGAAGCACCCCGCAGCCTGTTCGGTATGGTCACAGGCGCTTTCCGCAGTCGTCCGGCCCAGCCGCAACATGGCCAGCAGCCAGCCCAGCGTGCCGAGCCGAACACACGCGACGGGTATCAGCACCAGGCTCCGCAGCATCCCGAACAGCCCTCCAGCGGCGGCGATGATTCCAACCTGGATATCCCAACCTATCTGCGTCGCTGATCAGCACACCCCTCTTGTGGGCAACACAAGAGGGGTAATATCCGGCAACAATCGTTGACTGGAACCAAAGTCCGGTATCTGTTTTCTAGTCTCTGGAACAAGATTTTTCGGAGGCTTTATGCAGGTGACGCCCAAGCAAGGTATAAGAACGGCGAGTGGCGTTGATACAGCGCGCCCTGAAATGGCGTCAGGTTCTGATGCCTCGTCTTCCCGCCTGGAGCGCACCAGTTCAAAAAACCTGCAGACCACTCTCGCACAGCCGATTCACTGTCAGGGGATCGCCCTGCACAGTGGTGTCACGGTCAACCTTCTTCTTTCTCCTGCTTCCGCCAATACGGGGATCAGGTTCCAGCGTTCGGATAAGGAGGGCTCACCCTCTTTCCCCGCGACCTATGACCATATTGTGGATACACGCCTTTCAACGGTTGTCGCGTGTCAAAACGACCCGTCCCTCCGCGTCGCCACGATCGAACACCTGATGGCAGCCCTCAATGCCTGCGAGATCGACAATATCCTGATCACGGTCAGCGGACCGGAACTGCCGGTTCTCGACGGGGCTTCTGACGCCTTCGCGTTCCTGATCCAGTGCGCTGGCCGCAAAATCCTCGATACACCCCGCCAGGTCATCGAAATCCTGCGCAATGTCCGCGTCGAAGGCGAAGACGGCGCTTTTGCCGAACTGCGTCCCGCACAGCGTGGACTTTCACTGGCCATCTCCCTGAGTTTTGCGGCTCAGGCCATTGGAAACCAGCGTTACGCCATGCAGCTTAACGAGCAACGCTTCATGGAAGAGGTCGCTTTCTGCCGGACATTCGTCAATCGTCAGGATATCGAATATCTTCAGAGTATCGGTCTGGCGCGCGGGGGATCACTGGAGAATGCCGTCGTCGTGGATGGAGAAAATATTCTCAATCCCGCAGGGCTGAAAATTGAGCGCGAGTTCGCCCGTCACAAATTACTCGACGCTATTGGCGACCTCTATTGTGCCGGGCACCGGATGCAGGCGGGTTTTATTGGCCATAAATCCGGCCATACACTCAACAACCGACTCCTGCGCACCGTTTTTTCGGACGCTGCCAACTGGCGCTTCGTCTCCACGGCCCCTGCCCGATCCGTTACAAAAGCCCTGCGCACACGCGTTGCCGCCTGAGACACATGGCAGGTCTTTCGTCAGCGCATTCCCGTGATATAAGACGGGCTTCCACGGGAAGAGCAGGTATGACAAGCAGCACTCAGCGTCATTTTGAAGCATCGGTCACGAATGATGGTTTCATTCTGAGAGCTGCGGCTGTCAGCGGGCTTCTGCTGCTGTCCGGCTGCTCCATGTTTTCGCATCAGCACGAAAAACCCGCGATTCCAAAAACCGCTGACGCCGAGACCCTGTACAATTACGGAATCGACGCGCTGCATACCGGCCATTACGAACTGGCTGGCGGCGAATTCGAACTGCTTCAGCAGAATTATCCCTATTCCGGCTTCACAGGAAACGCGGAGCTGATGGAGGGATATTCCTATTACCTTCAGGGCGAATACGCACTTTCGGTCCAGCAGCTCGAACGTTACCTCCAGCTGCACCCGACCAGTCCGGACGCTGCCTACGCCTTCTATCTGCGGGCACTCTGCTATTACGAACAGATCGCCAATGTCGAACGTGACCAGCAGGGTACGGTTGAAGCACTGGACGCGCTGGAAGAAGTCATCACCCGCTTCCCCCAGACCTCCTACGCCCGCGACGCCCAGCTGAAGATCGACCTGTGTCGTGACCATCTGGCAGGCAAGGAAATGCTGGTGGGCCGGTGGTATCAGCAGCAGCGCAACTACGAAGCCGCCATGACACGTTATCAGCGCGTCGTGCAGGATTATCAGACAACCAACCACGTCGCCGAAGCTCTCGAGCGTCTTGTGGAAGTCTATCTGTCCCTCGGGCTCAAGGATCAGGCCCGCCAGACGGCCGCCGTTCTCGGCTACAACTATCCCGACAACCAGTGGTATCGTTATGCCTATAATGATCTTCGGGACAACAAGCTGCTCAATGGCGACCTCAAAAAACCAGTCGTCCGTCCGGGGCAGCCTGACCATCGTGGATTTTTCTCCCGGATGTGGCACAGCGTCTTCTGATACCAGCCCTTTGAAACAGGGCACTACACTCCCAACATTGCTGTCATGCTGACCCATCTCTCGATCCGCGACGTCGTTCTGATCGAAAAGCTCGATCTCGGCCTTTCCCCCGGTCTGACCGTCCTGACCGGCGAGACCGGGGCGGGGAAATCCATCCTGCTCGACAGTCTGGGCCTGGCCCTCGGAGAGCGTGCCAGCGGTGGCCTCGTGCGCTCAGGCGCCACGCAGGCCAGCGTATCGGCTATTTTTGAAATCGACGCCCGCCATCCGGTTCTTGCCCTGCTCGACGAGCACGGCATCGTCCGCGAAGACCCGTCGGACCCGATCGTCCTGCGACGCATCGTGACGCCCGATGCCCGCTCCCGCGCCTATGTCTGCGACCAGCCGGTCGGCGTTGGTCTGCTGCGTCGCGTGGGCGCCCACCTCGTGGAGATTCAGGGCCAGCACGAGCAGATGGGCCTTGCCGACCAGAGCACCCATCTCGATCTGCTGGACGCTTTCGGAATTGCCCCGCCACTCCGGGAAAAGACAGCCAGCACCTACCGGCAATGGGCCGCAGCCCGCAATGCCCTCAAAGCCGCGCGCACCGATATGGAAGCCGCAGCCCGCGAGGAAGAATGGCTGCGTCAGACGGTCGATGATCTGGAACGTCTGGCGCCACAGGAAGGTGAGGAGGACGCGCTCGCCGCCACGCGCGTCAGCCTCCAGCGTGATGAACGCCGTGGTGAAGCCGTTGCCGCCGCCCTGTCAGAACTGACTCCCCGTGACCGCCGCTCGTCAGCTCCGGCTGCTGCCCTGCGTGCAGCCAGCCGTGCGCTCGCAAGACTGCTGCCAGCACCGACGGAGACGGAAACCCTTTCAGACAGCCACCAGACACAGGCACAGGACGCGCTCGACGCTCTTGGAAAAGCCGAAGAAGCCCTTGCCGAAGCGGAGATGCTGCTGAGCCGCCTTGCCGCAGATACGGAAGGCGATCCCCGTCTTCTGGAAGAAACGGAAGAGCGGCTGTTTGCACTCCGGGCCGAGGCCCGCAAACACAATATTTCCGTGGCCGAACTGCCAGCCTTTCTCGCCGCTCTGAAAACACGGCTGAACGCACTGGACTCCGGAAACGCCGAACTGGCCCGTCTTCAGACAGCCCTGACCGAAGCCCGTCTGGCCTACGAAGACGCCGCGCGTACCCTCTCTGCCGCCCGCCAGAAAGCCGCCGAAAAGCTGGAAAAAGCGGTCAGCACGGAACTGCGCCCCGTCAAGCTCGAACGCGCGCGCTTCATCGTCTCGCTTCTGCCTCTGGACCCCGATCACTGGACCAGTCAGGGCATGGAACAGGCCTCGTTCCTGATCGCAGCCAACCCCGGACAGTCTCCCGGACCGCTCGCCAAAGTGGCATCAGGGGGTGAACTGTCGCGCCTTATGCTGGCATTGAAAGTGGTTCTAGCGGAACGCTCCGACATCGGCACACTCGTGTTCGATGAGGTCGATTCCGGCGTGGGCGGCGCTACGGCATCCTCGATTGGCGACCGGCTTCACAAGGTTGCTCAGGACGTGCAGGTTCTCGTCGTCACTCATAGCCCGCAGGTCGCGGCGCGTGGCGATCATCACCTGCGAATCGCCAAACGTGTCCGCAACGACCGAACCGAGACCTTGGCCGAACCGTTACCCCATGACGCCCGGCGTGAAGAAATCGCCCGGATGCTCGCAGGCGACATCATTACCGACGCAGCCCGTGGGGCTGCCGACAGTCTTCTTGGACATCAGATTTCATGACCACTGCCCCAGTCTCCGCCGCCGAGCGTCACGCTGAACTCGAAGCGGACCTCGCACGGTGGGATGAGGCCTATCACGGGCGCGACGCGCCTGAAGTCTCTGACGCCGCCTATGATGCGGCCAGACGCGAACTTCTGGCACTGGAAGACGCACACCCGGACCTCCGCTCGGAAAACGGCTTTAGCCAGCGGATCGGATCGGCTCCTGATTCCGCTTTCGGGAAATACCGTCACCTCGTCCCAATGCTGTCCCTCGACAACGTTTTCGACCCGGAAGGCTTCGACGGCTTCGTCTCAAAAGTCGGGCGTTTTCTTGGTCTGGACGAACAGCAGCTTCAGGCCCTCCAGTTCGTGGCGGAACCGAAAATCGACGGTCTCTCCATCAGCCTGACCTACGAGCACGGACGTTTCGTGCGCGGCACCACGCGCGGAGACGGTATTGAAGGCGAGGATGTCACCGCCAACCTCCTGACTCTGCACGATATTCCTCATGAACTCCTTGGCACGGCACCCGAGCGTCTCGAAATCCGCGGGGAGGTCTTTCTCTCCAAAAACAGCTTTCTGACCCTTAACGAACAGCAGGTCGCTCGCGGCGCACGTCCCTTCGCCAACCCCCGTAACGCGGCCGCAGGGTCTTTGCGACAGCTGGATGCCGAAATCACGCGCAGCCGACCGCTCTCGCTCTTTGCTTATGCTCAGGGCTACACGTCCTCGCCCGTTGCCACGACGCACTGGGGCTATCTCGAAAAACTGCGGAGCTGGGGCTTCAGGGTTAATCCACTCTCCGAGATGATCGCCCATGCCCGCGACATTCCCGCCTATGTCGACAAGCTGGCCCGTGAACGCTCTGGGCTGGACTACGATATCGACGGTATCGTCTTCAAACTGGACGATATTAGTCTGCAGGAGCGTCTGGGTTTCGTCGGCCGCGCACCGCGCTGGGCCATCGCCTGGAAATTCCCGGCCGAGCAGGCCATCACCCGCCTTGTGGACATCGAAATCCAAGTCGGCCGCACAGGCGCCCTGACGCCTGTGGCCCATCTGGAGCCTGTGAATGTCGGCGGCGTCATCGTCTCGCGCGCAACACTGCATAACGAAGACGAAATCGCACGTAAGGACGTACGCGTCGGTGATCTGGTCCGTCTCCAGCGTGCCGGAGACGTCATTCCGCAGATTCTCGGCCCGGTATCAGGCGATGACCCGCGCTCAGAACCGTTCGTCTATCCCGATCACTGCCCGGTCTGCGGATCCCTCGCCGAGCGTGTTCACGGAGAAGCTGTCCGCCGCTGCACGGGCGGCCTGACCTGTGAAGCCCAGGTTGTGGAACGTCTGATCCACATGGTCTCGCGCAATGCCTTCGACATTGACGGCCTTGGCGAACGCAGCATCCGCGAATTCCATGATGCAGGCTATATCCGGACACCGGGCGATATTTTCCGCCTGCGGACCCATGAAGAGGCCCTGCTTCAGCGCGACGGCTGGGGGCGACTATCCGTGGACAACCTGCTCCGCGCGATTGACGAGCGGCGGACAATCCCGCTGACGCGGCTTATTTTCGGCCTCGGCATCCGGCGCATCGGCGAACGCAATGCCCAGCTTCTGGCGCGGCACTACCAGACTTTCGAAAACTGGCGCGACGCCATGCTGGCTTCCCGGCCGGACTCTGACGAGCGGGCCGCTCTTGGCGCGATCATGGGGGTGGGCGATGCGATTGCCGATGAACTGTCCGCCTTTTTTGCCGAAAGCCATAATGTCGAGACCCTTGATGATCTGGCAACGGAACTGACGGAGATCACTCCCGAAGATGCGCCTGTGGAGGGTCACCTCTCAGGCAAGGTCATCGTGTTCACAGGAACAATGACGACCATGAGCCGACCGGAAGCCAAAGCCATCGCCGAGCGACTGGGCGCACAGGTGACAGACAGCGTTTCGAAAAAGACATCACTGGTTGTTCTGGGTGAAAAAGCGGGTTCAAAAGCGAAGAAAGCCGCCGAACTCGGGATCGAAACCACGGATGAGAGCGGCTGGCGCGTACTCGCAGGACTGTAATAGAACTGCAAAATCAAAACCGTGAGAAAGTTGGTAATATTTCACTTTTTCAGGGTATAACGCCTCCCGCATGTCAGTCTCCCCTTCTTCCCAGCATCAGATCGTTCTCCTCCTGCTGGGCTTCGCCGCCACGGTCGCGCTGATTGGCGTCTCCGTCCTGATCTCACTCTCCGAGATCTCCTTTGCCGCGGCCCGCGATGTGCGTCTTCGTTCCCGAGCCGAAGCGGGAGACCCTCGCGCTGTCGCGTTTCTCAAGCTGCGGCGCAACAGTGGTCAGGTCATTACGGTCCTTCAGATCTGTCTGAATGCTGTGGGTGTTCTGGGCGGTATCATCAGCGAATCCATGCTGAGCGACCCGATCGCGGCGGGCTTTCTCGCCATGGGAACAGGCCCGGCGTTAGCCAGCAAGCTGGGTTCGGCCTGTTCCTTTATCCTGATCACGGGCCTTTTCGTCCTGTTTGCGGATCTTCTGCCCAAGCGGATCGCCATGAACGCGCCAGACCGGATCGCGCTCAAGGTTGGCTGGTTTCCTGCCGTCGCCCTGAAAATTCTCTACCCGGCCGTCCTCGTCTTCTCGAAGATATCCGACTGGCTGCTCAAGCTCCTCAAGATCCCGGCCGCCGCAACCGTCGAGCCCGTAACGCCTGAAGACCTGCGGGCCATTCTTGCGGCCGGAACAGCCTCCGGTGTGCTGCTAGAAGAAGAGCACCAGATGATCCAGAACGTGCTCGGCCTTCAGGACCGCGCGGTCACGTCCGCCATGACGCCGCGCGACGAAATCGTTTTTCTGGACGTGCAGGAAAGCCCGGAAAGCCAGCGCGACAAGGTGCGGGTTCGTCCCTATTCGCGCTACCCGCTCTGCGACGGCGGCCTCGACAAGGTCATAGGCTCCATCCGCGCGGAAGACGTTCTGGTTGCCGTGGTTGACGAACCCCAGCCCAAAAGCACCGGCTTAGCTCCCATCGCCAGCCAGATCTTCCGCATGCGGCGCGACGTTTTGTCGCTGCCTGACACCCTGAACCTGTGGGAAACCCTTGCCCAGTTCGAGGCGCATTCGGCAGGCTTTGCCCTGATCGTCAACGAATACGGTCTTGTGGTCGGTCTCATCACCTACAAGGACATCATGGGCGCCCTGATGGACGGTCTGGTGAGCCCGTTCGAAGAACAGGCCATCGTCCGCCGCGATGACAAATCCTGGCTGATTGATGGCGCAGCTCCCATCGGCGATGTCATCCGCGAACTGGACATCCCCATGTTCGACGATGCCCAGAACTTCGATACGGTCGGAGGCTTTGTCATGAACCGCCTGCGCCGCATGGCGCGCAAGGCGGACAGCGTGCAATCCTCAGGCTTCCGGTTTGAAGTGGTTGACGTGGAAGGCTTCAGAATCAACCAGTTGCTGGTGACACGCCTGAACTGACTTCCTCTCCCGGACGCAGGCTGCTTAGATCATCGCATGATCGATCTCAGCCACTCCGCTCTCATCCTCGTCGATATCCAGAATGACTTCCTGCCCGGCGGCGCACTGGCCGTCCCGGACGGGGACAGGATCCTGGAAGCCGTCAATGCCCTTGCCAGGCGTCCATTCAGGGCTGTGATCGCCACACAGGACTGGCACCTACCCCATCACTGTTCCTTCGATGCTCAGGGTGGCCCCTGGCCAGCTCACTGTGTTGCAGGCGCCAATGGGGCTGATTTTCCCAAGACACTCAGATCCGGGCCCATAACGCACATCATACGTAAGGGTGTTCTGCAGGAGCGGGACAGCTATTCCGGGTTTCTCGACAATGATCGTGCAACTTCAACGGGGCTCGACGGGTTACTGAAAGGCCTTGGCATAAACCATGTGGTCATCTGCGGGCTGGCGCTGGATTACTGCGTCATGGCCACGGCGCTGGATGCGGTGGGTTGCGGCTATCAGACGGACGTTATTCCCGAAGCCTGTCGGGGGATTGCCGCTGATCCAAAGGCTACTCTGGAAACACTTGAAAAACAGGGCGTTCGGTTGAAAAGCGTGAATGCCTTCTGAAGGTCATGATCATGAACATAACCAGACTGATTCCTGCCCTACTTGCATGTGCAGCATTCCAGGCCGCCTCGGCGGCGACACCTCCGACAACGGCGGATCTGGCTAACATGCAGGGGTTTCGACAGGCCTATCAGGCTATGGTGACACTGCCATCATGGGTGATGACGGCACATGCGACATCCGTGCCGGTCAGCGATCTCAGCATTGGAGGCAAGTCCTATCTTCTGGGACATATGTGCCGTCAGCATGACTGCGCGGCAGAGCAGCTTGAGGTTGTTTTCGCGAAAGACCATTCAGCAGCCTGGGGGCTGTTGAGCATCAAACGGAATGGGCCATTGAAACAGGATTTCTTAGGCGAACCCGATGCAGAGATGCAGAAGATTCTTCTCAAAGCCTATCAGGATAATAATCCAGCAGACTGAATTTAAAGGAGAATGGAGCGCCAGCCGTTTTTTTGGAATGGCTGGTGCGCCCTGATGGATTCGAACCATCGACCCACAGCTTAGAAGGAGTGCGGTTTTCCTTATTTTTCAATAAGGAAGTTTGCAGAACGATGCTAACTTTAGTTGATGTACTTCTAAGTTTTGCAAACTGCAAACCTCAGCGAAATAACGCTAAAGATTGCGGAAACCATCAATGCAATAGGAATTGATGCGCTCAAAAACCCATCACCTATCGCAAAAGACCGCTACGATCTTAATTCCCTAAGCCGGAGTACAAATAGCTGCTTTAGAAGCATATAAGTTAATAAAAAACAAACTCTGTCTGTTTGTTCCTAAAATCTAAGAATCGTTTTTCTTCTTACATTTTCACAAAACCCATTTTGGTCACGGGAAGCGAACTGATTATCGCATCCAAAAAAAATATTTATCTTGAAAAAAACATGCGCCTGTGTATGATTTTGCTATCATGCTGTAGCCACGCCCACTCAATAAACTTGAGATAGTGATTTTCTTTTTTAATTATTGAAAAAGCTAACAATCATGCATTTCCCGTGCGCAGTATGCGCACTACAGCATGCAAGTTCTTTTTGCATTAATCGCAAAAAAGTGAGATTGCCCCCCTTAACATTCTCTGCATAAAGCGGGTTATATAAGACGCGGCTTGAGAACACCCGAAGGTTCTCCGGTAGATTTTGGTCTGCGAGAAACGATTTGGGGCAAGTTAGCGTTAGGTATGTATGAATTATGAGAACATTCGGATCCTGTCCTGTTCGACACAGCAAGACTGAAAGGGAGAGAAGCTTAGTGAGCAGTTGGTAACGTTCATAACGTTATGAGAAACGTCTTCCGACGAAGACGATCCGTCTCCTATTGCATTCACTCAACTCTCCTCATCAAGCCTTGCGAAGAAAAGGTCACCCTCCCATGACACGTCACGCTCCAATCCTCACCCCAGTCGCCGTATCTCCAGCCAAAGCACGTCTGCAAGCTACGTTGTTCGGCAATGAGAATAACGAGAAGCTCCGGAATATTAAGTTCTATGTAGGTAGCGGCAAAAAAATTAGTCCTGATATTCTGGCGGATGCTGTAGCGCAGTTTATAGAAAATCGCCGCAATAAAGCTAACGGTACAGTTGTGCACTCTAGCTATCCCTACCCTCGCGAAGGGTACAAAGGCTCCGTAAAGGATTATTTCAGCAAGCTATAAATCCTGTTGAAAATCCGAAAAGGCCCTAGTATGCCTAGGGCCTTTTTTTTTACCAAATGATTAAGGCCCACTTAAAATGCCGATCAGGAATGTACTCCAATTTTTTCATGGAGAAGAACGTCCTTTTTTTGTTGATGTTCCGGATATTGCAAAGCACATTCTGAGTTACGTTTCTCATCACTCGATATTTTATGTTGAGCACGAAGAAACAGAAGAACCTGTGCCGCTCGAAGGCATGCTTGAGCAACAGGAAATTACCACCGGCTTTGCCCAAGAACCGACGATAGCCGATTATATCCATCTAAAGAAGGATGCCTTGGATCCCCAACGACGGGTGATCTGCGCTAAAGAGCTTCTCCATATTCTTGATCCTAGCACTTGCAGAACATCAGACCCTAAGGGGCTAGACCAGCTTATTGAGGATATGGGGTCCTCTTTCGATGTTTTTACAGACACAAGCGCCCCTTCGGCACAAGATGTCGGAAACCTCATTCTTGCGTCGTCAATTTTCATTTCCAATGATATGCGGCAGCGCGCACTAGAGGCTATCAATGCCGGCAAGCTGACAATGGAAGCATTTGCTGCAACCTTAGAAGTTCCTTTGGGAGTTGTAAGGGTTGTCCTTAGAGAAGATTGGCCCAAAAAACTTAATGAACAAATGATATCTCTCCAAAGAGAACTCGATAAGGAAGGTGATGAAGAAGAAGAAAAATACCATCGCGAGATGGAAGAGTACAAAACTTCATAGTAGTCTGCTGTCATTCTATATGACACGCAAACGTACTTAATGAATATTTCTGTATGCGCATACTAGTTGCTCCAAGATAAGGGCACACTGCGCTGAGACTTTCATTCTTGCTCGCCCCTCTGACACATCTGGGTAGATCATGCGCGCGATCGCCGAAAAGGACATTTCGCGCGCCAGCATCATTTCCAGACGGAGATGAGCACAAAGGCCGAGCTGATCCCTGATCTGCGATATTCTGGCGGAACAACGTCCCCGGCCGAGCATCCAGGTATGGACGTCGCCCTTCTCTCTTTCCCAGTCGTCAGGGCGATCATCGACGACACCAGTATTGGCGAAGATGTATTCCCGATACCATCGGTTTGCGGCAGCGATCTCTTCATCGCCGATATCCTGCGCATCATACAGCGATTGGAGAGTGTGGAGCTGGACTGCGATTAAAGGATGACCCGCCTTTACGGCTTCAGACATCTGGTAGACCCTCCAATGGATATGGCGGCGCACCTTCAGGCCAAATAGCTCGCCAGCTGATGGGATGACCCCGACGCAGCGCATCTTCCCCAGACTCGACACGGACAGCAGAAATTTCCGGGATATCTCGTCGCATGCTTGCAGCCCGCTCTTTCCTCGGCCGACCGGAATGCCGCTTTGAACGACGCCTTACAGGAGGCGCTGCCGCTAACTGCACCGCCAGATCCAGCGCAGATACTCTTGCCATTGACTTAGCCCTTTTTTCTTAGTCCAGGATGACTGCCTTAGGCGGCTCGCCTGCTTTGGGATGGGTCGACGCTGCATCGAGGCCCAGCTTGGCCGCCTCGATCGTGCGGCTGGCCTCGGCCGGGATCATCAGGGCCTTGGCATCGGGCTGATAGGCGTTGGTGTTCCAGCCCTTCGACTGGGCCAGCGACGCGACCACCTTGTAGAGCAGCGCCAGCCTGCTGCCGGCCGCGGGCGGTTTCCAGAAGCGCATGGCCAGCGCGGCCGCCGCGATCAGGAAGGTGAGGATCGAGACAATGTCCCCCGCATACCGCGCAGGCAGGTACGGCAGGACCGTCTGGAACAGGGTTGTCCAGTCCATTTCAGTTTTCCATTTCTCAGGAGAAGTGCGGTTTGATGGCAGCCTATTTTACCAGCCGGTCTGCCAGGGCGTCCGTCCCCATTTACCGTCAGAGATGCAGTAATAGAGGTATCCTGAACCATACATGGTTTCACCCCGCGCGCAGGACTCAGTTGAAGAGGCGGGCTGTTCCTGCGTGTTGACGTAGATCCGCCCGTCCACACGCAGGGAGGCTGACTTGAGCAGCACGGACGGATTGGAGCCGCTGCCATCATCGTAATAGGTGAGGCCGACATTCACGCCGTTGCCGTTGGTGAATGTGATCATGCCGCCCATAGCGAGGGCATTATAGCCCTGCCAGTTCCAGGGCGTGATGGTGACGGACCCGCCATTTCCGGAGAACGTACAACCCGAGGTTGAGCAGAACGTCCCTGAGGATCCGCCGCCTGATCCGTTCGCAGCGATCGCCGCGTTGACCCAGGCTGTCGTCGCTACCTGCTGGGAGTTGTTCCCGGCTGCCGGATCTGGAAACAGCACCACGCCCTTGAACGTGACGTTGCCGTTTATGATCCCGTAGAGGGTCGGATCGTAAATGTCCCACTTTGCGATGGAATGGGTGTTCGGATCCGCAAGGCAGTCGTGGCCGCCCATCACCCCGAAGACCGCCATCATCGCAAAAACAAAGCGCTTCATCTTGGATGTCCTCAGTAAAGATTGGGGATGACCGCGCCGATATGGAACGTGCAGGCCGGCAGGGATTCCGTGTCCAGCAGCAGCGCGATATGGGTCGCAAAGGCAGGCGCTCCGGCACCGGTCGTGTCCGTGGCCAGCGGATCCGGCGTGCCCGGCAGGCCCAGATAGCCGGGCGCGGTCCCGTGGCTCATCCAGTTGGCATATCCGGCCTTCGGGACGTGGACGTCGTCTTCACCGCAGAACAGATTGGCCGCGCCAAAGGTCGGCCGGCCGAACTGGTCCGAGCCCGTGATCTGGACGAAGAATGTCCGGAAATACAGCGTGACCCTGTCCGCGTCGTCGGTCGGCATGGTCGTGTTCGACGACACGGCCCCGGTCGAGAGATCATACGGGAAGAGGACTTTCAGCCCGATATTGCCCGTCTGGTACTTCTCGATCGGGATGCAGATAACGATCCGGTCGTTCCGGCCCTGTCCCTGCGTCTGAACCTTCAGGGATGCCGGATAGCCGTTGAACACATAGTCGGTGGACAGCGCAGCACTGGCGCCCTCGGACGTCCACTGGTCGATGCCGGCGACAGCGTCGGAATACAGACCGCCGATCAGACCGACCCCGCCATTGAGCGGCAGGGCGCTTTTCGACTGAGGGATGAAGAACCCGGCCAGGCCAAGCGGGTCGGAGGTGAAATTGTTGCACGACCCGATATTGGAATTGCCGGTATTCAGCGAGCTGCGGATCTTGAGCTGGCCCGGTCCCCGCAGCGCCACCCCGTCCGGCCCGGTCAGATTGTAGATCTGTGTGTCGTGGAAGATCATTGTCGAGAGGTTGTGCTCAAGAAAGACAGGTGGTCCGCCGTACTTCTTTGAGTCACCCGCGCCGAGGAACATTCCGCCGAAGCATACGATCGCGCCGCTGCCGGTGCAGTGATACAGCGGCTTGTCCACACTCTTCGGCCCGTTCATTTCCATGTGGCAGCCATGGACCTCGATGCGGCCGGCATTGTTCGCAATACACTGATCGGAATAGTCGAGGGATGAGCCGTAGAACGTGAACTCGGCCCCGCCTGGATTGCTGATGATGCAGCCGGAGTTTCCGAAGCCCCCGCCATAGAAGCGGAAGTTCTCGCCGGCATTGATGCTCCCCGGCAGGAACTGGAAGCACAATCCGCAGGCTCCGACGCCAAAGTCCCAGTATTCCGAGAGGTACGCGCCGCTGCCGAAGTTCATCCCGATCTGGAAGTTCTCGACCGAGCCGGTGCCGAAATTCTGGATGGTGCCGTCCGTGTTCTCATACGAATTGTACCAGACCCCGGTGACACCAGAATCAGTGCCTGGGCCCACCAGCGTGAAGCCTTCAGTGATGACCGGCAGCGGGTAGTGCAGCGTGGCCCCATCGCGCGTTGAGAGGATGGCCGAGTTCCGGTTGAGCTTCGTGACCGAGAACTTCGTGAATTCGACATTCAGATAGCCAGAGATCGACACCACCACGAAAGACGAACTGTCCTCGGGGACGTAGAGCGGAACCGACATGGATCCCGTCACCGGCACGTCAGACAGGTTGGAAATGATCTTGCTCGGCCCCTGCATGATCCAGGGCGATGGACCCGCACCAGGGCTTGATCCGTTGACGCCCATGCCGAGGCTTCCCGGCTGCCCGTTCAGCATGGCGTAAGAGCCGCCGAGAGTGCAGGAATACTCGATCTCGAAGACATAAGCGCCCTTGGGGAGGGTCAGCTTCTGTCCGAACTGGTTCCAGTGTCCCGTGGCCGTCGACATGTTGTTGTTGTCGGATGCGGCGATTGCGGCGGTCGTGTTCGAGATCGTGTACGTCCCGACCGTGCCCGTCCCGGTGCCCAGGCCGGTGATCGTCGTGTCCGTGCCCAGCTTGAACTGCGAATCATACAGCCGGTCGCCGACCTTGAGAGCGGGGAGGCCCGTCATCGCCGTGACGGTCAGAACGCCGTTCGAGACAGATCCTGTGATCTGCGTCGCGTTCGGCGGATCCGTGTAAACCGCCTTGCCCTGCTGGAACACGACGTCCGTGCACTGGGCCGGGGAATAGATATTGGCGTTGACGAACGCACCGCTGGCATTGGCCGTCTGGAAGGTCGGATCGTCGATATGCTCCACGACCGTAGTCACGGCCTTCAGGGCACTGAAATCCAGCGTGGAGTTCGTGAAGGTCCCGAAGGACGTTCCCGAGATCCAGATCATGGGGTTGTCGTCCAGCGCCACCGCATCATTGCACATGATGTAATGGAGCGCGGGAGAATTGATGCCCTTGCCGGAATAGCAGACGGTCTGGATGGCGACGAAGTCGATCTCCTGGTCCAGACTGTAGGCGATCGGAAAGACCGCCTGCGCCTCGGCCAGTGTCGGGAAAAAGCCGGACAGCCGGTGACTGTTGCCGTCCCCGACCGCGCCGAACCACTGCGGATTGAGACCGCCCTGATAGACGCGCCGGTAGGTGGTGCCCCCGGCCGTGACGATGATGGTCCCGAAGTCAGGCGTATCGGCAGTCGCGGCGCGGATGAAAATGCCAGCCGCTCCGCGCGTCAGATCCGTCCCGTCCCAGGACGTCAGCAGGATCGCAGCCGGCGACGTCTTGAGCGCCCGGAACTGCGCGATGGACGAGACGTTCGCCCGGACGCTGGAGGCCACGATGTCCGCGACGGTTGCGCCGTCGAGCGTACTGGCGGCATCAATCGTGCCGGACTGGATGGACTGGCGGATCGACTGACCGCCATCTGCATCCACCTTGTTGCCCAGGGCAGCGGCGACCTGCGTGGATTTGACCAGATTGGCCTTGTTCCCCGTGTCGACGACAGACTTCCAGGGCGGCGTGAAATTCTGGACCATCAGACGTATCCGTTCTTCAGTGTCATGGGAGTTGCGAGGCCGAGAAAGATGGCGCGCTCACGGGCACGGCGATTTTTCAGGCCGGCCAGCTCGACCAGATGGCCGCGCACGGTGGCCTTGTCCCAGCGCAGCAGCTCGTCAGCCGCGCCGTCATAGTCACCGGCATTCAGCTTGTGCAGCAGGGTCGAGCTTTCGACGGCGGGTGTCCCGACATTGTACTGCCAGGACAGCAGGGCCGCGCGCTGGACGTCCGACAATGCCACCCGGACCAGGCGGGACAGCGCTGCATCCAGCGCTGTTACCATCCGGAGCAGGAGACTGCTGGCGGTTACCTCATCAATGGAAGCGGTCCGGGCCGTGACGGGCTGCCCGTTGGCCAGCCAGCGGCTGCCATAGCCGATCGTCCAGTACCCGGCCGGACAGACATAGGGCGATGCGCAAAAGCCCTCGAACCCCGGCCGCCGCAGCAGCGCCGTGGCCAGAGTGATGGCAGTGTCATGCATGGGGATTTTCCATAAAAAAAGCCGCCCGGTTGGGGCGGCTTTGGTAGGGGAGAGGTTGGTAGGGTGGCTTACGCCTCATCTGAGATATGGCGAGACCAGTCAGACTATCTCCGATAGCAGACCATTTCCGGTTTTTCTTGACGCAGGGGACAGGAGCGGCCAGCGGTGAAGGCATGGATACAATCAGCCTCCTCGCTCTGCTTCTGACTCTCTCGGCGGGGTTCAGCATTCTCAATCACCACACGTTTCGCCTTCCTGTGACGATCGGTGTGCTGGTCTTCTCATTACTGGCTTCCCTGCTGGTCATGATCCTGAATCCATTAATGCCGTCCTATGACCTTCAGGCTCTCCCGCGATCTGTTCTCGGAGCGATTAATCTTCCCACTGCCCTTCTGAATGGTGCGCTGTCCCTGCTTCTGTTTGCCGGGGCCACGCAGGTGGATGTCCGACATCTGCGCGCAAAGCTTGCCTCCGTGGCTGCTCTCTCTGTTCTGGGAACCGTTTTGGCTGTTGCCTTTCTGGCAATCGCGGCATGGTACGTTTTCCCTCTGTTAGGTCATACCATTCCTTTTACGTGGTGCATCGTCCTTGGCGCCATCCTCGCACCGACTGACCCCGTCTCGGTGGTCGGTATGCTGAAGCGTCTCGGATTGCCAGGACCGATTCAGGCCGTTTTCGCAGGGGAGAGTCTGTTTAATGACGGCGTGGGAGTGGTGATTTTTGGCGTCACGATAGGACTGGCAACCGGGGATAGTCAGGGAGTAACCGCCTCCGAGATTGCTCTCAGCTTTTGTCGTGAGGCGATTGGTGGGGGTCTACTAGGCGCACTGACCGGATGGATCGCACTCCGTGTGCTTAAGGGGCAGCGGGATCAGCATATCGATCTGTTGACGTCACTGGCTCTTGCGACCGGAACCTTTAGTATTGCAAACCAGTTTGGCATGTCGGGTGCGATTGCTGTCGTGGTGGCGGGACTGTGCTTCGGAACAAGCTATAGCCGTTCCGTTTTCGATGAGGCATCCCGCAAGGAACTCGACGTCGCATGGACACTTATTGATGAAGTGCTGAACGTCCTGCTGTTCATGCTGATTGGATT
Source organism: Gluconobacter albidus (assembly GCF_002723915.1). GTDB lineage: Bacteria > Pseudomonadota > Alphaproteobacteria > Acetobacterales > Acetobacteraceae > Gluconobacter > Gluconobacter albidus. The sequence goes on from NZ_BEWL01000012.1 coordinate 37,451, forward strand.
TGAAATCCTAGAAATCAAACCGCATGTGTTTACGATCTTGGCAACCCTTGCCGTGATTCCGCTGTCCGTTGCCGTGCGGGCATTGAGCGTGCTGTTTTCAACGCTTCCGATTCACCTTAGGCAATGGGAGCGAGGCCGTGTTCTTGGTATCCTGACCTGGGGAGGTCTGCGTGGCGGCATCTCGGTTTCGCTGGCGCTTGGATTGCCGCCCGGAAACTTGCGCGAACTGCTGCTGCCGGTTTGCTACGGCGTAGTCGTGTTTACGATCATTGTGCAGGGACTAACCATGGAGCGGGTTGCCCGAAAACTCTATCCGTCCTCTACGCTTGGGCCGCAATAATACTGCTCTGATTATCCGAAAAGCAGATCCTGCAGGAGGAAAGTCAGCGCAGCTTTATCATGTTTTTCAACAGATAGCGGCCCTTCCGTCCCCCCCCCCCATACCTGACCTCACTTCCCGATCGAGACAACCAGATGAACGACCCCCGATCCAAGGATTGAGGTTAGCAGGGTGATGGCGGCCGTGACCACGGCCCGCGCGCCGAACAGACGGTCGAGCTTGCCGTTGATCTGGCGGTTGCTGCTCTCCATTGATTTCGCCAGCGCCTCAATCTCACTGCGCAGGGAAGCGATTTCCTGACGCATCTCGGCCCGCAGATCGGACTGGCTGTTTCCGACGCTGGAGAGCTGGGTTTCCAGCGTCAGGCAGCGGTCTTCAAGAACGCGGATCCGCTCTTCGGCAGACAGAGCAGCGGGCAGGCTTGCGACCATGGTGGTCGTCTGGGAGTCAGGCATCGTTTTTCCATAAAAAAAGCCACCCTGAAGGCGGCAGACAGAAGAATGCGGAGCGGCAGGGCGGCTGGTTACTTCGGCCCCTTGGCGATGTAGGTGATGTCCGTCGTCCCGCCATTGTTGATGTGCAGAGAGAAGCCATTCTTGTCCGGCGCATAGGCGTGACAGTTCACGTCCCCATCCCCGAAATTCTGGGCCATGACCCTCGGCGTATCGGAAAACGGGACGGCGAAAGTCACGCGACCACCGGCGGACACGCCTGTCGCGACGTCCATGACGATTTTCTGCCCCGGATCCGTGGGCAGATCTTCCGTGAAGGCGAAACCGTGCCCGTTCCAGTTGATGGACTGCTGGCTGACACTGAGCACAGGCGAAGTCCCGGAGTAGAGAACGAAATTCCCGTCGCCCTGAAACTGGGCTCGCATGGTGCCGTAATTGACAGTCAGACGGGTGGCCGTCCCATCGGTGATGTCCAGCTTGTTGCCGTTCGCATTATTCGCCGCTGTCAGGGCGGAGTTCGCAGTCCCCTGCGCAGAATTGGCGGACGACATCGCCGTGTTGACCTGAACCGTGGTCGCATAGTTTTTTCCGACCCAGGACTGGAAGGCAATATTCCCGAAATCCGTCTGGTCGACGCCGAGGCCCACACCTGACCCGTCCGTGCGCAAGCCGACATAGACCTGATTGCCCCCGAAATTGGCAAAGCCCCATCCCTGTTTGACGAACTGGTTCTTCGCATCCACGGCCCTGACAGCCTGACTGCTGCCCCAGTCCGACACCTGCGGGACCAGTAGTTCCGAAAGAACGGTCAGAGATTTGAGGCTCACGGCCCCGTCTTCATCCAGCAGGACCAGAAACTCGGCCGGGATTTCGTTATAGACCTGCACGCCTCCGGAGAAGCGGAGGAGGTCCGTGGTGTTCTGCGTGTTGCCGATCACCCGGCTGCGGGCCAGCGTGCAGGGATTGCCGATCGTGAGCGTGCCCACGCCCCATTCCGCCTGCGTCCCGTCATCCGCGAAATAGAAGATCCGGCCCCCGCCCGGAAACGCCTGGGAGAACGCCCTGCGATCGGCAACCGCACCGTTCAGCACGAAGTCCCCGACACCCGGACTGCTGGCGGTCTCCAGAACAAAATTGGCCAGCATGGTCATCACAGTCGCTCCGTCTGGGTGAAGGTCCAGCTCCGCCGATCGGCGGGGCCGTAAGGATTGCCGATGTCGCCGCCGCTCAGACGCCCGAAGATCGCTTCCTCCTGGGAGGCCGCCCCCGGATCCGGAAGGAAGAGAATATTCTCCCCGACCGCCGCGACCCGCTGGATCTCCCGCAAGGTTGCGGTCTCGGCCGCGCCATAGGACTGATGCGCGATCGAGGCCTTTCGCTGGATCCAGCGCATCTGCGGAAATTCCGCGCCAGACAGTGCCGTCACCTCATCGACGCCGAGATTGAAGCCCGAGCTGCTGTCGGTGGAGAAGTTGCGGACCGGCTGCCAGAGCGGCCCGACATAGGCGAGCGGGATTGAGAGATACCCGTCCGGATTGCCCGGATCCGCGATCGTGATCGCCACGACGTCACATTGCAGCTCGGCCGGCAGAACGCAGACCGCCTGACCCGCCACGATCGCCATAGGCTGGGTCGCATCATGCAGGACGTTGCCGGCGCTGCTGACGACGATCCGCCAGCTGGCCTGCGCCGTCAGGTTGGTGCGATGCACCGAGACGACCCGCACGCCGCCGCGCTGCGACAGCGCCACCGTCAGGGTCGCTGTCGTGACGTCTGCCCGCCAGGCATAGGCCGGATTGCCCTGCGGGGAGGTCAGGTTCGTGACAGGCAGCGTTGCGGCGGCGCTGTCGGCCGACAGGACAGCGGAGAGCACGGCGTTCTGATAGCCAAGTCCACAGTTTTCCATGAAGTCTCACATAATATCTGGCCCGAAATCACCGCCGTCCACGTCTTGCGGGACGGTCCACAGGGTCAGGATCTGAAGGGTTGCCGTCGCATCGCCGCCCCGGACATGCTCCGCGACAACCACGCCCAGGCACGGATTGGCCAGCTCCGGGACGGGAGCCTGAATCGTAATCGTGTCACCGAGATCGACCTGCCAGCTCAGTTCCACCGGTATGGTGACAGCCCACAGCGTGCGATAGAGGCCCCACAGACGGCCGTGGGAATCCGCCACGGTCTGGGCATCCTCCGGGAACGCCAGGGCCGTGACGACCGGGGTCGGATCGCTCGGGAGCCGCCAGCGCATCCGTAAGCTCGCATCGGACCAGACGGCATTGCGATCAGCCATGGCGATCAGGGCCTGCCGGTCGGCCGGGGCCTGCGGGTGCAGACCCGATCCAGCCGTCTGGACCGTGAAATTGTGCTGCCACCCCATACGCCAGCGCCATGTCGGCGGACTGAGGGAGGCATCCAGAGACACGGACTGGATGTCGGTGATGACAGTCGCATCCAGCGTCAGGGTCGAGGCGGTCAGGTCATCGACCGCTTCCAGCAGAACAGGCCGCAGCGTGCCCGAGCGCGTTGGCACGATCGAGAGCGCCAGCCCCGAGAGCAGCGTCCGGACGACGTCCTGTCCCGTGACGGTTTCTGTTCCATCCCAGAACCACCCCGCCCGCCAGGGGGCAAGCGGGCTCTGCGCTGGCCACTGGACGTCGATGTAGGATTCCGGAAGAACGAAGTCCTCCAGGAGCATCGTGCGCAGGATGTCCAGGACGTTCTGCGGCGCGGCTCCGGAGGGGAACGACCCGACCGCGTCCACGGTGATGCCATAGACAGGACGTGTTCCCAGCCGGATCCATGTGCCGGTGCCTCCTCTCTGGATCTGGTAGGTTCCAGGAGCAGGGGACTGGGCATAGAGATCCGCGACCAGCCCGCCGAAGGCGATGCCACCCGCAAAGCCGCCCTCATAGAGCGCGGAGATCTCGGCCGGCGCATCACTGACCTGATAGACGTAATTGACCGCATCAATCAGGACAGGCGTGATGTTACACGCCGTCCCCCGCAGGGTCGGCATGACGCGGCCGGAGACGTTGGCATCCCCGTCCAGACGGCCCGTGCCCCCATAGATCCGGCCCGCCATGGTGACATCGAGCCAGGACAGCGCCCCGAGCAGGGGCACGGTCAGCGTGCGCCGTCCGGGCTGCCAGAGCGTGCCCAGACCCGCAAAGACCGGCTGGAGATCCGCGCGCTTCGGATCCTGCCAGATCCCCCGGTCCCGGTCGAAAATCTTACGCCCGCTCAGGATCCGGATGGGCAGATGGTCATTCGTGCGGCTGGCGACGAGCGCGTCGAGGGAGCCATCATTGATCAGCGTGACCGATCCGAATGACGACGTGCCCCCGAGCGCGTCCGAGGTCAGGGAAATGCCGCGGTCCAGATCAAACGCCTGGGTGACGATCGGGACATAGGGAACATGGTTTTCATCGACGTACCCCATATCGGAGAAGCGCAGGGTCTCGATCGTCTCCAGAGACCCCGCACTCCGCCGCAGCGTTCCGCGTGGCCGGCTGCCATGGGCCGGAAGGCCATCGACCTGGACAGCCAGGGTATCGACCAGGTCGATCTCGACTGCCCGGATCACTGTCATGTCATGCTGCCTTTCCGGTGGTGGATTTCATGCTCTGCATGCGGGTCTCACTCAGCTGCTTGGTGGCCAGATCGACCAGCTGCGCCAGCGTCGTGTTGAGCGTGTCGGTGGACGTCTTCAGCGCCTCTTTCATGACGGAGGCCGTCAGATCGTCCGTACCGATGCTCCCCAGGCTCTGGAGTGCCTGCATGACGCGGGCATAGTCCTGGGCATAGGCCGTGCCTGACCCGTTGAAGGTCTTGCTCTGGGCCAGCAGGGTCTGCATGTCGCCCTGCATGGCCTGAAGCGCCGTGAAGCTCCCGCCCTGGGCTGCCGTCAGATCGGTCGTGAAGTTGTCATTCGCGACCTTGTACTGATCGGCGGCCGACAGCGGAGAGGCATCCGACGTGGCCAGACCCGCGCCATAGGTCTCCAGGCTGGACATGACGCTTTCAGCGCTTTGCAGCGCCTGGTCATTGTACTGCTGCTGGATCTTCAGGCGCTCGGCCGAGAGGGTTTTCTCCAGGTCGGCCGACTGGCTGATATATTCCTGCTGGGACGTGTAGGCGTCCCCGAGGAAGTTCTTCCAGTTGTCCGCCAGCTGCTGGCGCTGCTGGTCCGCACTGACATCGAAGTTCGTCAGCGCGGCCCCTTCATCATCGCCCGTGGCCGTCTGGTACCGCGCCTGAACCGACAGATCGCTCTGTCGCAGCGTGTCCAGCTGGGAGGCAAAGCCCTGGTCGTAAAGCGACTGGTACTTCGCATTCAGCTGGGTACCGTCCAGCCCGTACTGACTGGCCTGCGAGGCGGCTGCCTCATAGGTCTGTTTCAGCGCGGCCATCTGATCCACCCAGGACTGCTGTCCCGAGACCGTGGCCTTGAGCAGCCCCGGCATCGTCGTGTCGACGAAGGTCGTGATGGTGGAGATCTGGGTCTGGAGATCCGACGTCGACAGCGATTTGCCATCGAGCGCCGTGTCCAAAGCCGTTTTCAGATCCCCGCTGGCTTTCGTGAAACTGCCGACCGTGACCGTACCGTCCGAATTGAACTTCGAAACGGCAACGCCCAGCTGGTCGACCGTGTCGGCCATGGTCTTCAGGTTGGCGATCGCCGTTGCATAATCCGAGACGGATGTTGCATCGCTCGGCAGCCCCTGTTGCAGGGCCTGCTGGAATGTGGCGTCCGACGTGCTGTAGGTCGCCTGTTTCAGCAGATCCGTCAGCGAGACGGACTGGAGGGACTTGTCCTTGTTGTTCTTGTCATCCCGGACCGTGCCCAGCAGCCCGCCATTGCCGCCGCCAATCGTGACCCCGTCCGTGGACAGGACCTTGTTGAACGACGCGATGTCGGATTTGAGCTGCTCCGTGATCTGATCGGTCTGGGCCTGGTTCCAGGTCTTGCCAAGCGACAGCGAGCCTCCCGTCGTCATGACCTGGTCGATCGTGTACGGGTTTTTCTTGTGCCCGAAGAGACCACCCATAAGCCCGCCCAGACCGCCGCCGATCAGACCGCCCAGCATGGTGCCGATGACTGGAATGAACGATCCGGCCGCAGCACCTGCCGCCGCTCCGACGCCGCTTCCGATCATGCCGTTGGTCTTTGTCCCACCGCCGATGCCGGACAAAGCCGAGCCGAGCCCGAAACCCCCGCCGATCCCGCCAAGGAGGTTGCCCACCGTGGCCGTGCCGAACAGGTTGGTCTTGAGGCCGGAGGACAGCCAGGACGTGGAGCCGCCAGAGCTGCCTGTTACCGTCAGGGGATTCCATCCCCAGCCACCAGAGTCCTGGCTGATCGCGGTCGCTCCCGCACTCATCGAAGACGAAGAGCTGCCCGACAGAATGGACGAGACATCGCCCAGGGTCGTGCGGCTCTTGCCGTCGATCGCGTTCAGCAGCGGGTTGATCAGGGCCAGCTTGGCGATCACGGAGATCAGCTGGCTTTCCACGCCCTGCATGGCCGACTTGAACGTCACCCCGCCATTCGAGGCGTTGACCAGGGCCTGCGTGAAGCTGCTCGACAGCGTGTCGGCTGCCGAAGAGATATCGCTGGTCAGTTCGTTCAGCGTGTCCTGCTGCTTCTGGTAAGCGTTCGTAGCCGTCTGGATCGCCGCGACGTTCTCCAGATCGGTCTGTGAGGCCTTGGATGTCAGGCCTCTGCCGCTTTCAAGAAGCGCGTTGCGTTCTTTGAGAACGGCCATCTGCACGGAAACAGCGTCGGAGTTCTGTCCGATCGCATCCGTCTCTGCCTTGATGTAGCTGAGATCTAGGCTCTGGCCATAAAGTTTTCCAGCGGTCGAAAGGTCCCCCTGAACCTCGGCCGCCCGTCTCATGGCATCAGTTTTTTCCTGTATCTGTCGTGTCTGCTCCTTCTCCTTGGGGAGAGACGTATCCTGAACGTTCTCATAGGCTTCCACGGAGCGCAGATAATCGTCCAGGCTGCCCTTGCTGGCATCATATCCTTTGAGCACATTCTCCTGAGCCGCCGTCTTACGGTTCATGGCCTCGATGCCGCTGTTGAACTCGCCTGTCAGGATCTGCTGTTCGTTTGATTCCGCCTTCAGGAGCTGCGCTGCCGTGGCATGGGCGTAACCCAGCTTGCGGGCGGCTTCTTCGGTCTGCTGGTCGACCTGAACCATGGCTTTCTGCGCCGCCGTGCCAGCCCAGGCCGCATCCGTCGCCTGCTGCTGCTGATGTGCCAGCTCCTGCATCGGATCGCGCAGATCGTTCAGCGCGGCCTTATGCGTCATCAGGCGATCGGTCAGAGCCTGCGTTTTTGCATCATAGTCAGCGTCGGTGATGACGCCTGCCTGACGCTGCTTGTCCAGTTCTGCCTGCGCATCAGTCATCTGCTTGATGGCGTTGACTTGATCCGACCTCTTGGAAGTCGTCGAGCTGTCCGGGGTCTTCAGGGCATCGTCGATCTTGCCCTGCATGGCCGCGAGGGTCGTCGCACCATAGGTTTTCCCGCCCGTGACCTGCTGGGCATAGTCCTGCACGGACTGCGGGACCGTGGTTTTCCCCTGAAGGTATTTGTCGACGTTCCCTTCGCCCCAGTTATAGGCCATGGCGACCAGCTGCTCGTTGCCGCTGTATTTGGAATACAGCCGGACCAGCAGACGCTCGGCCGCCGTGACGTTGCCGGTCGGATCCGTCAGGTCGTTGCCGGCTGCATTCGCCGGCATGACCTGCATGCCGCCGATCGCGCCAGCCGAGGAGGTCACGACCGCGCCACTGCGGTCATACTGCCCCGTCGTGCTTTCGACTGGCTGGATCCGATGTGCCAGGGAGATGACGTCGGAGTTCGCGCCGATCTGCTGGCCGACCGTATCAATCAGCCCTGACATGCCCGAGCTGGTGCCCTGCTGGATCTGCTGTTGCTGGGCCTCATAGGCGACATGGGCCGGCTGGAAACTGTCCATCCAGCCCTTGAGTTCTTTGACCTTGTTGATCAGGTTTGTCAGGCCGTCGATCGTTTTGGCGGTCTGCGCGACCAGGAAGCCCCCGACCTTGTTACCGAAACTCTCGACGCCTTCCATCGGACCGGCCCAGGCATCCTTGAGATTGCGGACCGACTGCTGAAACGGCGTCAGCCCCTGATCCACAGCGCCGCGCGTGGCCGATTCAAGCTGGCCCATGAGCAGCTGCCAGGCCTGCATCCGGTTGCCGCTGTCCTGAAGATCCTTGACCTGACTGACCAGCCCCTGATGAACGCCCAGCAGACCCTTGTCGGCAAAGTCCTGCGCCGCCTTGGCCGGGTCCGTGTAGGCGTCTGCCATTTCCTTGGCAGCTTCAGGCACGGTCTCGCCCATGACTTCCGCCAGATCCCGTGCTTCCTGCGTCAGCGACGTCAGGCTGGAACTGTCGACCGTGGGCAGGGCCGCAAAGGTCGTGGTCACGCTGCGGCTGTCAGCGAGGGATAGACCGCTGCTGGTCGAGAGCCGCCGGGAGGCGGATTCCGCCGCGCTGGCCATTGCCGTGTAATCATCGCGGGTTGCGCGCAGGTGCTGCGACAGCGTCGCCAGTTGCTCCTGCTCTGCTTCGGCCGCAGACCCGATTTTATAGACGGAAGCTGCCGCCGCTGCACCTGCGACAGCCAGACCGGCAGGGCCGATCATCCATCCTGCGACAGTTTCAAGAGCCCCACCAAAACCGCCCATGATCTGGATCATGTTCGGCAGCTGATAGAACGCAGCCTGGAAGGCGGATCCGCCTGCCATCACCTGGTCAAAGAACTTGTGCGCTTCGTCCGCCAGGATGCCCATCTTCTGGCTGGAGAGACCAGCTTTCTGGCCCGTTTCCTCCAGGGCATCGCCTGCCTTTTTGGCGGCCTGCACGGCATCCGCATGAGTCTGCGTCAGCTTCTGGACTTTGGCAGCCTGTGCATCATAGGACCGTGTCGCCTGCTCCTGTGTAATCTCGCCGCGACGGACACTCTCCGCCAGAGTATCCGCTGAAGTAACAAGGTTGTTCTGAGCTTTTTCGAGCGCATTGGCGCTCTTGGTTACGGCGTCCCAGGTATTGACCAGACCTGTCCCGCTTTTGGTGCTGCGCTGGATCTTGGAATCTGTGATTTCAGCACTGTCCCCAACGCGATCGAGACCATCCGCTACAGCATCAAGCGCAGCGGCATCAGCCTGGGCTGAAGAGGCGATCTGGCTGCGGTAGGAAACTTCGAGCTCTTCAACCGTCGCCATGGTCGCGTTCCTTCAGATTCGTTTTGTCAGGATCATGGCCGGGTAGGTCATGGATGTGCCGGCAGCGCGGCTCTTGCTCCGCCCCTTGCTGCGCCGAAGGACGTAAGGGGCATTTTCCATCAGGCCAGACGGAATGGTGACGAAGGCGCGGGCTGCGTTCACGGTTGGGAATTTGCGCTGCACCAGCTTGCGGACCGCGTCGACGATGCCCGGAGGCACAGACATTTTCTTCATCGCGCCCGTGTCGATCTTGCGCGCATAGGGCTGCGGGTTGACGATCATGACCGACACGCCTTCCGGGATGTCCGCCACGTCCTGTGTCCAGGGCCGGCCATCGACGACCACCATCCAGCTGTCTCGGTAGCGTCCGGATCGCACCGGAGAGCGGTCCTTGCACAGCTGAAGCGCGGCCTGGGCTGCCAGCCCCATGACGTTGAACTTGTAGAGGATGAAGCCGTCCGGCTGGACGGCTGTCTCCGGCGCGCCCTGTCGACCATCCACGATCGTCACCCAGTGCGGCGGCGCATCCCCGCTCCGGACCACCTGATCGCGGGCCTTGATGGCCACAGCCGCGAGCCGCGCGGACTGCGCGGCTGGCGACAGGGTCTGGTCCCGGAACAGACGGATATTGCGGGCCACGCTGCGCGGAGACGCCATGTCACTTCCTCATGAGGGTCTGCATGTCCTGGGAAATCGCGTTGTTGCGGAACCGCAGAAACACGGCATCAAGGGCGCGGATCAGGTCATGGACGTAAACCCGTTCCTCGTCCGTCACGCGGTTGGCCTCACACCAGCGGTCAATGGCCAGCCAGAAGATCGGCCCCGGCCGCGAGACGATGCGGATCATACCCATGGATGCCCCGACCCCATCAGAGGTCCAGGCGCGGTCATGCTGGAGTTCATGCCACGCCCGCCAGGGGACTTCATTCCAGGGATCGGGAAGGACCCGGTATTGCAGGGCCGTTTCCCGGATTTCGGGGATTTCATTCTCCCCGGTATAGGCGCCCCATTCCAGTTCCCACTGGAGCGCCGCGATCAGTTTCCCGCTGCGGCCTTGGCCTGTTCGGCGCGGTCACTGCCAACGCGGCCGGCCGCCATGATCGCCAGCGTGGTCAGGGCCGGGTAGTTGCCGCTTTCCAGCATGCTGCGGAAATCATCGACGCTCACCGGCTGATCGTCCGCGCCGTCGAGGCCGCGCACACCGAGCACGCACTGGCGGGCGATGGCCTTGCCCTGGCAGACGTCATCCGTGGTCGGTGGCAGGGCGTCCGGAGCATAGAAGCCGGCACCGGCACGCTGCGAGCGGTTCAGCTCACGGGCGGATTCCAGACGCAGGGCATAGAGCGTGTCGCGGTAGGCCGGCGTGAAGCCGCGCGTGGTGATGAAGAAGGTATTGCCTTCCGGACCGACTTCGATCTCTTCGCCTTCGGAAACCTTGCTGAGATCGCGGGAAAAAGTGGAGAGCTTGGCCATGTGAATTTTTCCAGTCTGAAATAAGGGATAAAAAGCGCAGATTTCCGGGGATCAGCCGCCCGGAGCAGCTGCCGGGATGCGCTGGATCTTGAAGGTGCCACCGCCAGCCTGCGGATTGCCTTCGATGTCAAAGGTGGCGACGATCGAGGTGTTCTTGCTGCCAGCATTGATGACCGGGTTGCGCAGCGCCGCGTTCAGGAAAGTCAGGATGTAGCTGTTGCCGTCCGCGTCCTTGACCGTGGTGACGATCGGCCCCTGCGTGCCACTGGCCCAGACCTGATACATGTCCCAGGTCTTGAAGAAGATCTGCGCCGAGCCCGAAGCCAGCAGCTGACCGACGCGGATGCCGCAGGCGTCGGCATGGCCCATGCCGTAATCCGAACCCGAGCCATCACGGGCCAGCGTGATCTGGATCTGCTTGACGCAGCCATCCGGAGCCACGCCGTTCACAGTCATGCCGACGAAGTTGTCGACCGTGTTGAACACGCGACCGGACGGCGCATCGGTGTAGGTTGCAGCCGGGTCGGCATCCGCAAGCGTCTCCTGCTTGCAGGAGAAGTCGAAAGACGTCGACGCAAAGCTGCCCTGGGCAAAGGTCAGCTGCGCCTGAGTGCAGTAGCTGCCCGGACGCACCACCCACTTGCCGTTCATCTTTTCGATGATGGTCCAGGTCTTCACGACAGCGCCGTTCTGCGCGACGTTGTTCGCCCAGTCTGCGCCGAGTACGGCTGCCAGCATGTCGTCGTAGGTGCCATAAGACAGCGCGCCCGACAGTGTGCCGGCCACGGAAGTCTGCGTCAGGACGGCCTGTGCCGCCTCGATATCGGCATTGATTTCGTCCGGGCGCTGGGTCGCGTCCGTCGGCTTGAAGTTCTCGCCCGTAAAGCGGGTGCGCTGATAGTTTCCCGTGGCCGGGACGCCGTAAGTCGGCTCCATGGCATAGGAAATGGCAGTATCGTTCGCCTGCGCGGCGGCCTGATAGCCTGCCGTGGCTCCGGTAAAGGCCATGTTTCACCTCATAAAAAAAGCCACCCGAAGGTGGCTGTGTCAGGAATTTCAGGAAGGATCAGGACGCTGGCAGGACAATGTCCTGGTAGCGGTAGTCCACCATCAGGGAAAAGCGGATCCAGTTGCCCGTTTCGTCCTGAGCAGGCGGGTCGAAGCCCTGATCGTCGTAATACAGTCCCTTCGGCAAATATTCGACAGGAACCCGAAAGGCGACGGAGAGGATCTTGCGCTTCTGAACCGCATCAATCGCGCCTGTTCCGCGCTGCACCATCAGATGTAGCCAGATCTGGCCTGTCTCTTCATTGATGATTTCCCCGACACCCAGACGCCCCGAGGCTGCACTGGCGGTCTCGAAATAAACCCACGGATCAGTTCCAGGATCGAGGTCCTGGGCAAGAATATCCTTGACCTTCAGACCTAGCGGCGCGGCTGCTGCCGTGGCCCGGTCAAAGGCATCCTGCCAGACGACGGGAGAGGTCATGTTCCACCTGCTGCAAAGAGTTTCCAGCCGCAAATCTCACTGCCGTCATAAACAGCCGTGGCGTCCGTCAGCATGTATCGGCGGCCACCATCCGTCAGGATGTCCATGTTGCGGGGCTGTCCATAGGCTGCGGCCGACAACTCATCATTCAGGGTTTCTGCCACGAAAGGCATGACGGAAACCCCCGCCTCCAGCGCGGCCGTGGCGGGCGGAGCAGAATAGGCAATCAGAGAGACCGGATCGGACTTGTCGGATCGCGACAGCGTCATCATGCGCCCTTTATGCCGGATCTGCCGACGCCGGCTTTCAGTAATCTGTCCCATCAGGCCATCCAGTCCGCTGCCAGGGAGAGACGATCGAGCGCGGCCACGGCATCAGGAGAAAGAGCCCCGACAGATGGATCCATGGTCTGCCAGGTCGTGGATCCAACACCCTGGACACTTTCCGTCTTCAGAAGCGGATCACGCCCCTGCCCGCATCGCAGCAGCTGGATCGTGCCCAGGCATCCGCCCGCGATGTCGTCGGGAAGCGGCGTTACTGCCATCGGCAGCAGATCTGCATCATTCTTTTCCGGATCATCCATTTCCGGAAGAAGAAATCCCGCCACATAGCTGACTTCAACATCCCACACATGATGCGGGAAGCCGCACCCTGCGGGCACCGGAAGAATATCCTCGATCCGGGCATTCATCCTGTCGACTGATAGCTCATCCAGCGCCACAACCTTGCGACCGCCCACGCTTATGGATCGAATTGCCGCAATCGGACCGATCGACAGGTTTATTGCCGTCACCCTGCCCCGCACGCGAATGCGTTCCCGATATTCCTGCAAAGCCAATGGTCGCTGGAGATAGGACACGCAGGCAGCTGAGGCACTGGAGATCAGAGCATCCAGACCCTGCATCTGAGCCATATTTGTGATCTGGAGATATGCCAATGCACTCTCCAGAGACACAAGGTTGGTGGTTTCTGCTGGTGTCGTGACGACAACAGGCATATTTCACCTCCAAACAAAAACGGCCTCCGCTAGGAGACCGTCAGGATTTGCCGTTTTCTGATTCTTTGCTCGGGTCAGTGCCCGAAAGAAGGTCTCCGCCATCGCCCTCGCCGGCTGCCCCTGAGGATGATTCCGCTTTGGCCAGGGTCTTGACCGGCATAGCCTCAGCCGTTCCCTTCTTTGCTGCGACAATCGCATCCGCGACGCTATCCGGAAAAACCGCGATATCCCCAGGATTGTAAACCGAGCCGATACCGCTGCACCGGCCTGTGAAAGTGATTCGCTTCATGGATTACTGTCCTGCAACTGAGCCGGGAAACCAGGCCGCACCCGTAAGAACGGAGATGGCCGCGTCATAGCGGGTATTGAGATCGACCGCCTCAATCACGCGCACCAGCGTCTCATCATTCTGGAAGGCTGAGCGCGTCACCCCCTCATTGTCGACATAAGAGGCCTCCGTGCTGACAGCGAGGGTCGTCTGCAAGGCATCGCCAATCAGGATCTGGGAGAAATCAGCGAAATACAGTTCAGACTGATTTCCATTCGTCCCCAGATTGTCCGGAACAGACGTCGTCGTCGTGAATGGATAGCGACCAATTCTGCCTTCTGAAATTTCAGGGAAAGCAAGAGCGCCAGTCGCCGTCAGCAGCTGCTCCAGGAACTCCGCAACCGTCGGGTTAATGATGTAACCACAGTTTGCCATCGGAGCATTGCTTCGCGAAAGTCCCAGGCGCATGGCAGCGAGGTCATTGCGAACGTTCTGCACGACATTGGTCGGGTTTGCCGCGATGACATTGGCGGCAGCGGCGAGATAACGAAGCCCAGCCGGCGCGACGCTAGACCCCTGCCCGCGAATGAACTGCTGATCCTCAGCGATCCCGACCTCACGGACCATGTCATTTCTGACCAGCGTATCCGTCTGAATCGAATTGTATCGCAGAAGATCATTTGAAATCGGCACAAGAGCAAACAGCTTCTTGGCAGACATCTTGACCATGCCGACGCTAGGAGCACTGGTGGGGATCGCTGCACGCTCGCCGCCCCAGCTCGCATTGGACGTCGAAGTCTGCTTGCGGGTCGACAGGTTTCCACGCGGCATCGGAACGGAAACAGCGCCCATGCGACGGACCGCAACCGCCGGACGAAGTGCGTCGATCAGATCGGTGGAATAATCCTGATTAACCAGGAAGCCACCCTGCACATCGACCGATTCCTGCATGTTATCGGCAGCCTCAATCGCAAAGGCCGAACCCCAGGTCTTTTCCGAGAAGTCCGCGACTGCCCGCATACCTCCCTGCCCTCGCGTCGCAGCCACCGCCTGGGCAAAGCGCGAGAACTTCATGCCCGGTTCAAGCTTTTCCGCCGCCTGCGCGGGCACCGTTGCACCGGATCCGCTCCGACCAGCCGGCAGCGTGGCAATCGGGCGCGCAGCAGCTGCGCGACGATGCTCCAGATCGACTTCACGGGCGATATTCGCCGTCAGTCGGTCATCTTCGGCTCTCAGCGCGTCATATCGGGCAGCTTCTTCGGCCGTCATCTCGCGGTCGCCATCCGTGGCGGCCGTGTTGACGACAGTTTCCATCTCCGTATGGACTTCACCTTGGCGGGCGCGGAGGGTCGTAATGCGATCAGCCATTTTAGCCTTCCTGTGCTCGAAGCCGGCGCATATCCAGATCCTGCATGGCAGCAGTCCTTCTTGGAGCCGGTTTTCCTGTGATTTTCGGGGTTTTGCCGGCGCCGAGACGGGAAACTGTCCCGCTCAGCGTTCCGGTTCCATCGGCCATGCCGGCTGAAACGGCACTTTTCGCCGATTTCATGCCGCCCTGACCGAAATTCTTCTGGACGTTCGCAACCGTGGTTTTGCGGCCACGCGCGACATCGGCCATGAAAACAGCCTCCATATCGTCCAGAACAGCGCGGATCTGCGCCTGCCCATCGTCCGAAGACGGGTCCAGGCGCTTGTTTGGCGCGTTGGAACTGACGATATCGACGCTCTGGCGGCCGTTGGCATCCGGCCCAACCTGCGTTGAGGTCGAGCACACAATGCCGATCGAACCTGCAACGGCCAGATTGTCCATGATGATTTCATCAGCCTGACTGGCGAGCCAGTAAGCGGCCGACGCAGCGGTTCCGGTGACAAATACCGTCACGGGCTTTTCCAGGGCCGCGATCTGCCCCGCCACGTCGCTCAGTTGCACGGTCGCACCGCCTGGGCTGTCCATCACCAGAAGGATCTGACTGACAGCCGGACTGGACGCCGCCACCTGAAGGTCGGATGCCAGGGTTTCCAGCGTGGTAAACCCACAGATATCCGCCATCAGGTTCGCATAGGGCATGATCGGCCCCATGACGGGGATCATGGCCACTCCGTTGCTGACTGTCGCGGTCTTTGCGCCCTGCAAAGGCGAACCACCGCCTGAGATCGCAGCCATCACACCCTGATATCGGGCGGCATTGCCGTTTTCCCGCAGCTTCTCCAGGTCAGGAGACAGCATTGTCCGCTCTGCCGCCGCCTCGATCGCGGCCAGCCATTCCGGCTGGATGGCCCAGGGCATCGCCCTGATGGCATCCAGCGCATAGTGTCTTGTCATGTCAGCTTCCTGTTGCAGGATCCGGGCTTGGCTGTCCGCTGATGCCCATATTGATCGGACGCCAGATCTCGCCGCCGGCATCGCCGCCGACCGGGTTAAGACCGAATTCGGCCCGGCCCTCATCCGTGCTCATGACGCCGCCATTGCGCAGCGCGGCGATGCCCTGGGCACGGTCGAGGAAACCACCCTTCACCAGGTCGGACGGGTCATGGACGAACGCGCAGCCGCTTGCCGCAAAGGCATGGGCCGCACTGGCTGCCACCCGGCTGAAATGTGGGCCGAGGTGGTAGATTACGAATTCCAGGGACTGCTGCTCGATATTGCCGAACGTCGCCTTGGACAGCTCGAACAGCAGATGCGGTGGCACGCCCCAGGCGCGAGCAATGTCCAGAACCTGCATGGTCCTGGTCTCGACAAGCTGCCCATCCTTGTTATTGACCGGCATGTAAATCGGCTTGAGGCCGTTACTCAGAACCGCAGTTTCACCGGCATTTTCCACGCCCGAAAAACGCGATTTCCAGTCATCCTTGATTGCCTGCCGCTCATCAGGCTTGATCGACTTGTCCGTCGACAGCACCGTCGGCGGCTGGGCATTATTCCGCCAGTAATTCTGGACAAAAGACGCAGTCGCCAGATTTTCACCGAAGGCCTCTTTCATGAAGGCGATCGGATTGAGCCCCTGCAATCCGTTTCGCCCCATGCCCCTGACGTGCCAGATATCCCGCGCCGGGAAGCGGCCGGTGGAGCCGTCCGGCAGGGTCGCGTCATAAAACATCTGCTGGCCAGAGACCCGGTCGAAGGTCTGAAGCGGCTGACATCCAAACGGATCCAGTCGCGTCAGAACAGAGGGCCGCATGAGGGCATCCCGCGAGACATAAGCGTAAAAATTGCCAGTCATCAGGACATCGCCGAGAAGGATTTCCCGGAAATCGTAATGACTTTGCGCCTCGTTCGGCCGCTGATTCATCAGAGTGTAGAGCGGATCTCCTTCCAGACGATGCGTGCCGGTCCCATCCTTCCGGCAGTAATACATCGGCACCATGGCGAAAACGCCCGTCAGGATCCGCAGCGCCTGCATGACGGCCGGCAGGGACATGGTCGTGCGCTCATTGACCATGACGCCCGCCTTCGATGGACCGCCCATTGGAAACGAGATCCAGGGCCCACCCGTCTGAAAGGTATTATCCGGGGTGGAAATGCCGCTTTCAGCCGAAAGCCGAGGCTCCTGGCGCGCATGGACAGGCGTCGACGCACCAGACCCGCGCAGGAAGTCCAGGAGACCCATTCTTACATCCCTTCATAGACAAATTCGTCGAAGTCAGACGGAGCCGTGGCCATCCCGATCGCCATGATCAGGGCGACGGCGCCGTCAATCTTGTTTTCCACCCGCTCCTTGCGCGGATAGACGTTGTCCTTCGCATCCGTGTGACAGACGACGTTGGACATGCACCAGGCGAGAACAGGATCGCCGTCATGGTGCAGCCGACCGGACAGGACCAGCGCCTCCAGTTCCTTCATCGGCTCTGAAAAATTCTGCACCGTCTGCCGATATTCCTGCATCGGCACGTTCCGCTCGGTCATGCGTTGGGATAACTGGGTCGCCTGCCATGGGTCATAGGCCACAGCACGCACATCGAAGACGCTGACGTCGCTCTGAATGTCTGCCTCGATATTATCGAAGTCGATGACATCCCCAGCTGTTGCCGTGATGCGGCCTTCGATCACCCAACCCTCATATTGGGCATTTCCCGATTCATCGACCTGCCGCTGCGGCAGGTAAAAATGCGCGAAGACGTAATAGTGCGTCTCGTCGCCATTCTTCCGCTGGAACAGGCGGATCCGCACGGCAAGGTCAACCTTGCTCGCCAGATCGAGGGCCATGATGCAGTCCTGGTCGGCAAAATCCTCGATCCGCAGGCTGGGATCCGCGCAACGTCCCCACGCCAGCATATCCATCCAGGCCTGATTGGCATTAACCCAGAGATCCAGATGCTTTGTCTTGAAGTTATTCTGCGCGCTGGCCAGCTGCATGGCCTTGTTCGCCAGCCCCGCCACATAATCCGGCATGACGGACACGCCCCAGTTCGGATTGGCCTTCTTCCAGATTTCCGGATCCGTCCAGTCGTCTCCGTCATCGAGCGTGTAAATCAGCCCGAAAAGCTGGTCATCCTCGGCCGTATCGCCCTTGAGCGCGTAAGGGCAGTCCTTCCAGCGGCTGAGCGCTATATTAAGCACCCGGACCATGTAGCTTCGCAGCTCGTAACAGATCCCCGACCTGTTAGACCCGGCTGTCGTAATGGCCCAGATCATGGACTGATCACGCTTGCCCGCGCCAGTTTCGACCACGTCATAGACCTCTCGGGTCTTATGGGCATGGACCTCATCAAGGCAGGCAAAATGGATATTCAGGCCATCCTGCGTCTTGCCATCACGCGAAAGTGCCGTGAACTGACCATCATTGGCCGCGCAGATGATGCCTGCGACCTGACAGTCCAGACCAAACTGGCGGGCCATGTCAGGGCGTTTGCCGATCATTTTCTGCGCGTCGCCGAAAACGATCTTGGCCTGATCACGGGTCGTCGCCGCCGAGTAAACTTCCGGCCCCGCCTCTCCATCGGCCGTGAGCATATAGAGACCCACGCCAGAGGACAGGGTACTCTTGGCATTCCCGCGCGGGACCTCGATATAGACGCGCCGGAAACGCCTAAAGCCGGTCCTCTTGTCCACCCAGCCGAAAGCCGTGGTCAGGATGAATGCCTGCCATGGCTCCAGCACGATCAGCTCCCGCGCCCGCGCCTTCGGCCCCTTGATATGCGGCATCAGGGAGATGAAACGGCAGACCTTTTCCGCGCGGTCTTTGTCGAAGCGGTATCCGAACCCCTTGGTTTTCTCGGCCTTCAGGTCCTGTTCCTGCCGGATACAGGCCGCGACCGCATGCTGGCAGGCCAAGATCCTGCCGGACAGCACATCGCGCATATACCGGCGCGCCATCGCAACGTGGGGATAGGCTGCGGCCATTATTCAAACTCGGAAAAGGGACTGAACATATCGCCCTGCCCCACATCCTTCAGCCGCAGACGGGCCACAGGCGAAAAGCCGAACTCCGATCCGACCGTCCGCATGAGGCGGATGCTTTCGGCGATGATAGCCAGCTCAGGACGGCCACGCTTCATGGTGCCCTGCCGCCCGTGCGTTTCGTAGGTGTCACCTTCACCGTCCTGCAGGGCACGCTCAGCGCGCAGCCAGCGGCTATAGGTGGCGCAATACTGGGCAAGCGCATCATGGTCCAGAAGCGTGAAGATTCCGCGCTCGACCAGCACAGGAACAAGCCTGTTCCACGCTGACTGGCCATCCTCATCGAGATAGTCAGGCGGCGGCGCCGCTTCCGACTTCAGACGCAGCCCGTCTTCCGGAAGCGCCCGCTTTCCGGCGTTTCCCGTGACGACGCGCAGATGCGCAGGTTTCGGCTTGCGGCCCTTCATGATGACCTCCTCATGCGAAATCGCAGGAGGGCTGCCATCCAACCATCCTGTAACTTTTTCCCTCAATTTCGCGGGTGTGAAAATTTGCCCATGGCGCGGTCCGGGTGCTCGGCCCTGGCAGGGATTGAAGACCCCCCTACCCCCAATTGACCCGAGGACAGAAAAATGGCGGAAAACAGCCATTTTTTGCCGTTTTTTTCAGATTTTCCGGTTCCAGGAATGATCCCGGCTGGTCCGTGCCGAATGATGCGACTGGCACAAGGTGCGCAGATTGGTCGGATCCAGACGCCTTTCCGGCGCTTCCCGCACACTTTCGATATGATCGACGTTCAGCCGGTCAGTCGGCGTCCGGCAGCCGGGAACACAACAGGTCGGATGCAAGGCCAGATGACGCGCCCTTACCTTTTCCCAGGCCGTATCGTATCCACGCTGGCGGGCTGACCCGCGCTTTGCATCGAATTCCCTGCGCCGCTGATCTTCTCCCTTATGCCACCTGGGCCGGAAGACTGGCGGTCGAACAGGCATGGAAAACCCCGGAAAACAGGCATAAAAAAAGACGTGAACCCGTTGGGGTGCACGTCTCGCGAATATGTCTATGGAAAATGCGCAATTTGGTCCAAACTGTCCAGCGGAAATTGTCCGGTCCGCAATTTTTCTGCGATGATGCAACAGGCCGTCAGGTAACGCCTCTTGGCCGTATTGCGGCCTATGCGCAGTTTCTCTCCGATTTTCTCCCATGACAGCAGAGGCTTTCCTGAGATCGGATGAACGCGCATGTGGAGCTGAACCACGAGGCGGATTTCCCGGTTTTCGCTTCCCGTGCCGAGGAACGCCAGCCAGGAGAACACAAGGTCCATCCGCGACACATCATCTGGCGTTGGCCGAGGTGGCCGGATGTCGCTTTCCCGTACCCATTGCAGATCCTCTTCGTCCGGCACCATGTCCGGCCAGAAGCCTCTGGCGCCAGACGGCCGAAGCCCATGCGCCGGCAACGCTGCCAGCGTCTGCGCGGCTTCATCCAGCCATTCCGCAACCTGCTTGGGGACATCCTGCGCCAGATCAATCCGGTGCCTGCGCCTCATGCCGCAGCCTGGACGAGGAAGTCAGACAGTTCCGGACGGCGCAGACCCGTTTCGCCATAGGCCAACCGCTGCCGGTAGTCTTTCAACGCCGCTTCCCAGGCCCGCGCAGCCTTACGTTCCTCGGCCGTCTTCGGCGCTTCCGGGATATCGCCCCTGGCAATCGCGGCTTCCACGGCCTTGGAGAAGTAGCCCATGTGCGATGCCGGGTTTCCCTTGACCCGCTGCCGATCGGCAACGTCCCGCACGACAGCCACGATCAGACGCTCCGCATCGTCCTCCGTCATGCCCTTGGCCAGAGCAGCCGCGATCCATACTCGCGACACGCCCCAGTTCGGCATGTCGCGGGATGGGTCGAAACCCGCTGCCTCGAATGCCTTTGGCCCTATGCGAGACATCAGGCCGTCTAGCTTAAGCTTATCTTCTGAAGAAGATTTAGAAGCTAAGCTAAGCTTATCGCGCGTACCCGTGAGGCGGGTTTTTGCTGGGTTTTCGGCAGACACGGCTTTTCCTCCTGAAATGGGCATGATGGCGGTTCTCTGTCGCGGATCGTTCTGCGGGGTTACAGCTGCGTTTTTGCGCGGTCTTCCGCCCTTTCTGCCGTTTTCGCGGGATGCGATCGCGCGGCGTGATGGTTGGAGCGATGCCGGCAGACCAATCGTCTGCGCGTCGCGATCCCAGGTTAGCAGCTGGGTTTTCGCGTAGGTTTCGAGATAGGTTTCGATTAGGTTTTCGTCACAGAAAACCTTGGTGCGTGCGAGCGCGGACAGCGCACCTGGGAAAGACACGTCCAGGACGCCGTCAGCCGTGTTCATGATCAGGTAGGTGACGAGACGCACCCAGGACAGCACCATCACGGCTTCCATGGCGTTGAGGGTAAGATGCTCCACCTGCATCAGGGCGATGCTGGCAAGCTGCGTGCGATGACTGGCGCTGACCTTCACGTCAGATACTCCTAGACCTGCCAACAGAGGCAGGGTTGAAAACCTAAAAACCTAGTAGGATGTCAGCCTGAAGCCGGCGCCGATTGGGGCCATGACTTCACACTGGACCAGCTCACGGACAGCCGGCCCGACAGCCGCCACATCCGCCGCCAGGTAGCGGGCGAAATCCTCGATGGTCAGACCGCTTTTTCCAGGTGCGCGCACCGCAGGCACGACGTCACCGACATCTGCCAGACCAAGCCAGACAGAACGCGCCGCCAGAGACAGCGTCGTCCAACGCACGTCGGACATAATGCTCCGCGCATGCTTCCCCGGCCGCTCGCGACGCGCCATGACCTATGCTCCGCGCTGCACGGTCCAAGCACGCGCGCGAGGATCTTCTCCGGCATCCCTGAACCAAGTGGTGAAATCGTCATACCAGACCGGACAGACACCCGTTGGGCCATGTCGGTTTTTGGCTACCAGGAGCATGCCGCGCCCTTCCTGCTGACGGACCTGTTCCTCCAGCTCCAGGCTGCGATCATTGAACTGATCCTCTGTCTCCCGGTCTCGCTTGGCCAGACTGGCGAGCTGTTTCTTCAGATGGAGATGCCTTCGGTGGATCAGGCAGATTACGTCCGCGTCCTGTTCCAGGGCGCCGGTATCCCGGAGGTGATCAGACTCTGGCGTCTTGTCTTCCTTGTCTTCCGATTTCCGGTTCAGCTGAGCGAGCACGATCATCGGAACATCCAGCTCTTTCGCCAGCGTCTTGAGTTCATTGCTGATTTCCGTGGTTTCTTCGTATCGACCACGCCCGCGAACCGCAGCAGATCCGCGCATCAGCTGGAAGTAATCCAAAACGATGAAATCGAGGCCGCGCTTTGAGCGCTTCATACGGCGCGCACGGGACCGAAGCTGTGAGATCGTCAGTCCAGGACGTGTGTCGATTTCTAGCTGGATATGGAAGAATTCATCGACGGCGTTCTCGTATTCTTTCCATTGCCAGTCTTCCAGTGGCGGCTGGCTGCCTGTTTCCACATCGGGACCGATATCCCACCGAAGGCCATTGAAGATCGACCGCAGGTTTAGTCCCGTCCGCGCCGATGCCGCGCGGCCTGCTACTTGCTTGGCCAACATCTCGCCAGACCAGAACAGCCCTCGCTTTCCAGAGGCCGCCAATGGGAGCGCAATTCCCAGACCGAGAGATGTCTTGCCGACAGCTGGACGAGCACCCAAGATATAGAGATTGCCATTCGTCAGGCCGCCCGTGAGACGATCAAGCGACTTGTAACCCCAGGACAATCCAGCCAGGCCACCACCACGCTCCAGCGCTTCACGAGCCGAAAGAATAGCCTCGCAGCCGGCGTCAAACAGAGAGACGTTCGGCTGGCTTTCCGACATACCCATGGCGATACTGAGCAGCCTTGCTTCATGGCCCTCAACAATGTCCTCGGCCCGTTCATCTTCCGGCCGGCAACAGAGATCCGCTGTCCGCTGACACAGCGCCATCAGCCGGCGACGCATCGCGGCATCGCGGATCTCACGCGCATAGTCGAATGCCATTCTGGGACTGGCATAAGCCGTCAGCAGCTTGGCGAAATACTCTTTCGGGTTTGTCTTGCCCCAGACCAGCTCATCCGGGTGCTCGAAATGCCGGATGATTGTCAGGGGATCGACGTTGCGGCTTTCGTTGTAAATGAGAAGGGCCTTCTCATAGATCTGTCCATTGACCGGATCTGCGAAATGGTCCGGATGCAGGATCTCTTCAACGGTTTCGAGCACCTTCTTGGAGTCCACCAGGATGCAACCGAGAAGCCCATGCTCAGCAGCAATGTTCTGCGGCACCGAGCGCAAAGCGCCACCGAACAGGCCGGGATCAACGGGTTTATGAATATTCACGCGGAAACACTCCCGACAACACGTCGGCGGAAGCGCGTCAGACGCGCATATCCCACAGCCTGGACCAGAGCGTCCGAGGCGCGACGGTTGTCGTTCAGGTAATTGGAGACGCTGCCAATCGGCAGGCGATGACGGGCACAGAAGGACGTCAGACCGCCTGACTGGCGGATCTGATTATTCACTTCCGTAAAAAACTGCATGCTCGTGAGTAGCGGCGCATGGATGCCGCCACGCAGCGGGCGATATCTCGGGAAACGGTCAAAACCGATTGCGGCCAGAAATTCCTTAGAGGGATCGCGCCGGGAATGACGGACATGCGAGACGGTCGTATGCGACACGCCGCGCTGTTCCGCGTACCGGCTCTGGCCACCGGCTGCCGCGATATCTTTATTCAATTCTGACAAAAACTGGAAAGGATCGAGCAGATCAGACACGCACGATCTCCAGGCACGCGCCGGCTGGCAGCGGACGGCGACGCTCGCCGGAACGCGACGCACTCACGGCACGACGGCGCGGAAGATCTAGCCGGCTGATCAGAGACGAAACGCTGCGAGGCGAAACGCCGACATGAGCCGCGATCGCCTTGACGGAAGATCCGCCTGCATGGAGCTTGCGGACAGCAGGCGCGATCCGTTCATAGTCGAGTGACGGGCGCGCCATCAGTGGGACACTCCCTGCGCCTTGGCATGCACGACCTGGAGCGCATGGGTCACAACCCGCTGGAGCTTTGCCAGATCCCGCGAAAGGTCGGCCGCTTCATCAGGCATGATGATGCCATCCGCCAGAACACGGATCGTCGTGGCCATGGTCAGGCCAGCATTGCAGGCAACACCTTCCATGATCTCCGCCACGTCACCATGACCCAGGTGGAGCGGGGTCAGCGTGTAGCCTGCCGCATGGGCCATCGCGCCGAGGATCAGCGGCTCTTGGGCAAACTCATCCAGGACAATCGCGACATCCACAGGCACGACGGCCGGATAGTTGCGGCTCTGATATTCCGAGAGCTGCGAACGGCCGACGCGAACAACAGATGCCGCCGCGTCAATGCTGCCGATCCGGTTGATTGCGGCCTGCGTGGCCGTTTTGATCGACGCGACAGTATTCATACGTCACCACCAGTCGCGGCCGAGGAATGTTCACCCCGGCCGCTATCGTCCATCCTGCGTTTTCCACAACCAACAGGAGACGATTCTTGAAACAGAAAATTGAAGAACTGGAAGATCGCGTTCGCAAGCTTGAACAGGCGCTTGAGAAAGTGAAGAAATTTGTAAAAATGCCGAAAGATACTTCTGATGAAGAGCTGAAATACGACGGGATGTAAAACATCATTCAGGTCGTAAATCAGATCCCGCATCTGCCAGGACGAGGTCAGCTTGAACTTGTCCTGGGAGAACGCGATCTTTACCGCCGTGACATTCCGATCATGGCGCATCTTTTCGCGTTCAATCTTGCGCCAGGTACGCAGATACAGAACGGTCGAGATCAAACAGACAACTGACCCCGAGCTGCCAGTCTGGATTTCTGAGAGTGATTTCAGAACCTGCCGATAGTCGTCCTCATACTGATTGCCTTGGAATGCCTTACTCCGGACACCATCCGGGTGACGGGCGCGCAGACGCAGTTTACGGATGACCGCATGGATGATTTTCATGCTGCTTTCTCCACTTCACCGCACTCCTGCAACGCTTGGATTAGGCGCCCAACCACCGCGAGTGTCGGAGAAGTTTCTCCGGCTTTCCAGCGAGTGAAAGTGCTTCGAGCTACCTGAGCCCTCCGACACAGATCACCAATCGCAATGCCCCTTTCGCGGGCATCGCTTTCGATATCAGCAGGAGACGGAAGATTTTTCATACGTCCATTATGCGCAATAATGCAAACATAACAAGCGCAATTTTGCGCAGGGATTTCAATCTCACGATGTGCGAAAATGCGCATATGAGCAGCGTTAATGATTCTGTCCGGTCCAGCCAGCAGGCTTACATTCGAGCTATCAGAGATCGAACTGGAAAATCCTTCTCTGATATCGCTCGTAGTGTCGGCGTTGCACCGAGTACTATTGTGCGCTTCATGAATGACGGAAGTGCCAGTCATAGTCTTAGCGCGACCACGATGGCACGCTTAGAAAAAGAATTTGGCGCTTCAGGACATCAAGATGTTCGCTTAGTGCCTTCCAACTCGTGTGAATTAGTGCCCATGGTTGGAAAAATACAAGCTGGAGTTTGGCAATCTGGCGACATGTTCTCACAGGAAGGCTATTCCGAATATATATCAATTACCCCAGATGATAGATATCCCGGCATAAAACGATGGGCTTTTAGAGTTCAGGGAGACTCTATGGACCTCTTATATCCGTCCGGAACCATCGTTATTGCAATTTCATACTGCGATATTGCGCGGCCGCCGAAAACTGGAGACAAGGTGATTGCCATACGGCAGGAAAATGGCCTCGAAGAAGCGACCCTGAAAGAAATAGAGATTAAAGATGACGGGCGCGTTGTTTTGTGGCCCAGGAGTACAAACCCTGAATTCTCACAGGCCATAGTCATTCCTCCATCTGGAGTAAATCCGTTTCCGGATCACGGATGCAACGAGGAGTACAGAATATCTGGAATGGTAATTCAAAGCATACGCAGGGAATGATGATAAAGTCGTTAATTGCATGTGCATTTTTAATGATGCCAATAGTAGCTTATTCTGATGATCTTTCCAAAGTTCATATAAATGGAAAAACTTTTGGTGTTTACGGAAATTACAACCAAGGGTTCGCATACACATTTAATGGACATGCATTCACGCCCGATGATTATTCGTTCTCTTCAAAAATCTTTAAGATAATTGAGGGCGACGGCAAGACTTATGTAATCACTGTCGACCAAGATGATGGCTCGGCATCTGCACCTCAATACCGGGCATTCGATGTTACGGGAGATGCTTTTATCCCAAGCGCGCTTATTGGCCAGGGGATTGGCGACCATCTTGACGGCGCCTGGTCTGTTATAGGGGGAGATGCTGTTGCAACGATTCAAAAGGACGACGGCAGCTCTGCCACTACATTTCACATTCGCGATGGTCTTGTTCATATCCTGACACAAGGCAGGGACAATAGCTTATCAGGCCCGTCAACACCTCCGGGCGGGGATTACGCGGCCTTTGTCGCTGGTATGCGTCTTAAAGAAGCGTTTCATTCTAAGGCTATCAATCCAATCTTGAGGAAAGCGTTCCCAGAGCCTGTTTATTCTGATGTATTCAAGTTGGCAGAAGAAGATTTCGGCAGTGCATTCCAAGCGGGAAATCAGGGCAGTTTCGCGTTCCTTAGCCAGCCTCACGACTCTCGCGACCGTTATATCGCAATCGCAATTCAACCAAATGGCACTGCGGTGGCTATCTTCTCTTCCAATGGACATCACGAAGTCACCTATGGAAATCCAGATCCTTTAATCAAAATGAGATTGCAACGCGAAATCCCTTGATGCGCATTTTTGCGCTTGATCTAAATTAGCATTTTTGCGCAAAGTCTCTCCATTGCCACCCGCGATGGAGAGTTTCCGTGTCGCACATTCAAGCCCACACAGGCCGTCCCGTTCCGCGCCCAGCACTGTTTGACAGACCCGTTCCACAGACACGCAGCGGCTTTGAGCAGCTCCTCACAGAGATCAATCCCCGCGTTCACGCCAAGGCACGCGAACTCTTCGTCAACATGCAGGGCTGCCATAATCAGGCTGGCATCTGTGACGGTTATCGCGACTACGATGATGCCCGGATCTGGTCCGACAATGCCTTCCGCATTGGCGAACAGCTGGACGAACTTCTGTCCGCGAACCTGATCCGAGACCCCGTTCCTGGCATCCCGGAAAAGACGCTCGACTGCCGTCCAGTTACCACGTCGGCAATCGAAGAAATCGACCGAGCCCGCCTGCATGACTGGTGCTGGAAGATAGTCGATGGCCTGCGAGCTGTCGTCCCTCCTGCTCAGGGGCGCGCATAATGAACAACGCCAGAAAACTCGCACCAAACCGTGGCGGAAGGCCTTATCCTTTCTTCACCGTCTGCGTCACCGGAACGCATCCGAGCGGCAAGGATCGCGTGGATTGCGCGGCCTATTCAGATGCTGAAAAGGTCGCCAGGACACGGTCGCGGGACACGCTCTGTCCGCAGGACATCTTCTTTTCCGGTCGACTGGTCGCGTCCGTCGGCAGCCCGAACATGGCAGGCGAAATCCTGATCGACATGACCGTGTTCGGCAGCGCTCTTCTGGAGCGCGTCAGGCAGAACGCAGCCCGAAAGGCCGCACCGTGAGCAAGATCCTGATCACAAAGGCCGGCCAGGACGTTTTGGCCCGAAAGATGAAGCATGCGCTTGATACAGCGTTGCTGGAAGGGCCGCGAACAACCGAAGAGATCATGATCTCTCTGGTGATCCTGCTGATCGGCGGAAAATATGACTACAAGGTCATACTGGACCGCATCACCGGCCGGGACGGCGACGGCGGATTCCGGCGCATGGAACAGGTCGATGTCGAGGATATCGCGATCGAGACGATCCAGCGGCTCACGCAAATCATTCCTCCGTACAAGCGCACAAGCGCTGGCCGCCCAGCAGAATCCTATCAGGTCGGCGAGCTGATAGGCGCGATCGTCAATGCCGACACCTACCTGCCGAACATGGCGACTGATGATGTCCTGGCACACGTTCCCAGGCACACGCTGCTGGAACTCGTTCCCGCAGATATCGGGCCGGAAAAGTGCGTCAGACGCGCGAAGCTTGAAGATCTGCGCGCCATGATCGTGGAAGGGAAAGTCGAATGGCACCCGACGTCCTTCAGCTCTTTCACGGAGGATCTGTCGTGAAGAAATTTTTCAAGAAACTCTGGCGTTTCTTTCGAGAGCCGGACGCAAACCACGACGAAAATTTCGACGATTGGGCACAGAGGATTACGTGGTGATGAGCCAGAAAGACCCGACCAATCATCTCGGTCTGAACGATGGCCGCTGGCACGAAGTCCAGTCCCATCATGCCGGGCTGTCCGCGCCGGACTACGAATTCCGCGAGCGTCCTGGAAAGCCGTTCGTCCGTGAGATCCGTGACGTTGCAGCCAGAAAGCGAGCCATAGACGTGGAGGAACGGGGATGGACATAGAACCTCGCTTCCTGAACCGCGAGCAAGCAGCAGCCTATGTCGGCATCGGCGTTCACGTTTTCAATCAAGAAGTAAAACTCGGGATCTGGCCACAGCCTCGGGTCCGTGGCCCAGGTGGCGGCCGCTTGACGTGGGACCGCAAGTTGCTCGACCTCTATGCCGACCGGGATTCAGGGATCGGGGTGGCGACGCCGGCTGCAACCAGCGCCGCCTTTCCTGCGCAGCCCGGCCTAACCCACTCTCTGGCGGAGAATATGAGTGCCACGCTCACGCAGAACAGGGCTGAACGTCGTCCGCAAGAAGCGCGCCGACGGCAGCATCATTGAATATTTCTATGACCGACAGACTCGGAAGTTTCTGGGTCATGACCGGGAGGCAGCGCTTGCCTCCCTCGAAAATCTCTCTCCATTGCAGGCAGCCGGACTGAATCCGGGCACCATTGGAGCATTGATCGTCGATTATCTGGCTTCGGAGGAATATCGGGCCCTCTCCCCCAGAACGCGAAACTTGTATCGAGGATACCTTGATCGGATGCGTGAAGACTGGGGCGTGCACCCTGCCCGCGCTATCAGCCGACAGGACGTTTTGGCTATTCGTGAGCGCTTGAGCCAGACACCTAGAAAGGCAGATCAGATCCTCTCCCTTCTTCAGAAGATCCTCGGCCGCGCTAAAGACGTCGGCCTGATCGACAGTAACCCCGCCGAACGCTTCAAGAGACAGCATACGACCAAGCGCAGCGAAATCTGGAGCTATGAAATGGAAGATGCATTCCTGGAACGCGCCAGACCATCGCTTCAGATGGCCTATCTGCTTCTCCTTTACACAGTACAGCGCCCAGGCGATGTCTTGACCATGGATGCGGACAGGATCTCGATCCGGAGTGGCCGCATGTTTATCGCCTTGCGCCAAGAAAAGACTGGCGCCTTGATAGACGTTCCCGTGCATGCCCGGCTTGAACCACACCTGAGAAGACGACTGGACGAGATCACCGCCGGACAGCAGCAAGCTGATGCCATAGTATCTGCCAGGATTGGAAAACCAGCGGCTGCGCTCCTGGTACCCAGCCCCACCGGAAAGGTCTGGGCACACCGGAATTTTGCCCGAGCATGGGATGAGGTCATGCGCCGCCTCGGACGAGCATATGCTCGCCAGCTGCTGCGTGGCGGTGCCACGCGGGCGCAGATCATATCGGAACTGGAAGCCAGTCACCGGCAGCGCCGCGACTTGAGAAGAACAGGAATTGTCCGACTGGCAGAAGCCGGTGCAACGACACCACAGATCGCGGCGATTTCGGGACATGCGATCGACTACTGCCAGCGCATCATCGACACTTACTTGCCACGTCGCACAGAGGTTGCGCTTGCTGGAATGGAAACATGGGAGCGACATCAGAGCCGCGAAACGTCGAAAATCGTCTCGATCGCGGCCAGTCGTGGCAGGCTGATGTGAACGGTTTGAGAACCTACCCATAGCCATTGCAAACCATCTGCAAACTTTGCAAACCAGAGGGGCGCGAAAATGGCGGTTTTTGGCGCGCCCTGATGGATTCGAACCATCGACCCACAGCTTAGAAGGCTGTTGCTCTATCCATCTGAGCTAAGGGCGCATCAATGAGGCCATTAACTGGTCGGGGCGCCCGGACTCGAACCGGGGGCCTCTTGTACCCAAAACAAGCGCGCTACCAGGCTGCGCCACGCCCCGAACCGGCCGGAACCTAGGATGTCTGGCCGGTCGAGGCAAGAGGGTTTTTTTATTCGCCTTCGCTTCGTACAAGCGGCGGTACGAAAAGCGGCGCAGTATCCCACGGAAACAGGACCCATGTGTCCTGCGCGACTTCGGTGACATAGTGGTCCGTGAAGGGCTTGCCTTCCGGCTTTGCGTAGAGGCAGGCAAAGACTGCCTTTGGAAGCAGTTCGCGCACAATGCGGGCCGTAACACCCGAATCCACGAGATCGTCCACAATCAGGAAGCCATCGCCATCCCCTGCGGCAACAGGCGGTTTGACGACCTTCGGCTCGTGCTGCGTGCCTTCTTCGCCCGCATAACTGATAACTGAAACACTCTCGATCAGGCGGCAGCCCATTTCGCGGCCAAGAATGGCAGCGGGGATCAGGCCGCCACGGGTAATGGCAACGATTCCACGGAAAGGCCCATGTTTCTGCATGAGGGTTGAGGCCAGAAGGCGCGCATCACGATGGAGCTGATCCCAGGTGACGGTCGCATAATGAACGGTTTGGGGAGTCTGATTGGCTGTCATGATCTTCCTCTGCCTTCCGTCTCGCAATTTTGCAATAAACTTGAGAGACGGAAGTGCCTAAAGTGCCGCAATGATCGATCCAGCCCTGCGCACCCTTCCCGGCCTTCCAGCACTTATCGTCGGAAGAATTTTCTCACAGCTTTCCGCGACCACCATGACGATCGCCATTGGATGGCAGATCTATGCGCTGACGCATGACGTTGCCTCTCTGGGCTATCTGGGGCTGGCACAGTTCCTGCCCATGATCCCCCTGACATTTGTCGCGGGGCACGTCGCGGACCGTTTCAACCGGCGCACCATCGTCCTCATCTGTCAGATCTGCGAAATTCTTTCTACGGCTGCCCTCGCCGTTGCCGCCACATGCCACGTCCTGACAACAGGGGGCATCTATGCGTTCGCAGCCTTCTATGGCGTTCTGCGCAGCTTTGAAATGCCCTGCCAGCAGGCATTTCTGCCTGCCATCGCACCTCCATCTCTTCTGCCCCGCGCGCAGGCGCTGCTCTCCTCGCTCTTCATGACAGCATCCATCGTCGGCCCCAGCCTTGGCGGCCTGCTTTACGGTATCGGGCCGGTCGTCTGTTACGGCCTCTCGACCGTCGGGTTCGCGGTGGCTTTCTCAGGAACATTGTCCCTGAAGCTGGTGCACACCGTCCCACCCAAAGAGCCAGTCACATTCGCCTCGGTTTTTGCGGGGCTCTCCTTTCTCAACAGGCGCCGTGACCTGCTGGGCGCTATTACGCTTGATCTGTTCGCCGTGCTTCTGGGGGGCGCTACAGCCATGCTTCCGGTTTATGCGGACGGAATTCTGCATGTCGGGCCGGTTGGGCTGGGCCTGCTGCGCGCGGCTCCGGCGATTGGCGCGCTGATGATGTCCTGGGGTCTGTCCCGCTACCCTCTCAAAGGCCGTGCGGGCCTTGTGATGTTCGTGTCGGTCGTCGTGTTCGGGGTGGCAACGATTGTTTTCGGAGTATCCCACACGGTCTGGCTCTCGATTGTCGCACTGATGATCCTCGGCGCCTCCGACGTTATCAGCGTCGTAATCCGTTCCTCGCTGATCCAGCTTGCAACGCCGGATTCAATGCGTGGACGTGTTTCAGCCGTGAACACGCTGTTCATCGGATCCAGCAACCAGCTTGGCGAATTTGAGAGCGGGATGCTCGGAACGGCAATCGGACCGGAAGCCGCCGTGATCGCGGGCGGGGTCGGCACCATTCTGGTGGCGGCCGCCTGGGCGCGGCTTTTCCCGCGACTATGGGCGCTGGATCGCCTGGAAGACGTCTTCCCGGAGGAACAGTAAGGCCTGAAACGCAAAAAGCTCCCGAAAGGGAGCTTTTTATTGCGGCCGAAGCAGCTTTTCAAAAGAAAGGCTGGCTCCCGAAGTAGGACTCGAACCTACGACCCAGCGATTAACAGTCGCTTGCTCTACCAACTGAGCTATTCGGGACCGGCGAGGTGGTATGTAGCCAAATGGCCGGGGTCGGTAAAGCCCCTAAATGAACTTTTTTTGGAGATTTTTTCGTTTTTCTTCAAAGACCTGAGAAAAACCGTCATTTTTCAGAGCTCTTCACGCCCCCGCGTTGCAAGCTGATCCACGCGTTCGTTGTTTTCGTCGCCCGAATGCCCTTTGACCCAGAGCCATTCAATCTCGTGCGGCTTCGCGGCTTCCAGAATACGCTGCCAGAGATCCATATTGGCGACAGGGTCCCCTGCCGCATTCCGCCATTTCCGTCGCACCCAGCCCGTATGCCAACGGGTAATCCCATTCCGCAGATATTCGCTGTCCGTATGCAGCGTTACGATACAGGGACGTTTGAGCGCCTCCAGCGCCTCGGCTGCGGCGGTCATTTCCATACGGTTGTTGGTCGTCTCCGGATCACCACCCAGAAGCTCTTTTTCCTGACCACGGAAGACCAGAAGTGCGCCCCAGCCACCAGGGCCGGGATTGGGTTTGCACCCGCCATCCGTCCAGATTTCCACCTGAGGCCGCTCCGCAGAGGCCTCAGACATGGGAAACACCTGCAAAATGGCGCAGGCGCACCAGATAAGCCAGCGGGTCCTTGCGGGTTACAAGCGCATTGGCGGGGGTGTTGATCCAGTCATACAGGCGCGTCAGCAGAAAGCGGATCGAAGCCCCCTGACACAGGAGGGGAAGCGCCGATTTCTCCGCCTCGGTCAACGGACGAACGCTCTCATAGCCCTGGAGAATGGTCACAGCAAATAACGGTGCGAACGTCTTTTCGTCACGGAAGCACCAGGCATTCAGGCAGATCGCCAGATCGTAAGCCAGAAAATCCGTACAGGCGAAATAGAAGTCGATCAGACCCGAAACCTGCCCGTTCTGGAAGAAAACATTATCCGGAAACAGATCCGCATGGATCTGCCCACGCGGCAGCTCATCCGGTAGCGGCCATGCCGCTTCGATCCGCTGAAGCGCGCCCCGGACTTCAGCCGTCAGACCGGGGAATAATGCGTCTCCACTCTCACCACAGCTTTCAAGCAGCGGCCCCCATGCCGCCGGAGACAGCGCATTCGGACGAACAGCACTATATCCTTCACCAGCAATATGCAGCCGGGCCAGCGCCTTGCCGAGTTCCAGACACAGCCCTGCATCGAGCTGGGTTGCAGACACACCGGGAAGAAAAGTCGTGATGGCAGCCGGACGGTCTGCGAGAGTCCGCAGCGCCGTTCCACTCCGGTCCGATACGGGAAGCGGGCAATTCAGCCCCCTGCCCGCCAGATGCTGCATGAGCCCCAGAAACCACGGAAGCTCGCTGGCATTCACCCGACGCTCGAACAGCGTGAGAATAAAATCCCCCTCTGTCGTGCGGAGGAGGAAATTACTGTTTTCGACACCCTCGGCGATGCCATGAAACGAGACCAAATTGCCGATCGCGTAAGTGCCAAGAAACGCCTCAAGCGTCTCGGCCGCCAGTTCCGTATAGACGGCCATGAGAAATCAGTCTTCCTCGCCAGCCAGCGGGCCGGGCAGGCGGAAATTGATGTTCTCTTCCTTGACGATCCGCTCTTCGATCTTGAGCGTGTATTTTTCGGCCAGAGCCGTCACCATTTCCTGCACGAGGCTCTCGGGAGCGGACGCACCGGCACTGATGCCCAGCGTTTCCACGCCTTCAAGGACGCTCCAGTCCAGATTCTCGAGCTTCGGCACCAGAAGCGCACGGCGCGCGCCAGACCGCTCGGCCACTTCCCGCAGGCGCTGCGAGTTGGACGAGTTGGGCGAGCCGATCACGATCACCAGATCGCTCTCGGGGGCAATCGCCTTCACCGCTTCCTGACGGTTGGTCGTCGCATAGCAGATGTCTTCACGCTTCGGCCCTTCGATGAGCGGGAAGCGTGAGCGCAGGATGTCCACGATCTCGGCCGTATCATCGACCGACAATGTGGTCTGCGTGATGAAAGCCAGCTTCGCAGGGTCTTCCGGCTGGATCGTGCGGGCTTCTTCCGCATCATTGATGAGCGTGACGGCACCCGGCGGAAGCTGTCCCATCGTGCCGACCACTTCCGGATGGCCCGCATGGCCGATCATGAGGATGTGGAGCTGGTCCGGGCCACCGCCCGCGAAGTGACGTTCGGCCTCACGATGCACCTTCGAGACCAGCGGGCACGTCGCATCCAGATAAAGCAGGTTACGGCGCTGGGCTTCTGCTGGAACGGCCTTGGGAACGCCATGCGCCGAGAAAACGACATGTCCGTCTTCGGGGACCTCGTCCAGTTCCTCGACGAAAATGGCACCCTTGGCTTCAAGTCCTTCAACGACCGTCCGGTTATGGACGATCTCGTGACGGACATAGACCGGAGCGCCATAACGGCGAAGGGCCTCTTCCACAACACGGATGGCGCGGTCCACACCGGCACAGAATCCCCGCGGACCGGCGAGCAAAACGCGGAGGGTTGGAGGAGCGTCCACACCATCGGTGCGGGCAGGAGCGAAAGTCGTCTGTTCTGACATGGTGTTCCCCAAGCGGGCGGAGTTCGATATGTAGGACCAGTATCGACCGGATTGCCGCTCGTCGCAACGTCCGGGCCTCTTTGCCGAGCCTCTTTGTAGGAGTTTCTTCAGCTGATGCCAGCCATCCGGCGCTTCGCCTCGCCCCTGTTTGCTCCGGCTTTCGCCCTCCTGGCCCTTTCGAGTCTGGCCGGCTGCGACGAATCCAACCAGAGTTTCTTCGCACCTGCCTGTCCGGCCCTCGATATCCCGGGATCTGCAGCGGACCAGTTCGTCTATGACGGCAAGAGCGCGGATATCGGAAGCCTCGTCAGCCATGCGCAGATCACCTCCCTGTCCGGAGACTGCGAGCGGGGCCCAGAAGGACCGCACGGCCACCAGACGGTGCGCACACGTCTGAGCCTTGCCATGAACCTGACCCGGGGCCCGGCGGCGACCAGCGGTATGATCGACGTGCCATATTTCATTGTCATCATGCGGGACGGCAAGATTGTGGACAAGAAAGTCTTCACGGACACCTTCCGCTTCCCGCCCAATGTCAGCACACAGTCTGTCCGCACGGACCTTCGCCTGATTGACCTTCCCGCCACCGACAACATGGCGCAGGAAAATCCTTATACGCTCGAGATCGGGTATCAGCTGACACACGGCGAACTGGGCTATAATCGCGAACATCTGGCCCCGGTCGCTTTCCACAGCCACACACAGTAAAATTACGTCAGGAAAAATATGCCGGGGCTGAGGCCTTAGCCCCGGCATGCAGGCACAGCGGGCTGCCCTGTGCCTGACATCATTTCGGAACAGAAACACATGGACAATCGCGAACTGACCCTCCGCGGGATTATTCTCGGAGCCCTCATCACGGTCGTCTTTACGGCAGCAAACGTCTATCTGGGCCTGAAGATCGGTCTGACTTTCGGATCATCCATTCCAGCCACCATCATCTCGATGGCCATCCTGCGCCTCATGGGCGGCGGGACAATGCTGGAAAACAATATGGTCCAGACGCAGGCTTCTGCTGCCGGTACTCTATCCTGCGTGTTTGCGGCCCTGCCAGCTCTCATCATGGTCGGATACTGGCATGAATTTCCCTATGCCATCACACTACTGCTGACGATGGCAGGCGGCATGACGGGGGTTGTTTTCACCATCCCGCTGCGCCGGGCTCTCGTGAGCAATTCCGATCTGCCCTACCCCGAAGGCACGGCCTGTGCGGAAATCCTGCGCGCTTCTTCTCCGGAAGGCGATGCGCGAAGCCTGAAATCCCTCACCCTCGGTACAGTCGTCTCGGGTGTCGTGGCGTTTGCCACATCGGGACTGCGCCTCCTGTCGGACGGGTTTTCGGCGGCCACCGTCGTCGGATCATCGGCATTCCGTCTGAACGGAAGCTTTTCTCTGGCCCTTCTGGGCACCGGCTATCTGGTCGGCATCGGGGGCGGTATTGCGATGCTGCTCGGGGTATTTCTGGCCTGGGGCATCATGGTTCCGGTTCTGGGACATCTTTCGCCGTCAGCCACACCGCTAACCGAAGCATCGGGTCTCTGGCTGCACAAGGTCCGCTTCATCGGCGCCGGGACCATTGCGATTGCAGCGGTATGGACACTGCTCGCGCTTGCCCGTCCTGTCGCGCAGGGACTGAAAGAAGCGCTTTCCGTCACCCATCTGGCAAACGGCGATGACAGCGATCGCGATCTGGCACCTCGCACACTGATTGCCCTGTGTGTAGGGCTGGCAGTGCTGCTGGCAGG
Source organism: Gluconobacter albidus (assembly GCF_002723915.1). GTDB lineage: Bacteria > Pseudomonadota > Alphaproteobacteria > Acetobacterales > Acetobacteraceae > Gluconobacter > Gluconobacter albidus. The sequence goes on from NZ_BEWL01000012.1 coordinate 73,542, forward strand.
GCTGTTCAGCTATTTCCTGTGGCCCGTCATGCCGCATGGTGGCGCTCTGGGAACACTGGTTGTTCTGGGACTGATCGCCTGTTTCGGGCTGGGCTTTCTGGTCGCCAGTGCGTGCGGCTACATGGCCGGTATCATCGGGTCGTCGTCGTCACCGATATCCGGCGTCGGGATCATCGCCATCATTGCCATTTCCGTTGCCCTCTGGGGGCTGGAAAGCAGTGGCGTCCTGACGGTGGAACAACGCCCGATCGCCATTGCGTTCGGATTGTTCGTCCTCTCCGCCATCACCGCCTCGGCCGCCGTCTCCAACGATAACCTTCAGGACCTCAAGACCGGTCAGCTCGTCGGCGCAGCGCCCTGGAAACAGGAAGTTGCCTTGCTGATCGGCTGTGCCGTTGGCGCGATCGTCATCCCCTGGGTGCTTCAGGTGCTTTATCAGGCCTACGGCTTCGTGGGCGCCATGCCACGCACGGGCATGGACCCGACGCGCGCACTTGCCGCACCACAGCCCGCCCTGATGGCCGCCATTGCAACCGGCATCCTGACGCATCAGCTTGACTGGCTGATGCTGGAAATCGGAGCAGCGCTTGGCGTCTGTCTGGTCATTCTGGATATCGCGCTACATCGCCGGAACCTTGCGCTCCCGCCTTTGGCCGTGGGGATGGGCATCTACCTTCCGGCGGATGTCTCGGTCACCATCGGGATCGGTGCGGGGCTTGGCTGGCTGTTACGTCGTTTCCCCAAGGACCAGGGAACAATGATCGCTTCAGGCTTCATTGTCGGAGAAAGCCTGATCGGCGTGGCCCTTGCCGCAATGGCGGGCGCCACAGGAAGTTCCGAGACACTGGCGCTTCCCGTCCCGGCCCTGCTGAATGCCGGGCTGGGCTGGGCGGTGTTCTGTGGTGTTTTACTCTGGTTCGGACGTCAGGTCAGACATTCAGAGTAAAAGCTTGCTTTTAGAAAAACGTCAGATCAGGCCTTGACCCACCACTGCACGGGTTCCTGCTCGGCAACCTCGGCTTCTGGCATCTCCACGACTTGCGGAGCGGCCTCCTTGCGGGGGCGCCCAACCGGGCGCGGGGTGCGGCGTGCCGCTTCGGCGGCCTGCTCGCGCGCCTGATGAAGCGACGCCTTCAGTGTCTGGATCGTGTCCTGATTCTCGCGTAGTTCGCGGTTCAGTTCGCTGATCTGGATTTTCGCATGAGCTTCGCGTGTCTCGAACGCCTTGAGCTGGGCCCGGACATCCGTCAGGCTCCGCTCGGCTTCTTCCCAGCGACGCTGTTCACGCTTGACCGACTGACGCAGGCGCTCAAGTTCTTCCTGATCATCCTGTCCGGCATTGCGTGCCGCAATCCCACGACCGCCCTGATGTTCGACCACGACCTGTCCGTCACGCACGAAGCGGCGACGGCGTTCAGCGGTTGGGGGAACCGGTCGTGATTTGGGAGTACGGGAGGACGCTCCAGCACCGAGACGGGCAAGAGCCTGTCGCAGTTTATCTTCTTCGTTAACCTGATGCTCGTCCTGCATTCTGTATTCTTCAACCAATATGATATTTATGGATTTTCCCCTGCTGAACAGGCCTGCCGAAAGGCAGAAAAGCTGACCGGATTTGAACCCGCTCAGCAGCCACATGTCCTGACAAGGATATGAAAAGTCGACTCGTCTGGAAGAACCCCAGCGTTCTGACGAAGATTTTCTAGCACTTCACGTGCATTCTGTCATCAGGGCAATAAGCGGATATTTATATTTTCTTCTGATTCCAGCGTCCCGGCGACCAGAGAATATCCGTTTCACCATGATTGTTGGCATGGCGCGCAAGAACAAAGAAGTAATCGGACAATCTGTTCAAAAAACGAAGTCCGTCTGCCGGTCTCTGCTCCAGTACCGCTACACGTCGTTCAGCCCGGCGCGCAACAGTGCGGACAAGGTGCGCCTGCGCCGCGACGGGGCTGCCACCTGGCAGAACAAAGCTTCGGAGTTCCTGCTGGTGACGGCGCAGATCCTCCAGACGGACTTCCAGCCATGCAATGGCCTCCGAGGGCAGGCTGGGGGTACGTTCTGGGTCAGGCAGGCACAGGTCCGCACCAAGATCGAACAGGCAGGACTGGATCTGACGGATTTCGTCTTCAAGCACAGCCATCCGGGAATCCTGCGCCATCAAACAGCACAGAATTCCCAACTGGGCATTCAGTTCGTCCACAGTCCCCATCGCCTCGATCCGGTCTGAAGACTTGGGGACGCGTGTACCGTCCCCAAGAGACGTCTGCCCCCCGTCTCCACCCCGTGTCACGATCCTGTCGATGCGGATAGTCATGACCTGCCTATACCCTCCGCGCTATTTTCAGCGGCTTCTTTTGTGCTTCGCGTGATGACCGATGCTGCGATCGCCCATCAGGTCGCGGGCGCGGGACGTGTGATCCGTCAGCATCTTGTCCGTGTCCTTGGCAAGGGTCTTGATGTCCGGCGAGCCGCCCGAAGCCTGAGCCGTCGCGATGGCCTTGCTCAGATCCGGTGTCCGGATACTGACGATATCGCGCAGGAACATACGATCAAACGCGGCACCGTAAAGATGGGAAAACGACTCGACATGTTCCTGATCGGCCGCGTCAATCTTGGCGGCAACCGTCAGATTGGCGTCTGAGGCGATCTTGGCGACGGCTTTCTGATTGGTCGTGTAATCACCCTGAACGGTCGAGCCAAATGCTTTTACCACGTCACTGTTGCTATGGGTCGCGGCCAGCGTCGCAATAGCGAGCTGGGTCTGGTCCATCTCGTCCACCTGCTGGAGGAACGCCGCATCTGCCGTCGTCAGCTTGTAGGTCGAAGCGACGCTCGGCAGCGCCGGCGCCGGAGGGGCATCGGGAGCATTACAGGCCGCAAGACCGGCCAGAAGGCCCGCAGACAGACACAGGCGGAGATACGAAACAGTCATCGAAGCTTCCTTTTTCAAACGCGCCTGCCCTGAAAAGACAGGCCGCGACAGACTGACAATGCACTCATGACAGTCTCTCATTCGCTGTTCAGACAACACATGATACATTCACGGCATGTCCGCAAACCCCATCCAGCCCGGCACGTCAGTTCTGCTTCGGGGCAGTTTCGTTTTCGCTGCCCTGTCCGCCGCGTCCGGCGTCATGCTCGGCGCCCTGTCCGCCCATCTGCCGGACCGGCTGTTTGCCGTTCCGGGTGGCAGGGCCATGCTGCATTCCGCAGTCGAAATCCAGATGTGGCACGCCCTCGGATTGTGCCTGCTTTCCCTGAACGCCGCGCGCCTGTCTCCCCGGTGGATCCGCATGGCGTGTCTGTGCATGGCGATCGGCATGGTTCTGTTCTGCGTCCCCGTCACGCTCCTCGCGCTGTTTGACCTGAAGCTGGGCCCCGTCTCGATTGGCCGGATCGCGCCTTATGGCGGGACAATGCTCATACTTGCGTGGTGTCTGGCAGCCGTTTCCGCCCTGCGGGTCAGGCCCGGTTTTTTCTGAGTTTCCGAAAGATCAGGAAGCCAACGGACTGGACAGCAAGCGCCAGCAGAAAGCAGGCAACCATGATTCCTGTCAGGATCAGTTGCTCGCGTCCAACCCCCGATTCAATATGAAACAGGCTGTAGAGTTCCTGCCAGACGGACGTTCCAGCGATATGCTGCGCAGCTTTGATGGCCGGTTGCCAGAAACGGAAGACCGATGCGAAAGCAAGCGTCAGCGCCACGAGGACTGCAGTCCGGATCAGGGTTTCCGTAACACTGATTTCGCGGGGAGATGCTGCTTGCGGGCGGAGTACTGCTTTTTTCAAACGCATGACCTTTCCTGAAAATTGGGCTTTAATCATCTGTTCCTGTCATTCTGCGTTATGGCATGCAGAGGACAACATCAATGAAAGCCTTTTTCATGAACCGTTCCCTTCTTGCCGCCGGCCTTGGTCTGGCCCTGACTGCAACCCTTCCGGCACATGCCGCGTCCACAACGCCAGCAGTCCCTGCCCCCAAACTGACCGAAACATCCGCTCCTCCCGTCGCCGAACCCTATCCTGACACGGCTGTGGCGCACGAGCAGGTGGAACAGGCCTTCGCGCTCGCGCAGAAGACGCATCGCAAGGTTCTGCTCGATTTCGGTGGCAACTGGTGCCCGGACTGCAAGATGCTCAGCGGCATTTTCGCGCTGCCTGACGCGGCACGCTGGCTGGACAGCCAGTTCGTAGTGGTGCCGGTCAATGTCGGGCGGATCAACACCAATCTCGATCTGGCGGAACGCTATGGCGTGACCATCAAGTCTGTCCCGACCGTCATTATCGTTACCCCGGAAGGCCATGCCCTGAACGGTGACGGCTCCAAGGCGCTTGGCAATGCCCGCAGCATGTCTCCGCAGGCTGTCCTTGACCTCATTTCCGACTGGAACAAACGCGGCTAAGTCCCTGAGGCTCCGGCTTTTTCCGGAGCCTCAGCTCATCTTCAGAGCGCGAGCACCTGCTCGGCTTCATGAACGACTTCAGCCAGAACATCGGCTTCGAACGGAGAGGTCAGCCCTGCTTCGGACACAAGTTGTGCAAATGGCTTGGAGCCTCCCTCGGCACAGAGCCTGCGGTAAACTTCCAGCGTCCCTTCCCTGTCAAGACGAGATCCCAGCCACAGTTGCAGCGCACAGCACTGCGCCAGCGCGTAGTCGATATAATAGAACGGCAGCCGGTAGATATGAAGCTGGGCCTGCCAGCGACCACCCTTTGCAGGATAGGCTAGATCGCCCCAGTCCCGCCAGGGCATGTAGAGTTTTTCAAGCCGCTGCCAGGTCTGATGCCGCTCTTCCAGCGTCATTTCCGGATGGGCATAAATCTCGTGCTGGAAGTGATCCACGCAGACGCCGTAAGGAAAGAACGACAGCGCATCAATCAGATGCATGCGTCGATATCGCTCTGCCGCGCCATCCTCGACCAGATCCCCAATCTGCGGCCAGCTCAGGAATTCAAGGCCCATGGAATGGATTTCCGCCGCTTCCATAGTTGGCCAGAGCTGGTCGATCCACGGCAGCTCACGGCTTTTCCAGTTCTGGAACGCGTGGCCCATTTCGTGGGTGAAAACGCCGATATCGTTATGGGTGCCGTTAAAATTGGCGAAGATATACGGCGTCCCAACCGTCGGAAAAGACGTGCAGAAGCCGCCACCTGCCTTCCCCTCGCGGTTTTTCAGATCGAGATACCCAAGATCGCGCATCTGGACATAGAAATCCGCCATTTCGCCTGAAGGATCGAGGTCGCGGAACATGGTTTCAGCGCGCGCCACCAGCAGGTCATGATCACCTGCGGGCTCGGGGTTGCCCTGAAGGTCAATCAGGGCCTCATCCCATGCCATCACCTTGTCCCAGCCCATTTTCAGACGACGACGCTCCATGAGCGCACTGATCAGGGGCGTGACATACGCCAGAACCTTATCCCGAAAGGCTGCGACCTGTTCAGGGCCGTAATCCGTTCGACGCATCCGGCGATACCCGAGTTCGATATAGTTCTCGAAACCAAGGGTTTTCGCCATCCGGTCCCGCAGAGCGACCAGTTTGCCGTAAAGGGCATCCAGTTCAGCGCCGTTTTGCTCGAAAAAATCCCAGCGCGCCTTCTCCGCCGCATGACGGACATCCCTGTCCATACCCTGAAGATAAGGCACCAGCCCCGACAGGTTCAGAACTTTGCCATCGAAAGGAATTTTCGCGGCCGCCAGAAGGGCGGTGTATTCTCCTGAAAGGCGGGCTTCTTCTTCAAGATCTGCACTGATGCGCGGATCAAACGTGGTCGTATCGGCTTCCCAGAGCCGCACCACATGCGGTGTTACGATGGCTTCGAGGCCAGCGCGGTCAGGATCGGCCAGCAGGCGCTTTTTGACCGTCACCTCATGATCGGTCGCGACCGGAGATAAGCGGTCCGCATAATCCCGATCGGCCTTGGCCGTCTCATCCTGCGTATTGCGCGAGAACTGGAGATGCACATGCGAGGCCCAGGACTCATACTCGCGACGGACGGCGTCAAAAGCCTCCAGCGCCTCGACCCGGTCCCCGGCATCAAGCAGCGATGCAATGACATCGTAGCGCGTTTTGAGCGAGTTCTCGTCAGGCCGGGGGAAAGACAGTTCGGAAAAGGGAGGGATTGTCTTCGTCATGATCCAATTCTGACATTCCCCCGCTTCTGCGTCCATGCCCTGCCTTTGCTCCTGTCAGACGGGCTGGATAGCGCCCACGAACTGCGCAATACGGCGACAGGCTTCTGCCAGCTGTTCATCAGACGCCGCAAAGGACAGACGAAGATACGGACTGTATCCAAAGGCCGAACCCGGAACGGTCGCGACATGCGCCTCTTCGAGAAGGGCCTCCGCAAACGCCACATCCGTATCCAGAAGACGCCCCTCTCCGGATGTTCTGCCAATCAGGGCCGCGATCCCCGGATAGGCATAAAACGCACCTTCCGGCATGACGCAGGTCAGTCCGGGCACGTTCTGCAATGCACCAACGACCAGAGCCCGACGGCGCTCATACGTCGCCAGCATCCGTGCAATTCCGTCAGTATCCCCATCCAGAGCGGCAACCGACCCGGCCTGTGCAAGCGTGCAGACACCAGATGTGGAATTGCCCTGAACGGCAATCATGGCTTGGATCAGTGGTACGGGACCGCAGGCAAACCCGACACGCCACCCTGTCATGGCATAGGCTTTCGCCATGCCGTTCACGATCAGGATCCGGTCCGCCAGATCAGGCGCGATGTTCAGCAGGGAGAGATGTTTGCGGCCGTCGAATGTGAGATGCTCATAAATCTCGTCGCTCATCACGAGAACATGCGGCGCCTCGCGCAGCACATCTGCAATGGCTTCCAGATCCTGTCGTTCCAGGATGGCGCCCGTCGGGTTATTCGGGAAATTCAGAACCAGCCATTTCGTACGCGGCGTAATGGCGTCGCGGATGGCCTCCGGGTCCGGACGAAAGCCGTCCTCTTCCCGACAGAGGATCTCGACCGGAACCCCACCCAGCATCCGGGTGATTAGCGGATAGCTTACCCAGTACGGCGCGGGAATGATGACCTCGTCGCCAGCTTCCAGCGACGCCATCAGCGCATTGAAAATAATCTGTTTGCCACCATTCGCGACCATGATCCGACTGGACGCAACGTCCAGATCGTTATCACGCCCGAACTTGCGGATGATGGCGTCGATCAGCGGTTTTTGTCCGGGAATCGGAGGATACCCGGTATCCCCGGCCCTGGCGGCCGCATAGGCGGCGTCAATCGCCTCAGGCGGCGACGGAAAGTCCGGCTGCCCCAGAGCGAGCGAAATGACATCCGCCCCCTGTACCCTCAGTTCGCGGGCGCGGGCAGCCATGGCGATCGTTGCAGGCCGGGGCAGCTCCGCAAGGCGTGATGCGATGGTAAAACTCATGAAAGACCCTGACAGAAATTCTGGATCCGGGTGCAGGCTTCAACCAGGAGTTCCGTGCTGGTGGCATAGGAAATCCGGAAATATCCCGGCGTCAGAAACGCCGTTCCGTGCACCGCCGCAACGCCGGTTTCTTCCAGAAGAGCCGTTACGAAAGCCTCGTCACTATCAATCAGGCGGCCGCCCTTGGTGGTTTTGCCCAAGACGCCCGCAATGGACGGAAAGGCGTAAAACGCCCCTTCAGGAAGAGCACAGCTTAGACCGGGCGCATCATTGAGCATACCAATCACCAGATTGCGCCGCTCCTGATAAACCTTCACCATATCCGAAATGAAGTCCTGAGGACCGGACACGGCTTCCTGCGCTGCCGCCTGCGCGATAGAACAGGGATTGCTCGTGCTCTGCCCCTGCAGCTTGATGAGCTGTTTCGTGAACTCCACCGGGGCCGCGGCAAATCCAATCCGCCAGCCCGTCATGGCATAAGCTTTGGACACACCATTCATCGTCACGGTGCGTGAACGCAGCCGTGGCTCAACCTGCACGACGGTCTTGGCCACAGCACCATCATACAGAAGCTTGGCGTACATATCGTCGGTCAGGATCCAGATGTCCGGATAGTCCAGCAGGACATCCGTCAACTCCTTCAGGGCGGCCTCATTATATGCTGCCCCCGTCGGATTGCACGGTGAATTGAGGCAGAGCCATTTCGTCCGGGGCGTGATGGCTGCGCGAAGCTGTTCTGCCGTCAGGCGAAAGCCATTTTCGGGGTCAGTCTGGACAATGACGGGCGTCCCATCGGCCAGCGTTACGATGTCGGGATAAGACACCCAGGCGGGGGCTGGAATGATGACTTCATCGCCTGCATTCAGGGTCGATACCATGACGTTGTAGATAACCTGCTTGCCACCCGTGGAGACGCAGATTTCTTCAGCCTTGTAGTCCAGATCAAAGTCGGCGTTCAGACGGGCCGCGACAGCCTTGCGCAGTTCGAGCGTCCCAGGAACATCCGTATATTTTGTCTTGCCGGCCTCGATCGCCCGGATTGCCGCACGCTTGATGAAGTCAGGAGTATCGAAATCCGGCTCACCTGCGGAAAGGCTGATGATATCGCTGCCCTGAGCCTTGAGGGCACGCGCTTTCTGGGTCACGGCAATCGTCTGACTGGGAAGAATGCGGTTCAGACGGTCGGCAATAAAGGACATGACAGGGTTCCGGATCATTTCGATGACGCGATCCTAGGCATGTTCCAACAGTTTTGACCACAGGCAGCCGGGCTGCGATCAACAAAAAAGGCGCCTTCCCTAAGGAAGGCGCCTGATATGTGTCAGACAGGTACCGTAAAAGGTCAGGCGAGCTTTTCCATCTCGCGCAGCACGGCCTGTCCCATCATTTCGGTTCCGACTCGAGCCATGCCGGGAGACATGATATCCCCGGTCCGCAGGCCCGAAGCCAGCACGTTCGACACAGCCGTTTCAATCAGATCGGCATCCTCGGCGCGATTGAGCGAATAACGCAGCAGCATTGCAAAAGACAGGATTTGCGCCAGCGGATTGGCGATCCCCTTGCCTGCAATATCCGGCGCGCTGCCATGAATCGGCTCGTACAGAGCATTGCGCTTACCATCGGCGCGAACCGGGCCAAGCGTTGCGGAAGGCAGCATTCCGAGCGAACCCGTCAGCATCGACGCCAGGTCGGACAGAATGTCCCCGAACAGGTTGCCCGTTACAATAACGTCGAACTGGTTCGGGTCACGCACGAGCTGCATCGCGCAGTTATCGGCCAGCATATGCGAAAGCTGGACGTCGGGATATTCGCGCTTGTGAATGTCGGTCACGACCTCCTTCCACAAAAGGCCGCTTTCCATGACATTGCACTTTTCGACCGAACACACGCGGTTGTCGCGCTTGCGGGCCAGGTCGAACGCCACGCGAGCCACACGCTCGATTTCGGACGTCGTGTAAACTTCCGTGTTGATACCGCGACGGGAGCCATCGGGCAGTGTCTCGATGCCACGCGGCTCACCGAAATAGATGCCACCAACCGTCTCGCGAACGATCATCAGGTCAAGCCCGCGCACCACTTCAGGCTTCAGCGCGGAGGCGTCAATCAGGGCATCGAACAGCTTGGCCGGGCGCAGATTGGCGAACAGTTCAAGTTCCTTGCGGAGCTTGAGGATCGCAACTTCCGGGCGCTTATCGAACCCGACATGGCTCCAGGCCGGATCCCCCACAGAGCCAAACAGAACCGCATCAGCCTTGCGGGCCAGTTCAATGACCTCATCGCGGATCGGCACGCCGTGTACGGCAAGCGAGGCTGCACCAACGAGTTCTTCCGTGATTTCAAGCTTCAGTCCGCGATGCGCACTCATCCAGTGCACAATCCGCGCAACTTCGCGCATGACTTCCGGGCCGATTCCGTCTCCGGCCAGAACCAGAAGCTTGTGTGCGTCGCTCATTTCACAGTCCCTATGGTAATTGACGGCACCCACGCACGGCTGGGGCGATGTTCGAAGCTGCTGATTTCGGTATCATGCGCCATGGTCTGACCGATGTCGTCCAGCCCTTCCAGCAACATGTGGCGACGGAACGGATCGACCTCGAACGCGATGGTCTCGCCATTCGGACGCACGATAACCTGACGCTCCAGATCTACTGTCAGACGCGAATTCGAACCCTGACGCGCATCGTCCATCAATTCGTCACAGATTTCGCGCGGCAGCGGGATCGGCAGAATGCCGTTCTTGAAGCAGTTATTGAAAAAGATGTCGGCAAAGCTGGGTGCAATGACGCAACGGATGCCGAAGTCCAGCAGGGCCCAAGGGGCATGTTCACGCGAGGAGCCACATCCCAGATTATCATAGGTAATCAGGATTTCGGCATGCCGGTACGGCTCCTGATTGAGCACGAAATCCGGCTTTTCATTGCCATCGGCGTCATAACGCTGGGCGGCAAAAGCATTCTTCCCCAGACCGGTCCGCTGAATGGTCTTGAGGAAGCGGGCGGGAATGATCTGGTCCGTGTCGATGTTCTCGGTCGGCATGGGCGCCGCAATGGCGGTGAGTTCCGTGAACTTGTCCATCAGACGGTTTCCTTCGCCAGTTCACGCACATCGCACAGATGCCCCCTGACAGCCGCCGCCGCCGCCATGGCGGGCGAACAGAGATGCGTACGGCCATCCGGGCCCTGACGGCCTTCAAAATTGCGGTTGGATGTCGAAGCACAGCGCTGGCCCGGCGTCAGACGGTCCGGGTTCATCCCCAGACACATCGAACAGCCCGCCTCACGCCATTCAAAACCGGCATCCAAGAACACCTTGTCCAGTCCTTCGGCTTCAGCCGCATGCTTCACCAGACCAGAGCCGGGAACGATCATGGCCCGAACCCCCTCGGCAACATGTCGTCCGCGCACCACGTCCGCCGCAGCGCGCAGATCTTCCAGACGGCTGTTCGTGCAGGAACCAATGAACACGACATCCACAGGCGTCCCGGCAATCTTCTGCCCGGCTTCAAGACCCATATAGTCCAGAGCGCGCTGGATCTGGGCCGCGCGGGCCGGATCGGCCACGTCCGACGGAGAAGGCACGGAACCGTCGATTGGCAGCACGTCCTGCGGGCTGGTGCCCCACGTGACGGACGGGATGATCTCTTCAGCAGCGAGCGTGACTTCAGTATCGAAATAGGCGCCTTCGTCAGACGCCAGACTGCGCCAGTAGTCACAGGCCTGATCGAACGCCTCACCCTTCGGGGCAAACGGGCGGCCCTTCACATAAGCGAAGGTCGTCTCGTCAGGAGCAACCAGACCCGCACGCGCACCAGCTTCGATGGACATGTTGCACACCGTCATACGCCCGGCCATATCCAGATCGCGGATCGCAGATCCTGCAAATTCAATGACATGCCCGGTGCCGCCAGCGGTGCCAATGCGCCCGATGATGGCCAGCATGATGTCCTTGGCCGTCACACCGGGGCCGACCTTGCCTTCAACCGAGACGCGCATGTTCTTCGCGGGTTTCTGCAGGATCGTCTGGGTCGCGAGCACATGCTCGACCTCGGACGTGCCGATCCCGAACGCCAGCGAACCAAGGGCTCCATGCGTGGAGGTATGACTGTCGCCGCAGACGATCGTCATGCCAGGCAGAGAGATGCCCTGCTCCGGCCCGACAACATGCACGATCCCCTGAGAGGCGGAACGCAGCGGAAAATAGGGAATGCCGAATTCGGCAACATTCTTCTCAAGCGTTTCGATCTGGAGGCGGCTCTGCGGCTCCTCGATCGGCTTGGAACGGTCGGACGTGGGGACGTTGTGGTCCACCACGGCCACCGTGGCATCCGGACGGCGCACGCGACGCCCGGACAGCCGCAGACCTTCAAAAGCCTGCGGACTTGTCACCTCATGAACGAGGTGCCGGTCGATGTAGAGGATGCACGTCCCGTCCTCGATACGTTCGACGACATGATCGTCCCAGATCTTGTCAAAAAGGGTTCTGGGCGAATTGGTAACGGGCATCCTGTCTCTACTCCGAACGGTTTAGGAAGCGGCCTTGCTGTCCGCCTTCGGCAGATCGCGGGGACGCTCGGCAATACGGGCGGACTTGCCCGAACGGCCACGCAGATAATACAGCTTTGCGCGACGGACCTTACCGCGACGCACAACTTCGATGCTGGCGATCGACGGTGCGTACAGCGGGAATACGCGCTCCACGCCTTCACCGTTGGAGATCTTGCGAACCGTGAAGTTGCTGTTCAGGCCCTTGTTGGAACGGGCGATAACAACACCTTCGAAGCTCTGAACACGCTCACGCGTGCCTTCGACAACGCGGACGCCAACGCGGACCGTGTCACCTGCAATGAACTCGGGAACAGCGCGGACGCCGGAAAGACGCTCGATCTCGCGCGCCTCATACTGCTGGATAATGTTCATGACCAAACTCCTGAAAACAAAACTTCAATGGACCTGCTGTCGTGCCAGATACGCATCCCAGAGGTCCGGGCGGCGCGCCTTCGTGACGGCGATTGACTGTTCATGGCGCCAGCGGGCGATGGCACCATGGTTGCCGGAGAGAAGAATGTCGGGCACGTCCCGCCCGTCCCACACTGCCGGCTTGGTGTACTGTGGATATTCAAGAAGCCCCTCGGCGAAGCTCTCATCCTGACCGCTGACATCCGACCCCATGACGCCGGGAAGAAGACGGACGCATGCATCCAGAAGAGTCAGGGCAGGAATTTCCCCCCCTGACAGCACGACGTCGCCCATGCAGAGCTGTTCGATATCGTGCTTTTCCAGAACGCGCTCGTCCACGCCTTCAAAGCGCCCACAGAGAACGACAACCCCCGGTCCGGAGGACAGGCGCTCCGCATCTTCATGCGACATGCGCTTGCCCCGTGGCGTCGGGTAGACGACCGGACGGCCATCCAGCGCGGGAAGCGCCGAGAGGGCCGTATCCAGAACGTCTGCCCGCATCACCATGCCGGCTCCACCACCGAAAGGCGTGTCATCGACGGCCCGGTGACGTCCCAGTCCATGCTGGCGCAGATCGTGCGCCTCGCAGGACCAGATTCTCCGCTCCAGCGCCCGGCCCGCGAGGGAGAACCCCAACGGCCCCGGGAACATGTCAGGGAAAAGGGTCAGGATGTCCGCGCGCCAGCTCATGCCCGCACCTGGACCTCGCCGGAAAGATCCCCCTCGACCTCGACTTCAACAGGAGGGACAAGAACCACTTCCCGTTTCGCAAGATCCACATGGGGAACACAGACCAGCGTGAACGGCACGATCAGACCACGATCCACTTCGAGGCTGACGCCTGCGCCGTAATCGTGAACCACCGACACCGTCCCGAGAACTTCTCCGTCTTCCGAGACAGCCGTCATACCGATCAGATCGGCATGATAGAATTCGTCGTCTCCGGTTTCCGGAAGAACGGTCCGCGGAACATACAGCTTCGCATTGACCAGACGTTCGGCGGCCGTACGGTCAGGAAGATCCTGTCCGTCGGCGTCCGTCAGTGCAGCCACGCCTGCCGAAATCCAGCGGGCCGTCCACGCCCTGCCCTGCCCGTCATGCAGCACGCCCAGCGTCTCGACCGAAGCCGGATCATCTGTGGCAGCATGAAGATGCACCAGACCGCGGACACCGTGCGGACGACCGACGGTGGCAATCAGGACATCGCTGTCAGGGTTGAAGCGGGGCACGTCTCGGGCTTCCTGAAAAGCGGCTCAATCAGGCCGCGGCAGCAGCGGCGGCAGCCTTGGCGCGTTCCTGAGCCTTCGCCTTCGGAGCGGACTGCTTGGGCTGCTCGTTGTAGGTCGGCTTCGGAGCCAGGCCTGCATTGCCGAGGAAGCGGGCAACACGGTCCGTGGCGAGGGCGCCGTTGGACAGCCAGTGCTTGATGCGCTCGTCAACGAGACGGATACGGTCGGCGTGATCGGCCGGCAGCATCGGGTTGTAGGAACCGACCTTCTCGATGAAACGGCCATCACGCGGGCTGCGGCTGTCAGCAACAACGATGTGGTAGTAGGGACGCTTCTTGGCACCTGCACGTGCAAGGCGGATCTTGAGGCTCATGAAATACTCCTGAGAGACAGACTTGTAAAAACGGGACGGATCAGACGAAAGGCGGGCGTCCACCGGGTTTCCCCCCGGGACCGCCCATGCCCTTCATCAGATCCGCCAGACCTCCTGCACCACCCATGCCGCGCATCAGGCCACCAAGGCCCATCTTGCTGATGCGTTTCATCATGGTGGACATGTCGTTGAACTGTTTGAGCAGCCGGTTGATCTCCGGAACCGTGGTTCCCGAGCCTGCCGCGATGCGCTTCTTGCGGGACGCCTTGATGATGTCCGGCGTTTTGCGCTCCTGCTTCGTCATCGAGGAAATGATGGCCTTGTGACGCTTGAAGATCGACGTATCGAGCTCCTTGTCACCCAGCATATCCTTGATCTTTCCCATCCCCGGCATCATGCCGAGAATGCCGGAAATCGAGCCCATGCGGTTGATCTGGTCGATCTGGGAAACATAGTCATCCAGATCGAACTTGCCCGCGAGCATCTTCTTGGCGACGCGCTCGCCTTCCTCGTGATCGAGGGTTTCGGCGGCACGCTCCACCAACCCTGCGACGTCGCCCAGGCCGAGGATACGGCCGGCGACACGCTCGGGATGGAATTCTTCAAGCGCTTCGAGATTCTCGCCCGAACCGGTCAGCTTGATCGGCGCGCCCGTGATGGCCTTCATGGACAGCGCCGCGCCACCGCGGGCATCACCGTCCATCCGGCTCATGACGACGCCGGTAATCCCGACGGCTTCGTTGAAGGCCTTCGCCGTGTTGACGGCGTCCTGACCCGTCATTGCGTCGACGACCAGCAGCGTTTCGGCCGGCTTGGTAAGCGTGCGGATTTCCCGCACTTCATCCATCAGCGCTTCGTCGATGGACAGGCGGCCTGCCGTATCGAGAATGACGACGTCATAACCTTCAAGACGCCCGGTCTCGAGGGCACGTTTCGCGATCTGGACGGGGGACTGACCAGCAATGATCGGCAGGGCCTGAACACGCCCCGTCTTGGCGTTGACGCGCTCGGCCAGCTGCTGGAGCTGGAGCTGCGCAGCCGGACGCTGGACGTCAAGGCTGGCGAGAAGGACTTTCTTGTTCTCACGACCGGACAGACGCAGGGCAATCTTGCCCGACGTCGTGGTCTTTCCGGAACCCTGAAGGCCCACCATCAGCACCGGAACCGGCGGATTGGCGGACAGGTTCAGCGGCACGGCCCCTGCCCCGCCCAGTGCGTCGATCAGGGCATCGTTGACGATCTTGGCAACGGCCTGCCCCGGAGAAACGCTTTCCAGTACCTCCTGGCCAACAGACCGTTCACGGACCTTGTTGACGAAGTCCCGCACCACGGGCAGAGCAACGTCTGCCTCCAGCATGGCGAGACGCACTTCACGCATGGCCTCGGTGACATCAGCCTCCGAGAGCTTCCCGTTCTTGGAAAGCCCTTCGAGGACACCGGACATCTTGCCTGAGAGTTGATCGAACAACGGGTCACCTTAAAAGCAAACAGAAACACGCCACTGCGCGAGTCTTCGCGAGGTGGCGTGTCCGGAAACAGAGTTGGTCTATATCCTTGCCGCCAGGGCGTCAAGGATATAGACGCAGAAACCTCGGTTTTCAGGGCATATCGTCCGGTTCACCCTCTGGCGGATGCCCCATCAGAGCCCTCATCTGCTCATGAAGCGCCTTGAGCTTGTCCATGGTCTCCTTGCCCTGCTGGCGCTGCGCTGGCGTCAGCAGATCATGAATCTGCTCCATGGTTTCAAGATGCAAAGCTGAGACCTTTGCCTTGAGCGCATTTTCCTGCCCGTTCAGATCCGTAAGCGCTGCGTGGTCCAGATCGCCCACAGCACTCAGGGCATCGCGGATCTTGTCCTCGATAGCCCGCCCTTCGAGACGCAGCGCATGCTCGTCCTGATGAGCCTTGTCAAAAATGGCCTTGAGCTTTGTCTTCTGGGCCGCCGTCAGCGTAACGCCCGGAGGGACAGGAGGCATCATATGGCCTGGGCCGCCACGCGGACCTCCCGGAGGAGGCTGTACCCAGTCAGCCGCATGATGCGCCTGCGCCGAAGCCATAAGAGGGGTTCCCATCAGACCGAGAGCCGCAATGACGGGAAGAAAAACAGTGGGACGAAGGATCGTCATGGACGTCATATCCTTGGAGGTTATGGCAGCCGGATAACGCACGGGGCGTCTCCATGACGTTCTAGATGGCACGCTTCAATGTTGCTGAGTTCCCCCTCCTCCGTTTCAAAGAGTAAGAGCACAAAGTATATGTAACACGACGACTTGACGGCGGATGCTTCCCGTCGCATGTAGCATCCCGATCTGTACAGAATCCTTCAAAGACGAAGTCTGCACGGATGGAGAGGTGGCCGAGTGGTTGAAGGCAGCGGTCTTGAAAACCGCCGTGCGTGGAAGCGTACCGTGGGTTCGAATCCCACCCTCTCCGCCAGATAAATCAAAAATTTCCATATTTTTTAGAGAGTTATTTGATTTGTCGAAATTCATCCCACCTTGAGACCCATCTTAAAAAATGCGTCATCGCGCGGCGCTCGGACGCGATATGCGTCGTTTATAAATTTCCCGATGTGACCTGCTGACTGATGTCCTGCTTTCTCCAGAGACATCTAGATGATCTGAAGGCGCGACTGAAACAGCGACCCACGAAAAAAACGCTCAGAAATTTCTTGAAATCGTCGTCCGTGTTCGGCTAACGCTCTTGAGTTAGCTGACACTACAGTACGAAAAACTTCTAGCAAGCCCAGAAGGCTCTCTGCCACTGCTTCAAGCAGAGACCCTGTAGAACACTGAACGCCGAAAAAACCAAACGAAACTAGTATCATCGTTGGTCCCGTGAGGGGCTGGTTGGAAAGGCGTATCATGAGTTCTGTTTTCCCCCTTCGTCACTCTGACGACATCTTTATAACGCGTCGGGAAGCTTCTGAGCGACTACGCGTGTCCCTCTCAACGATCGACAGATATGTCGCTGCGGGCGAGCTCGAACGCTTGAAAATCGGTCCAAGGCGAACTCTGTTTCGACTGCGCGATGTCGAAAGGCTCGTCCGTCGTGACGGCAGCGCTTCTTCCGCCATGCAGACCACACTGAGCAACGTCTGGTCGTAGCTGCTGATTTTATCAGCGCAGGATACCTGCGGATCTATCCTTTCCATGATGAAAGCTAGCGCTATGTTTGACGTCGCTGAGATTGACTTTGCTTGGGACAGCCCTTGGGACTCCCTGGAGATGAAATGCGTCTATCAGGATATTGTTTTCTGGATCCTTTGTGATGTTACTCGAGAGATTGATCCCTATTACAAGACTAATTGCTACAAAGTAGATAATCCCGATAATTTATTTTCGGCACCAACTACCGTAAACGACTTACATAACTTATTCTGGGCATCTCCTTCGGAGATTTCTGAAGGGTGGTCTCTATTCAAAATGATAAACGGTAATTTTTCAGACACTAAGCTCTTTGAAATCCTCAATACATTTCTTTTCCTGAAAGACAAATCTACGGTTGCACACCCAACGATAGATGAAATCATGGAGCTTTTGTTTGCCCGTGCTTCGCATTGGTCAGATAGACTGACGATTAAAGATCTCCTGCCGCAGCTGACTTCTGGCAGGATGATCCAGGTCCATGATCAGTCTCCGTCTGGAGGGCTGCCGCTGAACGTTATCGCGGAGCAAGTCCTGTTTTATAAAAGGCCGATACGATCTGACGAGCAGCTTATTCTTGCCCGTGCTTTGACATATCTTGGATGGCGACGGCATCGTACCGCCCAGACACGTCGATGGATTGCTCCCCCTGACTTTCCGACAAAAGATCCCGGCAAACTTCGATGGCATTACAGGTGACGATGTCCGCCAAAGCACAGCGACTTCGTGAGTACCTTTGCACGAGAAAAAACATCCCGCAGGCGATTATCATGGCGTTTGATGGTCATCAGAGTCCTATCGCCCAGGTTTGACCTGACCAGCATGAGGGTCAATGGATATCAGCAGAAACGGCTGGTGACTGCGGAATTGCCCCTGATGGAACATCGGAAGACGGTCCAGTTGCGCGACGGGCAGCCAGAGACGACCGTCCGGAGCAAGGCAAGGTGCATCCGCCCAGTGCAGACGTGGGTCCGAGAGCAGTCTCGTGATCTTCCCGGAAACGTCCCTTCGATAGACGCCGTCATCCTTCAGGTTGGTAAAGTAGAGATTTCCTGCAGCATCCATGGCGCTGCCTCCGATCGGAGGTAAATCTGCCCAGGGTTTCACAGCCGCAGACAGATCGGTTGATGACACATCAGGATCATCGAGCAGTGCTGTCGGAATGCGGGACCACGGCCCTTCAAGCGGCCCGAAATACAGCCATTTCCCGTCCGGACTGACTTCCAGCGGATCGACATTCACCAGAAGCGGCTGATGCGGGTGGCTCTTCACGACGTGTCCGTCCATGACAATCGGTCGATCGGTTCGTGCGCGTGTGGAAACATCGTTGTCCAGAACACGACGTGCCTGACCTGTTTTGATATCAAGAACGATCAGCGCTGCCTTGCCCGCATCCGTCAGATAGGCATGCATCCCGTTGAAACGGATATCGTCGATATAGCTGCCTGCCTGCGCGATCTCTGGACTCAGGTGATAAATCCTCAGCACATGGCCTGTTGCCGGATCAATGCGGACCAGTTTGGCTCCCCCGGGTACGGGTGGACCTCCAAAAGACGGAGTTCCCGTATCAACAACCCAGAGCGTGCCGTCAGGAGCAACATGGAGGGCATTGACGCTGACAAACCGATGCGTTGCATCCCGTCCGGGTTTCCAGCCATTCCAGTCAGCATCCGGAAAAGGCTCTATCTTTCCATTTTTTGTCAGAAGACCCACGGCCGGTCCGGAAAACCCGCTCCAGCGAGGGCCTGAGACAAACACATGACCGCCAGCAAGCGCTACAGCGTTCCAGTCCATGGTCGTAGTGGTCGCCTCGATCCTGATGGTCTGGGCATGGGAAGAAACAGAATACGCGCATACCCCAACGAAACCCGTGAAAACGGCAATGGCGATCCTGCGCAGGCCTCTTTTAGAGAAAGCCTGCTGCCGATTCTGTTTCATGACTCCCATGAT
>NZ_BEWL01000013.1 GCF_002723915.1 Gluconobacter albidus
GACACTTCGCAGAACCGGTTCACCCCCCGTTTTTACAATTTAATAAAGGTTTCACCACGCGCACCCGTGGCGAGGATCAGTTCCCAAGCGAGCGGTCAACAGAGCGTCCTGCGCGCTCGACCGGCCCCTTCGGCGGATCAACAGTATCGCGAACCTTCTCGCCAAACGTCCGATGATGCTCGCAAGCCGTCAGCGTAACGCACGACACAGAAAGAGCAAGAAGAAGCAGGATTGATTTTCGCATGGGAGTGTTCCTTCAAAAAACGTTTCGACACGGTAAAACGCCGCAGGCTTTCTCCGGTTTCTTTCAGAAATCCGAAACGATTTTCAGTCTGTACCCGGACAGGCCTGCCCTTTCATCATGCCGCCCACCAAAAAAAATACAGTCATTCCCGAAATAAAATTCCCATCCACTCCAATCGGAGCCAGTAAATTAAAAATCACTATGTTCACAATATGAAACTATATTTTCCGAATTAAAATAACCCCGCAGATTTTGAAGGCATATCGACTGTCGCAAAACAGTCATGTTTCAATGGTCGCATCCCTTTGCGGGCTGCCATAAATTGAAAAAAGGTAAACAACCCATGGATCGGTGATGTCTGAAACGACGATAGGTTCCCGCGCGGAAATCCAGTCCTCTTCGCGCCCCGACATGAGCGGAGGCAACAAGCCTCTTCATGTTATCCTCTTTTTCGCAGTCCTGATCGGCGCACTGGGCTTCGCCGCATTCAGTATCCTTCGGGACATGCATTCGGTCGGCGAAGGGGCCCTCGCAACGGGAACCTTCGTGATGCTCGGCATCGCGCTGATCATTGCTCTGGCTTTCGAGTTCGTTAACGGCTTCCACGACACGGCCAACGCCGTCGCAACCGTCATCTATACCCGCAGCCTGCCACCGCTGATTGCCGTCATCTGGTCCGGATTCTGGAATTTTCTTGGGGTTGCGCTCTCAACTGGCGCAGTCGCCTACAGCATCGTCACACTTCTGCCGGTGGAACTGATCCTGCAGGCCGGAAGTGGCGCGGGCTACGCCATGATTTTCGCCCTTCTGATCGCTGCCATCGTGTGGAACCTCGTGACATGGGCATTCGGCATCCCCAATAGTTCGTCCCATGCCCTCGTGGGGTCGATCATGGGCGTCGGCCTGGCCAACCAGCTGATGTCGCCGACCGGAGCTGCGACCCAGGGTGTTGACTGGAGCCAGGTCGGAAAGGTGTTCTCCGCCCTGCTGTTCAGCCCCATCTGCGGGTTCGTCATGGCCGGACTTCTGCTGCTCGTCATGAAGCTGCTGATCCGCAACAAGGCACTCTATCAGGCCCCCAAGGGCGATACCCCGCCGCCTCTGTGGATCCGCGCGCTGCTGATCTTTACCTGCACCGGCGTGTCGTTCTCGCACGGCGGCAATGACGGGCAGAAAGGCATGGGCCTGATCATGCTGATCCTGATCGGCGCCGCTCCCACCGCCTATGCCCTGAACCGCGCCATGCCGGAAAGCGCCATGCCGGCCTTTTTCCAGACCTCCGCGGAAGCCGAAAAGATCTTCCTGAGCCATACTCCGGACCCTTCCACCACCCTGACGGCAGAAAACGCCCGCGAAATCGTGGGCGCCGGCCTGCGCGCCAAGTCCGTGGCCTCTCCGCAGACTTATGATGCGCTGGCCGTTCTCAGCAACGACATCTCCACCTCGGTCAAAACCTATGGTTCTATGAAGGCCGTCCCTGCCGCGGCCGCGCCAAACGTCCGTACGGACATGTATCTGGTCGCAGACGCCATCCGCGTCATGGGAGAAGCAAAGGACTTCACACCGGTGGAAAAGGATGCGCTGAAATCCTTCCAGTCAGAACTCTATCACGGCACACGTTTCATTCCGCTTTGGGTCAAGATTTCCGTCGCCATTGCGCTGGGTCTTGGAACAATGGTCGGATGGAAGCGCATTGTGGTGACGGTCGGTGAAAAGATCGGCAAGACCCACATGACCTATGCCGAAGGAGCCTCGGCTGAACTCGTGGCGATGACGACCATTGGTCTGGCCGAAAGATACGGCCTCCCCGTCTCGACGACGCACATCCTGTCGAGCGGCGTGGCTAGAACAATGGCGGCCAACGGATCAGGTATTCAGATCTCAACCCTCCTCTCCATGGCTCTGGCATGGGTCACCACCCTGCCCGCCGCCATGGCAATCGCAGGCATCCTGTATGTCCTGTTCCGCCAGATTTTCTGAAGAAACCCTGACGCCCTGTACGGAAACCAGATCCGTACAGGGCTTCCGTCCTATTCCTGACGTATCAGGATCGCCCTGAAATCATTGACGTTCGTCCCGGTCGGACCGGGCACAAACAGGTCACCCAAAGCCTCGAACGCGGTATAGGCGTCATTTTCCATCAGAAGATCAATGGGACGGATCCCTCTCTCCCGCAAACGCTCCATGCTGGCCCCATCGGCGAACGCTCCCGCATTGTCTTCTGACCCGTCAATGCCATCGGTATCCGCCGCCAGAGCCACAAACGGGAAGCCCTCCGCCGCAAGCGCAAAAGCCAGGAGAAACTCTGTGTTCCGGCCGCCCCGCCCCTGCCCGCGCATCGTTACCGTGGTTTCACCGCCCGACAGGAGCACGACCGGCCGCCGGAAAGGCCGATCTCTCAGAACGATTTCCCGAACCAGAGCGGCATGAACCTTTCCGACATCTCTGGCTTCCCCTTCAATCGCATCGGACAGGATCACAGGCTGAATTCCAGCCTGCCGCGCCTTTTCCGCCGCAGCTTCCAGAGACAGATGCGCGGAGGCGATCACGCGGACAGTGTTCCCGCTGAACACCGGATCAGTTGCCAGTGGTGCCTGGCCTTCCTCCCCATCGAGCCATAAGCGGACCTTCGCCGGAAGCTGTATTTTCCAGCTTTTCACAAGGCGCCGGGCGTCTTCGCGGGTTCCCATGTCCGGCACGGTAGGCCCTGAAGCCACCTGTGCCGGATCATCGAACGGAACGTCGGACACCACGAGAGACACCACCTTCGCCGGACTGGCCGCCGCTGCAAGACGGCCGCCCTTGATACCGGATACCTGCTTGCGGATGCTGTTCATAACCGAAATCGGCGCCCCTGATGCCAGCAGCACACGATTGAGTTCAGCCTCATCCGCAAGTGTCAGTTCCGCTGACGGAGAGGGCAAGAGGGCAGATCCGCCGCCACAGATCAGCGCCACCACAAGATCATCCGGCCCAAGTCCTCTCACGGCGTCAAACAGTGCGTCTGTTGCCCTCAGGCCAGCCTCGTCTGGCACGGGGTGCGACGCCTCCAGCACACGAATGAACTGCGTTGGACACACATTGCCGTAACGGGTGACCACCACACCGCTCAGAGGCCCCGTCCAGACACGCTCAAAAGCCGCCGCAAGCTGGGCAGCCCCTTTTCCCGCACCGATAACGACCGTTCGTCCTTTAGGGGGATCGGGAAGATACGCCCCCAGAATGCGATCGGGTTCTGCGGCTCCAACGGCGGCCTCGAAAAGTCCCGTCAGAAACGTGCGATCCTGAAACATCATTGTCAGTTCCTGTCTGTCCTCTTGCACGTGAGGTTTCGCCCACTGGCCTGGTCACACTCAATTTCCATGATTCCAGTAAAACTTCGGTGGAATCCGTAATTTTCAGAGGGGCTCATATTTCACACCGAGAATGAAATCACGATTATCTGAAAATAAATTCACAGGAGAACCATCTTCGATATTACCCGACGTCACAGTTTGAATTTCTTTCCAGAGATTTTTTTCTTGCATTATGACGAAATATGCCGTCTACATTGATCCGGCAGGTGCTCTTAAGCGAGTTTTCGGCGCGTGTTGCGCCATTCGTTCTCCTTAAGTGTTATGATTTCGTGTGTATCTTGTACACGACTGCTATTGTTAAAAAGGAGCCTCGTTATGGCAACAGGCACCGTAAAATGGTTTAACTCCACCAAGGGCTTTGGCTTCATCCAGCCTGACAACGGTGGACAGGACGCGTTCGTTCATATCTCTGAACTCGAGCGCGCCGGAATGCACACCCTCAACGAAGGTCAGCACGTCTCTTACGAGCTCGAAGCTGGTCGCAACGGCAAAACCTCAGCAGTGAGCATCAAGGCAATCTGATTGCCCCGATGTACATTCTGATGTGCAGAAAGCCGCCTTTACGGGCGGCTTTTTTCATGTCTGCACACCTCGGGAAACTGCGGTAAATTCGCTCATACCAAGCAGGGCCGTGGCAGCCGGGCTCTGATAACGCTCCTTGTGACGCAGACCATAGAAAAAACGACTTTCAGGGACCTGAAGTACGGCATGCAACGTGCCTGCGCGCAACGCCGGACCAACAACCAGAGACGACAATGCGCCGATTCCGGCCCCCGCTTCTACGGCCGTCCGCACACCCTCATTTGAAGGCAGAACCAGACTGATATTCAGATCTTCGATGCCGATATCATATTTTCCCAGATAGTGCTCCAGCGCTGAGCGTGTCCCGGAGCCCGCCTCTCGCATGACCCAATCCTGTTGACGTAACCAGACGGCGTCGATCCGGGGTGGAATCAGGGAACTTGCCTGCACGAGAATCATATGGTCCTTGCCGACCGGCCATTGCGCCAATGCGGTGTCATCGACAACGGCTTCCACAATCCCGACCTCGGCCTCGCCCTCCCTGACCATTCGGGCCGCTTCTTCCGTATTGCTGATCGCCAGCTCGACCTCGATGTCTGGATACCTCTTCCGGAAGGCGACAAGGATCGCGGGCAACCAGTATGCGGCAATGGTCTGACTGGCGACCGCCTTCAGCGTCCCCCGCCTCAAACCGCTGATATCCTTCAGAATATTCTCAGCTGCCGTTGCCTGCGCCACCACCGCCCGTGCCTCCGGCAGAAACAGCCGTCCGGCATCCGTCAGACCGATCCCCCGCCCAACCCGATGGAAAAGCTTGATCCCATAACGCGCTTCCAGCGCCGCAATAGCGGCCGAAACTGCGGACTGGGTCACGTTCATCGCCCGGCTTGCGGCTGTGACGTGCTCCCGTTCTGCAACGGCGATGAAGAGACGAAGCTGGTCGAGTGTCATGCCGTCTTTCTAACAGAATCCATCTAATTTTCCGATTGGAATCAAAAAAGTTATTCGTTGGAATGATATATCGGCCTCAGCCTAGATATCTCCGGCAAGGGAGATCATCATGCACATATCCTGCTTCAGAAACCGGCCTGCTTTCAGATTGCCCGAAATTTTGGTCACAAAATTTCCCGGCATCGCTCTTTGCGCGAGCACGGCCCTGCTGGCTTTTGAAGCAGAAAAAATCGAACGCGCATTCCTTCAGAAATCATGGCTTGAAATGCTTAATCTGGCCCTTGTCATCGGGATCTGCCTCCGAATGGTCTCCAGTCGAAGCCGCGTTTTCGATCCAGGGATCAGGTTCTGCTCAAAATCCCTTCTGGATGTGGCAATCGTTCTTCTTGGAACCGGATTTAGCATGACTGGAATTGTCTCGGCAGGCCCCGGAATTCTCGTCTGTGTTTTCGGAATAGTCGCTTTCAGCCTTGCCCTGACCATACTGATCGGACGCCTCACCGGCCTGTCCCACTCACAGACCCTCCTCGTGGCCTGCGGCAATTCGATCTGCGGAAACTCCGCCATCATGGCCGTCGCACCCGTCATTCATGCCCGTGAAGAAGATATTGGCGCCGCTCTTGCCTTCACCGCCACAGGCGGTCTTGCCATTGTTCTGGGCCTGCCACTTCTTCTGCCATTCCTGCATCTGTCCGATATCGCGGAAGGCAGCGTTGCCGGACTGACCGTCTATGCCGTCCCACAGGTCATGGCGGCAGCGTCACCATTCGGGACCGCTGCCCTGCATACCGGAACACTGGTCAAGCTCATGCGTGTCCTGACGCTGGGACCCGTGTGCATTGTCCTGTCGCTTCTGTACCCCCGCAAAAACCGTCAGACAGAAACGCATCAAACGTCACGTCGGCTTATCCCGTGGTACATCACGGGATTTATGCTGATGATAACTTGCCGGTCTTTCAACATAATCCCTGAAGCGCTTCTTCCCGTCCTCAACACCCTCGCCACGACCCTGACCGTCATGGCGATGGCCGCATTGGGAATGAGCATTGATATCCGCTCCGTCTTCAAGGCCAGCGGGCCATTGATGCTCACGGTCGCCCTGTCTCTGGCCGGCCTCGTCAGCGCCAGTCTGGCGCTGATGAAGATCGTGACCTGACACAATCCTACTGGTAGATTTTCCCGTACCGGTTGGCCAGATAATCAGCCAAGGGAATATCTTCCTGCCGGACAAAACCCTGAGTCGGAATTTTTCCTTCCGCCAGCAGATCTAGAACGGCACAGATGGACCCGGCCGTCGTAAGCTGGATCGCCGTGCGGAACCCTCCCATGAAATCCTGCGCCTCAATGGAACGGGCCACAGTTTCCTGCTGGAGCTTTCCGTTCTTCAGACCTGTCACGATGACGGAAAGCACAACCAGATCCTGTGCAGTCCCCGGAATGGCATGCGTGAAAATATCCTGAAGGATATGCCGCCGCTCCGACAGACGCAGATCCGACAGCAGAACCTTCATGATATCCCGATGGCCCGGATAGCGCATGGTGCGATAATTGAGTTCCCGAACCTTGCCCTCATAGGTCTCGCACAGAGACCCGAGCCCGCCTGACGTGTTGAAGGCTTCATAGGTCACGCCATCAACACCCAGCGTCTCGACCCCGTCCATAGCAGGAACCACAACCCGCCGCCCGTCTACGATCGCCTCGCACGGCTCGATATATTCGTTGATCAGACCTTCCGTGCTCCAGGTCAGGTTATAACCCAGCGCGTTGGACGGAAACCGCGGCAGCGCCCCGACCCGCAACCGGATTGTCTCCACCTCATCGAAATGCTGCGCCAGATCATGTGCAGCAATGGAAACAAAGCCCGGCGCCAGACCACATTGCGGAATGAATGCGCTGGACGCCCCTTCGGCCAGCGCCCGCACATCTTTCGTGGAGGCCACGTCCTCCGTCAGATCGAGGTAATGCGTGCCGGCCGCCGCAGCTGCTTTTGCAATATTCCGCGTCAGATGAAAGGGGAGTGCCGACAGTACGGCGAACTGACCGTCCAGCAGCGCCGGATCCAGCCCTTTTGCGATGTCCACTGTCCTGCGCCTGATGCCTTCCGGCAAACTCAGTCCCTGAAGATGATCAGCATGGCAGTCCAGCAGCGTGACGCCATAGCCTCCGTGATGGAGGAGTTCCGCAATGGCTGAACCGATCTTTCCCGCGCCTGCAACCGTAACCTGCTTCATAATCATATCCTGTTCCGGAAGTGTTATGACAGCATCACGATCAGGGCAGACGGATCTCAAGCGGCATCCCGACGATGAAATACAGTTTCCATCGGCAGATTGCCGGTTATAACTGGCAGAATGACGGATTCACTAGATCAGGCCCTGCTCGACATCCTGCGTCGCAATGCGCGCACGCCCACAGCTGCGCTGGCGCGCAGGCTGGGGATTTCACGCACTACCCTTCAGGGACGCATGGAACGCCTGGAGCGGCAGGGCCATATCCGTGGCTATACGCTTGTGGAAAATACTGACGACGACCTGCTGCGTGCACATGTCTCGATCGTCATCACGCCCCGTCACAGCCAGAAGGTGGAGCGCGACCTAAAAACGCTACCCGAACTCCGCGAATTACACGCAGTCAGCGGCGCCTCGGATCTGATCGCCCTGCTCGGCGCCGCAACGACGGAGGGCATCAACCGTGCCATTGACGACATCGGCCAGATGGAAGGCGTAGAGAGGACGGTGTCCGCCATCATCCTCTCCACACGCTTCCGTAAAGGGAACTGATCCCTCAGAGAGCGGCGTTGAACACCAGTCCCAGAACCGCAGCATCCTTGTAGCGGGTGGTTCCGCCAAGACGGTTGAAATACTGAAAGTCCGGCTGAAGCGTCAGACCATTCATGATGTGATAGCTGTAGAAGAATTCGTAAATGTTCTCATGGGACTGAATGCCGTGCGGAACACCGAAATTGGTGGATTGGAACGGCAGCCCATTATCAAACGACGCTTCCTGCTGAAGGGTCGCAGCCCGGCTGAAGTTCATCCACTGATACGCAATACCCCACGTATCCAGCGGACGCCCCCAAAGCTTTCCGGTATCAAGCAGAGAGCCGACCAGATGATGGTTCATCGCCGAGGTCTGGCCAGAGGCATAGGAATAGTATCCTGCCAGCATGAGGCCGTTCATCGGGCCATCCCCATGCCGGATCAGCATCTGATCCATCAGCACCCAGACGGACGTCTGACCACTCTGATAGCGCGGACTCCGGCCACTCAACACCCAGGCCTGCCCAGAGCCGTCATCATACAGATCGTGATAGCGCGAATTGTCGTACATGGCGCCAACCTTGTAATGGCCGATCAGCTTGTCCTTGCCGAACTCCGGAATCCAGCCCAGTTCAACCTCGGTAGAAAGCTTTCCAAGCCCGCTCTGCGCCCAGGACCAGCCGGAAATACCGCCATTATAGGAATGGGGAGACACGGCAAACAGCCCGCCCATCAGATAGAGATGCGGGTTCGGCATCAGACGCAGAACCGTGCCCATATTGCCCGACGGCCAGTCACGTCCGCCATTGAGGTACTTGGTCGGCGTCACGTTTCCGCACATGGAAACGTTCGTGAAGCTGCAAAGCCAGGGGGAGTTGTTGAAGAACGTCCCCGTCGGGATCCACCCTGCCGCCAGATCCACCTTCCGGTTGAACCACGCTTTTTCCGCATAAGCCCAGACGAGATGCGCCACGACATTGCCACGCGCACCATAGATCTGTTGGGCCTGCGTGACATTATCCCCGATATCACCGCTCAGGTTCCGGCCATGCCCGTTGACCATGAGCGTATGCAGCCACAGATCCTTCGACCAGTCGCCACCCAGAATCTGGTGCCAGTCCAGATCAACCGTCACGCCGACCTGCCCGGCATTCGTCTCGGTCTGGTGACGACCACCCGTCACATTGCCCATAAGACTTTCATACACATCCACCGCAACATAGATGCCATGCTTCTGGAGCCAGGGCTGTACCCCTCCCCAGGTCCCGAACATATGGGTCGTGCCGTAGGGCGCACCAAAGGACGGTGGTCCATAAGGAGACTGGAGAAAACCCGGAATGGTCGTGGACAGCGGAGGAACCGGCTGCGTCTCTGACCCCATGGGGGCAGGATTCGTCAGATCTTCCGAACTGGCCTTGCTCTTGCTGCTCTGCGCCTCAGCAGTACCAGACCCCATCGTCAGCACCCCCAGCCCGCAGGCGAAAGCGAACGACAGAGCGGAACCGGACCGACGATAAGCCGTACCAGCAGAAACCAACGTCAGGAATTTACTCACATGCCTCAAACCGACATCCCCTTACAGAGCCAAAAAATGCGAAAGACAGGGATGCCATGATCGGCACCCTTAAGTAAAATTCACTTTACAGAAAGAGCTTTGTTGCAGGAAGGTACAAAACAGTGAGACAATTGAAACAATAAGACTTTATTTTATGAAATAAGATCACGTTTGTTTTCGTTACCCCTCCCATCTCGGAATCCTCATGCAGCATCCCTTCCCCGTTCCAGATGCCATTACCGTCAAAAACCTCCGGAAAACCTATACAGTCCGCGAAGGTGGAAGCTGGCGCGGGAAGACGCGCGAGATCGTGGCGCTGGACGGAATTTCCTTTTCCGTTCCCAAAGGCCAGATCGCCGGTTTCATCGGTCCGAACGGCGCGGGAAAATCGACGGCCATCAAAATCCTGTCCGGAATCCTGCGCCCCACCTCTGGCGAAGTGCAGGTCAACGGCCTTGTGCCCTGGACCAGCCGCGTCGCTCACGTGGCACGGATCGGGGTCGTCTTCGGTCAGCGCACCCAGCTCTGGTGGGATCTGTCGGTCGGTGAAGGTCTGGCGCTCCTGCGCGACATTTACGGCGTCGAGCCCGAACGCTTCGCCCGCAACCGCGCCCGTCTGGCCGATGCGCTTGATCTGGGCGAGATCATGGACCAGTCCGTCCGTCAGCTTTCGCTCGGACAGAGAATGCGCGCCGAAATCGCCGCTTCCCTCATCCACGACCCCGACATTTTGATTCTCGATGAGCCCACCATCGGTCTGGACGCACCGTCCAAGCTCGCCGTCCGGGCATTTGTCCATGAACTCTGCCGGGACCACGGCACGACCGTCCTGCTCACCACCCACGACATGCATGATATCGAGGCGCTGGCCGAACGCGTGATCGTCATCGGGCATGGCCGCATCCTCGCGGACAGCCCGTTCGAGGATCTGCGCATGACAACCCTGTCCGAACGCATTCTCGAACTGGATTTTCACGGTACGCCACCCGAACTGGCGCTCCCGGCCGGAGCCGTCGAAACCGCCCGCGCGCCACACAGCCTCACCATCACGTTCGATCCGCGCCAGATTCCGGCCCCCGCCCTTGTCGCCCATGTGGGACATCTGCCCGGACTGGACGATCTGAGGATCAGCCGCCCCTCAATCGACGAGATCATCACACGCTTTTATGCGGACCACGCCGCATGACGCTCCGCCCCTATCTCACGGCCTTCGGGCTGCAATGGAAGATCGGTCTGCGATACCGTATCGCGGTCGTGGCCGGACTGGTGGCGCAGATGTGGTTCGGCGCCGTGACATTGATGGCCTATGCCTCTGTTTACCACGCAGCCCCCGACGTCCAGGCCCCGCTCTCGCTGCGACAGGCCATGACCTACACCTGGATTCAGCAGTCCCTCTTCACGCTTTTACCGCTGGGCTGCCTGCCCGCTGTCGGAGACGCCGCCAAAACAGGCGCGATCGTCTATGATCTGCTGCGCCCGGTCGATATGTGGCACTGGTGGCTGTCGGCCACTCTGGCGCGTCTGCTGGGCAATGCCGTACCCCGTGCAGTCCTGCTGGCCTGCGTGGCGGGTCCACTGGCCATGCTGGTCGGTCTCGGCGCATGGAGCCTCGCGCCACCAGCGGATCTGACAGCAGCAGTTCTGTCGCTGCTCTCCATCACGCTCGGCGCACTGCTCTCGGCCACCATCGTCATGTGGTGGAATATCCTGACGGCCCGCACGCTTTCGCCTCTCGGCAGCTACGCCGTCGGCACGCCGCTGGCCGTACTGCTGTCGGGAATGCTCCTGCCGCTGCCGCTCTATCCCGACTGGATCCGTCCCTTCCTGCTCGCACAACCCTTTGCCGGAATTACCGACATTCCCATCCGGATCTATCTGGGCACACCCATTCCGGGCGGCGTCGCAACCGGACTGGGTCTTCAGCTTTTCTGGCTGACCACCCTGACCCTGCTCGGACGCCTGTGGATGCGCCAGACAGTCAACCGGCTGGAGGTGCAGGGTGCCTGAAACGATGCCATCTCCGACCCGCACGCTCAGCGCCCTTGGTCTCTACCGCCGCATGGCGGGCGCTTCGATCGTCGCACAACTCCGCTACCCCGGCACATTCGCCATTCAGGCCATCGGGAATTTCGTCACGACCCTGCTCGGCTTCTTCGGCATCTGGAGCCTCTTTCGCCGCTTCGGCAGTATCGCAGGCTGGGATATCGGTACGGTCGCCGTTCTTTATGGCCTTGTGAACGTGGCCTTTGCGGTGGCTGAAACCTTGGGACGCGGCTTCGAGGTCTTTGGTGGCGAATATGTCCGTACAGGTAGCTTCGACCGCCTGCTCCTGCGGCCACGCTCGACCCTGCTTCTGCTTCTGGGCCACGAACTGCGCCTGCGCCCCATTGGACGTTTCCTTCAGGGCGCGTTCGTTCTCATCGCGGGATTATGGCTTGCGCCTCATGTCCAGTGGAGCGCCGTTCTGGTTCTGCCACTCGCCATCGCAGGCGGAGCAGCCATGTTCCTTGGCGTCCTGATCGGACAGGCCGCGCTGTGCTTCATCACGGTCGAGGGGCTGGAAGTCGTGAACGTCCTGACTTACGGCGGCGTCGAGGCTGGACAGTATCCGCTGACCATGTTCGGACGCTGGCTCCGGCGGTTCATCACTTTTGTCCTACCGCTCGCTGCCGTCTGCTACTATCCCGCCCTGTTCAGCCTCAACCATCCCGACCCGCTGGGCATGCCGACATGGGTCGGCAGCCTCTCGCCACTGGCAGGTTTTGCCTTTCTGGGCGTCATGGTCCTGATCTGGCACCGGGCCGTTGCCGGATATGTTTCCAGCGGAAGCTGACGACGGGGTTTAAGACCCGGCCCCCATCAGCGACACATGTGCGGCAATAATCTTCCATCCATCCGGCGTGCGGAACCAGGTCTGGCTCTGACGCCCGATCTTCTCAGCCCCGATGCGCCGGAACTCCAGATCCACCGTCGCCACATCCTGCCCGACAGCCGTAACGACACGCCGCAGAACCTCCCGCGGCGGCGATCCTCCCGTCCGCGCCCGGCGGAAGGCCTGGATTTCTTCGAACCCGTAAAGGTTCTCCCTCACACCGTAACGAACCGTTTCCGCGCCGTCGTAAAAAAGAGCATCCAGTTCATGCAGGATGTTCTCGCCCAGCGCCTTTTCATAGCGGTCGGACATCGCAGTCACGTCTGCAAGAACCTGAGGATCATTCAGCGAGGGAAAAGGATTCAGCGTCATCATTCGTCTCCGGCAAGACTTTCGGGAAGGGCTTTCACTTACGAAAAAGACATAGCATTCTTCAAAAAATCACCATCTCGTGAATTTTCGAAACGTAACGAGATCTGTACCATTTTTCGTAAATACTGATTCCTCTCCCCAAATCATAAAAAAAAATTAATGGATTTTGAAAAGTAAAAAAAACTCCATAAACCACGATTTAAAAGACGTTGTATTTCATCCCACCTATTGTCCCGGTTTCCCTTCCTTGCTCAAAATCTGTTGGGAACCGAGCTGAATGAATGCCATCGTCGTCACCGCGCTAAGGCGACCGCTCACCTTTGTCGTCCTGTCGATCATGATCGTGCTGCTTGGCGTGATGTCGATCTTCAAGACGCCAACCGATGTTTTTCCAAACATCAAGGTTCCGGTAGTCGCGGCAATCTGGACTTACCCGGGACTTCTGCCCCAGGAATTTGCCGGTCGTATCACCTATAACTTCGAACTGGCCGTTACCACGACCGTTCAGAACATCGAGCACATGGAGTCCAGCTCCTATTACGGCCGCTCGATCGTCAATATCTATTTCCAGCCCGGAACATCGGTCGGTACCGCCGAAGCCGAAGTATCGGCCATCGCACAGACCGTGCTGCTCGGGCTCCCGCCCAAAGTCCCGGCGCCGATGATCGTGGCCCTGAACCCGTCACAGGTTCCGGTCATTGCCCTTCAGATGACGTCTGACAAACAGACGCCCTCCGATCTCTTCAAGCTCGGTGTCATTCGGGTTCGTCCGCTCCTTGCCACGGTTCCCGGCGCCATCGTCGCCCATCCTTACGGCGGCATGGACAGCTTCGTCATGGTCTCCCTGGACCAGAAGCAGCTTCAGGCCCACCACCTCTCCGCCGCAGACGTTCAGGCAGCCCTGACCGCCCAGAACATCGTTCTGCCGGCAGGCGATCAGAAGATCGACGCAACGGACTGGATGGTCCAGACCAACGCCGCCCCGGAATCCATGGACGATATCGCCAATATTCCGGTCAAGCGGGTTGGCAATGCGGTCATTTATGTGCGCGATGTGGCGTCAGTCTATCGCGGCGGCCATCCTCAGACGAACCTCGTTCTGGTCAAAGGCCGCCAGGGCGTCGAGATGATCACCCAGAAGGGCGGTACGGCCTCCACGCTCGATGTGGTCGCGGCCACCAAGGCCCTGCTCCCGCGCCTGAAAGCAATCCTGCCTCCTGACGTCCATATCTCCATCCTGTCCGACGCCTCCATCATGGTGAAGGATCAGATCAAGGATGTGGTTCAGGAAATGATCACCGCGTCGTTCCTGACCGGTATCGTGGTTCTGCTCTTCCTCGGCTCCTGGCGCTCCACGGTCATCATCGCGACCTCAATTCCGCTCGCCATCCTGTGCTCGATCATAGCCCTTGGATGGGCCGGCCAGTCGATCAACGTCATGACGCTCGGTGGTCTGGCCCTTGCAGTCGGCATCCTCGTCGATGATGCCACGGTGATGATCGAGAACATCGACGTTCACCTCGAAATGGGCAAGGATCTCGAAACCGCCATTATTGATGCGGCAAACCAGATCGTCATCGCGACTTTCGTCTCCACGACCTGCATCTGCATCGTCTGGCTGCCGCTGTTCGAACTGGATGGCGTCGCAGGCTACCTCTTTATGCCGATGGCGCTTGCCATCATGTTCGCGATGATCGCGTCCTTCATCCTGTCACGGACCCTCGTTCCGACCATGGCGAAGTACCTTCTCGCAGGCCATGTGCATCACCCCGTCGGCGCACCTGGCCCCGATGAAGACCCGCACGGTATCCATGACTCTGCGATCGACATCCCGAACCCGCATGCGACCCAGCGTCCGCCATCGGGCTTCTTCAGCCGCTTCCAGAAAGGTTTCGAAGCACGTTTCACCAGCTTCCGTGAAGGATACAACACGATCCTCACACGCTGCGTGGCACGCCGTGGCGCCTTTGTCGGCATCTTCATGGTGCTCTCCATTGCGTCCATGGGGCTCTATTTCGTCGCAGGGCGGGACTTCTTCCCCGAAGTGAAATCCGATGCCCTTCAGATGCACATGCGCGCCCCGCTCGGAACGCGTATTGAAGTTGCAGGCCGCATCGCCGCCCTCGTGGATGACCGCATCAACCAACTTCTGCCGGGCAAAATCGAGAACATCATCTCGAACTGCGGCCTTCCCGAAGGACCGCATAACCAGGCCTTCATCCCGACCCCGTCCATCGGGACCCAGGACTGCGACCTGACGATCGCACTGAAGAACGCTGAATCCCCCGTCTGGGATTACCGTGCCCTCCTGCGCAAAGATCTTTCCAAGCGCTTCCCGGGAACGGTCTTCACCTTCCAGCCTGCGGATCTGACGAACAAGATCCTGAACTTCGGTTCCGCCGCCCCCATCGACATCCAGCTCTCTGGCCCGGATGCCATGGAAAACTACAACTACGCCAAGCACCTGATCGGGCTGATCCGCCAGATCCCGGGCACGGCAGACGTGAACATCCAGCAGACGATGTCCACACCAACGCTGATGGTGAATGGCAACCGAACCTTCAGTCAGGCAACTGGCGTGACGGAAGCCGATCTTGCAACCAACGAACTGCTGACGCTTGCCGGCTCCGGCGTCGTCGATCCGCAGTTCTGGCTCGACCCTGTCGACAACGTCACCTTCCCGCTCAACGTCTACACGTCACAGGACCAGCTCACCCATCTCAACGACCTGCTGACCATTCCGGTGGACAAGGGAGACGGCGATCCCAACGACAAGACCCAGCTTCTGGGCGCGATTGCCAATGTCGTGGCAGCCGGCACCCCAGGCGAAGTCTCGCACTACAACTCGATGTCCGAAATCGACATCTATGTGAACATCGAAGGCACCGATATGGGCTCCGTGCTGGACCAGGTGCGTCAGGTCGTCGCCCACGACGATCATAACAAACCGACCTCCGCCGAAGTCGATATCCACGGTCAGGCCACAACGATGGCAAGCGCCTACAAGCAGCTCATCATCGGTCTCGCGATCTCGATCGTCCTGATCTATCTGCTGATCGTGGTGAACTTCCAGTCCTGGCTGGATCCGTTCATCATCATCACAGCCCTTCCGGGCGCACTCGGCGGCATCGCATGGGCCCTGTTCCTCACACAGACACGCCTGTCCGTCCCGGCCCTGACAGGCGCAATCATGTGCATGGGCACCGCAACCGCGAACTCGATCCTCGTGGTGTCCTTTGCCCGTGAGCGCCTCGAAATCCACGGCGATGCGCTTAAAGCCGCTATCGAAGCCGGTTATGGCCGCATCCGCCCGGTCATCATGACCGCTCTGGCCATGGTCGTGGGCATGATCCCGATGGCGACATCGAACTCGACCAACGCGCCTCTCGGCCGCGCCGTAATTGGTGGCCTGATCGTCGCAACGATCTCGACCCTCCTCTTTGTTCCCTGCGTCTACGCAATCCTCCACAACCGCACATCGCGTCAGAAGGAAATCGCCTGATGGCTACCTCCCCCAAACTCATCGCCGCTGCGGGAGGGTGCCTCCTCGCGCTCTATGTCGGC
Source organism: Gluconobacter albidus (assembly GCF_002723915.1). GTDB lineage: Bacteria > Pseudomonadota > Alphaproteobacteria > Acetobacterales > Acetobacteraceae > Gluconobacter > Gluconobacter albidus. The sequence goes on from NZ_BEWL01000013.1 coordinate 16,196, forward strand.
TATATCGTCGTGGACCGCATTCATGTCTCTACCGCCCTCGCGGCCGAGACCAGGGAAAATGCTCTTCCCGACGTTGCCGTCGTCAAGCCGATCCAGTCACCCAAGAAGGTCGCCCTGACGCTGCCTGGCAATATCGACGCCTGGTATCAGGCGCCGATCTATCCGCAGGTCTCGGGCTACGTGAAGATGTGGTACAAGGACTACGGTGCCCGCGTGAAACAGGGCGACGTTCTGGCCGAGATCAACGCCCCGGCGCTGGACGCACAATACGCACAGGCGAAAGCCGACCTTGCGTCGATCATGGCCAAATACAACCTGTCCAATGTCACGCTCCAGCGCTGGCAGGCCATGGGTCGCTCACAGTCCGTCTCGGGGCAGTCCGTCTCAGTCGCACAGGCTGACCAGCAGTCCGCCAAGGCGCAGGTCGAAGCCGCCGAGCGGAACGTTGCGCATTTCGAGGCGCTCGAACGCTTCAAGACGATCGTCGCCCCCTTCGATGGCATCGTAACCTCCCGTGACATCAATGTCGGCGACTACGTCCATGACGGTGGTGGCAACCTCAACGCTGCGGGTGCGGCCTCCGAACTCTTCACCGTCGCAGACGTGCACAAGCTACGCCTGTTCGTTTCTGTGCCTGAAGTCTTCCAGTATGTCCTCAAACCGGACATCACGGCCGAAGTCACCGTCCCACAGTTCAAAGACCGCAAGTTCACGGCGAACTTTCTGACGACGGCGCGCGGCTATGATCCGAACACCCGGACCTCCACCACGGAATTCGAGATGGACAACCCGAACGAAGTCCTGTGGCCCGGCACCTTTGCTTCGGTGGAACTCAAGGCAAACAACGAGAATGCCCATCTCTACGAAGTGCCCACGAGTGCTCTGGTCTTTCAGGAGAAGGGCATGCAGCTCGCCGTGGTCCGGGACGACAACACGGTCCATTTCCAGAACGTGACGGTCGGACGCATGGCCGATACGGCAACGGAAATTCAGGCTGGCATCGGCCCGAACGACCGCGTGATTGCCAACCCTCCAGCGGACGTACTCGAAGGCGACAAGGTTAACGTGACGGTACCGCAGCGCGGCTACAACCAGTCCGGCTTTGGAAAAGAGAACGAGTAAGATGATCCCATCCTTCTCCCGCCTCCGCCGCACCGGTCTGGTCTGCGGCACCGCCCTGTCGCTGCTCGGCCTGTCCGCATGTGATCTGGCGCCGGGCTACAAGGCCCCCAATCTTGTCGTCCCTGCTTCATGGCAGGGACAGGCGCCGTTCGCCGTGGCCATACCCGCAGATACAGCACTGCCCACCAACTGGTGGACCATGTTTCAGGACCCGCTGCTGAACGATCTCGAAGCCCGCGCCACCTCGGATAACGGCGACATCCAGGCCGCCGCCGAACGCTTCATTCAGGCGCGCGCCCTCGTCGTGGCCGCGCGTTCAGAACTGCTCCCGCATGTCAGCCTCGAAGCCGGTGCCTCGGACAACAAGCAGTCCGCTGACCGCCTGTTCCGCAACGGTGCAACCCTGACCCAGACCGAAGAGGAATACGGCGGTCTGGCATCGTGGGAACCTGACTTCTGGTCGTCCATCCGCAACCGAGTCCGCGAACAGAAACAGTTCGCCCAGCAGCGTGCGGCCGATTTCGCGATGGCCCGCCTGAGCACGCAGGCCGAGCTTGCGCGCGACTACATCCAGCTTCGCGGCTATGACGCGCAGGATGCGATCTATGCGCAGTCCATCGGCTATTATGAGCGTGCCGTTCATATCACCGAAAATCAGGTCCAGAACCAGGCTGCTCCCCGCCTCGATCTGGCACGGGCACAGGCGCAGCTCTACACCACACAGGCGGCGCGTCTGGACATTCAGGCCGCAAGGCAGGTTACGGAACATGCCATCGCAGTGCTGACCAACAGTTCACCGTCAAGCTTCCACATCCCGGCCAGTCCGCAGTTTCATTTTGTTCAGCCGACGATCCCTACGGACGTTCCCTCCACCCTGCTCCAGCGTCGTCCGGATATCGCATCATCCGAGCGCGAAATGGCACAGGCCAATCGTGAAATCGGCATCGCACGTGCGGCTTTCTATCCGCATATCGCCCTGCGCCTGAATGGTGGGTTCTCCGCCAATGGCTTCGATCTGGCCAATCTGGCCAACTCGCTGTGGACCTATGGCGCGACGCTCGACATGCCGCTCTTTGATGGCGGACTTCGCCGGGCGGAACTTCAGAGAACATGGTCGGCCTATCGTGAAACGCGTGACGACTATCGTATGAAAGTTCTGTCGGCCTTCCGCGAAGTGGAAGACGGGCTGTCCCTGACCGAACGTCTGACCAAGGAAAACGCGGCGCTGGAACAGGCTGTCAAAGCCAATCTCGCCACGCAGAACATGACCATGACGCTCTATCAGGGCGGCGTCGGAACCTATCTTGAGGCCATTTTCAGTCAGGAAAACACGCTGGAAAGCCGCATCCACCAGGTCGAGATCGCAACCCGTCTGTACCACGCGGACGTGGACCTGATCCGCAGCCTTGGCGGCGGCTGGACCATCCGCGACCTGCCCACAATGGACCAGACCCTGTCCATTACGCCGTTGCAGTACAACAACCTGCACCATCCCAAACCCGTCGGGGACGTCACGACGTCACAGCATCCCGAACAGTTCGAGAACCTGACGACTGGCCTGCCAGCGACACGGTGAACGAATATTTTTGCCCTGACCGATGTCAAACCGGTCAGGGCAAAACAGGGCATTGACCTTTCCGCAAGGAGCGCTCCAATAAGCACCCAGGTTCTACCGGGCCTATGCTTTACCCCGTTCCCTGCCACGAGTAGGCTCTGCTTCATGCGTTACGTCATTCTTTCCAGTTTTCTTCTGCTTGCGTCCTGTTCTTCTGCCCCGTGGGTCACAGGACATACCGACAGTAAATGCATCCGCGAACAGATGGTGAGTGGGGCCACTGGCAATGCCCGCCCCTTCGCAGCGGCCGCAGGCTTCTGTGCCGCCGCCATCCGCAGGGAAAACCAGGGACATGGGCGCCCGCTGGACGTGCGTGACGACATGACCCTTCAGGCCATGGCGGAAAACCCGGATTACAATACCGCCGGACTTGCATTCGTGCCGCGCGATTCCAAGACGAAAATTCCCGGCGGCATCCGCAACATCAATATCGACTGATCCGTCGCGGAAACAGTTTCGTATTCCCGCAGCCCCTCACAAAGGAAGGTCTTTTCATGTTCAGCCACATCATGCTGGGTAGCAACGACATTGCCCGTTCCAAAGCATTCTATGATGCAACGCTTGGTGTCATCGGCTGTACGGCCGCCGAACCCGACGCCAAGGGTCGGCTTGTCTATGCCCATTCCGGCGGTCGTCTGATCATCACGAAGCCCCTGAACGGCGAACCTGCCACTGGTGCGAATGGCGGGACTGTCGGGATTGCCATGAGCAGCCCCGAACAGGCGGACGCCTGGCACAAAGCCGGCGTTGAAAACGGTGGCGAGGCCATCGAAAACCCGCCCGGCATCCGCCATACCGGAATGGGCGACCTCTACCTGGCCTATCTGCGCGATCCGGACGGCAACAAGCTCTGCGCCCTGCACCGGGTCGGCTGAGAAACCAATCCCGGCAGCGAGGTTGTCTGCCGGGCTGGCCTGCGGCATGAAAGGGGCCAACACGTCCCTTTTCCCTGTCGGCAGGTTCCCAAGATGTCTAACCATACCCCCATTGGTCTCGAAAACGGCTCTGCGCCCGTCACGGCACTCACCCATTCGGGTAATTTTCATGTCGATGAGACCATGGGTTATGTCATCCTGCACTATGCCCTTGCGCCGCAGGGGGATCTTCGTGCGCGTGTTCTCGAAGAAAAATCCGCCGACCGCCTGACCTTCATCCGGACGCGCAATCCGGATATCATCAAGTCGGCCGATATCGTTTTCGACGTCGGTGGCCTCTACGATCCGCCGCATGGCCGTTACGACCACCACATGAAAGACAAGCCCCTTCGTGAAGACGGCACGCCTTACAGCGCAGCTGGTCTCCTGTGGAAGGATTATGGTCACGCGGCCATTCGCAACATCCTGAACACGGCGGCCGACGACGCCACCGTGGATCTGATCTGGCAGAGCCTCGACAAGTCCCTGATCCTGCCGATCGACCAGGATGACAATGGTGTGGTCAAGATGGGCAAGCTCTCGCTGGCGGACATCGTCTCGGCGTGCAGCCCGCCATGGGATACGGCTGAGCTTTACGGACGCCAGGAAGCCCGCGCACGGGAATCCCTCGGTTTCGCCAATGCCGCCACAGCGGTCGCCTCGCATCTGATCAATGTCGTGGACCGCATCCGTGCCAGCCTCAAAGCGACGAACCGCGTGATCGCGGCGTATGAGAGCGCCGAAGACAAGCGCATTCTCGTCATGGAAACGGGCATGCCGACGGAAAAGGTCATTTTCGAGCATGACCTGCCGGTGGTGTATGTCGTCTCTCCGGCAGGGCCGGAGCAGTGGAACGTCAAGGCCGTTCCGCCTGTGCGTGGCGATTTCGGGCAGCGCGTCTCTCTGCCGGAAGCCTGGGGCGGCTTGGAGCGGGACAGGCTGGCTTCCGTCTCTGGCGTTTCCGACGCCGTATTTGCCCATCCTGCCCGCTTCATCTGTGGTGCAACGAGCCGCGAAGGGGCCATCCGCATGGCCCAGCTGGCTCTGCAGATCGCCGGGGTCTGAGACGAAACGTCTTAGCTCAGGGCCTTGATCTTCAAATAAATTTCTTCATTGGAAGTCGGTGTTGCCGCTAGGAAAGCTCCGAATTCCGGATTTTTCAGCGGCGGACCACTCTTTGATGACGAACCTCCCTTTGCGTCTTCCTGTTGCGGCGATCGGTCTGTGCCTGATGTGGCCTCTCGCCGCTCACGCAGCCGACACGACCCCTCCGACCAGAACCCCGATCAAACATCTGGTGGTGATCTATCAGGAGAATGTCTCGTTCGATCACTATTTCGGAACATATCCGAAAGCTGCCAACCTCGCCGGCGAGCCCGAATTCCATCCGTCAGCAGACACACCGCGTGTCGATACGCTCGCTACGGCAGACCTGCTGAGGCACAATCCCAACACGATCCTGGCCAATGGCCGGGACGCCTCCCTGCCCTTCCGGCTGGATCGCACACAGGCCGCCACCGCCGACCAGAACCATGGCTACACGGCAGAACAGCGGGCCTATGACCACGGAAGGTCCGACCTGTTCCCACGCTACACCGGACGAGCACTGCCCGGCGGCGTCGGTGCGTTTGGCACCAGAGGAGAGGTCATGGGCTATTTCGACGGCAACACCGTCACGTCGCTATGGCGCTATGCACAACGTTTCGCCATGAGCGATGCGACCTATACGGACACATACGGCCCCTCCACGCCCGGCGCGCTGGAAGTGGTGTCCGGCCAGACCAACGGTCTGCAGATCAAAACCACGACCCAGAAGCCTTCAACACTGCATGCCGCATCGCCTTATGTCGGAGACGGACAGGGCGGTTGGACCATGATCAATGACATTGATCCCGCAGACGACGTCTGCTCCACGCCCAACAATCAGGTGCGGATGACCGGGCCGAATATCGGGGATCTGCTCAACAGACATGGGATCACCTGGGGTGGCTTCATGGGGGGATTCAACCTTTCAATCCACAATCCCGATGGCTCGACAGGATGCCAGCGCCAGACGCTCTCCCCGACCGTCAGCCAGACCGTGGCGGACTACATCCCCCATCACAACTGGTTCCAGTATTACGCCAGCACGGCCAACCCGACCCATGCACGGCCGTCTTCCACAGCCGCCATCGGACGCAGCCTGCGCCCGGACAACGGCCAGCCGGACCCCGCCAACCACGAATACGATCTTCAGGACTTCTTTGTTGCGACAAAAGCAGGAAACCTCCCCGCCGTTTCTTTTGTAAAAATGCCCGCCTGGCAGGACGCCCATGCGGGGTATTCGGACCCGCTGGATGAACAGAAGGGCGTAGTTGAACTCGTCAATTTTATCCAGACCCGCCCGGAATGGCGCGATACCGCCATTTTCATCGCTTATGACGATTCAGACGGGTGGTACGATCACGCCTTCGTCCCTCCCCGTCATGGGTCCGCCGATCCCGAAGTCGATCAGCTGGACGGACCGGGACATTGCGGAACCGCAGCGCGTCCGAAAGGTGTGGGCGGCGCTGAAGTGAACGGCCGGTGCGGACCGGGGACACGGATCCCCCTTCTGGTGCTGTCACCCTGGGCACGGACGAATTATGTCAGCCATGTTTTCCTGACCCAGTCCTCCATCCCCCGCTTCATCGAAGACAACTGGCTTCAGGGCGACAGACTGGGCAAAGGCTCTTTCGATGCGGATGCCAATTCTCTCGAGGACCTGTTCGATTTCAGTCACGCACCCAGACCGGAGCCCCTGTTTCTCGATGCCGGAACGGGTGCTGTAAAACAGCACTCCTGAAACGACAAAGGGACGCGATGACACCGCGTCCCTTTGTCGTCACGGCCTGAGCATGAACACGCTCCGGCCTCTGATAAAGATGTCTCAGGCGAGAAGGTAGAATACCGTCGCCGCAACACAGACCGTCACAGGCAGCGTCAGCAGCCAGGCCATCACGATCTTGCTCAGCATCTTTTTGTTAATGCCAGAGCCCGCAGCCACCATCGTTCCGGCCACGCCGGATGTGATGATATGCGTCGTGGAAACCGGAAGGCCAGTATAACCTGCCGTCATAATGAGGCCCGCCCCCACGACTTCCGAAGCCGCACCCTGTGCCGGTGTCAGATGCGTCGTTCCAATACCTTCCCCCAGCGTCCGGACGATGCGCTTGTAGCCGACCATCGTTCCGATGCCGAGGCAGAGCGCACTCAGAAGACGTACCCAGCCGGGAGCGTATTCAACAGTCGGCCGCAGTTCGGATGCAAGGCGGGAAGCCTGCTTTTTCTCGGCATCGGAAGCAGCGGGATTTGCGGCAACAGACCGCAGACCGGACAGAACCTGATACACATCGCCACGCAGTTCAGCCGGTACCTCTGAAGGGCCGTCCGTCTGCGAAAGGCGGTTGATTGATGCGATGGCATCTTCCTTGAAGGAATACCGGTCATACTGCGTCACCAGCGGGAGCGCCTGCTGTGCGTCCTGACGGATCTGCTGAATGCTGACAGGAGCGGCCGGGTTCAGTGCGAAAGTCGCGGGCATGATGCCGATAATCGTCAGCATGATCAGGCCGATGCTCTTCTGACCGTCGTTGCTGCCATGCGAGAAGCTGACGAGCGTGCAGGTCAGAACCAGAACACCACGTACGATCGGGTTCGGTTTCTGTTCGGGTGTCGGCGCCTTATACATTTCCGGCATCTTCACGAGCGAACGGATGAGGAAATACAGCAAAAGCGCGCCTACAAAACCCAACAGAGGCGACACGGCCAGGGCACGGAGCACTTTCCAGATCTGGCTCCAGTCCACGCTGTGCCCCAGTTCACGGGCATGAACGAAGGAGTCACCAATGGCAATGCCGACCAGCGAGCCGATAACGCAATGGGAGGAAGAGTTCGGGATCCCGAACCACCATGTCATCAGGTTCCAGGCAAGAGCCGTGCCGAAAAGAGCAACCAGCATAGGAACAGCCGGATTACCGCTCGGCGGCGAAAGCACATCCGGCGGAAGAAGTTCCACCAGCGCGTAAGCGACGGAAATGCCGCCCAGAATTACGCCCAGAAGATTCATCAATCCGGACCAGACGACCGCGACGGTCGGCTTCAGCGAATTGGTATAGATGACAGTTGCAACAGCATTGGCCGTGTCATGAAAGCCATTGGCAAATTCAAACACACAGACCAGAACGAAGCAGAGGCATAACGCGACAAGCGATACAGCCGAGGAGGGGTCAAAATGAAACATAAATCCCGAATTCCGTTATTCTGCCTCCTGCCTTAATCCATTTAATAAATTTTTAGTTATGACGTTTCTGCTTTTCATAAAACTTTCACAGTAACAGCATAAGACACATAAAGTATAAGATGCGCCATCAGCCTTCTATCGGCCTGTATCGCATTCCTCAGGGCACAAGTGCTTTTATGAGCGCCTTGAGAGCCTTCTGTGCGGCTTTGGAGCCCCATTCCCGCAACAGTTCACGAGCCTGTGGCTGTTTCGAAAGCGCTTCAGGCGTTTCCCTGATTGGTGGCATGGCACTCACATGATCCTTGATGCTGGACGGAAGTGCCGGGAAAGGATCAATATTTACCAACTGCGTCAGCAGCGCCACGCTCGTAATGCGACAGGTCGGACGATGTGTATTCAGACACACATACGCCCCTGTGCCGTTGACTGCGGGATCATAAATAGCCTTCCAAGTCACCGCAGGAACCGGAATACGGCCCTTCCCGATCGTCCGGACGTCATCCGGATCGTAACCCGGCCCGGTTACGACGAAGATTTCGCCTTCCTGACGCGCCCAGCCCCTGACAGCACTTTCCACACCTTCCCACGGACCACGATTCAACTCCGCTGTCTGAGGGATAATGTTGGACAGCAGGAATGACTCCTGCTGCGCCCTCAGGCCCGCCTCGTCTCCGCTGGGCGTCATATGTCCCCGGTCATAACCCGATGCCCTGTAATCGTTCAGAGTAGCCTGCATACGGAAAGGAAGACGCCCATCAGCGGAAAAACTCCCCTGCCGGCGCGTCCGGTCTGCAATTTCCAGGTTTTCTTCCGTCAGGTCCTCGGCAGACCAGAGTGGGCCTTTACTCGCTTCCGAGACAAGAACGGCATAACCGGAATTACAGAGCTGAACCGTGCCGATCCGCGCGGTTTCCCGCAGGATCGCGGGGGGCTGGCCCTCCGCAAAAAGGGCTGGACATGTCTCCGCCAGAGCCGAGGTGGAAAAGATCAGGGCCAATACAGGAAAATACAGAAAATATTTCAACAGCGTCTCGCACGCCCGGTCTCACGGGGTCAGTTCCGGGAGCGCCCGGTGTTAATGGATCAGGACACTCCGCGCAACTGACTGATTTTTCAATTTCTTTTCATGACAGCCTTGATCAGGTGCACCGCTCCGTCATCCTTCAGCACAACCGGCGCTTCATTTTCGAGGTGGCTTCCGTTTTCCCAGACGTCCACCACGCCCCGGCTGATCTGATCCGGATTTCTCACCTCAACCCGGTAGGTCGCTGTTTTCCAGCGGAGCACCACGTCAAACCCCGGCCATTCCGGCGGAATGCAGGGCGAGAGAAACAGTTCGCCGTCCTCGATCCGCACACCCAGCAGGACCTCAGTACCAACACGCTGCATCCATCCTGCCGAACCCGTATACCAGGACCAACCGCCACGCCCGACATGGGGTGCTGCGGAATAGACATCCGCCGCCACCACATAAGGCTCCAGCCTGTACCGCCCGGCAGCAGCTTCGTTCCGGGCATGATGAACGGGGTTGATGGTGGCAAACATTGCATGGGCCGCAGCTCCGTCCCCCAGCAGGGCCGTCGCCAGGACGGTCCAGAGAGCAGCATGGGTATACTGACCGCCATTTTCCCGAACGCCGGGCGGGTAGCCGCGAATATAGCCCGGGTCAGGCTCGGATTTATCAAAGGGCGGCGTCAGGACCATGATAATGCCGTCGTCAAGCCGCACGAGCTGCTCCCGCACTGCCTGCATGGCCAGGCGGGCGCGCTCAGGATCTCCAATCCCGGAAATCACGGCCCAGGACTGCGCGATCGCATCAATCCGCCCTTCCCTGTTGAGATGACTGCCCAGCGGCGACCCGTCATCAAAATAGGCTCGGCAGTACCACTCCCCGTCCCAGGCATTTTCAAGTCCTGCCTTGAGATCCGTAAGCGCACGGTGCCACTTCTCAAGACGGGCCTGGTCGCCCCGCGCCTCCGCATGAGGGATAAACGCCTTCAACGCCGAGGACAGGAACCAACCAAGCCAAACGCTTTCTCCCCGACCGGCCTCGCCGACGCGGTTCATCCCGTCATTCCAGTCGCCAGTCCCCATGAGCGGCAGGCCATGAGCCCCCCATGTTAGACTATGGTCGAGCGCTAAAGCACAGTGTTCGTAAAGCGAAGCGCGCTGTTCCGTCATTGAGGGCTGAAGGAAGCGTTCATGCTCGTCATTCGCCAGCACGGGCGCGTCAAGGAAGGACAATTCCTCATCCAGAACGCTCCGATCCCCACTGACACGCACATACTGCGCCACTGTAAACGCTAGCCATGCGCAGTCATCGGAAATGCGCGTCCGCACGCCATTGCCCTTCTGGGGCAGCCACCAGTGCTGGACATCGCCTTCCACGAACTGCCGCGACGCCGCGCGCAGCAGATGCTCGCGGACCAGTGCAGGCGCGGAGGTTACAAGCGACATCCCGTCCTGAAGCTGGTCGCGGAACCCGTACGCACCGCTGGCCTGATAGAATCCGGCCCTCGACCAGATGCGGCTCGACAGGGACTGATACAGGAGCCACCCATTGAGCATGATGTCCATCGACCGGTCCGGAGTGCGAACCTGAAGGGCTTCCGTAACAGAACGCCAGCCCTGTTTCACGTCCTCCAGAACAACATCGAGATCCGCGGCCCGGTATTGCGCAATCAATTTCCGGGCGTGCTCGACATTCTGTCCCTGCCCCAGAAGGAAGACGATTTCCGTCTCTTCACCCGGCGCCAGACTGAGGACCGTCTGCAAGGCCGCGCAGGGATCGACACCTGCGCCGACAAAACCCGCAAGATCACCACCCCGAACAATCGCCCGAGGCGCGGACAGGCTCCCGTAACGTCCCAGAAATGCCGTCCGGTCATCCATACCCGAAACCGGATGCCCGCCGAAATCCGCAAATGCCACACGATCGCCGAACGTATCTCCCCATACATTCCGGGCGAATACGGCACCCGTTTCAGTATCGGTTTCCGAGAACACAAAGGGCACCGCAGACATCCGGGAGCGCCCGAGAACCCATTCCACATAGGCTGTCGCACGCAAAGTCCGTGTGCGGGAGGTCTGGTTCACCAGACGCAGCCTTGAAATCCTGATCGGATCTTCCTGTGGCACATACTGCACCAGTGTACTGGCAATCCCGTCCGCAACCCGCTCGAACCGACTGTAACCGCGCCCGTGATACGCAACATGGACCGCCGTTTCGTCAGAACAGACCGCCGCCAGGGGCGACCAGAAAAACCGGCTCTCCTCATCGCACAGATAAAAAGCCTCTCCCGGCGGATTGCTGACCGGGTCGTTGCTCCAGGGCGTGAGCTGGTTCTCACGGCTGTTTTCAGACCATGTATAGCTGCTGCCTTCCGCTGAGACCTGAAACCCGAAATGTGGATTTGAGATCACGTTGATCCACGGCGCCGGCGTGGTGCGGCGTCCCCGCAGAATCACGGCATATTCCGTCCCATCTGCCGTGAATCCTCCATACCCGTTTGAAAGTTCGAGTTCCGGAAGGGCTGGCGCCTCTCCGCTCGCCCGGTAAGGACGGAAAACCTCCTCTTTCCTCAAAGCGGCCCTGTCCTGCCGGATCGTCTCCGCGCGGGTGATCTGATATTGCAGGCTTCCGCCCTTTCCGGGGAGCACCACGCGCGCAGCAGAAAACAGAAGTTCCTTCACGACCCCCGACATCAGGCTGCCCCGCAGCAGATGGACACCTCCGGCACCGCCCCCTACCGAGGACGATCTGACGAGCGTTTCAAGCGCCTGCTGAAGATCCTGCGCATAGGACGTCGGATGTTCGTTCAGGATGACCACATCCACGGCCAGCGCCTTGATCCGGAAATATTCCTGTGCCCTGAGCACCGTGCGGGCAAGCTCGAAGTCCTCGCTTTCACTCACGACAAGCAGCAGGATCGGCAGATCGCCCGACAGGCCCTGCCCCCACAGATCGGTCTGGCGCCCCGCCCCGCGCCTGATCCGCTCAGGAGAGGCCCGCAGTGTCGGACCGGCATAAAGCAGGAACCCCGCCAGCTTCTGGAACAGATCCGCCTGAGTGGGGCGGATGTCGAGATGCCGCAGCTGAATCTGTGCATGCGTCCAGGCCAGCGTCAGCGCGCGGTCGAGATCCGCCGCATCCTGATGCCGCTCGATGCTGTCCATCAGAGCGGCCCGGGTCGAGGCCACGATCGTCCAGAACGACACCCGTCGGGTGGCCCGTGGCGGGACCGCCAGTCTGCACCGCACGGCAAAAGCTGCATCCAGCACCGTCCCTGTACTACCCGAAAGCTCAGAAGCTCCCTGCAACGCGAGGGGCGCCTGAAGATCACGGCCCCGCCCCACAAATCGTGCGCGGTCCGTCTCGATGGAGAGGGGACCGCCTCCGACCACCAGACAGGCAGCCCAGATTTCCTGCTCCCCCGGGCTGCGACGTCGGCGCGTGGCGATGAGGGCGCGCTGCGACGGGAGATATTCCGTCTGTACGAACATGCGGGCAAAAGCGGGATGGGCAAGGTCCGTCTCTGGCGGGCACAGCGCCAGCTCGACATAGGACGTCACTTCGATCTCAGCAGTCGCCAGACCCGTATTTCTGACGGAAATCCGGCGAAGTTCAGCATCGTCCTCCGCAGAGACCAGCACATCCATCGTCGTCGTCAGTTCGCCATCCTGCCGCAGATAGGTGGCGCGGTCCTCACGGAACTCGACACTGCACTGATCCGCCGGAACCCCGCAGGGCTGAAAACCGGCGGACCACACACGGCCGCGTCCGATATCCCGCAGATAAACATACGATCCCCAGTTATCGAGCGTCCCGTCCTCACGCCAGCGCGTCACCGCCTGCCCGTTCCAGCGGCTGTAGCCCGACCCTGCGGCGGTCAGCATGACGCTGTAGCGGCCATTGGAGAGAAGATGCGTGACGGGAGGAGCATCCACATCCAGCGCGATCTGACGCCCTCCGGGAGCCTGTCCCGTAGAAGCTGGTGGCGGGAGCAGTTTTTCTTCCTTCAGAGGGCGCGTTATGGCTCCGCCGATCGGCGCGCGCTCCTGAAGCAGAAGCTCGGCAGCGCCCATCATGGGTTCCGCATGAAACCGTCTGCGCATGATCCCATCCAGAATGGTATCTGCGAAAGCCAGAATGGACATACCCTGATGATGCGCCATGTAGGAGCGGATGATCGCAGGATTTTCCCCCGGCCGCAGGCGCTCTTTCGTGTAGTCCAGGGCCTCGTAAAAGCCGAATGCTCCCTGTGCGCCGAGTGCCTCCAGACGGGCAAAATTCGCCACGGCCTTGCGGGCATTCACCATGGCGGCCAGCGCCGTCGCATAAGGCGCGATTACGAGGTTCTGAGCAAGGCCCCGCTTCATTCCCAGACCCGGGACGCCGAAATTGGAGTACTGGTAATTATAGTCCAGATCCCGGGCATTATAGGCTGATTCCGAGATGCCCCAGGGCGTTTCACGCGCCTGCCCATATTCGACCTGACGTCTGACGATCTGTCGGCTGGTTCCTTCCAGCAGACTGTCGAACGGCGCCGCCATAACCAAAGATGGCATCAGATATTCGAACATGGAACCTGACCACGATACGAGCGCCTCACCACGCGCCACAGCAGCGACAGGCCGCCCCAGCCGGAACCAGTCCCGGGCAGGAACATCGCCTTTCGCAATTGCAAAAAATGAGGCGAGGCGCGCTTCAGATGCCAGAAGATCGTAGCAGTTATCGTCCAGAACGCCGTCATTGACGACATACCCAATCGAAAGCAGACCGCGCTCACGGTTACGCAGGAAGCCGAATTCCATATCAAGCGCCATGGTCCGGGCCTGTTCTGCCAGTTCCTTCAGCAGTCTGGCTGTCTGCAGTCCGGCAGCGCCGTCTCTCTGGTCGCTGCGAATGGCATTCTGGGCAGCCTGCAGCCAGAACAGGACACTTTCCGCTCCTCCTGCCGGAACGCTATCCCTGTCACTGACTTTCCGTGCTCTCGTTCCGTTCAGGGACTGCACGGCCTCACCGGCACGGGCAACGAGAGCCATCAGTCTTTGCTCGACAAAAATCTGCCCGGCAGCATTCTCCAGCAATTCATGCAACAGCGACCGGATATCCTGCGCGATGCTGACCGAGCGAAAAGCGTCGCCAGCTGCGGTCAGGTCTGCCTGCGCCAGAGCCAGCGCATCCTGCACGCCCCGTCTCCAGCCGTCAGGCGAACGGCCCTTGTGTTCCCATTCCATAAAGGTCCGGCCCAGCGCAATCAGATGCCCTGCCAGATTGCCGCTATCGACGGTCGAGACATACACCGGTGTGAGAACGGACAGGTCTTCCGTGCTGTACCAGTTGTAGAAATGTCCCCGGTAGCGTGGCAGCCGGGCCATCGTCGCGAGCGTTTCCTGTACCCGCTCCACAGCCTCAGCCATACCGATCCAGCCAAAATCATGCGCGGCGACAACGCACAGGAGATACAGCCCCATATTTGTAGGCGACGTTCTGCGCGCCAGGAGGGCGGCGGGCTCTTCCTGAAAGTTGTCAGGCGGCAGGAAATGATCCGATTCCGTGACGAAGGTTTCGAAATATTTCCATGTCCTTCTTCCCTGAAGGCGCAGGACCATTGTTTCGTCCACTGTTGCCTCAAGTCTGCGCGCGGAAACACTGTATTGGCTCGCCTTCCACGCGAAGACCGGCGACAGCACCCAGACACATGCAAAGGGCAGCATCACAAGCCACACCAGAGGCGCCATCAGAGACATCAGAGCAAATGCGAAAGCACCGAGGAGGATGGCCCCTCCCATCTGACGTACGTATCCCATCAGACTTTCACGCGGCGCCTCGGCGGCCTGCGCCGCTGTCACCCATTGCAGGAGATGCCTGCGGGTAACGAACACTCTCGCAAACGTGCGGACGATTGCATCGCCCATCAGGCAGGCCTGATCGGCCAGAAACACCAGACAGAGCGCGGTCGTCAGAACTGTCCGTTTCAGATCCGTTCCGAGCAGGGCAAGGTAACTGTCAAGCGTCTCCCCCTGCCGGAAGCGAAACGCGTCAATCAGTAGAGGAAGAACGGCTGGAATGGCGACGGTTGCAACAATACATGCCGTCCAGACAAAGGCATCATGCCCTCCCAGCATCCATCCTGCGAACAATGCCGCCACAGCCATGGGTGCGGACAGACTGCGCCGCAGGTTATCCAGCATTTTCCAGCGCGCAATGCCTGTCATGGGTGTCGAGCGTATGCCGATCGTCGGCAAACGTCCCATCCATGAAAAAATCCATGGCAGAAGCTGCCAGTCCCCTCGCGCCCATCTGTGCAGGCGGGATGCCGAAACGAGATAATCCGTCGGGAATTCCTCGATGACTTCGATATCGGTCACAAGTCCGGCACGGGCGAAAACACCTTCGAACAGATCGTGACTCAGCAGCGTTCCTTCAGGTACACGACCGGCCAGCGCAGCCTCGAAGGCATCAATGTCGTAAATTCCCTTGCCGGCAAACGATCCTTCGGAAAACATGTCCTGATACAGGTCCGAAACAGCGGCCGTGTAGGGCTCGATACCATTCGGGCTGGAAAAGACGCGCTGAAACAGCGTACTACTCCGCGTCTTGGGCAGAGAGGGCGTCACGCGCGGCTGGAGGATCCCATAGCCTTCCACGACGGCACCACGTCCTGGATCGAAGCTCGCCCTGTTCAGGGGATGGGCCAGTTTACCGACCAGGCGCCGTACCACTTCGTAAGGCAGCCGCGTGTCGCTATCGAGCGTCACGACATATCGTACGCCTTCTGGAATCCGCTGCCCCGGAAGCAGCATGAAGCTCGTGTCTTGTGCTCCGCGCAGAAGGCGGTTCAACTCATGCAGCTTGCCGCGCTTGCGCTCCCAGCCGATCCACTTCCCTTCACCTTCCGACCATTTCCGGCGGCGATGCAGCAGCAGGAAACGCTCCGAAGCCCCATCAGCCGCTCCATCAGTTCGCCCGTACATACGGTTCAGCCGCGCAATGCCCTGCACGGCCTGCTCCAGCAGGTCCTCGTCTCCCGCACGATGTTCGGAAGACCAGTCCGTCCAGTCCGTCAGCAGCGCAAAACTGATATCCCCGTCCCGGCTGGCGAGATAATGTTTTTCAAGCCGGTCAACCATTTCTCCAACGGCCTGACGATGCGTCAACAGGGTCGGCACTACGACCATCGTCCGCAGATCCGTTGGAATGCCCTGCTTGAGTTCCAGCGACGGAAGTTCCGAAACCGTAATGGCCTACATCAGAAAACGGTTCATTCCGGAAACCACGGCATCAGAGGCCGGAATAAATCCCAGAACAAGCAGCAGCAGAAACGCACGGCCCGGCAAATAGCCGTTCATGAGCGACAGAAACCCTGACAGCAGAAGCAGCGTCAGCAGCGTTACGGCAATACTGTATCCGGTAATGCCAAGCTGTCGGCAGATCCTCCCGACCTGGACCCGCAAGGGTGCGCGAAAGCGCAGCTCTTTCTCCAGAGTCGGGCGTCCTTCCGCAATCAGATAATATCCGGGGTCCGCGCGCCGCGGTTCTGCAGACTGCTCAATCCGTGCGTTCTGTGCTTTTGCGACCGCCAGACTGGCAATGTCGCATTCTGAAAACTGCGATCCTTTCGCAAGCTTTTCGACAGCCCGGCAGTACAGATGGCGGGTTGTCAGATCCATCCCGGAAAATTCGCCATGGGCCGCCAGCGTCCTGCTGACGAGGCTGACATCCTCGACCAGATCGTTCCAGTCCGTCGTCGTCATCAGCCTGATACTGTTGATGATGTTGCGGATTGTCGCGTTCAGGGCCCCCTGTTCCTGCATCTCCTCATGAACGATCGTTTCGAGATCCGTTCCTTTTTCCTGAAGCACCCCATCAAGCCACAGAAAAGCGGGGTCTTTCTGTGGATCATGCCCGCGCAGGCGATGGGCAAACTGAACGAGAAAAGCGCGGGAGAGCATGGGGGTCTCGACCCTGGCGAGAACCTGCATGGTCTGTGGACCATTGGCACCCCCGTTTTCCGTCAGTGCATCAACAAGAGTGTCGGCCTTCTCCCGTGCCTTCAGATCATCACTGATCTTTTGTGAAATGCGCCGCAGATTTTCGATCAGGACGATGCGCATATTGATCGGGACCGCCCAGAGTTCCCGGATCAGAAGAGGCTGGGTCTGCTGATAGGTCTCGAGAAACTCCCGGATCGTTTCCGTGCTGATATGACTGTCAGTATGCGCCACCAGCGCCCAGGCGATTTCAAACACGCGAGGCAGGCCGGAAAATGCACCATCCACCAGTTTTGGAAGATCACGGTAATATCCGACAGGCAGTTCGACCTTGATGGTCTGGATCTGCATATCCATCAGATAATAGTTGTCGATCAGCCATTCAGCGGCTGGCGTCAGTTGCTTTCCCTGCTCCGAGGCGTGGGACAGAACGATATTGATATCCTGCAACACCCGCGCGTTGTCGTTCAGACGGGCAATCAGCGGGCTGCCATGAGTGCCAAAAATTGTCCGGGCATGGGAAACTGCCAGACTGCGAGCATGCGCACGCATCCGGTCCAGTCCAAACAGATCTGCCCGAATGGGGTTTTCATCCGCCCAGCAGCTTCGCGAATGTGCTCCCACTGCCGACGCCCCCGGGAAACGGGAGGAGGCTGATGTGACTGCCCCCAGCAACCTGAGTATTTCTGTTCTGATCGACATCTTTACCGCCTCCCTTCCGGAATGGAGAACCATCCAGACGCCCTAAACCGGATTCAGAAGGCTATTTTCAGCAACAGGTTCTTGTTATTTCTTTTGTGACTGATCACGTTTCCTTGCTGTTGAGAGAATATCTGCGAAAAACTGCAACTGTTTGAGAACGTTACTGGCAATACTTCAGGACTGTCTGGCTGAGGGGATAACCAAACATTGCACAATACGACAAGGAAACGACCTGCCACCATGACCGTCCGCCT
This sequence comes from Gluconobacter albidus, assembly GCF_002723915.1. Lineage (GTDB taxonomy): Bacteria > Pseudomonadota > Alphaproteobacteria > Acetobacterales > Acetobacteraceae > Gluconobacter > Gluconobacter albidus. The sequence continues at coordinate 34,061 of NZ_BEWL01000013.1, forward strand.
GTTCGCAAGCGCCCTGATGGGGGCCGCCTTAACCGGAATTTTACCCCGAGCGGAAGCTGCGCCACCTGCGCTCCCTCCCCTTGCGCATGCCGAACTGGAAAAGGGAGCTCACGCTGCCCTTTCCACGCACGGAATTGTCGCAGAGCTGGATGTCAGACATACGACACGATGCACTGTGCCGATCGTCTGGACCGATGCGGATTCCAGCCCGACATCTCCCTGCAGCATGGCATTCCTGACCCTGCGCACGCCCGGCAACACACAGACTCATGCATCTTCTTTTCCCCTGACGCCCTACGGGACGGAAGATGACGGCATGGCGCAACTCAGGATGTCCTTCCGGCAGCTCGACGCGTCTTCACCGTTTCCCCAAGTCATGGTCTCCGCCTATACGGGGGGCGCGCATTGCTGCTCTCTCACCTCCATTTTTGATCTGCGTTCCAACGGACACTGGCAGCATCTCGAACTGGGGGGGATGGACGGCGATGGCGAACCGGAGGTCGTGGATCTTGTGGGAAATGGACAGCAGGAAATCCTGACTTCCGACCAGTCCTTTCTCTATGCTTTTGCATCCCATGCCGGCTCGGAAGCGCCTGTTGTAATTTCGCGCTATCACGATGGTATTCTGGAAAACGTGACGCGTGATCCCGTTTATCGGGACTATCTGGCAAAAGATCTTGCAGACAGGCGCCGTAACTGGACCCGCTCCGGCCGTTTCGAGCCTAACGGCTTTCTGGCCTATGAGGTCGCGACCATGGCCAATCTGGGCAAATTCCCTGAAGGCTGGCGCGATATGCTGGCTCATGCACAATTCACGAAAGAATCTGGATTTGGTCTTTCCCTTTGTGACCTCAAACCCGCCGCAGAAAAACAGAACGGTCATGGCTGTTCGATCAAAGAAAAAGAGCTGCTTCCGTTTCCAGAGGCCCTTTCGGCGTTTCTTGTCCAGAGCGGCTACATAACGCCGGAACAGGCTGCTTCGGTCAGAAAATCTCAGGACCCGAGCACTGCTTCTCAGGCGCAAGCGTTACCTCCCACAGTCCCCGACACAGGGAATCCGACGTCTTCATCATCCGCACTGGCTCGACCACCAGAAACGGACACGGCTTTCTCTCCCTCGGTCAGATCCACGAAATCCAGTGTGCTGCTCCCTGTTCTCGCAGGTCTTGGTCTGGCTTTTTATTTTCTTCCAATGCTGATCGCCTACAGACGCGATACTGTCGATCAGCGAAAAATTGCTATAATAACGGTCCTGCTGGGCTGGACGATCATCGGATGGATCGCAGCCCTTGTCATGGCCCTCACGCAGCGCTCACGGAAAGTATAGACCCGCAGACCACAATCAGTTTCTGATCCTGCTCCGTGCCTCCCGCAGCGTCATGGTCCCGACCCGCTGCGAGAGGTAAATCCCGGTTTTGCCCGAACAGACGCAGGCCACGAAACATCCGATCGCGAAATAGACGATATCCCCGGCACCAAACAGCTCCACGCCCATGAGGGTACAGGCCAAAGGCGTGTTTGCAGCTCCGGCAAAGACCGACACAAAGCCCACGGCAGCGAACAGGTCCACCGGCACATGCAGTGCATGGGCCAGAACATTGCCCGCCGCAGCCCCCAGAAAGAACAACGGCGTCACCTCCCCGCCCTTGAAGCCGCTCGCCAGAACGACGACCGTAAACACCAGCTTCCAGAGCCAGGACCACGGATAGAATGCAGGTCCGAAAAAACTGACAATGGACGCTCCGCCGGGTTCTGCCGGAAAAACCCCCAACCCAAGATAATCCCTGTTTCCAACGATTATGACCAGAAGAATGGTCGCAATCCCGCCAATGGCTGGTCGCAGCCATGTTCTCGGACAGACTGTTTTCATCACTGCTGCCAGACGGTGCACACTTTCGGCAAAGATCCAGCTCAGCAGACCAAAAACCACTGCCGCACCGGCAACCTTCGCAGCCAGCACGGGATTGACATGCCATAGCGTGCCGTCGGCCATCACTGTTCCCTGAAACATCAGGGGATAAAAAACATGGTGCACACCCCAGGCGCGACAAGACCAGTCTGCAATAATGGATGCCGTAGCCGCGGGCAGAAGGAAGCGGTAGTCAAGCCGACCGAGTGTCAGAACTTCAAGAGCGAAAACCGCTCCTGCAACTGGGGTTCCGAATACGGAACCAAAGCCGGCAGCAATGCCGCAGGTGAGCAGGGCACAGGTTTCTGAAGGACGAAGCCCAAACAGTCGCGCAGTCGCACTGGCCAGACTGCCTCCAACCTGTATGGCTGTCCCTTCCCGCCCAACAGAGGCTCCGAAAAGATGGCTCACAACAGTAGCAATGAGCACGAAAGGCGCCATCCGAAGTTGAACTCCGGCGCCCGGCTCGTGGATTTCATCCACGATCAGGTTCGCCCCACCCTCCACATCACGTCCGAACCAGAAATACCACAGTCCGACAGCCACGCCCGCCAGAGGCAGCCCGAACAGCAGGCCCGGGTGAGCGATCCTGCAGGCAGTGACAACATCCAGAAGCCACAGAAACAGAGCGCAGACACTGCCGATGCAGACTGACAGCATCACTAGGACAGCGAGCATCCGGCAGTAGCCGAGAACACTGGAAAAACGGAATTGATTTTGAACGTCGTTCATGGTGGACGCAGGTCTCCTGTCTTGTCCCCGAAGGGCATTAAAACAGGAATCATCAGCTTCCGGATGAAGCGGTTCGACCACAGATGGTCAGGCAGAATCCATTGCCTTCAGACAGGCAAAAAAGCCCTTCAGCGCCCGATCTGTCAAGAGATACAGCCTCCAGGCAGATGACAAGGTTTTAAGGGGATGCCACTTTCCAGCATGACAGGTGTATGCCACCGTGACTGTAACAAAAACGGGCGGCCCCGATCCGTCCTTCCATCCGGCTGATTTAGGGAGCTGCATATCATGCGTCGCCTTCTGGTTCTCACGACCCTTCTTGCAGGACTGCCCTTTGCGCTTCCGGCGCAGGCCGAAGGAACCTTTTCCTTCGCCACAACACCGGGACAGCTTCCCAAAACCGTTGTGCCGACGGATTACGTCATCGACCTGACAACCGACATGGAACATCTGACCCTTCAGGGTGATGAAATCATCCGGATCGAAGTTCAGACTCCGACTGCCGATATCACGCTCAATCAGGCGGGTCTCAAGCTCGCGAGCGCCCTGCTCGACAACTCCCAGAAAGCCGTCATCCATCAGGATGACGCCGCGGAAACGGTCACACTGCATTTCCCGGCCCCCGTTCCGGCAGGGATGCACACTCTGGCGATCAAGTATTCCGGGCCGATCCTCAAAACGCCCAACGGCATCTACGTCGACGACTACACGGACCCCAAGGGCAAGCCGCAGCGGATGCTGGTTACGCAGTTCGAAGTCGCGGATGCGCGCCGGATGTTCCCAGGCTGGGACGAGCCGGCCTTCAAGGCGACCTACCAGCTAAACGTGACGCTTCCTTTTGAATACGCAGCCGTGAGCAACATGCCGATCATCGGCACGACACAGCAGGATGAGAAGACAAAACGCGTCTCCTTCACCCCGACGCCGCGCATGTCGAGCTATCTTCTGGCGCTGGTGGCGGGCGACATGGCCTCCGTCGATGGCAAGGCAGATGGCACCCCTCTCCGCGTTTTCGCACCGAGCGGCCTTGAGAACCAGGGCACCTATGCCTTGGGAGCTGCCGAAAAGATCCTGCCCTATTACAACGACTATTTCGGTATCAAGTACCCGCTGCCGAAAATGGACATGCTGGCCATCCCGGGCAATTATCAGGCAGGCGCGATGGAGAACTGGGGCGCGCTGACCTATATTGATAACGTCCTTCTGTTCGATCCGAAGAACAGCACGCCCCGCACCCGCGAACTGATCTACGAAGTTGTCGCGCATGAAATGGCGCATCAGTGGTCCGGCGATCTGGTGACCATGGGCTGGTGGGACAATATCTGGCTGAACGAAGGCTTTGCATCCTGGATGGAAATCAAGGCGACGGACAAGATGAACCCGGAGTGGGACATCTGGCCGCGTCAGCATGAAACCCGCGAAAGCACGATGGCGACGGATGCCCTGTCCACCACCCATCCGATCCAGCAGACCATTCACAATGTGAGCGAAGCCAATTCGGCGTTTGACGGTATCAGCTACGGCAAGGGTGAACTTGTCATCCGCATGATGGAAGGCTGGCTGGGCGAAGACCATTTCCGTGACGGAATGCGCGCCTACATGAAGGCCCATGCCTTTGGCAGCGCCACCAGTCAGGATCTGTGGAATGCACTGTCAAAGGCCTCAGGGCAGGATGTCGGCAGGGTGGCACGCAGCTTTACCGAACAGCCCGGCATCCCGCAGATCAATGTTGCGGCGGTCTGCCAGAACGGCCAGACGACATACACTCTCACGCAGAGCCGTTTCACGATCCACGACCCGAATGCGAAAGCCCTGACCTGGAACATTCCCGTCGTTGCGGGCGGTCCGGGACTTGAAACCAGAAAGCTCGTCCTCGGCGCAGAGCCCGTGACTTTCACGCTGCCCCGCTGCGATGCCCCCCTCAAGCTTGATCTGGGCGAGAGCGGCTATTACCGCGTGCATTACGACGACACCGCCTTCGCGCCAATTGCCGCTTCAATTTCGAAATTTGCACCCGTGGACCGCGCCAATATCCTTGGCGATCAGTTCGCCCAGTTCCGTGCCGGCCATGGAAACCTGTCGTCCTATTTTGACCTCGTGGACCGCCTGACAGCCGCGCATGAGCACGACATCGCCACGCTTGAGGAAATCATCGGCAAACTGGAAACGCTTGACACCTATGAAATCGGCAGCCCGGACCGCGCCGCATTCCAGGCCTATGCCCGCAGCCGTCTGGCCCCTGTTCTGAAGCGTCTGGGCTGGGACCAGAAGCCGCATGAAAGCGTGCTGGACACGATGCTGCGCCCGTCCGTGATTTCTGCTTTGGGAGATTTCAACGATCCGGCCGTTCTTGCAGAAGCAAAGCGTCGTTTCGCAGCATGGCTGAAGAACCCGGCTTCCCTGCGCCCCGATCTGGTGGGAACGGTCTCGGCACTGGCAATGAAAAATGCCGACGCCGCGACCTACGACATCATGGCCAAGAAAGTCCGTGACACGCAGGCCACGGAGCTCAAACTCCGCCTGTTTCAGGCTCTCGCCAACGCCACGGCCCCTGATCTGATCCGCCGCAACGTCGAACTGGCCTATAGTGGGGCCATTCCGAACGGTCGTATTTCAATGGCCCTGTCGTCAATCGCATCCGCCAGCGAAAATCCGGATCTCGTCTGGAAGCTCGTCCGCCAGCACGAAGCCGAAATCCGCACACATCTCGCGCCTTGGTCACAGGACGGGTTCCTTCCTGCCATTGCGGCTCATTCCAATAGCCCGGACATCCTCGCCGAGCTTCAGAAAGACCCGTCTTCCACCATGACGACCGGTGCGAAAATCGCGACGGCCCATGCGGTCAACGCCGTTTCCGCCCGCAAGGAAGCCGTTCAGGCCGCCCAGAGCCAGATCCACGACTGGCTCGCCTCTCACACCCGCTAACCGGCTAAACGAGGCGGAAAAGATCCGCCTCGTCCCTGTCCGGGGCGGGAAAACTGCTATAGACGTGGCTCTCCTGTTTTACCCGCCACCGGACCATTCTGCCCCATGCTTCAGATCGAAAACCTTGTCTTCAACGCCTGGGGACGACAGTTCTTCAATCGTGCAAGTGCGAATCTTCCCAATCCCTCCAAGGTTTCGCTGGTTGGCAGAAACGGCGTCGGAAAATCCACGCTTTTCAAACTGATCAAGGGTGAGCTCCAGCCGGATTCCGGTGATATCGTCATCCCCCGCGCGGCCCGTGTTGCGACTGTGGATCAGGAACACCCTGCCACTCCCATCAGCCTGATTGATACGATCCTCGCAGCCGATACGGAACGCGCAGCCCTCATGGCCGAACTGGAAACGGCTGATCCGGAGCGGATGGGCGATATCTGGATGCGCCTGATCGAAATCGACGCGGACAGCGCCCCCTCCCGCGCGGCGGAGATCCTGAATGGTCTGGGCTTCTCCACGGCAGATCTCGACCGTCCAATGGCAGAGTTTTCCGGTGGCTGGCGGATGCGCGTGGCCCTGGCTGCCGCGCTGTTTGCCGAGCCCGACCTGCTGCTGCTCGATGAGCCGACGAACTATCTCGATCTCGAAGGCGCCCTGTGGCTGGAAGCGCGCCTCGCACGCTATCCCCATTCCGCTCTTATCATCAGCCATGACCGCGAACTGCTAAACAATTCCGTCGATTTCACGCTGCACGTCACGGAAGGCAAGCTGGAACTCTACACGGGCGGATATGACGATTTCGAGCGTCAGCGAGCCGAGAAAATCCGCCTGCAAAGCGCCACCCGCGCCAAGCAGGAAGCCGAGCGCGCACATCTCCAGTCCTTCGTGGACCGGTTCAAGGCCTCCGCCGCCAAAGCCGCGCAGGCCCAGAGTCGCGTCAAGCGCCTTGCCAAGCTGGCCCCGATCGAAACGACGATTGAAGCCTCCGTCTCACCATTTCTTCTCCCTTCTCCTGCCCGTCCACTCGCTCCCCCACTGATCCGGCTGGAAAACGTCGAAGTGGGCTACGCAGACGATCCGGCCATTCTGCGCGACCTGAACCTCAGACTGGACGTGGACGACCGTATCGGCCTGCTGGGCGTCAACGGCGCCGGCAAATCCACTTTCGCGAAAATGATCGCAGGCGCTCTCGAAGTCCGTTCAGGAGACGTCTCCCGTTCCCCCCGTATTGAAGTCGGCTGGTTCCATCAGCACCAGATCGAGGCACTCGATCCGGAGCAGACTCCGCTTGATATCATGCGCGAGGCGCGTCCGGTGGACAGTGACCAGTCCCACCGCTCCCGTCTTGCACAGTTCGGCATTCATTTCGAAAAACAGGGCACCAAGGTCGAAGCCCTCTCAGGCGGTGAGCGTGCCCGCCTGCTGCTGAACATGGTGGCCATGGCTGCACCGCACCTGCTGATCCTTGATGAGCCAACCAACCATCTGGACATCGACAGCCGCCGCGCCCTCCTAGATGCACTGAACAATTACGAAGGGGCAGTCATTCTCATCACTCATGACCGTTCGCTCATGGAACTCGTCGCGGACCGTCTCTGGCTGGCTGCGGACAACCAGATCGTGCCTTTCGACGGCGATATGGACGATTACGCAAAGTTCGTCATTGAACGCGCCAAGGGTGGAACATCTGCTCCATCTCAGAAAGCAGCCAAAGAAAAACGCTCAAAGAACAAGAAAAACAAGAACAAATAACGACTTTATTACACAAATTTAGAAATATTTTTCAAATCTCCAAAAAGCAAAGTTGATGACCGCAGCCTGCTGAAGGTCATCAACTTTGTCGATCATACTGATGATTTTTGAACATGGGGATCGGACTCACCCTGATCGTTCCAGCCTCTTATCAAGTCCTGATATAAATCAAATCAAAATATTAGACACACCAGAAGAAACTTATCAGTGTTGATAACGTTTTCCAAAAATCATAATAAGGAATATGCATAATATTTATGATAATTAATAGTTTTTTAACTTAACATTACAAACAGACGTATTTTCTTTTTATTTTAAAAAGGAGTTAAAATGATAGATTTACATAATAAAACTCCTGATCAGAAAAATATATTTCCTCTTATGGAGGAGAGAAAGATTGGTTTCAGTCTCGCATTCTGTGCAGGGCTGATGAACGCATGGACCTTCTTTCATGCCCAAACCTTCGCCACCGTCCAATCCGGTAATGTCATACAGGTTGGTTATCGCCTGGTGCAGGGAGACTGGGTCGCATTCTGGTTTGCCTTTAGCTCCATTATCGCATTCGGCTTGGGATCTGCCTTATGCGGTGTACTGATGACGGTTCTTATGAGAGAGGGACGAAATTTCTCGAATATTGTCTTATGGTCTGAATGTATTTTACTATTTATTATTACAGTTTTTTCATTTTCAAACACAGTCCCATTAGCTTTCTTAGCTGTAGCTGTCAGTTTCGTTGCAGGAATGCAGGGGAACGCATTCCACAAAGACCACGGAATGCTTTACGGAAATGTTGCCGTTACTTTTGTTGTGCAAATGGCTTTTAATTTTATGGCTCAAAGTTTTTTCAAAAAAAATGGAATTAATGGAGAGTCCAATTTGATGTGGGCAGGAATATTTTTCTTTGTTCTGTTTGGTTTTGCCAGTGGCGGCGCTCTTGGATTTTTTTGTGATAAATATATAGGCAATAATACATCATTGATAATAACCATTACTTCTCTTGTGTTAATTACTATTTTTTCAAATAAAACAAATTTAAATACGGATCCGAGAACTGGCGCCACATTTGTCTAAATAAATATATCATTTTTTTAACATTCTTTCAAATCAAGGTTCTTACAGATGGAAAATTTGAAACAGCCAATTCTGGGCTCTAAGGGAGCTGATATTGTTGGCCCCCGAAATCCGGAAATTGAACTGCAGAACCCGGATATTTTTCTTCCCCCGACGACAGATAAGGGCGGGATCCCCAATCTGAAATTTCCTTTTGCGATGGCGCATAACCGTCTTGAAGATGGTGGATGGGCACGGGAAGTGACCTGTCGCGAAATGGGAGCGCTGAAAGAACTCGCAATCGTCAATATGCGTCTCCCCCCTGGGGTCGTGCGTGAAATGCATTGGCACAAAGAAGCAGAATGGGCTTACGTTCTCAAAGGGAAAGTTCGCTTCTATCTGATGGATGATCAACGTCAGACACTGATCGAAGACCTCGAGCCGGGTGATCTGTGGTTTGCACCAGCCGGCTTTCCACATGCCATTCAAGGGCTGGAAGAAGGTACCGAGTTTGTACTTGTCTTCAACGATGGTAACTTTTCGGAAAATCAGACACTCTTGGTAACCGAATTATTTGCTCATATCCCTCGTGAAGTTCTTGCGAAAAATTTTGGTGTTCCGGAAGCTGCATTTGCCAATATACCGGCGCACGAGAAGTATATTTTCCGTCAGCCCGTTCCCCCGCCGCTGGAGCAGGTCCGTCAGGATCTGGGTGCCGTAACTTTTACAGACAAATATGTTTTCCGTGCTTCCGCAACACCGCCTACCTCCTATCCGGGAGGAGCCACGCAGGTTATTGACTCGCGCAATTTTAGCGTAACAACACTGGCTGCCTTGATTATTGATCTAGAGCCCGGTGGAATGCGCGAAGTTCACTGGCACCCTGATGCGGATGAACTACAATATTACATCTCCGGAAAAGCTCGAATGACTGTGTTTGATGCTGTCGATAACGCAAGAACATTTGATTTTGTTCCGGGAGATGTTGGTTATGTGCCAAGAACTCTAGCCCATTATATTGAAAATATTGGCGATGAGCCTGTCAAGGTTATCAACGTTTTCCATACGGGCCAATATAAGGATATTTCACTCAACAACTGGCTGGCGCTCACACCTGCTCATCTGGTCAAAGGGCACCTTGAAGTTGATGATCAATTTGTCAGCCACCTCAGGACTACACGGCAACCCGTTGTCAAAAAATAGGCTGTTATTTTCTGTTCTTTTTCAAAATCCTTCCTGAAAACTCACTGATGAGCGTTTCGGCGTAGCATGTCTCATCTCATGGTGATGTAAATCACGGCATCTGCAACGTCGACACGCTGCTCACGTCCCGGCACGCGCAGACCCACCAGCCAGGGTCTCCGCAGGCCATACTGAAGAGCAAGCCATAAAACGGTCCATAATTTCCAAAAAATATTGATATATTGACCCAAATCAATATTTAAACTTCCACAACCGCGTAAGTATTCTTTGCGATGGTCTCCGCCGATAGCTCTTGCGAGGAGCGGACGCTAGGGCGCGGTTGAATTTAGGAAAGGACCGAGTGTGTCTCCTTTTGGTGGCCTGAGGATCGTAGGGCAACACCTGCCCAGACGGTGCAGACTGCTATTGGGTGCCGTCATTTTTATCGGGAGTCCTGCGACGGCACTTGCCCAAAGCGCTGATGATCAGGAACTGGCTGCCATCAAAGCCGAAATGCGTATGTTGGAAGGCCGGTTGCAGGCTATTGAGGAGCGTCGACACGCCAAAGCCCCTTCACGCACGGCACATTCCGGCACCACAAAAACACCTCCCGCAGCCCACACAGCAACAGCGGGGAGGATCGAAGAAGCCCGCGTAGGGGGGGCACGTACCGCTCCAACACCCGGGATCATGCCAGTTTCGACAGCAGGTTTCGCTCCATCTGGTGTGACGGCAGGTGCCACTGCGCCGGCTGTTGCGTCTGCCCCTGCCGTCACACATCAGACACCTTCTCCCCTGTTCCAGTGGCTGGGAAACCAGCATAATGAAGCCCACAGGACGTCAATCGATCTGACATCATCAAGCCCGCTCGCGATTACACAGACGGAAGTGGATCATCTTCCCCCTGTGTTCCAGATTGGCAATCTGACCGTTCGCCTCGGCGGCTTCATTGACTTCTCCAATATCTGGAGGAGTTCAAACCTGACCAGCGGCCCGGCGACGGCGTGGAACAATTTTCCTTATGCCAACAGCCCCAATCACGGACTGAGCGAAGAGCGTTTCTCGGCGCAGCTCACACGTTTTTCCACACTCCTGGAAGCAAATCCAACCAAAGCCGTCCGCCTTCAGGCCTATGTTGAAGCAGATTTCGGTGGTTCCGGAGGTACGACGAACAGTGTGCAGATCAACGGTTATACACCCAGGCTGCGTCAGGGCTATTTCACCTTCACCCAGAAAGACTGGGGCTTGCACGTCCTCATGGGACAGGCATGGAGCCTGACGACAAACTACGCCAAGGGTGTCATTCCCCGTCAGGAACAGCTTCCGGCCGTTACGGATAACAACCAGATCCCGGGCATCACCTTCACCCGTGTTCCCCAGATCCGGATCGCCAAGGACTGGGATAAGAAGTACTGGCTGGCGCTGTCCATTGAAGACCCGCAGGCAACCGTGGCTTTTTCAGACTCCCTCAGTTCAGGCGGCATCCTTCCCGCAAGCTATGGTCGCGTGGCCGGACCGCGCGTCTTCTACTCCAATGCAGGCGGTGTACTGCTGAATCCCAATACGCAGTACAGCTACAACCCTGCGCCTGACATCGTTCTCAAGACGGCTGTCGATACGTCTTTCGGGCATTACGAAGTCTTTGGTCTGGCCCGCTGGTTCCGAGGACTGATTCAGCCTGCAGGCGAGAATCATACCCATAAAAACACCCAGTTCGGCGGCGGCGTCGGTGCAGGCATGACCGTACCGCTCGGGACGGACAAGCTACAGTTGACCGGTAACGTACTGGCAGGTCAGGGCGTGGGACGTTACGGACCAACCCTCATTCCCGATACGACATTCGATCAAAATGGAAATCCCAGCCCTGTCCCAGAAATCATGGGGTCGCTTGGACTTGTGGGCCATCCAGCACGCTCCGTTCTGCTCTACACCTATGGGGGCGTGGAAAGCGCGGGCCGTCGGACCTATCTCGGCGCGGACGGACTTCAGCACGGTTATGGCGCGACGGATCTGAACCTGTCCGGCTGTGAATACGAATTCGGAACATGTTCCGCCCAGACAAAAACGCTGGCTTCCCTGACAACGGGCGGCTGGTGGCATTTTCTGGACGGCCATTACGGCAGTGTCATGGGCGGGCTTCAGTACACCTATATCCGGAAGTTCGCCTTCAAGGGTAATGACGGTGCAGGCCATGCTGTCGATCCTACAACCTATGGCCATACGGTGTATGTGACATTCCGATATTACCCGTTCCAGCAATGATGTCTGGAGAAATACTCTTACCCCCCGAAACAGAATTTCGCTTTCCAGCTCAAGACTTTGCGCCCCTCACGGTCATGGTTTCCGGTCTGATTGACCATCCATGACATCCTGGAGAATTTCATGTCTGGCACAACATCTCAGGCGCCTCCCCGGCCTCTGAATCCGGCTCCGGCACAACCGCAGAAACTTCAGCCGCTTTATGTGCTGTCATGGTTCCTGTGCGCGCTGTTTTACTTCTATCAATATGCCATCCGCTCCGCTCCCGGGATCATGCAGGATGAACTGACGCAGGCCTGGGGCAACAGCCATCTCGGTTTGATGATTGCATCTTATTATATTGTCTACGCGCTGATGGCTTTGGCTGTAGGTGTGCTGCTGGACCGGTATGGCGCGCATGCAATCATGCCGATGTTCATTGCCGTAACCGGCGTCGGATGCCTGATTTTCGGTCAGGGCAGTCTGGTCGCCGGGATTGGTGGTTACATCATTCAGGGCATTGGCGCGATCTGTGCTTTTGTGGGCGCTTCTTACGTTGCCGCGCGTTATCTTCCAGCCCGGACACTGGCGCTTTTCGTGGGTTTAACCCAGTGCATGGGCATGGCAGGAGCCGCATTTGGCTCCAAGCCGACCCGCATCCTGATTGATCCGCACGGCTCGTTCCACATTCCCTGGCAGTCTGTCTGGCTGGGCTTCGGCGCTATCGGCCTTCTGCTTGCTGTTGCCGTCTTTTTCGTCATGCCGCGCGATACGGGAGACAGCGACCATCATCATGGCGACATGTCCGTTGCCAACCTGATGCGCCCGTTCAAAATCATTTTCTCCAATCCGCAGAGCTGGATCGCAGGACTTGCCGGTGGTCTGCTGTTCGTCCCGACAACGATTGGCGCACTGGGTTGGGGGGCGCTGATGCTGAGCAAGGGCGAGCATACGACAATGGGTTTTGCGGCCACGGACGTCTCGATGGTCCCCATCGGGTGGGTCATTGGCTGCCCGCTTCTGGGCTGGATTTCCGACAAGATCGGTCGCCGCAAACCTGTTCTGATCGGCGGCGCGGTGGTTCTGCTGGCGGCCTCGCTCTGTGCCCTTTATGTCCCGGTCGGGGTGCTGCCGCACTATTCCGTAGCGCTGGTCATGGGGATTGCGTCAGGTGCTGCCATGATCCCGTTCTCTTCGATGAAGGAAGTCAATCCGCCAGAGGTCAAGGGAACGGCCGCAGGCGTCATGAACTTCCTTGTTTTCGGGACGACCGGGATCATGTCCCCGCTCGTTTCCGCCCTGATGGGCAAGACTGCGCCGGAAACGATGGAGCAGTTCCATACGGCCTTCCTGCCCCTGGTCATCGGGATCGGAATTGCCATCGGTCTGGGCTTCTGTCTCAAGGAAACTGGCTGGAAAGTGCGCAAGGCATCCTGAGTGTTCCAGACAGACTGAAAAAACGAAAAACGGCCCATCTTCATGGGCCGTTTTTTTATGCGCGTTACTTTCCGGCAGTCTTTTCAAACGCTCCGGCAATCGTCAGCGTCACATCATCGCCGACATAGGGGACATATTTCTTTACCCCAAAATCGCTCCGATGGATTGTTGCCTGTGCCTGAAAACCAACCGTATAGGCTTTGTCCATCGGATTGACGCCGGCTCCCACGAAATGGACGTGCAGAACTTCCGGATGCGTCACGCCATGCAGCGTCAGATTCCCGGTAACCAGCGCTTCATCCGCAGCTGTTTGGCGAACCTGCGTCGAGACGAACGTTGCCTCCGGATATTTCGCAACATCGAACCACTCGCCGTTCTTGAGTTCACCCGTCAGAACCGTGCTGGTGGTCGAGACGCTTGAAACCGGAATGGTCACGTTCAGATGCGAGGCATCGGGATGGGCCGAATCAAGCTGGAGCGTTCCCGTAACGCCAGAGAACTGGCCGGAATAATAGGTGAAACCAAAATGCAGGACGGAAAACCCGATCTGCGTATGGCTGGTCTCGACCGAATAGGCACCTGACGGCACGCTTGCTGGCGTGGCGGCGAAAGCGCTGGAAGACAGAAGTGCCGCGGCGAAGACTGCGCCGGCGTTCTTGAAAAAATATGTGTTCATGGGCTTGCGATCTTTCATATGTGTGAAGGTAAAGGCGTCAGCCAAACCGGAAACCGGAGAGGGCTTTTCCCATGATGACATCGCTATAATCACGATGCCCTGCATCAGTTCCCGCCGCACCGGCGGCAAACATCAACGGCAGGAGATGCTCCGGCTCAGGGTGGCAATCATGTGCGAAAGGAGCACGCTCCCAGTCCACAAGGCGACTTCTGCGAAGGTCGGAAGGCGCTTCAATCGCGTTCTGAAGCCAGGTATCAAACGCGACGGACCGGGCATCTGACACAGCATCCGGCCGCATCAGATAACGCATGTTATGATACGTCATGCCGGTGCCCAGCAGCAGGATGTTTTCGCTCCGCAAAGGCTCCAGAACCTGCCCAAGCTGCAGGACATCCGCTGCGCCCATCGTTCTGGGAAGAGAAATTTCCACAACCGGGACACTGGCGTCGGGAAATGCCAGCATGAACGGAATGAACACCCCATGATCCAGCCCCCGCTCCGGGTCTGCGGCGCAGGAAACACCCGCAGCGCTCAGAAGACCGAGCACCTTCGCTGCGACATCAGGCGCACCCGGCACGGGATATTCAAGCTGATAGGTGTGAGGAGGAAAACCGTAATAGTCATAGATCAGCGACGGATGAGGCGCCGACCCGACACGCATCCCGTCCGTTTCCCAGTGCCCGGACATGACGACAATCGCATCCGGCCGACGGGGAAGCGTTCCACTGACAGAGCGAAGATAGGCTGCCATGCGGTCCCATGTGCTTCCCCATTCCATGAAGAAGCATGGGCCACCGCCATGCGGCAGAAAGAGAACAGGCTGTCGGCTCTCCTGATTTTCCTGCAACATCTTCACAACCTCCCTCTTTATTCGGCAAAACGGATGTTGCCACCCTCTCCGGGAAAGAATAATTCCCTGTTTTGGAAAATGATCTGACACCAGGAGTGTGAGATAAATGCTTGATCGTTTCGCCAGCATGCAGGTGTTTGCAAAGGTTGTGGCTCAGGGAAGCTTTTCCGGAGCTGCCCGCTCGCTTGGCCTTTCGCAGACGATGGTAACGAAACACATCGCGGCTCTGGAAAGCCGGCTGGGCATCTCGCTCTTTCATCGCAGCACCCGCAGGCTCTCGCTGACGGAACCTGGACGTCTGTTGCTGATCCGCGCCCAGAAGATCCTCACGGATCTTGAAGACATGGAGCAGGAAGTCTCGGCCGAAAATCAGGAACCCCGGGGCGTTCTGCGACTGAATGCGCCGGTCTCGTTCGCTATCCGGCATGTCGGCCCGATCATGCCGCAATTCAGCCAGCGCCATCCCCTCGTTACGGTTGAACTCGGACTTGATGACCGCAGGATTGATCCGATCACGGAGGGGTGGGACCTGACCCTTCGTATCGGGCGAATGCCGCCAAGCGCATTACGCTCGCGCCCGCTGGCTCAGATAGATTTCGTGGTCTGTGCCGCACCATCCTATCTCAAACGGCATGGCACGCCTCACACCATCGCCGAACTTCAGGAGCATCAGTGTCTGGGCTACACCCTGGGCCAGGAGATTGGCGCGACCCGCTGGAGTTTTGGCCCCAAAGGCGAACGGACTGTCATGGTCAGCGGGCCGATGAGCGCCAATAATGGCGATATTCTGCGAGAGGCCGCCGTTGCGGGACAGGGGATCATCTATCAGCCGCTTTTCATCGTTTCGGAAGAACTGAAATCCGGCAGGCTGGTGCCTCTGTCACTGGACGTGCCCACGATGACAGGGCCGGAACTGCACGCAGTGTATGCCCCGACACCCCATGTCCCGCTCAAAATCCGGGCGATGATTGATTTTCTGCTGGAACAGTATGGGCCGGTCCCGCCCTGGACACTCTGACGGAACCGGCAAAGACGGGTTAGTGAACAGTCGAAGGCGCGGTTTTCTGACGGATCGCAGCGAATTCAGAACCAGCATTCCACTGCGGCCAGTCATGCGAAAACGCCACGTCATGTCCGACTTTCCAGACGGCCCAGACGTCCTGCGCAGCGCCCCTGACATCCCAGTCCGGGCTCCAGGCGTCGCAGGCCTGATGGTAGCAGGCCATGTAAGCCGTCAGCCATTTACCGCCTGCTTCCGTCCCACCTTTCACGAGATCGAACTTCCCGGCCATGTCCATCACCGCAAGAACCGGCACACCCGCGCGTGCGAACGGCAGATGATCGGCGCGGTAAAACGCCCCGCGTTCTGGCATCGCTTCCGGCTGGGTCGTGCGTCCCTGAAGCGATGCCGCAGCCGCAAACTGGTCCTGCAGGGTGTTCTGCCCTGCGCCGATAATGAAGGCGTTATGCGCAGGGCCGGCCATCTGCAGGACATCCATCGTCAGGTTGGCCGCGGTCTTATCCAGCGGGGCCAACGGATGGGCCACATACCATCCTGAACCCAGCAGGCCCCGCTCCTCGCCCGTCCAGGCGGCGAAACGGACCGTCCGATCGGGTTTCGGTCCTGCCTTGAAAGCCCGGGCAATTTCAAAAAGCGCTGCAATACCGGAGCCATCGTCAATCGCACCACGTCTGATGACCGTATTGCCCTGCGCATCCGTGCTTTTGCCGTAAGCATCCCAGTGGGCGCCGAACATGACCGTCTCATCCGGATATTTCGCACCCGTGATCTTCGCGAGCACGTTCTGGCTCTTGAGGCGGTCAACCGTAACCGGAAGATCGGCCGAGAATGCCGTGTGCTTCAGAGTGACCGGCCGAAAATCCTCCGAGCGTGCCTTGATGCGAAGCGTTTCAAGATCCAGCCCCGCCTGCCGGAACAGTGCATCCGCGGCTTTTCCCTCAAGCCAGCCCTGAACGGGCACGGGGCGGCTTTCGCTGGCCCCATGTTCCACATCATAGGCTTCACCACCCGGCGCGATCACGGTGCTCCACGGATAGGAAGCGCCAGCCGTATCATGGACGATCAAAGCCGCAACGGCACCACGGCGGGCCGCTTCCTCGTATTTATAGGTCCAGCGGCCGTAATACGTCATGGTTTTTCCGCCAAAACGTCCTGAAACGGGCTCGCCGGGGGCGGCATCGAAATCAGGGTCGTTCACGAGGAAAATCGCGACCTTGCCCTTGAGATCCACACCCTTGAAATCATCCCAGTGGCGCTCCGGCGCATGGACACCGTAGCCGACAAAAACCATTGGCGCATTTTTGACGGCCAGCCGATCCTCGGGCAACAGGGTCGAGAGGTAGATATCCTTCATCTGAGCAAGAGAAAGCGTTTTGCCGCCAGTCCGGGCCGCAACAGATCCCGTCGCACCGGTTCTGGTTCGAAGCATGGGGACATCCTGCGTCCATCCGCCATTTTCGCCCGCAGGCTCAAGTCCCAGCGCCTTGTATTGTTCGATCAGCCAGGGAACCGTAACCTTCTCCCCTTCCGTTCCCGGAGCACGGCCTTCAAACCGGTCCGAAGACAAAACCTTCATTGCTTCCGACATCCGCGACGGACTGATATCTGCTGAAGGATCAGCGTATCCCGCGACGGGATTCAGCAGACCAGCCGTCAGCGCGGTGGCAAGAAAGAGAATGCGGCGGGAAAAGGTTTTCTGCTTCATGACAGGCATTACTTTCATTGGGTATTTTGAGACTGTAAGGCCGGGTTCCCGGTCTTGATAATGTCGCGATCCAGCCGGTCACGACGGATATAGACGCTTTTTTCAACCGGATCCCGCTGATAATCATGCGCGAGAACTTTCAGGACGCAGGGCATGTAATCCGTTGCGCTCCATCGTCCCCAGACACGGTAATCATCAAAATATATAACGGGCGGAAGATCAGCGGAGAGATCCACACACAAATCGCGCTTATATCCAAACCATGGGTGGCGGCCATAGTCTGCTTCCCATGGAAGATATTCATGATATTTCCTCATGGAGAGGCGACCTGCATAAATATAAACATCCGGATTATATGGAATAACCAGAATCCTCTCCTTCGGACCGGAGTATTTCTGGATAACTTTAACAAAGCCGACATCCGTATTCTCACGGATTGGATGAAAACCGACCTCCCGCTGCTGCTCACGGTTCATTGCATAGGGGGAAGACGTTGCCTGCCGCAGGCCCGTGACAAACATGATGCAGAATAATGCCGCGATCAGAACGCCTATGGTCTCGCGCGACTGTGCAATCCGCATCACCATGAGAACGCAAAGCGTAAGGGCGCCCATGACGAATGTGCCGTCCTGAAAGCCCATCGCCCCACGCACCTGTGTCATGAGCACAGCACCCAAGAATAACAGGACGGCCAGCCGGTGCCGGGATGTCGCAAACAGAAGGATACCCCCACAATAGAAACAGATCGTAGCCAGAGACTGGACAAGGGCGGCCTGTTGAAGCGACGGTATGAGGCTTCGGGCCAGCGGTCCCGGACCAACGTCGATATAGAGGGCATAATAGAACTGGTTTGCAATGAAGTGATAGGCGATCATCCCCCCCAGATCACCATAAAGCAACATCCAGAACAGACAGACACCAATCGCTACCCCGCCCCCGGCGAGAAGGTGAGGAACAGCCTTTCCGTATCCGGGACGGCGTACAGCCAGAACAGACAAGCCCATCAGGACAACAGTTGGAGCAAAGGAATAGGCTGTCAGAGGCAGAAGAGCGAGACAGGCGCCCCCGCATCGCGCCTGCCATCTTCCAATGTCTTCTCCCAGCAATAGCGGGAGAGCTACCAGCGCCGTTACACAGCCGAGAAGATCCCCGCCAACAGTCCAGTAGCTGTCCATGTTGAAAGCCTGAACCGTCCACTGAGCAGCCATCGCGGCAAGCCACATGCCAACGGCAAGAAACCGGGCAGAATTTTTCTGAAGTACCGGAGAATAGAATACTGCAACGGCAGTTCCTATCGTACAGATAATAGAAACAAGACGCATCAGATACGCGTGACGGAAGTCGGCAAACAGACCGACACTCCAGGACAGAATGAAAATCAGGGGGCCATGAGCGTCAATGTAGTCCCGATACAGGATATCACCTTTCGCTATGGCCAATCCACCCAGCATATGTCCGGACTCATCTCCGAAAGATGGTGCTCCGAGGCCATAGAACGCTTTAAGGCTGAAATACAGTACACCCAGAAATGCCAGAAGCGGACCGCAAGACGACATGACATTCATTCTGCGCATCAATATCGTCTGCTCCTGAGTCCTGTATGAAAAGTCAGGAAGAAGATTGTAATTTCTTCCCGACCGCGATTACTTGCCCGATTCAGACACAAGACCACGATGAACAAGCATCGGGGTGATGTCAGGATCCTTGCCGTAGAAGGCTTTGAACATCGGGCCGTAATCCATCGTATGCCCCTTTGAGAGGATCATGTCGCGAAAGCGCTGTCCATTCTCACGCGTCAGACCGCCGTGATCCTGAAACCAGGCAAACGCGTCCTGATCCAGCATTTCCGTCCACAGATAGGCGTAATAACCAGCGGAATAGCCATTGGACCAGATATGCAGGAAATCGCTGGAACGATAACGCGGGGGAACGGCTGCAACGTCCAGCCCCGTGCCGTTCAGCGCTTCGCTTTCAAATTTATCCACATCCTGACGCGGAGCCGAGACCGGCAGGCCGTGCCATTTCATATCCAGTTCGGCTGCGGCGACGATTTCACCAAGTGCATAGCCCTGATTGAAATGCGCAGCCTTGCGGATTTTCTCAACCAGTGCTGCCGGCATCGGAGCCCCAGTCTTGTAGTGGCGGGCGTAATGCGACAGGACCTTCGGATCCAACGCCCAATTCTCGTTGAACTGGGACGGAAACTCCACGAAATCCCGTGCCACGCTGGTGCCGGAAAGCGACGGATACGTCTGGTCCGCAAACAGGCCGTGCAGGGCATGGCCGAATTCGTGGAACATGGTCGTCACATCATCGGAGGTGATGAGCTGCGGCTGACTTGGAGCGGCCTTGGTGAAGTTGGCAACGTTATAGATGACCGGCTTCGTTCCCAGCAGCTTCGACTGCCCGACAAAGTTGGACATCCAGGCACCGCCCGACTTGTTATCCCGCTTGAAGTAATCGAAATACATCAGACCAAGCGGAGAACCGTCCTTGTCATGAACTTCGAAGACCATGACATCCGGCTGATAAACAGGAATGTCCGTCCGCTGCTGAAATGTAATGCCATAGAGCTGATTGGCAGCGAAGAACACGCCATCTGTCAGGACCGTTTTGAGTTCGAAATACGGTTTGATCTCATCCTGATCGAGATTGTACTTCGCACGGCGTACCTGACCGGAATAATACTCCCAGTCCCAGGGCTTCAGATCAAACCTGCCGCCATCCTTGCGAATGGTCTCCTGAAGAACCGCTGCTTCGCGTTTCTGTTCCGCAGCTGTTGCCGGGACAAGCTGCTGCATGAAGTTTTCAGCGGCTTCCGGCGTCCTGGCCATCTGGTCATACAGGGTATAGGCAGCAAAATTCGGATATCCGAAAAGTGCGGCTTTCTGTGCCCGAAGCTGCGCCAGTTCAGCAATCGTGGCGCGGGTGTCGTTCTCATCTCCCTTTTCCGCCCGCGTCCAGCTCTGGTCAAAAAGGGCCTTTCGCGTATCGCGGTCGGTCAGGGATGAGAGATCAGGCTGCTGCGTCGTGTTCTGAAGCGGGATAACCCACTTGCCCGTGAGTTTGCGCTCCTGCGCAGCCTTGGCGGCGGAGGCGATCGCATTCGCGTCCATACCCGCCAGCGCTTTCTCGTTATCCACGACCAGCGCACCCGCTTTGGCGCTCGCAATCAGCTTCTGCTCATACTGCGTTTCGAGATTGGACAGCCGCGTATTGATCGCACGCAGCTTCGTTTTGTCAGCCGCAGAAAGCTGCGCTCCGGCATGTACGAACTGCTGATAATAAATATCGAGGAGCTGCGCCTGTTCGGGTGTCAGTGTCAGCTTTTCCCGGCGGTCATAAAGCGATTTCACACGCGCAAAGAGCTTTGCGTTGAGATAGACTTCATCTTCATGAGCCGTCAGACGCGGGGCTTCCGCACTCTGCACCTTGTCCAGCGCATCGTTTGTATTGGCCTGATAGACACCATAGAACGTCATCTGCACGCGGTTGAGCGTCTGACCTGCCCGCTCCATTGCTTCAATGGTGTTGTCGAAGGTCGGGGCCGCGCGATTATTGGCAATCGCATTGATCTCGCGCAGATGCTCGGCCATGCCGCGTTCGAACGCCGGGGCGTAGTCGCTGTCCTTGATCTGATCGAAGCGGGGCGCCTGAAAAGGCAGCGTACTTGCCGAAAAAAACGGGTTCGTCGCAGCCGCATGTGCTTCAGCAGAAAGAGAGAAAGCCGAAACCGCAGCAACTGCGGCGAGCCTGAAATTGAAAGCCATGAAATCGCCTGTGACATTCGTGATGGTGTCGAACCGTATGGCCTTCACGACAGATCGTCAAACGCATGCCCCTGCCTTTGGAAAAGGCGCAAAACCAGTCAGTTGGCACTTGACGTCATTTTCTCGTTGGCGCGCGCGAACGCCACTCCCTAGACCGGGAGAGTGTGTTGGCACAGCCGCCTTAGGAGCGGTGTTTTCTTAGTCGGAGGCAACAATGGACTGGACAGCGCTGTTCCAGACAATCCTGCCCTATCTGCCCGCCAGATATGCTGGCGATATCGTTTCAATCGTAACTTTCCTGATCGCTGCGGCCGCCCTGGCTCTTCGCTTCTGGAAACCCCCTGCCAGCACGTCAAAGCTGTTGCCGCTCTTTCAGATCGTCAGCGCCGTGGCGCAGGCCAAAGGCTGGAACACCAGTGCGTATCAGCCGGGGTCGAAAGCAATCATGGTTCCGGTCGGTTCCTCGCGGGCCAATGACTCCGCAAAACTCGGACTGGACGTGGCCTCGACACATCCCAAGGCCGGTGAGGTCCCCAGACGTACCGACTGATTTTCGAATTTTTCCTGCAGATATTTTCATTAATCGCAGCCGCCTTCGGGGCGGTTTTTTTATGTGTGGAGCATTTAATGATTCGTAACCGTCTTATTGCCCTGGGCCTTGGCACCGTTCTTCTCGTTTCCATGAGCGCCTGCACCACGACCGCGAACACGGCCTCGTTCAACACGAGCGCCCTGAGCAACGATGCCGCAGCCATTGCCTACGCGGTTCAGGCGATCGAAAGCATTCCCGAACTCGAAAGCCACCTGTCCGCCAAAGACAAGGCGGAATTCGACAACCTGATCGCCCAGATCAAGAGCGTCTCGGCACAGGTCGCGGCCAATTCGAATGGCACGATCACCATTGCCACCGGCAAGGACTGGGCCAAGAGCCTTGGAACGGATCTTCAGACCCTGCTGGCCATCGCAACGCCCATCGTGAAGGCCTACTCGCCGTCAACCGCAGGCTACATGTCCACGGTTGCTGCCATGATTCCGCTGGTCGAAGCCCTTACTGGCGTAACGGCCGCTCCTTTCGCCGCTCCGGCAGAAACGCCAGAACTGATCCGCGCCCGGATCTATCAGGGCGTCTGAGCCTCAATCCAACAGTCCCGATACGGGAGCGGTTCACCTGAACCGCTCCTCCCAGATGTTTGTGTTTCCCTGCCGGAGTTCCCCATGTCCCGATGCCTTGGCAAGCTTACCCCCAGACATGACCCACGTACCTATCGCCTCGCCCCGATGCTGGCCTCGCGCCTTCCGGCAGTTCCAGCGGAGAAAGACTGGTCCACAGGCGTACCCTACCAGATGTGGGGAAACGACCGCTACGGATGCTGCGCCTTCGCAGCCCAGGCCGCCCTGACAGCGACATGGACCCATGCCGCACAGGCACTGGTCGTGCTGCCCACAAGCATGGTGCTGAACAATTACGCAGCCGTCACCGGTTTTGACCCACAGACAGGTGCACGGGACAACGGGACAGTCCTGCTGGACGAGCTGAATTTCTGGCTGCGCGAGGGCCTTCACCGCCCTGGCCAGACACTGGACTACCTGACCGCCTATGGCACGATCGATCCTCAGGACTGCGATGGCATCCGGCGCGGCATCTGCTATCTGGGCGGCGTACTCGCAGGCGTTCAGGTTCCGCAGGGGTTCATGGATCTGCCCCTGGGCGCAACGTGGGACTGGAACGCCATTTCCAACAGAACCCCGGTGGGTGGTCACGCGATTGCGCTTGTCGGCTACGATCCTGAAGGGCTTTTCTTCAATACATGGGGGACGCGGACCTTCATGCCGTGGGACACGTTCAAGAAGATCGCCGACGAAGCCTACGGTCTGCTGTCGCGCCAGAATTGGCTCTCCATTCCCGGAACATCTCCCAACGGGGAGACGTTCGACACGCTTCTGGCAGAAGTGCGGGGCGTATGAAGAATGGGTGGACCCTACAGGTATTTTTAAACGGGAGCGGAGAGACCAAGCGCCTTTCCCGCGGCCGTGGCAACGTCGTGCCGCAGCTTCACGACGCTATGGCCGCCTGAAGGATGTACCCGGTTCGTCAGGATCAGCACATAGCTGTCACTGTCCGGATCAATCCACAGGGATGTGCCGACGAAACCGGTGTGACCAAAGGAGCGTCGGGAAAATACGTCACCACGAGGGGAGGAATAATGGGTGTCGATATCCCAGCCCAGCCCCCGCAGATCCGTTTTCCCGGTCGGCTGTTGCGGCGTAGTCATAAGTACGAGCGTTTCCTGCCGCAGCGGGAAACGGCTCGGACGTCCTTTCAGCCGATCCAGAAGCGCCTGCGCGTAAAGGGACATATCCTGCGCGTCCGAGAAGAAACCGGCATGTCCTGCCACACCTCCCATTCTGCGCGCTGTCGGATCGTGAACCACGCCGCGTAACATGACGCCCTGTGCGTCATACTGGGTCGGAGCAATGAGCGGTCTCAGACTGGAGGACGGAAGGTAGCCGGACTCCGTCATTCCCAACGGATCAAGGATATTGACCTTCACATACTGATTGAGCGGCACCCCGCTCAGCTTTTCCACCAGCAGCCCCAGCATAATATAATTGATGTCGCTATAAACGAATTTTTCGCCGGGCTGATTGATCAGAGGCGACGTCATGGCGCGCCTCACGCCTTCGGCCTTGCCAGTCCACGGATCGTTCAGCGGCACATCTGGCGGTAGGCCGGAGTAATGGGTCAGCAGCATGCGGGTGGTGATGTTACCTTTGTCGTTACACGCAAATTCCGGAAAATACTGGCTGACCCGCTCATCCAGACCCATCCTGCCCTGCTCGACAAGCTGCATCACCGAAAGCGCCGTCATGGTCGGCTTGGTCAGGGACGCCATATCGAAGTGCGTATCCCAGCTCAGAGGTTCCGGAACTGGGACAATGGCGCGCTTCCCATACATGAACCGGTGCACGATTTTTTCGTCATGTCCGATGACGACAACAGCACCCGGCGCTTCCCCTTGCCTGACGGTATCACGAACCAGAACATCCACCGCCTCGAAAGACGGCGTCGGCCGCGCACAGGCCACGACCTGGCTGACGCAGACAGCTGCGCCGCCCAACAGGACGTGACGCCGTTTCAGAGAACCATATTTCGCTTCGGCGCGCCTGTCTGACATATTCCTGCTTTCCCCGCTCCTGATCTGGAGCGTGAAGACTAGCTGTTTTTTACGAATACGCAACAGAATGGGACAGAGAGTAGCATCGGTCATGGTATGGGAAAATTTTCTCCTGTATGACGCTGCTCAGTTCTGAAAATCATTCGTTATTGCGAGTATTGTCATTTGTTTGAAAAACGCCTGACCCTCACGCCGTCCATGAACAGGATTGCAGTTTACACGCTGTCACTGGTGTTCGGCCTTTTTCAGGCTCTGCGATGCTTTCCGATGGCGCTAATCCGCGGGCAGGTGCCGACCTATGCCCAGACCGGCCGGGAAGATTTCATCCAGCACATTATTGGCCAGATCTATTTTCTGCGACAGGACTGGCACTGGCCTCTCCTGGTCGACCAGCGGCTGAATGTGTCTCCTGGTACCAATATTGCCCTTACGGACAGTATTCCCCTTGAAACCTTGCTCCTGAAAATCGTCCACCCATTTTTCCCAGACATGCTTCAGGGAATTACCCTCTATCTTGCACTCTGCTGGACCCTGCAACCAGTCTGCGCAGTCTTTGCACTCCGATCCTTGGGCGAAAAACGTCTTCTGCCTGCGCTTGCAGCCGCAATCTTTGCGGCCTGTTTTCCGACCTTTCTCTTCAGGATCGGACATGCAGCCCTTTGCGGACAGTGGATCCTGCTGCTGGCAATTGGTCTTTATTTCAGGGGGACGCGACCCGGCGCAGGTCCCGGACCGGTGTGGCTGCTGGCTCTTCTGAACACCCTGACACTTCTGATTCATCCCTATCTCATGGTGATGACCGGAGCGGTTCTCGGAGCGGTTCCCCTGACACTCCTGCTGCGGGACAGAAGCTGGAAAACCTTTGTGCCTGCCGCCATGGCTACGGCCGCATCAGGGCTGGGGATCGTCATTATTGGATCGGCTCTGGGATACTGGGGAGGAATGAGCGGCGGCGGTTACGGTTTCTATTCCATGAACCTCGCCTCGCCTTTCTGGCCAGCCCACTCCAGCCTGTTTCCTTCCGTTCCCATACAGCTCGCGGAAGCGACCGGGGGACAATATGAAGGGTATCAGTATCTTGGTGCCGGTGTGTTGCTTGTTCTTGGAATGGCTCTGCTGAACCGCAAGGGCATCGCACTTCTCATACAACTGACAAAACAGCATGTCGGCCTTTTTCTGGCATGCCTGGCGCTAACGGCCATCGCCGTTTCAAACCGCGTCTATTTCCTGCATATTCCCGTCCTGCTGACACATTTTACTATGCCGGGCGCGGAGCAGATGCGCTCTTCGGGACGTATGTTCTGGCCGGTTGCGTATGTGATGATGATTGGCGGCATTTACATTCTGTGCCGGGTCTGGCCAAAGGTCTGGCCTCTGGTCCTGCTCGCGGGAATAACGCTGCAATGGCAGGATACCCTTGGCATGCGCCAAGGTGTCCAATGGGTTGAAAATACGATCCTTACTCCGCCCGCTCCAGAAGACAGTGAGTCTCTGGCGCTGATGAAGCCCTTCGACAAAATCGAAATCCACCCCAGACTGGAATGCGATAGCGCTGATTCGCGTTATATTATGCGGTTCCTGTATGCGGCGGCGCTCCAAAACGCCTCGGTCAACACGATGTATACAGCAAGACTGATGCCGGAAGCCGCCTGTCATATGTCGGCAGAACAGCCTCACCCCCTTGATCGACAAACCCTTGTCATTCTGACCGGCACATCGCAACGCATTCACGCCCTGAGCTGGTCGAGGCTGCAACATGCGCAATGCGGAGTCATGGACAAAGCGACCTTCTGCGTTGCAGCAGACGTGCCCTTTCCCGCAGGTCTGTCGCCTGCGCTGCAGGCGCCTGTCCTGCCGATCGGTCAGGAGATTGTTACTGCCGGCCCGCAGTTTAGGAACGAAGAAATTCTGGAAAGTGGCTGGTCTGCCCCCGAAGACTGGGGCGTGTGGAGCGAGACGCCTGATCCCAGCCTTTACCTGCATCTGCCTGCAGAGGTTCACAGGGCAAATCTCGTACTGCGGATGCACTCTACACCCGGCACGCCCCAGCATGTCCGTGTTCTCCTGAACGGCACACAGATCGCCGAATGGGACGTACAGCCCGACGAGGCGGACTATAAAGCCGATTTCCCCCTAACCCCCGAGACACAGTCTGCAAGCCTGCAGTTACAGATCAGCAACCCGGTGCGTATTGGACAGGATCCGCGTCTTCTGGGAATTGCGCTCCTCAGCCTCAAAGTCATCGGACTGGATTGAAAGCTCCTGAGACCGGGCACGACCGTGCCCGGTCTTCCGTCTCAGTACTTACGTCGCAGGACGTAGATCGGACGCTGCTTCGTCTCCATGTAAATGCGACCGATATATTCCCCCAACATGCCAATGCTGATGATCTGAACACTGCTGAAAAAGATGATGGCCACAAACAGGGACGCGTAACCTGGCACGGAATTGCCCCAGAGTATCGTGCGGAAAACAATGAAAATTGCGTAAAGAATGGCCAGCGCCGCGCCGATGGTTCCCAGATATGTCCACAGCCGAATGGGAACGGAGGAAAAGCTGGTGAAACCTTCAAGAGCAAAATTCCACAGCGAATAACCCGAGAACTTTGTCGTTCCCGCAGCACGGGGTGCACGAACGTAATCAATGGTGACTGTCCGGAACCCGACCCACGCGAACAGACCTTTCATGAAGCGCTGGCGTTCCGGAAGTTTGCGCAGAGCTTCAACCACACACCGGTCCATCAGGCGGAAATCACCCACATTTTCCGGGATCCGGATATGGGCGAGCCGGTTGTGCAGCGCGTAAAACCACGCTGCGGTTTTGCGTTTCAGCATGCTGTCACTGGACCGATCAATCCGCTTGCCCAGCACGACCTCCGCCCCCTCACGCCAGGCCTGCACCATCTCGGGGATGACTTCAGGTGGGTCCTGAAGATCCGCGTCAATAATAATGACAGCATCTCCCGTTGCCGCATCGAGACCAGCTGTCAGTGCCGCTTCCTTGCCGAAATTGCGGGACAGTTCAAGAACCCGGAATCTCCGGTCGTCTTCCGAAAGCCTGATCAGTTCCCGCAGAGTGGCATCACTGCTGCCGTCATCCACACAAACAATCTCCCAGCCTGTCTCGGCAATGCTGTCGATAACAGGCAGGATACTCCTCGCAAAGTGACCAATAGCGGCCTCTTCATTGTAGAAGGGAACAATCAGGGAAAGCTGGCTGGCCATACAGGTCTTCGGATTCCAAATCGTGAATGTCTGATTCTATCAGAAATATCCTGACAGCATGCAGGTTTCATTTCAGTCAAATCACAGAAATAACCAGAAAAACATACTTGATGCTCGCCGACCAACAGGAGCATTGATCTTTCCCCTGCAACCGATAAGGTATTACCCAAGGCAGCCATCTGCCTTACCCTTGATATTTTCGCCCACCAGATTTCCATTTTTTTTTGCAGACCCAGGGGATGTCAGGACCGGAAATGCAGAGTCCATGACAGACAAGACCGATACAGGACCGAATTTGAACCCATCGACAAGTGCTCCGCAATGGCGTCTTGAAGGGGGAGAGAATTCCACTGTCATGGTGCTGAGCGGAACATGGCAGGCTCGGGCCGGCACAATTCCGGTTTTTCCGAAAGACGGACTACCAAAAACTCCAGAAGGGCATCTGTCGTTTCAGACCTCCGGCATTCAGGCGTGGGACACGGGGCTGATCGCTTTTCTGTGGGATCTCAAACGTGTTGCGCATGACGCTGGCATCAGTCTCGAGATGCAGACATTGCCTGGCCCGATGCGTCAGCTTCTGGAGCTTTTGCCCGAGGCTCCGGACGATCCCGTCCACCACAAGCCTTTCCGCATCCCGTTTCTGGAAGCCTTGGGCCGCCGTTCCATCGCCTCCATGACGGAAGTCGGCGTAGTGTCCGAGCTCGCGGCACTGACGGCGAAAGGGGCCGTTCAGACCGTTCTGGGGCGCAGCCGGATGCGCCTGAGCGATCTTCTGGCTAACACCAGTGATGCGGGTCCCTATGCCCTACTGATTGTCGGAATCGTCAATTTCCTCATCGGTGCAATTCTCGCATTTGTCGGAGCCGTGGAACTCCAGAAATTCGCAGCTGGCATCTATGTAGCCAGTCTGGTCGGTATTGCGATGGTGCGAGAAATGGCTGCCGTCATGACCGCCATCATCATGGCCGGGCGCACGGGCGGTGCCTATGCCGCGCGGATTTCCACCATGCAGGGCAACGAGGAGATCGACGCCCTGAATGTCTTTGGCATTCAGCCTTCGACCTATCTGATCCTGCCTGCTGTCCTGTCCCTTATCATCACGATGCCGTTTCTTTACCTGTATGGATGCCTCATCGGGATGCTGGGCGGCTTTGTCGTATCCATTTCGATGCTCGACATCACGGCAGCTGGCTATTTTCACCAGACGATCACGGCCTTCGGGATCGGTCAGTTCATATTCGGTTTTGTCAAAAGCCTCGTTTTCGGCGCGTTCATTGGCCTGACAAGCTGTCGGATCGGCCTGAAGGCCGGACGCTCTGCTGCGGATGTCGGCATTGCCGCCACACGGGCCGTGGTTGTCGGCATTGTGGGTGTCATCGCCATTGATGCAATCTTCGCCGTCATCGCCGATGTTCTGGGAATCTGACCGCCATGCCTGACCAGACCGTCCTGTCCCTGCGCGATGTCACACTCTCCTTCGGGCCGAAGGTCATCCAGAAGAACATCTCGCTCGATGTACGCAAAGGCAGCATCTTCGCTGTTATGGGGGGCTCCGGCTGCGGCAAAAGCACCCTGCTCAAAAGCATGATCGGCCTCCTGCGACCGTCCGCCGGTGAATATCGTGTCGGGGACGAAGACTACTGGGCCGGAAGCGACGCCCATCGCACCGATCTGAACCACCGCTTCGGCGTCCTGTTTCAGAGCGGCGCGTTATGGAGTTCCATGACCATTGGCGAGAACATTGCGCTGCCTTTGCAGATGTTCACGGACCTCAAGCCCCCCGTCATCCGTCGCCTCGTGGAACTCAAGCTGGGTTTCGTCGGTATGTTGCAGGCGATTGATCTTTATCCGTCAGAAATCAGCGGTGGCATGCGCAAACGCGCCGGTCTGGCGCGCGCCCTCGCCCTCGATCCGGACATTCTGTTTTTTGATGAACCCTCCGCAGGCCTCGATCCGATCACGTCCGCCCGCCTCGACGACCTGATTCTGAACCTGCGGGACGGCCTTGGTGCAACAATCATCATCGTCAGCCACGAACTGTCGAGCCTGTTCCATATCGCCGACGACGGCATCTTTCTGGATGCCAAAACGAAAATTCCCATCGCCCATGGCTCCCCCAGAGATCTGCGCGATACCTGTACGGACCCACAGGTGCATGCCTTCATGCACCGCGAACGCGACGACGAAGAAGGAAATACGTAATGAACAGGCAGGCTCTTGTCGGTGCTTTCGTCCTTGGAGGGACAGGCCTCCTCGTCGCAGCCTTTGTCCTGTTCGGCAATTTCCATCCTTTCGCCCGGACGACGAAAGCCGTTCTGGTGTTTCATGGGGCCTCGTCGGGTCTGGCCGTAGGCTCTCCCGTCACATTCCGTGGCGTTCAGGTCGGCGCGGTGGACCGCGTCGTCATTGAATACAATCCCGTCACCAAAGACGCCTATATTCCAGTCTATGTCACGATGCGACCGGACGACATCATCCTGACCAACAGCAGCCACCGTCTTCCCAATCTGGAGGAACTTATCAGGCAGGGACTGCGCGGCGAGATGAACCTCAAGAGCTTCGTTACGGGAACGTCCGAAATCGATCTGGATTTTTCTCCCTCGACCCCTGCGGTTTTCCACCCTGATATCGCCCATGTTACGGAAATTCCGACCAGACAGTCCACCATAGCCGCCATGACGCAGAGCCTTCAGGACCTACCCCTGAAACAGATCGGCGAGAACGCCGACGCCACACTGGCCTCGGTTCGTCAGCTTTCGGACAAGCTCGACAAAGATCTGCCTGCACTGATCCAGAGCATTCGCGAAACCTCGGACCACAGTCGCGACATGGTCGATGCGACCCGCAAGGCGATAACGGATTTCGAACCTGCCATAACGCGTACGCTTCTCAGTGTAGACCGTCTGGCCAATGCAGGAACGTCGCAGCTTGATGCGCGCGGACGTGAACTGCACGCAGTCCTCCAGAGCAGCAATGAGGCAGTTCAGCAGGCCACGAAAAGCCTCGCCAATCTGGAAAACATGACCTCTCCGCGCTCGGCGGACCGGACCAATCTCGAAGCCAGCCTGCGTGATATCGCCGCTGCAGCCTCGGCCCTGCGCGGGTTCGCCACAGACGTCGAACATAACCCGCAGCTTCTCCTCACGGGACGCCGGCAGTGAGCCGCACCACCCGTCTTTCCCCGTTTTTCCCGGAGACCAGCCCCGTGACACGGCTCATGATACGATCTGCGGCACCTTTCGCCCTTCTGACGCTGGCCCTGCTGTCAGGCTGTGCCGCTCCACCGGTTCAGTTCTATACGCTTGGCGCACCCGCCATAGCCCAGAACAGCAATACCCCCCTCCCCGCTACGGCTCCGGTCCTGAACGTCGCACGCGTCGCCCTGCCGGATTATCTGGACAATCAGGATATCATGACCCGCCACGGCGACCAGCTTGACCGCAGCCCTAATGGGCGGTGGGGAAGCCGCCTGTCGCAGGGCGTGACGGATCTTCTGGCCGCCCGCCTGGGGCAGGACTGGCCCCATTATATCGTCACCACACAACCACTGGCCGAAACTCCGACGCTCCGGCTTGCCGTCAACATCAACCGGCTCGATCTCGACAGCAACGGTCAGGGCGCCCTGCAGGCCGACTGGGCCGTAGTCCCCTCAGACACCCATCAAGCCATTCTGCGCAGCCGGGGCTCTTTCACCGCACAGGGCTCCGTGGCGACCGATGCGGGCAAGGTCGCCCTGACGCGTGACCTCGTGGAGCAGCTTGCTTCCCGGATCGACAGTACGATCCCCCATCCCTGAAAGCCCCCCTTTTACTCGGGCGACGAACGCCCTATTTTCCGTGTTCCTGCGCCCTAAGGCTGCAAGTTCGCGGAGCGCCTGATTGAAAACCCTGCTGACCACTCTGCCGTTTCTGGCCATTAGCCTTATGGGATTTTCCCTTCAGGGGTTTTCCAGGGCCGCTGAAGTTCGGGATACCCTCTCGATCGGTCTGGCGATCGAACCGCCGGGTCTCGACCCCACACGCGGCTCCAGTGAAGCCATCGGAATGGTGACGTACGGCAATATCTATGAGGGGCTGGTGCATCTGGATGAAAAGGGAACCATCAAACCCCTTCTCGCCCGGGACTGGAGTGTTGCGCCGGACGGTCTGACCTACGATTTCACGCTGCATGAAAACGTGCATTTTCATGACGGCACGCCCCTGACCTGCGAAAGTGCAAAATTTTCCCTTCTCCGCGCAGGAGCAGCGGCCAGCACCAATCCGGACAGAACCACGTTCAGCCAGATTGCCGATATTTCCTGCCCCGACAGTCTGCACGTCCGGATCCGTCTCCAGCACCCATATGGCAGCTTCCTGTACCAGCTGGCATGGAATGACGCCGCCATCCTCTCGCCAGCATCCGTGGCTCAGAACATCAGTCACCCGGTCGGCACGGGGCCCTTCGTCTTCGGCGAATGGCAACGCGGCGATCATCTGACGCTGAACCGCAATCCGGAATACTGGAGCGCCAGAGCCGCCCTGCGCTCCGTCACCTTCCGCTTCATGCCCGACCCGCTTTCGGCCAGCAACGCGCTTCTGGACGGGGAACTGGATGCGTATCCATCCTTCCCATCCCGTGAAATCCTGAGCCGTTTTGCCAGCAACCCGCAGCTTGAAGTCGTCCGGGGAAGCTTTCCCTTCAAGGCCATTCTCGCCCTCAACAATGCCCGCCGCCCGTTCAACGATCTGCGCGTCCGACAGGCCATCGCACAAGCCATTGACCGCAGGGCGCTGATTCAGGCCGTGGCGGAAGGCGACGCGACGCTCCTGCAATCGCACATGGCGCCGGACGACCCCGATTACGTCGCCCTGCCCGACCGTTATCCCTACGACCCCGACCATGCCCGCGCGCTTTTGAAGGACGCAGGGATTGCGCCCGGCCTGCATCTGACGCTGGCGTTTCCGCCCATCGGTTATGCACGCGACAGCAGCGAACTCATCGCCGCCTACCTGGAACAGATCGGCGTCAACGTAACGCTCCAGCCCGTGGAGTGGCCTGCATGGCTCAGTCAGATTTACGGACAGGGCGCTTTCGACATGACCGTCATCGCCCACACCGAGCCACACGATATCGCAATCTATGACCGCAAACAGGTCTATTTCCACTATCACAGCGCAGTCTTTCACGACCTTCTTCAACGATACGAGGCCACGGCAGACCCTGCTTTGCGGCATGAACTTTCCGCGCAGATGCAGACACAGCTCGCACAGGACGAACCGAACGTCTTCCTGTTCTCGATCCCCCGTGAGACCGTCCTGAACCGCCATCTCAAAGGCCTGTGGACCAATCAGCCCATCGCAGGCTGCCCGCTGGGCGGCGTCTCCTGGGAGCCATGACGGGAATGAACGCACTGCATCTGGCCTTTCAGCGGCTCCTGCTGCTGATCGTTGCAAGTCTTGTCATTTTCGCAGCCATGAACCTCCTGCCCGGCGACCCGGCCTCTGTCATGCTCGGACTGGACGCAAGCCCCGAAAGCCTCGCCGCCCTGCATCATCAACTCGGACTGGATACTTCCCTGCCCGCACGATATGCGCACTGGATCAGCGGCTTTGTGCAAGGAAATATGGGTCGGAGCTACATCTATGACGTGCCCGTTAGCAGCCTGATCGGCGAGCGCCTGCAAAGCAGCCTGCCCCTGATCCTGCTGGCCATGCTGCTCTCTCTCGGCGCGGGTATCCCCCTCGGCATGATCGCCGCCGCAAACCGGGGGAAAATGCCCGATATGGGCCTTATGGCGATGCTTCAGCTTTTGAAGTCCATTCCCGATTTCTGGCTGGCGATGATGATGACGTTCCTGTTCTCCCTGACCCTTCACTGGCTGCCCGCCAGTGGTTTTCCCGGATGGAATCATGGATTTTTCACCGGCCTGAGGGCGCTCGTCCTTCCGGCTGTCGCGCTTGCCGTTCCGCAGGCCGCCATCACCGCACGCTTCATGCGCTCCTCCCTGATCGAAACCCTGTCGCAGGATTTCATCCGCACGGCCCGCGCCCAAGGCTACAGCCGCTCTGGCGTCCTGTGGCGCATTGCGCTGCCCAACGCCCTGATTCCGGTTCTGACACTGGCCGGAATCCAGCTTCCGGTTCTCATAACGGGGAGCATCATCGTCGAAAGCGTCTTCAGCCTGCCCGGCTGCGGAAAACTCCTTTTGGAGGCCGTCAGCCAGCGCGATCTGCCTGTCGTGCAGAACCTCGTCATGCTGATCGTCACTGCCGTCATGATCCTCGGTTTTCTGCTGGCGGCACTGGTGCGTTTTCTGGACCCGCGCCTTGGAGAAGAGCGTCCATGAATACGCGCGCCAACCCGACATTATGGACCGGCAGCGCGTTACTCGGCATCGTTCTGCTCCCGGCACTCATTACGGCCCTGCTCACCGGCGCCAGTGCCCCGGCCATCGACGTCCTGCACCGCTATGCCCCCCTCTCCCTGTCACACCCGCTTGGAACCGATCCTTTTGGGCGGGATGTCATGATTTTTGTGCTCTCCGGAGCCTTCAACAGTATCCTGATTGCAGCAATGGCCGTCTGCCTTTCCACGATTGCAGGCACCGTGCTGGGACTGATCGCGGCAGGCAGGCCCCCTAGAGTCATCATGGGTCTCACAGATCTGGGGCTGGCATTTCCGCCCGTTCTGATCGCCGCTCTTCTGGTCACGGCGCTCGGAGCTTCAGCCATGGGCGAAATCCTCGCCATCGCCCTGTTCGGCCTTCCCGCCCAGATCCGCATCACCCGACAGGCCGCACGCGCCATTCTGATTCAGGACTATATCGCGGCCTCCCGTCTGGCCGGACGCGGCACCATTTCCATTCTGCGACGACACGTCCTTCCCAATATCCTCCCGCTTCTGACGGTTCAGGCCACATCCTCGCTTGCACTGGCCATCCTCTCAGACGCGGGACTGTCCTATCTGGGGCTGGGCGCACCGCCGCCCCGGCCGGATCTGGGACGAGCGCTGGCCGCCTACCAGATCCATGTTTTCGATCATCCGCTTCTGGTCGCCGTGCCGGGTCTGACGATCATGCTCCTCGTGCTGGGGTTCAACATGACCGGCGATGGACTGCGCGATGCTCTGGACGCTCCGCTGGAGGACCATCGCGCATGAATTCACTCCTGCATGTCAGGGACCTAAGCGTTCACAGCCCGGCCCAGCCAATCCTTCACGCCCTGTCCTTCACGCTTGAGCCGGGCAGGATCCTTGCCGTCATCGGCGAGTCAGGTTCCGGAAAATCCACACTGGCCCTGAGCCTCATGGGGCTGCTGCCACCCGGGTTCCAGCCTCGGGGAGAGCTCCGTCTGAACGGTCAGAACCTTCTGACGCTTCCGGAATCCCAATGGTGCCAGATCCGTGGGAAAACGCTCGGCATGGTCTTTCAGGAGCCCATGTCAGCGCTCAACCCCACACGAAGAATTGGCGCACAGATCGCCGACACGCTCCGGCTTCATACAACACTCACCCGTTCTGAGATCCGCGATCAAACCCTTGTTCTCATGAAGCAGGTCGGCCTTTTGAAAGCGGGCGTGAGCGAACGCGCCTATCCCCATCAGCTTTCGGGAGGGCAGCGACAGCGCGCGCTTCTGGCCATGGCACTGGCCTGCAAACCTGCCCTTCTGATCGCGGATGAATTCACCACGGCCCTTGACCCCCGCACCTGCGAAGACATGATGGCCCTTGTGCGCCAGCACACCGAAGCACACCGCATGGCCGTCCTGATGATTTCCCATGATCTCGGTCTGGTGCGCCATCACGCCGACCATGTTCTGGTCCTGAAAGATGGAACCTGCGTTGAACAGGGGCCAACCGCATCCCTGTTCGACACTCCCGTCCATCCCTACACGCAGGCCCTCCTGTCCATGTCCCTGCACGGCGCGGCCCATGCCCCCTTCACACGCCTGCCCGTTTATACGGTACCGGCATGACCTCGATCCTTCAGGCCCGGAATGTGACGTTCGGACAGTCCGGAAGGCGAATCCTGCACGCCATCAGCCTTGATGTCCTGCCGGGCCAGACGCTCGGAATCATCGGCGCGTCCGGCAGCGGAAAATCAACGCTCTGTCGCCTCCTCAGCGGCCTCGTCCCTCCCGATGATGGACAGATCCTGTATCAGGGACAGGATTTCGCGACAGCTTCCCGCGCCGTACGGAAAAAGATCCGTCCTGCCGTCCAGATGATTTTTCAGGACCCTTACGGCGCCCTCGACCCACGCCAGAAGGTGCGTGATATCGTGGGGGAGGCTCTTGACCCCGCACCGGACCGGGAAACACGCATTCTGACGGCCCTTGCCGAAGTCGGCCTCTCCGCCGAAAGCGCGGACCGCTATCCGAAAAATTTTTCCGGTGGCCAGAGACAGCGCATTGCGATTGCCCGCGCCCTGATCACGCGTCCTTCCGTCATCATCGCGGATGAAGCCGTCTCGGCGCTGGATGTTTCGACACAGGCCATCGTCCTGAACCTTCTGCTGGATCTGCAACAAAAACACGGACTGGCCTATGTTTTCGTCAGCCATGATCTGGCTGTCATCCGCCACATGTCGCACCATATCGCCGTTCTGGAACAGGGCCGGATCGTGGAGTCCGGACCAGCCTCCACTGTCCTGAACAGCCCGACCCAGCCCGAGACGCGGGCACTGCTTGAAAATTCCTTCTGACCGACGAGGCCGCATGACCAGCCTGAACCTTCTCACCGACATCCCCGGCATCCGCGTCGGCCACAGTGAAGATCTGAGCCTGCGCACGGGCGTGACGGTCATTCTGTTCGACAATCCGGTCACCGCCTCCGGCAGCTTTCCCGGCGGTGCTCCGGCCCTGCGGGAAACCGCGCTGCTGGAACCAGAAAATCTGGTGGAGCATATCCATGCGGTCGTGCTGTCGGGCGGCTCCACTTACGGTCTGGATGCCACGACGGGGGTTCAGGCATGGCTGCGGGAACAGTTTGGCAATGCGACCCTTCCCCCAGGCACGATCCGCGTCCCTATCGTGGTGCAGGCCAGTCTTTACGATCTGCCAGCAGGCGGTCAGACGTCCTGGGGCCGCTACTCCCCCTATGCCGACATGGGGCATCAGGCTGCCGGAAACGCCTCTCATGGCCGTTTCAGACTGGGCACGGCGGGCGCAGGAACAGGCGCCACGACGTCCACCCTCCGCGGAGGGCTGGGTTCGGCCAGCACCAGAACCCCAGCAGGGCATCATGTGGCCGCGCTGGTGGCGGTCAATGCTGTCGGGACAGCCACGATCGGCGATGGCCCCCATTTCTGGAGCACCCCTTTCGAACAGGGACGCGAATTCGGCGGTCTGGGTATGCCCGCGCATCTAACGCCGGAAGATCTGCGCCTGCGCTCCAAATGGGCCTCCGTCACCGGCACCACGATCGGCCTTATCGCGACGGACGCAACCCTCACCAAAACACAGGCCAGACGCCTGGCCATTCTCGCTCAGGATGGCGTGGCAAGGGGTGTCTTCCCGGCCCATCTGCCTCTGGACGGCGACGCCATGATCGGGGTCTCCACACGGGAAAAACCGGCACCGGCACCCCAGGAATGGACTGAAATCCTCCATGCCGCAACGCAGGTCACGGCACGCGCCATTGCCCGGGGCGTGTACGAGGCGGGGCCCCTGCCCGGCACCACAGCCCTGCCCACCTGGCAGCAGCGTTTTGGACAAAAAGACGGGACGGTTGCGGAAACGATATAAAAATGGCCTGACCTCCATTTCATATATTTTATTCTGAATCGTATATGATTATAGGACTCAGACCGAGTGTCATGTCCGAGGCTGAGTCCATGTCATCTGTTGTTCCGTCCTATCCCGTCCGCTCCCCCCTTCGTCAGGCCATTGCAGCAGACATGCGCAGGCCCGAGGCGGACTGTATCCTTCCCCTCATTGCGCAGGCCACGCTGACCGAGACGGAACAGCAGAACACGTTCGACGTCGCCCGCCATCTGACCCGCACCCTGCGAACGCAGCGTCGTCCGGGCGGGGTTGAAGCCCTTGTGCAGGAGTTTTCGCTCTCGTCGGCAGAAGGCGTATCCCTTATGTGTCTGGCCGAAGCGCTCCTGCGTATTCCTGATGCCGCCACACGCGACGCGCTGATCCGTGACCGGATCGGCACGGGGGACTGGCTGTCTCACATGGGCGGCAAAAAGACCATTTTCGTAAACGCGGCCTCATGGGGCCTGATGCTGACCGGCAAGCTGACAAACGACACGGATGAGGGCCTTGCCGCCACGCTGTTCCGCCTCGTCGGACGGGGTGGCCAGCCGCTGGTTCGCCGTGCGCTCGACATCGCCATGCGGATGATGGGCGAACAGTTCGTGATCGGCGAAACCATCGAGGACGCGCGCAAGGTTAGCGCGGAACCCGAAGAGCGCGGCTTCAAATACTCTTACGACATGCTTGGCGAAGCCGCGATGACGGAAGCCGACGCCCTGCGCTACCGCCACGACTACGAGCGCGCCATCGACGTCATCGGCCAGACTGCCCGTGGCGCGAATGTCTATGAAAAAGCCGGTATTTCCATCAAGCTCTCGGCTCTTCACCCCCGCTATGCCTTCGCCCAGCGCGAGCGGGTCCTTGAAGAGCTGGGCCAGACCCTGAAGGATCTCGTTGTTCAGGCGCGCCGCTATGACATCGGCATCAATATCGACGCCGAAGAAAGCGAACGTCTGGACCTTTCGCTCGACCTGATCGAAAACCTGTGTCACTGCCCCGAACTGGACGGCTGGAACGGCATCGGGATCGTGGTGCAGGCTTATGGGCGCCGCGCGCCGAAGGTTCTGGACTATCTGATCGACCTGGGGCGTCGCAGCGGACACCGCCTCATGATCCGGCTGGTGAAAGGCGCGTACTGGGACAGCGAAATCAAGAAGGCGCAGGTCGAAGGCCAGACGGATTTCCCGGTCTACACGCGCAAATGCTACACTGATGTCAGCTATATCGCCTGCGCCAAAAAACTTCTCGCCGCCCGCGATGTCGTCTTCCCGCAGTTTGCGACCCACAACGCCCGCACGCTGGCCACGATCTATACGCTGGCAGGACTGAACTTCCAGATTGGCGACTACGAGTTCCAGTGCCTGCACGGCATGGGCGAGACGCTTTATAACGAAGTCGTCGGGCCGCAGAAGCTCAACCGACCGTGCCGCGTTTATGCCCCGGTCGGCTCGCATGAAACGCTGCTGGCCTATCTGGTGCGTCGTCTGCTGGAAAACGGCGCAAACTCCTCCTTCGTCAACCAGATCGGCGATGAGAGCTTACCGATTGAAACCCTGATCGAAGATCCGGTCGCACTGGCCAGAGCCGTCCAGCCGCCGGGGGCCTCCCATCCGGCCATTGCCCTTCCGAAAGACCTGTTCGAACCCGAGCGGACCAACTCGCGCGGACTGGACCTGACCGAGGAGCACACCATCACCGCTCTGGCAGAAGCCGTCTGTGCGTCTGCCGAGCAGGCTTTGCAGGATACATCCTGTTCGGGCGAAGCGCAGGATATCCGCAACCCCTCCAGCCATTCCGACCGGATCGGCACGGTCCGTTTCGGAAGCGAAGCCGATGTCTGCAAGGCCATCGACTTTGC
Organism: Gluconobacter albidus; assembly: GCF_002723915.1. GTDB lineage: Bacteria > Pseudomonadota > Alphaproteobacteria > Acetobacterales > Acetobacteraceae > Gluconobacter > Gluconobacter albidus. Next base: position 73,300 of record NZ_BEWL01000013.1, read on the forward strand.
AGAAAGCGAGATGTCGGCATGGGCGGCTCTTTCCGCCGACAAGCGCAGCGCAAAGCTTGACCGTGCGGCTGATCTGCTGGAACAACACCAGAAAGACCTGATGGCCCTTCTGGTCCGTGAAGCAGGCAAATCCTACGCCAATGCGCTTTCCGAAGTGCGCGAGGCCGTGGATTTTCTGCGCTATTATGCCGCACAGGCTCAGGACATCGCACGGATAGGCAGTAGTGCGCCGCTCGGCGTCGTCGCCTGTATCAGCCCGTGGAACTTCCCGCTCGCCATCTTCCTTGGACAGGTCTGCGCCGCACTTGCGGCTGGCAACACGGTCGTTGCCAAACCGGCCGAGGAAACCCCCTTCATCGCCCTGCGCGCCGTCGCTCTTCTCCGGGAAGCGGGAGTTCCGGAAAACGCACTCCGCCTCGTTCCCGGCGCGGGCGAAACCGGCGCGGCCCTCGTGGCCGACACCCGGATTTCCGGCGTGATGTTTACCGGCTCCACGGCTGTCGCCGGGCTGATCGCCAAGACCCTGGCCGGCCGTACCGGAGTGGACGGGCAACCCGTTCCGTTCATTGCCGAAACGGGCGGACAGAACGCCATGATCGTGGACAGCTCCGCCCTGACCGAACAGGTGGTGGCAGATGTTCTGGTCTCAGCGTTCGACAGCGCAGGCCAGCGCTGCTCCGCCCTGCGCGTCCTGTGCGTGCAGGAAGACTGTGCCGATCGCGTCCTGACCATGCTACGCGGTGCGGTCGAGGAACTGCGTGTCGGCAACCCGGCGGAACTGCACACCGATGTCGGCCCCGTCATCTCCGCCGAAGCCCGCTCAGGCATTCAGACCTATATTGACGAATCCCGCGCGCTGGGCCGCCCCGTCTGGTCTCTTCCGCTGCCGGAAAGCATGGAAAAGGGTACCTTCATCGCTCCGACGATCATCGAGATCGACAGTCTGGCAGACCTTAAGGGTGAGGTTTTCGGGCCGGTGCTACACGTCCTGCGCTTTGAATCCCGCGGCTTCGAAGCCCTGCTCAACGCCATCAACCAGTCCGGCTATGGTCTGACATTCGGCCTCCACACCCGGATCGAAAGCCGCATGGCGCATGTTACGTCGCGCATTGAGGCCGGAAACCTCTATGTCAATCGCAACATGGTCGGCGCGGTTGTGGGCAGCCAGCCTTTTGGCGGCGAAAAACTGTCAGGAACAGGACCGAAAGCCGGTGGTCCCCTGATCCTGCGTCGCCTGATGAGCATGACACCGGCCCACGCCGACTGGGACAGACAGGAACTTCCCGAGCCTGCCCGGCAGTTCCTGTCCTGGCTGATGCAGAGCAGTTTTCCGCTTTATCAGAAAATCGTGGAAGGCATGCAGCACGGCCTGTGCGGCGCCACACGCGAACTTCCCGGCCCCGTTGGCGAGACCAATCTCTACCAGCTTCTGCCGCGCGGTGCCGTCCTGTGCATCGCCAGTGACCGGGAAACCATGCTTCGTGCCGTAGGGCTCGCCCTCAGTGGCGGAAACACGGCTTTCGTTCAGGGCCCCAATGTGGCCTCGGACTGGGTCTCCGATCTGCCGCATGCCCTCGCTTTGCATATCCGCCGCACCCAAGGCGGGCGCGTTGCAGGATGCCGGACGATCCTCGCGTCTTTCGAAGAACGACAGATGGCCGAGCAGGCCCGTACGGCTCTGTCGCGCTCGGGCATGGTCGTGCAGCTTTACATGCTCGACGCAAAAAGCCCGATCCGGCCCGAATGGGTGCTTCAGGAAAAAGTCGTCAGCACCAACACGACGGCCGCAGGTGGCAATGCGAGCCTGATGACCATCGGATAATATCACGCCGGTAATATCTCACGGGCATGATCGTTTGTTGCGATCATGCTATGAGGACCGCCCCACTGACGGATAACCGACCTCATGAGCGACGCCGCACCGATTTTCACGCCTGTTGATACGAAAAGCGGCTCGGCCTCGCTCGAAATCGCAGAGGCCCTGCGCCGTGCCATCACGGACGGCGCATTGACCGACGCCCAACCGCTGCGTCAGTCCGAACTGGCCCGCAATTTCGGCGTCTCCACCATTCCGGTCCGCGAAGCACTCAAACAGCTTGAGGCGGAAGGCCTGATCGCCTTTCTGCCCCATCGCGGCGCCGTGGTGACTGGGATGAGCGAAGCAGACATTCTGGAATATTCAGACATCCGCGCCTCCCTGGAAAGCATGGCCGCGGGGTTGGCCATGACGACCCTCACCCGTGTGGATCTGGCGCGCATCGAGGATGCCTATGAATCGTTTGTCAGCGGAACCGGCGATGGACATGACATGGCGCAGTCTGGGCGGCTGAACTGGGAATTTCATGGTGCCATTTATGCCGCCGCCCGCCGCCCCCGGCTTTACGGCATGATTCATGACCTCCACTCCCGCCTGTACCGCTATATCCGCGCCCATCTGGAACTGCCGGGCCGCAAGGCCGCAACGGATGCCGAACACTTCCGGATCCTGCTGGCCTGCCGCGAGCGTAACGGCGAAGAACTTGCAAGGCTGACGCAGCAGCATATCCAGGAAGCCGCGTCCCTCTCCCTGGACGTGATCCGCAGCCGGAAAGCCTCCTGACCTTCAGCGCGCCGGGTGAGTGCTCACCAGCGTCGCGGCCCCCCGTTCATCAAACCAGTAGTTCAACGGGCCGTCCGCATGGAAAAATCCCGGTATGCTGTCGATGATATGCGCACTCTGCTCCAGACACGCCACAAGACGGACGTGGAACACACACCCTGTGGTCGCGTCAGTGTCGGAGCCGATCAGCCGCGCAGCGTCTCTCAGGGATGCCGCCGTACCACCCGGATCCCGACGCAGCATTCTGAAAGACGCAAGAGCCGTGTTCAGGGCTTCCGTCTGGACCGCAGTCAATCCGGCCTTCTCCGCTGCGCGCCTGAGGCGGATCAGCAGACGACCAAGGGACAAGGCGGCAAACGCACCATCGACATAACCCTGCCGGTCAATCGGGGACGTGACCAGAGACAGACGCATCAGCAAACTCGAGACTTTCTGGATCTGCGCCCCTTCCCACACCATCCAGGACGGGACTTTCGTACCCGGCTGACTCGAAAGACTCTGCAGACTGCGGCCAAGAGACAACACAAGCCGCGATGCATACAGACGCTGGTCGGCTGGCATGATCACTCGGAACACCAGAACAAGCAGCACACATCCCATCAGGATGGCCAGCCACGTATTGATGAGCGTGATGTCATCCACAACCATGCTGTTCGTTACCATCAACTGCATGGCCAGAAAGACCGTGTAGCCAAAAGCGCCGATCCCGTAGCGCGGGTGAAACTGGAGCCACACACCCGGCAACATGCAGGCGCAAATCGACAGCCAGAGCATTGGATAGCCATCCACACGGGGGAGCGCCACGATATGGCACAGCCAGCAGGCTGGGACCGAAAGCGCCGTTCCGATCGCCATCGGCAGGCTCGCACGGGCAGCTGAGGGCACGGTCGACAACAGGCTCGATGCTGCCACCACATACATGATCATCATTGGACCGGTCGGAAAATACGTGATGTACCAGATCATGCAGGCCAGAAAGGCGATCAGCATTCCGCGCAGTCCGTTATAGATCGCAGACATCCATTCCACATACAGCCCTACCCGAACCCGGACATGCGCGCCACGCGGGCTCGACAGATCCAGCACGATTTCCCGAAGCTGAAACAGAATATCACGGGTATTATCGACAGACGCCTGAGCAGCGGGCGATGTTGCGGAACGCTCCAGATCCTCCAGCCGCTGCTGGGAATCTTCCAGACATGCAAGCACGCTCTGCGGTTGTTCGATCCATCCCGCACTCTCCGTCAGGACAAGGATCCGGGTCAGCGTATCGCGGATTTCCCGATGAACGGACGCTGAGAGCGAATTTGCTATCCCCAGATTGCGCCAGTACGGATGATAGGACGCAACCAGCCCCGTCATGCGACTAACCGCCAGCCTGTAACCCCGCACGCCTGCATGAATGTCCGGATTGTCGGTCGCCGCGTATTCGATCGCCGGTCCCAGACGCGCAAGCTGCCCCATGAGGCGCTGTCTGCCGTCATACAGGGTCTGGGGCAGTGTCCGGAAGGCCCCGTCCGCGATGGCAGGTTCCACGTTCTGAATATCCTGCGTTCCGGCAGGACGAACCAGTCCTTCATGGAAGACCAGAGCATGGCGAAGGGTCTCGCGGAACGCACCCGACAGCGCGTCCATCGTCCCCTGACGCCGCCGGGGCGACGTCACCATGAAAACAGCCGCCGTCACCACGATCCCGAGCGCCACGTCCGACACCCGCATCATCGCAGACAGGAAAATGTTCTCCGGATGGGCGAAAGCGGGAACGGCCACAATAATGATCGTATATCCGGCCAGAACAGCCGCATAAGCCCTGAAATATCGCAGACATGTCGCCGTCATGCAGGCCAGCCCGACGAAGACCGAAAGCACCATGAAATACAGAACGGCAGACTGCACGAACATTGCCATGACAGCCGTACTCAGCGCTGCTCCAATCACCGTCCCGGTCATACGCCACACACTTTTGGACACCAGCGCGCCTACGGTCGGATTGGCAACGATCAGAACGGTCGTAACCGTACTCATCGGCGATTCAAGCTGGATCATGAACGCCAGGAAAAGCGCAATCCCGATGGACAGGAAAACACGCGCCGTGAAAGCGGCTGTCGCGAGAAAATTCTGCCAGCGCAGGCTGCTGCGGTCCAAAGAGAACGTCTGACGAAAAAGATTTTTCATAAGGAGCCGCAGTTTCAGCAAGACGACACACCGGACAGGGAAAATCTGCTCTCCATCATGCCAAGCTGATCCCGGAGCATCTCCGCGGCATCTTCGGCAAGCCCTTCAGTCAGCCGGGCTTCAAGTTCGGCCGCAATCTGCTGGAACCTCCGACACCGTGCCATCCCGGCTTTCGTCAGTGCCACAAGATTGGAGCGCCGGTCATGAGGATCAGGCTCGCGCGAAATCAGCCCCTCTCGTCCCAGCTGATCGAGAACCCGGACGAGTGCCGAACTGTCCACGCCCATGACGGAGGCCAGATCGCTCTGTTTCAGGCCGTTTCCCATCACCATCAGATAGGCCATGGGCCGCATGGTCGCGAGCGTCATGCCTTCAGGGCGCAGAAGACGGTCAAGCTGGGCCCGCCATAGGCTCGACAGCCGCATGACATGAAAGGTCAGCTCCATGTCATGAAAACTGCTCTCCCGAAGAAGGGACGTACCATACTGAACAGCCATTTTTGATGACACCTCAACCGTTGACATATCAATAGATTATATGACAACATAAAACTAGAAAACAGATTCTGTTGACATTTTCGTCAGGAGGTTCAGTTTTTGATCCATATCACCCGCCGACTGTCCTCCGTGTAAT
>NZ_BEWL01000014.1 GCF_002723915.1 Gluconobacter albidus
AAAGCGGCAAAGGCGCCTGAACAGGAGACGCAGAATGAAGCCGAAAATATTTCGTTTCCTCTTTCTCCTCTCAGGCGTCTGCGGTCTGGCGTCGCATGCATTTGCGGCTGAGAGCAGCGCCATCACGGCGCCCGGCCCTCTGGGGGCGCTGGCAGGGACGTTTGTGAATGCGGGTGCTGGTACCCCTGTTGTGCTGATGATCCCCGGCTCCGGCCCAACGGACCGCGACGGAAATTCGGCTCTGGGGCAGAAACCTGCGACGCTGCGACAGATTGCGGATGGTCTTGCTGCCCATGGAATTTCGTCCGTCCGGATCGACAAACGTGGCATGTTCGGCAGCAAACAGGCGGTGGCTGACGGCAATCACGTCACGATTGCGGATTATGCTGCGGATGTGCGGAACTGGATTGCGGTTATCCGGGCCAGAACCGGCGCGCGGTGTGTCTGGCTGGCGGGTCACAGCGAGGGTGGGCTCGTCGCGCTGGCAAGCGTTCAGGGACAGGCCGACATCTGCGGGCTGATACTTCTGTCCACGCCCGGACGGCGGCTGGGTGAAGTTCTGCGGGCGCAGCTTCACGCCATTCCTTCGGCCAAAACGGTTCTGCCGCAGATTGACGCGACGATTGATGCTCTTGAAGCCGGACAGCATGTGGATGTCCAGACGCTGCATCCGGGGTTGCGGGGCATGTTTCATCCTCTGGTGCAGGATTTCATGATTGATCTGTTCCATCATGATCCGGCGGCGCTGCTCAAGGCGTATCACGGGCCGGTCCTGATCGTTCAGGGCGGCGAGGACCGCAAGGTCAGTGCAGCCGATGACCTGTCGCTGCTGAAGGCTGCGGATCCCGGGGCGACAGTCGTTCTGTTGCCGTCGGCGATCCATCCGCTGGCGGATCTGGGCACGGTTCCAGCTGCCGATGGGTCGCTTTTACTGGATGGTGCTGTCGTGCCCGATATTGCAGAGTTTATTCAGAAACATTGACCCGAAGCCGCAGTGGTCACACATCTGGGGATAACGGAGGATCAGAGATGGCAGACGACGGACATCCGGCAGAGGATTATCTGCGACCGAAGCTGCAGGACCTGATCTCAGACGGTGTGCGGGCTGGCTTCCCGCAGGATGAAGTCATTGCGGTCCTGATTTCCCTGCTGGATGAGGGACCTGAAGAAGACGGGGAAATGAGATGAGCGACCCATATTCGGTACTGGGCGTTTCGAAAACGGCGACGGACAAGGAAATTCGCAGCGCGTATCGGAAGCTGGCCAAGCAGTACCATCCGGACCACAACCCGGACGACAAGAAGGCCGAAGAGCGCTTCAAATCGGTCGGGCAGGCGTACAACATCGTTGGCGACAAGGAAAAACGCGCGCGCTTTGATCGTGGGGAGATTGATGCCGACGGGCAGGAGCGCGGGCCTTTCGGCGGCGGCTTTGGCGGTGGCGGGTATGGTCCGGGTGGCCCGCGTTCGGGCGGGCAGGGCCCCCAGGGTGGTTTCAGTCAGGAAGACCTCGGCGCCTTCTTTTCGGACATGTTCAGCGGAGGCTTCAGCGGCGATTTCCAGCCGGGCGGTTCCGGTGGACGCCGTGCCTCCAAGGGATCCGACCGCCGTTTCGCAGTGACGATCTCGTTTCAGCAGGCTGTTCTGGGAACATCGCTCGATCTGACACTGGGCGAGGGAGGTCACACGGAAGTCCGCATCCCGCCAGGTGTGGAGGATGGGCAGACCCTGCGCGTGCGCGGCAAGGGTGCGCCGGGGCGTCCGGGGATGGACGGCCAGCCGGGCGTGGCCGGGGATGCGTTGCTGACGATCTCAGTCACGCCCGACAGCCGTTATGTCCGTGAGGGACGCAACCTGCGGATGACGCAGAATCTGGATCTGAAAACGGCTGTTCTGGGCGGAAAAATCGCCGTTCCAACCCCGAAGGGTGACGTTTCGGTCAAGATCCCGAAGCACTCCGACAGCGGCAAGGTGCTGCGTCTGGCAGGGCGTGGAATCGGGGGCGATAAAAAGCATCCGGCCGGTGATCTGCTGGTGACGTTGCAGGTTCATATCGGTACTGTCTCCCCCGAGCTGGAGGCCTTCTTCAGCCAGCAGGAGAGCTGAAGAGATGGGGATGGTGCGTCGCGTCCGGTCGAGACTGCCGGAATGGCCGTGGAGTGACATCATCGGCGGGATCGTGGCACTGATCTTCGTGGTGTGTCTGGGTGTCATCAGTACGCACGCACTGATCCTCGCCGGGGAGTGGCATTTGCCCTAAGGTGCCCCCGTCTTCTGGTTTCTGACGGGTTGTGCATGACCGCTTCTTCTCTTCCTTCCGCTCCCGGAATGCGCCGCAAGGCGTTTGCCGTCGTTCTGGCCATCGAACTGTGGGAACGGTTCGGATATTACGGCATGCAGGCCGTTCTCACGCTCTTCATGGTCGTGCACCTCCGGATGGGGGATGCCGCTGCCAACCTCATGATGGGCGCTTTCGGCGCGCTGACCTATATCACGCCCGTTATCGGGGGTGTCATTGGCGACAGGGTGCTGGGCGCGCGGCGGACGATGGTCATGGGCGCGCTGTCCCTGACCTGCGGCTATGCTTTTCTGGCAGCGGCGCTTCAGTCCCATATGCTGCTGCTGGTGGCGATGGCGCTGATTTCAACGGGAAACGGCCTGTTCAAGCCCAATGCCGGAAATCTGGTGCGTCGGATCTATAAAGGCGACGATGCGGCGCTCGATGCCGCCTTCACGCTCTATTACATGTCCGTCAATGTCGGCTCGACCGTTTCCATGCTGCTTACCCCGTGGCTTCAGATCAATTACGGAGCGCCGGTGGCGTTCGCGACCTGTGCGGTCGGATTGGGCATTGGTCTGCTCTATTATGTGCTACGCGCCAACTGGCTTGAGCCGACAACACCCGCGGCTGAAAAGTCGCCCGTCCCCCTGTCCCGCTTCGGGCTCGTCCTGGGGGGGCTTGCCGTACTGACGGTTTTCAACGCCTGGGTTCTGGGAAGCGATACCTTGGCGCGCCTGTGTGTGATTGCGGCCGGAGCCGGACTGGCGGCTGTTTGGGCTGCGCTTTACGTCCGTGCGCCCCGGATCGAACGTCCGGGCCTGCGGCTGACCTATCTGCTGTGTCTGCAGGGGACGATCTATATGGTCTTCTACCAGCAGATGATGACCTCCCTGACCCTGTTCGCCCTGCGTGGCGTGTCCGGGGATTACCGCATTGGCGGCATCACGCTCTTTCACATGTCGGCGGGCCAGTTTCAGGTTCTCAATTCCGTCTGGATCATGGTTCTCAGTCCGGTTCTGGCGGTTCTGTACAACCGCATGGGACAGCAGCAGAAGCCGACATCCCATGCGCGCAAGATGCTGGTTGGCTATGCGATGGTCTCGGTCGGGTTCGGGGTCTGGTGGGCTGCGGCAGCTCATACGGACGGGCTGGTATCTCCCTGGATTATGGTGGTTGGGTATGGCTTCCTGTCGCTGGCGGAACTGCTCACGAACGGGCTGGGGCTTGCGATCATCGCGCGCTATTCACCCGCCCGGCTGAGCGGATTCATGATGGGGGCGCTGTATCTGCTGTGGGGCATTGCCATGTATGTGGGCAGCATCATCGCCAATCAGGCTGCCCTGCCGCCTGAAGTGGTGGCTGGCAACGGCGGAGCGTCGCTTTATGCGGGACTGTTCCGGACGCTTTGCGAAGTTGCGGCCGGAGTTGTGGTCATTCTGGCGCTTCTGGAGCCTGTGACGCGACGTTGGGACCGCGAACACGCAACTGTGATCGCGGAGTAACTCCGGGAAACTGGAGCGTTAAACTTTTTGTAATATCGGAGAAATCTCCAGATAAAAAAATGGCGTCAGGTGTCGGGCTCGTGTCCTGAAAGACATATTATGAAAACTGACGTCTTCCACGCTCTATTCTGGACCGTTTTCGGACTGTATGACATCTCCCAGCCGCGTGATCGGGTTCTGGCGGCTGTCATGGTGTCACAGGGAGACGGTTTGGAAGATGGGGAAGCTCGGACAGGATTGGACGAAAACGCTGTGGACGGCCTGCGCCATGACAGCGCTGCTTCCTGGCTTTACGGCCGCCGCATATGCGCAGACGACACCGGCTGGTGTCGTGGACGGTCATCAGAAAGCAGCGGCCAGAACCAGCACGGCGACCATGGGCACGCCGCAGATCCGCACGAAATCCATTTCTCCCGTGCCGCAGCTCGTGAAGCCGACCCCCAAAGGTGTTGAACCCGCAGCCAGCACGTCTGACACGACCGAGAACCGTTTCTTCCCGGCGTCTTTCCACGACTGGCTGACCCAGAGCACCATGACGGGTGACTGGGGCGGCTGGCGGACATGGCTGACCGACAAGGGCATCAATATCGGGGGGCACTATCTTGAGGACAGTGCCGGCAATCCGATGGGCGGCAAGACCAAGGCCGTGCGTTATGCGGATGAGTTCGGCATCAATGTCGATTTCAACCTCAAGAAGCTGACGGGCCTGAATCTGGGCATGTTCCACACGCTGATTACAGCGCGTCAGGGACTGGGCATTGGCGCGACGCTTCCGGCGCTGGACAGCCCGCAGCAGATCTTCGGTTCGGGCGAGACGGTGCGTCTGACGCGTCTGTCCTGGGAAATGCCCTGGAACCGGTATGTGTCGACCGAAGTTGGTGAAATCAACACCGAGAACGATTTCGAGCAGTCGTCCATCTACTGGGGCATGAGCCAGTACTGCCAGTTCGAATCCAACGCGATCTGTGGCATGCCGCAGTCCATTGCGATGAACTCGGGCTATGGCTGGTATCCGACGGCCCATCCGGGGGCATGGGTGAAGTTCTACCCGGCCGGGAACGACCATTATCTCGTGCAGTTCGGCGCGTACTCGATCGACCCCACGATCTCGAACACGCATAACGGCTGGAAACTGAACCTGCATGACGCGATTGGGACTTATATTCCGTTCCAGCTCGGCTGGCATCAGGGCGGCAAGGACGACTACAGCGGCCCGCTCCAGACCAACGTCAAGATTGGCGGATACTGGGATACGTCCGAAGTCAGCGATGTCTATTCCAAGCTCAGCATGTTCTCCGTTCCGGCGGAGTATCTGCTGTCGGCCCCGACGCAGAAGGTCCGTGGACGGTTCGGTGGCTGGTTCCAGTTCGACCGGATGCTGGAGCGTGATGCAGCCGATCCGAACCGTGGCACGACGCTGTTCACGTCCTTCACCTGGGGCGATCCGCGCACAGCCGTCGCACCGTATTTCATCACCTGGGGCGTGACCCGCAAGGGTACGTTCCGCAACCGCCCGAACGATACGATCAGTCTGGGCATGAAGATGCTCTGGGTGAATCCGAAGCTGACGATCTGGGCACGCCAGATGCAGGCCTCGGGCGCACAGGGCATCAACAAACCCTCCGGCGAGCATGCGATCGAACTGAACTACGGCTGGCGTCCGACGCCCTGGCTCGTGATCCGGCCGGGTGCACAGTATATCTGGAGCACGGGCGGCACGAACCGATACAAGAATCCGCTGCTTCTGGATTTCGAAACGGGCATCACATTCTGATCGCTCCCGATCGGAACGTCTGACATGAAAAACGCGCCGCTCCTGGATGGGAGGGCGCGTTTTTCGTTTTCAGTATTTCGGGGCGGATTACAGATCCGTCGTGAATGAGAACTTGAACGTGCGGGGCATGCCCTGCATCAGATAACCGTTGAAGGCCGAGGACCAGTAACGCGTGTTGGCCAGGTTATCGACGCCAAAGCGCAGCGTGACCGGCGTGTGATGCGTCACGAACGTATAGCGCCCTGCCAGATCAAAGCGTGTCCAGACCGGGATATGCAGGGTGTTGGCTGTGTTGACCCACTGCTTGCCGGTATTGACCACCCGCCCGACGACCGTGGCGCCTTTAAGAAACGGCAGATCGTATTCGAGATTGGCGTTGATGGTATAGTTCGGCACGCCGATGGCCGTGTTGCCGTCCTGAAGGCCGTTTGCCGTATGACGCAGATCCGCCTGAATGACGGTGCCGCCACCATTGAAGCGCAGGCCGGGCAGGATCTCGCCATTCAGCGTCAGTTCGATGCCCCGGTTCCGCTGCAATCCGTCTTCACGAAAGGCGAACGTGCCCGTATTGCCAAGTGCGACGGAATAGGCGTTGGGCTGTGAAATCTCATAGACGGCGAGCGCGGCACTGAAGCGGCCCGTGTCGTATTTCGCGCCTACTTCATACTGCGTGGATTTGTATGGCGGGAAAATCTCGCCCAGATTCACGACATTTCCCGAAGCGGTCGGCCCCTGCGACAGGCCTTCGATCCGGTTGAAATACAGAGACGTCCGGCGCGTCGGATGAATGACCAGCCCCACGACCGGGGTGATGGCGTCCTGATCATAATGGTTGTTCATCGCGCCCCGGCCGGTCTTGCTGTAGGCGTAGCCTTTGATGAGCATGTTCTGGTACCGGAAACCGCCTGTCAGGGCGACACGGTCGTGGAAGAAGGACATCGTGTCCGAGAAGAACAGGCTGTACAGGCGCGTGCGGTTGGTGGACTGCGGGTCATTAAGCACACCCCCAACAAACGTCTCCGCCGGGGCTGAAAACTGCGGCGTGTTGTAGATGTTGGTCGCACCGGGCGTCAGGGCCATCGCATAGGCGGCGGCGCTGTCTTCCCACAGGCCGGAACCGCCAGCGTTGATTTCATGGCGGATGAAGCCTGTGCGGAAATGGGCGCGAACGCCTGCGCGGGTGCTTTCATTCGTTTGATCATAGGGCACATACATCGCCCCCGCCGTCCCCGCGCCAGTGGCAGGATCTGTGACGGTAGGGTTGGAATAATTGCCCTTTTCATTGCTGGTAAGGGCGCCGAATGCGCCATACAGCGTGATGTTTTTCGTGAGGTCATGCTCGACGTTCAGCATGCCGAAAACATAATTCAGGTCATTATACGCCCAGCGCTGCCCGAAATTATGCGAGGGCGCGACAGGGCGGGGAACGGACGTGACGGCGCTGCCAAGGAAGATCGCCGGCCGACCCCCGTCCACGCCCTGGTTTTCATAGTCGATATCCATTGTAACGCGGGTGCGGTTGTCGCGGTCATGCCAGTCGAAATCCGCGCCCAACGTGGTGGAATGGCGGTATTCGTCCGTCACGGCATCTTCGCCGCTTTTGCCCGCGACGTTCAGCCGCACGCCGAAATCCTTGTCCTGTCCGAACCGACGGCCAACGTCGATGCTGCCACCGCCCATGGCGCCGCTGGTGTAATCGCCGGTGATGCGGGTGAGGGGGGCATTCGTTGCGTGTTTGAACAGCAGGTTGATGTTGCCGCCGATGGCTGACCCGCTGGGTGCTGCCCCGTTGAGGAACGCACTGGCGCCGTTGAGAACCTGCACCTGATCGTAGAGTTCGGGCGAGACAAGCTGCCGGGGCGTAATGCCGTAGAGCCCGTTGATCGAAACGTCGTCACCATTCACGGCAAAGCCGCGGATGACGAACATTTCCGAGAAATTGCCGTAGCCATAGGTCGTGCGGACGGACGGATCGTTTTCCAGAACCTCACCGAGCGTCTGGGACTGCTGGTTGAGGATCAGGCTGGAATTGTAGCTGCGGATGTTGAACGGAACATCCAGCCCCTTTTTGTTGCCCAGAGCCCCGAGCTGTCCGCCGCTGCTGACCTGCATCTGATCCCGGCGTCTGGCGCGGACAACGATTTCCTCATCCTGACTGACCTGTTGCGCTTCTGTTGAAGGCTTTGCCGAAGCGGTGGATGTCGTGTCGGAGACGGCGGAAGGGGCGGCGAAAACGGGAAAAGCTGTCCCTGCCAGCAGCAGACAGGACAGGCGCGCAACCCGGAGCGGGTTTGAGAACGGAATGGAAAGCGATGCGCGCACGGAGACCTCGAAGCAAGAAGCAGTTGGGCGCGTTATTGCGATAATGAGATTTATTCGCAACTAAAATATGAATTCTGGATCGGCGCAACGGCGATTTGCCAAAGCCGGGAACTCCTGTAGCGTGAAAGTCAGAGTTTTTTCATGACAGGAAATTTCCAGATGTCCTTTCGTTCCCTGCTTGCCCGGAGTTTTCTGGGTGTTTTGCTGGCTGTTGCGTCCTTCGCGGGAACGGCTGCCACGGAATATGCTTTTGCGGCGGTTCCGGCTCCAAATGTGCCGCTCAAGCTGATGAGTGTTGCTGTTCAGGGCAACAGCCGCGTTCCGACGGCGGACATCCTGCAGGCGTTCGGCTATCACGCAGGTGACAAGGTTACGCGCAACGATCTGGATGCAGGTCAGAAACGGGTCGGCGAGCTCTATTCATCGCGCAATGTCGGGACCAGCCTGGAAGAGCGTCTGCGGATCTCCGGCAATGGCGTGGCCGTCAAGATCATTCTTGAGGAACAGGCCGCGAGCGCTCCTGCCCAGCCTGCTTCGCTCGTTCTGGACAAGGTCGAGTTCCAGGGAAACAAAAAGGTTTCGACCGCCGATCTGGAAGCCGCGACCAAGCTTCGCGCGGGCGGACCCGTTTCGAACGAACTGCTGTCTGCAGACCAGCAGGCCATCCAGGCCCTCTATAAGAACAAGAACGTCGGGGGATCTTTCCAGCCCCAGGCGACCTATCCGAACCACGACCAGCATGTCGTTCTGGTCTGGGTCATCAAGGAACAGGACAAAGCTGCGAACTGACGCAGCCTGACCCGGAAAACACCGCTCAGCCCAGCGTATCGGGGTCGAGCGGCTCCGGGGTCAGAATCGAGGGCAGATAGAGCGGATGTTCAGGACGCCCGCTCTTGCTCAGGCGCAGGGCCGTAACCCGGATGCCGTTCTGCCCCATCAGGCGGGCAACTTCGGTGCCGCGCGCGCGCAGGCCCTTGGCCTGTGGCGATCCATAAGCCAGCACGACCAGATCAGCCTGGCGGGCCATTTCCAGCAGGTGGGCATCGTTGTCCGGCCCGACCGGATCGTCCACTTCCAGCAGGCGCTTCTGATCCGTGCAGCGATAGGCGAAGCTGTTGCCGACGAACATGCCCCCGTAGCCCCATGCCCGCGCGTAACGCTGGCATTTGGCGACCGTACGGTCATCGCCGAACTCGGTCGCCACAGACGGGTTCATCATCAGCCACATGACCATGGCGCGTGTGTCGTCCCAGACGCGGCGCAGCGTGTAACGGTAGCAGTCTTTCGGGCCACCATAGATCGCGGTGCTGCTGACATCCGCGGACAGTTTCAGAGGGCCTGAATCGCCGACATGATGGTGGTCAAACAGATCGGGAGCCGCTGACGGGGAACGTACGCTCACGGGGTCTGCTTCAGGGCCTTTACCGCGGCAAGCGCGCGCGAAACGTGCTCGTCAGGAGACATCGAGGCATAGCTCATGACGATATGACCATCCTGCGCGATGACGTAGGACGTGCGGCTCGCCATGTGCAGCAGGGGCATTTTGGCGGCATAGCTGCGGGTGATCTTGCCCGTCGGGTCGGCAGCCACGGCAAAGGTACTGCGACATTCGCTGACGGAGAACCGGTCGAGCTTGTCGATCGGGTCCATGGAAACGCCGATGACGGTTGCGCCCTGCGCCTTGAAGTCGGGAATGGCGTCCGCGAATTCATGGGCTTCAATCGTGCAGCCCTTGGTGAAAGCCGCCGGATAGAAATACAGGACCACCGGGCCCGTCTTGAGGGCGTCGGCCAGATGATAGGTGAACTCGTGCCCGCCGAGGCTTGCAGGGGCCGAGAAATCCGGAGCATGGCTGCCGGTTTCGAGGGCGGCATGCGCCGGAGTGATCGTCAGGGCGCCGGAGAGGGCGACAGCACAGAAAGCGGTCGTTGCAAGAAAGCGGCGCATCGGGGTTTTGTATTCCTGTCAGAAAAGCGGGCCAGCACGCAGCCCGGCAAACGGATCAATAGGCGCCGGGCGGAACCACGACGCAGGGAGAACCGTGCGACAGACGGCGGCAGGCTGCAACCGCATTTTCATGTGTCAGCCCCGTCAGGCGTGCACGATAGAGATGGGACCGGCCATTTTTGACGCCTTCCACCTGCGATCTGGCGGAGGCCACCACAACACCGCCTTTGCTGTGAGCCGTGGCGGTCGCAAGGCTTGCCTGCTTGGCATTGGCAAAGGCGCCGACCTGAATGGCCCAGTTTCCGGTCGCATTTCCCGGTGTCGCTGTGCTTTTGGCCGGAGCGGACGCAGCAGGAAGCGCCATGCGGTACTGGGGACGGGTGGCGGGCATGACGGCCATGATCGGCTGGGGCTGGAGATGATGCCCGATCGGGATTTCCTGTGCCGTCACGCGGTTGTCTGCCACATCGTCTGCGGGCACAGAGGCCTGACGCACAAGAGGATGAGCGGGTGCTGGCGCATAACCCCGGGCGGCCCAGGCGGCGCTGATGCTTGTCGGAGCGTCCGACCCCGCAGTGGAGGCGACCTGAACCGGAGCCTCTGCAGGCGACGCTGCGCTCGGCTGTGTCGCACTCTGGGACGTGGTGGACGACGTGTCGGAGTCTGTATCGTCAGACGCCGTTTCAGCTGTTTCCCGATGGCTCCAGGCTGCACTCACGGCCTGTCGTTCGGAGGGGGAGGCCGCTGGTGTCATATCGGCAGGCTGGGTATTCTGGGCCAGCATGACCTGCGCGTTCGGGTCATGCTGTGCGACCAGAAGATCGGCGGCGGAGCGGTTACGGGGCGTGATCCCGGCGATATGCGGTCCGATCGCGGCGACATACCGGCGTGTCTCGCGTGGCAGCGCGCGGCCACGACGCAGATAACGGTCAAGGCTGCCCGGCCCATCATTATAGGCCGCAAGGAAGCCGGGAGAGCCATAGATGTCATACATCTGGCGCAGATAGGCCGTACCTGCGAGAATATTGTCATGCGGATCGAAGGGATCTTCGCCAAGCCCGTATTGCTGGCGCATGTCGTCATAGGTCGGGGGCATGAGCTGCAGAAGACCCATCGCGCCAGGAACCGATGTGATGAAGTTGCCGTTATGGTCGAAAAGGTGACCGCCGGATTCCTGCTGCATCACGGCCCGGATCCAGGCATCGGGTACGTCAAAGCGCTCGGACGCCTCGCGGATATAAGGTCCCCATGGATCTTCGGGGGGGCCCGGAGGGGCGTAATAGGATTTTGCATGAGCGCGGTAATTGGCCGCTTCCTGCGAGACCGGCAGTTCCGAGGAGGATCCCATGTCGGCATTGTTGCCGGCACAGGCCGCCAGAAGCCCGACCAGACCGAACGCCGCGCCCGCACGAATGAGAGACAGGGTGCGGACAGAAGTCCGGAGAGGAAAGACGGGTCTGGGCATCGGGTCGGGGCACCTGAGGAAAACGGGTCTCATTGTGTCAAGCATACACGGGGATTGCGGCGAAACTAGGAAAAAGGGTTCTGACGGGCAGATTTTCTGATGCAGGACTGTCCGTTGATCCGGGTGTAGCGGAAATTCATTTCCCGAATATGAACTTCCCGGAATATGACGATCACTGTAGCGTCTTCTTGCCGGGACATGGGGGATCGGGTAGGCGGACTGTATGAGTGTACCTTCTCCAGCTTCCAGTGCTGCACGGGACGAAGTGCCGCGCAGACAGACCCGTCGTGACACTCCCCGCAGCAGTCCTGCCGCGAGGGCTTGGGCGGACTGGAAGGAGACACGACGCCTGTGGAGACTGGGTGTGCGGCTCGGCTGGCTCGATATCCGGCTCCGGTATCGGGGGTCCGCGCTGGGGCCGTTCTGGCTTACGATCACCTCCGCGCTGATGGTCGCCTCGATGGGCGTTCTTTACAGCCGGCTGTTTCATATGCAGCTTGCGACCTATCTGCCGTTCCTGTCGCTGTCGCTCACCTTGTGGAGTGTGGGGCTTTCAAGCCTGATCCAGGAATCCTGCACCTGCTTTCTTGAAGCGGAGGCCATGGTGCGGTCCGTCCAGCTTCCGCTCCTGCTGTATGCGCTGCGTGTCGTGGTGCGGAATGCGATTGTGTTTGCCCACAATATCGTGGTGCCGCTTGCCGTATTCGCTCTCTATCATGTCTGGCCGGGACTGAATGCCGTTCTGGCGGTGCCGGCTCTTCTGCTCTGGGCTCTGGACGGGTTTGCCGCCTGCATGGTGTTCGGATCGCTTTGCGCCCGCTTCAGGGATGTTGCGCCCATCGTCGGGGCGCTGTTGCAGATCGTGTTCTACGTGACGCCGGTCATCTGGATGCCGCAGCAGCTTGGCGCAAAGGCGTCCTATCTATTGTACAATCCGTTCTATCCGCTGCTGGAAATCGTGCGCGAGCCTCTGCTCGGGCGTGTGCCATCCCTGCAGATCTGGAGCATTGCGCTGGCCATCAGTGCGGTGTTCTGGCTGATTGCCGTACGTGCGTTCATCCGGACGCGGGCGCGCATTGTCTTCTGGATCTGACATCATGGCCCATATCCGTCTCGAAGATCTCTCCCTGTCATTCCCCGTTCTGCATGGCGGTTCGCGTTCGCTGAAGAAGACCCTGCTGGCCCGTGCGAAAAGTACCGTGGCCGCAAAATCGGGCGCAGTGGGTGGCAGAATGCGCGTCAGTGGCAACTCCGCCGAAGTCGTGGAAGTTCAGGCCCTTTTCAATGTCAGTCTCACGATTGCCGAAGGGGAACGGGTCGGGCTGGTCGGGCATAATGGTGCGGGAAAATCGACGCTCCTGCGCGTGCTCGCCGGGATTTATGAAACGGGTGACGGCACGCTGGACATCGAAGGCGACACCCATGCCCTCATTGATCCCAATGCAGGTATGAACGGTGAGCTGACGGGACGTGAGAACATCCAGCTCTTCGCCTGTCGCATGGGAATGGGACGGGTTGCGACACAGGAACTGGAACAGGATGTGGAGGCGTTCTCGGATCTGGGAGCGTTTTTCGACCTTCCGGTGCGGCTCTATTCCTCCGGCATGTCTGTCCGGCTGGGTTTTGCGCTGGCGACGGTGCCGCGTTCCCGGATCCTGCTGATGGACGAATGGTTCATGGCCGGGGATCAGAAATTTCAGGATAAGGCCAGGGCACGACTGGAGAGCATGGTCGACGCGGCGGAGATCCTGGTGGTGACGTCCCACGCGCTGTCAATTCTCCGGCAGTGGTGTACGCGCATCATCTGGATGGAAGGCGGGGAAATCCGCATGGATGGCCCGGCACAAGAGGTGCTGGACGCTTATGAAGCGGCGCTGGCAGTGACGCCGGTATAAACGCCCCCTCACGACGCCTTGCGGGCAACGCAGTTGGTATCCCAGCGGCCGTGGGGTAGGCTCCGAGGGGTTTTTACATTCAGGGAGACATTTCATGTCTTATGCCGCCATTGACGCCGCACGCGTCGCCAAAGCTTCCGAATCCGCGCTTCAGACCCTGTCTACCGTGAAGGAAACGTCCGAGGCCCATCAGCGCAAGACGATCATGATCGAACGGATTCATGCGCTCGCCAAGGCCGCAGCGGAGACGAAGGACTGTAATGCCATTACCCTCACCTCCGAGGAATTCTGGCTGATTTCCAAGAACTGGTAACGCGATCTGAAGGCAGCGGCGCCAGGCTCCGCTGCCTTCAGCCGTTATAGGAAGCCAGTTCGATCAGATTACCATCCGGGTCGCGGCAATAAACGGATGTGATCGGCCCCAGTGCGCCAAGGCGTGCGACCGGGCCTTCAACGATTTCCACGCCGCATTTTTCCAGATGCTTGACGATCTGTTCACTGGCGATGGCCGTTGTGAAACACAGATCCGATGTGCCCGGAGCAGCGGCTCCGGCGGTATCCCAACCTTCCGAGCCTTCGGGGCGAAGATTGATCTTCTGGCCGCCGAAGCTCAGGGCCACACGATTGTTGCGGCCATACTCGTCGATATCCATGCCCAGAACCCGCTGATACCAGGACGCAGACAGGTCCCGGTTCCGGACGGTCAGCACGATATGGTCAAGGCGATCGACGGTAAAGCGCATGGGGATCCCTCATGAAAGCGACATTCAGGCCATTGGTTCCGGTCAGTATAGGCCGGAACCACACACTCTGGCTAACGCCTAGCTGGGCGGACGCTTGCGGAAGGCCGCGAGGCTGACCACTTCCGCGTCTTTTTTGCCATCTTCCGAAGAGGAGGGCTCGGGCTGGACGTCCGGATGATGGGCCGGATCAATATCGTCGGGCTCTACCGCGCCCTCGGGAATTTCGATGTCCTCATCGTCTTCAAGCGGGGAGTGGTTGAAGCGCAGGGCCATCCGGATGTGGGGGTCGGCAAAGGCCGTGATGGCATTGACGGGAATGCACAGGATGCTCCCAACGCCGCCGAAGGACAGACCAACCGAAATCACGTTCTTGTCGCGGTCCAGCGCCAGATCCCAGAACTGGTGCTGAAGGACGATGGTCATTTCTTCGGGATACTGTGCCCGCAGACGGGCAGGGATGATCACATCCGGCCGGTTCGTCCGGAACGTCAGATAGAAGTGATGGGCCCCCGGCAGCCCCTCGGCCGCAACATGCTCGATCGCACGCAGCATGACCTCACGATAGGCGTCTTCCACCCAGTCATCATAGGGGAGGAGGCTTTCGGGAAGCTCGTGCTCGAAGCCGTCCTGGCCGTTGTGATCGTCGTCGCTCATGGTCGCAAGCCTGATGTTTCGGTCAACTTTCATCAAGGGATGCGACAGACCGGCACGGATGGCAAGCCGTCTTTGAGAGGAATGTCGGAGACATGATGAGGTGGGAGGGCTTCTGTTGCCCGGTGCCCTCCCGAACCGCGCTTATCGCTTATGCAGCGACAGCGAGCACCTCTGAGTTATCGTTGGCACTTGTAAGTTTAGCCCGATGACGGTGGTACAATGCCGGGCAAAAGATAAGTCTTTACCGTGCGCGTCGAGCCTGTTTCGTCCCCACAGACCCCTTTTGCGAGGGGTTTTTCATGGTGGAGACGCCGGGCACTGCCCCCGGGTCCACAACACTTATTCCACTTACCGTTTATCGCCATAGCCGGGGACGAACCCCTTGCATTGATGAACATAGGAGGCCGGATGTTTGCCCGCAAGGGAAAAGCGGCCACGAAAAAAATTAGACGTCCGGAATCGTGTCAATCCGATTCATTCGGATGACGCGGGACGAAAGCGCATGCTAAAGCCGCCGCCATGGCACTGACATCCGAACAGCGCGCTGAAATCGAAGCGCAGCGCAGCGAACCCCAGCTTACGTCCCGTCCGACCGTGGCGGCGATGGAAAACCTGCTTTTCACGCCTTTCGAGGTGCTGGATCATGGTTTCCTGCGCGTGGTCGATTATATGGGCGACGATGGCGCGGTCGTTCAGGCTGCGCGTGTGTCCTATGGTCGCGGGACGAAGAAGGTGTCCGAAGATGCGGGTCTGATCCGCTACCTGATGCGTCACCGTCATTCGACGCCGTTCGAGATGTGCGAGATCAAATTCCATGTGAAGCTGCCAGTGTTCGTCGCGCGGCAGTGGATTCGTCACCGTATGGCGAGCGTGAACGAGTATTCGGCGCGCTATTCCATTCTGGATCGGGAATTCTACCTTCCGGCGACGGATCAGGTCGCTGCGCAGAGCAGTTCAAACCGGCAGGGACGCAGTGATGCACTGGATGCCGAGACGGCGCACGAGGTTCTGGAAATCCTGCGTCGGGATGCCAGCCAGTGCTACGACGATTATGAGAGCCTGCTGAACCCTGAAGGTACGGGGCTGGCGCGTGAGCTTGCACGGATCAATCTGACCCTGAACACCTACACGCAGTGGTACTGGAAGATTGATCTGCACAATCTGATGCATTTCCTTGCCCTGCGCGCCGATCCGCATGCGCAGTACGAGATCCGCGTCTATGCGGAAAAGATGATCGAAATTCTTAAGGCCTGGGTGCCCGCGACGTCTGCGGCATTCGAGGAATATCGCCTTGGCGCCTTTACGCTTTCGGCCGGGATGCTGAAGGTTGTGCGCCGCCGCCTGGCGCGTGAAACCGTCACGCAGGAGAATTCCGGCCTGACCAAGCGGGAATGGTCTGAAATGACGGCGGTTCTGGATGGCCAATCCTGAACCCAGCCCTGGCTTCGCATCTGCCGGAAACGATTCCGCCAAAAGCGATCTTGAACGGCTGATGAGCGAGGCGCGGGAGGCACAGGTTGAAAGCCCTGTGGAAGACGCTCCTGTAAAGCCACCTAATCTTCTTGTCTGGGCCGGGATAGCGGGCTCGCTTGTCCTGATATCTGTTGCTATTCATTTTTTCTGGCCCGCTTCATAAAATATTTAGCCCAATAAACGGTAAGTAAAAGCAGATATTCTCTGATTTTTTACTTCATGGGCTGTCATGAGAGATTCAGCGCGGATTCGTGTGAATTTTATCACATTTATCTCAGGGCTTTTTACAAACAGACTTATCCACAGGGTATTGCCATCTGCCTGGAGCGCTCCGATTCGTATTTTTGGGAGCGTAAAATTTTTTAAGATACTGATTTAATGCGATAATTTTAGAATCAGGTCGCAAGGCCGATCAGGATTTGGCGCCAAGTCTGTCAAGAAGATTATTGGAATACCCACATTTCACCCTCTGTGGGTGCGATACTTGTGCATTACTGGTGCGGGGTGAGAATTCTGATTTTGTGGCAAAAATGCGCAGCTAAACTACGCCCTGAACGGCATTGACCGTCCGCCCGTCGCTGTCGCCATGCTTTTGGAAAAAGCTGGTGCCGGGTGAGGGATTTGAACCCCCGACCTTCGGTTTACAAAACCGCTGCACTACCACTGTGCTAACCCGGCATCGGCAGTGCGGCTTTTTCCATGTCCGGGCCTGTCAGGTCAAGCGCCCGAGAACGATTCTCTGTTCGCGTACCGGATTTTCGTTTGGATTTCAGTGCGGGATGGGGGTGGTCAGGTCTGCGGGCGGTGGCAGATGCTGTGAGTCTTTCGTAAAGCCATAGCCGTCGGAAGAAAGCCCCTGATGCGTGACCGTATGGGAGCAGCCAGCCAGTGTCAGGCCTGCTCCTGTCAGGCAGGCGCCGAGGAGAAGAATACGGATCATGACGGCTCTTTCGTGCTGTGTTCGGAAGACAGGGAACGGGCCACAGCCTGCGCAAGCCTTTTATAGGCCTGAGCCGCTTCGCTGTCGGGTGCGGAAAGGATGATCGGAGTCCCGTCATCGCCACTTGCGCGGATATCGGCGAGCAGCGGGATCTCCGCGAGGAATGGAACGCCCATTTTTTCGGCTTCGGCCTTGGCCCCTCCGTGCCCGAACAGCTCCGTTCGGTGGTTGCAGTTCGGGCAGCAGAAATAGGACATGTTCTCGACGACGCCGAGGATCGGGGTTTCCATCCGCTCGAACATGGCCACGCCGCGTCTTGCGTCCAGCAGCGCGATATCCTGCGGCGTGGAGACGATGACCGCGCCGCCAGTGGCAAGCTTGGGGCCGAGTTTCTGGGCCAGCGTCAGCTGCGCGTCGCCGGTGCCCGGGGGCATGTCGATCACGAGAACGTCGAGTTCGCCCCATTCGACTTCGCCCAGAAACTGCGTCAGCGCGCCCATGACCATCGGACCGCGCCAGATCATGGCCTGATTTTCGTCCACCAGATAGCCGATGGACATGCTCTTCAGGCCCCAGGCTTCGATCGGCAGGATCGTTCCGTCCACGACGTCCGGACGGGTGTTGCGCCCCAGCATCCGGGGGAGAGAGGGGCCATAGATATCTGCATCCAGAAGTCCGGTCTTCAGGCCCTCGCGTGCAAGACCGACCGCAAGGTTGACGGCCGTGGTGGATTTGCCGACGCCTCCTTTGCCCGATGCGACGGCAATAACGGCCTTCACGCCCGGCAGCAGCGTCTCGGGAGCATGTCGGCTCGCGGCGTTGCGGCGTTTGTCGCCCAGATTGAAGGGGCGGTGCCCTCCGCCCTGCGCGGGCGCGTTGGCGGCGGCCGGCGTTGCGGGGCGGTGGGACGTGAAGGACAGGGTGGCGCCCGTGATGCCCGGCAGGCTCGCGATCGCTGCTTCGACACGCGGCCGCAGGGGCTCTACGCGCGATGCGTTGTCCCGTGACGTCGCCAGAGAAACATGCGCATGGCCGTTCTGAACCGAGACACTCTCAAGGGCTGCGAAAGACAGGACGTTCGAGCCCTGACCGTCCTGCTCGGATTTCAGGATATCGGTGATGCGGGTTTCGGCGCTGGAGGCGTCCGTCCCGGGGGAAGCGGGCGGCATGTCGTTGGGGGGCGTGGTGTCAGTCATGCCGGGCTCTCATCAGGGGAAATATCATATCGGGAAAGACTTTGACGCTATCATGAATGGGCTGCAAACGCATCCTGAACGGCAGGATGGTGACGAAGGGCCATGTTCTGCGTTAGCGTGGGGGCATGAAAAACCCGTCTGTCCGTCTTTCTGTTTCTGCTCTGGCGCTGTCCCTTTCCGCAGGCTGGGCGCTGAGCGCGGCTCCGGCGCTGGCTCAGGATGCTGCGCCGGTTGCAGGCCAGCCGTCTTCCGTACCGACTCCTGCGCCACGTTCGGTGCCGTCGAGCTTTGCGGATCTGGCAAACAGGCTCCTGCCGTCGGTCGTGAACGTCTCGACATCCGCTGTGCTCAAGCCTGTGAAGACGGATGACAAGGGGCCCGATTCCAGCGATCCGGACGGCCCGCAGGTGCCCCCGTTCCAGCAGGGCTCACCGCTGGAAAAATTCTTCCATGATTATCTGAAGCATAAGCCCGCCCCGAACCATCCGCCCCGCCGTCAGCAGGCTCTGGGTTCGGGCTTCATCATTGATGCGTCCGGAATCATTGTGACGAACAACCACGTGATCGAAGGGGCGGATCAGGTCAGCGTCACGCTTCAGGACGGGACCGAAATGCCGGCGCGGATCGTGGGACGGGACAGTCAGGTCGATCTGGCCGTGCTGGAGGTCAAGCCCAAGCGTCCGCTTCCGACCGTCCCGCTGGGCCGGAGCGACAAAGCGCGGATTGGGGACTGGGTTCTGGCGATCGGCAACCCGTTCGGGCTGAACGGAACCGTGACGGCAGGCATCATTTCCTCGCGCGGACGAAACGTCGAACATGGCCTGTATGACGACTATATCCAGACAGATGCCGCCATCAATCGTGGCAATTCCGGCGGTCCGCTGTTCAACCTGTCCGGTGAAGTCATTGGCATCAACACGCTGATCTACGGCGGCTCGGGGGGTGATTCCATCGGGATCGGTTTTGCCATTCCGGCTGATGATGCGCGGGGGATCATCGACCAGCTTCGGCGCACCGGCCATGTCTCGCGCGGCTGGATGGGGCTGAAATTCCAGGATGTGACGAACGACATCGCCGAGACGCTCGATTTCCGCAAGCCGGACGGCTCCAACGGCAAGGGAACGCTGATTTCTGAAATCGATCCGAAAGGCCCGGCTGCAAAAGCGGGTCTTGAGGTTGGCGACATCATCACCCGCGTCAACGATCAGGACGTGACCGGCCAGACCATGCCGCGCATCATTGCCGCCATTCTGCCGGGGACGCAGGCGCAGTTGACGGTCTGGCACAAGGGTGCACTCAAAACGCTGCCGATCACGCTCGCGCAGTCCCCCACGCCGCCGGATATGCCGCCATCAGACACGCACCAGCCTGAACACCGCCATGCGGCTCTGGGTGAACTGGGGGTAACGGTCAGTGCGATCGACGCGGACGCACGCACGCAATATGCGCTGTCTGACGACCAGCGCGGCGTTCTCGTCTCGCGGGTCGAGGCAGGCAGCCCCGCCGCCTCGCGCGGGATTGTGGAAGGCAACGTGATTACGCAGGTCGGGCAGGACCAGATCAACACCCCGGACGATTTCGCCAAGGCCGTGCAGGGTCTGCACGAGCGCAAGAAGACGGAAGCCCTGCTGCTGGTGCAGGACGACGACGGGCTGCGCTGGGTTCCGGTGCCCTTTCTGGGGAACTGATTTTCACCTGTACTGAAATGTGAGCATGAATGTTCTGATACGTCTGGGCCGGGCCTGGCTGCCTGCGCCGCCCCGGAACAGCAGCTGGCGCGAAGTCATGCGTCCCGCAATACGCCAGACCATCCGGGTTCTGGTGTCGGTGGTCGTGGCGTGGATCGTCGGGTCGCTCATGCATCTGCAGGAAACGATCTGGGCGCTGGTCACGGCCCTGATCGTGACGCAGTCCAGCATCAGCCAGACCATGGCCACGGCCCGCGACCAGATCAGCGGAACGGTGATCGGGGCGCTGGCGGGTGGGTGTGCGGTCGTGCTGGAAATCACGACGGGTCTGCGCTGGGTTCCGTTCTGGATCATGCTAACGCCGCTCGTGTTCCTGACGGCCATTCAGCCGACGCTGCGTTTCGCCTGCATCACGCTGATGATCGTGTATCTGTTTCCCAGTCAGGGCAGCCCGTTTCTGCCGCTGGTCACGCGGCTTCTGGCCATTGTCATGGGCGTTGCGGTGTCGATCGTCGTATCGTTCCTCATTCTGCACAGCAGTGCGCGCAAGCAGGCGTTCCATACGGCCGGGCGTCTGTTACGGCGCATGGACCAGCTTCTCAAAAGCGCGCTCGACCAGAATACGGGATGGACGGCAATCGAGCAGCAGAACGATGACTGTGTGGCCCTGTTGATAGAGCTTGAGGACGCCGTCACCGAAGCGCGGCGCGAGCGGCTGAAGGAACTGGAAAAACGTGATCCGGTTCTGGCAGCGCTGCCACGGCTCATGCGGCGCCTGCTGAATGACACGATGCTGGTCGCGCGGGCCATTGCGACGGGGCGCGCGGCAGGAAATACCGGCCTGATGCCGTTGTACAAGGGGCTGAGCCATGCGCTCCGGGCGCTGGCACATAGTTGTGAAGAACAGCTGCTCGCGAAGAACAGCCGTCATCCGCGACAGGCGCAGGATGAAGAAATTCTTCATCTTCTGCCACGCCTGGAAGAACAGACCCGACCGGAAATGCGCTTTGTGATGGCCCTTTTCCGGGAAGATCTGGAAAGGGCCGTGGGTGTGGTCATGCGCGAAGATGTGAGTGGCATGAAAGGGCTCTGACGCCTCTTTCCCGGGGTCTTTGCGGCGGACGGTTCCGGGGGCTGTTGAAACCGTTATTCGGCTTTTGCGTTGTCCGGGGGCTATGATGGCACATGCCCGGCCTTGTCGGTCCCCGTCAGAGACCGGCCCGAAACCACGGAGAAGTCCATGATTACGCGCGAAACCCTTAAATCTCTTCCCGCCAGTGTCCAGGCGCCCCCTTACGACATTGATGGCGTGAAACCGGGGATCGTGCATTTCGGTGTCGGCAATTTTTTCCGGGCTCATGAAGCGTTCTATGTGGAGCAGATCCTTGAACACGCGCCTGACTGGGCGATCATTGGCGTTGGTCTGACGGGCAGTGACCGCTCGAAGAAAAAGGCCGAGGAATTCAAAAAACAGGACTGCCTGTATTCCCTGACCGAGACGGCACCTTCCGGCAAAAGCACGGTGCGCGTCATGGGGGCGCTGCGCGATTATCTTCTTGCCCCGGCAGATCCTGAAGCCGTGCTGAAGCATCTGGCCGACCCTGCCATCCGCATCGTGTCCATGACGATCACGGAAGGTGGCTACAACATCAACGAGACGACCGGCGCGTTTGATCTGGAAAATGCGGCGGTGAAAGCCGATCTGCAGAACCCGGAAAAGCCGTCCACGGTCTTCGGTTATGTCGTCGAGGCCCTGCGCCGCCGCCGGGATGCCGGACACAAGGCGTTTACGGTCATGTCTTGCGATAACCTGCGCCATAACGGCAATGTCGCCCGCAAGGCTTTCCTCGGCTACGCGAAAGTGCGCGATCCGGAACTGGCAAAATGGATCGAGGAGAACGCGACTTTCCCGAACGGAATGGTTGATCGCATCACCCCGACCGTTTCAACGGCCATTGCGAAGAAGCTGAATACGGCCAGCGGACTGGATGACGACCTGCCGCTGGTGGCTGAAGATTTCCATCAGTGGGTTCTGGAAGACCAGTTCGCAGATGGCCGTCCGCCGCTTGAAAAAGCCGGTGTGCAGATGGTCGGGGACGTGACGGACTGGGAGCACGTCAAAATCCGTATGCTCAATGCCGGGCACGTCACGCTCTGTTTCCCGGGCATTCTGGTCGGCTATGAGAATGTGGATGACGCCATTGAAGACGGCGAACTCCTTGGTAATCTGAAAAACTACCTCAACAAGGATGTCATTCCGACCCTGAAGGCACCTTCAGGCATGACGCTTGAAGGCTACCGGGATAGCGTCATCAGCCGCTTTTCCAACAAGGCGATGTCGGACCAGACGCTCCGGATTGCCAGCGATGGCTGTTCCAAGGTTCAGGTGTTCTGGACGGAAACCGTGCGCCGGGCGATCGAAGGCAAGCGCGATCTGTCGCGCATTGCGTTCGGAATTGCGTCCTATCTCGAAATGCTGCGTGGACGAGACGAGAAGGGCGGGACGTATGAATCGTCCGAGCCGACTTATGGCGAAGCTGAGTGGGCTCTAGCCAAGGCCCGACGATTTCGAGAGTTCTCTGAAGCTTCCGGCGTTCGACGGATGGCGCGATCTGGACACGTCTGAACTGGATCAGAAGGTTATCGCGCTGCGGAAGATCATTCGCGAAAAGGGTGTGAAGGCTGCCATTCCGGCCTGAAAACGCTTTTCGGAGTTAAAAACCCGCGCTCAGTAGGAGCGCGGGTTTTTTTATGCTCAGATCTGTCCCAGCAGGACCAGAATCACGACGATGACCACGATCAGGCCAAGTCCGCTGGACGGGTAGTAGCCCCATTTTGAGCTGTACGGCCATGACGGCAGCGCACCGATCAGCAGGAGGATCAGGATTACAAGAAGGATCAGTCCCATGGCACATCTCTCTTGCCGGTTAAGACTGCTTTACGCGCGTTGGTGAACGAAAGTTTCCGCAATATTGCGAAAGATCAAAGCTGTCGGTCGCGCTTGATGCGGTCCCAGGCGGCGTTGATGCGGGCTACCTTGTCCTGCGCGCGGCGGCGCTCGGCTTCGGACATGGGTTTCTGTGCCAGAACGTCCGGATGATGTTCGCGGATCAGGGTCCGCCAGCGGACGCGCACTTCGGTATCGGTGGCAGTGCGCGTGATGCCGAGAATGCGATAGGCATCCGGCTCGTTTGAACCGGCAGCGCGGCTGTTCCCGTTTTCCGCCCGCTCCCACGCCCCCGCGGGGAGGCCGAAGGCCCGGTGTACACGCTGGAGAAAGTCGATTTCCCTGGGATGCAGCTTGCGGTCCGGCCCGGCATCGGCGCGGGCGATGCGGAACAGGGCCGTCATGAGATTTTCAAGCGGCGCTGTGTTGTCGGCATAGGCCGCGCCCATTTCGCGGGCATACATCTCGAAGTCGTCCGTCCGGTCGCGTGCGCGGTCGAACAGCATGCCGACTTCCTTGACGTTGTCGGACGGGAACTGGAAGCAGGTCTTGAACGCGTTGATCTCGTGCCGGTTGACCGGGCCGTCGATCTTGGCAAGTTTCGCACACAGCGCGACAAGTCCGATGGCATAGAGCTGATCCCGCTTGCCCAGCGCCGCCGCGATCTTGGCCGCTCCGAAGAAGGCCGCGCTGTTGGGGTCGGGACGGCCATTTGCAGGAAAACGCTCGCTCCATCCCCCTGTTGAGGGTTTGAGCAGGGAGCCGCTATCGGCGGCATGACCCAGTGCTGCGCCCATCAGCGCTCCAAAAGGACCACCAACCGCGAAGCCCGCGACACCACCGAACATTTTGCCCCAGATAGCCATGACTTCAGCCTAGCACGCCCGTTCGTGGCGGCAAATGACAGATCGTACAGCCGGGCTTGCCAGAAGCTGAAAGCTTTGGCGTGAGGCGTGCTATGAAAGCCGGATGACGAACCCGGCCGCTCTTCATGCTTTGTGGTATCAGGATTTCAGACTGTTTGACGGATATTTTCATGACTTCTTCGCTGCCCCCTCGTACTGATGATGAGTTGATGGAGCTTTTGATCCGCCGGCTGCCCGAGAAGTTGCAGACCGTGCTGAACTGGCTGCGGGAGCCCTCGCATAAATGGGTGCGGATTCCGGCGGGCGTACTCTTTATGCTGGGCGGCGTCCTGTCGATTCTGCCGGTTCTCGGATTGTGGATGCTGCCGATCGGCGTGATGCTGCTGTCACAGGATATTGCGCTGTTCCGCCGCTTGCAGGGCCGCGTCCTGCGCTGGATCGAGCGCAGCCATCCGGACTGGCTGGGGCTGCAAGCCGATAAAGCCTAGCCGGCGCCGTCGAGGCGCTTTTGCAGATGCATAAGTGCAGCAACCCGAAGCGCGGAAGCCAGCGGACGTTCGGGCGGTCGCGTTGCATCCAGCGCGGCGACGAGTGAGGCAAAACTCTGCTGTCGGGTTGTGGCGATCATGTCCAGAACCGTCCAGAATTCTGGCTCGAGCGCCACGGACGTCCGATGTCCGGACAGGGACAGACTGCGTTTGACGAGATCGCTCATGCCGGATGGTCCTCAAGACGGGTGATGGCCCAGTGCGCCGTCTCGGCAACATCCGGGTCCGGGTCTGCCAGCAGGTCCCGCGCCGCGGGGAGGAGCGACGGATCGGCGGAGTTTCCAATGGCGATCAGCACGTTGCGTACAAATCTGTTGCGCCCGATCCGCTTGATGGGCGAGCCGGAAAAGAATGTCCGGAAGGTCGCATCATCCAGCCGGACCAGTTCGTCGAGCTTTGGGGCGACAAGTTCAGGACGCGCCTGAAGTTTGATATGCCGCGCGCTCTCGGCAAAGCGGTTCCACGGACAGACGGACAGGCAGTCGTCGCACCCATAGATGTGGTTGCCGATCTTCGCGCGCAGTGCGTGCGGGATCGGGCCTTTGTGCTCGATCGTCAGATACGAGATGCAGCGGCGCGCATCCATCCGGTAGGGCGCCGTAAACGCATCGGTCGGACAGGCGGTCAGGCAGCGCGTGCAGGAGCCGCAGCTTCCACCTTTGGGTGCGGAGGGCGCGAGTTCCAGCGTGGTGTAGATCTCGCCCAGAAGCAGCCAGGACCCATGCTCCCGCGAAACGAGGCAGGTGTGCTTTCCCGTCCAGCCGAGTTGCGCCTTCTCCGCCAGTGCGCGCTCTGAAATCGGTGCGGTATCGACGAACACCTTCACCTGCGTCTCCGGACCGCCCAGCTTCACGACATACTGCGCCAGATGCTTGAGCATGCCCTTGATGACGTCGTGATAGTCGCGGTTACGGGCATAGACGGAAATATTGCCGCATTCGGGATCGGTCGTCGGGCCTTGTGCCGGAGCATAGGACAGGCCCAGCGAAATCACGCTCCGCACTTCGGGCCACAGCGCCTGGGGATGGGCGCGTTCTTCGATGCGCGTCTCCATCCACTCCATCGTGCCATGATGGCCTTGTGCGACGAATTCCCGCAGCCCCTCAGCCACTTCCGGTCCAAGTTCAGCCTTGCAGAACCCGACCGCATCAAACCCGAGATGGCGCGCATGGTCCGCAATCCGGGTTTCAAGCCCTGTGTTAGGTGTTGGAAAATCAGGCATGAAAAGGGATTGGTCTCACCGGTGAACGGACCTCCATTATGTCATCAGGCGCGCAAGCGGACCAGCTTTTCCGATGTTCGGAAGGCCCGTTTCAGACAGGGTTTGTCACGATCTGAAAATGGCTTGCCACGCCGGGGGCGGGGCGGCATCGTTGGGCCATGCGACACCCCTTCCTATCCGTTCTGCCTGCCGTTTGTCTGGGCATGACTTCCGCTTTGGCGATGATCCAGATCGCACACGCCACCCCGTCTTCCGCAGCACAGGTTTATGACCATGTCCGGAATGATCCGGTCCGGCTGAACATGTTCCTTCGCGCCTTTCCCAAAGGCGCGGATCTGCACAACCATCTGGCCGGCGCGATCTATGCCGAAAGCATGCTGGACTGGGCGGCACGCGATCATCTGTGCGTGTCCCTGACGGAAAAGCGCATTCTCGATCATGCCTGCAGCCATCCGGGAGACAGCGAGTTCCCGGCTGCCGATCTGTCGCACCATGCGGGATCGGAAAACGCGCTGATTGATGCGCTATCCATGCGCGATTTCGTCCCGTCGCCGGGCGATGCGTCCGGGCACGACCATTTCTTCGCAACTTTCGCCCGCTTCGGCGCCATCGACGAGGCCCATTCGGGTGACATGCTGGCCGAAGCCCGCGACCGTGCTGCGCGCGATCATGTAACGTATCTGGAACTGATGGTCTCTCCCGGTGTCGGCGCCATGATCGGGGCGGGTTTTCATCATCCGTTGCAGGGTGACGACCTCGCTTCCGCGCATCAGGCGCTCCTGCCGGAAATTCCGGCGCTGGTGCAGAAAGCGCGCACCGAAACGGACCGGATGGAAGCGCAGGCGCGGGACGTGCTGAAATGTGGAACACCGCAGGCCCATCCGGGCTGCGCGGTCACGGTGCGCTATCTGTTCCAGACCCTGCGGACTTTCCCGTCCCAGGCCGTTTATGCACAGCTTGATGCCGGATATGCGACCGTGAAAGCCGACCCGCGCTTCGTCGGGCTGAATATCGTGGCGCCCGAAGACGACCCAACCGCGATGCGCGACTACGACCTGCACATGCGGATGTTCCATTTTCTGAACGGCGTGTATCCGGGTGTGAAACTCAGCCTGCATGCGGGGGAACTCACGACGGGCCTCGTCCCCACGGAGGGTTTGCGCCATCACATTCGTGCAGCCGTCGATGTGGCAGGTGCCAGTCGCATCGGACATGGCGTGGATGTAGCCCTTGAAGATGATCCTGCATCCCTTCTGGCCGAAATGGCAAAGCGTCATGTGATGGTGGAAATCAACCTGACCAGCAATGACGAGATCCTGGGCGTCAAAGGCGCGGCCCATCCGTTTTCGCTCTATCGCCGGGCCGGGGTGCCGATGGCGTTGTCCACGGATGATGAGGGCGTCTCACGCGGGGACCTGACGCAGGAATATGTCCGCGCGGCCCAGACCTATGGTCTGTCCTATGCCGATCTGAAAACGCTGTCCCGCGCCGGGCTGGACTATGCATTCGTGCCGGGCGAAAGCCTGTGGTCCGATCATCAGCCGGGACAGTTTGTTCCGGCCTGCCGGACGTTTCCCGTCCCATCCGCGTCCTGCACGGCGTTTTTGAAATCCAGCGAGAAAGCCCGCCTGCAATGGGCGCTTGAAGAGCGGTTCGGCACGTTCGAAGCCGCTGCCACACATGAGGGTCTCTACCAGTGAAATCTGTCTCAACCGTTTTCGGCGCCGCGCTCCTGTCCCTCTGTGCGTCTGGTCTGGCGTCGGCTCATGCTCCGATCCCTGTTCGCGTCGTCGTCGTCACGACTTTCGAGATCGGCAAGGACACAGGGGATACGGCGGGCGAGTACCAGAACTGGATCGAGAAACTGCCACTGCAGCAGACGATCCCGGCCCCCGGTACCGATCATGATGTAATGCACTACAATCCGGAGCTGCATGTTCTGGGCATCGCAAGCGGCGAGGGGCCAGAGCATATGGCCTCGGCCATTACGGCCCTCGTGCTCGATCCGCGGTTCGATCTGCGCCATGCCTATTTTGTGCTGGCCGGGATTGGCGGGATTGATCCGAATTTCGGTACGATCGGCTCGGCCGTCTGGGCACCGCGCGTTATCAATGGCGGTCTGTCCCATCTAGTGGACCCACGCGAAATTCCCGCCTCCTGGCCGGACGGGTTTACGCCTGTGCAGGGCAGCACCCCGGATGAAAAGCCACGCCCCGCGCTGCATTCCGGCATGGGAGACATGGAATACACGCTCGATCCGGCCCTCGTGCAGTGGGCCTATGGGCTGACGAAAGACATCACGCTTCCCGACAATGACGGTTTGAAGGCCTCGCGCCTGCGTTACACTGGCTTTGCTCCCGCCCAGAAGCCGCCCTCCGTGCAGCTTGGCGACACGATTTCAGGCGAGACGTTCTGGGTCGGCGCGAAAATGAACCAGTGGGCCGAACGCTGGGTGAAATACTGGACGGATGGACAGGGCGTGATGGCCACGACGGCGGAAGAAGACGTCGCGTTCTGTCAGGCTCTGGCGCTTCAGGGGAAGGCCGGGCGCGTTGATCCGAGGCGCGCGCTGATCCTGCGGACGGCCAGCAATTTCGACATGCCGCCGCCGGGGCAGAGTGCGGCGCAGCTTCTGTCGGACGAAGCGCATGAGACGGGTTTTTCGGGTTTTCAGGCTTCGGTCGATGCGGCCTATACGGTCGGGAGCGTCGTCGTGAAGGAACTGGCGACACACTGGGACCGGTACGGCAAGGCCCTGCCGTCGGCGCAATGAACCATGTCTGACCAGACCCCTCTCCAGACCGGTCTTCTTGAACGACGGATGGGGGACTGGGCGCGGCACTGGCTGCCGCCTGTCCTGCGGGACGCCATCCTGTTTGTGCTCAAGCAGGGCTGGGCCGCGCTGTTTGGCGGTCTGCTGCTAGGGGTCGCCCTGCTCACGCGCGTTCTCTGGCAGCCCGGATGGCCGGTGCATCGCTATGATGCGCTGTTCGTATTCGCCATCGTGGTCCAGCTTCTTTTCCTTGCCCTGAAGCTGGAAACCTGGACAGAAGCGCGCGTCATCGTGCTGTTCCATCTGACGGGAACGGCCATGGAGTGGTTCAAGGTCCGCGTAGGGGCGTGGGGCTATCCCGAACCCTGTTTTTTCCGCGTGATGGATGTGCCGCTGTTTTCAGGCTTCATGTATGCCAGCGTCGGCAGCTACATGGCGCGCGCCATCCGTATTTTCGACATGCGCTTCATCCCCTATCCGCCGTTCTGGCAGACATTCGGCCTGGCGCTGCTGATTTACGTCAACTTCTTCTCGCATCATTTCATCCCCGACCTTCGATATGCGCTCTTTATGGGCACGCTCGCGGTTTATGGCCGCACCATGATCCATTTCCGGATCACGCAGCGCGACTGGTGGATGCCGCTGCCTCTGGCTGCATTTCTGTCGAGTGTGGCGCTCTGGATTGCCGAAAATGTCTGCACGACGAGCGGCATCTGGCGCTATGCGGGGCAGCACGGGCACCAGATGGTCAGTTTCAGCAAAATGGGATCGTGGTACCTGCTGCTTTACGTCGCCTTCATGACCGTCACGCTGCTGGATCGGGACAGGTTTTATCCGACGGCAAAAGGCCGGTCTGCGACCTCAGGTCAGCGTGTCGGAATATGGTCGCGGTAGCGGTCCCAATGCGTGACCAGTTCGCGCACGACCGGCTCTCCCGCGCGTTCGTTGTTGTCATAGGCGACGGCCTGTCCCGGTCCTTCGTCTCCCATGGACGCCGTGACCGAAACGCCGGGCGGGGGCATATCGAAATTGCTGCCTGAACGCAGGACCATGATCCGCTCCGGATCAACATAGCCCAGCCGCGCCAGCATCCGCATGTCGTACTGGTAATGCTGGCTTTCCTCATTGGTCATGACGAAATGGCCTTGGTTCTTCGTCCACATCGAGACCCAGTTCTCGGCCCAGCGGTTGCGTTCCGCGCCGTGCCAGTAGCGTTCCGTGCCCAGCGTCTCGCCCATCAGAACCATCGGTGGCTTCCGGGCCTGCGGATAGCCGGTCCACGCCTTGCGGCGTTCGGCAATTACCGCATCGTCGGCGAGTTTTACGTTCTGGCTTAGGGTAAACGCCCAGCGCGCCAGACCCCGGTTGAGCGGATAGGCCTTGGTCAGCTGCGCCACATCCGTCACCGAACCATAATGGTTCGGATTATCGGGCAGGGTGTCCGGGCGGCTCGCGCCGATCGCGTAGAGTCCGTAAGGCCAGCCTTTCGGAATGGTCCGGTCGTCGATTTCCCGCAGGGCGTCCGCGTCCACAACCCATTGCGCCCAGGCGACGCTGCCGACCGACGCCATGTTCGGATTGACGCCGGAAATGCCGGTGAACAGCCAGTAGGTATGGTGCAGGTCAAAGCGTGGATCGAGCGCCAATGCGTGCAGATCCATATCGCCATGTCGCAGGACGATGCTGTACACGCCATCCATATTACGGCGGAGCTGGTCCGGGACGCCGCGGATGGGGACGGTTTCGTCCAGATGCAGACGTTCCACCCAGTCCTGATACTCGCCGGGCGCGTCCCCGGTATCGTGCCCGACTTCGAAATTGGCCACGACCAGAACGCGGATTTCTTCCGGTGCGGCGCAGGCCGTTCCCGTTGCGAGAGCGGTGCTCAGAACCAGAGCGGAGACGACATGGCGCATGGAAGGGTCTTTCTGGAGTGATGCAGGGCTCTGCCCTGCACCCGGAAGGGGTCGAGACTCCTTCACCCCGCTTTATGAATCGGGATCAAAGGGACTGAGGCCCTTTGTGGGGTCTGGGGCAAAGCCCCAGCTTACAGGGCCAGATCCGGCATCGGCCATTCATCTTCAGTCCAGTCGCCCTTGGCCCAGTCTTCCCGCAGCTTCACAGCCAAAACGTCGAGCGTGCCGTCCACGATCGCGGCGCGGATCTGGCGCATCAGGCGTTGGTAATAGGCCAGATTATGCCAGGTCAGGAGCATCGGGCCGAGCATTTCGTTGGCGCGGAACAGATGATGCAGATAGGCGCGGCTGTAACGTCCGGCGACGGGTGTATCGTCATGGGGCGTCAGCGTGCGGGTGTCTTCGGCGAAGCGGGCGTTGCGCAGATTGATGGGGCCGCGCTCCGTATAGGCGCGGGCCGTGCGACCCGCACGCGAGGGCATCACGCAGTCGAACATGTCCACGCCGCGCATGACCGCGCCCAGCAGGTCGTCCGGCGTGCCGACGCCCATCAGATACCGCGCCTTGTCCTGCGGCAGCATCGGCGTGGTGAAGTCCAGCGTCGAGAACATCAGTTCCTGGCCTTCGCCCACGGCCAGACCACCGATCGCATAGCCTTCAAAGCCGATCTCGGTCAGGGCCTTGATGGAATATTCGCGTAAGTCCCGCTCGGTTCCGCCCTGTACGATGCCGAACTGGCCATATCCTTCACGCGCGACAAACGCCTCGCGGGAACGGGCGGCCCAGCGCATGGACATTTCCATGGATTTCCGTAGCACTTCCGGCGTGGCAGGCAGGGCCGGGCACTCATCGAACGCCATGGTGATGGTCGCATCGAGCTTGAACTGGATGTCGGTCGAGATCTCCGGTGTCAGGCGGTGCTTGCTGCCGTCGATATGCGAGCGGAACGTCACGCCGTCTTCGTCAAGCTTGCGCAGCGCGCCGAGCGACATGACCTGAAATCCGCCGGAATCGGTCAGGATCGGGCCGGGCCAGTCCATCATTCTGTGCAGGCCGCCCAGCTTCTGCACACGGTCCGCCGTGGGGCGTAGCATGAGATGATAGGTATTACCCAGAACGATGCCCGCCCCTGTGGAGCGCACGGCGTCCATCGTCATGCCCTTGACCGTGCCCACCGTGCCGACCGGCATGAAGGTTGGGGTTGGGACCGTACCGTGGCGGGTGTGCAGATGGCCCGCGCGCGCCATGCCGCAGCTCGCTTCAGGCACCCAGGTCATTTTGATGGCATGATCGGTTTTATGATTGCTCATGGCGCGCGCTCCAGCAGGCAGGCATCGCCATACGAATAGAACCGCAATCCGTTGGCGATGGCGTAGGCATAGGCCTCACGCATGGTCTCGGTGCCGCTGAACGCGCAGACAAGCATGAACAGCGTCGAACGCGGCAGATGAAAGTTCGTCATCAGGACGTCCACCGTCTTGAAGCGGTATCCGGGCTTGATGAAAATGGAGGTCTCGCCGCGCCAGGGAGCCACGGTGCCGTCATCGCGGGCCGCGCTTTCCAGCAGGCGCAGGGACGTGGTGCCGACGGCAACAACCCGGCCGCCACGCGCACGGGTTTCGTTGATGGCGGCTGCGGTGTCGGCGTCGATCTCGCCCCACTCTGCATGCATTTTGTGCTCGGCGATGGTGGAGCGGACGGGCAGGAATGTGCCTGCGCCGACATGAAGCGTCAGCGTCCGGCGCTGGATGCCTTTTGCGTCCAGGGCTGCGAGCACTTCAGGCGTGAAATGTAGACCGGCCGTGGGCGCGGCCACGGCACCGCGATACTGTGAGAAAATCGTGCGGTAATCCGCATCGTCCTGCTTCGTCGGACCGAAAGGGCGCTCGATATAAGGGGGCAGGGCCAGCGCGCCAACCCGTTCGAGAAACGCATCGAAGTCGTCTCCCTCGACCGAAAAGCGGATGCTGACCGCGCCGTCTCCTTCGTTTTCGACAACGGTGGCCGTGACCGGATCCGCGCCGAAATGCAGGATGTCCTGCGGCTTCAGCTTGCGGGAATTGCGCGCCAGGGCATGCCAGCTTCCGTCTGCCAGAATGCGGTCGAGCGTCAGGCCGATTTTTGCCTCGCCACGCGTGGCGGCAAGCTGGGCGCGGATAACGGCCGTATTGTTGGCAATCAGCAGATCTCCTTCACGCAGGAAATCCGGTAATTCGCGAATCACATGCGGATCAGGTGCCAGGCCGGGCCGGACATGCAGCAGCGTTGCGCTGTCACGCGGGCGTGCAGGCTCCGTCGCGATGTGATCGCGGGGGAGTTCGAAATCGAATGGGGCGAGATCGTCCGTCATGGGAACGTTCTCTAGCAGGTTCGGCCCGCATGAAAACGTCAGACCCGCGGGCCTGACGTATCTTTTTGTGTAGCAGGTGTATGTTTCAGGCCGAAACGCTGAGCAGATGGCTCGTATCGCTGCTGGAGCCGGAGTTCGAAGATCCGCCGGAAGTCGTCTCGGAAATGATGTTTCCCTGGGCGTCCTCGACGATGGTCGTCGTGGAGCCGTCGGCATTCAGTTTGGTTGTCGTGGTTTCCTGCGTGGAGGAACTGCTGCTGGACGATGAGGACGCGCTGGAAGACGATGCGCTGCTCGCGCTGTAAAGGCTGCTCATGGCCGAAGAGCCGATGGAAGAAATGCCTGTCATAATGAAAAGACTCCGTTGGGAAGAAACGAAGACCAGTTTCGGATCAGAAGGTTAAGAAAGGATAAGGACTCCTGTAACCGAGTGATACGGAGTGTATTCGGTTACGGTATTCGCGGCAGTTTCATTCGCAACGAAGGTATGATCTGTAATCAAGGCGTCATTTCATGCCGGGAAGTGTCTTCGCCTCTTGCCAGAGTGCTTCCATGGTCGGCAGGTCCTGCTCGGCCATGGTTTGCCCCTTGCGCGCGAGCATTTCTTCCATCGCTTCAAAGCGACGGGTGAATTTGGCATTGCTCCGGCGCAGGGCCGCTTCGGGGTCGATATCCAGTTTGCGGGCCAGACTTGCCACGGTGAACAGGACGTCGCCCAGTTCGTCCTCGATGCGGTCCCGGTCTCCGCCGAGTTCGGCTTTCAGTTCGTCGATCTCTTCATGAACCTTGTCGAGAATGCCAGTGGGGGCGTCCCAGTCGAACCCCACGCGGGCGGCGCGGCGGCTCAGTTTCGCGGCGCGCATCAGGGCGGGGAGGGGGAGGGCAACACCGGCCAGCGCGCCGTATTCGGCCTTGCGCTGACGCTCGGCATCTTTTTCCCGCTCC
The DNA here is from genome assembly GCF_002723915.1 of Gluconobacter albidus. GTDB lineage: Bacteria > Pseudomonadota > Alphaproteobacteria > Acetobacterales > Acetobacteraceae > Gluconobacter > Gluconobacter albidus. The sequence goes on from NZ_BEWL01000014.1 coordinate 33,447, forward strand.
CAGGAATCGTCATCCAGAGCCGCATCGCCGAAAACATGCGGGTGACGGCGCACCAGCTTGTCGGCGATCAGTCCTGCCACGGTCTCAAAATCGAAGTGACCAGCTTCCTGCGCCATCTGGGCCTGAAAGACGACTTGAAGCAGCAGGTCCCCCAGTTCGTCGGGAATGGCCTCGCGGTCGTCACGGGCGATGGCGTCCATGACTTCATAGGCTTCTTCGATCGCGAAAGGGGCGATGGTGGCCGGCGTCTGTTCCACGTCCCAGGGGCAGCCGCCTTGCGGGTCGCGCAGGCGCTTCATGACGTCCAGCAGGCGGTCGATCTGCCGCGGGGACGGCTGGGAGGACGGCCGGTTGGACTGGGGCATGGGAAGATCCTGCTGTTATCGTGCTCAGAGGTTCATAGCCGTGCGGCCGGGTGGATGAAAGCACCGGATGCGCCCTGCGCGTGACAGCCTGACATTCCCGACGTAAAACGTCTTCCGGAACGGATTTGCAGACGGGGTTGCTGGCGCATGGCACGCATTTTCATTGACGGGGAAGCAGGCACGACGGGTCTGGGAATCCGCCAGCGGATCGAGGCGCTTCCGGCCTCTCATGGCCTGGAAATTTTGTCGATTGCGCCGGATCTGCGCAAGGACAAGGCCGCCCGTCGCTCCATGCTCGAACAGGCTGATGTCGCCATTCTGTGTCTGCCGGATGAAGCCGCCTGCGAAACCGTGGCGCTGGCCGAGGGGCTGGATGTCCGGATTCTGGATGCCAGCACCGCACACCGGATCGCGGATGGCTGGATTTACGGTTTTCCTGAAATGGATGCGGAACAGGCGGCTGCCATCAAGGGTGCGCGGTTTGTCGCCAATCCCGGCTGCTATCCGACGGGCGCCATTGCCCTGATGCGACCTCTGGTCCGGGCAGGACTGCTTCCGGCCGATCATCCCGTCTCGATCAACGCTGTCTCGGGTTATAGCGGCGCAGGGCGCGTAGCGATCGAGGAGCATGAAAAGAACGGCGGTCCGGCGTTCTTTCTGTATGGGCTCAATCTCAAGCACAAGCATCTGCCGGAAATCCGGCACTATTCCGGCCTGACACGCCAGCCGCTGTTTGTCCCCTCGGTCGGGCATTTCCCTCAGGGCATGATCGTGTCCATCCCGCTGCATCTGAAAGATCTTCCGGGCCAGCCCTCGGCGGCCGAGATCGAAGCCGTACTGCAGGACGCCTATGCCGGATGCGCCCATGTGCGCGTTGTGCCCGCCGAAACGCAGCTTGTGGCGGACACTCTGGCCAATACCGACGATATGGAACTGCGGGTGCATCATAACGGCGAACAGGTCGTTCTGACCGCCCGGCTGGACAATCTGGGCAAGGGGGCCTCTGGCGCGGCCATCCAGAACCTGCTGCTGATGCTGGGCCTGTAAGGATACGTTATTTCACAGCCCGGATTTTGCACTCTGGCCCTTTTGCGGGGAATGCATTAGGGTCCGGGCTGCCCGCGCGAGAGTGGCGGAACGGTAGACGCAGTCGGCTCAAAATCGACCGCCGAAAGGCATAGGGGTTCGAGTCCCCTCTCTCGCACCATGAATGGTCATTTTCTGCCGGAATGACCTCAGGACCGATCAGCCCGGAACGCGCATGTCCAAGCCGACTGTCAAACCCTCTCGCCCGTTCTTCTCCTCAGGTCCCTGCGCCAAGCGTCCCGGATGGACTTTGACCGGTCTGGATCAGGCCTTGCTGGGGCGCTCGCACCGTGCGCCCGAAGGCCGTGCGCGCCTTAAAGAGGTCATCACCCGCTCTAAAGATATGCTCGGTATTCCGGCGGACTGGCGCGTCGGAATCGTTCCGGCCTCCGATACGGGCGCCGTGGAAATGATCCTGTGGGCCCTCGTTAGTGAGCGCGGGATCGACGTCCTGTCCTTCGAGAGCTTCTCCGGGACCTGGGCGCAGGATCTGCGCGACGTTCTGAAAATCGAAGATCTGCGCGTTCTGGACGCACCTTATGGCGAACTGCCGGATCTGACGACCGTGGACTGGAACCGCGATGTCGTCCTGACATGGAACGGCACGACATCGGGTGTCTGCATTCCTAATGCTGACGCCATTCCGGTCGAACACGAAGGTCTGGTCATTTGTGACGCGACCTCCGCCGCCTTTGCGATGGATCTGCCCTGGGATCGGCTCGATATCGTGACATGGTCCTGGCAGAAGGCACTGGGTGGCGAAGCCGCGCATGGCATGGTGGCGCTCAGTCCGCGTGCTGCTGCCCGCCTGTCGCAACCCTCCTCGCGTCCGCTGCCCAAGATTTTCCGGCTGGCCAATAAAAAGGGCCTGATCGAAGCCATTTTCGAAGGCGATACGATCAACACGCCGTCCATGCTCTGCGTCGAGGACGCGCTGGACGGTCTGCGCTGGGCCGAACAGATCGGCGGTCTTTCCGCCCTGAAAGCCCGCTCGCAGCAAAATCTGGCGGCTGTTGCCCAATGGATCGAAACGGCGGACTGGGTGTCGTTCCTCTCTGTCCGGGAAGAGACCCGGTCCAGCACGTCCATCTGTCTGAAAATCACGGCGCCGTGGTTTGAGAGCCTGTCTGACGAGGCGAAGGGCAAGGCGGTCAAGCATCTGACCGGACTCGTTGCAAAGGAAGATGCCGGTTACGATCTGGCAGCCTATCGTGATGCACCCGCTGGTCTGCGGATTTGGGGTGGGGCTACGGTCGAGACGGCTGATATTGAAGCGCTGTTGCCTTGGCTTGACTGGGCCCATGAACAGACGCGTCTGGAGTTTTCGGCATGAGTCTGTATTCCGAAAGCCCAAGCGCCGCCCTGCTGCCGTCCGGTTTTGCCGACCTGCTGCCCGGTGAGGCCGAAGCCGAAGCCCGTGGCATTGCCAGCGTGATGGAAGCGTTTTCCCGTCACGGCTATCAGCGCGTTCGCCCGCCCTTGCTGGAGTTTGAAAGCTCTCTGCTGGGTGGTTCGGGGGAATCTCTCGCTCCCCAGACCTTTCGTCTGATGGACCCGAATTCGCACCGCATGATGGCGCTGCGTCCGGACATGACGACGCAGATTGCCCGGATCGCGAGCATCCGTCTTCAGGACGCGCCCCGTCCTCTGCGCCTGTCCTATTCGGGAAGCTGCATTGTTGTCGGCACGCCGGGCCGCGAGGCTGACCGTCAGGTCTCGCAGGCCGGCATCGAACTGATCGGCCCCGACAGTGCGCAGGCCGATGCAGAAGTCATTGCGCTCGGCGCAAAGGCGCTTGCGGAACTGGGAATTGAGGGCGTGTCGTTCGATCTGTCCATGCCCGCTCTGGCGCTTGGCCTGATCGAAGGCGTTATTCCCGAAGCCGACCGCGAACCCCTGCTCCATGCGCTGGACCGCAAGGATGCCAGTGCCGTGGCGGAACTGGGCGGACCGATCGCCGGAATGCTGGCCGTCATGCTCCGCGCCGCCGGTCCTGCCGATCGTGCGCTGGATCTGCTGGCTGAACTGGATTATCCCAAGGACATTTCCGGACATTTCGAACGTCTTGCAGCCTCCGTGGCAGCGATCCGCGAGCGCAGCCCCGATCTGCGCTTGACGATTGATCCCGTGGATTTCCGGGGCTGGCGCTATCATACCGGTCTTTGCGTGACGGTGTTTTCGACCGGTTCGCGCGAAGAGCTGGGCCGTGGCGGACGCTATCTGGCGGGGCAGGAGCCTGCCTGCGGTCTGACGCTTCGCCCGCAGGCCCTTTTGCGTGCAGCCCCGGTGTCTGCGTCGCGCCCGCGCTGTTATGTGCCGGTCGATCTGGACGCATCCCGTCTTTCGGGCTTGCACAAGGCCGGTTATGCCACCGTGTCCGCCCTGTCTCATGACGAGGACGCGCTCGCTCAGGCGCAGCATCTGCGCTGCACCCATGTCTGGAAGGACGAGGCGGCCCAGCCGCTCTGACCTGCCGGTCCCTTTCGTTTCTCCCGTCTCGTATTGTCAGTTCTAGGAAGTCAGCTCATGTCCAACGTCACCGTGATCGGAACCCAGTGGGGAGACGAGGGTAAAGGCAAGATCGTCGACTGGCTCGCCAGCCGCGCCGATATCGTTGTCCGCTTTCAGGGCGGTCACAATGCCGGTCACACGCTGGTCGTGGGCGATCAGGTCTACAAGCTGTCCCTGCTGCCGTCCGGTCTGGTGCGCGGCAAGATCGGCGTGATCGGCAATGGCGTCGTCGTGGACCCGAAAGCCCTGATGACCGAGATCGACCGCGTAACCGCACAGGGCCTCGTCGTGACGCCCGAGACGCTGTGGATTGCCGAGAACGCTCCGCTGATCCTGCCGGTTCATGGCGCGCTCGATCGTGCGCGTGAAGCTGCCCGGGGCGAGCACAAGATCGGCACGACCGGCCGTGGCATCGGCCCGGCCTATGAGGACAAGGTCGCCCGTCGCGCCATCCGTATCTGCGATCTGGCCGAGCCCGAGACGCTGGACTGGAAGCTGGACGAGCTGCTCCTGCACCACAACACGCTGCTCGCAGGTCTGGGTGCCGAGACGTTTACGAAGGAGCAGCTCAAGGACTTCCTGACCGAGATCACGCCGCGCCTTCTGCCGTTCTCCTGCCAGGTCTGGGACCGTCTGGACGAAGCCCGTCGCGCTGGTCGCCGCATCCTGTTCGAAGGTGCGCAGGCTGTCATGCTGGATGTCGATCACGGCACTTATCCGTATGTCACGAGCTCCAATACGGTTGCGGCTGTTGCAGCATCAGGTAGTGGTGTGAGCCCGTCTTCCGTCGGATTCGTGCTCGGAATTGCCAAGGCTTACACGACCCGCGTGGGCGAGGGACCGTTCCCGACCGAACTGCACGATCAGACGGGCCGGACTCTCGGTGAGCGCGGCCATGAATTCGGCACCGTCACAGGTCGTCCCCGTCGCTGTGGTTGGTTCGATGCAGTCCTGATCCGTCGCGCCGTCCGCGTTGGTGGCGTCAGCGGCATCGCCCTGACGAAGCTGGACGTTCTGGATGGTCTGGACGAGATTTCGATCTGCGTGGGCTACGAACTGGACGGACAGAAAACTGAAACGTTCCCGTCCGCTCCGGGCGCACAATCTCGCGTGAAGCCGGTTTACGAAACGATGCCGGGCTGGAAAGAAACAACCGCTGGCGCACGCTCCTGGGCCGAACTGCCCGCACAGGCCATCAAATATGTCCGCCGCATCGAGGAACTGATCGAAGCTCCGGTGACGCTGCTCTCCACCAGCCCGGAACGCGACGATACCATTCTGATGCGCGATCCGTTCGAAGACTGATCTCTGACTGCTGGAATCGCGTCCGGCATTAACGAAGTCTCAATCCCTGTCCGGCACAAAAGACCGGACAGGGAAACAGCGGGATTTCGATGGCCGACACGCAGGCAGATAACAGCCAGGAACTGCTCATTGCCGAGCGGTATCTGATCAGCCTGGATCACAAACAGCCTGATTTTGGCGGCTGCGCGACATATGGCGCGCAGGATATGACGGCTTCCGGGGCGTCCTATCTTGCTCTGGCCCCCTTCGCACCCTCCGCCCGTCTTTCCGAATTCATGTTCTTTCGTCATGAGAGCGTGATTCCGATCCAGACTCATGAATACTGTCAGGGCGCCCTGTGGGTGCTGTGCCCGCACCCTCCCGGCCCCTCCCTTGCGGAGAGTCTCGGCCTCTGGACCGAGAGCCAGCTGATTGACGGCGTTATCCGTCCGTTTGCCGGACTTCTCCAGAAGCTGGAAGCGGCCAACCTCACATGTCGCAGCATCCGTCCCGACAACATGTTCGTAGGGCAGGGGCTGCACAAGGTCGTTCTCGGGCCGCTGGGAGTCACCGCGCCTGCTGAAAAACAGCCTGTTCTTTTCGAACCCCTGTCCTCGGCTGTCTGCCGTCCTTCCGCACGGGGTGAAGGGACGATGGACTGTGACATCTTTTCGCTGGGCGTAATCATTCTCGCGCTTGCGATTGGAAAGCTGCCGCTTGAGGGGCTGTCCGACGCTGATATCCTCAAGCGTCGTTTTGAGATCGGTACCCCTACGGCCTACATGCAGGACCAGAAAGTGCCTGTCGGGCTGCGTTCCCTTCTGACTGCCATGCTGGCCGATGATCCGCGCAACCGTCCTTCCCCGCGCGATCTGGTGACGATTGCGCCCAGCAAGGTTTTTACGGTCCGTCCGGTCATTCCTGCCCGTATTCCGCTCATGATTGGCGGGAATGCCGTGTACACACCGCAGGCTCTGGCCTGGTATGCTGGACGTCACCCCACTGAGTTTTCAGCGCTGCTGCAACGGAAAGTCGTCAGTAGCTGGCTTCATGGAGAGCTTGAGCTCTCCGTGATGTCGAGCCTGATCGAACAGGCGAGCGCCACGTTTCTTCCTGCGGGTGGCAGCAAGGCGGTCGATCCCGCGACGATGGTCATTACGCATGCGATTTCCGTTCTGGATCCTGCCGCGCCCATGTTCTGGGGGGGAATCTGGTTCTGGCCTGAAGCGCTGCCCCAGATGATGGCCCAGGCAACAGTGAAGCCAGACAGTCCGGACGATGAACGAACGGTCCGCAATATCCTGAGCTTCATGGCGGGTAACCCGGATGCGTTCCTTTCAGCCCATCTTCCACAGAGACAGGGACGGCAGATCACAGCGTTGTCGGTGGCGGCGCGGCGCATGGCGCTCAAAGGTGCGGACCTGGTCAGACGGTTCTCCTATGAAGCGAACAGCTATCTTCCATGTCTTTCGAAAAAATGTCTGGATGCACGGATTTCCCTGCCGGAAGGTCTGTTGCAGTGGCTGAACCGGCATGTAGGCATCGAAGACCTTCCAGACGATATACTGGCGCGGAGCGGTTTTCTGGACGACCAGATGCGCTCGTTTCTGGAGACGCATTGCGCGCGACAGGGCATTGTTCCTCTGTCGCAGTCACAGAAAGCCGGGTTGCCGGGCTGGCTGGCAGACCTGACCCTGCTTGCCGCGGTCCAGAGGAAATTCGACAACACGCCGCTCAGTTTTCTGGCGCAGCGTGCTCTGCCTCTGCTTGAGGCGGAACTGCGGCAGTGGCGGAGCAGAACCTCACGCGCCCGGCGGCGTGTGCGGCTGGGAAAGGCGGCGGAAAACGGAAATCTGGGCGTCTTTCTGGCAACAGTCAACGATCCGACCGGCCTCCGGCTGGATCAGAGGCAGGCTCAGGAAGCCGAGGCCGAAATCAGCAATCTGATGCGCGTGCTCGACGAGGCGCCTGAGCGGAAAGCCGCCAATGATCGCGAGGCGCGAAATTCTGGCGAATTTTTTTCCCTCCTGACGGGCATCGCAGTTGCAATGGCAAGTATCTGGCTGGAATTCTGCCAGTGAGGAAGATCTATGGCGTCCGTTAGGCAGGCAGAAGCGGGAATGCTCCGTGCTCCGGGATTTCGGTGGTGGCACGGGATCATTATCGGCCTGATGTTGTCTTATGTGCCGGGCAGCCTGCTTGTCGCCGGTGTGCTGCTGCTCCCGCTGGTGGCCCTGAAGCTGTTTGATCCGAATGCTGATGGCCAGCGTCTTATGATCGTTCTGTTTTATGTCGGCGCGGTCATGGTGCGACCGCTGCATGAAGCCTGGGCCGCCAATGGAGACTGGGAGACCTGCATCGCGCAGATTACGCAGCCGGTGACGCTGGCGCTGGACTGGCTGGCGGCCGGGGCGGCATGGCTTGTGGCAGAGGCCTCGGCCATTGGCGGCCGACTCTGGAATGCGGAGGTCGCCCGGCGCGAGCGCAAATCCATTGAAAAGCGCATCGCCTATCTTCAGAAAGAATGGATGTCCTCGGACGATGATACTCCCGCAACCTGAGATCTTTCGCAGGTCAGCGGGTTCTGACGTCTTATTCGGCGGTGGACGTGTCTTCGCCCGGGGTTTCCATCAGTCTTGAGGCCAGGTCGTTCGCGCCACCGACCAGACCTCTGGCATAGTCCTGAGCCGAGAAGGGACGAAGATCTTCGGCCTGTTCCCCGACGCCGACCATATGGACGGGCAGCTTGAACTGTTCCGCAAGGGCCACGACGATGCCACCGCGGGCAGAGCCATCCAGCTTGGTCACGATCAGCCCGGTCACGTTGACCAGTTCCCGGAACACGCGAACCTGTTCGACGGCATTCTGACCCGTCGTGGCATCCAGCACCAGCAGCACGGAGTGCGGTGCCGTTTCGTCAAATTTCCGCATGACGCGGATGACCTTGGCCAGCTCCTCCATCAGCGCGCCCTTGTTGTGCAGGCGCCCGGCTGTGTCGATCAGAAGCAGGTCGGTTCCGGCTTCTGTTGCGCGCTTGAGGCCGTCATAGGCCAGTCCCGCTGCATCGGCGCCGTGCTTTCCGGCAATGACCGGAACATTGGCGCGTTTGCCCCAGACTTCGAGCTGCTCGACGGCCGCGGCGCGGAAGGTATCTCCGGCTACCAGCATCACGGACTTGCCTTCTTCGGTGTACAGGCGGGCCATCTTGCCGATGGTCGTGGTCTTGCCGACGCCATTGACCCCGACCACCAGAACAACGTGGGGCTTTTTCGTCGGATCGGGTTCGAAAGGAACTGCAACTGGTTCCAGAACGCGGGCGATTTCGATCGCGAGGGTTTCGCGGATTTCGTCGCTGGTCACGTCCTTGCCGAAGCGCGTGCTCCGGAAGCTTTCGATCACGCGTTCGGCGACGGCGGGGCCGAGGTCTGCCGCGATCAGTTCGTCTTCGAGTTCCTCAAGAGCCGTTTCGTCCAGCTTGCGATGGGTGAAGACGGAGCCGAGACGCGAACTCGACCGTGAAAGACCCTGTTTGAGTCGTGAGAAAAATCCAGCCATGAATGGGAGTTCGGACAGGTCGGGCCGGACGTCAAGGGTGCAGGAAGGTCTGAACGCGTTTCAGCTGCGGATTTCCGCCAGAAGTGTCCCGTTTTCCAACCCGGTGGCCCGGACGGGAACGAAACTGCCCCGCACTGGCGCGGGCGCGTCGCCGACGAGGCGAATGGTAGCAAATTCGGGGGAATGTCCGCGATCGGGCGTTTCGGCGAGAATATCGAATTCCGTGCCGATGAGGCGTTTGAGAAAACTGTCACGGTTCCTCTCGCCGACATCGCGGAGTCGGGCAGCGCGCTGCTGGCGTTCGGCGTTGGGAACGGCTGGCATCCGTGCCGCAGGGGTGCCGGGGCGTTCGCTGTAGGGAAAGACATGCAGGAAAGGGATCTGCTGCTCTTCGATGAAGGCGCGCGTCTCTTCAAACAGAGCCTCTGTTTCCGTAGGGAACCCCGCGATCAGGTCGGCGCCCACACCTGTTTCCGGACGCATGGAGCGGACGCGACGCAGAGTGGCTGCAACGCCCGCGGTATCGTGACGGCGTTTCATGCGCTTGAGAATAAGATCCGACCCGGCCTGAAGGGACAGGTGCAGATGTGGCATCAGGCGGGGCTCGTTTTCCAGCAGCCACCACAGATCCGCATCCCCCGTCTCTACATCCAGAAGAACAGGGTCGATGGACGACAGGCGCAGTCGCCGGACACCTTCAACACGGCGCAGCAGTTCACGGCACAACGTGCCCAGCCCCTTGCCTTCAGTGCCTTGCCAGGAGGCAATGTCCACACCGGTGAGGACGATTTCCTGATGACCAGCTTCGACAAGGGCCTCTGCGCGCGCGATGGCGTCCTCCATTGGGGTGGAGCGGGAATCGCCCCGGCCATAGGGGATTATGCAGAATGTGCAGCGGTGATCGCAGCCCTGCTGGACCTGAAGAAGGGCGCGGGCATGACGTGAAGGTGGCAGGCCGGCACCGTTATCCCCCCAGATGGCGGGTTTGAGCTTGTCTTCGTTGGGGACGACGCGAACCACGCCCGGCAGTTCGGCCCAGCGATCCGGTGCGATGTCGGAGGCGCAGCCCGTCACGACGATTTTTGCATCAGGATTTTCGCGATGCGCCCGTCGAATGGCCTGCCGTGCCTGCCGTTCAGCGGTGGTCGTCACGGCGCAGGTATTGACGATGATGGTGTCGGTCTGGCCGCGCGCATGATGGGCCATGCCGTCGCTTTCATGCGCATTGAGGCGGCACCCGAAGGTCAGGAGGGAGGCGGTCACGCGGTTGTTCCGTGGAAAACCGTGACAGCGGGCCCTGTCATGAGGATATGGCCGTCCGCGCGCCAGGTGATGCGCAGGTCGCCGCCATCCATGGTCACGGTGCAGGTGCGCTTCGTCAGGCCGCGACGCACGGCATTCACGACAGCAGCGCAGGCGCCGGACCCGCAGGCCAGCGTTAGGCCGGCCCCGCGCTCCCAGACGCGCAGGCGCATATGGGTTGGGGAAAGGATCTGGGCGAAACCGATATTGGCGCGTTCGGGGAACAGGGCGTTCTGTTCGAGCCCTGCTCCCAGTGCTTCCGCGCGGGAGGCATCGCCGAAGATCGTGGCGTGGGGATTCCCCATCGAGCAGGCCGCGGCGTCAAGGGGCGTGGGCAGCGGCAGATGCAGCGTGTCGCAGGCCTGCGACAGCGGCACGTCCTGCCAGTCCAGGCGGGGCAGACCCATATCGACCGTGACGAGATCGCCGTCGCGCGCGGTGGGGAGAAGGCCGGCGGCTGTCTGGAGCGTGGGCGCACCCCCAACGAACTTCACCACGCAGCGGGACGCATTGCCGCATGCTCCGGCTTCAGAACCGTCGGGATTGAAGAAACGGACATGCACGTCCGCACCGTGCAGGGTCGGCGGTGTGAGCAGAACCAGCTGGTCGCAGCCGATTCCGAAGCGCCGGTCGCACAGATGGCGGATGGTGGGGGTATCGAGCGCGGGATCGTTCTGACGGGCGTCGATCACAACGAAATCGTTGCCCAGACCGTGCATTTTCGTGAAGGAGAGGCTCATGATGGCCCCTCTCATAAAGCATCCCGCGGGTTGACGCACGGGGAACATGCCCTCATCTCCGCTGCTGGATCAGAAGGAGTGGATATGAGCGGCCCGGAACAGCTTGAAGGAATGCACGTCGCGGCGTTCACGCGTGCGAACAACGAGCCTGACACGATTTTTCATGCGCAGCGCATCCCGGATTCGCTGATGGACATGGGCGCGCAGACAGCTGTGACGGCCCTGTACCAGACGGCCCTGCCGGTCGGCGGCGCTGTGCTGGACCTGATGGCTGGAGCGCTGAGCCATTATCCGGACGAGGCACAGTTCCAGCGTGTGGTCGGGCTGGGGGTTGCGAAAGCGGCTCTGGAGGCCAATCCGGTTCTGAGTGAACGGGTTGTGCAGGATCTCAATGACGAGCCCACCCTGCCTTTTGAAGATGACAGTTTCGATGCCGTGACGCTGTGCGACGGGCTGGCCTATCTGACGCAGCCTCTGGCTGTGCTGATGGAAATCGTGCGTGTCCTCAAGCCCGGTGCGCCGCTGATCCTGACATTCTCCGACCAGTTCCATGCGGCGAAGGCGGTTGCGATCTGGCAGGCGCTGGAGCCTGCGGACCGTGTGCGTCTGGTGAGTGTTCTCATGTCCCGCACCGGTCTGGCCGAGCTGGATACGGGTGAAGTCGTGCCCCCTGAAGACCTGACGGCATGGCGCGATACGGTTCATGCGGTGATTGGCCGCAAGCCCAGAACCTGAAACGCAAACACAAGAAAAACCTCGGCATACGTTCTTTCTGGTATTTTGAAGCGGAAGTCTTTATGCAGCGGCATTCCAGCCGCCGCATCCTGTCGTCGGCGTGACGTTTGCCGAGTGTTCATAAAATATGCCTTTTCCCGATACCCATCCTGCCCTTAAGCGCGCCCTTGAGGCACGTGGCTACGAACAGCTGACTCCTGTTCAGGAAGCTGTTCTGCAGCCGGGGCTGGACGAGCGCGACCTGCTGGTTTCCGCGCAGACGGGGTCGGGCAAGACCGTCGCCTTCGGCCTGGCCATCGCTCCGACTCTTCTCGGAGATGCCGATCGCCTTCCGCCGTCCCCTCAGCCCATGGCGCTCGTGATTGCGCCGACGCGTGAGCTGGCGCTTCAGGTCCAGTCCGAACTCAAATGGCTCTATGCCGAAACCGGTGCCCGCATCGCGAGCTGCATTGGTGGCACGGATGCCCGTAGCGAAGCCCGCGAACTGAGCCGCGGCGTTCATATCGTTGTCGGTACGCCGGGCCGTCTGTGCGATCATCTGTCGCGCGGCTCCCTCGACCTGTCCGCCCTGCGCTGCGTCATCCTCGACGAAGCCGACGAAATGCTGGACATGGGCTTCCGTGACGAGCTGGAGCAGCTTCTTGACGCCGCTCCGACGGAGCGTCGCACCCTGCTGTTCTCCGCGACGATCGCCCGCGAGATCGCGTCCCTTGCGCGTCGCTACCAGAAAAATGCCGAGCGGATCGACACGGTTTCAGGTGCGAAGCAGCATTCCGACATTACCTATCGCTGCGTTGTCACGCCGCCGCAGGAAATCGAGCGCTCGCTTGTGAATGTGCTCCGTTTCTACGAGAGCCCGACCGCCATGGTGTTCTGCAACACCCGCATGATGGTCAATCAGGTTCAGGCAACGCTGCTTGAGCGTGGTTTTGCATCCGTCGCCATTTCTGGCGAGATGGGTCAGAATGAGCGCAGCCGTGCGATCGAGAGCCTGCGTTCCGGTCAGGCCCGCGTCTGTGTTGCGACCGACGTTGCGGCCCGTGGTATTGACGTCCCGGCCCTGAACCTCGTGATCCACGCCAGCATCCCGACGGCAGCCGAGACCTTGCTGCACCGTTCGGGCCGGACAGGCCGTGCGGGCCGCAAGGGCACCAGCGTGCTGATGGTTCCGGTGAGCCAGCGTCGCAAGGCTGAACGTCTGCTTCAGATGGCAAAGATCCAGGCGGAATGGGAAGCTGTTCCGACGGCTGCGGCGATTGCCGAGCAGGACAAGACCCGTCTGATGGACGATCCGATCCTGACGCATGCCGTGGACGACATGTCCGACGAACTGGTCAACCAACTCGCCGAGAAATACGACGCCACGAAGCTGGCAGCTGCGCTGGTGGGCCTGTACCGCGCGCGTCTGCCGAAGGTCGAGCAGATCCGTCCGATGTCCGTCGAAGCCCCGCGTCACACGGAGCGTGGTGAACGTGCGCCGCGTGAAGAACACGTCATGGCGGGCGAGTGGTTCAAGATGAGCGTCGGCCGGACCGAGCGCGCCGATCCGAAGTGGCTGATCCCGCTGATCTGCCGTCTGGGTGGCGTGCAGAAGCGCGAAATCGGCAGCATCCGCATTGATCAGGAACAGACCTATTTCCAGATCGCCGATGAGAGCGTGGCCCGCTTCAAGTCCTGCCTCGCCGGTGCAGAAGCCGATGAAGTGACGATCGAGCCGTCCGAAGCGCCTGCGGGCGGCATGGGTCCCCGTGGTCGCAACCCCGGTGAAGGCAAGCGCTTTGGCGGCGGTGGCCGTCCGGGTGGCGGCGGCTTCAAGGGTGGTCCGCGCGGCGGTGCTGGTGGTGGCGCCGGTGGTGGCTACAAGGGCCGTGGCGGTTCGGGTTATGGTCGCCCGAAGCCCGCAGCCGGTGGTGAAGGCCCGCGTGGCGATGGTTCGAGCCGCAAGCGCCGTTCCTGATCCGTCTTTCGGGATCTGAATGATGTGAAACCCCGTCGGAGCAGGTCTTCGGCGGGGTTTTGTTTGTTCAGGGCTGGGGCAGTCGGGCGATCAGATCCCGGGCACGGTCGAGGATGTCTGGAACGGGGAGTGGAACCGAAGCATTGTCCGTATGGTTTTCCTGCGCGGCACCCGTGTGGAAGACATCCGCCCAGTAGCGGAGGCCGTTCTGTGTCGCCATGGCGGCGAAGCACGGATTGATGTGATGGGATGGGACGAGTTCGTAAACGAGCGCTCCCGGCTGGCACCAGGCGATATTGGCCATCCCGGCGCCGAGCATGCCCATAATTATTTCGGCTTCGCTGAACAGACGGATCTGTTCGGTCAGGGACAGGGTTTCAGGACGGACGCGCTCAAAACCAAGTTTTTCCAGCTCCTCCGCCAGTTCGGATTCGTTGGGAACATGCCGGTTGGCCGAGGCTCCGCGTTCGATATAAAGCCGCCGACCCGCGGGTTTGGCCGAGGCTCCCACGGCCTCATGCAGGCGCGCATAGGCGGCGCGGGAGACATCCGAGATGGCAAAATCCGCGCTGCCATTGACGAAGGTGATGTAATCCAGCGTCCTGAACGCGTACTGGCGCCCCTGTTGCAGGCGGATATGACTGTCGGATGTCAGGCCGAAAAGCTCCAGCGTCTCGAACTGCCAGGGATGCATGTATTCGGGCAGCACAAGACGGACCGCTTTGTCCTGCAGGGACAGGACATGCAGGGTCGGGATCGTATGGGCGACCCAGTGATAATAGTTCGAGGCCCAGTGATCGACGCAGCTTGCCGTAAGGCCCTTGAAAGGCGTGCAGCGGATCGTGTCGGCCGGGCGCAGCGTCAGGGCGCGGAGGGCGTCCGGGGGCTGGACATAGGCTGTTTCGGAGACGGGTTGGCCTGCATGCAGCAGGGTCATCAGGGGCTGGTCCAGCACGACGTTGCGCAGGGCATGGTGCTGGACCGTGACAGGCATGCTCGTCCAGTCCCGGAACGGATTGCGCTCCGGATAGGGCAGTTCGGAAAGGCCCGGAGATGAGACGGGCCGCACAGGGCAGCTTTCAAGCACAGTCACGCTTCGGGCAATCTCCGCCAGACCGGAAGGTCCGGCCGGGGGAGACAGAAAGCGCCTGAGACGGGAGAAAATCTGCATGATCCGGATCAGACGGTCTTGGCCGCACCTTTGAGCAGGGCCTGTTGGGCATCCCTGAGGGCGTCGGACAGTTTCTGTTCGGGTTCCTTGAGATGCAGGCTTTCAAGCGTCTCCAGCAGCGTTTCGGCCACCAGAACGCGGGCGAGCCACTTATGGTCTGAGGGAATGACGATCCAGGGGGACTCGGGCGTTGAAGTCGCGCGGATGGCCTCTTCGTAAGCGGCGGTATACTGCGGCCAGTACTCACGTTCCTTCAGATCGGAAGGGCTGAATTTCCAGCGTTTTTCCGGATGGTCCAGCCGCTTGAGCAGGCGCAGGCGCTGTTCTTCTGGCGAAATATGCAGGAAAATCTTGAGCACGAGGATGTTCTGCCGGTGCAGATAGCTTTCGAAGTTCCGCAGATCCTCCAGACGATGATCCCAGAAATCCGGAAGGTCCGGATTGAGCCCGCGGGCCCGGACCATGTCCGGATGAACGCGTTCCACCAGAACGTCTTCATAATGGCTGCGGTTGAAGATGCCGATCTCGCCGCGCGAGGGGACGGCGAGATGGATGCGCCACAGATCGTCATGGCGCGTCGAGATTCCGGCAGGGGCCTTGAAGGACGTGACATGCACGCCCTGTGGATTCAGGCCCGAGAAAGCGTGCCGGATCGCGCCGTCCTTCCCGGCGGTGTCCATGCCCTGAAGCACGACGAGGATGCCATGCGTCGCATAGGCCGCAAGGCGCTGCTGCAGGAGGGACATCCGGTCCACGCAGTCGCGGATGCGGGTGCGGGACTCGTTCTTCTGGCGACCAAGCGTGTCGTTTGTGGGAATGGACGACAGGCGGAATTTTTTGCCGTCCGTTATGCGAAGTTGGGGGGGAAGCCCGATTTCAACCGACATGACGGTTTACCGCAAGACCACCCGAGGCCTGGCAGACGGGCATCATTTCCAGATAATTGATATTCACATGCCACGGCAGACCGATGAGCCAGGAGACCGTCCCGGCGATGTCTTCGGGCGTCAGCGGCGTCGTGTCCTTGTAGACAGCAGCCGCCTTGGTGTCGTCTCCCAGACGCACATTGCTGAACTCGCTGCCCCCACACAGTCCGGGCTCGATATTGGTCACGCGGATGCGGGTGCCGAGCAGGTCTGTCCGCAGGTTCTGGGTGAACTGGTGTACGAAGGCCTTGGTCGCACCGTAGACGTTGCCGCCGGTATAGGGGTAGGTCCCGGCCGTGCTGCCCAGAGCGATAATGTAGCCCGTATTGCGCTGGACCATGCCCGGCAGAAGCGCACGGGTCAGTTCGACAACGCCCGAAACATTCGTGGCGATCATGGATTCCCAGTTGTCGGGCTCGGCGTCCTGTGCGGGTTCCATGCCGAGGGCGAGACCGGCATTGTTCACCAGAACGTCGATATCCTGCCAGTCCTCGGGCAGTGCGCTGGGCAGGGCACGCAGGGCATCTCGGTTGGTCATGTCGAGCGTGAAGGGCAGAACGCTCTCGCCCAGTTCGTCCTTGAGGGCCTCGAGCCGCTCCTTGCGGCGCCCGGTGGCGATGACACGGTGACCTTCGCGGACGAGGCGCGTTGCAATGGCGTGGCCGAAGCCTGCTGTGGCGCCGGTGACGAGGACGGTGAGAGGCATGGCAATCTCCAGACGGGCAGTCCGCACCCGGCAGGGGCGGGTAGGGGGGGCGGGTGGTGAGCTCAGGTCAGTAACATTGGATGTCATTAACACTCCTGAAGGCAAACGCTTGCAATACAGGAAGGGATGCACCCATGTTGGCAGGCATGAAGAAAACACTCGATGGACGGAATGACAACCTGACGGACCCTGCCCTTGTGGCGATGGGCAGGGAGGCGGGCCTTACGGGCCAGCTGCTTGTGGCAGCGCCTGCACTGGCGGAGACATTTTTTGAACGGACCGTGATCTATCTCTGCGCCCATTCGGAGCAGGACGGGGCGATGGGGCTGATCGTCAACAAGCGTCTGGGTCAGCCGGGACTGGACGATCTGTTTACGCAGCTCGGAATCGAGCCCAGCCCCCCCGAACGCCGGATTGGCGTGTGCATGGGCGGTCCGGTCGAGCATTCACGCGGTTTTGTCCTGCATTCGGCGGATTGGGCGGGGGAGGGCAGTCTGGCCGTTGACGGGCATACGACCCTGACCGCCAGTCTGGATATCCTGCGCGAAATCGCCAACGGACACGGACCGAAACAGGCAATGCTGGCCCTCGGACACGCCGCATGGGCACCGGGGCAGCTTGAACAGGAAATCCTGCGGGACAGTTCGTGGTTTGTGGCGCCGGCAAGTGATGAGATCGTGTTCGGCGCCGACCATGCAAAGAAATGGCGACAGGCTCTTGGCGCCATAGAGATCGACCCGCTTCTTTTTTCTTCATCGGTCGGAGAAGCCTGAGAGGGCACCCGTCAGACACAGGAAGGCAGCATGAGCGTACCCTATATTCTCCACATTTACGAACACTGCCCGTTTTGCACCAAGGCGCGGATGATCTTCGGGCTCAAAAAAATTCCCTATGAGCAGCGCATCCTGCTCAATGACGATGTGGACGGTCCGGTCCGCATGGTGGGGCGCAAGGTTGTTCCCATCCTTGAGGAAAACGGACATTTCATGCCCGAGAGCATGGATATCGTCACGCATATTGACGCGATTGGAACGTCCGTCCTGACGGGAGACACGCGCCCCGAGATTACGGCATGGCTCCAGAAGGCAGCCGCGCCGCTCTATCGCCTGTTCCTTCCGCGCGCCGCTGCCGCACCGCTGCCAGAGTTTGGAACAACATCCGCACGCGCCGGATTTATCCGCCGCAAGGAGCCCTCCGTCGGGGCTTTCAGCGCGCTTCTGGAAGAGAAGACCGAAGAACTGACGCAGCTCAATGCATTGCTGAAAGATCTGGCGCCACTGATCCGTTCGCCCGAGGCCGTGAATGGTGAGCTCTCCACGGACGATATCCATCTGTTCGCGCATCTGCACAGCCTCTCGCTGATCCGGGGCGTGGCTTACCCGGCTGAGGTCGAGGCCTACCGGGAGGCCATGGCGGTGCGCTCCGGCGTGGAACTGTTCGACAATATTGCCGTCTGAGCGGCATCGCTAGGCAAACTCCGTCCTGACAGTTACGGTCGCGCATTCAATTCTGGAGGTTCGGATGCGCGGAACTGTTTGTGGATTTGTTGTCTCATGCCTGATGGCCGGGAGCGCGCTCGCCGCTCCCGCCAGCCATCTGCAGGCAGAGACACAGGCCCTGTCTCTGGCGGAAAAGGCGATTGCCCTGAGGTCGGTCGAGGGACCTGCGAACCAGACACCACAGGTTGCGGCGCTGTTTCGGGATGCCCTGGTCCAGGGCGGCTTTGCGCCTTCCGACATCACCATCACCCCCTATCGTGACACGGCCTATCTGATTGCCCGCTGGCACGGGACCGACCCGTCCCTCAAGCCGCTGGTGATTTCCGGTCATATGGACGTGGTTGAAGCCAAAGCGTCTGACTGGACCCATGATCCGTTCAAGCCCCAGATCGTGAATGGCTATCTGCTGGGACGTGGTTCCACAGATATGAAGCTCGACGATACGCTCGGAATTGCGTCTCTTCTGGAGCTCAAACGTGAGGGGTATCGACCGCGGCGCGATATCATCATCGCGTTCTCCGGGGATGAGGAGACCGAGATGAATACCGGTCAGGCAATCGCCAAACTCCTCGATCGTGCGGATCTGGTTCTGAATCTCGATGGAGCCAACGGCGTTCTGGATGAGCGGACGGGAAAGCCGATCTATTTCAGCTGGGAAGGTGCGGAGAAATCCTATGCGGATTACCGTCTGACCATCACCAACCCCGGCGGCCACTCCTCCGAACCGCGCGCCGTGAATGCGATTGATGAACTGGCGGCTGCTCTGCTGCGGATCAAGCAGCATCGTTTCAAGCCGGAGCTGAACGATCTGACACGCGCCTATTTCGTCAGTGCTGCACAGTGGGAGGCTCCGGCGACGGGGGCTGCCATGCGCGCCTTTGCGGCTGACCCGACCGATGAAAAGGCCATTGCGACCCTCTCGGCCGATCCTGCCCTGATCGGACGGATCGGGACGACCTGCGTCGTGACCATGATTAACGGCGGCCATGCCCTCAATGCGCTGCCTCAGCGTGCGACGGCCAATATCAACTGCCGGATTTTCCCCGGACATCCCCGCCCGGAGATTGCGAAGGAACTTCAGGCCGCCGCTGCCGATCCGGCTTTGACAGTCGAGGACGTGACGGCGGGCTCCGTAGAGACCGCTGCCTCTCCGATGCGGGCGGATTTCGTCAAGGCGGTCGAACATGGCATCCACAGCGTCTATCCCGGAATGCCGGTCTTCCCCAGCATGTCTTCCGGTGCGAGCGACAGCATGTGGTACCGCTACAACCACGTGCCGAGTTACGGCATGTCACCGCTGTTCATCAAACCGTCCGAATCCTTCATGCATGGCCTGAACGAACGTACACCCCTGGCCTCCATTCGCCCTGCCATTGATGCGATGATGGTGATGGTGACGGATCTGTCCCACTAAAAAATAACCTGAAAAAAGGGGGTGGATCACGCGATCCGACCCCCTTTTTTGTTTCGGCATTATTTTCCGGGCTGAAGAACCGTGCTCAGGAACTGCACCCGTCTCTGGGCCACCCTGGCGCGGATGACAGGATCGGGCAGCATATGCGTGCCCGGCAGCAGAAGCAGGTCGTAAGGCTTGCCCGCATGGAGCAGGGCCTGCGTCAGCTTCATGGTATTTTCGAAATAGACGTTGTCGTCCGTGATGCCGTGCATGAGCAGCAGGGGCTGTTTCAGGGTGTCGGCATAGGTCAGGACGTTGCTCTTGCGATAGCCTTCCGGGTCGTCCTGCGGGGTGCCGAGATAACGCTCGGTATAGGCCGTATCGTAATCCGCGAAATCAACCGGCGGTGCGCCAGCCACGCCGACCTTGAACACATCCGGTCGGCGAATGGTCGCCATGGCGGTGAAATAGCCGCCAAAGGACCAGCCATGCACGCCAACGCGGGTGAGATCCATTTCATGATGACGTTTGCCGAGCGCCTGAAGCCCGTCCACCTGATCCTGAAGCGGCAGATCGATCAGGTTGCCCTTGATGGCGCGCTCGAAATCATGATCGCGTCCCGGCGTTCCACGCCCGTCGAGCGTGACGACGATATAGCCCTGATTGGCGAGGCACTGGTCATCAAGATAGGATGTCGGCGTGTCGTGCACCATCTTGGAGCCCGGCCCGGCATAGACGGACAGCACGACCGGGTAGCGTTTTGAGGCGCTGAAATTCTCCGGCCGGATGATCGCTGCGTCCAGATCACGCGGGCCTGCAGTCGTGAACTCGGCATGGACCGGGAGTTTCGGGGCCTGTGCCACACCCGGAAGTGTTGCCACGACATGGCCTGCCGTATCCCGCACCATCGTCTGGCGCGTGCCGGTGGCACTGGCGAACATGTCCACCATGGCCGTGTGCGTACCATTCGTGACGTGGATGTTGTGAATGCCGCGTTCCGTCACGAACGGTGTGACGGCTCCGGTTTTCAGGTCGATATGCACGATTTCGTTGTCCAGCCGGTTGGCGCGGACGGTGGCCGTGAGTGTGTTGTGTTCGGCGTCGTAATCGTTGAGGGCGATATAGGACAGGCCGGGCGGCGTCAGGACGCGCTCGAGCTTTCCGTCCGGGGTATGGAGTTCGAGCTGCCAGTCTTTGCCGCGGTCTGCGGCCCAGAGAAATCCCGCATTATTGTCAAGAAAGACGGGAAGGTTGTGGCCGCCGGACGCGGCACGCGGGTCCAACTCGATCCAGGCCGGGTCGGACTGTTCCAGAAGGAGATGGGTGGTGCCGGTTGTGGGGTCGATCGTGAGAAGCTGTTCCTGCGTCTGGGCACGATTGAGCAGCACGATGGCGAGCGGACCGTTTTTTCGCCAGACCACGCGACCGAGATAGGGCCATGCGTCGTGGTCCCAGGAAATCCAGCGGACCGGACCACCTTTTGCGTCTACGAGGCCAAAGCGCGTTTTGGCGTTGTTCGTCCCGGCGCGGGGATAGCGGAAAGTGACCGGTTCGGCCTGGGGGGCTTCGGGGTTGGTGATGTAGTGCTTTTCGACGTCGCTGTTATCGGCTTCCTCGAACAGGATGGTCTTGCTGTCGGGAGACCACCAGGCACCGTCCGCGCGTTCCAGTTCTTCGGCGGCGGCAAATTCGGCGAGGCCATGGCTCAGAGTGTCGCTGCCCCCGGTCGTCAGGCGTGTTTCACGTCCGCTGACCAGATCGACACTATAAAGGTCATTATCCCGCACGGCGGCGAGGCTGAGCCCATCTGGCGAGAGGCGCGGGGCGATCCACTGACCCTCGACCGGCGTGACGCGACCGTCATCCGTGGCAATGCGTTCGAGCTGCCCACCCTGTGAGGCGAGAACCGTGCCGCCGTCCTCGCTCATCTGGTAGTCGGTGATGCCGGACATGCTCTGGCGCGCCCGTTCGCGCCGGGCCTTCTCCTCGACCGACAGATGTTCCGGCCCCGATGCCGGTGCGGCCAGTTCATGAATCGCGTGGTCCGGCAGGTCGTAGCGGTAGAGATGCAGATGTGTGTCGAACGGTCCCGAGCGCAGGAACAGGACGGAGTGACCGTCCGGCGTGACTTCCGCATGGTTCGGCAGGCCAAGCGTTCCGTTCCGGGTCTTGGCGAGATCGAGCATGCAGGCCGCGGGATCGGCGGCCTGAAGGGCACTGGCTGACACCATCGGAAACAGGACGGCACAGGCCAGAAGGGTTCGGCGCAGGGAAAGCGGCAGGGAAGGGGACAGCATGGCATCTCCGCAAGGATAACAACGGGCAGGATTTTGACGTCGATCATGGACCGGGGCGCCGTTTGTGAACAGGGTTTCCGCGAAGGATGACGCAGCCGTCTCACGTTTTCGGGAGCGGGGGCGTTTTTAGCGGGACCGATCCGGGGCTCAGGTGTTCTGCATCACGGTATGTCTCAGCAAGAAGGAGCCTGACGGATATGCAGTATCGTCAGCTTGGTCGCTCGGGCCTCAAGATTTCAGCACTCAATTTCGGATCGGTCACGTTCGGGGGGCAAGGCAATTTTGCCGCCACGGGCAAGGTGGATGTCGCCGAAGCCACGCGGATGGTGGATCTCTGCGTCGAGCATGGCGTGAACATGTTTGATACGGCCGATGCCTATTCCGGCGGTGAAGCAGAAGAAATCCTTGGCCGCGTTCTTCAGGGACGCAGCCGCGAACTGCTCGTCACCACAAAGGTCCGTTTCCCGACGGGGAAGGGGCCGAACGAACAGGGCCTGTCACGCCATCACATTCTCAATGCCTGCGAAGACAGCCTGCGCCGGTTGGGGCGGGATCACATTGATCTTTATTATCTGCATGAATGGGACGGCCTTACGCCGGTTGAGGAAACGCTTGAGGCGCTTCAGACCCTGCGCGATCAGGGCAAGATCCGTTATGCCGGGATTTCCAATTTTGCAGGCTGGCAGGCCATGAAACTGCTGGGCGCTGCCGAGCGGGACCGGTTGATTACCCCGGTCAGCCAGCAGCTCTATTATTCCCTTGAAGCGCGGGATGCCGAATATGAACTTCTGCCGCTGGCCGTGGATCAGGGGCTGGGTGTGCAGGTCTGGAGTCCGCTGGCCTGTGGCCTGCTGACGGGGAAGTACCGTCGCGGCAAAACGGCCCCGGAAGATTCCCGCCGGATTTCGGGCTGGCCGGAGCCGGAAGTCCGGGATCTGAAAAAGCTCTACGATACAGTCGAGGTTTTGGTGCAGATCGCGGAAGAGCACAGCGTCTCCGCCGCCCGCGTGGCTCTGGCCTGGACGCTGCACAAGCCGGGGATCACGTCGCTGGTTCTGGGGGCGCGCAAAGAGAGCCAGCTTCTGGACAATCTCGCTGCCGCGTCGCTCCGTCTGACGCAGGAGCAGGTCCGCAGGCTTGACGATGTGAGTGCACCTGATCTGATCTATCCGTACTGGCACCAGAACCGGAATGCGTTCGACCGTCTTTCCAAAGCTGATCTCGTGTTGCAGGGGCCTGCAAAACGTCATCGTGAGGCTCTTGAAACGAAAAAATGACTGCCTAAATATTAGTCACAGGCCGCTGCCTTAGGGGGCGGCCAAGAACATCAATGCTGCCGCAACGGGGCATACGAGGACTTTAGATTATGGACATTCAGAATTTCACCGAACGCAGCCAAGGCTTTCTTCAGGCCGCACAGACCATTGCGCTTCGGGACTACAACCAGCAGCTGACGCCGGAGCATCTGCTCAAGGCTCTGCTGGACGATGAACAAGGAGCGGCCTCCGGTCTGATCCGCGCAGCGAGTGGCGATCCGAAGGCTGTGCAGACCGCCAATGATGCCGCTCTCGCCAAGCTACCGAAAGTGCAGGGCGCCGGTGCCGGTCAGCCCCAGATGACGCCGGATCTTGCCCGTTTGCTGGACGGCGCGGAATCCGCTGCGAAAGTCGCGGGCGACAGTCATGTCGCTCAGGATCGTCTGCTCGTCGCAATTGCGTCCAGCAATACGCCCGCGGGGAAGGCGCTTGTGGACGGCAAGGCCAGCGCGGCGGCTCTGGAGCGTGCCGTTGCGGAAATCCGCAAAGGGCGCACCGTCACGAGCGCATCTGCGGAAAACACGTTCGACGCCCTGAAGAAATATGCCCGTGACGTCACGGCTGTGGCGCAGGCTGGCAAACTTGATCCGGTCATCGGCCGTGACGAGGAAATCCGCCGCACGATTCAGGTTCTCGCCCGTCGCAGCAAAAACAATCCGGTCCTGATTGGCGAGCCGGGCGTGGGTAAGACGGCCATTGTCGAAGGTCTCGCGCAGCGGATCGTCAATGGTGACGTGCCCGAGGCCCTGCGCAACAAGAAGCTGATGTCGCTCGACATGGGCGCGCTGATTGCTGGTGCGAAATATCGCGGTGAGTTCGAGGAGCGTCTGAAGGCTGTTCTCAAGGAAATCGAGACGGCTGAAGGCGAGATCATTCTCTTCATTGACGAAATGCACACGCTTGTCGGCGCCGGCCGGTCCGATGGCGCGATGGATGCGTCCAACCTCATCAAGCCGGAATTGGCACGCGGCACGCTGCATTGCGTGGGTGCGACGACGCTCGACGAATACCGCAAGTATATTGAGAAAGATGCAGCGCTGGCCCGCCGTTTCCAGCCGGTCTTCGTGGGTGAGCCCACTGTGGCCGACACGATCTCGATCCTGCGTGGCATCAAGGAGAAGTACGAACTGCATCATGGCGTCCGCATTACGGACAACGCCATCGTCGCGGCCGCGACCCTCTCCAACCGCTACATCACGGACCGCTTCCTGCCGGACAAGGCGATTGATCTGATCGACGAGGCTGCCAGCCGTCTGCGGATGCAGATCGACAGCAAGCCTGAAGCGCTGGACGAACTCGACCGTCGTATCATCCAGCTCAAGATCGAGCGGGAGGCCATCCGCAAGGAAGACGATAACGCGTCGAAGGATCGTCTGGTCGCGCTGGAGGCCGAACTGGCCGATCTCGAAGAACAGTCCGATGCAATGGGTGCCGAATGGCATGCTGAAAAGGATCGGGTGAATGCGATCCAGAAGCTGAAAGAGCAGCTCGATACGGCGCGTTCCGATGTTGAAGTGGCGCAGCGTCAGGGCAATCTCGGCAAGGCGTCTGAGCTCATGTACGGCCTGATCCCGAACCTTGAGACCCAGATCGCCAAGGCTCAGGAAGAAGAGGACGCCTCGTCGAAAAGCGGCCTGTTCGCCGATGCCGTGACGGATCAGGGCGTGGCTTCGGTTGTCTCCCGTTGGACCGGTGTTCCGGTGGACCGGATGCTCGAAGGTGAGCGCGCCAAGCTGATCCGCATGGAAGATACGCTGCGAGATCGTGTCGTCGGGCAGGAGCAGGCCCTTGTGGCCGTGTCGAACGCCGTCCGCCGGGCCCGTGCCGGTCTTCAGGATCCGAACCGTCCGATCGGTTCGTTCCTATTCCTCGGCCCGACGGGCGTTGGCAAGACCGAGCTCACCAAAGCTCTGGCGCAGTTCCTGTTCGATGACGAGAAGGCCCTGCTGCGGATCGACATGAGCGAGTTCATGGAGAAGCACGCGGTCTCCCGTCTGATCGGCGCGCCTCCGGGATATGTCGGATATGACGAAGGCGGTGTGCTGACCGAGGCTGTTCGTCGTCGTCCTTATCAGGTGATCCTGTTTGACGAGGTGGAGAAGGCCCATGAGGACATCTTCAACATCCTGCTTCAGGTTCTCGATGATGGACGCCTGACGGACGGGCAGGGACGTGTGGTGGACTTCCGCAACACGATTATCGTGCTGACCAGCAATCTTGGGTCTGATGTTCTGGCCAATCTGCCGGACGGTGAATCCGTGGATGAGGTCCGTCCGCAGGTCATGCAGGTGGTACGCAATCACTTCCGGCCGGAGTTCCTGAACCGTCTGGACGAGATCATCCTGTTCTCCCGTCTGCAGCGGAAGGACATGGACCGGATCGTCAAGATTCAGATCAGCCGTCTCCAGAAGCTGCTGGAAGATCGCAAGATTGACCTGGAACTGGACGAGAAGGGAACCGAATGGCTGGCCGCAGAAGGATACGATCCTATCTATGGTGCCCGCCCGCTCAAGCGTGTCATCCAGCGTAGCCTGCAGAACCCGCTGGCCAGCCTGCTGCTTGAGGGGAGCATCCATGATGGTGAAGGCGTGAAGGTTTCTGCGACTGACGGCGCTCTCACAATCGATGGAAAGCCCGTTTCGGCGGGCTGACCGCGATAAAAGCGGGTTTGAACCC
>NZ_BEWL01000015.1 GCF_002723915.1 Gluconobacter albidus
TTCAGGTTTCTCAGGGCTTCATGGATCTTCCCTCGGGCGCAACCTGAGACTGGATTGCCATTATAGCTGATGCAATTCCGCCCACATAATTATGAAATATCCTCAAAGTACAGTGTATAGCTACTCTCAAAGCCTTATTTAGGCAAACAACCGCTACTGAACATATACCTAGAGCGCAGTATTCTCTTTTAAGTGATCTGAACTCTCACCTTTCTCAACCATTGAGCTGTCTCCTTAATGGAGGCAAACATGCCTTTTCCAGATAGTGCCCTCCCCATCAATCCCACGAAAGCTCCCGGCTCTCCAGATGAGCGGGAACACTTCGATCCATATCCGGATAAAAGTCCTATTACGGACGAACCTCCCGAAGAAGAACATCCTGGGAAGTCATATCCTCCAGAGAAGGAAGCGCCACCTTCCCCGCAAGGCGAGCCGCCCGCACTTCTCGATGGTCCTGAAAATTCAACCAATCAGGTTTGGAGTTTCTTTGAACCGCAACTCGTGGCGAGCATCTGATAATGCCCCACGAGCGAGCGCGAGGATCCTGCGAGGCTACTCCTTGCGCCGAAGACTGGGGGAGACACGACAGGAATAGTCGCGTCCTTCCGCTTATCAATACTGATCCTGTATCGCTGAGCAGGCAATTCCTATTTTGGCAAAAGCTAAGAATTGTGGCGATCCCCGTGTGTAATGAACAAGAACATATTATCCCCTGCCTTCTCGCCCTGGCGGCGCAGAAGCACCTTCCGCACAGGGTCGTTCTCTGGATCAACAACACAACCGACGAAACTGATAACCGGGCGCATTCTCTCGCCCACCGCCTGCCATTCAAACTGGAAACTGTGACGGTTTCCTATCCTCCTTCCATAGCGAGTGCCGGTCAGGCACGACGTGACGCCATGGCATATGTCGCCAAAACTGCGTCTTCTGATGCGATTCTTCTGACTACGGATGCCGATAGCGAAGTTGCAGGTGACTGGATTGATAGTATTCTCAAGGCTTTTATTCAGTACCCTGTTGAGGCAGTTTTTGGACGCGTTCTCCTTCTTCCTGAAGAATACAGAAAGATTCCTCCTCATCTTCACGAGGATGAAAAATTGGAGCGGGCATACGGTGCAATTTTGGACCAGATTGGACTTCTGGCCAATCCCGAGCCGCATGACCCTTGGCCCCGGCATCTGGAACATTCAGGCGCCAGCATTGCCGTAACCCGTGAGGCTTGGAACAGGGTCGGCGGAATTCCCGGCGTTCCTTCAGGAGAGGATAGGGCATTCGCCAAGGTCCTGCGGCAGAACGGCATGGCGATTCGTCATGCCCCGCAAGTGAAGGTCTATGTCTCCGCACGTCTTCAGGGTCGCGCGCGTGGCGGAATGGCGGAAACTCTGGCGCGTCGCCTGATCGCCCAAGACGAATTTATTGACGATGCCTTCGAACCTGTCTCCAGACGCCTGCTGAGACTTCGAAGAGAACGGACATACTGGCAGAGCCAATCTTCTTGCCTCGATATTTCCTATCCCGACCTTCCTGTAGTCTGCATCCGCAGAAACGATCTGCAGCAACATCATGAACGGGCCCTCAGGGTACTCAAGCGCCTTCGCCAGCTAAAACAGCGTTTACCGAAGAAGTTCCCGATCGAGACAGCCGGTCAATACGATATCCCTTTCCCTGCTCTGACAGCTCCGGAATCCAGTGTTTTTCACGACAGGCCCTGATGAAGTGCTCGGCCGCCTCATCACCCGTGCATGGCGTATCGGTCTGCCCTGTCCAATTTACGATCAGGATATGCCCTTCAGATTTCAGGCTCTCCATGACCATGTCGGCCAGTCGACGGATGTCTTTTGGAGAAAGGAAGTAAAGAAGCTCGGAAATAAGAACGAGGTCGCAGCCCGCGGCTTCCGCAACTGGATAATCCGCTGGCAGGAAAGCCGCCAGAAATCTGACGTATTTCTCCGCGCGACAGCGCTGTCTTGCAATAACAAGTGCACTTTCGGAGGCATCGACTGCCAAAATGCGTGCGCAGTGTTTTGAGAGTGCTAACGTTCCAACACCAATCGCACATCCGAGCTCCACGGCAAAAGAAACAGGAAAGGCAGGAAGACATTCCAGAACCCGTGCCAGCTTTCTTTGTTCATACGGACTTTTTTCAAAGCCCCACGGATCGGGATTATTCTGAAACAGACGCTCAAAGACTTCCGGTTTCCATGTCTCGTTACTCATGATGCAATGAAGATTTCATAGGGAAGCAGCATCTTTTCCATCAGATGTTCAGGAAGAACAAAACCGCTTGGGTCATCGTCGACGACAAGCCCCCTCTGGCTGCGATGGGCCTGAATGGCCGCGCGTTTCCTGCCTAAAAACTTCCCTATATCAAGCCTCCATCCTGTGAGGAGATCCCCGTTGATCTCCATTTCGGGTGGTAGGGTCAGACCCCAGACGGGATAAGCCAGCAGCCTCAACTGCGGCACCAGAACCTTCAGCTTTTGCCCCATCAGCCAGACAGCCTCGTGATCGCAGTGAGGATCGCAGCGCCATGGCGTCAGAACCGTCTGACACTCATAACGCTCAACGATCTCAATGAGGTCGTGAACGGCAGCTTCAAAGCTGTCGCCTTGTGTTGGAACGGCTGAGTCCTGCAACCCCATAAAGAGCAGCCGGTCGGAAGAAAGCCCTAGTACTGTCGCGGCCTCCCAGCTTTCTTCCTGACGAAGCCGAGCCATCCGCCGGGGCGGCCATGTCACTGAATTACGATGCGACGCAGAGCCGTCGGACACAATCACCACCACCGGCGGGTTTCCGTTCTTCACCGCAGAGGCAATAAAGCCCCCGCAACCCAGACTCTCATCATCCGGATGCGGGGAGAGGACGAGCGCCGTTTCAGGTGCGATCGTCTCAAGGGGCGCTACCGGAAACTCCGCGAAATGTCGAAGCACATCCCGGACTTTCATGAGCAATCCTCCGGCCAGTCATGCATGACAAACCATGCCGCACCTTCGGTCAACGCCTCGTCCGGAGCGGGCTGGCGCAGATAAGTCGCCAGATCCCGCATGATCTGCTCGACCGCTCGCCCTCTTACAAAGGCCGAAAGGCCCAGACCGCGCTGCACCAGTGTAATCATTTCCAGGGCCGCGCGCTCAACGGCCAACCGCGCCAGATTGACAGTCGCTGTGACCTCCTCAGGGGGCATCTCCAGACAAGCACACGCAGCATGAGCGGCCTGCCTGACCCAGAGGGAGGCCGTCTTCTGAAAGATCATCGCGTCACCAATCCGGCAGAGCTGATGCGGGTTGTGGGCCCGCTTCCGGGCCAGAAGTTCTTCCCTCAGCAAATCGACCAACCGGTCCATAGCGCCAAGCGCGACGGCCGATCCGCGCCATGCTCCCGCGGAAAACTCAGGCTGCCGCAGATAATCTCCCGCCGCCCCCAGAATATCCTGAGCAGAGACCGTCAGCCCGGTAAAATCATAAGCACCCGTTCCGCTTGCCTGCATCCCGGTCAGCTTGCCCGGACCTGGCCGTCTGCGAGCGGCATCCGTAGTCGGCACGAGGAGCATGACCGACTCTTCCTGCTCGGTCGTTGCCGTGATCAGCGCAAGACCAACCTCATTGACGCCGCTGGCAAATCCCTTGATCCCGGAGAGCCTATAGAGGCCCCCTTCCTTCCGTATGGTCACAGGAGGGTCCCCGTCTGTGACCCATATCCCGGCCAAAATTCCTTTTTTCGATGTTGTGGCCAACGTGTGACGCTGCTCTTGCGTGCCATACAGCCCCACGAGACGAACAACATTCACATGTCCTTCAAGACACCGTCCCAACGATAAGCTTAAATAACCCGTCCGCCGCAGAAGCAACGAAAGAAGATCTCCACTGTCGGAAGAAGAAACCAGCCCAAGCCCTCCTTCTTCCAACGGAAGGAGTGCATCCAAAGCACCGGTCTGTCTCAGAGATCTCAGGAGGTCGGACGGAAACAGATTTTCTTCTGACGTGAAGGGTCTGACTTTCCAGTCTGCGAACAGATGCATAAGTCTGGCCTTAAAGGCAGAATCTTTCCCGTCGGCCCCTCCATGACCAGAATTTGACATGTCCTGTAGCCCTTCCGCGCAGCCCGATATGGGAAACGTCCAGAAGTCGATCAGGGATCCTTGTGAAAATAATATCGCCGGTCACTATTCTGCGCGAATAAGGCAGACGCATCACCCTGAGATTAGCCCCATCTCATGCCCCCTCAGAGGAAGGCGAATGCGTCTCCGGCATGCCCCATGCAAACAGGCAGGCTACAGCAGCCGCTGTCAATCCCAAGACCACGAATGTCGTGTTGAACCCGTAGCCTGATGCCAGAGCGCCACCTGCGAGATTGGAAAGTAACGCCCCGATCGTTCCCAGCGCCAGTCCCAGTCCGATGAGAAGATTGCTTCGTCCGCTTCCAGAAGCAATGTCCGAAAGGATAGGATAGCATAGAACAGCACCAGAATGATGCCAGACGAAAGCCCGTCGAGGATCTGGACCAGAGTCAGCGTCGGCCAGCCTGCGCTCAGGACCACAAGACCGTCCCGAATAGGTTGCAGGACCAGCGCGAAAACAAACAGCGGTTTGCGCGGCCATTGAGAAGCCTTTTTGCCCACGAAGAAGGCCACAGGTGCCATGGTGATCTGGGCCACGACGATACAAATGGCCGTCACGATTGCCGGATCGCCCAGATGGAAAAAAGCATAACGCTCGATCATCAGCTGGACCACGGCGCCATTGGCGACATTGAACAGGAGATAGGTCGCCAGAAAGACGGCCAGTCGCGGTTCGGAAAGCAGCTTACAGACAGCCCCCAGGGTCTGGCGCATTGAGGCGGCATCCCGTGGCTGTTCCGAGGGGGCATCGGCCCGGGCTGAAAACCCTCCAATCATAAAAAGACTGGCCGCCGCGAGTCCTCCCACACCCCAAAGAGGAGCCACCGGGCCCATCATCCTGCCCAGCAGACTCATCACAAAACCGGACGACGCATTGCCCAGATGATTGAAGGACTCATTACGGCCCATGCGCTCAATATAGCCTTTGGCCCCCGCTGTATGATGGCTGATGGCGGCAGGACGGGCGTAAAGAGCGCGCCTGCCCCGCCCGCGATGAAATGCGCCAGAACAATCGGGTAAAACAGCGGTGCCCAGGCCATCACAGTGACGGACATGAATGTCACGGCACAGCACACAGCGAGCATCAGACGGCGGCGCGGAAAAATATCCAGAGCCCACCCACCTGCGAACCGTGCCAGAACAGCTCCAAGACCGCCCGCAGCAATCGCCGCACCAATCCGGTTTGAAGGCCAGCTCTGTATCGTCAGAAACGCTGTCAGGAAGTTTCCCAGATTGTCCTGAACATCCGCCAGAAGAAAGCTCAGTCCGTCGAGGGCAAGATCATCCCTTTGGTGCCGTGTCTGCTCTTTGTTTTTCGTCACCGCAATTCCCGTCAAGATCTTTTCAGAAGCCGGACAGACGTCGAAACTCTGCCGCTTCACTATTGAACGGCCAGATCACGGTCGTGTTACGAAAATGTCTTAAGAAATCATCTTTTCCGCCGTGCCCCGCGGCCTTTCGTAGTTCCTTTCGTATGACGGGTGATCTGTGCCCGGAATTATTGGGGTTGCGGTGAAACTTGACGCCGCTGCGCCTCTTACAATCTGACAAACCTGAAGAAATAGCGCTGAACGGAGCGATTTTCGATGCCTGACATGCTCGCCTCCAGCTCCTGCCGTCTCCGGATCAACGGAGAGCCCTATGTTGATGAAATCCCGGCCTGTGTGACGTTACTGGACCTTCTTCGGGAGCGTTTGGACCTTACAGGAACGAAGAAAGGCTGCGATCACGGCCAGTGTGGGGCCTGCACCGTACTCGTAGATGGCAAACGGGTGAAAAGTTGCCTCATTCTGGCTGTCTCAATCCCTGGCGCCGAGGTGACGACGATTGAGGGCTTGGGCCGGGACGGCAAAAAATACATCCAATGCAACAGGCATTTATCGACCGAGATGCCTTTCAATGCGGATACTGCACACCAGGACAGATTATGTCAGCGGTGGCACTTCTGGAAGAAGGGCATGTCCACACTCGCGAGGAAATCCGCGAATTCATGAGCGGCAATCTCTGCCGTTGCGGCGCCTATAATGGCATTATAGATGCCATCGAGCAGGTTGTTGCCCAGCAGCAGCAAGACAGGGCTGGAGAAGCCGCATGAGACAGTTCTCCTATTCCCGCCCCAACACACTTGACGCAGCGCAACGCATCCCAGAGCACACGCGTTACCTAGCAGGAGGCACCAACCTCATCGACCTCATGAAATCGGACGTCGAACGCCCCAAGCATGTCGTTGATCTCAATGCCCTGTCCATGAGCCAGATCGAGGAACGCCCTGATGGCGGTCTGCGCCTCGGTGCCCTCGCCACCAATGCCGACACCGCAGCCCATCCGCTTGTCAGAGAACGATACCCCCTGCTTGCCTCCGCCATTCTGGCCGGTGCCAGCCCTCAGATCCGTAACAGGGCCACCAATGGCGGCAACCTGAACCAGCGCACGCGCTGCCACTACTTCTATGACCCTGATATGGCCTGCAACAAGCGCTCTCCCGGTACGGGATGTTCCGCCAAAGGCGGACGCAACCGGATCATGGCCATCCTCGGCACCAGCGAATCCTGTATCGCCACGTTCCCGTCAGACATGTGCGTGGCCCTTGCAGCCCTGAACGCAACGGTCAACCTCACTGGCCCTGAAGGCGAGCGCACTGTTCTCCTGCGCGACTACCACCGCCTCCCACAAGACACACCCTGGCAGGACAACATCCTGCGCACCGGTGAAATCGTCACGTCCATTGATCTGCCGCCACTCAGCTTCGCTTCCCATCACACCTACCTCAAGATCCGCGACCGACAGTCTTTCGCCTTTGCGATCGTGTCCGTCGCAGCCGGCCTGCAAATGGAAGACAATACGATCCGCAAGGCTTTCATCGCCATGGGTGGCGTCGGCACAAAACCCTGGTGCGTCCCGGAAGCCGAAGCGCTCCTTGAAGGGAAAACACCTTCTCTTTCCCTGTTTCACGGCGTCGCCGAGCGCCTTTTGCAAGGTGCAGTCACCGACCGCGATAACGCCGCCAAGCTGAAGCAGGCTCCCCGCGTAATTATCAGGGCCCTGTCGCAGGCCGCCGCTGGCACGCCCCAGTCCCAGACGCAAAAGAACACCTTCTGAAAGAACCTGGGTATGACTCTCCATTCAGTAAAAATTGGACAACCCATTTCCCGGATTGATGGCCTCGCCAAGGTGACGGGACAGGCCCGCTATGCCGCCGAGCCGCATCCTGCCGGCATGCTGTATGGCTTCATCGTCAACAGTGCCATCACGCGCGGTCGGATCGAAACAATCTAGGAAGAGGCAGCCCGATCGGTACCCGGTGTGGTGGAGATCATGACGCATCTTAACCGCCCACGCACTGCGCTTTTTGAAAAATCGTATGTCGACGGTCTGGGCGCCCCGGCTCTCCTTACAGGCCGCTTCATGAGGCGAAAATAAACTTCAGCGGCCAGCCCGTCGCCGTCGTCCTCGCGGAAACATTCGAAGCCGCCCGTGAAGCGGCCATGCTTCTCGAAGTGGATTACGAGCGCTGGCCACATAACGCGGATTTCGAGGCCTCCCTGCATCAGAAATACATGCCAGACAAAACCCGCAGCAATTACGTGCCGCCCAAGTCACGCGGAAATGCTGCCGAAGCCTATGCTCTCAGCCCCATCAAGGTCGAAGGGCGCTATCACCTCGCCCCCGAGCATCACAACCCCATGGAGATGCACGCCACGACCGTTATCGTCGAGGAGGACGGCACCTTCACGGTCTGGGACAAGACACAGGGCCCGCAATCTGTACAAACCTACCTGACAAGCGCCCTGTCCCTTTCAAAAGATCAGATCCGTGTGCTCAATCCCTATGTCGGGGGGGCATTCGGCTCGGGCCTGCGCGCTCAGCACAATGTTTTTCTCGCAGTTCTCGCAGTTCTCGCAGTTCTCGCAGTTCTCGCAGTTCTCGCAGTTCTCGCAGCGAAAATGCTGGATCGTTCGGTCCGTGTCACCCTGACGCGCCAACAGATGTTCACCCATGTCTTCCGCCCGGAAGCCGTTATGGATATCGCCCTTGGTGCCCAGCCGGACGGCACGTTGCAGTCCATGATCGTCAATGGCGTGACGGACACATCACGCTTTGAGCACAACATGGAAAATCTCGTGATCTGGGGCCTGATCAATTACAAATGCCCCAACGCTATGGCCGATTACAAGGTGGCCCCACGCGACACCTATACTTCCAGCGACATGCGTGCCCCCGGAGCCGCCACAGGCGTCAATCTCTTTGAAATGGCCATCGACGAAATGGCCTATGCCTGCAACATGGATCCGCTGGCATTTCGTCTGCACAACTATTCCGATATCGACGCCATGCATGACATGCCGTTGACCAGCAAGGCATTGAAAAAGGCCATGCATGAGGGCGCAGAGTGCTTTGGCTGGCAAAACCGACCAATGGCACCGAAAAGCATGCGGGAAGGCAGGGAACTGATCGGCTGGGGCATGGCAACAGGTATCTGGGACGCAATGTTCTCCCCCACATCGGCACGCGCCACACTGACTGGCGATGGACGTCTGCATATCGCAACCGCCGCCTCCGACATCGGAACAGGAACTTACACAATCCTGGCCCAGACGGCGTCTGAAGCATTCGGTATCCCCATCGAGATGATTGATATCGAACTTGGCGATTCAACTCTTCCGGAATGTCCGACTGAGGGTGGTTCATGGACAGCCGCCTCAGCTGGAGCTGCGGTCTGGCTTGCCTGTCAGAGCCTGCGCGAAAAGCTTTTCAAAGTGCTGGGGAAAAGCGGAAACATCTCCGTCTGGCTGACAGAAGGGTTGTCGAACAACACTACAGTTCTGCAGGACGGGTTCCTCCAAGGTGCGGACGGGAACGAGACCCTAAGGTTGCCCCTGTCCGAAGCGATGTCTCTAACGGGACAGGAAAAGCTTGAAGTCGAAGAAACCGCGAAGCCGGGGCTTCGTGGGACCATCAGCCAGATGAGAAAGGCCCGTTTCACCCACAGTGCCGTTTTCTGCGAAGCCCGCGTGGATGAGGAACTCGGTATCGTGCGTGTGAAGCGGCTGGTCAACGCTGTTGCAGCCGGCCGCATCATGAACCCCAAGACGGCTGCCAGTCAGGTCCGAGGTGCGATGGTTATGGCGACCGCCATGGCGCTCCATGAAGAGTCCCTGATGGACGAACGCGTGGGGCGCTTCATGAACCACAGTTTTGCCGAGTATCACATCCCCTCCCATGCCGACATTCCGGACATGGATGTCATTTTTGTCGAGGAACAGGATCAGGAAGTCAGCCCGCTCGGGGTCAAGGGCGTAGGGGAAATTGGCATGTGCGGTACGGCGGCAGCCATTGCCAATGCAATCTTCCATGCAACGGGTCAACGCCATCGCAATCTGCCGATTATGTCGGGAAACTGAGCCTCGAAGCTTCTTGGGCCTGAACAGGCCAAAGAAGCTGGCACCAACAGCCAGGAATCGGCCATCGATTTATTATAGCACAAATCACGTAAAGTGTTTGCCCGGCTACGAGAGACCTGTCTTCGCTCGCCAGATAAATATAGGCTGCCACAAATTCCAGCCGCGCCTAACATCACCTCATCAGTGCATCTTTCCCCAGATCGGCAACTATCTGCGGATCACCCCAACAATCGAGGCAGTTTGTAGCGGGATATAACATCGTCTGTTCAAGGATTATCTCTACCCAAAATTACGAATGGTGCTCGTTAATTTTTTCAATCGTCCTGAGATGCTTACCTCTCTCTTATGATTTGCTATTTTTATTCTGAATTCTGGGACAGATGCGCTCGTAGCGCGTCGATGAAAACGCGGATCCTTGAGGAGAGGCTTCGGTGCGCTGCATAGACAGCATGGGCTTCTACGGTTTCTGTCGTGAATGTTGGAAGAAGCCGTATCAGGGTGCCACGCTCAATGGCAGGTCGCGCGAGAAAATCTGGCAACCGCCCGATCCCGGCGCCATGTTCAAGCAACACCTGTAAAACGGCAGGCTCCGGCACGACGGACCCGTCAGGGACAGAGACGCTATGCTCGCGTTTCTGCATATCTTGGAAACGCCATATCGCGGGTTGGGCTGTCCACCCGAAAAGTACGTGACTGGCTAGATCTGCGGGCGTATCGGGTGCTCCCCGTTGAGCAAGATAGGCGGGGCTGGCACATGGCCATAACGCAATCTGACCAAGCTTGCAGGCGATCAGATCCGAGTTCGGCATCGTACCGATACGAATTGCGACGTCCACATCTTCCCGAGCAATATCCACGAAGCGGTTTTCGGTATCGAAATGCACATGTATTTCGGGGAAGCGTTTGAGGAAATCAGGAAGCATCGGTGCTACAAGTCCAAGCGCAAAGGTCATTGCGGCATTGATCCGCAAGACCCCGCGAGGCTGTCCCGTTACATTATCAAGCGCCGCTTTCGCCTCATTCAAATCGTCCATAACACGACGCGCATAGGGCAGAAGCATCCGCCCCGCTTCCGTCAACCGGAGAGCCTGCGGGCTACGTTCAAACAGCTTTGCTCCAATGATGTTTTCAAGACGAAGGAGCGCCCGGCTGAGGGATGATTTTGAGGTGCCCGTTGCACGCGCTGCCCCACTGAGGCTCGTGGCGTCCGCGATATGGACAAAGCAACCGAGATCATCAGAATTCATTGAAATCCGTTCCATAAGTGAGACGTGATGTCTACGATAAGATGGCTGCGTTTCACAGAAGGAACGGCCTATCCTTTGATTTCAATGAGGAAACGGATATGCCAAAGCCAATTATTCTGATCACAGGCGCCACTGGACAACAGGGAGGTGCTACAATCCGCGAGATGATGCGTCGCGCAGAACGGTGGCATATCCGGGCACTGGTTCGGGACCTTCAGGCGCCAAAAGCGATGGTCCTGGCAAAACTTGGTGTGGAACTGATGCAAGGCAATCTTGATCACGAGCACTCTCTTCGAACAGCGCTACGCGGGGTTCATGGGGTGCTGTCCGTCCAGTCTCCCATGAAAATCGGGCCTGCCGGGGAGGAGCGCCAAGGCAAATTACTGGCGACGCTGGCAGCGCAAAGTGGTGTCCGCCATTTCGTACAGTGTTCCGCCGGCGGAGCAGAGCGCAGAAGTGGAGTACCTCATTTCGAAAGCAAGTGGGCCATTGAGAAACATATTGCAGCACTGGGCCTGACGGCTACCATTCTTCGACCTGCGGCTTTCATGAAGAATTTTTCCATCTTTATGTTCCGCACTACAATGCTCTCAATGATGAAAACCTATCTGGCTCCCGAACAGTCCATGCAGCTTGTTTCGGCCAAAGATGTCGGGTGGTTCGCAGCTGAAGCTTTTGAGAAAACAGACATTTTTGCAGGTCGTCGTATCGAACTGGCGGGCGATAACGTCACCTTGCAATCTGCGTCCTCCATTCTTAGGCGCTCGGGTCTGCGCCCTGCAGTGTCCTTCAAAATCCCAACTCAGCTTTGCGCACGGCTACCAGAAGACTTCCGCCTCATGTTCGAATGGATTGCAAGCGACGGATTTCACGCCAACATTCCTGACCTCCGTCATGAGCATCCGGCCCTCCTGACGTTGCGGGACTGGGCGCAAAATTAGGCTTCTGGCGTGGTAGCTATCGCGTTCCTGCCGGCGGGCAACGGCAAAACTCCTTTTTTACCGTGATAAATCCAAGACCTAATCCTCAAAGCCAGAACATGACGGTTGCAGCGAGGCAGATGGCGCACAAGAAGCCGGTCGGACATCTGTCGTAGCGGGTTGCGACCCGCCGCCATTCCTTGAGCCTTCCGAACATGATCTCGATGCGGTTGCTGCGTTTGTATTTCCGCCTATCGTATTTGACAGGTTTTCGCGAGATTTCCCGTCTTGGAATGCAGGGCTTTCTCCCTTTCTCTTCCAGAGCGTCCCTGAACCAGGCGGCGTCATTACCCTGTTCTCCCAGCAGGGCAGCGGCACTGGTATAATCACTGATCTGCCCTGCTGTCATGAAGAGGCTCAGCGGTCGTCCGTTCTGATCGGTGGTCGCATGCAGCTTCGTGTTCATGCCGCCTTTGTCCGTCCGATCACTCGCCCTGGATCCCATTTTTCAACGGCAGGCTCGAAGCCGTGGAATGCGGCTTGAGATACGTCACATCCAACATAATAGTCTGGGGCTCTGCCTCGCCAGTAGCCAGGCCATCCATCATGCGGGCGAAGATCCCCATGACGCTCCAGCGGTTGTACAGCGTCTTATGTGGACCGTACTACCGAGGCGCAGATGCTCCGTCTGTTCATCCGTCAGGAAGCCTAGCCTAGCGTGAGGATATTACCACTGGCCGCGTCAACGCCAATAGTCCCTCTGGCCCGCGGGTCACGCCATACCCACTTCCCCCTGCGCCTCCGAAAGGCAGTCTTGGATCTGCAGTGGGTACGATCAGGTCGTTGATGCACACCGAGCCCGAGCGAAGCCGTCGTGCCAGCATTGCCGCCGCAGGTGCCGGACCAAAAATACTCGCCCCCAGTGCGTAAGACATCCCCTTCTCCAGCGTCGTGGCGACCTCGATATCCGAAACACCCGTCAGCGCCAGCCAGGGCATGAAAATGTCCGTATCCAGGAGGCCATGCAGCCCCTCCACCTGCGTGAATATGCTCACATCCCCCACCATCTCCACACGGCCACCCGCAGCTTCGATCCGCTCCTTCAGTGCCGCAAGCCGCGCTTGACCAGCACTGTCGCAGGACAGAGGCGGTTTTTGAGCCAGCGTGGACCTCAGCAATGCCAAAACGGCAGCCTTGTCCTCGTTGCGGATAAAAACCCGATGCGGCGCAATACATGTCGCGCCGTTATTCAAACGGACCCCATAAGCAAGCCGACGAGCGACATGAGCCAGATCAGCGCCCGGCAGCACAAACACCGGGTCCACGCCTGACAACTCCATGATCGTTGGCGTCAAGGTTCTGGCGGCATCCTGAAGCACTTGCCGCCCCGTCTGCGCCGATCCGGTTAGGATAATCAGATCAAAACCCGCGGCGACCGCTTCCCGGCCTGCATCCGTTGGCAAAACCATGCATACCGATGGGGGGAAACCAGCCTGCGCCAGAAGATCAACCAGCAGACGTGCCGCCGCCTCTCCCCCCGGGGCCGGCTTCAGAGCCACCACATTCCCCGCCACCAGAGCCTGTAAAAGCTGGATGCCGGGTAACATCAACGGATAATTCCCCGGCGCCAGTATCAGAACCGCCCCGAAAGGTCTCCGCTCAACACGCGACGTCACTCCCGGCAGCCACAGCGGCCGCCCCCACATACCCGCCTTGCGCGCGCTCAATACTTTCCCGGCATTCCGCTCAAGAAACCTGCACGCTGCCAATAGAGGCAGCAGTTCGGCCGTCCATGTCTCAACCGCCGGACGCTTCGGATACAGAGCCGGAAGTCTCCGCCATTTCCGCCACAGCAGACAACGAAAACGCCGGACCAGACGCAGCCGCGCGCCCATCGGCACCGCATCCCAATGCTCTGCCGCCTGTTTCAGCCGGGCGACAGCATCGTCGGACACCGTCATCTGTCCGATCCCCCTATTTCGTTCTCAAGGCTACGGAGAGCGCCGCATCCTGATTTCCAAAAGTAAACGCCGCATCGGCAAACCGGGGTGGTCCGAAATGCATCGGCGGACTGCGCGAAAAGCCCAGTGGCTCCTTCGGTATTCCCAGAAAATTCTGATCCAGCTTCTGGTTGCCATTGCGGTCCTGAAAGGACTGAACCGCATAAACCCCAGGCCGGACATCCGCAAATGTTACGCTCACCTGCCCCGGCCGGGACGGTACGATCGCATGATACCCACAATCTGGCGCCAGAAACTCCGCTTTCGTACACACAGCCACGCGAATATTCCCGGTCGCATCAGGAATATTCGTCACTGCCACATTCAGCGCAGCAGCCTGCACGACGTCGGGTAACAGAAACAAAAACAGCATCAGAGGTAATTTCATCATACAGACCCCGGTGGATAGGACCGCCCCCGCCAGCGTGGCGCATAGCCGAGGTACCTGCCAATCAACGCCTGCCACTGAAGCATCAGCAGCAGTGCTGTTCCAAGGGGCGCCAGCACAACGGTGCCCCAGCCCTGCCGGAACCGGTACGAAATCAGACCCCGTGTCAGAAGCGTCATCCCGGCCGCCAGCCGGGAGACCGGGGTTGCAGGCAGTACGAATGGAAGAATCTGCGCTGCTCCCAGCAACACGCTCCAGACCGGGAGCCCCCGGGGCGTCGCCATGCCTTCCGTCGCGTTTTTCAGAAGCCCGTTCCAGACATCTGCCCCACGGCGGTACATCCGGCACGAGGCGAGATCCGTCGCATCGAACAACATTGCCCGAAACCCGTGCCTCCGGAACTGCCGCGCAAGGGCCAGCCCGTCATGCAGCCGGTTTCGGACGGCAGCATGCCCCCCGCTGGCCTGATAGGCCCTGCGTCTCACCAGAACGAGTTGCCCGCAGGCCGCGGCGAATGCAGGCTTCCGGCCTGTATCGAATACCATCGGCAGATACCCCAGCAGCAGGACATGGATAAACGGCAGGAGCAGCCACTCCAGAAATGTCCGCGTCACCTGCCGTGGCACACCACTGAGAAACGAAACATCAGGCTGCTCCGCCATCAGGCCGGAAAGCCGCGCCAGCGCATCGGGCTGCAGCCGCACATCCGCATCAATAAACAGCATCAACCCGTACCGCGCAGCCTCCCCAAGCACCGCACAGGCATGCGTCTTGCCGCACCACCCTTCCGGAAGGTCGGGCGCCTGTAACACCCGCAGCCGCGGATCATCGCAGGCCCGCAGAATCTCCAGCGTCCTGTCGCTCGAATGGTCATCGAGCACGATCAGTTCCAGTTCCACGCCCTGACTGGCCAGAACCGTGTCGATCGCCCCTTGGATGGTCTCTTCCTCATCCCGCGCCGGAATCAGCACGGAAATTGCCCCATGTCCGGATGCGTCCGGAAGCCTGCGCAACCTGCCCAGATTCAGCAGCGTCATGGCGAACGGCAGAAGAGCGGCGCCGAATGCCAGTTTCTCAAGCTTCCGGGTCATGGATCATGCCGTGGCTGAAAACTGTCCCGATGCACCCACCGCCGGACTCTGCGACCAACATCATAAAGGCCGCCGATCCCTGCCCGCCCCTGCACAAACGTCGTAAAGCGCGATGCATCACGCGCGCACGCATCACGCGCCAGCGCATCCATCGTTTCCGTCAGAGCCGCCTCCATGCGCGTCGTCACACAGCGTACCCCCTCACCCACAGGCACCGGGGAGCCAAATCTGAGCAGAAGCTCCGGCCGGTTCTCGTTCCAGAATGGATATTCAATTGCCAGAGGCACAAGCCGGACCGAAGGAATATGCCGCACCAGATGCGCAAACCCCGGCTGAAGCCGGACGGGCCGCACACGGCAATCGGCAAAGTCTCCCTGAGGCGTGATCCACAGGACATGCCCCTGCTGCAATACATCCCGCGCAACATGGACAAACTGCCGGAGAGACTGCGGATCACTGGGATCAACGGGGATAAGCCCGGCCTTTTCCAGCAGCGGATACCGGCGCAAGGCCGCCGCCTCCATCGGGCCATAGCCATGACAGTGTCCGAAAAAATGATGCTGCAACCACGCAAAAACCGCAGGATCCCACCACCCCGGATGGTTCGCACACACCACGAGAGGTCCGCGATGACGCAGCGCCTCTGCGTCTCCCGACAGCCGGACAGCGTTGAAACCGCGCTGAATCCCCCGGCGCATCCCCCGCGACACAAGTGCGGCCACCAGCGGATGCCGTCCTCCTGAAGCTGTCACGAGACGCCGGCTTCCGCCATGTCGTGATCGGCGCAGTCCGCCGCGATCCATCCCGACATCAGCGCCATCGGCATTCCCGCCCCGGGATGCGCAGAGCCGCCTGCAAGATAAAGCCCCGGAACATCCACTGAGCGGTTCGCAGGCTTGAACGCCCCGTTCAGACGCCCATGACTCGCGAGACCATAAATTGCCCCGCGCAGCGTGGAATAACGTTCCTGAATATCGAGCGGCGTCAGATGATGTTCCACCCGGATCCGCTCCTCCAGATCAGGCATTCCTGCACAGCGCTTCAGCTTGTCGAGAATGACCTGCCGGTATCCCGGAAACATGTCCTGCCAGTTCTGACCGCGGTGGATGTAAGGGGTGTGCACCAGAACATACAGCGCCTCGCCCCCTTCCGGTGCGACCCCGGGGTCGGTCCGTGACGGTGCCGCAAGATAGCAGGTCGGGTCCGGCGCAGGCACGCCCCGGCGATAGATGGCGTCGAATTCCTCTTCCGGATCGTCGGAAAAGACGAAGTCATGATGCGCCAGATGATCATAGGCACGATCCAGCCCCAGATAGAGCACCACACCCGAACACGCTGGCCGGCGCCGCTTCCAGTGCCGCTCAAACCCTACGGTCGGAATATGCGCCAACAACTCCCGCATCGTGCGCACACTGTCCATGTTGGAAACGATCGCATCTGCCTCCAGAACATCACCCTGCGCCGTCAGAACGCCACAGGCGCGCCCGGCCCGCGTCAGGATCCGCTGCACCCGCATTCCCGTCCTGAATTCGACACCGAGTTCCTCGCCAAGCCGGACCAGTGCTTCCGGAACGGCACGGGTGCCCCCCATCGGATACCAGACCCCGTCATGGCTCTGCATGTCGGCAATCCCCAGCAACACGGCCGGCGCCTGGAACGGGTTGGAGCCTACATATTGCGTCAGATGGTCCAGCATCTGGGCCGCCTGCGGATTATGGATGCGCTTGCGGATTTCCCGCGCGAACGTGGAATCCATCCGCAGCCGCAGTACATCCTGCAACGTCGCAAGCGTGAACGACCTGCGCAGATCCATCGTATCCGCAATGCCGCCCACGCTTTTCCAGAAGAAAAACCTTTCGGACGTCTCATGCAGCTGACGGCTGGTTTCCATCAGGTCACGATACCCGTCGCCATCCCCTGCACACAGGCTTTCCAGAACCTGCGCCATCCGCTCCGCATTTTCTTCCAGATCAAGCGTCTGCCCGTCCTCGAAAAAGCAGCGCCACTGCGGATCAAGCCGCCGCAGATCCAGCCGCTCGTGCATATCAACGCCCGCTTCGGCGAAAACACGCTCCAGCACACGCGGAACGGTCAGGATGGTCGGCCCCATATCGAAGCGGTAGCCGCCCTCCCGCCATTCCGCAGCCTTGCCCCCCAGCCAGTCATTGGCCTCAAGCACGGTCACTTTATGGCCACGCGCCGCCAGCGTGCAGGCCGCTGCAAGTCCGCCCAGCCCGGCTCCGATGATAATGACGGACGACTTCTGTTCAGGACGCGACATGGGTGGCCCCTTTCCGGGAACGCCGGTTAAAAAACGCAGAGCCCCTGCGGGGCGCAAGATCGCGGATCACCAGGTCGCTGCTGATCCGCGCGCCCTCGAAAATCACCGGAAGCCCGCTTCCCGGGTGGGTTCCGCCGCCCGCCAGATAGACGCCCTGAATATCCTCGAAACGGTTGTGCGGCCGACGGTGCAACATCTGACCCATATTATGCGCCAGATTGAAAACCGCCCCCTTGTGAACGTCGTAACGCTCTTCCCAGTCCATCGGCGTCAGGATCTTCTCAAAGCGGATCCGTTCCTCGATATTCGCAAAACCGGCCTTCTCCAGACGCGCCATCACGAGCTTGCGCGCCTGCGCCCGTGTTTCGTCCGTCCAGTCCACACCCCCGTCACGCAGATGCCCCACCGGCATCAGGACATAGAGTGTAGAATGTCCCGCCGGTGCCTGCTCCGGATCGGTCACGCAGACATTCTGGATGTAGAGAGACGCCTCCTCGGACAGCATTTTCCCTGCTTCGATTTCAGCGAAGTTCCGGTCATAGGATTCTGACAGGAAAATCGTGTGGTGTCCCTTGTCCGGAACAGTTCCCTCAATTCCGAGATATATCATGAACGTCGAGCAGGAATATTTCTTCCGCTCGATGAAATTGTTCTTCCATCGGCGCCGTTTCCTGTCCGGAACCAGCTTCGTCATCGCCCGCCCGAAATCGGCATTGATGACGATGGCATCCGCCCGTTCAGGCCCCTGATCGGTCAGCACACCGGTTGCACACCCCTTGCGAGTCAGGATTTCACGTACCGGTGTGTTCAGACGGATCGTAACCCCAAGCCGCTCTGCTGCCTGCCCCATGGCCTCCATGACGGCCATCGTGCCCCCGACGGGATGATAGATACCGTATTCATGCTCCATGAAACTCAGGATCGTGAACAGGCTCGGGCACCTGTAGGGCGACATGCCGAGATATTTGCTCTGGAATGAAAAGGCGA
The DNA here is from genome assembly GCF_002723915.1 of Gluconobacter albidus. Lineage (GTDB taxonomy): Bacteria > Pseudomonadota > Alphaproteobacteria > Acetobacterales > Acetobacteraceae > Gluconobacter > Gluconobacter albidus. The sequence goes on from NZ_BEWL01000015.1 coordinate 18,434, forward strand.
GCCGCGTCCTCGGATCGCGGAAATACCGGCTCAGGTCCCGGTCAACAGAAGACAGCGGCCGCAGCTTTGGAAAAGCCCGCAGCATGTCCGGCCGCAACAGATCCAGCACACTGTTGAAAGGCCGCTGCAAAACAGGAATGAAGTTGCGGAACTTGGCGCGGTTATCGGCAATAAATTCCCGAATTTGTCCGGCATCCTGCACGTCAATCCGCGCAATCTCACGCTCCAGCACATCAATATCGGACGTAACCTTCAGGGACGGACCGTTTTCAAAAACCAGATCATAATTTTCATCGAGTTTCTTCAGGGTAATCGTGTCTTCCATCCGCAGCCCGCAGCGCGTGAAGATGTTCCGAAGGATCTGAGGATAAAGAAAAAAGGTCGGCCCGGTATCAAACCGAAACACCCCGGCTCCGGTTTCGCCCTCAATGGCGGAAGATCTTCCCCCGAGCTTACTGTGCCGCTCATAGAGCGTCACGTCCGCACCTGCATGGGCCAGCAGCATTGCCGAAGCCAGGCCGCCTGGCCCGCCACCAACAATCGCAATCCGCCGATTGTGGAGAGAACCAGACTTTATAAGCGTTTTGACGATCGCATCGTTTTCCAAGTTTTGGTCTTTTCCACTCGAGACAGAATTTTTTCTAAAAACAGAGACGCGATGAAACGCTGTATTTTGCCTCTGCAAGAACTCGTCAGACGTCCGTTCGTTGCATGTTGGTTCTGTTTTGAATCGGCCGTTATCGTGGCCCTAGGGTTACAACCAGTTTTCTGGCTGAAACGCCCTTACGCTGGCGTTCGAGTGCTTCTGGAATTACTTCCAGGCCGTGCCCGACAATTTCTGGCTCAGGCGCGGGCCTGAACTGCCCGCTTTCAAGCGCCGACGGCAGGAATTCCCTGTAAATCATAGGCCCGACCTCATTATGAAGAGGGGCGCCACCCCAGATGAACTTTGTCTTCACGCCTTTGCGTCGGGCTCTCAGAGCGAGGGAAATATTTCTGATCACCAGCCCCATCAAAGCAGGCAGCAGTTTTTGCCAGCGCCCACGTCCCGCTGAAATTTCATCGAGAGATACAGGAGGCGTCGCCAGCGCGATAAAGCGTTGCCCTTTGGTAGCTCCAAGAATGTCGATACAGGCTTTGGCCGATCCCGTACCGATCGCAATGGCGCCACAGACCTCCCGTCCTCGCAACGCCTCAATGATTACCGACGGTGTTGACGGGCTGTGTCGATCATAAACGGCACAGGCGCCCAGCCTCTTCAGATAGGAAGCATTTCGCAGAGATGACGTTGCGATGACATCATAGCCAGCCGCGACCGCAAGCTGGATCGCGTTGCATCCAACGCTTGTGGAGCCTCCCCAAACAACCAGTGTCTGACCCGCTGGCGCAGGCTTGCTGGAGGGAGGGCGCATGGCAAGAAAATCAGGCTGGAAAAGGCCTGCTGCAGCTGTTGTGAGGCCAAGAGGTAAAACGCTTGCCGCCTCAAAAGACAGATTGTCTGGCAGCGGCGAAGTCATTTTCTCCATAAGAATGACCTGCTCCTGAAATGCCCCTTCGGCAGACCGCCGACCCTTTTCTTCTCCGGAAGCAAAGCCCACGACCCGATCTCCCACCTTGAAGCAGGTAATATTTGAACCGACCGCGACGACATCCCCCGCCACGTCTGAGCCAAGAATGGCCGGGTAAGTCATCCAGGGAGTAATGACATCACCAACGGACTGGATGAGCCGTTCAAACGGGTTTACAGCGATCGCACGGACAGAAACGAGAATTTCATCCATCCCGGGTGCTATGTCTGGAACAGCGCGCACTGCAAAAAGACCACGCTTCTCGCCGAGAATAAGTGCTTCATGATTGGGCATGGAATACTCGCATCACTTTCAGAATGGTCTATTTTCTAACAATCCCTTCCTGTACGATCCATGCTTTAAAAACCGCTTTTTCGTCGCAATCGTACAGAGGGGTTATGGATCCACTTTCTGACGTTCTTAGGTTTCTTGAGCCTGACAGTTACGGTTTTCGTGGGCTGAGCGCACAGGGAGACTGGTGTCTGGAGTTTCCTGAAGGACCTGGTCTGAAATGTCAGGCCATACAGACAGGAGTGTGCTGGATTGAGGTGGACGGTCTTGACGCTCCTGTTCAACTTGAGGCGGGCGATCTGGTCCTCTTGTCAGGCCAACATGCTTTTCGCACCTACACGAACAGAACCGTTTCGCCTCTCAGTGCCTACGATGTTCTGCTGTCCGTAGCCGTCGGCCATACTGCTGTCTTGAACGGAGGAGGACACGTCACAGGCATGGGCGGATTTTTTAAATTCAAAGCGCCTTATGCAGAACGAATGCTGAGCGAGCTTCCGCCACTGATCCATATCAGGCCAAATGCTTCAGGAAGCACAATGAAATGGGCTGTTGAACAACTGATGTCCGAATTACGCCAGCCCGAAATAGGAAGCGCGCTCCTTGCAGCCCATCTTGCTCAAATGCTCCTGATCCAGGGGCTGCGGCTACATATCACCAGCAGCACTCAGGGTACGGGCTGGCTATACGCCTTGCGCGATCCACGTCTTCATGCCGCCCTGTGTGCGATCCACAAAAATCCGGAAGCCCAATGGACGCTTCAAACGCTTGCGGGAATTTCTGGAATGTCACGGACTAGTTTTGCGGCTCACTTTAAAGCAATAATTGGCGAGACCTGTATGAACTACCTGACACAATGGCGAATGACGGTTGCATCACACCATCTTGCCAAAAGAGGAATAAGTGTAGCACGAGCGGCTGAACTGTCTGGTTATAGTTCCGAGAGTGCATTTAGTGCAGCGTTTAAGCGCGTCATGGGACAGGTACCGTCAAATTTTTCAAAAGATACGGATATCCGAAGCGCAGTTACAGCAGACCGAATCAAGCCATAACAGATCCTTGGAGAATATTACCGCCTTAAGAGCATCAGCAGCAGAAAACTATCCCTTCAAATGAACCACCTCGCTCAAGAGCAGTTTTTTTATTCCTCAGCGTGACCGAAGTCCGATGTCTGACGACCATTTCCACTGCGTGACCCATGGCTGAGCGCCGCCTGAATACGATCTATAAGCTCGGATCTCTGATACGGCTTGCCAAGTACTTCAAAATTATTATTGTCAGGTGCGTTCAGTGACATCTCATCATTATAACCTGTAGTGAGAACAACAGGCGTCTGAGGACGTAATTGGCTGATTTTTTCTGCCAGAACCAGGCCATTGGGTCCCCCTGGCATGATAACGTCCGAGAAGACCGCACTGAATGGCCTGTGTTCAGAAAGTGCTTTCGCGAAAACATCCAATGCTTCCGTGGCATCCTGGGAAATCGTTACCTGATACCCGGTTTCCATAAGAGCATCCGCTGCGTATTGGGCAATATCGGCATTGTCTTCAACAATCAGAATATGCGGCACATTCGAATTTTCATCGACCGGCTGTGCTTTATAACCCGTATTTTCCTTGATGTTTTCAGTATCTTCTTTTGACGCAGACACTGGAAAAATCATATGAATACTTGTGCCTCTCTGGTGTTCGCTCTCCACTTCCAGACGCCCACCAGACTGTTGAACGAAGCCCTGAACCATTGCCAGCCCCAGACCTGTTCCCTGTCCGGACGGTTTGGTTGTAAAAAACGGCTCTGTCGCTCGCAAGACAATATGAGGCAGCATTCCCTGCCCTTCATCCGCCACTGTCACGACCACGTAGTCTCCTGGTTTGAGACGGCGGGCTTCGGCATCTCCATTGAGATGAAGAAGCTTCGTTTTTATCGTGATCGAGCCGCCCGATGAAGACGCATCGCGGGCGTTGGCGACGACATTGAGAAGCGCCATTTCAAAGTAGTTTGCGTCCAGCTTTACATCTGGTAAACGTAATCTCAGGTTCAGATAGAGATCAATCTGGGTTCCAACTGACATCTCTATCAATTCTTTGAAAGAACTGATGAGTGAACTCAGATTGACTTGTGTTGGTTCAAGCCGGGTCCGGCGCGCAAAAGACAGCAGCTGCCGCGTCAGTCTCGCCCCCCGGTCCGCAGCCTGCTGGGCGATCATATGCTGGCGATCAAACGCCTGATGATCCAGGCGCTTGTCCTTCATCCGGTCCAGACTGTTATTCAGGATCTGCAATAAATTATTGAAGTCATGCGCAAGACCTGCGGTCAGTTGTCCGATTGCTTCCATCTTCTGGCCCTGCCGCAGGGCCATCTCGCTTTCACGGCGCTTGGAAACGTCAAGCTGACTGGCGAAAAAATAAATCAGTTCTCCCTGTTCGTCGAACACCGGCCCCATGAAAATCGCATTCCAGAACGGTGTTCCGTTGCGTCGATAGTTCAGGATCTCGAGGGCAATCGGTTTGCAATTCGCAATAGCGTCTCTCAGTTGCCGGACATCATTTGGGTCGGTACCAGCGCCTTGTAGAAAACGACAGTTTCTTCCGACCACTTCACTGACCTCATATCCGGTGAGGTCAAGAAAGGCATTATTTGCAAAGGCAATCGGGCAGTCGGGCAGTCGGGCAGACGCGGATCAGCCAAAATCATGGGCATTCTGGTCATTTCGACTGCTGCAAAGAAAACATTGCTTCTGTTTTCAAGCGTCGGGTCACTGATTTTTGTCTGCGCCCAATGGTGCGGCTCACGATCGCTCAATGTTGCCAGCTCCCCAGTCGAGGGATGTTTGGATAAATCTTGATTCATGAACTCTGCCGATGACGTGGGGCGCGTTTGCATAGCCTTCCATCCCACGCGAAAGAACGGAACGGCAACACAAATCTTGTTTCCGGGTAAAAATCACCCTTGGTTCTCTTCTAGGCAACCCGATGAACGTCTTGTGCTCCCCAGACATATGCCGCAGATCCATGTATAAACAGGCTGTTGATAGCAGGAGCAGAGATGTCAAGACCTCCGGTATAGGCCCCTATGGCTGGCAGGATCAGACGTTCTTCTCCTGTGATGAAGCAGGGGCGGCTCATAACGTGACCCCTGCTCCGTATCCTGATCTTCGGATGCAGATGGCCTGCCAGTTCCGCATGACCGGCAGGAATAACTGCAGATGGAATATGCCGAAGGAGAAGATCGCCGCACCGGTATTCTTCAAGCCAGTCGCCTGCCACCTCTGAAACCGGAATCCCATCATGATTTCCTGTAATCCATAACGGATCTACTTTCTGGCTGATACAATTGAGAAGGGCTCGTTCGGCATCAAGGAGACGCTTCCCAGCGGAATGGTCATGAAAGCTGTCTCCGAGTGCTATCAGAAGCCGCGGCGCATGCGCTTCAATAAGCAGTAATACTTTCTCAAGTGTGGAAATCGTGTCTCCAGGTGGAAGCAGAAGCCCACGCGCCCGGGCAGATGTCCCTTTCCCGAGGTGAAGGTCAGCGACAACGAGTGTCTCAGTTTCAGGCAGAAGAACAGCACCACCGGGCAGAAGATGTATTCGCTCACCTGCTAGGGTAATCTCCCGGAATTTCATGCTTTTTCTGCTAAACCATACAGCTTGTCAGCCTCGGCCATCAGATAGTCCTCCCCCTCTCCTCCCCTGATTTTTTCACGTCCCTGTTCCAGAAGAACGGAAACGGCAAGCGGTGAGACATGGGACAGGGCGACATGGTCGACATGGCCCTGAATTCGGTCCAGCATGGATGACAGGCGCCCAAGATCCGTCAGACCTTCTTCTGCCTGTAGACGCGTCGCCCGCAGGAGGATGTGATCAGGATCGTATTTTCTGAGAACATCATAAAGAAGGTCGCTGCTGATCGTCATCTGGCGGCGGTTCTTCTCACGCCCCGGATAATTGCGTTCCACCAGCCCGGCGATGATGGCAACGTCCCGGAAAGTCCGTCGAAGCATGGCGCTTTCAGCCAGCCATTCTGCCAGATTCCCCCCTAGCAGATCCCTGCTGAACAGATCCGTCATGGCACCCGTGGGATGAACGCACCAGCAGGCGACCATATAGTCGTTCGCGACAAAGCCCAGAGGGCCTTTTCCGGTTTTTTCCAGTCTTTTCGTCAGTAACAGTCCCATCGTCTGGTGTGCATTCCGTCCCTCAAAAGGATACGCCACAATGTAATGCAATCCCCGATGGGGAAAGGTCTCGACCAGAAAGTTTTCCGGCCCGGGCAAACGGGAGCGGGCTGTCTGCAAAGTGAGCCAGTCCTGCACGGATTTTGGCAATACATCCCAGGCAGATGGTGTGTGCAGTATTTCACGCACATGCCTTGCCAGACCGGGTGAGATGGAAAGCTGGTTACCTCCGTAAACCGGCACGCGTGGGTCTTTCCCCCGACCGCGGGCAGCCTGAACAGTCGTATCGTGCAGTCCCAGAAACTCCAGAAGCTCTCCACCCAGCAGGAACGTATCGCCCGGCACAAGTGTTGCGGCGAAATACTCGTCAATTTCTCCATAGGGCTTTCCGCGCCGGGATTTGACGCGCAGCATCGGGGTATCAACGATGGTACCGATATTCATTCGACACTGCCGGATAATCTGCTCATTACGGACCCAGAGCTGCCCGAGTGAATCCCGGAAAAGACGCTGATGGCGCTCGTAGGCCTGCAAGGCATAGCCCCCATCTTCCACAAACCGGACAATTTCATCGAAATCAGCGCGGGAAAGCTGGCTGTAAGGAGCTGTCTGACGGACTTCTGCGTACAGAGTATCCGGAAAGAAGGGCCCGGCACAGGCCGTGACCAACACATGTTGAGCCAGAACATCGAGGCCCCCTGCGCGCGGAGGATTACCGTCTAGTTCGTGGCGCAAAACAGCCTCTCTGGCGGCTTCGCATTCCAGAACTTCAAAGCGGTTGGCCGGGGCAAGAAGTGCGCGCGATGGCTCGTCCATCCGGTGATTGGCCCGGCCGATCCTCTGGGTCAGGCGGGAAATCTGCTTTGGCGCCCCGACCTGAATGATCTGGTCCACGGCACCCCAGTCCAGTCCCAGATCAAGCGAGGACGTCGCCACGACCGCCCGCAGATCGCCCCGCGCCATAGCCTCCTCCACCCGCGACCGACGCGCTGCATCCAGACTGCCGTGATGAAGCCCGATGGGCAGGTTTTCTGCATTATCTTTCCAGAGCGCCTGAAACAGCAGCTCCGCCTGCGCCCGGCTGTTGACGAACACAATGGTCAACCTGGCACGTGCAATTTCCGTCAGGATGGCCGTGGCACTGCCCAGACCCGTGCGACCAGCCCAAGGGAGATAGCCGCGCTGGTCAGGAAGAAGCACATGAACATCGGGGCGTGCGCCGTCTTCCGCTGTGACAAGGCGGATGTCAGCACTCTGGCCCGTTGGAGATATCCAGGCAGCCATGGCGGAAGGATGCGCCACGGTTGCGGACAGGCCATTGATGCGGAGCGCGGGAGAAAAAACTCGCAAACGGCTGCCGCATAAAGCGAGCTGGTCTCCCCGCTTTGTGCCTGCCAACGCATGTACCTCATCGACGATCAGAACTTTGAGCGTAGAGAAATATGCGGCCGCATCAGGATACGAGAGCAGCAGCGCCAGACTTTCCGGCGTTGTCAGCAAAATATGCGGCGGATTTTTCTGCTGCTTTTTCCGACGTGCTCCGGATGTGTCTCCGCTTCGGACCTCAACCCGGACAGGCAGACCCATCTGCATGATCGGACGGGACAGACTTTCTGCAATATTGGCCGAAAGCGCCTTCAAGGGACTGACATACAACGTATGTAGTCCTTCGCAGGAACCGTCGGCCAGTTCGATAAGAGTGGGGAGAAACCCGGCAAGCGTCTTTCCCCCACCCGTGGGAGCAATGAGGAGCGCGGACACGCCGTCCTCTGCCGCCTGTAACATGGCGAGCTGATGAGGTCGGGGAGACCAGCCCTGTTGCGAAAACCAGCTCTGAAAAGGTTCGGGAAGATGTTTGCTCATTGGCTTTAAGGAACGCACACGCGTTTCGCGGGTTCTGTTACCTGGATAAGTCATGGAGAAGACCGGGTGGACTGGCTTGAGCTGAAACCGGAAGGGCTCTTCTGCGCGCCCGGCGCTTTCTACATCGACCCTCTTCAACCTGTGGGACATGCCGTTATTACTCACGGTCATTCCGATCATGCCCGTCCCGGCCATCAACATGTCACTGCGACACCCGAAACACTGGCCATCATGCGTTTGCGGATGGGTGAAGACCAGGCCGGCCAGACACAGCAGGCTCTCCCGTATGGAGAGGTGATATCCGTAGGGAACGTCAAGATCTGGCTCGCGCCTGCTGGACATGTTCTGGGAAGCGCGCAGATTGTCATGGAATACCGTGGGGAACGCGCCGTCGTCAGTGGCGATTACAAGCGCGCGCCCGATCCGACATGCGTTCCGTTTGAGGTCGTTCCCTGCGATCTGTTCGTGACAGAAGCGACCTTTGGCCTTCCCGTCTTCCGGTTACCCGATCCCGCTCATGAAATCGCCAAACTGCTGCATGACGTGCGCCTGTTCCCCGAGCGCACGCATGTCGTGGGCTGTTATGCCCTTGGCAAATGTCAGCGCCTGATCGCTTTGCTTCGAGAGAGCGGCTATCACGCGCCGCTCTGGCTCCATGGTGCTCTTCTGCCGATGTGCAGTCTTTACGAAAGTTTCGGCATTCCGCTGGGCGAGCTGCGCTCTGCAACAGCAGCCAAAAAAGGCGAAATGCGCGGAGGCATTGTTCTGGCGCCACCTTCCGCAATTGCCGACCGATGGGCGCGTCGCCTGCCAGAGCCGGTCGTCTGTCTGGCCTCCGGCTGGATGCATGTCCGACAGCGGGCAAAGGCGCGTGGGGTCGAGTTGCCTGTTGTCATCAGCGATCACGCCGACTGGGACGCCCTGCTGGAGACGTGCCAGGCCACGGGAGCGAAGGAAATCTGGGTCACGCACGGGCGCGAAGATGCTCTGATCCACGCATTAAGCCGGAAGCAGATTCGCGGCCGGGCCCTTCGGCTGATTGGCTATGAAGACGATGAGGAAGCCGCTGAACAGGAAGCTGCCGGGCAGGATGCCAGCGTATGATCGAGTTCGCCACGCTTCTGGAACGTCTGGCCTTTACACCTTCGCGAAACATGAAACTTACCCTCCTCAGGGAGTATTTTTCCATGGCCCCGGATCCGGATCGGGGATACGCACTGGCCGCAATGGCGGGAAGTCTGTCTTTTTCCGCGGCCAAACCAGCCATGCTCAGGGCGCTGGCCATGGAGCGTACCGATCCCGAACTCTTTGCCTGGTCCTACGATTATGTCGGAGATCTCGCGGAAACGGTCGCGCTGATCTGGAAGCCGGAGCGTAAGGAGCACGATACCCCTGTTGCTCCCGGCCTGGCAGACGTCGTCCATACACTGGAGCGCCTTCCCAAAGCAGATGTTCCGAACGTTGTCAGAAAGTGGCTGGATGCGTGCGACACATCCTCGCGCTATGCCCTCCTCAAACTGATCACCGGCTCGCTCCGCGTAGGCGCGTCGGCCCGTCTGGCAAAAACGGCCCTTGCCGAGATGGCCTCTGTCGCACCGGATGACGTGGAAGAAGTCTGGCATGGCCTTGAGGCACCCTATAAGGAGCTTTTCGCCTGGGTCGAAGGAAAAGGGCCGAAACCGGATGCGAAAGATGCTCCCGTCTTCCGGCCTCCCATGCTGGCTCAACCTCTGGAAAATGTTGATCTGACCGCCTTCGATCCTGCCGAATGGCGCGCGGAATGGAAATGGGATGGCATCCGGGTCCAGCTCGTTTCCACCCCTCAGGGAGAGCGGGTTTACACCCGTACGGCGGAAGATATCGGCAAGGCGTTTCCGGACATACTGGCCATTCTTCAGGATCTGGGAAGCCACGTCGTTCTGGATGGGGAGCTTCTGGTTGTGCAGGAAGGTGTTGTCGCGCCGTTCGCAGATCTCCAGAAGCGCCTGAACAGGAAATCGCCGACCGCTTCCATGCTCAGGGACATGCCAGCCGGTATCCGGCTGTACGATATCCTGTTTGAAGATGGCGAAGACCTTCGGTCCCTGCCCTTCGATATCCGGAGGCAGCGGCTGGAAAGCTGGTACGCGCGTTTGAAGCCGCCCCGTATGGTTCTGTCAGAGCTCATCTCGTTCCGCAACTTTGAAGATCTGGCCACGCTCCGCGAGAATGCCCGGAGCGAAGGTATTGAAGGACTGATGCTGAAAAAGGCCGACAGCCCGTATGTGCCCGGCCGTCCACGGGGACCCTGGTGGAAATGGAAACGTGAACCCCTGACTGTCGATGCCGTCGTTATGTATGCCCAACGTGGTCACGGCAAAAGGAGCAGCTTTTATTCCGACTATACGTTTGGCCTGTGGCGCACAGTCGAAGAAAAACGCGAGCTTGTTCCCATCGGCAAAGCCTATTCAGGCTTTACGGATGAGGAACTGAAGTTTCTGGACAAATGGGTCCGCGATCACACCACGAAACGTTTCGGACCAGTCCGGGAAGTCGCACAGGGGCTTGTGCTGGAAATTGCCTTTGACGCGGCTCAGTATTCCAAGCGGCACAAGAGCGGCGTCGCGCTCCGGTTTCCCCGTGTAGCCCGTATTCGACGCGACAAACCCGCACAAGAAGCCGACGATCTGGAAACCTTTATCAGGGCTTTCCTATAAGGGTGGGACCAGATTTTCCAACGTGAATTCTTCCTGCCCGAAACAATCCGGAGACGAAGTCAAGCGTTGGTGACCTGCCAAACAGACTTTGCATTCAAGCTGACTGATAAGTTGGCTGGGCCGAGGGAAACAGGAAGATCATGATTTCACGTCTCTGGAAGATTACGCTCGGGGGCGCGCTTGCTTCCTCCTCAGCTGCCTTGATCCTCAGTCGGATCAGGACAGGCTCTTATGGACCGGGCGTGAACTGTACCGCACACTGGCTGCACGGCGATGACGCCGCCAAAATCGGGAGACTGGATGTCTCCCATTCCCTCGCCGGCATCGCAACCAATACATCTGCCGTATTTTTCTGGGCCTGGTTCTATGACAGGGCCCTCGGTCGCAATCCGACGGTGATGCGCACACTGCTCTTAACGGCGGCTCTTGGTCCCGTATCCTGTGTGGTGGACTACAAAGCCACTCCAAAACGTTTCACTCCCGGCTGGGAACTCGTCTTCTCCCGTTCGGATATGGCGGTCATCTACCTGTCGATGGTCGTCGGCATGCTCTGTGGCACTCTCGGAAAATCATCGCCTCGCAAGAAGACCGAAGGCGACGAAGCATGACTCCCCGAATATACCACGGCGAGGAAGCTCAGGCGGACCATGTACCCCTTGAAGGCGGCCTGCTGGGATGGCTGGCCATCCTGATGCTGGCCGTCCTCCTGCTCTGTAGCCGCCTCACATCCGGGAAGATCCGGTCTTTCGTTTTCCGTCTGGCCCGGATCTGGGTTGCAGGTCTTTTCTGTTTTTTTGCTGGCGTCCATCGTGGGGCGAGTTTTTACAACCCGGAAGGGCCGCGTCTGTCTGATCCGCTGATTTTCCTGAGCATGCATTTCGGCGGGCTGGGGCTTGCGCTTCTGCCCTCGCGCACAGCATGGCGGATTGCGCCAGCCGGAATGCTTCTGACGCTTGGTGGAGACGTTTTCCTGGCCCGTCAAGACCGGCTTCCCCGGTTTTTTCTACGCCTGCGGCCACTCCAGCTTCTGGTCGCGACAGCACTGATCGCTCTTCTTGGCGCGGCAGCACGCAACAACGTCGAGGCCCAGGTGTGACCTTGCTGATCCCTGTTCTGGGAGACCAGCTTTCGCCCTCCCTTGCCAGTCTGCAGAATGTGGACCGAAAGACGTCCGTGGTGCTTCTTATGGAGGTCTGGGACGAAGCGACCTATGTCCGGCACCACAAGAAGAAAATAGCGTTCATATTTTCCGCCATGCGCCACTTCGCCGGTGATCTGCGGACGCAGGGCTGGACGGTCGATTATGTTGCGCTCGACGAGCCGGAAAATACGCACAGTTTCACAGGCGAGGTTGTGCGTGCAGCGAAAAGGCACCGCGCCACGCGTATCCGGACGGTCACAGGCTCCGAATATCGTGTCTGTCAGTTCCAGCATGGATGGGACAAGAAAGCCGGCATTCCCTGCGACATTCTTGAGGATGACCGGTTCATCTGCTCGCGGGACGAATTCGAGCATTGGGCCAAAGGCCGCAGAACGCTGCGCATGGAGTATTTCTATCGCGAGATGCGCTTGAAAACCGGTCTGTTGATGAATGCTGACGGCACAGCGGCGGGCGGTCAATGGAATTTCGATCATGACAACCGCGAAAAACCTGCCTGCCGCCTGAATTATCCTTCTCCAGAGCGTTTCAATCCCGATGATACGACCACAGATGTCCTGAAACTCGTGCAGCATCGCTTCGGTGAGCATTTCGGAGAGCTGGAGCCTTTCGCACTTCCTGTTACACGGCTTCAGGCCCTGAAGGCACTTGAAGCATTTGTTGGAACATCCCTCCCCGACTTCGGGCGCTACCAGGATGCCATGATGACGGAGCAGGACTATCTTTATCACAGCAGCCTCTCCCTTTGTCTCAACACGGGATTACTGAATCCGCTCGAGGTCTGCACAGCAGCAGCCGAGGCCTACGAGCAGGGCGACGCCCCCATCAATTCCGTCGAAGGTTTCATTCGCCAGATCATTGGCTGGCGCGAATACATGCGCGGAATGTACTGGAGCGACATGCCCCGGTTTGCATCCCGGAACGAGTTGGCCGCTCATAGAGCTCTGCCTGAATTTTTCTGGACGGGCCAGACAGACATGAACTGTCTGGCCCAGAGTATCGCCCAGACAAAACGGGAAGCGTACGCCCATCACATTCAGCGCCTGATGGTTCTGGGCAACTTTGCCCTTCTGGCTGGTCTAAATCCGCAAGAAGTCTCTGACTGGTTTCTGGTTGTGTATTTCGATGCCTTCGAATGGGTTGAACTCCCCAATGTCATTGGCATGAGCCAGTTTGCTGATGGCGGGAAGATCGCGTCCAAACCGTATGTGAGTTCAGGCGCCTATATCAACCGCATGTCGGATTACTGCGGGAAATGCCGGTTTGACGTCGGGCAGAAGACAGGCTCCGAGGCCTGCCCCTTCAACGCTCTCTACTGGGACTTTCTGGCACGGCACGAAACACGCTTTTCTCATAACGCGCGCATGAAAAACATGTACGCAACGTGGCACCGTTTCAGCAGGGAAAAACAGCAGGAGTATCGCTCGAGTGCGTCTGCTTTTCTCGAAACTCTTACTCCGGCTGCACCGGGCTGGGCTCGTAAAGCGTGAGCCGTTTTCTGGCGGAGAAACAGGATGCGCCCCTGATCCTGACCCTTGAGCTGGAACAGTCCGTGCAGGACTGGGCGCAGTCCATGCGGGACCACCATTTTCCCCAAGACCGCAATATCGTTCCTGCGCATGTCACGATTTTCCACGCCTTGCCTGCAGAATATACAGACATCCTCCTTACGCATCTCATCAGAGATCGGCAGGCGCCCTGCGTCACAATCGAGGCGCCATTTCTGCTGGGACGGGGTGTGGCTTATCGTGTCATCTCCCCTGAGATCAAAGCCGTTCGGGAAGAAATTTCCGGCCTTGTTCCGCCAGAGCGCTGTACGGCACAGGATCGCGCTCCATGGCACCCACACCTGACCATCCAGAACAAGGTTTCTCCCCAGAAAGCCCGTGAGCTTCTGAAACATCTGTCACAGGGCTATGAACCTGTGAAAACCCATGGAGCGGCCCTGCGCCTGTGGCGATATCTTGGAGGACCGTGGGAACTTCTCGTTCGGGCTCCTTTTATGCTGCGTGGCGATTCTTAAATTTTTCCTTATGCCGAAAATTGCTGAATCCGGTCTAAAATAGTTCGACTGTTCCGGCATGACCTGAGGAATGATGCTCTTTTTTCCTGCCCGATCATCTGCATGACACCCCAGCAAAGGTCGTTGTTCGGGCTTGCCGGCATCATCGCCCTCTCTTTCGCTACAGAACTGAATGAGCAGGTCTCCGCCCAGGCCCTTCCCGATATCGCGGGCGCTCTGGGGCTAAGTCTGGACTCCCAGCGCTGGTTCTCCAGCCTCTATATTACCGCCGAAATCATCGGGATGTCGGTCTCGCCCTGGCTCGCCGTAACACTGACTCTGCGACGGTTCTCGTTTTTCGTAGCGCTTCTCGCTGTCCTGTCGTCCAGCCTCATTCCGTTTACCTCAACGCTGTCCCTGCTCTACATCCTGCGCGTTCTTCAGGGGCTGGCAGGTGGCTTTACCGTTCCTCTTCTCATGACGATCGCCTTGCGGGTGCTGGCGCCCCCCATAAGGCTTTACGGTTTGGCCGCATATGCCCTGACTGCGACCTTCTTTCCCAATCTCAGCATGGCATTCGCTGGATTATGGAGCGACCTCGTGGACTGGCGTTTCGTCTTCTGGCAGTCCATCCCGCTCTGCACCCTGTCCTTCCTGCTGCTGTGGTACGGCATGCCGGTCGATCCTCCAAAACATGAGCGGTTCTGGAAATTCGACTGGAAAGGTTTCCTTCTGATCGTCTTTGGAATGGGCTCTTTCTCGATCATGCTGCAGATGGGCGACTGGATGGACTGGTTCAACAGTCCCTTTATCTGTGTCCTGGGGCTGACAAGCCTCGTCTGTATTCCGCTTTTCGTTCTGAACGAGTGGTTTCACCCACTTCCACTGTTCAGATTCCAGCTTCTTGGTCGCCGCAACTTCGCCTATGGCGCCACCACCCTGCTGACATTTGTTGTCATTTCTCTATCCTCATCCACGTTACCAGCGTCCTTTTTGCAATCCGCCGCTGGTTACCGTCCGGAACAGATCTATCCTGTCACACTGGAAATCGCGGCCATACAGCTCGTCATGCTCCCTTTGATGGCGGTCGTTCTGAACAGAACCTGGGTAGACTCCCGCATTGTCAGCTTTATCGGCATGTCCTGCATTCTGACGGCCTGCATCGGCGATTTTTTCCTCACCTCGAACTGGAACCGTGACCAGTTCTATCTCTGGCAGGCGTTACAGGGGATTGGCGACGCGATGATCGTCATGCCCCTGCTGATGATGTCCACCAACACACTCGATCCTTCGGAGGGACCATTTGCCTCTGCCATGGTCAACACACCCCGGGCGGTTGCGGAAGCCGTAGGCATCTGGTTGCTTCAACTCATGCACCGCGAGCGCGGCTCGCTTCACTCGGATCGGATTGCCGATCGCCTCGGGCAGGTTCGCTACAGCCTCGTGCAGGGCACAAACCCGGTTCTGCAACGGCCTGCTCCTCTCACGCCCTCAGGCCAGGCTGCCTCTCCCGGCAGTATGGGCGCCTTACATGCCCAGATGGCCCGACAGACCGCAACACTGACGTTCAGCGATGACTGGGTCGTACTCGGTAGTCTCGTGGTTTTCCTGATGATCTGGGTCTGCGTACTTCCCGTTCGAACCTATCCCCCACGTATCGTGTTTCAGTCGAAATAACTCCCGAAGCCATCCTGCCATGCAGCAGGACTTGAAAGGAATTGCCGCAGGATGGCAGATCAGCACGACAAGTCTTCCCAGGATCCCCGTGAAGAAGAGCAGAAAAAAAAGCAGGACCGCAAACACCAAACCATCACCCGCTGGCTTTTCATTGGTGGCGGCCTTGTCATCCTCGTCTTCATCGCTGTCGTTCTGGCCATTATTTTTGTGCCCAACCGCCATGTCTGGACCGACGACGCCTATGTTACAGCCCATTATACCGTCGTTGCCCCCCGAATTGCCGGGCAGGTGATCGCTGTTGACGTCACCGACAACCAGCCAGTGAAGGCCGGACAGGTTCTTGTCGAACTTGACCCCCACGATTACCAGACCACACTGGACCAGAGCCGTGCGACGCTCGCGCGGGACGAAGCGCTCGTGCAGGATGCCGCAGCCAGCGTGTCACGCCAGCCCTCCATTATTGATGAGAATGTCGGGGAAGCCGCCCGCATCCGTGCCCAGCTCGTTTTTGCCCGTCAGAATGACCAGCGTTATACCAACCTGGCCCGTACAGGTGCCGGTTCGACGCAGGAACATCAGCAGTCCGCGGCGAGCCTGCGCGAAATGGAAGCAACGCTCCAGTCCCTTGAAGCACGCATTGCCGCCGCACGCGCCCAGATTCCCGTTCTTCAGGCCCGACACAAATCTGCACTGGCGACCGTGGATATGGACCGTGCCCATGTCCGCCAGGCCGAGTTGAACCTGTCCTATACCAAAGTCCGCGCGTTGGAAGACGGCATGATCGGCGAACGCAGCGTCCAGACCGGAAATTATGTTGATTCGGGCACCGCTCTTATGGCGCTCGTCCCGCTCGACCAGATCTGGATCCGCGCCAACTACCGTGAGCTCGCGCTCCGTCACATGCGTCCTGGCCAAGCTGTCAAAATCCATGTGGATGCCTACGACGTGACTCTGGACGGGATCGTGGACAGCATTCCCCCGGCCTCGGGAGCTGTCTTCGCCCCTATTGCGCCGGAAAACGCGACTGGAAACTTCACCAAGATCGTCCAGCGCCTGCCGGTCAAGATTATCCTTGCACCGAACCAGCCCCTGGCCCGTCTGCTGCGCCTTGGCTTTTCCGTAGAGACCACGGTTGATACCAACCTCGACAATGTCACCGTCGAACAGCTTCAAAACCCGAGAAGCGTTACGCCCTCCCTATCATCTCCCACGCCTGCAGCTGCACCATGAAGTGCCGTTCCATTTCCGTATTGCTGACCGGCAGCCTCGTACTTTCGGCCTGCACCATGGGGCCGAACTTCCAGCGTCCGACCATGAATACTCCCGCCAGTTGGGGGCCTGAACCCCAGAGTATCAGTCAGACCTATGCGGGTGCTGTCGATACGCGCTGGTGGCAAAACTTCCATGACCCTGAACTGACCAGCCTTGCCAATCGGCTCGGAAAACAGAACCTCAACCTGCAGATCGCCGCAGAACGCATCAGCGAAGCCCGATCGCAGATGAAAGCTGCCGCATCCGCTGGGCTGCCACAGGCCAACTGGTCCGGCTCCTATGCCTACCGTCAGCTCAGCTCTGAAGGCATTTTCTCGCTCGCGGAACCACGCCCCGGTTCGAGTATGAACTTCAATCTTTACGAAAACGTCCTAAGCACCAGTTGGGATCTGGATCTGTTTGGCACCATTCGCCGCAGCGTTGAAGCGCAACATGCCAACGCAACAGCCATGCTCGCAGGACGCCGTGCCACAGCCCTCGCGGCGGTCAGCGACCTCGCAACCAGCTACATGCAACTGCGCGGCGTCCAGCAGCAGCAAGCCATTCTCAAATCAAATATCGCACTGGCCCGGACCAGCCTGAAGCTGGTGAAGGAGCGTTTCGCCAATGGCGTTGCCACAAATCTGGACGTCTCACAGGCCTCTGCACAGCTTGCCAGCATGAGCGCCGATTTACCCGGCCTCGAGAACTCCGAAGCAGCCCTCATCAATGCTATCAGCCTGCTTCTGGCAGAGCCACCCCGCGCCCTTGAAGCCGAACTGCGACCATACTCTGTCCAGCCGCCCTTGCCAGCCCGCGTTCCCGTGGGTTTTCCGTCAGATCTGACACGTCGCCGTCCGGACATCCTTCAGGCAGAAGCGCGTCTCCATGCTGCGACCGCAGAAGTCGGTGTTGCCACGGCGGCCTTTTATCCGGACATTACGCTTGCCGGAAATATGGGAACAGAATCCTTTTCCGCTGCTGATTTCTTTTCGCTGCCAGCAAAGCAGTTCAGCGTTGGTCCTACTCTCAACATCCCTGTTTTCGAGGGCGGAAGGCTGATTTCTACGCTTCAGTTTCGGAAAGCCGCGCAGCGTGAAGCCATCCTGACATGGCACAATACGGTTTTGAATGCCTGGCGCGAAGTCGACGATGCCATGACGGCCTATACCAAGGCACAGTCAACTTATAATCTGACGCAACAGGCACTTCTTCAGAACAAGGCCGCCTTCAACGCCGCACATGAGCGTTACCGGCAAGGCGCGTCGGATTATCTGAACGTTGTGGCAACACAGGCAGCTCTGCTTTCCAGCCAGTCTGCTCTCTCCATTAGCCAGACGCGAACTGAGACCACACTTGTTGGCCTCTACCGCGCACTCGGTGGAGGCTGGGAGTATGCCGAATAGACCTGGGCCGCGTTACCAAAAGACCGGTTTGTGTTGGGTAAGATCTGTTTTGCTAATTGCTATGGCTAGGTAGCGTAATGGAGCAGATATGGCACGAGGTAATCTGACGGATCAGGAATGGGCGATAACGGGCAGCATATGATCAACAGCGCCGTAGTCCGTGCCTATTCACAGTATCCGGGTGCAGAAGGGAAGCTCATTCGGAGGCTTGTGGTCGACCATACAGCAGCTTTACGAGCAAAATCCACGCTCCATGCGATAGTCAGGGACGCACTCCCGGCTTTGTCCTTACCGCAGGGCGGCTCTCGAATAACAAAGCCATGCTGGCCGATCGGGGGCAATGACAGCGACAGCCGCCGCCAGGACCTGCTGATCCACGGGATCCTGCCGGTTATTCCCTCACGAAAAGGCCGTGGCGCTCCCAGCCAGCAGACTGGAAAAGCTATCTGGACCGCATTAGGTCCTTTGTAAACGTGACCTGGTTTTGAGTGCCTTGTTGAGATGCGTGAAATGATCATCCATGATTTTCACGGCCCCCTCCACATCGTTTTCACGTAATGCATGTACCAATCGGCGGTGGTTGTCGCAGGATTTCTGTGCATCGGCCCTGGATTGATAGAGGGCTGCGATCAGCACGGTTCGGGTCGTCAATTCCTCAAGAAAATTGGCAATAATAGAACTCCCGAGTGCCGTGGCCAAATGGACGTGGAAATGACCCAGAAGATAGCTGCGGCGTCCCAGATCATCCTCGTCAATGGCACGCTGCTGCTCGAGAACATGCGTCTCAAGGTGATCAATCGCATCTGTGCTGATGCTTTTTCGGGTCATAAGAAGACCGACCTCAATCGATCGACGCGCTTCTATCGTTTCACGGGCCTCTTCCGCAGTGGGTTCAACAACGAACCAGCCTCTCCGTGGCGAAACAGCTACAATGCCCCGGCTACTGAGCCGCATCATCGCTTCTCGCACCAAAGTTCGCGAGACACCGAAAATCTCGCCCAGATCTTTCTCTCCGAGCCGTTCTCCTGGCGAGATTTCCGCAGAAAGAACGGCCTGTATGATCCTGTTCTCGATGACATTGCTGCTGGCTGGCTGCAGCGGTTTTTCCCAGGCTTTCATAACAGTTTGTATGCGCTTCCTTTTCCGAAGGGACAAGCACGACAGTAGATCCGTGAAAGGAATATTCCGGAAAAGATCGTTTTTAATATGGAACAAGAGAATTTTATATTCTATCTTGTATACAAGATTTGCCAGATTGGTGAATTGTGACACATCCTGACTGCTTCACATCGCCGATCTGGAAATGCCCGATGTCCCTTGCTTCGTCCTGTCGCCTCCGCCCTGTTTTTTCGCTGCGCACAATGCTTTTATCCACAGCTCTCCTGTCCTGCGCAGGAAGTGCTGATGCGGCTGCGATAGCAGCAAAACGAGGAGTACACTCCGCAAACAAACATGAGTCTGCCGCCTCACGACATCATGCGACCGACGTTTCTGCGACAAGTAACGAGGTTGTTCGTGTCAATGCTCGGCGCGGAGTAACAGGGGCAGGACAGCACGAAGCACATTCCGAAACTGTATTGTCCCGCCAGGAACTTCAGAACCGGAATGTTCGGCAGCTGACAGATATCGTTCGTGTCGCACCGAACCTGACCATTCAGCCTTCTTTTGGAAGCTCTGCACTGAATTTTGCCCTGCGTGGTGTCGGGCTGATGGATTTTACACAGAACAATACGCCATCCGTCATGCCGTATGTAGACGGTGTGGCCTATCCCGTCAGCATCATGACATCTGGCATACTGTTCGACATGGACGACATCTCGGTTGCCCCAGGCGCATCCGGCTTTACGCATGGACAATCCACTACGGGTGGAGAAATAAATTTCCATACGGCAGACCCAACGCCCGAATTTCACGCGGGTCTGACGGAAGATATTGCCAGCTATGGGCGTAACCGAGTTGAAGGGTTCGTTTCTGGGCCGATCTCCCGATCTGTATCGTTCCGGCTTGCCGGACAGTCCATGACTGGTGGCGGCTTTCAGCGCAATTCCAGAGGTGAGGGTTACGGCAACGCCAATATCGGCGCTCTTCGTGGAAAGCTTCGCTGGAAGATCGACGAAACTTCGACACTCGATGTTGGCGGCCACTGGACGACGGATCAATCTGAAGCATCGTCTGGACACAATCTGTACAATAGCTACGGCATCCCCATTACATCCAATATCATGGAAACAGAATGGGGACTTGACCCACGATTTGCAAAAATCATCGGTATAAACGGCAACGACAAAAAGCCGCGCGAAGACAACATGTTCTGGGGCGCCAACATCAAATATACCAAGGATTTCAGCTGGGGTCGCCTGTGGACGCTGAGTGCGTTTGAGACTGTGGACGAACATGAGTTGACCAATCAGACCAACTCTGTCGCCTCCTATGGCAACATGTTCCGCAACAATCAGACCAATGTCTTTTCTCAGGAACTCAAGATTGAATCCCTGAACCCGCATGCCAAATTTCATTGGGAAGCAGGGATGTATTACAGCCGGGCACGGATGGCACAGAATTTCTGGTATGATTCTTCAGATCGTCCCAATACAACACCTCTCAATGAGACATCGTATCGTCAGAACCAGCAGAATTTCAATCAATACGTCCAGCTCTCCTACCGGATACTCCCAAAGCTGACTGTAATCGGGGCGATCAGCCATGAATCTGATGACCGTCAGATGCTGAACGTTCTCAGTGCAGATTATGATCTCAACACGGGCGCAAGAACACGTCTTCAGAATTTCGGAAATTCCGGCGCATTGACCAACCAGTTTGCCGGACGCGTTGGGGCACAGTATCAGTTCGAGCCGAACATCATGGGTTACGTGATGTTCTCGCGCGGCTTCAAGCCAGGCGGCTTCTCCGCCAATATCACCCAGCAATCCAGTCAGCTGAAGCCATTCAAGCCCGAACAGGTTCTGACCTATGAAGGCGGTTTCAAGACCATGTTCTTCAACCGCCGCCTGCGGTTCAATGCCGCTGGTTTCTACTATGACTATCGCGACCAGCAGCTTCTGGGCACCATTCTTGTACCACCGTATGGCGTGCTCGGCGGCTATGTGAATGCTCCGCGCTCCAATATCTATGGTGCCGAATTCGACATGGAAGCCCACCCATTCCACGGGCTCGTGCTGACACAGAATTTCGGCTACCAGAACGGTTCCTACTCCCAGTTCCAAAGCCTGAACCGCAGTGCAACTACAGCCCAGTTTGCAGCGACAGGAATATGGTCACCGGTCAATACAAACTACAATGGCTACAATATGGGTCTGGCAAACCTGACACTCTCCGGTGCCGCGACTTACTCATGGCCGATGTTCCGCGACTACAAAATGACTTTTGATGTCGACTATAACTACCGCGGCGCCCAGACACAGCCTCAGCATATTGGAGACGGAGGCATCTACCGCGCCCCTTCATACTTTCTCGTAAACTCCTTTCTGACCTTTGCCGCCCCGAAACAACATTGGTCTGTCACGGTTTACGGTCAGAATCTTGCTGATCGCCGCTACTGGCTTTCAGGCGGAACACAGGCAACTTTCTATGGCGTCATGCCAGGTCTGCCACGTTTTGTAGGCGCAAAGATGAACGTAACATATTGATGGCTGGAGGCCTTGAGCCTCTCGCTTTTTAATCGTTCATCTGTTTCGAGGCAGGGATGGGACGACCTGTATGCCGAGTTGCGCAGCACAGGCCGCGTCCCGCCCCCAGAGCGGGTTCACGACATTCCGGTTTCCCTGCAAAAAATGGATTTCTCTGGTGAATGTTATGACGACCGTTCAGTATTATCCGGAATCTGTCCTTTCTCAGCAGGTCAAGACCCTTCTGCTTCAAGCCGGCGCACAGGAAAAGGACGCAGAGGCGACGACATGCGCTCTTCTGCACGCCTCTCGCATCGGTGTAGACAGTCACGGCGTCCGTTTGATAGGCCACTATCTCCGGCTTCTTGGAACAGGCGGCATCAATCCCAGACCGTCCACAACCTTTAAGAGAACCGGGCCTGCAACCGGTCAACTGAATGCTGATGGCGGCCTTGCCCATCCTGCTGCCTACAGGGCCATGAACGAAGCCATCCTGCTGGCACGGGAAGCAGGAATCGGAGCCGTGGGCGTACATCATTCCTCCCATTTTGGAGCCGCTGGCGCTTATGTGCTGGAAGCTGCGCGACAAGGCATGATTGGCCTGATCATGAGCAATTCCGACGCCACCGTGTCTCTGTTCGGCGGCGCCAAACCGTTTCATGGGACAAACCCCATAGCCATGGCAGCACCCGTGAAGAATTCGGATCCGTGGCTTATGGATATCGCCACATCTTCGATCCCCTTCAACCGGGTCAAACTTTACCGGTCGCTGGGACTTCCATTGCCTGTCGGAGTAGCGGCGGATAGTTCGGGTCTATCCACGCAGGATGCGATGGCTGCCTCCTTTCTTCAGCCGCTTGGCGGTGAAGGCTTCGGGTTCAAGGGAGCTGCACTGGCGGGATTGGTTACGGTACTGGCCGGCGCACTGACGGGCGCAGAACTGGACCCCGTTATGACCGGAACAGATGAAGAGCAGAATTTCCTGAAGCGACAGAATGTCGGGCATTTTGCAATCGCAATAGATCCAGAAAAATTTATCGGATCCGTCGCCTATGACCTCGCAATGCGTAAATATCTCGATCTTCTGCGCAACAGCCCCTCGGCGGACGGACAACACCCGGTTATGGCACCCGGAGACCGGGAATGGCAGGAAGCCAGACGAAGAGCCGTCAATGGCATCCCGGTTGACGCGGAAACCCGACGGATACTCGGCTTGTAGCTTACGCTCCTAACCGAAAATCAGGCGCCCCCATCCAGCCCGTTTCCCACGGAAAATAACCTCTTGTTGATGAGTCTTATCTCCACAGGAGAAAAATATCTCACAACCTTATGGACACACATATCGTTATATGTAACATAATGAGAGATAGTTCTTACGGCCAAAGTGTGATATTCCATCACAAAACGGATCGGATGGAACCCTGGGCATGACTGACCCGTCATGTCTGCTCTGTGCTTCATATGGTCTGGATGTCGTCTATGGATCTGGTTCTTGGAATTGATGTGGGGACAGGGAGCGCCCGGGCTGGTCTCTTCACCCTTGACGGGCAGAAGAAAGCGGCCTTCGTCCATAAAATCCAGACATGGACACCACGTGCCGGCTATGCCCAGCAATCGTCTACTGATATCTGGTCCGCCATCTGCGAAGCGACCCGCAACGCACTGGCAATGCTTGATGAACCATACAGAATCACCGGGATCGGCTTTGACGCAACCTGCTCTCTCGTCGTGCTTGATGAAGACGGTCATGCCCTGTCGATAGACCCCGATGGGGCACCTGAGCAGAACATCATTCTCTGGGCGGATCACCGTGCCCTTGAAGAAGCGCGGGACATCAATCGCGGCGGACATGATGTGCTTCGCTACGTCGGTGGTACGATCTCCCTTGAAATGGAGACGCCAAAGCTGCTCTGGCTGAAACGTCACCTTCCCCATATCTACGATCAGGCAGCTCATTTCTTTGATCTTCCGGACTTTCTGACGTGGCGCGCGACAGGCTGCCTGTCCCGTTCCGCCTGTTCGACAGCCTGTAAATGGACCTATCTCGCCCACGAAAACCGCTGGGATGAAAGGTATTTTCAATCTGTCGGACTGGAAGACCTCGCGGCTGACAATTTCAAACGTATCGGGAATGATATTCGTCCGTTAGGCGGTATTCTGGATGCAAACTTGAGCGCTAAAGCGGCCTCAGAAATGGGTCTGACACCCGGCATTCCCGTCGGTGTCTCCGCAATTGACGCCCATGCCGGAGGGATAGGCCTGTTTGGCCTTAACACAGAAGATTCTCTGTCCGATGAACAACTTGAGCGCTCAATATCACTGATCTGTGGCACTTCGAGCTGTCATATGGCGGTCTCGAAAGAAGCACGCTTCGTACCGGGAGTCTGGGGCCCCTACTGGAACGCGATGGTCCCTGGAATGTGGCTCAATGAGGCCGGTCAGTCCTCAACAGGATCACTGATCGACTTCATCATCTCCAGCCACAGGCTTGGCTCCTCGCTCAGGCAGGCGGCAGAAAAAGCCGGAGCAAGCGTATATGCGCTGCTGAATGCGCGGATTGAAGCGCTTGAAGGCGACAAGCTGCCGGGAACGATCACGTCAGACCTGCATGTCTTTCCGGATTTTCACGGAAACCGCTCGCCCCACGCCGATCCGGATCTGAGAGGCATGATCAGCGGACTGACCCTGTCTGATACGCTCGATGATCTGGCACGGCTCTACCTCGCCACCGTACAGGGCCTGGCTTACGGCACAAAAGACATCATTAACGCTCTCAACGCGAAGGGCTACCGGATCGACACGATCCTCGCGACCGGTGGCAGTACCAAAAACTCCGTTTTCCTGCGGGAGCACGCCAATGCAACCGGGTGCCGCATCCTGCTTCCGGCAGAACCGGATTCCGTTCTTCTGGGAGCAGCCATTCTCGGGGCCGTCGCAAGCGGAGCCTATACCGACCTGAGGCAGGCCATGGCGCGAATGAGTCATGCGGGAGACGAAATCCTCCCCGACGGGCGCACCACCTCATATCACGCCGCCAAATGTAACATCGCGCACGACATGCTCGAAAGCCAGATCACCTGGCGTCAGCAGATGCGCGACGTTCTGGAAAAGGAGGCCACCGCCTGAAGGCAGGGTCTGCTGCCCCGCCGCTCTTCCTCCACCCACTTTTTCTACCAACCAGAACCCCTTTTCCAGAGGTCATCCCATGCGTCACCTGAAATCCACCCGTACAGCCCTCTGCGCCCTTGGCGCCCTGCTCGCAGGCTCGGTCCTCTCCAGCGCACAAGCCGCCGGAACCCTGACGATCGCCACAGTGAACAACGGCGACATGATCGTCATGCGGCAGCTTTCGACGGAATTCGAAAAAGCCCATCCCGACATTCACCTGAACTGGGTCACGCTTGAAGAAAACGTCCTGCGTCAGCGCGTAACGACCGACATCGCCATGAAAACCGGCCAGTTCGATGTCGTCACCATCGGCAATTACGAAGTGCCGATCTGGGCCAAGCAGGGCTGGCTCACCGAAATCAAGCCTGACGACGCCTATGACATGAATGACATCCTGCCTTCCGTGCGTGAGAGCCTCACAGCAGACGGCAAGCTCTACGCCCTGCCATTCTATGCCGAGAGCGTCATCACCTATTACCGCAAGGACCTGTTCCAGAAAGCTGGGCTGACAATGCCCGAACAGCCGACTTATGATCAGATCCGCCAGTTCGCGGACAAGATCACGGACAAGCCCAATCAGGTCTACGGCATCTGTCTGCGCGGCAAGCCCGGCTGGGGCGAAAACATGGCGTATATTTCCTCGCTCGCCAACACGTTCGGCGCGCAGTGGTTCGACATGTCCTGGAAACCGACCCTGACATCCGACGCCTGGAAAGCGACCCTGAACTGGTATGTCTCTGCCCTGAAGGCTGATGGCCCTCCGGGTGCCACGTCCAATGGCTTCAACGAAAACCTAGCTCTGTTTGCCAGCGGGCATTGCGGAATCTGGATTGATTCCACGGTCGCAGGCGGCCTGCTGTTCGATCCGAAGCAGTCGCAGGTTGCGGACAAGGTCGGCTTTGCTCCCGCTCCCAAAGGCCCCTACGGCAAAGGACCGACCTGGCTGTGGAGCTGGAGCCTCGCCGTGCCCGTCAGCTCCCATCAGAGCGCCGATGCCCAGACCTTCATCACATGGGCCACATCCAAGGATTACGTGAAACTGGTCGCCGCCCGGAAGGGCTGGGTCGCAGCCCCTCCGGGAACACGCGCCTCGACCTATGCAGCGCCCGAATATCTCAAGGCCGCCCCCTTCGCCTCCTTCGTCCTGAACGCCATCAAGACCGCTGATCCCAATGGTCCGACCGCACAGCCCCGCCCCTACACAGGCGCCCAGTTCGTCGCGATCCCGGAATTCCAGTCCATCGGCACTCAGGTCGGCCAGACGGTTGCAGCAACCCTGTCCGACCAGATGACGGTCGATCAGGCGCTGACATCCGCTCAGGCTTCGGTCACCCGCGCGCTCCGCCAGTCCGGCCGCGCGCGATAACGCCGCCAGATCAAGGTCAAAATACCATGCAGGCCGTTCTCGAACACAGCCCGCCCGCAGGGGCGACAGTCCGGACCACGAAGAGGACAGGATTCCTGCTCCTCTCTCCGTCCGCCCTGATCCTTCTGGTCTGGTCGATCGTCCCACTCGTCATGACGCTGTGGTACTCGCTACAGAACTATAACCTCGTCGATCCCACGCTGCACGGCTTCGCGGGCATCGACAATTACTGGTACCTGCTGACCGACCCCGATTTTCTGCACGCTTTGCTGAACACACTCGTCCTCGTTGCGGGCGTCCTGCTGATCAGCATTGGCGGTGGAACACTGCTGGCTGTTCTTTACGATCAGGAATTTTTCGGACGCGGCATCGCCCGCATCATGGTCATTTCGCCATTCTTCATCATGCCGACGGTTTCCGCGCTGTTGTGGAAAAACCTGATGCTGCACCCGATCTATGGCGTCTATTCCGCCATGATGCGGGCCGTGGGCCTCACCCCAATCGACTGGCTGGCGCGGTTTCCGCTCATGACCGTCATGATGATCGTCGCCTGGGAATGGCTGCCCTTCGCGGTTCTCATCCTGCTGACGGCCGTGCAGTCTCTGGACGGCGAGCAGCGTGAAGCCGCCCGCATGGATGGCGCGGGGCCGATCGCGCGTTTCCGCTACATCATCCTGCCGCATCTGGGCCGCGCCATCAGCGTCGTGGTCATGATCGAGACGATCTACCTGCTGACGATCTTTGCCGAAATCTCCGTCACTACGGCGGGCGGACCCGGCGTGGCCTCTACCAATCTCGCCTACCTGATCTATTCCCGCGCCCTGCTTCAGTTCGACGTGGGCGGTGCTTCAGCGGGTGGCGTGGTCGCAATCGTCATCGCCAATATCGTCGCAATTTTTCTGGTGCGCGCCGTAGCCCGCAATCTGGAGGCCTGACATGGCGCTCAAGACAAAAACCAGCACCCGGATCGGCGTCACCATTCTTGGATGGGGAATAGCACTCTGGTTGTTCTTCCCGATCTTCTGGATGATCCTCACGAGCTTCAAGAGCGAGGTTCAGGCGATTTCCACGCCGCCAAAGCTGTTCTTCATGCCCACGCTGAGCAGCTATGCCGAGGTGTTTGAACGCGCCAATTACTGGCACTTCGCGCTGAATACCGTGATCGTATCGGTCGGAGCGACAGCCATCGCCATCGCACTGGCTGTTCCCGCCGCCTATTCGATGGCGTTCATGCCTTCAAAGCGCACCCGCGGGACTTTGCTCTGGATGCTCTCGACCCGGATGCTGCCCCCCGTGGGCGTTCTGGTGCCGATCTACATTCTGGCCCGCAACACGCATCTGCTCGACACCTGCACGGGCCTTGCGATCGTAGACATGCTCACGAACCTGCCGATCATCGTGTGGATGCTCTACACATTCTTCCGCGAAGTCCCGGCCCCCATCCTGGAAGCCGGCCGGATGGACGGCGCCACACGCTGGCAGGAAATGACGCTGGTGCTCCTGCCGCTTGCCCTGCCCGGCATCGCGTCTACAGCCCTGCTGTCGCTTATCCTGTGCTGGAACGAGGCATTCTGGTCCCTGAACCTGACGTCCTCGCACGCGGCCCCGCTGACAGCCTTCATCGCGTCGTTCTCGTCGCCAGAAGGCCTGTTCTTCGGAAAACTGTCCGCCGCCTCCACTCTTGCCGTCGCCCCGATCCTCGTTTTTGGCTGGATCAGCCAGAAACAGCTCGTCCGCGGCCTGACCTTCGGAGCCGTCAAATGACTCTGATCCCGGCTCACTCCCTTCACTCTTTCTACACGAACGGGGCCTGACCCATGGCGACTGTCGAACTCAAAAACCTCCGCAAGACGTATCTTACGGAAGAAATCATCAAGGGCATTTCCCTGTCGATCGAAGAGCGCGAATTCGTGGTCTTTGTCGGCCCGTCGGGCTGCGGAAAGTCCACGCTCCTGCGCATGATCGCAGGGCTGGAAGATATCACCTCCGGCGATCTGCTCATTGACGGGCAGCGCGTGAACGACGTGGAACCCGGCAAGCGCGGTCTGGCTATGGTGTTTCAGTCCTATGCGCTCTACCCGCACATGAACGTTTACAAAAACATGGAATTCGGCCTGAAGCTATCCGGCATGCCGGAAGCGGAACGGCGTACAAAAATCGAGCATGTCGCCCGCACGCTCCAGCTCGAACCCTATCTGAACCACAAGCCCGGGCAGCTTTCCGGCGGTCAGCGCCAGCGTGTCGCCATCGGGCGCGCCATTGTGCGCAATCCGAAAGTGTTCCTGTTCGACGAACCGCTTTCCAACCTCGACGCCGCCCTGCGCGGTCAGATGCGCGTGGAACTCTCAGCCCTGCACCGCAAGCTCGGCGCCACCACGATCTATGTGACGCACGACCAGGTCGAAGCCATGACCATGGCCGACAAGATCGTCGTCCTGCAGAAAGGCGTGGTCGAACAGATCGGCTCCCCGCTCGAACTGTACCATCACCCGCGTAACCTGTTCGTGGCCCGCTTCATCGGCTCCCCGCCCATGAACTTCTTCTCGGCCATTTTCCAGGGCGGAGACGCCGCCGGATCGAGCGTGCAACTCCGGGATGGATCAAACCTCTACGTCCCCGTCACATCCCCGGGCCTTCTGCCCGGAACCAAAGTGACGGTCGGCATCCGCCCCGAACACGTCGAACTGGCATCTTCAGGCCCCAACAGCGGCGGCGTCGAAGTCATCGAGCGCCTCGGCGCCATCACGCTCGTTCATGTCCGCATGCCAGACGGGGAAATCATCGTCGTCCAGACGGATGGCGCCGTTCTCACGGATGTGGATACCCGCGTCAGCCTGACCCTGCCCCCGCGCAACTGTCACCTTTTTGCTCCTGACGGCCTGGCCTTCGAGGCCTGTCACCGTCACCCGCTCGCTGCCTGATTTTAGGAACCACACATCATGTACATGGAAAAACTCCGCCTCGATAACCGCGTCGCCATCGTCACCGGTGGCGCACAGAACATCGGTCTGGCCTGCGTCACGGCCCTTGCCGAAGCCGGCGCGCGCGTCGTCATCGCGGACCTCGACGAAGCGCTCGCAGCCCAGGCCGTCCGAGACCTGCGCGATCAGGGTCATGACGTCAGCAGCGTTCTCATGGACGTCACAAAGACGGACAGCGTACAGAACGCCGTGCGCAGCGTTCATGAAAAGGAAGGCCGTCTGGACATTCTGGTCGCCTGCGCGGGAATCTGCATTTCCGAGGTCAAGGCCGAGGACATGACGGATGGTCAGTGGCTCAAGCAGGTGGATATCAACCTGAACGGGATGTTCCGCTCCTGCCAGGCCGCAGGACGCATCATGCTTGAGCAGAAGAAGGGCGTCATCGTCGCGATCGGCTCCATGTCCGGCCTGATCGTGAACCGTCCCCAGCAACAGGCTGCCTATAATGCGTCAAAGGCAGGTGTTCACCAGTATATCCGTTCGCTGGCCGCAGAATGGGCGCCTCACGGCATCCGAGCCAATGCCGTCGCCCCGACCTATATCGAAACCACCCTCACGCGCTTCGGCATGGAAAAACCGGAACTTTACGACGCCTGGATTGCCGGAACCCCGATGGGACGTGTCGGCCAGCCCGACGAAGTCGCCTCGGTCGTACAGTTCCTGGCCTCCGACGCCGCAAGCCTCATGACAGGCGCGATCGTGAACGTGGACGCAGGATTTACCGTCTGGTGAATCCGCTGGTCCGGGCAGCAGAAAACTGCCCGGATTTCCCCTTCGCAACAGACCGCAACACTTCGTTTCCATGAAAGAAATCTTTCAAAGTTTTATTTTCCAGACCTCTACTTGCAACTAACTCTCAATAGCGATACCAGCCTCTGACCACGCATCAGCATGAACAGTCATTTGAGGTCGGGTATGCACCGCAACAGGATTTTTTACGCGATACCCCTCTCCCTCGTCATGAGTGGAGAAGTCTTCGCAGCCGACCAGAATGTTACACCCGAACAGACCCAGCGCTCCGGGACCAAGAAAACCGAGACTGCCGGAACACAGGCTAAAACGGTTGAGACACTCAAGGTCCGCGCCCGCCGCGCCTCGACGATCGCATCTTCCGCCACCAAGTCGGACACGCCGCTCGTCGAAACCGCCCAGTCGGTCACGGTCATCACCCGCAACGAAATGGATATCCGCAACGTCTTGAACCTCAATCAGGCCGTTCGCTACACCGCAGGCATTACGCCGGATCTTCGCGGCGGCGGTGTCGGGACGCGCTATGACCAGTTTGCCCTGCGTGGGTTTTCGGCACCGACCTTCCTCGATGGCCTGAAACTTCAGGACAGCCCGACTGGTTACGCCGTCGCCCAGACCGACACGTCACGTCTGGATCGTATCGAAATTCTCAAAGGGCCAGCCTCGGCCCTTTATGGCCAGTCGAGCCCCGGTGGCCTTGTTGCCCTCTCCAGCAGACTGCCCACGGATCAGCGCTCTTATGGCAGCGTGAACGCGACCGGCGGCATGTTCGACCTGTATCGCGTGGATGCCGATGTCGGCGGTTTCGTGACGAAGAACGGCTTTGTCCGCTACCGCCTCGACGGCACCATCAACGGCCAGCACAGCCAGCTCGCCCGGACCGGCAGCCGCCGCTTCTCGATCAGCCCGTCCTTCGCATTCGGCGGCGATGGCCCGACCACGCTGACAATCCTCGGCAATTACCAATACGATCCCGAAAACGGCACCTATGGCGGCGTCCCGCTGGTCGGTTCGCTCAAACGCGCGCCGTTCGGCTTTCTGCCGCGCAATTTCTACGACGGCGATACCTCGTTCGAAAAATACAACCGCCGCCACGGTGCCATCACCTACATTTTCAATCACCGTTTCAACGACAATTGGAGCTTCAGCACCCGTGGCCGTTACGACGACATCAAGACCCAGTATCGCAGCGTCTATGACAGCGGCTATTATGTTTCGGATGACACACTGGCCCGCTCGGCCATTGCGACCAACGAACATACGCACAACCTGACATTCGACAGCCAGTTCAAAGGCAAGGTTCGTACCGGCCCCCTGCGTCACACCATGATGTTCGGCTTCGACTACATGCAGCAGACTGCCTCCGAAGTCGGCTTCTACGGCGACGCTCCGACCATGAACGTCTTCCATCCCGACTATCAGATGGCCATTGCTCCCCTGAGCCCCTGGGTGAACTACAATACCGACTCCCATCAGGCCGGCATTTATGGTCAGGACGAGATCCACTGGAAGCGCCTGATCCTGACGGGGAGCCTGCGTAACGACTGGTACCGCTCCCACCAGACCGACAACATGTACCACACCACCACCAACCAGAGCCCCAGCCAGATCACATGGCGCGCTTCTGGCCTCTATCACTTCGATTTCGGCCTCTCGCCATACATCAGCTATTCCACGTCTTTTCAGCCCCAGTCCGGAAGCGTGTCGACAGATGGTGGAAAGACGGTGCGTCAGGCCAACCCGTCCATCGGCAAACAGCTTGAAGGCGGCCTGAAATACCAGCTCCCGGGCACATCCCTGCTTCTCACCGCCGCAGGGTTCCATATCGAGCAGACGAACGTTCTCGTCGGGATCGGCAACACGGGCTACAGCGCCGAAAGCGGACTGGTCCATTCAGATGGTTTCGAGTTCGAAGCCCATGCCGAGCCGTTCCACAACCTCGTTCTGACAGCCGCTGTCAGTATCCAGAATGTCCATAACGACTCAACCGGCAAGCCCCTGATCCAGTCCGGAAAAGGCAATGCCTCGCTGTTCGCATTCTATACAATGCCCTCCGGCCCGGCGAAGGGTCTCGGCTTCGGCGGCGGCATGCGCTATTCCAACAAATCCTATGGCGGCGAAGCGTCTTACGGGAGTGTCTGGGTGCCACAATATGCCGTGTTCGATGCTTCGGTGCGCTACGACCTTTCCAACCTGTCGCACCGCCTTCATGGCTGGAACGTGGGCGCCAGCGTCCGCAATCTCTTTGACAAGAACTTTGTCGCAAACTGCCTGAGCTACGCCTCTTACGGTCAGGAATTCTGCTATTACGGAGAGCGCCGCAACGCGCAGGCCAATATTGGCTTCAGCTGGTAAACCGCTGAGCAGACACACCCGGCGCTACGACACGATCCTGCGTCTTGTCGTAGCCCTGCCGGCCGGATACGTCGTGTCCGCGCTGGCAGGCGTATGCCTTTCATTCTGGCTGCCGCTTTCCAGGGCCGATAGTGCCATGGCCGGGATCCTGCTCGGCCTGCTGCTCTGGCCGGTCGTCTTCATGATGTCTTTCGGGATCACAAATATCAGGCGACTGGCAGCAATGACCGGTGTTCTGGCCCTTGTCCTGGGTGCCTGTGTTTTCGGCGGCGGCTGGCACTCATGAAAAATACTTTCCGCGCCTCAATGGCACTGGTCCACACCACACTGGGCCTCGTGACGGGATGGGTCCTGTTCGCCATTGCCCTGTCCGGCGCCCTGAGCGTGTTCCGACAGGATATCAATCTCTGGGCCAGACCCGAATTGCCTGCTGGCGCCTCCGCCCCCCTCACCGTGAACGCCCATGCGCTGGACTGGCTGAGCCACAACGCCCCTGCCGCCAGCGCATGGTATGTCGCAAGCGCAAATGCCCTTCAGCCTTTTGCAACAGCCCTGTGGCCGGATGCGAAAGGGAACTATATCCAGCGCGCCCTTGACCCCACTACCGGCAGCCCTGACGGCATCCGCGACACGCTCGGCGGTGAATTCTTTTACCGCTTTCATTTCGAGCTTCAGCTTCCCTATCCTCTCGGCCGTCTAATCGCCGCCCTTGCTGCGCTCGCACTGGTTGTCGGGCTGATGACCGGCGTTGTCATCCACCGGCGCATTTTTGCGGATTTCTTCACCTTCCGGCCCTCACGCGGGCAGAGAAGCTGGCTGGACATGCACAACCTGCTCGGTGTCGCAGCCCTGCCCTTTCACCTAATGATTTCCTTCACCGGCGCCGTCACGCTCGGCACGCTGCTGCTTCCATGGAGTACACAGGCGCTCTACCGCAATGATCTGATGGCGTCTTATACCGAGCTCAACCCCGCTCTCTATTCCCGTCCCGCCACGGGCCATCCTGCCCATCTCGCCCCTTTTCTGCCGATGCTGCGCGAGGCCGAAAGCAAATTCGGGGGTGCCGGGCTGGAACAGATCTATGTGTTCAATCCGTCCGATCAGGCCTCTCTCGTGACCATGATCGCCGGTAACGGCCATACGGTCAGCACGTCCTCCCAGATCATCACATTCGATGGCCCCTCTGGCCGCATCCTCAGACAACACATCGAACACCGCCCCATCATCAGAACCTACGCTTTCCTGTACGGACTGCATGTCGCCCGCTTTGCCCCCACCATCACGCGCTGGCTCTATTTCCTGTCCGGCCTCGCCCTCGCAGCCGTGATCGGCAGCGGCATGCATTTGTGGGCAATCAAACGGCTGCGCCGCCCCCATCATCGGGGACACCGGATTGTCGCGCGCCTGAATGTCGGCGTGCTTGGCGGAACACCGCTCGCTTTTGCATCCTTTTTCATCGCCAACCGCCTCATCGGCCCAACAGTTCCGCACCGGGCCTGGTATGAGGTGACAACTCTCTTCACGGTCTGGGGCCTTACCCTGCTTTACGCACTGGCCCGCCGTCCGGAACGGGCCTGGCCGGAACTGCTGGGCGGCAGCGCAGTTGCGTGCCTTGTGGTCTCACTGCTCAGCCTGCCATGGCACACATCCGTTCTGGCGGGTGTTAGCGCGACGTCCGCTCTCCTGTCTGCGTCATTCGCCTTTGCAACATTGCGCACCCTGCAAAAAACGGCTCGCTCGGGATGAACTGGATCATCTCGCTGTTTCTTGGGCAGGGTGCGATGCTGCTGTTGGTTATGGCCTCGGTACGCGGAAATCGCGTCCTGTGTCGCGACAGCCTTACCGATCTGCAACGGAATATCCTGAAATGCTGCGCTGCCGTGGGTCTGACCGCCAGCCTCGTTCTTCAGGCCACGACCAGCGATTTCATCATTCTGAATACTCTCGAATGGATGCTGCTCGCAGGCCCGGAAATCATGATCGCAACGCTGCTCTGCTCCTGGCGGGAACAGCGTTCGCGATCATGACCGTCAAAAACGGTTAGCCGGAAAACGCCACCGCCGCAGCCGGATCCGTAATCGTGAGCTGCCCGGTCTCCATCCGCCCACCCAGCACATGCCTGAAGTCCGGGTCCTCCGGAGAAGTCAGCGTCACATCATACCACTGATGCGTGGCTGACAGATCCAGCCTGATGTCTTTATGCCCCCCGGATTTCAGAACAACCGTTTGCAACGGCGCAGCATCTCCCGTCCGGTACTGGACAGTCACCGGAACCCTGCCAGCATTGCTGAGGGAGAGAAGAAGTGCTGCACCCTTCCCCTTTGCATTACTTTCGTAACGACATGCTGAGCGTAGCAGAACCCGGTCAACATGCCCCCGATAGGCCCGGTAAAAGCCATTGGGCGCATGAACCGCCACATCATACAGCCCTTCTACGACCGGAAGCGTCACATCCATGTCGTCACCAGCCGCAACAGCATAGGTGCCCGCCTGCATGTCCCTACCATCATTGCGATAATCATAGACATTGAACGGCGCACCCGCAGAGCGTTCCCCATGAACACTCCGGCCCGCGCGGAGCTTCAGATGCACGCGCCTCTCTCCGGCCTGCACGCCCCCGTTGCAATAAAGTTCATACGGCAGCGCACAGGCCGGACGTATTCCCGGTTCCTGCCGAACGGTTTCCCGCAACAGATCCGGCTGTGCCCTCAGGGTCGCCATCTCGGAAGCGGACAAAGAATGAAAACCGCCCGGCATCGGACGGTTCCGTGCATCCTCAATCACCCGCAGATGCGTGTCGCGATCCAGATAACTCAGGGACGGTGCAGCTTCTTCGGAAGAATGAAAGCAGGACGTCAGATCGCCACAGATCGCACGACGCCAGGGAGAAATATTCGTCTCCCGGACAGGCGTTCCAAACTTCCGTTCCACAAAATGCTCGAGAAACTGCAACGTCGAACTGTGGTCGAAAAGCTCTGAATTGACCCGTCCGCCCCGGCTCCACGGGGACGCAACCACCATCGGCACCCGGAACCCGAGGCCAATCGGGCCGCTACGGGCCAGTCGCTCGGGAACACCCAGTCGGACTTCATCTTCAGCGACTGTATACTCCAGTCCGTCCGCTCCAATTGTCCCGGAAGACTGCCCCGTCTCCAGACGCTGGGGGTCGGGCGCTGCGTAAGAACAGCAATGATCGAAATACCCGTCATTTTCATCATAGGTCAGGATGAAAATGGTCTTTTTCCAGACTGCGGGATTTTCAGTCAGAATATTCATGACCTCCGAGACATACCACGCCCCGTACCAGGCCGATGTCGGGTGGTCCGAGAAATGCTCCGGAGCGGCCAGCCATGAAACGGCCGGAAGAGTCCCTGTCCTCGCGTCCTTGCGGAACTGGTAGAGCACATCGCCCTTGGGCGCTTTCATTCCCTTTGCGTCCGGATCATCCTCAAACGCCAGATCTTCAAGCGAATGATAATCCAGATCAGCCTTGTTCGTCACGAACGCCTTGGTGAAAAGTGCGCGCTCCGCCGGGGTCAGCTCTTCATAACCCTTTGCTGATTTCTGCCGCCGGCGCAGAACGTCCATCAGAGCCCTGGCTTCCACAAGCTGCTCACCACGCTCACCCGAAACCAGCATCTCAAGTTTTTCAAGCCGGTTGATATGCTCGGAACATTCCTGGATCCGCTCTTCAATCCAGTCTCCGAAGCCTGGATTGGAACCGACATTGAAGCTGTCAAAACATTCCAGAACGTTACATCCGAAATTCGACAGCCAGGATCGTTCCGCCCCAGACATCCCGCCCGTCTGGCTGAGTTCGTTCTGATAGAACTTCCAGGAAACCCCGATCTTTTCCAGCCGCTCCGGAAAAGTCGTCCAGGTCATCCCGCCTTCAAGAATTTCCGGGTTCCGCATATAGACGCTGGACGTCGTGTTCTGCTGGTCACGGACGGTTCCCGTCCAGAAGATCAGGCGATTGGGCGTCGTGCTTGTCATCGCCCCACAATAATTCTGGTCACAGACCGTAAAGGCATCGGCCAGCGCGTAATAAAACGGAAGATCCTCTCGGGTATAATAACCCATCGTCAAAGGATACTGTTTGTATTCCTTTTTGTGAGGCCGCTTGGCATCAATCCAGTCATCATGATGCCCCCCATTCCAGGCATCGACCTGACTGTCCCGTGAATGCGGGATCGAGCCCATCCACGTGACTCTGGTATCATGAATATTGAGGCGCCAGGGTGCATAGGTTTCGCCTCCCTTCCCCGACTGCACGAAAACGGAATTACCGTTTTTCTGCCGGATGGCCCGCCTGTCATTGAACCCGCGAACACCGGCAAGTGTTCCGAACATATGATCGAAAGATCGGTTTTCCTGCATGAGGATCACCACATGCTCGGCATTCAGATATGTCGTTCCCGGATCGGGCGCTATGGCGTAAGCGCGGCGAATGGCGGCCGGCAGCCCCTGCGTTGCTGCGGCCGCTCCGCCGAACAGGGCATATTTGAGAAAAGTTCTGCGAGAGGACATGTCAATCTTTGCCTGAAACCGGAAGGCGTTTGTAACGCCAGAAAAGGTATATCAGGACAGTCC
>NZ_BEWL01000016.1 GCF_002723915.1 Gluconobacter albidus
TTGCAATTACCGTGTTGATGACCGCCACGTGCTTAGGCGGCATCATTTTCGTGAACCGCAATGGTCTGCGCTGGCGGATGTGCCTTGGGAATACGGCCCGCACAAGACGCTCTACAACCGTTGCAAACGTTGGGGCGCCATGGGCATTTTCATGCGGATGATGGATGGCCTGCCTGCCGGAAAGGCAGAGCCTCAGACCATTATGATTGATGCGACTGATCTCAAAGCACATCGCACGGCTTCAAGCCTGCGGCTAAAAAAGGGGATCCGGGCCGCCTGATCGGTCGCACCAAAGGCGGTATGAATACCAAGCTGCATGCGATTATCGATCAGAACGGACGACCGCTGAGTTTTTTTCATAACGGCGGGACAGGTCAGTGATTACACTGGTGCCGCTGCTCTGCTGGACAGCCTTCCTATGGCACAGTGGGTGCTGGCGGACCAGGGGGTATGATGCTGACTGGTTCCGGGATGCCCTGGAGGAAAAAGGGGATCAGGCCCTGCATTCCGGGACGGAGATCCCGCGGAAAACCACTCAAATACGACAAGCGAAAATACAAAAGACGCAACCGCATCGAAATCATGTTCGGAAGTCTCAAGGACTGGCGGCGGGTCGCAACCCGCTATGACAGATACCCGACCGCCTTCTTCTCCGCCATCTGCCTCGCCGCAACCGTCATCTTCTGGCTATGTGTCCTGAGCCTAGGAAATTTTATTCAAAACTGCTTCGTAAAGATCTCCAACTGACTTCAATCCTTCAATTTCTCGCGTTTTTAGACGAATATTGAAATTTTCTTCGATAGCCACAATGATGTTGATCATCGCAACAGAATCCCATCCCGGAATATCTCGAGCTGTTGTTTCATCCTTTAGCAGCAGATCAGGATCATCGAAAACATCCTGAAATATTTTTGTAATCTGCACAGCAACTTCGGTACGATTCATTTTCAAGACTCCGAGCTTAAAGTAATAGAGGTTTGTTTAACGCTCCGCTCCACCAAGGAAAGGATATATATTTTTCCTCTTATCCCATTATCTTCCAACAAGGTAAACCCAAGTCGAGAATACATGTCTGCAACCATATTATTCTTGGACGTAGGCAGATATATTCCTCTAAGCGCTACAGCTCCTCTTGCGAGAGCCTGAGCGGCAATAACACTGAGGGTTGCTTCCTCTACGCCGCGGCCTAGAACCCTGCAACTCATGAGCCATGTATCAATCTCTACAATTCCTTCGTCAGCGTCCCGTCCTATGACTACTGCAATCAGACCATTATCTCCGAAACGGTCTGTCAAACGGAACCACAGACCGAAAGCTGTATCATCAACCATCAGCGTCGTCAGATCGTCTTGGCTGTAACGGCGTGTTGTTAGATTGAATTGATTACTTTTGTTAATAAGCTGTGTGATTCTGGAAAGATTAGTTGAGTCGAACGGACCATAAACTAGGGTCATATTTAACCCACTCAAATAACTATTGAAATCTGTAGAACTTTCTTGCAGGAATTGCCGCTGTAGGTTGGCCTGATATTGATCGCTTCGATTGAGATCTTCAGAACTCAATTCAATAAGATCAAAATACCCAGCCGCCGCTACCGCATCTGGAACAAGTGTAGGATCTTCTGGTATTTCTGGAACATTGACCATAGGCAAAGCCTCGCGCACTCGAGCTCGCTCAAATGGATTGTCATCCACAAACACTATGGAATCGAGACCAATACTAAGACGGGAAGCAATTTCGCGAATATTTTCTGCCTTATCGTTCCAGTTGGCTACAAAACATCCAATATCTTTTTCTTTTAGGATCATTTCTGGATGTTTTTGAAAAGGTAAACGTGCATTCAGCTCATCATTTTTGGAGCAGACTGCCAAAACGACACCTCTACGGCTTAGACGCAATGCATAATCCTGCAAAGCGACAAATGCTTCGCCCAAAGGGCTTCCCTGCCCAAGCTCGATACCATCCAGACCATCATCACCAATAACCCCTCCCCAAAGAGTATTATCCAGATCAAGCACAAGGCATTTTGATGAACGGCCCGCCAGCGCGGCCAAGCTGCGACCCACAAGTTCGCCAAAAACAGGAGCTGCGCTCGGGGCAATTTCCTGCTTGGCACGCCACCACAGTGATGGATCATACCAAGCTTCAAGCCCGTATCGCGTTGCCTCAGCAGCAAGATCGACCAAGATTGCACCATGCCTGCGACAACTGTCGGGCAGAAGTGAATTAATCCGCGTTATGAAATTGGCTGATGAAGATGGAAGAAGCGATTCTGCACTTCCCATAAGACGTGGAAAAACAGGAAGAAAGGAAGTCTGAAGAACAGGACATCCGTAACGGCTTTTAGCGTCGCGCCAGCATTCTGGAAGCAGGCTATCAACGACTTCCTGACATGCCATATCGGCCGTTGCTTGGTCGGCGTTACTTGGCAAAAAGCCTGCTATATGTCGCGCATCCAGAAGCAGGAGAATGAGTGTGGGTGCAAATTCTTTGAGAGCTTTGTCATCCTGCCCGAGCTCCTGACGGTAACTTCCATACTCTCCTGTATGCACAGTGAGCCAAATGCCATGCCTTAGAGCCGCAACTCGAAGTGACGGAATAAGATGAGATATTGTGGAAGAGCCCAGAAGTGCAAGGCGGACAGGTTTGACAGCAAGGTGGGTAGGAGGTTCCGGGAACTGTCGCGTTAAAACCCGATCCAGTTTCATCGTGCGTATGAAATTCAAATTATAACGCGCAAGCTCCAGCAGAGTATCCCAGTCAGGGGCGGCGTCTTTTGCCTGCGAGAGACGTTGATCCCATAGATGACCCGTCGTTATGAGACTTGGATCTGGAAGCCAAGCTAGCTGGGGTGCTGACATGTCAATGTGTTCCCACTTCCTGAATTACGAGATCAAGGGCGGCTCCACAGAGATCCCTCCATTCTTCTAATGACCCTGAATATGCTTCTGCATAAGGAGCAAAGTGTGAAATATAGCCTCTTAGTAATCCATCTCCCAAGTCCTCCACGGTATTGAGATCAGCCTCACCAGATGCTTGAGTGACTATCAGAATGGGACAGTTTCCATGTCGCCTGACGGCTCGATAAAGAGAACGAGCTTCCTCATCTGTAATAATGTCATTGGATTTCCGAATAAGGATTTTTGTTCCTTCTTCAAGATCCTCCAGAGTTTTCCGGGCAAGATATCGTAGTTTTTTTTGCTCGCTTGCAAGTACAGCTTCACTAGATGAATCATGAGCATAGCGATGAGTATGAAACGTTACTCCGTAACGATTACTTGTGGAAATCCACTCACCGTATGCTTCATAAATCTCGGTATCACTCACTGTCCCAA
Organism: Gluconobacter albidus; assembly: GCF_002723915.1. Taxonomy (GTDB): domain Bacteria; phylum Pseudomonadota; class Alphaproteobacteria; order Acetobacterales; family Acetobacteraceae; genus Gluconobacter; species Gluconobacter albidus. The sequence continues at coordinate 3,336 of NZ_BEWL01000016.1, forward strand.
AAGCACTCAAATCTTCATCAAATGCTTGTATAAGATTTTGAATATTTCGTATTCCTCCAAATCTGAACAGATCAAGGGGTTCCAAACCAACTTCGCGCTGAATTAATCCAAATTCGCAATTGTCACCTAAACTCGTAAATCGTGAAAATAATCTCTGATCATTGATCAGTCTATTTTCAGGATCGCGCTGTGAAGCCAGAGGATATGCATCTAGCAGGATACTCTTCAGGCATTCTCTCTGTTCCGAGAGGGAAGAAACGCCTTCTGCAAACGGATTCATGAAACTGATCTGTTTTTCACCCTCGGGCGCAACAGCAATAACCTCAGTATCAAGAGCATACATGGTCTGCGAAGATTCTGGTTTTTCGCCTTGATTTTCTATTTCGGATGAAAGCGAGCGCAGACCAGGAAGACCAAACAATTCAATATCAGATGCTGTAAAAGCCGCCAGACTGGTTTTGCTCAGTTCGGAAATCTGGAAGGGGTTATTCCAGCTACCCTCGCCTTGAAGGGGTTTTTGGATCTGCTCTGGCGACAAATAAACAACTGAACCAAAACTCAAAACTCCAAATATCCATCGACTATCCCAATCTTGATGTAAAGGACGGATATCGGAAATAAGAAGTAAAATATCGCTACCCAGAACTGTTCTCAGGTAGAAAGAAGCAAGAGTCTCGAATTGAATATTTGTTTTTCCATGGGCAGAAACATAGTCCCATCCATATTCATGAGCTACCCGATACAATCTCGGATCGTCAGAGTATCCAATGACAACACCTGGCTTAGCTATTCCTGTAACTCTTTCCAGCTCTTGGAGATGTTTGCGCAGCGTTGTGCGATCCCGTGCTCGGACGCTCATGTGAATTCGCAGGTCCGAAAAATTTTTGTATTTTGGAAGCGCCCATTTTTGTCGGCCTGGACCATTAAATCGAACAATATCAAAAGTATTATCCGTATAATTCACTATAAAAAATGATTCGGAAATATCTTCAAAAAAAATATTTTCCCGAAAAGATATAAATTGCATAAAACGACAGTTAAGTGCTCTATCCCCAAGCACGTCAGCAACATCTTGGCTGTGAAGTCCGTAAGAATCTATCTTATAATCCAAATTACGAATATGAAAAAAAATTTCTGTTATTTTTTTTTCATAATTCACAAACCATCCATCAATTTTAATTTTCGAAAAATCATGGTTGGAAAAATTAAAACTATCTATTCTATAATCTAATTCAGACATTATTTTTGCCTATATTGCATTCTATTCTTTATAGTACGACAGCTTTTTATGGTCTTTCAAGAGCGTTTTCCCTGTTATTCAGGGTAAGTCATTTTCTCGATGTATACAATCGAAGGATCTCCCCCCTTTTTTAGGTTTTAATGAATTTTTTCTACGAGCGTGGTAATCAAATCCAAGGCTTTTCCTGTTTGCCTCGGTGCTGATGTTCGAAGCTCTGATGATCAACACATTGAATAAATTGTCCGAACGAAAAGACAGAGGGTTGGAAAAACAAGCCGATTAGGCCGCTATCTCTTTCTTTGGCTGCAAATCCTGACTCGTCAGTTAAACGATTTTGGATACGGCAGCCAATCATAGCGCCCACTACCTGATCAGATATCAAAGCCGGTTCAATCACGCCAGGTTCAACTCGTCTCTTTGGGCGTATGCTTGATCCTGATGTTGTAGCCCCTGAGCATTCCGTACCAGTAGAGCTTCGGAAACACTTCGGTCTTGAGAAACCAGGCGAAACGGCTGGGTTTTCGCTGGTCGTAGGGGAAGCTCGGCGCGACCTTGCCGCCGTAAAGGAACTCGGCCAGCACGACCTTGCCGTAGGACACCGTCAGCGGGCAGGCGCCATAGCCGTCATAGCTGCCTGTCTGCGGTCGGCCATCGAGTGAGGCCAGAAGGTTTTCCACAACGACCGGAGCCTGTTCGCGGGCAGCCGCGGCGGTCTTGGCGTTGCTGGTGCCCAGGACGTCTCCGGCACCGAAAATATTGTCATAGGTCTTGTGACGCAGACTGGCCGGATCGACGTCCAGCCACCCGGCTTCATTGGCCAGCGGGCTTGCCTTGATGAAATCCGGCGCACTCTGTGGCGGCACGACATGCAGCATGTCGAACGCACGCACGATGGTCTCGTCCGTCCCGACAATCTGGAACGTTGCTTCCCGCTTTTCGCCGTCCACCTTGATCAGGTTCTCCTGCTTGTGAAGGTTTACGCCGTAATAGTCGATCTGGCGCTGAAGCGACGGGACATAATAGGACACGCCGAACAGCGCATTGCCCGCCATCGAGAAATCGACCTCCGTGCGGTGCAGGGAGCCTTCGCGGCGCCAGTGATCGCAGGCCAGATAAACGATTTTCTGCGGTGCGCCCGCGCATTTGATGGGCATGGGCGGCTGCGTGAACAGGGCCTTGCCGCCATCGAGATGGCGGATACATTCCCATGTATAGGCCGCCGTCTCGCGCGAATAGTTCGACGCCACACCATTGCGGCCCAGCGTTTCGGGCAGACCTTCGATCTTGTCCCAGTCCAGCTGAAGACCGGGGCAGACAATCAGGCGGCGGTATTCGACAACGCGGCCGCCTTTCAGTGTCACGGTATTGGCTTCGGGCTGGAAGCTCTCAACGCTGTCCCGCAGCCATTCGACATTGCGCGGGATCAGCCCGCCTTCCTGCCGGAGTGTTTCGGGGAGCGTCATCACGCCGGCACCCACCAGCGTCCAGCCAGGCTGATAGGCATGGGTCGTGGACGGTTCGATAATGGCGATCGAGAGATTGGCGCGTTCGCGTCTGAGCTGGGCTGCGATGGTGATGCCAGCGGCACCACCGCCGACGATGACGACTGAAAAGCGGTCGGACCGGGTCGGGTCGAGCATCGGGTCTGCCATGTTCGGTTCCTCCAACGTCATTGTGCGACGGCAAAAAGTCTAGACCAGAAGGGCAAGTCTTTCCGTCAGCAGGGAATAGAAGGCATCTGCCTCAACGTCATTGACCCATAACGCGTTCGGAACGCGATTGGTTACGTTCCACAGATCCACCACACTCTGGCCCACGCACAGCGGCGCGTCGACCTCGATCTCCACATTGCAGCGCAGTCCCGAGAAAAGCTCCGGCCACAGCAGGAAGCCGATGGTGAGCGGATCGTGCAACGCACCGCCCTCCCAGCCATATTTGAACTTCTCGAACCTGTCTTCCGCCCCCAGCATCCGGACGACCATGTCCGTCACGGGCGAGCCAACCGCCGCAATCGGCTTCAGGCGGGCCGGTGTGGCGATGGCGCGATGCGTCACATCCAGCGGCAGGAGCGTGATGGGGATGCCGGAACGCATGACGATGCGGGCGGCATGAGGGTCCACGAAGAAATTGAATTCGGCGGTCGGCGTGATGTTGCCGCCCTCGCGCTGTGCACCGCCCATGGCCACGATCCCTGCGATCCGGGGGGCGATGTCCGGTGCATGGGTCAGGGCCAGAGCCAGATTCGTCATGGGGCCGAGGCAGACCAGCGTAATCGTGCCCTCGGGCTCACGCCGCAGCAGGTCCACGAGATGCGTTGCAGCATCAATTGCCTGTGGACGCAGCGTCGGTTCCGGAAGATCGGCTCCCGCCATGCCCGTTTCGCCGTGCACATGCTCGGCGCTGATGGGCGCGCGATGCAGCGGACGGGCCGCGCCCGCGAACACCGGAATATCGGTCCGACCCGTCAGTTCGAGCAGGACGCAGGCGTTTTTCGTCGTCAGAGCGACGGGAACATTGCCGGCGACGGTCGTGATGGCCTCGACCGCCAGTTCCGGCGAGGCCAGCGCCAGCAGGATGGCCACGGCATCGTCCTGACCCGGATCGGTGTCGATAACGATGCGGCGGGGTGCGGTCCCGGTGGAGCTGGCCTGTGTCATCATGCGTCTTCTTCAGAATCCTTGATCCAGACCTCGACCGGCCCCGTGACCTTGATCGTCATCGGGCGGCCACGGCGGTCCATGGACTTGCCAACGGCCAGACGCACCCAGCCTTCGCTGATGCAGTATTCCTCGACGGTGGTGCGCTCTTCGCCCTTGAAGCGGACACCGATGCCGCGCGACAGCAGCTCTTCGTTGTAATACGGGCTGTCGGGGCTGGCGGAGAGACGATCGGGAATGGTGTCGGTCATGGCTATCCTCGTTGTATCAGATCCGATCAGGTCGGACCCGCGCGTCAGAGGTCTTCTCTGTAGCGCCGGATGGACGGCTCTCCAAGCCCGGCCCCGGAGGCAATGCCGGATATGGCCGCTCCCACAGGACGCGGAGCACTGCTATGAGAGACGCTTCTTGTCGGAGACAGACCGCCCATGCCGTACCGCTCTTTTCGCCGTAAACCGCTGACCGCCCTGACATCGCTCGTCATGCTTCTGACGGCCGGAGCCGCCCTGTCCGGCTGCGCCTCGGATGACGACGGCGACAACTGGTCCATCAGCGCGCCCGTCTCGGCCGGGCAGGCGATCCGGCTGGATTCCGTGCCGTCCCATGAGCCTGCTTCCGTCTATCGTCTGACCTATCGCAGTACGGATGCGCGCAACCCGCATCAGCTCGTGCGCGTCTCGGCACAGGTTCTGGTCCCACGTGGTCCGGCTCCGGCGGGGGGCTGGCCTGTTCTGGCCTGGGCGCATGGAGAGAGCGGCCTGCACCTGACCTGCGCGCCGTCCGTGATGGGAATCGGTACCGTTCAGGCGCGTTTCTATGACGGATGGCTGCGTCAGGGCTTTGCGATCGTCGCGACCGACTATCCCGGCATGGGCGAGCCCGGCGCACCGCTTCTGCTGAACGCGCGTTCGGAAGGCATGAGCGTGCTGGATTCCGTGCGCGCGGCCCGCGAACGCCTCCCGGACCTGTCAGACAATGTGGTGCTGAATGGTCATGCACAAGGTGGGCAGGCGGCTCTGGCGGCTGCGGCCATGGCTTCGACCTATGCCCCGCATCTGCATATTCTGGGCACGATTGCTGCTGCCCCGCCCTATCTGGACGAACAGACGGCGCAGGAGCTTCTGCATCCCGCCAATCCGCGCAGCTTCTCCCCGGCCGTGCCTGAACTTTTGACACTCGGGCAGTCGCTGGTCGAGGCTGATCCGTCCACCGACATCAACGAGGCTTTCACGCCCCGTGGGCAGCGCCTTTTGCGTGATGCAGGCTCCATGTGCGCTTCGGATTTCTTCCCGATCGCCAAACGCTCCGGCCTGACACCCGCGACCCTGCTCGAACCCGAAGCGGGGCGTGTGCTGGCGCCCGTGTTCGACTGGGCGAAATATCCGGGCTTCTCCCTGCCCTCACCTGTTCTGATCGAATCAGGCGCACAGGATCTGCACACATCCACCGGCCAGCAGAAACGCCTCGTCGCGCGTCTCTGTGCCGCTGGAACACCCGTGACACACCGGATTCATGATGCCAGCCACAACGGCACACTTGCCGCCATGGTCACGGAAGCCCACAGCTTCGCCGGACAGCTTCTTGCGGGCACAAGCCCCCGTTCGGACTGTAATTCCCCGAAGTAACCTCACGGAGAAGAGATGTTTTCGCCCCTTCGGGGGTCGCATCGCGGAAACACTCTGTTAGACTCCGCCCCATGAATATCCTGATTACAGGGGCCGCATCCGGGATCGGACGCGGTCTTGCCCTGAAACTGGCCCGTCCGGGCGTTTCCCTGCATCTGTGCGATCACGCTGAAGACGGCCTGATGGAAACGGCCCGGCGCTGCGACGGACAAGGGGCCAGAGCGGTCCCGGCCGTGCTGGACACGCGTGACCGTCAGGGCATGGCAGAGTGGATCGCCGCCGCGTCGGAAGACCGGCTCGACATGGCGTTTCTCTGTGCAGGCATCACGGGCGGCCTGCCTCAGACCGCCAGCGACGGTCTGCTTCTGGAGCGTGAAGAGCGCGTCCGCGACATGCTCGACATCAACCTGACTGGAACGCTCAACACGTTCTTTCCGGTCGTCGAGGCCATGCGTGGGCAGGAGCGGAATAGCGAAGACCTGCGCGGGCGGATCTGCGTGATGGCGTCCGTCGCGGGGTTCGTGTGCTACCCCGGCACGCCATCCTATTCCGCTTCCAAGGCCGCTCTCGACCGCTTCATCGTGGCCAATGCAGCCCGGCTGGGCGGTTTCGGCATCAGCCTGACCAGCGTGTGCTGCGGATTTGTCGATACGTCCATGGTGAAGGGAAACCGCTTTGCCATGCCCGGTCTGGTGTCCACGGAAGAAGCCGTGCGCCGGATCCTGCGCGGAACGCTGCGCCAGACGCGCCGGGTGACCTTTCCGGCATGGCTGGTCATGGGATCCCGCCTGATGGATCTTCTCCCGCCCCGCCTGGCAGAACGCTATTACGTCACCCAGCCCTCCGCCCAACCGGCAGGCATGCCGGACTTCTGACGGCCCGCACACTGAAGAACTGACATTTTGTGTCCTATCAGTAATGACCTGAAACGCGGTTTTGTGGATAAACTGACCGCATGAATTTCTGCCGCCTATTCATAGACCGCCCGGTCGCGACGACACTGATGTCCATTGCCATCTTCATGGCGGGACTGATCTGCTATCCGCTCCTGCCCGTCGCCACGATGCCGGACATGACCACCACATCCATCATGGTCGTGGCGACCCAGCCGGGCGCTGACCCGCAGCAGATGGCAACCTCCGTCACAACGCCTCTGGAGCGCAGGCTCGGGTCGATCGCGGATCTGGAAAGCATCGAATCCGACACCAGTGCCGGACAGGCCCAGATTTTTCTGGAGTTCTCATCGTCGCGGAACATCGACGGCGCCCTGCGTGACACGCAGGCGGCCCTGCGCGCCGCGCGCGCCGACCTACCGACGGGGACCATGGATGCCGATCCGCAGGCCTTCAAAATGGATGGCGGCGGCTTCCCGGTCTATCTGATGAGCCTGACCGGGGACCAGAAAACACAGGCCGAGCTCTACGATATCGCCAATATCCGCATCAAGCCGCTGCTCGCCGAGGTCAAGGGCGTGGGGCGTGTGGAAGTCGTGGGATCGACGAATCCCGCCGTGCGTGTCGAGCTCAATCCCAACCCGCTCTATAAATGGGGCATCGGGCTTGAGGACATCCGTACGGCTCTCGCCTCGGCCAATGCCTTCACACCCAAGGGTTTCATCGACAGCCACGGCCAGCGGATGATGCTGTCCACCAACGATCAGGCCATCAACGCGGCCCAGTACCGGGACCTGATCGTCGGCTACCGCAACGACTTCTATCCCGTCCGTCTGAGCGACATCGCCACCGTCACCGACAGCGTTCAGGACGTCTACCAGACCAGCTACATCAACGGACATCGCGCCGTCACGCTGGTCGTAACCGCACAGCCGCATGCCAATACCGTGGCTATTGTGGACGGCATTAACGCCAACCTGACGCATCTGCGCGATGCCCTGCCGGCGGACGTCAATCTGGTCGTGGGCCTCGACACGTCCCGGTCCATCCGCGCGTCTCTGGCGGATGCGCGGCTGACGCTGATCCTGTCTGTCGTGCTGGTCGTGCTCGTGATCCTGCTGTTCTTCCGCAGGATGATCACGACACTGATTCCTGCCGTGACGGTCCCCATCGCGCTCTCCGGCACACTGGCGGCGATGGCAGCATTCAACTTCACGCTCGATGTCCTGTCGCTCATGTCCCTGACCATTGCGGTCGGTTTCGTGGTCGATGACGCCATCGTCGTGCTTGAGAACATCGCGCGGCACATGGAGGAAGGAAAGGACCGTTACACGGCCAGTCTGATCGGCTCTTCGGAGATCGGCTTTACGGTCCTGTCCATCAGCGCCTCTCTGGTCGCGGTTTTCATCCCGCTGCTGTTCCTGCCGGGCGGAGCGGGTTCGATCATGTTCGAGTTCTGCATGACGATGATTTCCGCCATCGTCATCTCCATGTGGCTGTCCCTGACGCTGACGCCGATGATGTGCGCAAGGATGCTGGAAATCGACCATGGCGATCAGCCCCGCAAAGGCGTGGTCGGTTCCATCGCTTTCGTGACGGAAGCCTCGCTGGACTGGACGCTGAAGCAGTATGGCCGCTCCATGCACTGGTGCCTGCGCCATCCCGTCCTGATGGGCCTGACCCTGCCGCTGAGCTTCGTGGTGCTGATCGGCTCCGTCATGCTGATGCCCAAGGAATTCATCCCGTCCCAAGACATGTCGCTGCTGGCAGGACGCATCAAGGGCGACCCCACGATGTCCTTTCAGGAAATCGACCGGCGCCTGAGAGAAATCGGCGCCATCGCCCAGACGGACCCCGATGTCACGTCCACCACCATTTTCAGCGACGACAAAAACAGCGGCGAACTTTACATCCATCTAAAGGAAAAAGACGAGCGCGCTTCCGCGGAAACCATTCTGGACCGCATCCGCAAACGCCTGCCCACCGAGCCCGGAGCGGACGTGTCGTTCTGGAGCGTTGGCGGAAGCAGTCAGGGCGGCAGCAGTTCCAAGAATACCGGCAGCTACCGCTACGTCCTGCGCGGAGACAACGTCTCGGATCTGTTCGGCTACGTTCCGATCCTGCTGAACGCCCTGCGCGCCTCGGGCAAGCTGGTCAACATCTCCTCCACGACCGAGGGGCAGTCCGCAGCCGCCTACATCACCGTCCAGCGCGATACGGAAGCACGCTATGGCGTTACCCCGCAGTTGATCCAGAACGTCCTGTACGATTCCTACGGCCAGGCCATCGTTTCCACGATCCACCTGCCCACGACCGAACACCGCGTGGTCATGGTGCTGGCGCCGAAATACCGGATGGACCCCGAGACGCTCCGTCAGGTCTGGATTTCCACCTCCGCAGGCACGGCAGCCGGTGGCGTGGCCTCCAACCTGATCCGCGCCCGCAGCGACGCCAGCACCTCTGCCAGCAGTTTCACGTCTCTCGCGACAGCCTCCATCCAGAACTCGCTGGCCAACCAGCTTTCCGGCAATACCTCCAGCGGTGCCGCCGTCTCCTCCGCGATCGAGACCATGATCCCGCTGATGAACGTCGCGTCCATCCTGTGGAAACCGCAGCCCCTGGATATCACCCATCGCGGCAACTACTATTCCGCCAACATCTCGTTCGATCTGGCGACGGGCGTGAGCTACAACGATGCGGTCGCGCTCATCAAACAGACCATGCAGAGCACGCACGCTCCCGATGGCGTGCTGGGCGACTTCACCGGAACGGCCGGCGACACGCGCAAGCTCATGATCAATGGCGCACTGGCGTTTCTCGCCGCCATTGCCGTGATGTATATCGTGCTGGGCATTCTTTATGAGAGCCTGATCCATCCCATCACGATCCTTTCCACCCTGCCCTCCGCCGGGATCGGCGCGGTTCTGGGGCTGTGGATCGCGGGAGAGTCTTTCAGCATCATCGCCATGATCGGCATCATCCTGCTGACGGGCATCGTCAAGAAAAACGCCATTCTCGTCATCGACTTCGCCATCCATGCCGAGCGTGTCGAGAAGCTTTCCCCGAAGGATGCCATCTTCAAGGCCTCCATCACCCGTTTCCGCCCCATCCTGATGACATCCCTCGCCGCCGCACTCGGCGCGGTCCCGCTCATCATCAGCAATGGCTACGGCGCGGAAATGCGCCGTCCACTGGGTGTCTCCATCCTCGGCGGCATGGTTGTGAGCCAGCTTCTGACGCTTTACACCACGCCGATCGTCTATCTGTGGATGGACGCCATCGGTGCGAGAACGAAGCGTCTGTACCACTGGCTGCTCGGCCTGCTGCGCCGCCACAACACCTCCGCCCCTTCTGCCAGACGGACCTGAAAACCATGATCCTTCCCCGTCGCATCGCCCTGCTGGCCGCGCTGTTCCCCCTGACGGCTCTGGCCGCCCCCGTGCAGCTCTACACCCATCTTGCCATCTCCCCGGACGGAACACGGCTGCTCTCGCTCGAACACCCTGCCGGACAGCCGGGTCAGGACGTGCCGTCACAGCCGGTCCTGTATGTCGTTCCGTCCGGAGCCCGCAGTTCCCTGCCCCTGTGTCATGGCTGCGTGGCCAGCTCCTTTGCATGGCGGCAGGACGGGCAGGCGATGGCCTATGTGCTGAAAAATCCGTCGGCAAAAACCCTGTCGGTCTGGCAGGCGGACCGCGACGGCCATCATGCCGTACAGATTCTGAGCTTCACGGGCACGCTTCAGTCCCTGTCCTATGGACCGCAGGGGCAGATTGGCGTTCTGGCGATCGAGAACGCCCATCGTCAACCCGGCGCGCTGGAAGCCGGGGCGCCCCCATCCGGTGAAATCAATACGCAGGTGGACGAACAGCGGATTGGCGTGATCGAAAACGGACGCCTGAACTGGCAGTCCCCGGCGGATCTGTATGTTTACGAATATGACTGGCGACCGGATGGGCAGGGTTTCGTCGCCACGGCCGCTCCCGGTAACGGGGACGATCACTGGTGGATTGCAAAACTCCATGCCTTCGCAAACGGCACGGACAGCGTCCTCTACACCCCGCCCCAGCAACAGCAGCTCAATCTACCCCGCGTTTCCCCGGACGGAAAACAGGTCTCCTTCATCGGCGGCCTGATGAGCGATTATGGAGCAATCGGCGGAGACGCCTTTACTCTGGACCTGACGAAGCCCGGCGCCCGCCCCGTCAACCTGACACCGGGCCTCAAAGCCACCGTGACCGATCTGTCCTGGGCGTGCGGTCCGGGTCTGATCGCCGCAGGCATCAAAGGCGACCGGAGTGCGATCTGGTCCCTGCAGGGCAGCGTGCGATCGCTCTGGGAAGATCCCACCATGATTTCGGATGGCCGGTCCGAACCCAGCCTGTCCTGTGCGGGACAGCATACCGCCATCGTCCGGCAGAGCTTTGAAAAGGCGCCTGAAATCGCAACAGGCCCCATTGCGCTCTGGAAGCCCGTCAACCGCGACAATGCCGCACAGCTGCCCCATCTCAAAGCCCGCAGTCTGACATGGAAAAGCGATGGCTATTCCGTTCAGGGCTGGCTGCTGGAGCCTCTCAAACGCAAGCCTGGCATGGAGCAGAACGGGAAGGTTCCGATGATCGTCTCTGTGCATGGCGGACCGTCCAGCGCGTCCGGTCCTCGCTATCTGCACGACCACGGATACATGGCGATGGCGCTTGTGGATGCGGGCTATAACGTCTTCATGCCCAATCCGCGCGGCAGCTTCGGACAGGGCGAAACCTTCACTTCGGCAAACCGCAGGGACTTCGGACATGGCGATCTGCGCGATGTGCTGCGCGGGATTGATGCGGTCGAGAAGATCGCTCCTGTCGACGACCATCGTCTGGGCCTGACCGGATTTTCCTATGGTGGCTACATGACGATGTGGACTGTCACCCAGACGGATCGCTTCCGGGCAGCCGTCGCCGGAGCAGGAATTTCAAACTGGCTTTCCTATTATGGAGAAAACAACATCGACAGCTGGATGCTGCCTTTCTTCGGAAAATCCGTCTACGACGACCCCGACATCTACGCCCATTCCTCTCCCATTCTCTATATCCGGCAGGCCCATACCCCGACTTTCATTTTCGTCGGCTCTGCGGATGAAGAATGCCCGATGCCCCAGAGCCAGGAGTTCTTCCATGCGCTCCAGACCCTGCATGTGCCCAGTTCGCTCGTCATCTATCCGGGACAGGGCCACGGTATGCGCAACCCGCAGGCCTGGGAGGATGCCGTACAGCGGACCATCCACTGGTTCGACACCTATCTGACGAAATGAAAAACCGACCTGACGGGTGGCGGACGCTGCCCGTCAGAGAGACGGGAGAGCCGTCGTCTGCTGATGGAGTCTGTTGTCGGCGGAAAGCGGCATGATGCCAGGAATGACTTCCACTTCCGTCCGGTCCACAACACGTCCTGTCAGCACCATATGGCTGCTGGCATTGTAAACATGCACGGTATCGCCCTTCCCGCCTGTTTCCAGAACGGTTCCGGATACCGTCAGATGAAGGCTCTGGCCGGAAAACGTCGCCACGACGGGGGACCCACGATGCACAAGCTGGGGATGAGCAAGTTCCGAAACGCTCAGAACCTGACCAGCCGCGAGCACACCCCGCGCCTCCAGACCAACCGCATCTTCAGGGTTCTGTAACGCATCATCCGGAATCAGACCGACCCGGACGAACGTCATGCTGACATCATCCGGCAGAATGGGCTGCCCCAGATGCATGGCGTGGCGCAGGGTCACCGCACGCACTTCCATGGTCGCCGTTCCGCTTACATTGAAAGCCGTTCCCTGCCCGCCCTTGGCGGAAGGAACCTCAAGCCGTGCCGTAAAGTGCTCGCTGCCATGCGGCGGGCGGTCAATATGCAGGATGGCAGGCGCGCCCTGATCCGCAACCGGAACCGGTACGGGCTTGAAGCCGGTCAGCGCCACTTCCACCCGCGCATCGGACGGCAGTTCCAGCTCCTCGCGAACGACAGGCAGCACATCGTCCGCCGTAATCATGCGCGCCGTATGTGTTACGGTCGTGGACACCAGAGGCGAGGCATCCGGCCAGTCCACGCCGAACTGGGCGGCAATGGCCGTCAACTGCGGACCACCCACCACGTAACTCGCCCCAAGCGCGGGAGCATCGCCGATATCGGTGTCCTGTCCTTTGCCCAGATCGGCAAACAAATCGGACAGACGCACGCGCGGATGATCGACATTGACGGTCGTTCGCAGCGTCGCCGCTGACGCAAAGGAAAACGCACCGCACCCCGCCAGCAGCAGAATGCCACCCGTCACCAGGGCGCGGCTCATGTTTTAAGCGCCGCCCAGATTGGTGACGGTTTTCAGCATGTCATCGGACGCGGTGATGACCTTGCTGTTCATCTCATAAGCGCGCTGTGCCGTGATGAGATCGGTGATTTCGGTCACGACATTGACGTTCGAGTTTTCGACATAGCCCTGCATGATGCTGCCGTAACCGACAGCCTCGGGATTGCCCATCATGGCGTCGCCTGAGGCCGTCGTCTGCGTGAACAGGTTTTGGCCCATCGCGGCCAGACCATTTTCGTTGGTGAAGATGCCAAGCTGCAGCTGGCCGACGAGCGTCGTGTTGTTCTGACCGGCGATCTGCACACTGACCTGACCGGACTGGTCGATCGAAATGCTTTGCGCATTGTTGGGAATCGTAATTGTCGGGCTGATGAGATAGCCATCCGCAGTTACGAGCGAACCGTTGTTGTCCATCGAAAACGTGCCGTCGCGGGTATAGGCAAGCTGCCCCGAGGGAAGCTGGACCTGAAAATAACCGCGCCCCTGAACCGCCAGATCCAGGGAGTTGCTGGTCTGCTCAAGGCTGCCCTGATCGTTGATGCGGTAAATCGCCGCCGTCTTCACACCAAGGCCGACCTGTGCGCCGGCGGGAATGGTCGTGCCGGTATCGGACGAACTTGCGCCCACGCGACGGAGGTTCTGATAGATTAGATCCTGGAACTCGGCGCGGGAGCGTTTATACCCCGTGGTGCTCATGTTCGCGATATTGTTGGAAATAGTTTCGACGTTGGTCTGCTGGGCCTGCATGCCCGTTCCGGCGATGTCGAGTGCGCGCATGGAAAGTTATCCTTGTCCCGTCCGGGGAAATAATCAGGCCGAGACCTGAACGATCTTGTCGATGGCGTTTTTCTGGCGCGTGGCTTCAGCATCCACGAACTGCGCCATGAACTGGAAATTCCGCTGAATTTCCATCATCTTCGTCACTTCGGTCATCATCTGGACGTTGCTGCCTTCCACCATGCCCTGCACGATGTTGGGCCGCTCCACAGCGGTTGTGGGCTGATCCGTCCTCAGAAGCCTGCTGCCTTCGGCCTGAAGCCTGTTGTCGTCCTGTGCCGTCACGATGCCGATCTGACCCTGTTCGCCGGTTTCGGTCGAGATCACGCCATCGGCGGAAATGGTGATGCGGTGGTCGGTCTGGGGGAGGACAATCGGCTGCCCGTCGCGGTCCAGCAGGGCATTGCCGCTTTCATCAACGACAGCGCCGTCCTGCTGTTCCTCGAAGCGTCCTGCCCGCGTCAGACGCACACCATTGGCGGTACGGATCTGAAAATACCCTTCACCTCCGAGCGCGAGGTCCAGCGGGTTACCAGTGGACTGCATGTCGCCCTGCTGAAAGTCCCGGTATGTCGCACGGTCCTGCGTGTAGGATTCCGTATCCGCACCCTCTGCCTGTTTGGAGCCGTGCTGATGGGACAGGAAGTCACTGAAAAGGACATTTTCGCGTTTGTAGCCCACGGTCGATGCATTCGACATGTTGTCCGCAACCACGGACATGGCGCGCTGCTGGGCATCCATGCGCGAAAGCGCGATATAGGTACTGTTCTCCATGGGCGTTACAGGCTCCGGTCAATCCCGATTTCGGAGCACAGCGTAGCGGCACAAAGCTTTCCCAATCGTTAAACGAACACCTTCAACCCGACTCGCCGTGACGATATGGTGAAAGAGTCAGCAGTTCCGCCGCCTCTGCCTGCAGGGCTGTCCGTTCCTCTTCCACGAAGGCTGCGACAGCCTGTCGCAGACCGGGATCGAGTATGGCATGGGCCGAGTGGGTGAAACTCGGGAGATAGCCACGCTGGATCTTGTGTTCGCCCTGCGCCCCGGCTTCAACACGGGAGAGGCCGTGTTCGATAGCAAAGGCGATCGCACGGTAATAGCACAGCTCGAAATGCAGGAAGGGCCAGTCGCCCTCACAGCCCCAGTTCCGCCCGAACAGCGCGTCGGTCCCCATGAGATTCAGGGCGCCTGCAACGGCTTTTCCATCATGATGGGCCATCATCAGGACCACGCGGTCTCCGAGGCGCTCGGACAGCATGGGAAAGAAGCGCTCCGTCAGATAAGCGCTGCCCCATTTGCGGTCGATCGTGGACTGGTAGAAGCGGTAGAACGCTTTCCAGTCTTCCGGCGTGATGTCGTCTCCGCGGAGCGTGCTGAAGGTCAGACCACAGGACTGGGCAGCACTGCGTTCCTTGCGGATGGATTTGCGTTTGCGGGAGGACAGCGCGGCCAGAAAATCGTCGAATGTCGTGTAGCCGTTATTCTGCCAGTGATACTGAAGGCCTGTGCGTGGCAGATAGCCAGCCCCGGTAAAGGCCTCGAGCGAAGCCGCGTCGCAGAAATTGGCGTGCAGGGAGGACAGGCCGAGTTGCGCCGTCGCCTGAATAAGCGCGGCGGCGAGGGCCTGCGCCACGGCCTGCGGATCCGGCAGATCCGGACGCAGCAGAAGCCTCGGGCCGGGCACCGGAGAGAACGGAACGGCGCAGACGAATTTGGGATAATAGCGGCCCCCCGCGGCTTCATAGGCGCGGGCCCAGTTCTGGTCGAAGACGTACTCGCCCCAGGAATGGGATTTTCCATAAAGCGGGGCGAGGGCGGCGATGGAGCCGTCCGGCGCGCGCAAGGCGGCATGACGGACCAGCCAGCCGGAGCGGTCCGCGACGGAACCGCTGTCTTCAAGGGCGGACAGGAAACCGAAGGAGACGAACGGATTATCCGCTCCCGCACAGGCGTCCCAGGCTTCGGCCCCGATCTCGTGGATCGAGGCATGAAGGCTCAGGCTCCAGTCGGGGGACGGCATGGTCTCCGCTTCTCCCATTCGGTTTCTCCCGTATCAGGCGATTTCGAACAGCGCCTCGACCTCGACCGGCGCATTCACGGGCAGGCTCGGCACGCCGATCGTGGAGCGTGCATGGCGTCCGGCGTCACCGAACACGTCCACAGCCAGATCGGACGCGCCGTTCATGACGGTGGCGTGGTCGGTGAATTCCGGCGTGCAGGCAATGAAGCCGCCCAGACGGACAACGCGCGTGATACGGGAAAGATCGCCGTCGAGCGCGGCTTTGGCCTGCGCCAGAACATTGATGAGGCAGGCGCGGGCACAGGCCACACCGGCATGGGCCGAAACTTCGTCACCCAGCTTGCCGGTGATAAGCAGCTTGCCGTCCACCAGCGGGAGCTGGCCGGACACGACGAGCAGGTTTCCCGTCCGTACGGTCGTGACGTAGTTCGCAACCGGAGCGGCTGCGACCGGCAGCGTGATGTCGAGGGCGGCGAGGCGGGATTCGGGGGTCGCGGTCATGGGAAAATCTCCGGTTGGGGCGCCCGGAACGGGCATCTGACAGGGCCATATGTTGAAGCGGGAACGGCCCGATGCCAAGGGGGCAAGCCGGAGCCGGGTCACGTTGGCAGGCTGTCGTCACCCGCAAGGCTTCTGCGGCTGCGTTCGAGTTCTTCGGCATAGCGGCGCAGGGCGTGCTGTTCGGTCAGGGTTCCGATCACCTGCCGGGACTGGGGGTCCTCGACGACGACAAGCGCATCGGCCTCTGCTTTTTCGAACAGTTCGATCGCCTCGCGGATGTTCATAAGCGGTGTGAGCATGGCGTTACGGAACAGGGCCAGCGTTCTGATGGATGTCTGGTCGGCAGGGGCGGCGTGCAGTTCCGCCAGATGAACAATACCGTCATAGTGTCCCGCCTCATCAAGCAGCACGATCCGCTGGGCCGAGCCGAGCGGAAAGAGGGTTTGTGCCCGGTTCACGGACGTCTCCGCCGGAAGGGTCCGGACCTGTCCGCGCATCATGCGGCGTACATTGAGTGAGCGCATCCAGCCGATATCGACAGCGGAACGGATGGATTCGCCCCGCAGATGGAAGCGCCATGTCGCGAAGCTGTAGCCGAACAGGCGACGCACGGTCAGAAGAGACAGGACCGCAGCCACCAGCGTGGCACCGCTCATGGACACGCTACCAGTCAGTTCCAGCATCAGGCACACCATTGTCATGGGGCTGCCGATGACGGCTACGGCCATCGCGCTCATGCCGATCAGCGCGCAGGCCGTGACGGAATCCGGCGCAATGCCCAGCGGCGCCAGAAGTGTGCCGTAGATCGTCCCTGCCAGAGACCCAAGATACAGCGACGCGAAAAACAGCCCTCCGCGAAATCCGGACCCAATGCACAGGCACGACGCCAGCGCCTTCAGGAGCAACAGAACGACGGCCATTCGCGCCGTGACATTGCCTGCAAAGACGGCACGCATCGCATCGTGCCCCGCTGACAGAACGGACGGATGAAGCGTTGCCAGCCCTCCCACAATCAGACCGCCAACCGCAGGCCGCAGCCAGACCGGTCCGGGCATCCTGCGGAACAGCCCCTCCGTCTGGGTGACGCAGAACATCAGCCCGATGGCCGTCAGCGCCGTGAGAACACTGATGAGGACCGCCCCGGCCGTCCCTTCCCAGGACAGCGCTCCAGGAGAGGGAATGACAATGCCGGGCGGAACGCTGCCCAGAAAGCGTGTTACGCCCACGCCCGCCAGCGCGGCGACGGCCACGGGAGACAGGCTGCCCAGCGAGTAAGAGCCGATCACCAGCTCAAACGCATAGAACGCGCCAGCCACGGGGGCATCGAACGCTGCCCCGATCGCAGCCCCGGCCCCGGCCCCCACCAGAACGCGCAGATCCTCACGACGCACCCGGAAGGAGCGCCCTATCCGGGAACCGAAGGCGGCCGCGATCTGGGTAAACCCGGCCTCAAGTCCGATGGAGCCACCCACGCCGTTGGACAGAACGGTCTGGCAGACGATGACCAGACTGTCGCGCACCGACATGCGCCCGCCATGCAGCGCATTCGCCTCAATGGGGTCCACCGGGCTGCGCGGCATGATTTTTGCGATCAGCACCCCGAACAGACCAATCATCAGCCCACCACCACCCAGCACAACCACTGTGCGGAGAGGCGGCAGAGCGTTCAAACCGGACAGATGACCGCCGGACACACCCGAAACGCCAAAAAGCAGTCTGTGCATCCAGAATGTGAGATGGGTCATGACGACCACACACAACCCTGACAGAATGCCGACAAACCCCGCCAGCACGCTCAGCCAGATCTCGTTGCCACGCACCAGCGTGCGCAGATTTGATGGCGCATGGGGAAACAGCCGCGCCTGAAAGCGGTTCATCCCCTGTCGCAGCATAATACGGACGCGGCCCGGAAAACGGCTTGCAGAACCGTCAGGGAACGCAGGCGGAGGGGGCGGCGAAGGGGCGGGACTGGTGGACAAGCGGGCTCCCGGGCGGCAGGTGTGATCCTGTTTGACGGCAAGCGGGCTGCCGATCAACAGCTGTCATGGAAGGATCACTGATGAAACTGAATGTCATCGAACGCGGCGAAGGCCCGGAGACAGTCGTTTTCCTGCACGGGCTGTTCGGGCGGGCCCGGAATCTCGGCGTCCTCCAGCGCGGCGCCGCTGCGACCTTCCGGACGCTGGCGCTGGATCTGCGCAACCACGGACACAGTCCGCACGGCCCCGCCAGCTACGCTCTCATGGCACAGGACGTGCTGGAAACGCTGGACGATCTGGGAATCGGTCGTTTTGCGGTCGTCGGACATTCCATGGGCGGCAAGGTGGCCATGATGCTCGCCCTGGCCGCCCCCGAGCGCGTCACGAAACTGCTGGTGGCGGATATTGCGCCCGCACGAACGGGGCATGGCCACCGCGAGATGATCTCGAAGCTGGACACCCTCACATTCCCCGCTTCGCTCGAACGCCGCGAAGGGCTGGACCTTCTGGAACCCATCACGGGCAGCAGACCCGTCGCCGAACTCCTGCTGCAGAATATACGGCTGGGCGATTCGCCGGGCTGGAGCATCGGTTTCGACGACCTTTCCCGCGACATTCATGAGATCGAAAGCTGGCCCGACCTTCAGATTGCGCCTTACGAAGGGCCTGTCCTTTTTCTGCGTGGGGGTGCTTCGCCCTATGTCCGGCCCGAACATCACGATCCGATCCGGGCGCTCTTTCCGCAGGCGCTGATCCACTCCCTGCCTGATGCCGGACACTGGCTTCATGTGGAACAGCCCCGCGCGTTTCTTAAGGAAATGATGGAATTCCTTCAGGCCCCGGCCTGAAGGAAGACGTTACGATATCAAACCAGACGGAAGGGCGGCAGTTTTACGCGAATCATATCATTACGATTAAGCAACATAATGAGAATCTAATATATTAATATTTTGATAATTTAATAAAACTCAATTAAAATTAAAGTAAAAAAGTTACTTTTCTGAAAATTTAACGACTACAACATCACTGCCGGAACGGCGCATGTAATAAACTTCTTCAGGATTACGCTGATGTACGCTCTACTGTTCTCCGAGCCTTTGGTAAATCGTGCCGAAATGCGTGTCTTTACACGAGAGAAAATCTATTCTTCTGCGCTGGCCCGGGGCGCAGCTCATGGCGATAAAGAGACTATTAAAGCCATGATGATCGGCTGGTGGCCTTTTATTCAGGCTTTCGAGCGCGCTATTGACGTACGCGTCGGCCATCTTCCCATCAAACCGCTCGTCCAGCGTTTCGGACAGGCCCGGATCAAGACCTTCTTTTCAGAAGCGCGTGAAGCCGTGCGGGAAATGAAGGAAGAAGAGGGCTCACACGCCATTCTCTGGGCTGACGGCGCAAAAGAATTCGGCCTCGACCTGTATGGAACCCACTACGACACGCTTCCCACGGTCCAGAAGCTGATCGCCAATGCAGACAGCGAAGATCCCGTGGTCTTCTTCTCTTGGCTCGCAGCCGTCGAATACATTGCCGAAGAACTGGCTGCCTATCTCTGCCATGCTCCGAAGTTCACCAGTCTGTTCGCGAAGAAGCACTGGACCTGGGGTCTGGCGCATGACGAGCACGAACATGACGGCCCGTCCCACCTGGAAATCGATGAGGATCTGGCCCGCGGATATTATCCGTCCAACGATCCGGACATCACTCGTGCAGCTCTGACGGCCAATATGCGCGAATGCATTGAAATGTTTGAAAAAGCCAGCCACGAGATTTACGACACGACGCCGGAAATGGCGCACTAACGAAACCTTAACCATTTAACAGCTATCTCCGTGTCCGGGGCGCCATACCCGAGGCGCGGAGATGTTGTCTGCAACAGATTCGCTCTCTGCAAAGAAAAACTTCATAAATTCCTGTCATCGTGGCACCCTCCTCCGCTATTGGGAAGGTTCATGATGTCTTTGCCTGTCTCACCGGCTTTTGTTGTCGCCTCCTGGTCATGCGCGACATAATGACAGCCGTCCTGACCCTGCTCAAACAAATGCGGCTTGCCCGACTTTTCCCCTTCCGGGCCGAAATCCCGGCAGGAGCAGAGGAAGAAATCCGCCTTTCGCGCTGCCGGGTCCTGCGCGGTCTGAACTTCTTCCATTTTGTTCCCCAGTTCAGCTGCGGCCCGATCGCAGGCCTGTGCCTGATGCGGAATTATCCGATGTACGGTGCGAGCATGTGCGGAGCTGTCCTGCTCCTGCTCCTGCTCTACAACATCTGCTTTTATGCGATCCCGACCGAAAAACTGGTCGACACCCGGCAGTCGTGGATCCTCAAGGGCCTCAATTTCGCATTCGCTCTCTGCTGGATCACGCTTCCTCCCGTCGTGTTTCCTTATGGAGACGCCAATGACCGGGTTCTGGTCGCCGGCATTATGGTCGGGCTGACCGCGACGACCATTACGATGGTTCCCCTGACGGGCATGGGAGAAATCATCGCTTCCATGCTCATCCTGTCCTGCTGCTTCGCCCTTTTTCAGGCGTGGACGATCGACCACGGAATTTTCTATTTTTACATCGCCATCGAAATGGCGGTCTATCTGTTCTTCGTCCTGTCACTGACGATGGCCGTGCGGACCCTGTTCACGGCTTTTCTCGTCAGCCGGTATTCCCTCGAACAGCGCAACAGCATCGTCCAGCTTCTGCTTCGCAATGCCGATGACGACACCGGCGACTGGCTGTGGGAAACCTGCGCGTCAGGAAGTCTGCGCAATGTCTCGGCCAGTCTGGCCTCGGCTTTCGACAATAGCCGCGAGTGGCTTGAAACCCGTATCTTCTTCGACATCCTGTCCGATCTGGCAGGTCCGGCCGCTTTTGACGGTGACGAACGGACGGGGCTCGGGCGGCTGCGACAGTGCCTCGACAACCGAATCTTCTTCCGGGACATCGTGGTCTCCGGAACCCTGCAGGGTCAGCAGCGCTTCTGGTCGCTGAGCGGACGCCCGGTTTTTCAGGACCGCACCTTCGTCGGCTATCGCGGCGTCGGGACGGACGTGACCCAGACGCACTGGGCGCAGGAAAGTGCCTCTTTCAGAGCGCGGCATGACCTTCTGACCGGCCTGCCCAACCGCGGCGCCTTCCTCGACGACATGGAAACCTACCTCATCGAGACCGCACGCACCGGAGAGGCCTTTGCCCTGCTTAACCTCGATCTGGACGGCTTCAAACAGATCAACGACCGGCACGGCCATTCCGCCGGCGACGAGATGCTCCGGAAAGTCACGGTCGTCCTGAGCCGCACCCTGAGCGAACGTCACAGACTCTACCGTTTCGGCGGCGACGAATTCATGCTGCTCGAACGCCAGACAACACCGGCTCAGGCTTCCGCCACTGCATCGGGTCTGATCAATGCGCTAACGAACGTGCCCATCCGGGTTGGCGAAGGCGTACGCTGTGCTGTTGGTCTCAGCGTGGGAATCGTGCTGTCCATTGGCGGATCAGAACGCGTGGGCAGTCTGCTGGAAGCCAGCGATCTGGCGCTTTACGAGGCCAAGAGCCTCGGAGGCCACACGCATCGCTTCTACAATCCGGAACTGCGGACTGTAGCCAAGCGGAACCGGGATTTGATCCGCGCGCTCCCCGAGGCACTGGACAAAGGAGAGCTGGGCATTGTCTACCAGCCTTTCTTCAACACCCAGAGCCAGAAGCTCTGCGGATTCGAGGCGCTGATCCGCTGGTCTCATCCCGAATATGGCCGCGTTCCCCCCGAGCGGATCATCCAGCTTGCCGAAGAGGCCGGCCTGATCCAGAAGCTCGGCGTCTATGTCATGGAACGGGCCTGCCTCTTTGCCTGCGAATGGGAAGAGGGGCTTGTCCTGTCGATCAATGTCTCGGTCGGGCAGCTTGAGGCCCCAACCTTCCTCAAGGATACGTTCCGGGTTCTTGAAAAAACCGGCTTCCCGGCCCGCTGTCTCCAGATCGAGATGACCGAAAACATCTTCATGGAGCCGGATGCCGCAACCTTCACGCTGCTGAGCCGCCTTCAGAGCGCCGGGATTTCCATTGCGCTCGACGATTTCGGCAAGGGCTTCTCATCGCTCGGATATCTGCGCTTCTTCCCGTTCTCGAAAATCAAGCTGGACGGTCTGTTCGTCAGAGACATGCTGCGTGAGTCCCGGGCAGCCTCCATCGTGCGTGCTGTGGTAGACCTGTCGATCGACCTGGGTGTGGCCGTGACCGCTGAAGGCGTGGAAAGTCAGGAACAGCTTTCCTACCTGCGGCGCCTGGGCTGCACGGAAGTTCAGGGTTATCTGCTGTCACGTCCTCTTTCGCCCGAAGACACCCGTCAGTTCATGACGACGGCCCCGGCTGTCATGGAAGCGTCCTGATCCGATTCAGGCCGTCAGGGGGTTGGGAGCCGTTTTCTTTCCTTCTTCCGCCATACGCCAGCAGTACCAGGCCAGTGTTGAACGATAGGGAGAGAAACGCGCCGTTTCCTCTTTTAGCGCCTTTGGCTTTGGGGGCAGTTCCAGTCCGCGCAGACGACGCCAGCCTTCCCGGACACCGAAATCATCAACAGGCATCACGTCCGGACGGTTCAGCGTGAACATCAGCAGCATCTCGACGGTCCAGCGCCCGATCCCACGCAGGGTCACGAGGCGCACGATCAGCTCTTCATCCGTCATGGTCCGGGCATCGGCACGGCTGGGAACAGTTCCATCCAAACGGGCCTGTGCCACACCCCGCATGGCCAGAAGCTTGTTTCCCGAAAGACCGCAGGCACGCAGGCTTTCCTCGGACAGCTCCAGAAGTCTGCCGGGAGACGGCGGTGCACCGTCTCCCGTACCCTGTTCCCCGAGCAGACAGAGGCGCCCGAAAATCTTTCGCGCCGCGGCTCCGTGAAGCTGCTGTCCGGCAATGGCGCGCAGAAGGGCATCGTAGGGTTCCTGCCCGTCGTCACCACGCAGGGTGCAGGGGCCGATGCGCGCAATGGCCGCCGCCAGACCGGGATCGGAGCCAAGAAGTGTGGCATAATCAGCCATCGGACATGCGCCTTTCCGGAAGTTAAGGTTCGGGTGACTCTTTGTGTCTTTCGTGGGTCTCGCATTACTGCCATGATATGCCAAGACAGACGCCCACCCTCAGCCCCGGATAACCAGCCTGCCGGATGACAACCCCGACCGCCCTGGTGCAAAAGGTCTGGCGATGATGCGACGCCACCTTCTCCTTGCCGACCGGCTGTTTTCTGCCAGGTCCTTTCCCGACGGACGGTCCCGCCCATGAGCGGAACAGCCACTGTCACGTCCGGAAAGCCCCAGAAGCGCGAGCCGCAGCTCTTCGCCCCCTCGGCGCGGACTGCTCCCACACGCCCGCAGCACGCCCCCGCCGGGACGCGCGAACGTCTGAGGGATTACGTCCCGCCCACGATCCCGGTACGTCCGGTGCTGACGCCGATGATGCGTCCGCAGACAATTGTCGAGAACGGGCCGACAGTTCCGTTCATTTTTTCGGCCGGCCTCCACGTAGCCGTTCTGGCTTTCCTGCTGATGCAGCATCACGGCATGCACGGCTCGCCTGCGGGGCAGGAGCAGCCGCAGGTGGAAATGGTTTTCGATACACCACCCTCCAAAAGCAGCATGCGTGGCCCGCGGGCCCATGAGGAGGGCGGCGCACCCCCTCCCCCCTCGGCCCAGAGCCCGCAGGAAACACAGGAAGACCAGCAGCAGCCGCAGAAGGAGCAGTCCACTCCGACACCGGCCGTCCCGACACCTGAAACGCCGTCCGCGCCTGACGTGCCCGAAGAGCCTTCGGCAGAGCTGCCCAAGACCGCCCCCACACCTGCGCCGATTACACCGGGAGCAGCGCCAAGCCGCCGCAGCCAGCAGACGTCGCCGCACGCTCATCACGCACAACGGTCGGTCCGCTCCGACCGGAACAATCCGTTCGCGCACCCGATGGACCTGTCCTTTGGCGAGCAGCCCTCTCCCTATCGCCGTCACCGTGGTCGCGCCTCGGGGTCCGGCGGCCCGATCGACATGTCTCTGGGTCCGCTCAGTATGAACGGTGCCATCAATGCCCCCTACCAGACCCGCACGAGCGTCAAGGGCGTCAGCGAGGATTACGGCGGGGAAATCGACCGCTGGATCCGGGCACATATGTATTATCCGGAAGAGGCTGCCCGTGCGGGCGAGGATGGTCCGTCCTCAGTGCATGTGGTGCTGGACCGGTCGGGCCATGTAAAATCCGTCCGGCTGATGAGCCAGTCCGGCTCCTATTCGCTGGATGCGGCAACGACCGGCATGTTCCAGGGGGCGCATCTGCCGCCGGTCCCGCCGGACATGAAGGGTGACCATTTCGATATCGACGTGACGATCAACTACATCCTGATCCGCCGGTAAGGACGCGGCCCCATGCGGGGGGCGGCTTCGACATCGGAGCCGCAATCCCATACAATCCGTCAGGTCACCGTCCTGTTGCCGGAGCCCCGATGCGCCGTTTTCGTTCTGCCCTGCTGTCTCTCTGTCTTCCGCTGGCCCTCCCGCTGGCGCTGGGAGGCTGCTTCAGTCTTTCCCGGCCCTTCGCCGACCCTGGACAGCAGGCCCGATACCTTACGGCAGCCAATCTTCCTCCCGCACGGCTCGCGGTCCCTACTCCGCCGAACGCACTGCTGTCCGACGATGCTGCCACACTCTGGGCCCATGACGTGGCGCAGGCCATGGTCAACCAGTCCGTTCCCGCCATCGCACAGCCCCGCAAAAAGGGAGACTGGTGGCTGAAGCTGAATGCGACGACCCACGGGAATACGGTCGTCCCTCACTACGTCATCATGACTCCGGAAGGGAAAATCCGTGCGGAAACGGACGGTCCTGCCGTGGATATGGCGGGATGGAGCGCGGGCGACAGGCTGACGCTTCAGGACGCCGCCATGCAGGAGGCGCCCCAGCTTGCGAACCTGCTCACAGGTATTCAGGCGAACATGATGCAGCAGGACCCACACAGCCTCATGAACCGCCCCGCGAAGATCTGTTTCAAGGGCGTCACCGGCGCCCCCGGAGACGGAAATGTGGCCCTCGCCCGTGCCTTCTATTCGTCATTTCCGGACAAAACCAACACGGTGACGACCACGGAAAAAGGCGCGGACTTTATTGTACGCGGAACGGTTGCCCTCAAGACGGGCACCGCGGGCAACACCGGTCATCCGGTCGATCATATCGAGATCGTCTGGCATGTTCTGACACCGGACGGAAAGGAGGCGGGCGCCGCCACCCAGTTGCACGACATTGCCCCCCATTCCTTGGACGGTGCATGGGGCGATACGGCGGACATGGCTGCCGAAGAAGCTGCACAGGGCGTCCGGACCATCGTCACCAACTATTCCGGTCGCGAGCATGCCCCTTTGCCGGAGACAAAAAGCAGTCCGAAAAAAGCGGCCTGATACAGAAGTTCCATTCCGTTAATGTAACTCTGAGTATCTTTATGTAATACGTTTTGTTACAGATCTCCGGCCTTTTCATCCGGAGTGTCCGATGCGCCTTTCATATCGTTTGCTGCTGTCCAGCCTGAGTCTCTGTGCGGGACTTGCTCCTCTTGCATCCGCCTTTGCGGACCCGGCGCCCGTCATCGCCGTAAACCGTGAGATCGGTCTTGCGATGACAGGCACGTTCCGCAACAGCGTCAGCGGCGCCAGTTCCAGCGTAACGGAGAATGGCGGTTCCGGATTTATCACACAATCCGCAAGCGCCTCGCGCTACCGCACCATTGGCTGGACCCCCGGCTTTCGGGCCGATGCATCAGTCATGTTCAATGTCTTCGGGATCGAAAACCTTTACGGCGCCCTGCATTTCTCGCTTGAAGACGGCCAGAGGAACTACAAGTCTCATTATCGCAGCTACTCCAGCAATTCTGCGCCCTTCGGATTTTCAGCGGGCGGAAACGACAGCTCCAATGGCACGGATAATCGGGGAGAGATCGGTAAGGGCTTTCTTCTGCTCTCCGATACCTTTCTGCTGACGCCTTTCATTCAGGGCGGATATGTCACGAGCGGTGGTGACGGAGATTTCGGCTACGGGTCCGGACGTTACTTCGCCGGTGCTGGCCTGAAGGCCGATTACGCCCTCACATCCCGCCTTGTCCTGCGTGGACGGTTCGGATGGGCGGAAGTCCTCAATTCCGGCATTTCCTACAACAACCAGCCACGCCCTCTATGGGAGGGTGGTCTTGGCATGGATTACCGCATGACCCGGCGCCTCCATCTGACGGCGGGAGGAGACTATTCCTATATTTCCTACGGCCATGACCGGAACGTCGAATCCAGCACTGAATTTGGAACAGCCTATTCCTATTCGGGCGTCTCAAGTGCCCTGAGCAACGGTCTGAAGCTGCATGCGGGTCTGGCCTGGCAGTTCTGATCCCGACCGACAGACCGCGTCCGGTCGGCACGGCATGCAGTGACCGGCCAACTGGTGCGCGGAAAGAATGAAACAGGACGGATGACAGGGGGGCGCTGCGCTGTTAGAAGGCCAGCAACTTCCCTGTCGGACACCGGACGAGGCCGTTTTTCATGAAGATCGTAGCCTGCAACAGTAACCTGCCGCTGGCCCGCGCGGTCGCCCATGAACTCCGGATGCCTCTGTGCAAGACCGTGGTGAAGCGCTTTGCCGATGGCGAAGTCTTCGTCGAGATTCAGGAAAATGTCCGCGGTGAGGACGTCTTCGTCGTGCAGAGCACCTGTATGCCGACAAACGACCACCTTATGGAACTGCTGGTCATGCTGGATGCGCTGCGCCGTGGATCGGCCAAGCGCGTCACGGCCGTCATGCCGTATTTCGGTTATGCCCGGCAGGATCGTAAATCCGGCCCCCGTACACCCATCAGCGCCAAGCTGGTCGCGAACCTTCTGACGGAAGCCGGTGCGAACCGCATTCTGACGATGGATCTGCACGCCATGCAGATTCAGGGCTTCTTCGACATCCCGACCGACAACCTCTATGCCGCGCCGCTGTTCGTGCGCGACCTCAAGACGCGCCTGCCGGACCGGGAACTCATTATCGTTTCGCCGGATGTTGGCGGCGTGGTCCGTGCGCGCCAGCTCGCGCAGCGTCTGAACGTGGATCTGGCCATCATCGACAAGCGGCGTGAACGCGCTGGTGTGTCGGAAGTCATGAACGTCATCGGTGACGTCGCCGGCCGCTACTGCGTGCTGGTCGACGATATCGTCGATAGTGGCGGCTCGCTGTGCAACGCCGCCAACGCGCTCATGGCCCGTGGGGCGGAAGGCGTCGAAGCTTACGTCACTCACGGCGTTCTGACTGGCAATGCCTGCCAGCGCGTGAAAGACAGTCCGTTGAACATGCTGACGCTGACGGACAGCATTCCGGCGACCGAGGCCCTCCTCGAGACCCCGAATATCCGTCAGATCACGACAGCCAACCTCCTCGCCCGGGCCATGAGCGCCGTGGCCGATGAAAGCTCGGTTTCCTCACTGTTCGACTGAGCATCCACCGGCCTGCGTCACGGTCCCCCTTCGTGAACGGACTTGCTCATGACCCAGATTATTCCCAAGCCCTACTGGTACCTGCGCCATGGTGAGACCGACTGGAACCTCCAAGGGCTGGCACAGGGAAGAACAGACATTCCACTGAATGAGACGGGAATCGCACAGGCCTTACGTGCAGGCCGGACGCTGGCAGCGCTTTTTCAGAACAATGAACGTCCCTTTAACCGCATCGTCTCCTCACCTCTCAGCCGCGCACTTGTTACGGCCACTTACGTCCGCGATGAAATCGACAGACTTACCGGCGTCGGGCT
Source organism: Gluconobacter albidus (assembly GCF_002723915.1). Lineage (GTDB taxonomy): Bacteria > Pseudomonadota > Alphaproteobacteria > Acetobacterales > Acetobacteraceae > Gluconobacter > Gluconobacter albidus. Next base: position 31,162 of record NZ_BEWL01000016.1, read on the forward strand.
ACCACTTCTTATCGAAGAAAATCTATCAGAAGTCTGCTTTGGTATTCACGAAGGGACACCGATGGGAAACTGGTACCATGACTGGATCGAGGCAGGCACACCTCTCGAAAACGGCGAAAGCTTCGAAGCTCTGACCCAGCGTGCCATTACGACAGTCAACACCAACCTGGCATCCGAAGGAACACCTCTGTTTGTGGCTCACGGTGCCTTGTTTCGCGGATTACGGGCCGGTATGAATTTGAGTGTAAATGCGCGTTTGATAAACGCCCTACCGCTCGAAATTCGACCAGACGATAGCAATTGGGTGCTTAATTTCTTAGAATTAACTTGATATTTCCTCCTACACCCAGATTGAGAATATTCTAATAGGGATCGATATTTTAGACTAGCTCACAGAAAATATCAGGTATACAAATACAGTAGAAAATTAAAATTCCTAGATTATTATTCTTTTGGAGTCGTTAATGAACAAGAATTCCTGCGATGTTGGTATCGCAATTACAACGTATTTGAGAAAAGATATGGTCTGCAAGCTTGTGGACAGAATACGTGAGCTAACCCGCAGTGATTATAAAATTGTCGTTTGTGACGATGGATCTTTAGACGGAACCAAGGAAGAGTTACAAAAAAAAAGATATTACCGTCTTAGGAGGAAAGAACAAAGGAATAGCTTGGAATAAAAATCGAGGTCTGTTCTATTTTTCAAATATTTGTCGAGCAAAAACAGTTATTCTTCTGGATGATGACGTCTGGCCTGAAATAGCTGGATGGGAGCAAGAATGGATTTTGGCTGCTTCTCGTATCGGGCATGTGAATTATATTCCTCCAAGCTATGAGCGTTACTCCCCTAATCGCCCAATGACTGCAACGAACCTAGGGATTGGTGCAGTCGTCGGGGGAATGATCCTTGCTCAAACCATAGAAGCCCTCGCCTGTGTTGGTTATATGGATACTCGCTTCGGGCGCTACGGACACGAGCATAGTGATTTCTCCATTCGTTTCCTTCGGGCTGGTTTTGGAGGCGTCCGGTGTCCAGTTGAAAACGATATTCACAACCGCTTTTACCTTCTTGATAGCGGAATCAGGCTTCTGGATGCAGTCAGTTCATCTTCCCATGAAGATTTAGAAAACAACGCCAAACTTTTGATTGAGCTCCAAAAAGAGCCCATATACAGAACACCTTGGTGCAATGAAGAGGAAATGCGTGAATTTTTATCTGAGTTTGGGTCAGGTTTTTCTGAAATGAATGACCCTCCATTTAAAGAAAAAACATTTGATATTAATAGTTATTACCAGAAAAATCAGGATGTATACTTGAGTGGATGCGATGCTTTTTCTCATTACATTGAAAATGGCATCCGGGAAAATAGAGATCTTTAATTTACACTATTAAATTTAATAATTTTCACTTTCGTCCTAAATTATAGGCTGACCATGAGTTCATTGAGATGCATCCTCGGTGAACTCATGGCAGTTTTAATGGAAGTGTTGATAGTTATTCTTTTAATCATCCGATTAATGGCTTTCAGAGCCTAAAAATTAGTCGCTTAGAAGCTTTGGTTTATGCCCACGACAAGGTGGTCGCCATGACTTCCTTGTTTTGCGCCGGAACCGTAGAACGCGGCTTTTTAGGACAAGTCTTCTAAATCTCAACAACCTAACGTTTCACCACTTCGTTGCGGTTTTCAGGTCCATCTAAAGACTTCAAGGACCCTCACCATTTGGGAGAGGATCTCCCAAATGGTGAAAAATCAAACAGATTACTCTTTAAACCGAGCACAGCACAGTTCACGGCGAAACAACTCATCTTGCCTCTACGCTCCATCGCGGTTACGCGTAGTAATATCTCGATTACCAACCGGAAATGCTGATGTCCCTTCTGCGCCCTCTGATCGCACTTAGCGTGTTTACAGCGCTTGTCTCCCCAGCTCTCGCGCAGTCCCAGCCCATGCCGCTGCCCATGCCGGCGCCCATTCCTGAGCCGCAGGACCGGGCTTTCCCCGGGGCCATAACCGTCTCGGTCGATGCAACGGATACGCTGCATCATGTGATGTCCATCCACGAGACGGTTCCTGTGCCGAAGGAAGCGCAGCAGAAGGGGGAGATGGTCCTTCTGTATCCGATGTGGATCCCGGGCGATCATTCACCCACTGGTGTGATCGAGCAGCTTGCCAGCCTGCATGTACAGAGCAACGGCCGCACGCTGGAATGGAAGCGCGATACGGTTAACGTTGCAGCCTTCCATATTCCGGTCTCCACGAGCACGCCGACACTGGACCTTCACTTCCAGCTTCTGACACCGATTTCGCCGGGCCAGGGCCGCGTGGTCATGACGCCGTCCATCGTCAATGTGCAATGGGATCAGGTTTCGCTCTATCCGGCCGGATATTTCACCCGTGGGATCACGGTTCAGCCCTCCGTGCGTGTTCCGCATGGCTGGCAGATCGGCTCGGCCCTTCGCGCCGGGATCTATGGTGACGAGACGCATTTCAACGCCACGACCTTCAATACGCTCGTTGACTCCCCGATCTATGCCGGACGCTATTTCCGCAAGTTCGATCTGACCGGCCCGGATCACGTTCCCGTCTCGCTGGATGTCGTCGCTGACGAACCGGACTCGCTGGACGCCACACCGCAACAGATCGCAGCCCATCAGAACCTCGTCCGGCAGGCCACGGCGCTGTTTGCCTCACATCACTACGACCATTACGATTTCCTCCTCGCCCTGACAGATGAGCTTGGCAGCATTGGCCTCGAGCATCACCAGTCCAGCGAGAACAGCGCCGCTCCGGGCTATTTCACGGAATGGGACAAAACCTTCCCCGAGCGTGACCTGCTGGCCCATGAATACACCCATTCCTGGAATGGCAAGTACCGCCGCCCGGCCGACCTGTGGGCACCCAACTTCAACACGCCACAGCGTGGGTCCATGCTGTGGGTTTATGAAGGTCAGACGCAGTACTGGGGCAATGTTCTGGCTGCGCGCTCCGGGCTCGTGACGAAGGATCAGGGTTTCGAGGCACTGGCATATATGGCGGCATCGTATGACAACCAGACGGGCCGTCAGTGGCGTCCACTGGAAGACACGACGAACGATCCGGTCATTGCCCGGCGTTCGCCCCTGTCATGGCGCGACTGGCAGCGTTCGGAAGACTATTACGTCGAAGGTCAGCTCGTCTGGCTGGATGCGGACGCGCTGATCCGCAAGCTCTCCAACGATCACAAGTCGCTGGATGATTTCGCGAAGGCCTTCTTCGGAACGAACAGCGGCAGCTTCGTCGTCAGCCCCTATCAGTTCGACGATGTGGTCGCCACACTCAACAGTGTGCAGCCTTATGACTGGGCCAAGTTCCTGCACGACCGCCTGGACACCATCCAGCTTCATGCGCCGCTCAACGGCCTGACCAATGGTGGGTACAAGCTGGTTTACACGTCCAAGCCGACCGCCTTCGTCAAGGCCAGTGAAGCCGCGCGCCACACCACCGACCTGTCCTTCTCGCTCGGCCTGACGGTCAATGCGGCCGGACGTGTGGGACGCGAGCACTGGATGAGCCCGGCCTTCAAGGCTGGTCTGGTTCCGGGCGTGACGATCGTGGCCGTCAATGACATGAGCTTCACGCCGCAGCGTCTGCTCCATGCCGTCACGGACGCGCAGAAGGACCCGAAGCAGGATATCCGCCTGATCGTGAAGTCCGGCGACCACGTCACCACCGTCTCCATTCCCTATCATGAGGGTCTGCGTTACCCGCATCTGGAACGGATTGAAGGCACGCCGGATCGTCTGAGCGCGATTTACGCAGCGCGTCAGTAAGGGCGCATTGAGCTGATCTGATCCTGTGAAGGGTCAGGTCAGCCTGTATGGGGCTCTGCTCCATACCACCCAAAGGGATTCGGTCCCTTTGATCCCGATTCCAGTAAAGCGGTTTCCAAAGGCCCTCGGCCTTTGGCGGGTTTCAGGGCAGAGCCCTGCACACTCTCACCAAGGCAGCAGAGACTTCCCGAGCACCTTCTGGGCTGCCGGCGTCATGCCCATGTCATTGCGGTTCCACCAGCCACCGCCGAGAGACTGGAACAGACCCACGCTGTCTGAGAAACGCGCGCCTTCAGCCTGAACATAGGCCAGACGCGCCTGAGCATCGGTCTGCTGGGCCTGAAGCAGCACGAGTTCGCTGACATCTCCCAGACGCAGCTGCCCGCGGGCAATTGTCATGCTCTGCGTCGTTGCCTTCAGAAGATCCTCGTCGGCCTTCAGGGCATCGGCGTCGAACGTGACGGCATGCAGACTGTCCGCCACGTCCTGAATGGCGGACAGGACGGTGGCTTTGTAGGTCTCGTTGGCCTGAAGCAGGTTGTCGCGCGCCTGACGCTCGGCATGCAGGAGCGAACCGCCCTGGAAGATCGGCTGCATGACGGTCGCGGCGATCGTCCAGTTTCCATAGCCGGGCTTGAAGAAATCACTCATCACGCCCACGGCCTGCGCCGGTGTGGCGCTGAGCTGCACGTTCGGCAGACGGTTGGCGATGGCCACACCGATCTGCGCGCTGGCAGACTGGATCTGGGCCTGAGCCGCGCGGATATCGGGGCGCTGGTTCAGCAGGTCCGCCGGCAGCGAGACCGGGAGCGTCTTTGGCAGGGTAAACTGTTCCAGACGAAACTCGGGCAGCGGTGTGTTGGGCGTCACACCCACCAGAACCGCCATCTGGTCCCGCGTCTGCGCCAGCTGGAGGCTCAGACCGGGCAATGTCGCCTCAAGCTGGGCCACGGAGGCCAGCTGCTGCGCCATGTCCTGCCGGGATGCATTGCCGATCCCCTGCTCGGCCGTCACCGTCTTCAGAACGGCGCGCTGGCTACGGATCAGTTCGTTGGTGGCGTCGATCTCGGCGCGGATCGTGGCTTCCTCGATCGTCGCATTCACCAGATCGGAAATCATGGTGAGGGCGGTGGCTTCGAGCTGGAATTTCTGGAGGTCCGCCTGCGCTCCGGCCGCTTCGATCGCCCGGCGCGTTCCGCCCCACAGATCCGGCACATAGCCGATATTCAGCTGCGCGGTGTGGACATTATAGAGCCACACATTCGAGTTCGGAACAGGGGAATAGACCTTGGACGTCTTGTTCCGCGTCGGATTGAACGAAGCGGAGAGCGTCGGATACAGGCCCGCACCCTCGATCCGTCGCTGTTCCCACGCGGATTTCAAGCCCTGCTGCATGGCGCGCAGCGACTGGTTGTTGGCCAGCGCCTGATCGACGAGCGCATTCAGGGACGGATTGCCGAACACCGTCCACCACTGGCCCGGAATATCCACGCCCGGCTGGAACTGCTGGGGCACGGTCGCGCCCGCAACACCATGCCCGGCGGTCGCGGTCAGGGGCTGGCCCTCATAGGCCGCGTTTTTCGGCAGATCCGGGCGATGGAAATCCGGACCGACCGCACAGGCGGAAAGCGCCGTCAGACACAGCAGGAACGACGCGTGGCGGGACACCAGAGAGCGCATCTTCATGATCCGGCTCCCTCTGTGGCAGATTGCGGACGCTTCTTCGCATCCCGGCGTTCAACCCACATTTCAAGCTCGCTGAAATAGACCGGCAGGGCAAACAGCGTCAGCAGCGTGGCGATCCCCAGACCGCCTACCACGACCGTCGCCAGTCCGCGCTGCACGTCCGTGCCCACACCCGTGGCAAGAGCTGCCGGGAGCATACCAGCCGTGGCCACTGTCGCGGTCATGAGAACCGGACGGAAACGCTCGGCGGCCCCGGCGATGGTGGCATCCCGAACCCCCAGACCTTCCACGCGATGACGGTTGATACTGGCAATCATAATGATGCCGTTCTGCACGGCCACACCGAACAGCGCGATGAAGCCCACGGCGGTCGCGATATTGAGTGTCTCGCCGCGGACATGTAGCGCGATCAGGCCGCCCAGCGTCGCCAGCGGCACCACGCTGAGGATCAGGAGCGCCTGACGGATCTTGCGGAATTCGGCAAACAGCAGAACCAGCATCACCGCGAACATCACGCCTAGCGCGATCATCAGACGCTTCTGGGCGCGTTCTTCCTGCTGGAAGGAGCCAGCCCATTCGAGCGTATATTTTTCCTTGTCGAAATGCAGCTGCTGGTCGATCCGGCCCTGCGCATCAGCCAGATACTGCGACAGCGGACGCTTGCCGTTGTCCACGCGAATGGTGACCTGACGATGGCTCATTTCGTGGGCAATGTTGCTCTCGCCCATATGCAGCCCGACATGCGCGACCTGAGACAGCGGAATATAGGCGCCTTCCGCATCCAGAAGCGGGATCTGCGACAGGGACTGCATGTCCTGCAGGTCCTTGCGGCGGATATGGAGCGTCGCGTTATAGAAGCGGTCCCCCACATAAACGGTCGTGATGGGCGCATCGCCAATGGCGTTCGACACGACATCGGAAATATCCGAAATGCTGATGCCATAGCGCGCGGCAGCCAGACGGTCGGCCTCGACTTCGATCTGCGGGATGCGCGGTTCCTGGAAGATCGACGCTTCCGCCGTCCCCGGAACCTGATGGAGAATATCCACGATCTGCTGACCGATACGGCGCAGTTCCTGAAAATCATTACCATAGACGCGCAGGACGAGCGGACTGTGCGCTCCGCCGACCAGATCGCTCATATTGTCCTGGATCGGCTGGCTGATGCCAAAGTTGATTCCCGGAATCTGCGACAGACGCCGGCGCAGACGCTCGACGAACTGCGCCTTGGTTTCGCCGGACGGCCACTGGTCATAAGGCTTGAGGCCAACCGGCATTTCAATATGTGACGGCGTCCAGGGGTCGGTTCCGTCATCCGAGCGCCCGAGCTGCGTGATGGCATAAGACGTTTCGGGGAACTCGCGGACCGCATGGCGCAGTTCATTGGCGATGGACTCGCCTTTCTCCAGAGAGATGCCGGTCGGCATCTGCACCTGAAGCCAGAGCGAGCCTTCATCCAGATCCGGGAGGAACTCGCGCCCGATGGACGCCCCAAGAATCACGACTGCGACCATCGCCGCAACACCGGCGCCATAGGCGATCAGCGGACGGTCGATGAAATGGCCGAGCCAGTAGGTATAGCGGGCATGCAGCCATTCCAGCGGGCGGTTGTGCCAGATGTGCTTGGGCTTGCGCAGCGCCAGATAGGTCAGGGCCGGAATGAGCGTCAGGGCGCAGAGCAGCGCGCCCAGCAGCGCGAAGCTGACGGTATAGGCCATCGGGCGGAAGAGCTTGCCCTCGCTCCCCTCGAACGCAAACAGCGGGCTGTAGGCCACGATGATGACGAGCGTGGATGAGAAGATCGCCCGCCCCGCACGCTGCGCAACCGGCAGGACCTCGACGGGATCGAGCGCCTCGGTCGGGCGTTCCTCGCGGATGCGGAGGATCGTCTCGGTAATGACGATGGCGCCATCCACGATCACGCCGAAATCAATGGCGCCGAGCGAGAACAGGTTCGCCGACATGCCGAAGCTGTGCATCAGCACGAATACCACCGACAGTGCGAGCGGAATCGTCACCGCCGTGACAATGGCGCTGCGCGGACTGCCAAGGAACAGCGTCAGGATGACACCCACGAGGACGATGCCCTCGATCATGGTTTCCGTGACCTTGTGTGTCGTGGAAAGCACGAGATGGTCACGGTCCATGTACGGCACGATGCGGACATGACTGGGCGCAAGCTGCTGCTGGAGCTTCGCGATCGTAGTATGAAGGCCGTCGAGCACGAGTGAGGGGTTTTCCCCGCTCAGCATCGTCACCACGCCTTCAATCGTATCGGGATTGCGGTCCTTGCCCAGAATACCCTGTCGGACCTGATGCCCGAACTGGACACGCCCCAGATCCTTGACGAAGACCGGCACACCGCCATGACTGGCAACGACGATGTTCCCCATGTCATCCAGATTATGGATCATGCCGATCCCGCGGATGATGTAGGACTGCTCACCACGGCTCACGCGGCCACCACCGGCATTGGCGTTGCTGTTGCGGATGGCGGTAAGTACGTCTTCGAGGCCAACATGGTAGCGCTGCAGGGAATCAGGATCGAGAACGAGCTGATACTCACGTGTCAGGCCACCGAAATTGTCCACATTGACGACGCCTGGCACACGCTGGATCGCCGGAATGATCGTCCAGCGCTGGAGATCGGACAGCTCCAGCAGGTTCTTGTCGTCGGATTCCAGCGTATAACGATAGATCTCGCCGCTCGGCCCTGAAATCGGACCCAGCGAGGGTATGGCGCCATTATTCAGCGGATTGTTGGCGAGCTGCGTCTCGACGAGCTGACGCGCCGCATAGACATTCGTACCCTCACGGAAAATCAGCGTAATCAGCGAGAGGCCGAACGTGCTGGTGGAGCGGCTGTCCGTCACGCCGGGAACGCTGGCCAGCGTCCGCTCGAGCGGGATCGTGACCTGCTGCTCCATTTCCTCGGCGGCCAGACCTTCCTGCTGGGTCGTGATCGACACGCTGACCGAGCCCAGATCCGGATAGGCCTCGACCGGCAGGATCTTCCACGAAAGACCACCGAGAAGCGCCAGGATCAGGGCGGAAAAGAAAACGATATTCCGGTGATTGAAGCACCAGGAGATGAAACGCTCGATCATCAGCTCAGGGCCACCGGATCAGTCATCATTCAGGAGAATGGCACCGCTCGTCACGATGCGCTCCCCTGCGGAAATGCCCTTGAGCACACGGACGTTTTCACCTTCATCGTAGCTGATGGCGATATCGCGCCGCTGGAACGTATGCGGCGCGGTCTCGATGAAAACGGATACCTGATCGTTGTTCATCAGAAGGGCGGCCTTGGGAATGATGATCTCGCTGGGCTGCGGGATGTTGAGCGTCGCATTCACATACATGCCCGGACGCAGGGCACCATCGGTATTGGGGCAGGCGACGTAGGCGTTCACCCGACGCGTATCAATATGAAGCGCGGGATCGAAACTGATGACCCGTCCGGAACAGGTCCGTCCCGGGAATTCGTCGAAAGTAACCGACAGCACGTTGCCATCCCCGATCTGCGCCAGATTTTCCTGCGGAATGGCGGCAGCAATCCAGACCTGCGACAGGTCCAGAACCGTCATCTGGATGGCGGTCGGATCGGTAATGTTTTCCCCCGGTGCCATGATTGTCGTGGAGACGACACCATCCACGGGGGACACAAGCGGGGCCTGACCCTTTGCGGAATAGCCGGGTCGCGCGCCCAGAACCTGAAGCCTGCGCTGCGTGCGCTCGGCTTCCGCCTGCGCCTGCGCCAGATCATTGCGAGCGGCTTCGATGTCCTTGACGGCATTCCCGCCGATCGCCTGAACCCCCTGCGCGCGGGCATAGGCACGACGCGCGAAATCGAGGGCGGCACGGGCACGGGTATCGTCGGCCCATGCCTGATCCAGATCTCCGGCGGCAATCGTAGCCAGCACCTGTCCGCGCTGGACCCGCTGACCCAGATGGACCAGAACATCCGTGATCCGGCCCGCTACGGGCGCATAGACATTCACCTGCCGGTCCGGTTCCGTCATGACCTGTGCCGGAAGCAGAATGCCGTGATCACGGGACACGCTTGCAACGGTCTGCATCGTCAGGCGTTTTTCGAGCGGACTGCCTTCCTGGACGACCAGACCATCCTTCGACTGCGTCACCATAGGAGGTTCGGCCGCTGCAACGGGCGAATGCGGGGATCGAAATCGCAGGACGGCGACGAGAAGGATGGCCAGGCAGAGCAGGCCAATGGCCAACGCGCCGACGCGGGTAACGCGCATGCTGATAGAAAACCCCGTAACTCTGTCAGGACAGACGTCCCGTTTTGACTGAAACGTCTGGACAATGACCTGTCGGCCAGCGTTCGGACGTTTTCATATCCCATGGAAGGACGCCAGACGTCACATACGGAAACGAAAAGATTTTTGCACTGATCGAATGACCGGATTGCAAAAGTTTTATGTGATTGCCACAAAAATGCAAAAAAGCAGCCCTTCGGAGAAAGGCCGCTTTCCTGATACGCCGGTTTCTGATCTGAAAATCAGAAGCGGTATTCGATACCTGCGCCAACAACGGTCGGATCGAGGGAATCATGCGCCGTGATCTTCGTGGTCTCGGCATTGTTCTGCGCCCAGGCATGGACCCGCATGAACATCTGCTTGACGTCGAAGTTGAAGAACCAGTTGCCGACGACCTGATAGTCGAAACCGACATTGACGGACGGGCCGCCCGTCACGCCGACATTGAGCTTCTGGGTGAGCGGACCGCCAGCGGGGGACACGTTGTGGAACCAGGCCAGCGTTGCACCGACACCCGCATACGGGTTGAAGCGCTTGTGCGGGCGGAAGTGCCAGGCGAACGTGACGGTCGGCGGCAGAACCCAGGCGCTGCCCACATCAACCTTGCCCAGACCCGGAACGCCTTCAGCAGCGATTTCATGACGCGTGCTGGCTGCGATCAGATCAACCGACACGTTGTCCGTGAAGAAGTATTCGAACGTCAGCTCCGGCATGACCTGACGCGTCGTCTTGACGCGGCCGCCGAGATGCGCGCCGTTCAGCCGCAGGCTGCTGTCACGGTCTTCCGGCATGACGCCGAGGGCGGACAGACGAACGATGAAGTCGCCCTTGCCCAGTCCGATGCGCGTGTTGGCGCAGGTCTGGAACAGGCCGCAATGACCGGAAGCAGGCGCATGGATGTTTACGGAAGGCACGGGAGCCGCCGTCATGGGCGCACTGACCATAACCTGGGGTGCAGCAGCCGGAGCAGTGACCTGTGCAAACGCGGGAGTTGCAACGGCGCCGACTGCGGCGGCCAGCGCGAAAGCGTTAAATTTCATCTGGAATTTCCATCACCATTCGTTGAGCCTCACAAAGCACTCCTCCCCGCCCATCACCTTGACCTGAATCAAGTCTGGTAAATTATGTGGTAGTGTGGCTGAAAGTCTTCAGGCTGCGGTCAGCACAACGGGAACAGGATTCATCATGTCTGCGTCACATATTCCAGAGGATGTTCATGATCGTTGCGCCCATTGCGTAGGGCGACGTCTGAGTGTGTGCAGCAGCATTGACGACTGTGATCTTGCCATTCTTGCCAACGAGTCTTCACGAATGACCGTGGCCGACGGTCGATCCTTTATAGAAGAGGGCGCACCGGCCAACGATTTCTTTGTCGTGACCGGCGGCAGGGTCAAGCTTTTCACCCTTCTTCCGGATGGGCGGCGCCAGATCACCGGCTTTGCGGAAGGCGGGGACTTTCTCGGCCTCGCCGCCTCCACGAGTTACGCCTTCGGCGCTGAAGCGCTCGGCGGGGCCACGCTGTGCCGCTTTCCCCATGCCGGCATGCAGCGCCTGACCGAACGCTTTCCCAGCCTTGAACACCGCCTGCGCGAAGAAGCCTCCCGCGAGCTGGCCCTGATGCAGGCCCGCATGACCCTTCTGGGGCGCAAGACGGCCCGCGAACGCGTGGCCACATTTCTGATCGAACGCTGCCAGCATCTGGAAAAGCCCGACCTCTCCCATCCCGTCGAACTCGACCTGCCGATGCCCCGGACTGATATCGCGGATTATCTCGGACTCACTATTGAAACGGTCAGCCGGATCCTCAGCGCCTTCAAAAAAGAAAAGCTCATCAGTATCCGAAGCATTACCCACATCACTTTACTGATGCCGGAACGGATATCGACGATCGCCGAAGGCATGGAATAGGACCCTTTTCAAAAAGCCACATTCCCGCCATCAGGACGCTCTATGTTTTACTGACGCGTTTACAGGAGATGTCATGATTTTCATCCGCTTCCCCCGCACAATGTTTGCTGTCGGACTGATTGCCGGGGCTGCGTCCCTTGCTCCGCAGGCTTATGCGGCGGACACAACCTCCTCCAGCGCCTGCCAGCAGACTGGCCAGAATGATGTCGTCGGACGTCTGGCGCAGCGGGAAAACTGCCTGAACAGCAAGGTCCAGAACTATCAGAAGCAGTCCCAGGATGCGCAGGCTGCGCGCGAAAAGCGCATTCAGGACCTGAAGGACAAATACACCAACGCTCCGGCCAGCGAAAAAGCACGCCTTCAGAAGCAGATCACTGGCGAACAGTCCAAACTGACTAGCCTGCGCGATCAGGAAAACCAGCACCTGCAACAGCTCAAGAATGCTCCGCAGGAACAGCGCAACCGCCTCAATGCCCTGGGCAGCAAGACCCGCGGCGATGTCAGCAACTTCCTGAACGGCGGCCTCTGATCCGGCCGCTCCGGCCCCCCTCGCGGGGCCGGAATTTCAGTGCCTCAAAGCGCCCTGAAGGCCTGAAGGGCGCGATCCCGCCCGTCTTTTAGATCAACGATCGGGCGCGGGTACGTTCTGCCCAGCACAACACCTGCCTGCCGCAGATCCGCTTCTTTCGCGGCCCAGGGTTCAAACAGCGCCTTTCCTGACAGACGACGCAGCTCAGGCACCCACTGGCGGATATAATCGCCATCCGGGTCGAACTTTTCGGCCTGTCGCGTGGGGTTGAAAATTCTGAAAAACGGCGTGGCTTCGATGCCCGTCCCCGCGACCCACTGCCAGTTCATGGCATTATTGGCAAAGTCCGCATCCACCAGCGTCTCGCGGAACCAGGCCTCCCCTTCCTTCCAGTCGATCAGCAGATGTTTCGTCAAGAAAGACCCCACGATCATGCGGGCCCTGTTGTGCATCCAGCCGGTCTGCCAGAGCTGGCGCATCCCTGCATCCACGATTGGCACCCCCGTCTGCCCGCGCTGCCACGCTTTCAGATCTGCGGCATTCTTTCGCCAGTGCATCCCGGAAAATTTCGGACTGAGGTTTTCGAACGGCAGTTGCGGCAGGTGATACAGCGTGTAGCGGGCAAACTCCCGCCATCCGAGTTCTGACAGAAAAATCCGCGGGCCATCCGTATGCGCGCCATGCTTCTGCAGCGCTGCCCAGACCTGCCGGGGGGAGACCGCACCGGAAGCAAGATAGGGCGACAGACGCGATGTTCCCTCCTCCGCCACCCTGTCCCGCCCCCTCGGATATTCCGCAACGGCGTCTTTCAGAAAATCCTCAAGATGCTCCTGCCCTTCCGCCTCTCCGGGCTCCCATGTCGTGCGGAACCCTGACGCCCAGTCCGGCGCCTGGGGACAGAGCTCCGCTTCGTTCAGCCGCACATCCTGCAGGACGGACTCCGGAACATCCTGAAACGACGACATGTCGGGAATGCCCAACGGCTCCGGTACGGCGTGGGTCTGAAGCGCCTTCCAGAACGAACCGCAGACCTTGTAAAATCCGCCCTGCTTCGTGCTCACCAGGTCCGGATCGAGCAGGACCGTGCCCCAGTGCGTCCGAACCTCACAGCCCTGCTGTTCCAGAGCCTGCCGGATCCGGTCGTCCTGTGCCCGTTCGCGCTCATGCAGACGATGATGCCAGTACACTGACGCAGCATCCATGTTCCGCGCGAACTTCGGAATCAGGTCCTCGGCAGAGCCCGCGAGCGTCAGCAGCGTTCCGCCCCGGCTTTGCAGTTGTGCCCGCAGATCGGCCAGTGCTCCATGAAGCCACCATCGCAATGCCGCTCCAGCCGGGTGCAGGGCCGGGGTTTTGTCGTCGAGAACATAAAGACAGATCAGCGGCCGGCCAGATGCCACCGCCTCATGCAGCGCAGGATGGTCGGCCAGACGCAGATCGTCCCGAAACCACACGATGGCTGGTTGGGTTGAGGCCTGGCGGGCTGGGGTACGTGCAGTCCGGGAACTGGGCATGGATCCTCACAAAAAGGGGAGATTCCTCATAAAGCGTCCGACACTGCCGATCGTTCAGAAGGGATGAAACGCCTTTCAATCCTGACCGAAGGCAGGCTGAAAAAATTTCACCCGCAGTCATGAACCATTGTCATCAAATGTCGTTTAATGGCCGAAACGCTCTTTAAGAGGATTTTTTCTATGTCCACCAAGTCCATCGCACGCATTGCCCTGTCCCTGGCTCTTCTTTCGGGCTCGGCCGTCACGCTGTCCGCCTGCAACACCGTGCGCGGCGCTGGTCAGGACGTGAGCTCTGTTGGACACAATGTCTCCCGCGGCGCCAATGCAACGCAGGGCGCAATCGAGCGCCACACGAACGCTTCTCCGAACTGAGTTTCCCGAAAACCCGTTCCGGGCTTTTCAGAACCGCCGGTCCTCGACCGGCGGTTTTTTTGTATCGGCACATATCGGACTCCAGCTTCAGAAACGGGTCCCTGTAGATTTTTGCTTGTCATTCCGGTCCGGACGGTTCCATAGTTTGATCTGAACAAAGACGTTCTCAGGGCGGGGTGAAATTCCCCACCGGCGGTATTGGCGGATTTCTCCGCCTCAGCCCGCGAGCGCCTTCCGGATTTCGGTCAGGAAGGGACAAGCAGATCCGGTGAGACTCCGGAGCCGACGGTTAGAGTCCGGATGGAAGAGAACGCAGCACTTGTCCGGTCACGGGCAGGTCAGGGTGCATGGCATCCTGCCTGTTTTCCGTTCCGGCTGAGGGCGGCGTGCGCCTTGCGAGCGTCCCGACTGTAACGGGACCAGAAGACGCATCTTGGCTGAGCAGACCATCTTTTCCGACACAGTTTCGTTGACCGCGATCCGCGATGGCTTTCGTTCGGCCATCGCGCAGGCTGTCGAGACATTCGGCGCTACCGCTCCCAACCCGTCTGTGGGCTGTACGCTGCTGGATGCGGATGGCCGTATTCTGACGGTTGGCGTTCACCCCCGCGTTGGCCAGCCCCATGCCGAAGCCATGGCTCTGGCGCAGGCCCGGGCAGCGGGCGTGCTGGATCAGGCGCGCGTGGCGCTGGTGACGCTGGAGCCCTGCAACCACACCGGACGTACCCCGCCCTGCAGCGAAGCCCTGCGCAACAGCCCGATCCGCGAAGTCTGGATCGGTGCGGCCGACCCGAACCCGCAGGCCGCTGGTGGTGCGTCACGGCTTCGCGAAATGCCGGGGGCAAAGCGCGTGGTCATGCTGGCGGATCGGCCGGAGATGGCCGATCTGGCACGGGACTGTCGTGCCCTTCTGGCGCCTTTCGCAAGCCGCGTTGTCCGGCACCGCCCGTGGATCAGCGTCAAGCAGGCGCTGGACGAACACGGCTCCATGGTGCCGCCGCCGGGGCAGAAAACCTTCACATCTCCGGACTCGCTCGTCCTCGCGCATCGCCTGCGCCGGGCAACGGATGCGATCATCACCGGCGTCGGTACCGTTCTGACGGACCGACCACGCTTCACGGTCCGCCATGTTCCAGACCATGAGGACCGAAAACCCCGCCTGCTCGTCGTCTGCGACCGCCACGGCCGCCTTCCGGCAGACTGGATCGCCGAGATGACGGAGGCCGGGTTCGACGTCATTTCCAGCCCCGATCTGCTCTCGGTTCCCGCCATGCTGGCGGAGCGGGGTGTGAACTGGGCGATGGTCGAAGCGGGACCTGCCCTGCTGGCCTCAGTGTCCGAAGCCGAGCTGTGGGATGACTGGCTCACCATTCATAAAACTGCGGACGCTGACCGCATCGACCTGAAATCGCGGGACGAGAGCCCGCTGCGACTGCTGAGGGAAAACGCATGTTCTCTGGAATCATAGAGCGTCTGGGCACAGTCCGCTCAGCATCCGTCCGCGACAAGGCCATGGACCTGACCGTGGAGACCGGTTTCCCCGATCTGGAACTCGGCGAAAGCGTGGCTGTGAACGGCGTGTGCCTGACGGTCGAAACTTTCGATTCAGCGGGCGTGGCAACGTTCCATCTCAGCGGCGAGACGCTCTCCCGCACACCACTGGATCAGCTCAAAGCCGGATCGCGCGTCAATCTGGAACGCGCCGTTGCTGCCAGCACGCGTCTTTCAGGCCATATCGTGCAGGGTCATGTGGATGGCGTGGCGACCCTCGCCAGTGTTGAAAAAGCGGGCGATTCCTATGCCCTCCGCGTGTTCGTCCCGCAGGCACTGCGCCAGTATGTCGTGGAAAAGGGCTCCATCACCTTCGACGGCATCAGCCTGACGGTGAACGATCTGCATGATGACATCACGCGCGGCAATCAGGCCGGTTTCGAAGTCGGCCTGACGATCATCCCGCACACCTGGGAACACACCAACCTCTCCACACTGTCGGTCGGGGACCGGATGGATGTGGAGGTCGATGTGCTGTCCAAATATGTCGAGAACCTGCTGCGGTTCTCCCCCAGCCTTGGAAAGGTGGCCTCATGAAGCCGTCCCTGAAAGCAGCCATCGAGGCCATCCGCGCGGGCGGCATGGTCGTCATGGTCGATGACGAAAACCGGGAGAACGAGGGCGATCTGGTCATGGCGGCACAGTTCGCCACGCCGGAAGCCATCAACTTCATGGTCCGCGAGGCGCGCGGGCTGATCTGCCTGCCGCTGGAAGCGGAACAGGCAGACCGTCTCGCCCTGCCACCCATGGTGGCGCGCAACCGCGACCCGCGCGGCACGGCCTTCACGGTTTCGATCGAAGCGGCAACAGGTGTGACGACCGGCATTTCCGCCGCCGACCGCGCCCGCACGATTGTCATTGCTGCCAATCCTGCGGCCAAGGCGGACGATCTCGTTTCGCCCGGACATATCTTCCCCCTCCGCGCCCATCCCGAAGGCGTGCTGGGCCGAAACGGTCATACGGAAGGCTCGATCGACATCGCGCGTCTGGCCGGGCTGGAGCCCGCTGGCGTGATCTGCGAAATCATGGCCGATGACGGCAGCATGATGCGCCTGCCGGAACTGCGGAAATATGCCGCCCGCCACAACATGCCCATCGTCAGTATCGCGGACCTTCAGGACTGGTGCCGCGAGCATGGACGTGGCGCCATCGCGGGCCACGATCTGATCTGCACGCCCGTTCCGGCTGCGGGCGAAATGGTGGCCGAATCTGCCCTCCCCAGCATTTTCGGCGGTCACGATCTGCGCATTCATGCCTTCCGCGCCGTCGATGGCGTGGAGCATGTCGCGCTGGTGAAGGGCGATCCGTCCAAGGGCGTGCCACTGGTACGCCTGCATTCGGAATGTGTGACGGGCGATGCGCTCGGCTCCATGCGCTGCGACTGCGGCGCGCAGCTCCGCGAGGCTCTTGAGCGGATTTCGGCCTCGGAATCCGGCGTGCTGGTCTATCTGCGTGGCCATGAAGGTCGCGGGATCGGGCTGGCCAACAAGATCCGCGCCTATGAGCTTCAGGATCATGGGATGGACACTGTGGAGGCCAACGAGGCCCTCGGCCTGCCCGCTGATGCCCGCGAATGGGATGCGGCGGCCGACCTGCTGCGGCATCTGGGCGTAAGTTCGCTCCGCCTTCTGACGAACAATCCGGACAAGGAATCCAACCTCGTCCGCTTCGGCTTTGACGTAAAATCCAGCGAGCGGCTGGAAATCGAAGCCAACCCTTTCAACCGCGCCTATCTTGCGACCAAACGCACGCGGATGGGCCATTTCCTTCAGGAACAGCCGGCATGAGCACACATATTCCCGTAGCCCCCGACCTGCAGCTTTCTCCGGCTCCGAAAGTGGCGATCGTTTCCAGCCGCTTCAACACGAGCATCACCGGCGGCCTGAAGAATGGCGCGCTCGAATGGCTCCAAGAGCGCGGCATCACGGACGTGGACGTCTATGATGCCCCGGGCGCTTTTGAACTGCCCCTTCTCGCACAGCGTCTGGCGAAATCCGGCCAATACGAGGGCGTGATCTGCCTCGGCTGCGTCATCAAGGGCGACACCGCGCATTTCGAGTTCATCTCGCTGGGCGCCACCATCGGCATCATGCAGGCCCAGCTTGCCACCGAAGTGCCGATCGCGTTTGGCATCCTCACGACCTACACCGAACAGCAGGCTGTGGACCGCTCCCGCGAAGACGCCGAGAACAAGGGCCGCGAAGCCGCCGCAGCCTGCGTCGAAAGCCTCGCATTCCTGCGAAACGTCCCTGCCCGCTCCTGATCCTGGCGGAAAAGAGCCATATGTCAGAAACGCCGGTATACAAGCTCCGGCTTTTCTGACGCTTCCGCCACGGCTTTTTCCACACGGTCGTGAAAAGGCGAGAGACTGCAGACGGGGTCGGTGTTGGCGGCATTACCCGTCAGCGCCAGAGCCTGACAGCGGCAGCCGCCCCAGTCCTGTTCCTTGCGCGCGCAGGACCGGCAGGGTTCCGGCATCCAGTCCGTCCCACGGAACATGTTGAACAGGGGCGAACAGTTCCAGATATCCGACAGGGTCCTGTCCTGAACATTCGGGAAAGCGACATCTGGAATGATTTCCGCCGCATGGCACGGCAGCACACGCCCTGAAGGCGTGACATTCACGAAACGCTGCCCCCAGCCTCCCATACAGGGTTTTGGCCGGTCCGCGTGATAATCCGGCGTGACATAGTCAATGGAGAGGCCTCCCTTCGCGCGTTCTGTCTCAACGGCGCGCGTCGCGTCCTGGAGTTGTTCGCGACTGGGCAAAAGCGCGTCGCGGTTCTTCAGTCCCCAGCCATAATACTGGGTATGCGCGATCTCCACCCGTCCGGCCCCGAGTTCCCGTGCCAACGCAAACATCTCGGGAATGCGGGCGACATTTTCCCTGTGCACCACAAAGTTGAGCGTCATCGGAATGCCGGACGCCCGGATGAGCCGGGCCGCCGCGATCTTGCGGGCCTGCGCCCCCTTGAGGCCGCCAATCCGCTCGGCGCCCGCTTCCGTCACGTCCTGAAAGGATAGCTGGATATGATCCAGCCCGGCCTTGTCCAGCGCTTCCAGCTTCGCTTCATCCAGCAGAACCCCGGAGGTGATCAGGTTGGAATACAGGTTGAGTTTGCGTGCAAGGGCTACCAGCTCGACGAGATCGGGTCGGGCCATCGGCTCGCCGCCGGAAAAATGAACCTGCAACACACCAAGTTCGGCAGCCTGCTCCAGCACGGAGCGCCAGCCGGCGGTATCGAGTTCTGCGGCTTTTCGTTCAAGTTCAAGCGGATTGGAGCAATAGGGGCAGGAAAGCGGGCAACGATGCGTCAGTTCAGCCAGAAGGCTCATCGGCGGCGAAGGCAATGTCATGTGTGCAGGACGTTCTTTTCTGTCAGTTCAGAAAGAAGCGCGAGGACATCCTTCGCAATGACCTCACGCGGGGCGGAAAACTCGTTTGCAAGCTTCTGGATGATGTCGCCGACGCTGCGCTCCCCATCCAGAAGCCGCAGAATATGCGGCGCGGAGCCCTCAATCACAAACGCTTTCTCAGGCGCCTGCACGATCCACAGGTCTCTCACGCGATCGTGCTGGAGCCGATGGCCGCGCGCGAAGGAGAGGACCGTCTCCTCCGCGACACAGGACTGGTCCCTCATGGAACGAAAGCGCCCGGCGGAATGTGGCCATCCACATAGGCATAATCGAGCGCATCCAGCATGGTCCACAGCACGGAGCATTTGAACTCCAGAGCTTCCAGAACCTCTTTCTGCTGCTCGGGCGTGCGGGCATTTTCGCGGACATAGGCCAACGCGAAATCGGAATCCCGGGGAGCCTGCGTCAAACGGGGCGTGAAATAGGCCAGCGTCTTTTCCGACACGAAATCATAATGCCGCAGCATCCCCGAGACGCGCTCGCTGATGATCGTGGGCGAAAACAGCTCCGTCAGTGACGACGCGATGGCGGCCAGAATGGAGCGGTCCCGCACAAAATTCACATAGGCATCAACCGAAAAGCGCGTCGCCGGAAGCAGACCGTCGAGGCTTTCCACATAGTCGCGATCCAGCCCAAGACCATCCGTCAGCATCAGCCAGCGCGCGACACCACCCGTTCCAGGCTCCGTGCCGTCATGATCCTCGATCCGGCGGCGCCATTCCCGGCGCAGCTCGGCCGTGGGCAGACGTGCGAGAAGGGTCGCGTCCTTGGCCGGGATGCGGGCCTGATAATAGTAGCGGTTCAGCGCCCAGGCCTGAACCTGCGCGCGGTCGAGCTTGCCGTCATGCAGTTTGCGATGGAACGGATGCCGGTTGTGATACCGCTCGGCACCGATCTGGCGAAGCCTCTCTTCAAGCTGGTCAGGGGTGAGGAGCGTCATGGTGTGTCCAGTCTGAAAGTCATGCCGTCTTCCGCAACCGTCCAGCCGGCGCGTTCGACGCTTTTGCGTTCGGGGCTGTCTTCGAACAGAATCGGGTTGGAGTTGTTGATATGAATCAAGACCTTGCGAGGTTTTTCGCACATCGTGAAACATTCAACGGGGCCACCGGCATCATTCACCGAAACATGCCCCATCCGCTGGCCGCTCTTGGGACTCAGCCCGGCGCGGATCATTTCGTCGTCCCGCCACAGCGTCCCGTCGAAGAAAACGAGATCGGCCGCAGCCACCCGCTCCACGATCTCCGGCGTGATATGCGCGCATCCGGGAATGAAGAGCAGCGTTTTCAGACCGTCCGTGATGGACAGACCCAGCGTTTCGTCGGGTTTTGAGCCCGCGGCCTCTGCGTAAAGCGGAGCCTTGCCCGGAACAGCAAAGGCCGTGAGCAGCAGACCCGAGGGAATCCCGTCCTTGTTCATCAGGGACATGGGTTCGTTGAGAAGCAGCGGGATTCGCGGCACGATCTCAGGGTCGAGCGCGCCGAACATCGGATTGTCCGCCAGTTGCCGAAGGGTCGATTCGCTCCCCATCAACCTGAAGGGTTCGCGTTCGCGCAGCGTCAGAAGCCCCGTGATGGCGTCGATTTCGCCGCAGGTCAGGACGACGCCCTGAATGGGCGTTCCGCGCAGGCTGCCCTGATGATGCAGGGCCGGGGTCTCGATGATCTGCTGGCGCAGATCGGGCGCGGCGTTGAGAATGAACCAGCGTTTTCCGTCGGCGCTGACGGCGATGGAGGCCTGGGTCCGGGCTTTCGCGCCCTGTCGCGTGCGGGCGGCCACACAGCCGGGTGCGGCGGAATTCCACTGCGGAAAACCGCCCCCTGCCGCCGCGCCAAGCACGATGACATCAATCATTTTTTCACAAACCGTCTGAATCGGGTGCCCTGCGGCACCCATGAATGAAAACGGCCGCTCCGAAGGGGAGCGGCCGTGCCATATTCCTCAAGGACGGGGCCTCGGGGAAGAGGCTTATTTCTTCTCGCCGCAGACATACGAGTTGATTTCTGCGCCCAGCGGGATTTCGGTAACTTTCGGTGTGTTCCAGGCCATGATTGGTCTCCTTGAGTCTGCGATAAACCGGTGAATGCGGCTGACGACACATTCACGGGCGCTCCTCATGATTTAGTGACCTGATGCCACTGGAGTTCAAGGGTTTTTTTGGGCAGAACACGCAACTGTGTCCTTTCGCGGATCGTCAGGGTCAACTGGTGGTCCGTGTGCCCCGTCTTTCGCTTCAGGCAGAAATCATGTCCGGCCGTCCCATCGCGTCCTCCGCCGACCCTGCCTGTAGCGACACTGCGTCTACGTCAGGAAAACCCCCTGAAAAACCTGGGAAAAAATCCGGCGAGAAACTGCTGCCGGACGGTGATTTTCCGGACCCCACGCTCGACCGCAACCTGCTGCGCGAACATCTGAACATCCGGGACATGTGCGTCCTGATCCTGACGATTCTTGCCGTGTTCTATTCGCTGTATTTCACGGCGCCCATCCTGCTTCCCTTCGTCTTCGCGCTCGTGCTGAACCTGCTCATGATCGCGCCCATGCGATTCCTGACCCAGCGTCTGCGCCTGCCCCGGCATCTGGCGGGGCTGCTGCTGATTGTCATGATGTTCGGAATCGTGGGCGGAATCGCCACGACGATTTCCGTTCCGGCCGCCGGCTGGATCACCCGTGCCCCACAGACGCTCCCCGCGTTGCAGAGCAAGCTGGCCGTTCTCAGCGGGCCGATCGACATGATCCAGCACGATTACATGCGCCTGTCGGCCATGTTCAGCGGCCATTCGGGCAACACGCATACAGCGCATGGCGTCACCGAACCGATCAGCGGTGAGACGGCGCTCTCCCGGCTCGGCTCTTCCGTTCTCGCCGGGACGCGCGAGCTTGCAGGCGGCTTCTTCTCGATGCTGCTGATGCTGTTCTTCCTCATGACGGAAGGCGACACGCTCCTGCGCCGCTGCGTCGAGATCATGCCGACCTACGCCAAGAAGCGCCGTCTCGTGGAAATGGCGACCCAGATCGAGCAGAATGTCTCGCTCTATCTCGTCACGATCACGATGATGAATCTGGGTGTGGGGCTGGTGAACATGATCCAGTGCTGGGCGACCGGCATGCCCAACCCGCTCCTGTGGGGCGTGCTGGCCTTCCTACTGAACTACATCCCCATCATCGGGCCGCTCACGGGTGTGGTCGTCTATTTCGTGGTCGGGCTGTTCAGTTTCCCCTCCCTGCTGTACGCGCTCCTGCCGCCGTCGATCTATCTGCTGATCCATGTGCTGGAAGGCGAGACCATCACGCCCATGCTGCTGGCCCGACGCTTCACACTCAATCCCGTTTTCGTCATGGGATCACTGTTGTTCTGGGACTGGATGTGGGGCATCTCCGGTGCGTTCCTGTCCGTGCCGATGCTCGCGGTTTTCAAGATCGTCTGTGACCATATCGAAGTGCTGGCGCCGCTCGGCCATGTGCTGGGCGGCCCGACGAGGCGGACGATCAGTAGTGCCATCGTTGCGCAGCTTCAGTCCGAGCCGTGAGGATCGGGGCGTTGCCCCGCGCCCCACAAAGGGGCTCGCCCCCTTTGATCCCGTTTGTAAATTCATAGGTTCAGAGGGACTGCGTCCCTTTGCGGGTTTCAGGGCAGCGCCCTGAACAGGCTCCGAATATCTGGCCACCCCCACCCCTTTCACGCTAGACGCTTCGGCAGAACATTCCTGTCCGGCCCATTATTCCTAAGGAGACCCCATGACCCAACTGCCCCGCCGTGGCGTCTGTCTGGTGATCTCGGCCCCGTCTGGTGCGGGCAAGTCCACCATTGCCAACGCCCTGCGCGCTTCGGAGCCGACCCTGCGCCATTCCGTCTCGGTCACGACGCGCGGACCGCGTCCGGGGGAAGTCGAGGGGGTGCATTACCATTTCCGGGATATCGCGGAATTCCGCCGCATGGCTGCGGATGGCGAGCTTCTGGAATGGGCGGAAGTGTTCGGCCGGGGCTATGGCACGCCGCGCGCCCCGGTTGAGGAAGCCCTGGATGCCGGGCATGACATGGTGTTCGATATCGACTGGCAGGGGCACCGCCTTTTACGCGCGGCCCTGCCGGACGATGTGGTGAGCCTGTTCGTTCTGCCGCCGTCTCTGGAAGAACTGGAACGCCGCCTGAACAAGCGCGCTTCGGACCATCCGGAAGAAATCGCCAAGCGCATGCAGGCGGCGCTGAACGAAATTTCCCACTGGTCCGAATTCGATCACACGATCATCAATTCGGAGCTCGACACGGCGATTTCGCAGGCCCGCTCAGTCCTGACGGCCGCCCGGCTCGCAACACGGCGTCAGCGTAACCTGCCGGGCATGGTCGCCAGCTTCAGCCGCTGACCTCACCGGTCGCAGCCGGGGCACCCGCCTCCGGCTGGACGATCTGCATCGCGGCGGCGAAGGCCGTTGCGGATGTCATGACATCCGCCATGGTCGTCGGCATCAGGATGGTGGTGCCGCGGTTCTTGTTCATTTCAAAAATTCGGTTGATCTGAAGGATCTGGAGCGCGATCGGCGAGGCCTCGTACGTCTTGGCTGCCTGCGCCAGTTCGTGCGCCACTTCCCGCTCCGCCGAAGCCAGCGTGACGCGGGCCGCACGCTCGCGCTCGGCCTGCGCCTGACGGCTCATGGCGTCCTGAAGACTGTCGGGCAGTTGTACGTCACGAATCTCGACAGCCTGAACCGTAACGCCCCATTCGCGCGTCTTGCTTTCGATGAGGTCACGTAGTTCCCCGTCGATGCGGCGGCGGTCTTCCAGCAGCGTCGCCAGATCCGAACTGCCGACAACCTCGCGCAGCGTCGTGAGCGCAACCATCGAGACCGAACCCTCGTAGTTGTCCAGCTCCGTGATGGCCCGCAGCGGATCATGCACCATCCAGAACACGACCGCGTCCACATCCACCGGCGTCGTATCGCGCGTCAGGGTCTGACGCGTATGCACGGGCACCGTGCGGATGCGCTGGTCCACAACGGCGTCAATCTGATCGAGAAAAGGCACGATCAGGAACAGGCCC
>NZ_BEWL01000017.1 GCF_002723915.1 Gluconobacter albidus
GTCGCTTGGTCTGCATCTTATACAAGTTGGACAGGATCAAGCGGATTTCTGGCAATGCGACAAGTTCACGCTGCTTGTTTTTTCCATGAACAAAAATAGTGATTAGATCATCCGTTGTATTGATGTTTTGCCATTTCAAATTGAACCATTCGCAAGGGCGGCATCCGGTATATAGAAGAAATTCAAAATAATATTTTATAAGCTGCTTACCAAATCCGCGTCTTGCATATTCGATATCTTCTTCTAACTGATTTCTGACAACTTTTATTTCAGTATCATTAAAAGCTGAACGTCGTGTTATCTGGATATTTGTTTTAATTCTGGGGATGTCTGTGACAAACCTTTGGCGTTCACAATAGCCCAAAAACGAATTGATCCAGTTAATTTCTAATTTGATGGTGCCATCAGCAATTTCTTTGCGAAGTTTATATTTTCTTCCGGTGTATGTTCTTCCGAATGTTCGTCTGAAGTCAGGATATCGGTTTATATATTCCTGCGAAATTTCATTGGGCTTTTTGTTTTGAAAGAATTTTTTTATAACAACAGAAAATATAAGATTAAAATTGCAATCTTTTTTCTTGCTGTCTTTATGTTTTATATAATGATCTATGAAGCTATCAAAAGTTGAAAAATTGATATTAATTCCAGCTTCCTTTTTTAATATTATATCATAATATATTTTTTGCGCCTTCGTGCGGGCTTCAGTTTCATCTTCAGTTTTTAAAGATTTCCGAATTACTTTTTCATCTACGGTAAAACGAACAGACCAATTTGGTGAACGGTCCTGCTTGTAAAGTGTGTATGGGCTTTTTGGCATAATTGAACGCACCCTTATTTTTTAAGGCCATAAACTGGATGCCAAAAATATGTTTTGCGGCATCACTTACCGCTAAGTGCTTACTAAAGGGGTATAGTCAAGCGTTCATAGGTCGTTGAAAACAAACGGTATTTTCTTACTTTTGCTTGTGACGGAAAATTGCGTTCGTATACGGACAAGAGCGTCTTGTTGCGCAGAATCTCCGTTCTGAAAAGAGGGGTGAGAACGTTGCTTCGTGCGACGGGAGTGCCATAAAGGGGCATTACATCCTTGCGGACGGCCCCATGCACATATTTTCTCAGGACGACGCATCCGCCAGGGCGGGGGCATGGCTGACCGTAAGCCTGAAAGCCATTGCCAATAATTACGATCTTGTAGCCGGGCTCGGCGCGGGGGCTGAATGTGCCGCGGTGGTCAAGGCGGATGCCTATGGACTGGGAGCGGCGCAGGTGGCGCAGGCTCTGGCCGGGCGGGGTGCCGGAACATTCTTTGTCGCGCATCTTGATGAAGGCATTGCGCTACGGGCTGTCCTGCCCCAGGCACGGATTTTCGTGCTGCATGGCTTCATGCCGGGTTGTGAGGGCAGTATGGCGGCTCACGGCCTCATCCCCGTTCTGAACAGTCTCGATCAGGTACGGAGCTGGAAACGGTTCTGCGAGCAGGCGGGGCAGGCTTTTCCGGCGGCGCTCCAGTTCGATAGCGGGATGTCGCGCTTCGGTCTGAGTATTGAGGATCTGGCGGAACGCGCCCTCTTCAACGGGCTGAACCTGCAACTCGTCATGAGCCATCTGGCCTGTGCGGATATGCCTGACAGCTCGGCCAACGAGATGCAGCGACAGCGTTTTGTGACGATGGCAGCGGCTTTTCCCGGTGTTCCCCGCTCTCTGGCGGCATCATCGGGAATTTTTCTTGGTCCGGACTATCATTTTGAACTGATCCGGCCCGGCGCGGCCCTTTATGGAATTGCGCCTTCCGAAGGACGTCGTGTTCTCGCGCCAGTCGTTTCGCTCGATGCACGGATTGCACAGATCCGGACGATACAGGCCGGAGACCGGGTGGGATATGGCCTGAGCTGGACGGCCCCGAAAGCCACGCGGGTTGCCACGCTCGGCCTTGGATATGCAGACGGGTTTTTCCGTGCTCAGGCCGGTCAGGCAAGTGTCTGGTATGGCCGAACGCGGCTCCCGGTTATCGGGCGTGTCTCAATGGACAGCATTTCCGTGGATATGACCGAGGCGCCTGCCGACCTGAAAGCGGGAGATGTGCTTTCCGTTCTCGGCCCGCAGCAGGATGTGGATGCGCTGGCACGGTCCGCAGGGACGATCGGATACGAAGTCCTGACCGCGCTGGGGAGCCGCTTTCATCGTGTTTATGTGCCGGCGGGCTAACCTGTCTCAGACCGATTTGCGGATCGAGATGGAGACAGTCCGGCCCAGCGGATCCAGAAAAGCGGGTTCATAGCCCGCCGGTGTCACGCCAAGGCCGTTACGGGCGCGGATGCGGCTGTTGAACAGGTTGCTGACCGATACCATGACCCGGAAATTCTTGGCCCAGCTGCGCTTCTGCCAGCGCGGAATTTCCCCCAGATCGGCAAAGGCCGTCGTATCCACCGTGGCCAGATCGCTGAAGAACAGGCTGCTGGCATGGGTGCTGGCGAGCGTTGACGTTGCGGACTGCCATTTGGTCACGAGGCGGAAGCCGAACCCGTTTTTGAAGACACCACCCTGAAGCTCGACTTCATGCCGTGGCTGGCCCCCTGTTCCGCCGATGGTCCCGCCGTTGAGCAGGTCGATGGGAGGCAGCCCCCCGCGGAGCTGCACGGTGTCCTTGAGGCGCCAGACCTGCGTCAGAACAATATAATACCGTCCTCCCGCAGCATGTTTCCCGCCTTTTCCTTCCGGCTTTTTTCCAAGCGGTCTGGAAAACGAGAATGTCGCGTTCCACTCATTGCGCTTCTCCATCAGCGCATTGACCGGACGGATATCGACGACGTCGAGAATTCCGTCCGAATTGCGCTGGTAGCGGTCTGGGAAAGCGTCTTCGATGGCGGCGGTCGCGGTGGGCAGGCTCATGACCGGGTTGTGGTTCCGGTCCCGAACGTAGTTCACATGCAGACGGGCACCGTCGAGAAAGCTCGGGGAAATAATCGTCCCGATACTGATTTCGTGCCGGTCTGCGGCCTGAAGGTTCCGGTTGCCGCCTGAAATCGTCGTCACCTGCACCGACCGTCCGGTGACGTAATCATAGGTCGTGACGTTGGGCGTCTCGATTTGCGGGGCAATGAGGTCCGTGGCGCCGGGGGCCTCGGTGCGGTCGGTGACGGAGAACGGGAACTGGACCCACGGCGCAGGCTCCCACGTCACGCCGCCGCCGATCGTTCCCAGCGTTCCGAAATGGGACACCTGGCTGATGGCACCATTGATGTTCGCATCGAGCTTGCCCAGAAACGACAGGACATGCTTGCGCGCATTGGCAATGGGAATATCGCCGTCGATCTGAAGGGTTCCGACGTCGCGGCTGATATGGGTGCGTTGCAGCTTGCCCTGACTGAGCGAGGTGGCGTTCTGTTCCGTCAGGGTGCCGGTCGGCGCGATGCTGGTGGAGACATCCCCCGCGGGCAGGGAAAAGAGCGAGCCCGACAGCAGGCCCGTGACTTCGCCGCTCGTGCCGGTAGTGTGGCCGCGATTGACCAGACGGCTGTTCAGCCAGTTGCGGTCCACTTCAGAGAACGGATCGAAGCTGCCGAGGCCGCTGGTCAGGGCTGTCTGGGCGGCGCTCAGGTCAAGGCCGGTCTGGCTGTTGGTGGACGTGGTGGAGCGGTCGAAACTCCCGGTGCTGTTCCATTTCCAGTCCCCGACATCGCCGTTGAAATTCAACCCGGCATGAACGGTGTCCGTATGCGCCGTGTGTTGCAGGGCGGGAACGGTGGTGTAGTTCCGGTAGAGCAGCGTGTCCTGGAAAAACGGCGAATAAAGGCTGTCAGCCGGAAGGGTGAGGATGCCGCGTGCCGGTCCCTGAAGGCTTTCGGAATTGCTGTGGGTGTAGCTGGCATTGAATGACGCCGAAACAGTCTTGAAGATCTGGTCGGCATAGACGCCGTTCAGGCTCAGTTCATGTGTTCGGGGCTGCAGGCTGTAATCCGAGGCGTTCGAACTGACATGCGGCGCATTGGCATAGGCCGTGAAATCCTGAAGCGTCGGAACCTGCCCTGCCACCAGTGATGGTACGCCTGCGGATGTAACGCTCTGCCCGACCAGCGCATCCAGAGCCGGATCGAGGCTGCCACCACTGACAGACGTGACATTGCCCGCGTTGGAATACAGGCCGCTTGCGGACGGGGGCGTGACACCGCGATCACTGTCGAGCAGACGGGCCTGCGCCTCATAACGCGCGCTCAGATTGATCCGCCGTTCGCCTGAGAGTTTCGTAAAACTCGCGCCCAGAACCCCGTCGTCTCCCCCACCATCGGTGGAAGTGCTGCCATAGGCACGCATCCGGACAGCGCGGAAATTCTTCACGGTAATGATGTTCACCACGCGCTCATCAGCCGGATAGCCGTAACGCAGGGCTTCTTCCTCGGTGAAGATCTCGATACGGGCAATGGCTTCGAAGGGCAGGTCGTTGACTTCCTGCATTCCCGAAATGCGCTTGCCGTTGAGCAGCACAACCGGCGTATTCCCGGTAGCGCCCCGGCCCGAACGGGTTTCGGGGGCAATGGCCGTCAGGAGATCGGCTGCGGTATCGACGCCATAGGAACGGATCTCATCGGACTGGATCTGCATGATCGCCTTGGCATCCCCCAGAACGGCTCCGGCGGGTTTGTGGCCCTTGACGACGATCTTTTCGTCTCCGTTCACGGAGGTCGTGGATGTCGTAACGCTTGTGCCGCTGCTCTGTGCTGCGGGCGGTGTCGCAGTGGAAGCAGGCGTGGTCTGTGCGAATGCGGAGGCGCTGCACATCAGCCCCCCGATACCCCAGACAACCCTGAGAACCGGACAGAGCAGCGGGCGGCTCACAGACGGAAGAATGCCGATTTTCAGGTCATGGTCTGGCATGCGCTCTTCTGCCTGCTCCTGCATTGTCGTGCGGGCCTGAACGTCCACATCAGATGCAGAATGTCACGAATCCGTAAGGATTTCGTAACAGCGGAAGGCCATTTGAAGCCGCTTCTGACGGATTTGCCTCCGCATGTCGAGCCTAAAGGGCGGTTCAGCCCGCCACCATGTTCCGGCTTCGTATCATGTTCCGGCGCGTTTCCTCGTCCAGAATGTCGCGGATCCGGCGCGTCAGTTCGGTCGCATCGGTATATTTTCGGCCATAGGTCAGATTGAACGTATGGTCGAAATCATCCGGGTTGAGCCCGGCATTGTGCTGGCTGATGGTCTCGATCTTGTCGAACGCCTTGGCCAGCCGTGCTTCCGGAGAAGCCGCGTTTTCATACTCGTCCCACAGCGCCAGAAACTCCTCCTGAAGCTCATCAGGCAGGGGGGCCATGATCGTCAGCAGGTCTTCGCGCTCCTGCGCCGCTTTGTTGGCGGACGCATGAGCGGAGATTGCGGGGACGTCGCCATGAATGGCTTCGCCGAGATCATGAAGAATGCAGATTTTCAGAAGCTTCAGAAGGTCGATGCCTTCAAGCTGGTCGGCAAAAGTCATGACCAGAAGACAAAGGGCCCAGGTATGTTCCGCCGTGCTTTCGGTCTGCCCACCATGGGTATAGGTCCGTCTGAGGATATCCTTCAGCCGGGATGCTTCCCGAAGAAAATCGAGGCGCTTTTCAAGATCGCCTTTCGTCATGAAGCAAAGTCCAGTCTGTGGTGAGCGCCTTATCGGACAAGCGCGTACAGGATTTCATACCCCACAAAGGAGGCAACGGCCAGCAGCACGAGCAGGATGATGAAGCCGGGCCCCTGCTGGAGGGATCTGAAGATTTTGACCATCAATCCAGCCATGAGACACGCTCCCTGAAAGAAGTGCAGTCCGCGAGGCCAGTCAACAGCCTCTCTGCTTCTGAAGAATTACGCCATTTCTGCCGTGCCGTCTGCGGGAATATTCCTCCACGATCCGGGATTGTCATTTTCCGTTACCGTGCTGTCCTTGAGAACGCCATATTTCGCCGGGCATGATGGGCATCGACACAGTCGTGATGGAGTATCTCATGAAAAAAATTCTAGCTGTGGTTCTCGGGGCCACTCTGACGCTGTCGCTTGCAGCCTGTGACGGCCCTTACGATGGCCGTCGGGACAATGACCGGCATCACCATCATCATGGCGACAGGGGGTATGGTCAGAATATGGTCGGCCAGGGCATGGGAAGCCAGGGTCGTGGCGGTATGGGCGGTGGTGGCATAAGCGGCGGTCCGGGCGGACAGGGCGGCTGGTAACTGCCTTTGCGGGCCTGTGCTGACAGCGGATGCGTGCCCCGCCCCTGAAGACATGATTTTCGGATTTGACGTCGTGGCCGGGCTGTCGCTGAATGCGGCTTCATAAGCCTCTGCCTGCCCCAGATCCGGAAATCCGTGCCTCAATGAACAGCCAGCCTTCTCATTCCAGTTCAGACGCCCTTCCAGAGGGTGGCTGGTTTCCGGTCTCCCTTCGGCTCGCGGGGGCGCGCGTTCTGCTGGTAGGAGGTGGAGAAATCGCCGTAAACAAGGGGCGGCTTCTGCTCGATCATGGCGCGCGGATTGATGTTCTGGCCGAGACCCTCAATCCGGTTGTGCAGGGTTGGGTTGAGAGCGGCGCGGTGCGCCATGTTGGTGGACGGGCGGATGAGGCGGCCCTGAGGGAGTATCTGCCAGGCTGTCGGCTGGTCTATGCCGCAACCGATAGCCGCGAGGTCAACCGGCAGGTTGCGGCTTTGGCCGATGCGCTGAACATTCCTGTCTGCGCGGTAGATGATCCGCAGCCGTCGAGCTTCATCACACCGGCTCAGGTCCGCCGGGGCGGCGTGCGAGTGGCCGTGTCCACAGGGGGCGCCGCTCCGGTTCTGGCACGCCGTCTGCGTGAACAGATCGAGGCGCTCCTGCCCGAGGGGACGGGGCGTTTGTCCGCTTATATGCAATCCCGCAGGGCACGGGTTTCGGAGCATTACCCACAGGTGCAGGACCGCAAGCGCATCTGGGAGGATTTTCTGGATGGCCCCGGCGCGGAAGCCGCCCGGAATGGCGACGCGATCCGAGCGGATGCACTGCTGAACGCGCTTCTGGACGCGGAACGTAAACCCGGAGAGGTCTGGCTGGTTGGAGCCGGGCCCGGCGATCCGGATCTGCTGACCCTCAAGGCGCTGCGTCTGATGCAGAATGCGGATTGCGTCCTCTACGACAATCTCCTGTCTCCGGCCCTCCTCGGCATGGTTCGCCGGGACGCAGAACTCGTGTTTGTTGGCAAACAGCGGGACCGGCATGCCCTGCCGCAGGATGAGATCAACCGTGAAATGATCCGCCGCGCACAGGCGGGCGAACGCGTCCTGCGTCTCAAGGGGGGCGATCCGTTCATTTTCGGCCGCGGTGGAGAGGAAATCGAAGCGCTGGTAGAGGCCGGGGTCGCCTTTCAGCTGGTTCCGGGCATTTCCGCAGCGAACGGATGCGCGGCCTATTCCGGCATTCCCCTGACACATCGTGATTGTGCGCAGGCCTGCCTGTTCGTGACAGGACATGCGAAAGCCGACGGGGTTCTGGATCTGCCCTGGGACGACATGGCCGATCGTCGGCAGACAGTCGTGATCTATATGGGGATTTCAACCCTGCCGCAGCTTGCCGCCGGACTTCTCGAAAAGGGACTGCCGGCAGACTGGCCCGTGGCGATCGTGGAGCGCGGCACACAGCCGTCTCAGCGTGTGCTGACCGGGACGCTGAGCACCATTGCGCAACAGGCGGCCGAAGCGCGGGTGAAATCGCCTGCGCTGGTGATCGTGGGGCAGGTGGTGCGGCATCGGGTGATTTCCCCCTGATCTGCATGGCGTGAAGGGAGACTCTTTCAGCCATGCTATGAATGCATATCCCTCTTCACGCCCGTGCGGGTTGCCCGAAGGTCGGGCAGCCTGTGAAACTCCTGTCCTTTCAGTCACATCGCGTTCCACACACCGAGGCCCCATGACCACACTTGCGTCCATTATCGTCTCGATCGCAGAGGAAATGCGGACGGCCTCCGAACGGGGTGCTGTTGCCAATTACATTCCTCCCCTCGCACGAGTGGACCTTAACCGCTTCGGCATGGCCGTCGTGGGGATGGATGGAGAGACACACACGGTCGGGGATGCGGCTGTTCCGTTCTCGGTGCAGAGCGTGTCCAAGGTGTTCAGCCTCAGCATGGCGCTCAATGCGATGGGGGAGGAGTTGTGGGGGCGCGTACGTCAGGAGCCTTCGGGCAGCGCGTTCAACTCCATCATCCAGCTTGAAAACGAGCACGGCATTCCGCGTAATCCGTTCATCAATGCGGGCGCCATCGTGATCGCCGATATTCTGGTGTCCCGCTATGGCCGCGAAAATGCCCGCACGCGCCTGCTGGATTTCCTGCGTCCGCTGGTGGATGATCCGGCCTCGATCGACATCGACACGGATGTCGCGCGGCAGGAACGCGAAACCGGCTTTCGCAACATGGCGCTTGCGAACTATATGCGGACCTTCGGCAATATCCGTAATGTCGTCGAAGACACGCTGGATTTCTATTTCCATCAATGCGCCCTCACCATGACCTGCCAGCAGCTCGCGCAGGTCGGGACCTATCTCATGACGGGCGGCCTGAACCCGCTGACCAGCGAGCGCGTCATGTCAGAGCGCAACGCCCAGACGATCCTCGCGCTGATGATGATGTGCGGCCATTATGACGGTTCGGGGGCCTTTGCCATCCGTGTGGGTCTGCCCGGAAAATCCGGTGTCGGAGGCGGCATTCTCGCGATTGCGCCGGGTGTGGCGTCCATCGCGGTGTGGTCGCCGGGGCTGAACGCGCAGGGCAATTCCCTGTTGGGCACGCGTGCGCTGGAACGGCTCGTGCAGCATACGGGATGGTCGGTGTTCCGGGCCAGCCCGTGGGTCGCCAACCCGACCTGACGCTCAGCCCGCCAGGGTGTCGTAAAGCAGCTTGAAGTTCAGCAACAGGATGAGCCCCGCCACGCCCCATGACAGGATGCGAACGGGCAGCGAGATCACGAATTCGCCCATCTTGCGCCGGTCCGAGACGAACATGACCAGCGGTATGACAGCAAAGGGCAGTTGCAGCGACAGGATGACCTGACTGGCCATCAGCAGATCGCCCACCCCCCGGTTACCATAGATCAGCGTGACGATCGCCACGGGAATGATCGCCAGCCCGCGGGTCAGCAGCCGCCGCGCCCAGTGCGGGATGCGAAGGTGCAGAAAGCCTTCCATGATGATCTGTCCGGCCAGAGTGCCGGTGATTGTGGAGTTCGTTCCGGCCGCCAGAAGTGCCAGCGCGAACAGCGTGGAGGCGATGCCCAGCCCGAGGATCGGGGAGAGCAGTCTGTAGGCATCCTGGATTTCCGCCACATCCTGATGGCCGGAATTATGGAACGCCGCTGCCGCCACGATCAGGATGGCCGCATTGATGAACAGCGCCAGCGTCAGGGCAATCGTACTGTCCCACGTCGTCCAGCGGATTGCGTCCCGCCGTCCGGCCGGAGTGCGTTCGTAGGCGCGGGTCTGGACGATCGAGGAATGCAGATACAGGTTATGCGGCATGACCGTGGCACCGATGATGCCGATGGCGATATAAAGCATCCCCGGCGTCGTCACGATTTTCGGATCGGGGATCAGACCAGCCAGAATGCTGTGAACGGGCGGAGCTGCCGCGACGAGCTGGACCCCGAAGCACAGGGCGATGATCCCCAGAAGCGCGATCACGAACGCCTCCAGATACCGGAAGCCCCGGTTCATCAGCATCAGCACGATCAGCGCGTCCAGAATGGACAGCAGGGCGCCTCCGAGGAGGGGCAGACCGAACAGGAGCTGAAGCGCCACTGCCGTGCCGATGACTTCCGCCAGATCGCAGGCAATGATGGCCAGTTCACAGGCTAGCCACAGAACGATGTTCACGCACGGGGAAAAATGGCTCCGGCAGGCCTGTGCGAGATCCTGCCCCGTCGCAATCCCGAGGCGGGCGGAGAGTGCCTGAAGCAGGATCGCCATGAGGTTCGACAGCATGATGACGCAGAGCAGCGTATAGCCATACCGCGCGCCGCCCTGAAGGTCGGTGGCCCAGTTTCCCGGGTCCATATAGCCGACCGAGACCATGAATCCCGGCCCGACGAACGCCATGAAACGGCTGAACCACGACGCTTCCGCACCCGGAACGCGGATGCTGGAGAACACATCGGGCAGGCTCGGGCGCATGGCTGGGGAGGGCGTACGGGGGGCGTTGGTGTCAGGCATCGGGATTGTATTCAATCCCATCCGGAATTTATATTCAATATGCTATATTGATGAGCCTCATGAAAAATACGGAATCTCTGGAAATCGTGATCGTCCGGACTGGCACAGCGGTCCGGAATGTTTTATTCCGCCGTGAATAATGTTTTCTGGATAGAGGCACAGGACGGGAATGGAACGGAAAAAACGGCTGAAGGACACCGCGCCGAAGGAGACGCTGCCTGATGTCGAAACCCATTCCGAAGGCTTCCGCGCCAATCGTGAGGCGCGGCGCAACGTTCTGGTGGAAGACTATGTCGAGCTGATTTCGGATCTGCTGTCGGAAGGGCAGGAAGCCCGGCAGGTCGATATCGCCGGGCGTCTGGGCGTGTCTCAGCCGACAGTGGCGAAAATGCTCGCCCGTCTCGCGACGGAAGGCTACGTCACGCAGAAACCTTACAGAGGGGTATTTCTGACGCCTTCCGGACAGGAAATGGCGGACAGGGCGCGGCACCGGCACCGGATCGTAGAGGCGTTTCTGCTGGCGCTCGGCGTCAGTGAAGAAAATGCCCGCGTCGATTCCGAAGGCGTGGAGCACTACGTCGGAAGCGAGACTCTGACGCTGTTTGAAAAGGCGATCCGGGGCAATCTGAAGCAGTTCATGCAGGACTTGCCGGACGCCTGATATTCCGTGTCTGAAATCTGCACTCAGGTGCAGATTTCGAGATTGACGTCTTCCTGCGCCAGAGCCTTCGCGATGGATGGCTTGAGATGGGAATCAGTCAGGACATGGTCGAATTCCGACAGGGACGCCAGCCGGTGCAGGCCACCTTTGCGAAACTTCGTGCTGTCCACCAGCAGGACGCACTGGTCCGCCATATCCATCATGATCCGCTTGACCTTGACCACATCCTGATCGTTCTGGAACGCGGTGGCGTTATGGATGATGGACGTCGAGAGGAACATCATGTTGGCCCGCAGGGATTGCGCGGCCTGCTCGCAGACCAGACCGAAAAACGCATTGCGCGGCGGATTATAGTCGCCGCCAAGGCAGATCAGTTTCAGGTTGGGATAGGGCGAGAGCGCCTGAATCACACCGACGGCATTGGTAATGATCGTCAGGGGCGCAAGAGCGGGCAGAAGCGGCAGCATGGCCGCGACCGTTGTGGAGTCATCAAGAACCAGAACCTGCTCGGGCTGGATCAGCGAGACGGCACGCTGGATGATTGCGTCCTTGAGATCTGTCGCGCGTGAGCGTCGGAAATTGACGGTTTTCTGCGTCGTAACCTTGTTGCGCAGGACGATGCTGCCATGCAGCTTGTCGATCAGGCCCTGCTGCACGAGGGCGTGGGAGTCGCGGTGGATTGTCATGCGACTGACCCCGAAACGCTCCGCCAGACCTTCGATGGTGGCGCTTCCGGATTCGAGAAGGACGTCGAGGATCTGTTTCTGCCGGGCCGAATTATCCCGCCGTTTCGAACTCTGCGGCGAGGCGGTGGTGATCACGGAGCCCGAACCATCAGTCATGTGTAAAATCGATTCCTGAGCGTGAAAGCAAACAGACGAATGTAAAATCATACATATCATATCAGAGCGGAAGGAACCTGTAACGTCCGTTGAGCGAAATCCGGCTCTAAAAAGGTGACTACTGGTCTTAACCCGTGATTTTCAGAACATGCGCGGTATTTTCCCGCAGTAATGCACACGCCTGCGCGTCTTTGGTCAGGTCAATCCCGTAGGCGGGAAAGACCTGACGCAGACGAGGCAGCCAGTCCGCCTCTGTCAGCCGTCCGGGGAAGACCTGCTGGATAACCTGAAGGGCCACGGAGGCTGCAATCGACGCTCCGGGAGAGGCGCCGAGAACCGCCATGAGGGAACGGTCGGCGCTTTTGACGAGTTCGGTGCCAAAACGCAGTGTTCCGTGCAGTCCTGTGTCCGGTCGGATGATCTGGACGCGCTGTCCGGCCACGACTTTCGTCCAGTCCTCGGGTCTGGCCGTCGGGTAGAAGTCCTGAAGGGCTTTGAAGCGGGCCTCGTTCGTCTGGAGAACCTGACGCACGAGATAGTCCAGCAGTCCGAGATTGTCCTTTCCGGCGGTCAGGGCGGGAATGATGTTTCGAGGCGTCAGGGAGCGGAAATAATCCGTCCAGGAGCCGCTTTTGAGAAATTTCGTGGAAAATCCCGCATAGGGCCCGAAGAGCAGGCATGATTTTCCGTCGATGACGCGCGTATCGAGATGCGGGACCGACATGGGGGGCGAACCGACAGCGGCCTTGCCGTAAACCTTGGCGTGGTGCTGCCCGGTAATGGCCGGATCCATGCAGCGTAGCCACAGGCCGCTGACGGGGAAACCGGCATAATGTGCCGCTTCGGGAATTCCGGAGGCCTGAAGCAGTGGCAGCGCATTGCCCCCCGCGCCGATGAACACGAAACGCGCCAGAACCGTGGTCGTGTAGCCGCTTTCGGTATCTGTGGCCGTCACGCGCCAGCGGCCGTCCGTGGTGCGTGTCAGGCCGGTGACGCGATGATTGTAGTGAATGGCGATGTTGCGGTCTGTCTTGAGAGAGGCCGTCAGCGCGTGGGTCAGGGCGCCGAAATTGACGTCCGTGCCTCCTCTGATGCGCGTAGCCGCAACGGGCTGTGACGTATCGCGCCCTGCCATCACAAGGGGCGCCCATTGCGCGATGACGGCCGGATCGGACGTGTATTCCATATCCGCAAAACAGTGATGGGCGACCATCGCCTCGTAACGGGCCTTGAGAAAGGCTACGTTTTCTGCCCCCCAGACCAGACTGATATGCGGACAGGGCTGCACGAAGGAGGCCGGATCGGCAATGCGGCCTTCGCGGACCCAGTGCGCCCAGAGCTGCCTTGAGAGGTCGAATTCCGTGTTGATCGCCAGCGCCTTGGAAATGTCGATGCTGCCATCCGCGCGCTGTGGCGTATAGTTCAGTTCGCAGTTCCCGGCATGTCCGGTCCCGGCATTGTTCCAGGCATAGGAACTTTCCTGCCCGCAATCGGCCAGCGTCTCGAACATCATCATCGACAGCGACGGATCGAGCTCGCGCAGCAGGGCCGCAAGTGTGGAACTCATGATCCCCGCACCGATCAGAACGACATCGGGGCAGAGGCTGGAAACTGACGGCATGAGGCTGAAATCC
This sequence comes from Gluconobacter albidus, assembly GCF_002723915.1. Classification (GTDB taxonomy): domain Bacteria; phylum Pseudomonadota; class Alphaproteobacteria; order Acetobacterales; family Acetobacteraceae; genus Gluconobacter; species Gluconobacter albidus. The sequence goes on from NZ_BEWL01000017.1 coordinate 13,340, forward strand.
GGCAAGGGCTGGAAAGAAAAGAGGACAAAAGATCCCCGAAAGTTCAGCCCGTGTAAACAGGGCCCGCAGGCAGGAGCTTGCCGGGATTGAGGATATGATGCGGGTCCATCGTGTTTTTCAGCGCCCGCATCACGCCCAGGCTTCCAGCACCATGCTCGGTTTTCAGAAATTCCAGCTTGCCCATGCCAACGCCATGCTCACCGCTGCATGATCCGTTCAGCGACAGGGCGCGGGCAACGATTTTCCGGTCCAGATCGAGGGCACGTTCATGCCCTTCGGGTGTGTCGTCCGTAATGATGAGAGTATGGAAATTGCCGTCCCCAACATGGCCCAGAAGCGGTGCGCGCAGGCCGGACGCTTCGATATCGCGATGCACGCCTTCGATCAGCTCGCCCAGACGCGAAATCGGAACGATACAGTCCGTGGAAATGACCCGCGCGCCCGGAACAATGGCCTTTGCCGCCCAGTAGGCGTCATGCCGCGCTTTCCACAGACGGGTACGCTCTTCCGCACTCTCCGCCCACGCAAAACCCAGCCCGTTATTGCCTGACGCAATGGCTTCCGTCGTCTCGACCTGTTCGCGCACGGCCGCAGGCGAGCCGGTGAATTCGAAGAACAGTGTCGTCAGCGGCTGATATTCCGTGAGGCCGGAATACTGGATGGAGGCCGTCATCTGCACGCTGTCCATCAGTTCCACGCGGGTGATGGGAATGCCGCACTGGATGATTTCCATGGCGGTCCGGATCGCGTCATGCAGGCTCTCGAACTGGCAGATGGCCGCGGATACGGTCTCGGGGCGTCCATGCAGCCGAAGCTGGACTTCCGTGATGATCCCCAGTGTCCCTTCCGAGCCGACGAACAGCGACGTCAGGTCATAGCCGGTGGAGGACTTGCGGACGCGTCCGCCCGTGCGGATGATTTCGCCGGTTGCAAGCACAGCGGTCAGGCCAAGCACGTTTTCCTTCATCGTGCCGTAACGCACGGCGGCTGTACCCGAGGCGCGGGTGGCGCACATGCCACCAATCGTCGCTTCTCCACCCGGATCGACCGGGAAAAACAGGCCGGTATCGCGGATTTCCACATTCAGCGTCTGGCGCGTGATGCCAGCCTGAACCCGGCAGTCCAGATCCTCGGCGTTCAGTTCCACGATGCCGGTCATGCGCGACAGGTCGAGGCTGATGGCCTGTTCAGGCGGGACGACATGCCCTTCGACCGAGGTACCGGCCCCGAATGCCACAACCGGAACCCGCCATTCATGACACTGCCGCAAAACGGTTGCGACATCCTGCGTGCTTTCCGCGAACACGACCGCCTCGGGCAGTCGGGAGGCATTCATGGCCTCGCCGTGGCTGTGTTCCTCACGAACGGAGGGTGCGGTGCTGATCTGCTCTCCCATGACGGGCTGAAGGGCCTTGAGAATGGCCTGCAGGCGGTCCTGAGCAGGAAGGGAAGAGGCGGTCATGACTGGATCCGGCATAAAGACAGGACGCTCTTCATAGGCTGGATCTCAGGCTTGGGAAATATCTTCTGATTAATATGGGGGTATAGAATGAAATAATCTGTCTGAAACCGGATCCGCACTGAAAGATCAGGGCGCATTCCGGCAAGAGATGAAGCTTACTCAAAGAAAATATTGCTTGCCCGGCTGACGAAAATATACGTCCGCTCGTCACCCTTGGTGTTGACGATGATCCCCTGTTCGAGATCCGCCCCGACTTTCATGGCCGAGCCGATCACCAGAATTTTCCTGTTCAGCACCATGTTGCGGAAATCGCCACCAAACCGGATATCGGCATTATAGGCGACCGAAGATGTGATCTGTACGGCGACATTGGCCCGGTCCAGATACGTGTCTTCGGAGTTGAGAAAGACCATCTTGTTAAAAACATTCACGCTTTTGACGGTCATGACAAACGTACCGGGAACGACGGTCCGTTTGGATGTTGCCTGCAGCGTGTCGGCCGGTGTCAGCCTTTTTTCAAGAACCCAGTTGCCGGAACAGGCTGCCTGACTGATCAAAGTCGCAAACAGGGCCAGTGAACAGAGAATTTTGCGAGCGTTCATCTGAATATTGCCACCGACAGTGAAAATGCCGGTTGAGCGTAGGAGAGAATATTCAGGATGTCGTGCGAAATTTTTATGTCCCGTCAAATAAAAACCCGTCTCAGGGCGTGAAGACGACTGTCCTGTTGCCGTTGATGATGGTCCGGCGTTCGATGTGATACCGGACTGCACGTGCCAGAACGCGACGTTCGATATCGCGTCCTTTGCGGATCAGGTCTTCAGGCGTGTCGGCATGGGAAATACGCTCCACATCCTGTTCGATGATCGGACCTTCATCCAGATCACGCGTAACGTAATGGGCGGTTGCACCGATCAGCTTCACGCCGCGGGCAAAAGCCTGATGGTACGGGCGCGCACCCTTGAAGCCGGGCAGGAAGGAGTGGTGGATATTGATGCAGCGACCGGACAGGCTGGCGGCCATCTCGTTTGACAGAACCTGCATGTAACGCGCGAGAATAACCAGTTCGGCACCGCTCAATGCCAGCAGTTCCAGCACATGGGCTTCCTGCGCGGGCTTCGTTTCTTTCGTGACGGGCACGTGATCGAATGGAATGCCGTAGAAATCCAGATCCGCGAACACTTCGCGTGGATGGTTCGATACGATACCAACCGGCTCGATTGGCAGTTCCCCGATACGCCAGCGATAGAGCAGATCGACCAGACAGTGATCGAAGCGGGAGACCATCAGCAGGACCTTCGGCTTGACGCTGCGATCATGCAGGGCCCACTCCATACTGAAACTGTTCCCCAGAATGGCCAGCGCCTCCTGGAGCTGTTGCATGCCGGTCCGGTCTTGTGCGACTTCGAAGACGATCCGCATGAAGAAGACCGTGCTGTCCCGGTCATCGAACTGCTGAGCTTCCGTGATGTTGGCATCCAGCTCCGCCAGCTTCCCGCTGATGGCCGCCACGATACCCGGGCGGTTGGGGCAGGAAAGCGTCAGGACATAGGTCGTCTGCGGAACTGAAGAGGCCGTCATGGAAGGTCTTTTCCCGTCTTTATGAAAGTCTGCCGTCCTCAGACGGTAAAGTATTTTGCCCGAGGATTCAGCATCACAAGGGCTGATGTCGACTGTTCCGGGTGCAACTGATAGCCGTCCGAAAGCGACACGCCGATGCGTTCGGCATCCAGCATTTTCAGGATCGGTTCCTGATCCTCCAGGCGCGGGCAGGCGGGATAACCGAAGGAATAGCGCGAGCCGCGATAGGACTGTGAGAGCAGCTTTTCCATGTCGCGGTTGTCATCGCCCGCGAAGCCCAGTTCGGCGCGAATGCGCTTGTGGGTGTATTCCGCCATGGCTTCCGCCATCTCGACCGACAGGCCATGCAGGTACAGATAGTCCTGATAGCGGTTGTCCTCGAACCACACCCGCGCCAGATCGGACGCTTTCTGCCCGACCGTTACGACCTGAAGCCCAACCACATCGCGCACGTCATCGCTGATGTCCCGCACGAAATCGGCGATGCACTCGCCGTCGTCCTTGGGCTGGCGCGGCATGGCAAAGCGTGCGGCTTCCGTTTTGCCGTCCTCTTCGAACAGCACGAGATCGTTCCCGTCGCCCGCCGCCTTCCAGTACCCGTAAATCGCCTGCGGCCGGATGATGTCCTGTTCAGCACTCAGCGCCAGCATCCGCTTGAGCACGGGGCGCAGTTCGATCTTGGCGTATTCCATGAATTCGTCGAGAGAGCGCCCCTGTTTCCTGAAGCCCCACTGAAACTGGTACAGTGACCGTTCATTGAGAAACGGCAGAACCGCATTCGGCGTCGCTTCCAGAACCCGTGCTCCCCAGAACGGTGGCGTAATGACAGGCTCGGAGCCTGAAATGCGCTCACGCCGGGCTTTTGCAGCGTCACGATCCACCTCACCAAAGCCCCGCGTTTCCGCGATTTCCGGCGCGCGTTCCGTCTTTCGGCTCGCCTGGCTGGCGCGGCGCGTCTGGATAGCGCCCAGATAGGAATCGAGGTCGTTGTTGGCAATTTTGTCCATCAGGCCCAGACCGTCGAACGCATCGCGCGCATACGCTACACGTCCCGGTTCACCGGCACCGTAGGAGCGGGCGCATTCTTCCTCGACGTAATTCCGCGTCAGGGCCGCGCCGCCAAGAATAACCGGAAGGTCAAAGCCCTGACGGTGCATTTCCGCGAGATTTTCGCGCATGATAACCGTGGATTTCACCAGAAGCCCGGACATGCCCAGCGCATCGGCGTTATGTTCCTTCACGGCCGCAATCATGTCCGCCAGTGGCACCTTGATGCCCAGATTGATGACCCGGTAGCCGTTATTGGTCAGGATGATGTCCACAAGGTTCTTGCCGATATCGTGCACGTCACCTTTGACGGTGGCGAGCACCATCGTGCCGCGATGCTGGCCTTCCGTGCGCTCCATATGTGGCTCAAGCCAGGCGACGGCAGTCTTCATCGTCTCGGCGGACTGCAAAACGAACGGAAGCTGCATCTTGCCCGAACCGAACAGCTCGCCCACAACCTTCATGCCGTCCAGCAGAACATTGTTGATGATATCGAGCGGCGGCATTTCCGCCATCGCATCTTCCAGATCCTGCTCGATGCCCTTGCGGTCACCGTCCACGATCCGGTCCTTCAGACGTCCTGCGGGTGTTTCCGCACGACGCTTTTTGACGGCATCGGCGGCTTTCCGGCCCGCAAACAGTTCCAGCAGCTTCTGGAGCGGATCGTAGTCTTCGGTGCGACGGTCGAAGATCAGATCTTCCGCAACCTTGACCTCTTCAGCAGCGATCAGATGCAGCGGACGGATCTTGGAGACATGCACGATCGCGCCCGTCATGCCCGCCTTGACGGCATGGTCGAGAAACACCGAGTTCAGCACCGCACGCGCAGCCGGGTTCAGACCGAAGGAAATGTTCGACAGGCCGAGAATGATCTGGATGTCGGGGAATTTGTCGCGGATCAGCTTGATGCCTTCAAGCGTCCACTGCCCGAGCTTGCGGTCATCTTCCACGCCCGTCGCGATGGTGAAGGTCAGCGGGTCGATCATCAGGTCAGACTGCGGCAGCCCGTACTGGGTGCAGGCGAAATCAACCAGACGTTCGGCAATGCGCAGCTTGTCCTGCGGCTCCTTCGCCATGCCGACTTCGTCGATCGTCAGTGCAATCATCGCCGCGCCGAACTTGCGGGCCAGCTTCATGCGGTCATGGGCCTGCTGCTCACCATCCTCGAAATTGATCGAGTTGATGATCGGCTTGCCCCCATGCAGCTTGAGCGCGGCCTCAATGACGGGGGTTTCGGTGGAATCGATCACCAGCGGCGCATTCACAGACGACGTGAAGCGTGTGACGACCTCGTTCATTTCACGGACTTCATCCCGTCCGACGAATGCCGTGCAGATGTCGAGCGCATTGGAGCCCTCGGCGGCCTGTTCACGACCGATGGCGACGCAGCCGTCCCAGTCATTGGCTTCCTGAAGCTCGCGCCATTTCTTGGAGCCATTGGCGTTGCAGCGCTCGCCGATGGAGAAATAGCTGTTCTCCTGACGGAGCGGTGTCTGGGTGTAGAGGCTGGATACCGACGGCATCCAGACCGTGCTGCGCTTGACCGGGGCAGGGCGCAGTTTCGTGCCACCAAGACGACGCAGCATCCCGTCCAGCGCCTGAATATGCGGCGTGGATGTGCCACAGCAGCCGCCAATCAGGTTCAACCCGTCTTCCTTGACGAAGCGCTCCATCCAGACGGCCATTTCTTCGGGGCTGAGCGGATAGACGGTCTTGCCGTCCACAAGCTCGGGCAGGCCGGCATTGGGCTGCATGGAAATGAGGCCAGGCCAGTTTTCTGACAGCCAGCGCACATGCTCGCCCATTTCCTGCGGGCCGGTCGCGCAGTTCAGGCCGAGTGAGGGGACGTCCAGCGCCTGAACGGTGGTGGCGGCCGCGGCGATATCGGGGCCGACCAGCAACGTACCGGTGGTCTCGACCGTCACCTGCACGAAGATCGGCGCATCCGAACCCAGTTCGATCCGCGCAATCTTGGCAGCATTCACGGCCGCCTTGATCTGAAGCGTGTCCTGACACGTCTCGATCAGGAACCCGTCCACGCCACCGTCGAGCAGGCCACGGCACTGTTCGACCAGACCGGCTTCCAGATCGTCATAAGCAATGTTGCCCAGCGTCGGCAGCTTCGTGCCCGGACCGATGGAGCCCATGACGTAGCGGTGCCGTCCGTCGGAGAACGTTTCGGCCGCCTCACGGGCCAGCGTCGCAGCCGTACGGTTGATTTCGCGTGTACGGTCCTGCAGCCCGAACTCCGCCAGCGTGACGATGGAGCCGCCGAACGTGTTCGTCTCCACCATGTCCGCACCGGCTTCGAAATAGCCGCGATGGATTTCGCGGACGAGTTCCGGACGCGAAAGGTTCAGGATTTCCGTACAGTTTTCCTGCCCCCAGTAATCGCGCTCGACTTCGAGATCCAGCATCTGCACCCGGGACCCCATACCGCCATCACAGAGCAGGACCTGATCGGCGAGGGCGTCAAGCAGATGGGGGCGTGAGGACATGGGCAGCAGGCTCTGTAACTGGAAAGGACGGGAGACGGGTTCGGGAACCCGCGATCAAGGCAGCGCCTCCATACACAGCGAGAGGCAGGGACGGTGTAGCAAAACGCCTGCGCGGCGGCAAAGAATCCCGGACAGGAAAATCGGGGCATAAAATAGGGGACATGAAAATGCTGCCCGGTTGCGCTGGCCCTGCTAAAGAGGATGCAATGACCGCGTCCCGCACGTCCCTGATCCCCCTGAACTTCCTGTCCGGAGCGTCTTCATGGCCGGAAGAGCGCAGACGTCATGCGCTGCTCATCGGCAACGCACGTCCTGAGGAGGCGTGGGGCGATGTCGCCGCCATTCCCGCACCGTCGCCCTTCAGGAACCGCCACGCTACGGGATGCCTGTGTTGCAGCCGTGATCCGGTGGCCATGGTTCTGGCACAGGCTTTCCAGGACCGCGTGACGGGCAGACGCCCGTTTTTTCACGAAGTGGCGGTTCTGACTGCCCCGCAGGAGATGTCGGCGCTCCGGCAGCAGCTTGAAAATGACGTGCTGGTCCGGGCGCGTTACCGGCTTGTGTCCTGAAGCCGGTGGTTTCTGTCTTCTGGAACGCTTCAGCAGTTCGGGTCTATGCTCGCTGGGGACTTCGGGATAACTGGACGACATGACGACAGACGCACAACAGGATGGCGAACAGGACGGGCCGCTGCGGCAGCGCAAGAAGGACCGCACCCATGCCGCGCTGGTGCGCGAAGCCATGCGCCTGTTTTCGACTTATGGTTATGAAGAAACGTCCGTCGATGAAATTGCAGAAGCCGCGCAGATCTCGCGTCGGACGCTCTTTCGTTATTTTCCGGGCAAGGCCGATATCATTCTCGCCTGGACCCACGGCGTTACAACGATCCTGACCGATGCCATTCGCGCCGTGCCGCTGGACGTTCCGCTACAGGACGCCGTTCTGGCAGGGCTTGTGCCGGTCGTCGCCTGTTATTCGTCCGACCGGATGGATGCCTATGGGGTCGTCAGGCTGGTGGAACAGACGCCCGCGCTGCGTGACATGGCCCTGCGTCGCTATTCCGAATGGGAGGAAACACTCGCTTCCGCCCTGATCGCCCGCTTGCCCGCCACCGAAATGCCGTCCCTCGTGGCCCGTTTGCTGGCCCGGACGGCGATTGCGACGTTCCGGACGGCTCTGGACGAATGGGTCAAGACCGAAGGCCGGTCGGATCTTGAAACCATCCTGCGCCGGACCTTCACGCTTCAGCCCCTGCTGTGGCAGAACGATTTCCCGATGAGTTCAGGCTGAACCCCGCTCAGAGGTCCAGCTCGATGCTGAAATGGTACGTCCGTGGCAGACCGGCCACGGCAGAGTTGGTGGCGTTGCTGACGCCATTGATGCTGGATGGATAGACGGAAGCCCAGTAGCTCTGGTTCGTCACGTTGTTCACACCAAAGCGGAACACCAGCGGCTGGCCATAGGCATGGGTCGCGTACCGTGCGCCCAGATCCAGCGTGACGTAAGACGGCGCAAAGGTCGTGTTGTAAACATTGGCAGCGCGACGGCCCATATAATGAACATTCGCGTTGACGGCCGCGCCTTTGAGAAACGGCAGGCGATAATCCAGCAATGCATTCGCCATCAGTGGCGGGACGCCCACAACCTGCTTGTTGGCCGTCAGCGACGATCCCGTGCCCAGCATCTGGGCATCAAGCCATGTCATGCCACCAAGAAATGTCAGATTATCGGTGATATTGCCCGATGCCTGAAATTCGACGCCATAGTTCCGCTGCGTGCCGTAATTCGCATAGACATGCGTCACAGGGTCCGTGAAGCCGAACGGACGTGACATGCGGAAGCCCGCAATGTTGACCTGCATGCGCTTGGCGATCAGGATTTTGTAGCCGACTTCATATTCTTCCGACCGCAGCGGTGCCGTGACGTCATTCACGTTGACCGACCCCACCGGGGCGGTCGTTCCCGCCTGTAGCGAACGTCCCCATGTGAAATACAGCGTCTGGCTGTCCGTCGGCTTGTACATCAGGCTCGTCATCGGGCTGAATGCGGCGGCGCGTGTGTAGCTGGATGTCTTGGTGCCCGTCTTGGCGTAGTTGTTGGTGCTCAGCCAGCTCCAGGCGAGGGAGCCCATGATCGACCAGTGCTTGCCCAGCGAAATGGTATCGCCTGCCAGCAGCGACTGGTTCATCGTATCAGCGGATTTGTAGCGGCCGGAATAATAAGGCTGAACGCTTGAGAAGCTCTTGGGATGGCCGATCGTGGCCTCCCCCAGTGTCAGGGTGCCGGTGGAAGAGGTGGGGTTGTAGTTCCCCATCACATAGCCATTCGTGCCGAGTTCGATCTGGTGCCGCAGCGGACCGGTGCGGAATTTGCCGTTCAGGTAAGCCATGTTGCTCCCTGCAACGAAATCATTGGCCGTGAGGGCCGCGGAAATCGTCTGGCGGTAGAGGCCCGAGGAATTCAGAAGCTGGTTGGACGTGCTGAAGACATTGCGCGCCGCATTCTGCCACAGACCGCCCAGCTTGAGGCTCCAGTTGTCGTTGAAATTATGGATGATCTTGGCCAGAGCCGTATCGGTTTCCATGTTGTAGCCCGCCTGAGGCTGGCCATAACCCTTCTGGCTCAGGTCCGGTGCCTGGGGGAGCTGGATTGCGGTGCTGTAGGCGAAACCGCCCGGATAGCCGCGCTCGGCATAGGTGTACTGGCTGGCATCGAGCTGGATGACAGTCTTGTCCGAGAGGTGAATGTCGAAATCGCCACTGACGAGGTCACGCCGAAGATGCGAACCTTCGACATAGCCTTCGCCGTTCTGGTTCAGCAGGTTGAGGCGGTATCCGAACCACCTGTTTTTTCCTACGCGCCCCGAGACATCCGCGCTCTCCAGAGGAGAACCGATGGAATCCGTCCCCACGACAAAGCGTTCGGTCATACGGTCCGTCGGACGCTTGAGCGTGAAGTCGAACGTGCCAGCCGGGTTCTGCGGCCCGTAAAGCGCGCCTGCCAGACCGTTCAGAACCTGAAGGCTGTCGAACTGTTCGGCGGCGTAGGGCGTGGTGATGACCATGTTCAGCCCGTCCATGCGGGTGTTGGCAATCACATCGCCTTCAAAGCCACGGGACTGGGGCCGGCTGGTATTTGGATCCCCGCGCATTTCAAGCTGGGCGGACGGCACATACGCTACGAGATCATTAATATTGCGGCTCTGTTGGTTCACCAGCACATCATGCGGGACAACCATGATGGACATGGGGGTGTCCAGCACCGGACGTGTTCCAAGTGGCCCCAGCGCCACGTCTTTGTTCAGATAATCCGCAGCGGTTCCGGAGCCGTTGCGGCTGTGAACCGTGATTGTTTCGGGTTTTGGTGCAGGCGATGCGGTGTGGGGTGACGACGCAGCCGCGGTCGTCTTGGGCTTGGGGGCCGGTTGTGTCTCGGCTGCAAAGGCGGGCATACTGCTCAGGACAGATCCGGAAAGAAGACAAAGCAGCAGACGTGCGGATTTCATGAGCGGTCCTGATCAGTCGGTATGGGTAGGCTGATGTCTCCTGTCCACATTATGGCACTGAGTGTCAAAATGATTCGCCAGTTTTAGCGCCGGTATCCTGTGCGTTTCCCCATGACTGTTTCCTGAAAGACACAGACGGGGAGGGCCTGTCCCCACAGAGGGTGGCTTGGGATTTACATCTGGATCGGACAATCAAAACCACAGACCGTCTGCCGGAAAAAGGAAGGCTTATTTTTCATTAATCTTTCATTAATTTTTTATTGATGTCACCTTATGTTTTAAAGTATTTTTAAGTATTACAGCTGGATATTATGCGATGAAAGTTTTTGTGCAGCTTGCGTACGGTTTTGGAGGGACGGCCTGGCGGGAACGCTGGAAAGCAGGCCGCATTCTGGGGCTGAACGAGGAGCAGGCTTATGGCTACTCCCGGGCTGCCTCTGACGATGTAAAAATCGTCTATTCCGAAGATTCGCAGGAAAATCTACCTCAGAAATTTGTGCGTTACGGCGCTCGCGCCGTGCTGGGTTTCGACTTTGTTCATGCATGGCATAACCGCAAACAACTGCTTGCGGCCGATGTGGTATGGACCCACACGGAATCGCAGATGCTGGCGGTTCTGCTGCTCTTCCGCATTCTGAGGCCGACGCAGAGGCCCAAAATTCTTGGGCAGGTCGTCTGGCTGATGGACCGGTGGCGTAAGCAGCCGTTCTGGAGACGGTGGTTTTTCCGGTTCCTTATGAAGCACCTCGATCTGCTGACTGTCCTCTCGGTCTGCAACCGTGATGACGGGCGTCAACTGTTTCCGGAGCTTCGTATCGAGCGGGTACATTTTGGTATCCGGGCGGACGACATGAAGCCGGCTCGCAAAACCTGCCAGGGGAAAAAGCTCAAGGTTCTCTCGCTCGGGAACGATGAACACAGGGACTGGAAAACCTTTTGTGCGGCAGCGGAGGCGCTTCCGGACGTTGAGTTCAGTATTGCAAGCAGCGCTCGCGCCGCATCTGACGCGGCAAAGAATGTTCCCAACGTCGAACTGGTGCGGGCAAAAAATAATTCCGAGCTGATCGGTCTTTATTCTGAAGCTGATATTGTGGTTGTTCCTCTTCAGGACAATCGTCATGCTTCGGGCATTACCGTTGTGGAGGAAGCCATTATTCTGGGTGTTCCAGTCATTTCCTCGGATTGCGGTGGTTTGACAGATTATTTTGGCCCGGACTCCATACTTTATGTGCCGGCACAGAATCCGACAGCGCTGGCAGAGGCGATTTCCGCTGTGCGTGCTGACCCGGCTGCTGCGTTGCAAAGGGCTGAAGCCGCTCAGGAGCGGGTTCAGAACGCCATTAACTCTGTGCAATATGCCCGCAAGCATGTTGAACTGTCACGGGAACTTCTGGACGCCTAGTGCGGGGTTTCAGGGGAGTATTTCCATGAAAGTGGCAGTATTCCCCACAGCTTATCCAGCAAGTCTTGCCAGTCGCGCCGTGTGATCGGTCAGGTCTGTTCTGTCAGGATTGACGAGCAGGTCTTCCGAAAGACGGCCAGCGTCATCAAGTGCCTGTTTTGTTTCTTGCAGGCGGGGCAGGTCAACGCGCGTGTTGATGGGTTCCGCCATGACATATTCCAGAGTGCGTTCGCTTTCCAGAAGGGTGGACTGGGTGCTGGCAATGGCCTCCGCACGCGCCTGTGGCGTCAGGGCCTGAGACTGTCGTTGCAGGGTCTCGGCCAGTTTGCGCAGACCTTCTCCAATCCGGTCGCGCGCACTCGTCGGCCAGAAGCTTGTGAACATGGCATAGGTGATGAAATTGCCCAGCATGATCCCTATGATCCTATCCCGGGCGGTCTCCATGTCGCTGGTGGGGCCAAAGCCTTTCAGATCCGACAGGTAAAAGGCCAGGCCGATCTGAAACCCGGCATAGGCAATCCGCTCATCGCCGGTCTTGACCCAGGCCGCGAGCAGGGACACCGCGAAAATCAGCACCAGAAAGCCGGTGATTCCGTCCAGATGGGGCATGACGAAAATAATGGAGCCAATGCCAATTGCCCCGCCCACAAGAGCCCCTGAGATACGCAGGGTTAGCTTGGAAACCATTTCTCCCATCGTGGGCAGTGCAACGATGAAGCAGGTGATGATGCAGGTGTGGATACCGGGCCAGTCCAGCACCATAAACGCCAGATAGCTGAGCATGACTCCAGCCGTGCCCTTGACCGCAAAGCGCACATGCTCGGGGTTGCTGAAAGCATCATCCGCAAAGAAGCCGGATTTTTTCTCCTTCAGGCCAGGTGCGGCGCCCTCTGGCGGTGGCGTTGCAAAATCAGGCAGCATATCCGCCAGAGCGGAGGCTGCAGGAGAGGCAGGGCTGACAGCAGGCCGTTCTATGGCAGCCGGATAGTCTCCATCCGTGAAAATGGCAGCCATCTTTTCAAGGGTTTCCAGCAGATGGGCTGCGTCTTCTGCCGGTATTCCGGTTCGGCCTGCTTCATCGGCGAGGGCAAGAACGGCGACGCTGCTGCTCGCGGACTGTCTGAGGCAGGCCAGATCTCTGGCTGCCCAGATTTTTTCAAGGCTGGCCATCTTCGCAGACTTCATCATGTCCGTCGTGCCGGTACGCAGCATGTCCGTTGCCTGCTCGCGGGTGCGATCATCGGCGCCGCGCAGCAGGCGGCACGCCATGCGAAGGCGGGCTGCAATATCGTCGGTCAGAAGCCTGCGGGGAGACGGGCAGATCAGTAGCCCGAGCACGATCATGACGGCTCCCGGCACAGCCAGGAACAGATCCGTATAAAGAATTGCCCGTGTGATGACTTCCCCGACCGGGACCTGATCAATCACGACCAGCCCGAATACGGTAATCAGGCCGAAGAGATAGGCCACGGGTTTGAGTTTGCTGGCCGATCCCAGGAAAAAGAATCCGAACGACAGGATGGCGATGACGATCACCAGTTCCATCGGATGATCGAGCGTGAGCTGGATCAGGCCATAGATCAGCAGGAGCAGGAGCACCACCACGATGTTCACCGCCACACCGGCGAGAGCATTGGTAACGCGATCTTTCTGCCAGAGCGCCATCGTTACGAGTGCTGGAACGCCCAGATCGGGGACCTGCCAGATTTCTCCAACCAGAACCGTAGTCGTGCAGCCTGCGGCCATGCGCAGAGCATAGCCCATGCGCCCCGGTGCAGGGTCCCCTATCAGACGCCAGATCCGCGCCAGTCCCAATGGGCGTACTGGCGGTGCGGGCCGGGTCACGTCCCGATCCACCGGGACATCCGGAGGATGGGAGGTTTCAGGGACAGGCAGCACCATGCCGGACCTCGACTGTCGCGGTAGCGCCGAGCCGCAGCAGAAGCGGATTTGCCTTCTCCAGCTGGATACGGACCGGAAAACGCTGGGCTACATGGACCCAGTCCATCTGTCGCGGCACAAGGGGGAGGGAGCGGGCAATTCCGGAAGAATCTACCGAAAGAACACCCCAGCCAATGCTCTCGACATGACCGCGGATCGGCGTGTTGCGGTCAATCATGGAGTGGACCGTCACGCAGTCGCCGATCCCGACGGCATCGAGATCGCCTTCCCGGATATTGGCCATGGCATACCATTCGTTATCCGCGATCAGCGTGAACAGGGACTGCGAGGGGGCCAGGACCTCACCGACCTTCACGCGCAGGCTGGTGACATATCCGTCCGCTGGGGCAATGATCGTCGTCTGTCGCAGTTCATACCGGACGCGGTCATACGCTGCCTGACTGGCGTCGCGTGCAGCGATGGAACTTTTCAGGTCGCCAATGGCGGTTGTGGCGGCTGTGGACTGGATGCGGGACTGGGCCAACGATATTTCGGCATCATGCAGGGCGACGCGGGCCTGATCGTACTGCTGCCAGGGGATATAGGATTTTCCGGCCAGAGGCTGAAGCCGTTCTACCGTCCGGGCCGCCAGATCCCGGTTGGTCTGGGCGCGGGAGACCTGATCTCCGGCGGTGGCTGCGTTGGAGGTCTTGACGCTGAGCAGGCGGGTCTGGTTCTCCACTTCCGCACTGGCCAGATCCAGATTGGCCCTGGCCTGTCGGAGCGTCAGTTCGTAAGGCTCCGGGTCGATCCGGTACAGTACGTCGCCCTTGTGAACATGCTGGTTGACCGAAACGTTGAGTTCTTTCAGGCGTCCCCCCACGACCGAGGCGATATGCACCACCTCCGCGTCGATGATGCCGCTGTCAGAAGAGGGGTGCGCGCTGTCCTCGTGAGAGACGTGGATGCCGAAGGCGGTAGCCGCCCCTACGCACAGGACCGCGATGAGGATGCCGACCGGTTTTTTGCTGGAAACAGGAATGCGCTGCACGTTCAGGGTCCGAATACCAGTGTCCACACTGTCAGTGCGGCGATGACGCCAAGGGCGACATAGGTGAAGAGGCGGAAGTTGAGCAGCGCATCAAGCCCCGTCAGCAGAAAGAGGACGCGCAGGCCCACAGCCGTCGCCACGCCGATCAGGGCGCAGGCCATCCAGCCCGGAAAATAGGCTCCCATGATCGGAAAAGCCGGAGCGCCGCGAAGAGTGCATCCGCCCGTCATGAGAAAAGCGGGGCCGGAAATGCAGGATCGAAGGCGGGCAGGTCGCATAAGGAACGGGAAACTTTCGCGCGGCCATCAGGAGTGCTGAAGCCTATCACATTCATTTGCGAAAGGCACAGTCCTGTCGACCCGGGAGGGAAGTCGAGAAAAGAAAACTGCTGCTTCTGCGAAAAGTTGCACAAAGAAGGCACATATCCGGACTGGAAGAGGGATAATGATGTCCTGGCGTTTCATTGCCGTAGGTCTGTCGGCTGGCGCGCTTGAAGGGGGGCGGGCCAGCCGATAAGCAGGCTTGAAAAATTCTCTCTTTCTCCAGTTTTCGGCCTGATGGACATGACCTTGCGGACGCCTCTGATCCTTTCCTTCGGCAGTATCAATATTGATCTGACGGCCCGCAGCCAGCGGCTTCCCCGACCGGGCGAAACCGTTCATGCCGACAGTTATGTGATCGGGCTGGGTGGAAAAGGCAGTAACCAGGCTGCCGCCGCAGCAAGGCTGGCGCGATTGTTCGATGTGGATGTCGCCCTCGCCGGGCGTGTAGGGTGCGACGCTTTCGGGGCGCAGGCGCGGGCCAGCCTTGAGGGGTTCGGCGTCGATCTGTCGCCGCTGCGTGATGATCCCGAGCACCCGACCGGCATTGCCCTGATCGGGATCGACGCCTCGGCAGAGAACTGCATCACCGTCGCTGGAGGAGCGAACATGGCGGTGAACGAGACGGATGTCATGCTGGCCTCGCCCTGGCTGGACAGGGCGAAGGTTCTGTTGCTTCAGCTTGAAATCCCGCAGACGGCGGTTCTGGCAGCGGCGCGCCAGACGAAGCGATCAGGGGGCCTGGTCGTGCTCGATCCTGCTCCTGCTCCTGAACAGGGGCTTCTTGAGGCCCTCTGGGCCGAGATCGACATTCTTACGCCCAATGAAAGCGAGACCTTCAGCCTCACCGGTCTGCGGCCGACAACGGTAGAAGAGGCAGAGAGCGCTGCGGAAGCTCTTCTGAAGAAGGGTGTTCGCGCCGTTCTGGTGAAGATGGGGGCGAAGGGGGTGTTCTGGCACGATGGCACTTCATCAGGGCATCTGGCGCCATTTCAGGTTGTTCCCGTCGATACCGTAGCCGCCGGGGACTGCTTCAATGCAGGACTCGCCGTTGCACTGGCCCGTGGAGAAACCCTGCCGGAAGCCGCCCGGATCGCCTCCGCCTGTGGCGCTCTGGCCACGACGCGTCATGGCGCCGCGGACGCTGCACCGGAGTGGAGCGAGGTCGCGGCGCTGATTCAGGGCTGAAGCAGCCGGGAAGCTGTTTTTCAGCGCGGTCCCGGGCCATATCCGGGCGGCGGAGGAGGAGGAGGCGTCATGTTATTGGCAGTGACGACTCCTGCGATCAGACCGGTCGCCAGAGCTGTCAACAGAAACTGGTTATTATATCGCGTCCAGTAGTAGCCAGGGGGTGGGGCATACAGGCCGCGATAGCTACGCCAGTTGTTGACAGCCCAACGGCCGCCACGAGGGCCGTCATAACGATCCCCCCGGCGCCAGACGCGGTCATGGCCGCCTCGGCCGCCACCGCGATAATCGCCATTCCGTCCCGGGCCCCCATGCCATCCGGGTCCACCATTTCCCGATGGCCCATTCCCTGGTCCGCCCCGGGGGCCTGCGTCGCGCGGGTCGGCGGAAGCGAGAGGGGCTGCGGCAAGAAGGCAGCCTGCCATCAATCCTGCGAATAATCTTGTCTTCATAACTCACCTTCAGACCCGGTTGTTCCGTTCCGGGCATGCTAGCGTCAGGTAAATCTTCTGACATGGCCGGAATATGGCTTTTGGAGCACGATATGTAACGGCCTGTGAGGCCCGGTGGTTGCTTTCCTGCATCTGGAAGGAAGGTTTTGGGAATATTGCGGGCTTCCCGTGACAGAAAATGTGCGCTTATGTTCGCTTTCTCACATTTCGTGTCCGGACCACATATCATGCCCTACGATCCGTCCTCCACCAGCCCGAGACAGGACCAGATCGTACGTCTGGTTCGCAGTCAGGGTTACATGGCCAATGAGGAGATGGCGCAGCATTTCAGCGTTGCGGTCCAGACCATTCGCCGGGATGTGACCCATCTTGCGGGACTGGGTTTGCTATGTCGCCATCATGGAGGCGCGACGCCGGTCTCCACGGTAGAAAATCTGGATTATGACGCCCGCCAGATCCTCAATTCTTCTGCCAAGGATGCGATCGGACGTTATGCCGCGGCACTGATTCCCGATCGTTCGTCCCTGTTCATCAATATCGGCACCACGACGGAAGCCTTTGCCCGATCCCTGACGAGCCACCGGGATCTGCGGATCGTAACGAACAACCTGCATGTGGCTTCGCTGGTGTCGGGACGGGCTGATTTTCATACCATCATTGCGGGGGGGCAGCTGCGCCCGCAGGATGGCGCCATTCTCGGCGCCACAGCCATCGACACGCTGTCCTCGTTCCGCACGGAATTTGGCGTGATCGGGATCAGCGGGATCGAGGAAGACGGCACGTTGCTGGATTTCGATCTGGAGGAAATCCAGTGTGCCCGGACAATCATCCGGAACTCGCGACGTGTTCTGCTGTTGGCGGATCATACGAAGTTCACGCGACACCCGCTGGGCAGGGTAGGGGATCTGCGCGACATCAATGATCTGATCACTGATCGTCCGGTCTCCGAATCCTTCCAGCGGCTTCTGGAAGCTGCAGGCGTCACGCTGCATGTGGCTGAAAATCACGAATAAAGCCGCATCTTCTAACACTATTGCGTTACGAATAACATAAAACTCTTTCTTTATCGCTCAACATGCTCCAAAACGAACATCGACCGCTCGTTTTGGAGCGTGATGACAGGAGATCATGATGTCATCGATTCACGAGGTTTCATCTGCGGCCACCCCGTCCGTGCCCTACGATCTGCTGGTCGTTGGCGGCGGGATCAATGGTTGCGGAATTGCGAGAGATGCCGCAGGCAGGGGAGCGAGTGTGCTTCTCGTCGAGCAGGATGACCTTGCAAGCCATACGTCGTCTGCCAGCACCAAGCTCATTCACGGTGGTCTGCGCTATCTCGAATATTACGAGTTCCGGCTGGTCCGCGAGGCCCTGATGGAGCGTGAGCGTCTGCTAAAGATTGCGCCGCACATCATCTGGCCGATGCGCTTTGTCCTGCCGCATTCGAAAATGCTGCGCCCGGCCTGGCTGCTGCGTACGGGGCTGTTTCTGTACGATCATCTATGCCCGAACATGACCCTTCCCAAGACGAAGGCGCTGAACCTGCGGTCTGCTCTGGCGGGCAAACCGCTGCGTTCGGAGTATGTGCGCGGCTTCGAATATTCGGATGGCTGGGTGCAGGACAGTCGGCTTGTGGTTCTGAACGCCATGGATGCCGTGCGCGTCGGTGCGAACGTTCAGACCCGCACTCGCCTCGTCAAGGCTGTTCGTGGCCCGAAAAACTGGACCGCAACCCTCGAAAACACCCGTACGGGCGAGCAGAGCACCGTTCAGGCGAAAGCGCTCATTAATGCCGCCGGTCCATGGGTTGCGGAACTGCTTCAGGATCGCCTGAACGTGCCGAGCCGCAACAAGGTGCGCCTGGTTAAAGGAAGCCACATCGTGGTTCCGCGCGTCTTTGATGGGGCGCAGGCCTACATTTTCCAGAACCCGGACAAGCGGATCGTTTTCGCCATTCCTTACGAGCAGGACTTCACCCTGATTGGGACCACGGACGTTCCGTGGGAGAAGGATCCTGGGAAGGTCGACATCTCGCCTGACGAAATCAGCTATCTGTGCGAGAGCGTGAACCGCTATTTCACGAAAACTGTCAGTCCCGATGATGTCGTCTGGACTTACGCTGGCGTGCGTCCGCTCTATGACGACAATTCGGGCAATGCCTCGGCTGTGACGCGCGATTATGTGCTGGATGTGGATGCGACTGCCGCGCCGATCCTGTCCGTTTTCGGCGGCAAGATTACGACCTTCCGCAAACTGGCGGAACATGCTGTCGAGAAGCTGGCGCCGCATCTTCCAGTCCTGCGCAAGCCGGGCTGGACGGACGGAACGCCGCTTCCGGGAGGCGAATTTGCTCCGAAGGATTTCGACGCACAGCTCCGGCGTTTTCGGGGATATGCCCCGCACCTGTCCGAGCGCAGTTCGTGGCGCCTGATGCGCAATTACGGCCTGCGGGCGTATGAAATCGCCACAGCGGATGCGCAGGGTATGGGCCAGATGTTCGGCGATACGCTCAGTGCGCGGGAAGTGGACTACCTGATCGACAACGAATGGGCCCGTACCGGCGAGGACATCCTGTGGCGTCGTTCACGGCTTGGCCTGTTTGTCAGCGATGCCGATCGCGCGGCTCTTCAGACCTATGTGGAGGAGCGTCTGTCCGCAGGTGTTGCCTCTGTCTCCAATCCCGATCCGGTCGTGCGTCAGAACGTCGCCTGACCATTTTTGCTTCATTTTTCATGGCGGATATCAGTCATGTCAGAAAACAGGCGTTACCTTGGTGAACTCCTTGCGGAGTTCTTCGCAGTCGCAATCATCATTCTCTTCGGAGATGGCGTTGCGGCCATGTACTCGCTCTACGACCCCAGCCCGTACAAAACGGCTTACTGGGGCGTGTGTATCGTCTGGGGTCTGGGCGTGACGGTGGCCATCTATGCCACTGGCGCGATCAGCGGAACCCATGCAAACCCGGCCGTCACCCTTTCACTGGCGATGTTCCGTGGCTTTTCGTGGAAAAAAGTGCTTCCCTACATTAGCGCTCAAGTTCTGGGTGGCTTTGCGGGTGCGGCACTGATTTACTCGCTCTATGTCCCGGTTATCGACCACTTCAACCTGGCGCATAACCTGACGCGCGGCGTTGATGGCGGTGCTGCGGGCGTGTTCTTCACCCATCCCGGCGATTTCGTCACGGTGTCGCATGCGTTCTGGGACGAACTGGTTCTGACAGCCGTTCTGGTTTTCGGAATTTTTGCGATCACCTGCCAGTACAATACACAGGCACCTCAGGCGAATTCCAGCGCGCTGATCATTGGTCTTCTGGTAGCGATCATCGGTGCGTCCTGCGGCTATCTGGATGCCTGGGCCATCAACCCGGCCCGTGATTTTGGTCCGCGCCTGTTCTGCTTCTTCGCGGGCTGGGGGCAGAGCGCACTGCCGGCACCGGGCAACTACTTCTGGGTACCCATCGTTGCTCCTCTGATCGGTGGCCCGATCGGTGCAGCGGTCTATCAGTTCGGTCTGCGTCCGTTCATGCCGCGCTATCTGGAGCAGACGGTGATCGTCTCCCCCGCCGGAATCAATCCCGCCGAGCCGGTTCTGGTCGTGTCCAATCCTGACGATCCTGCCTTCCCGGCCGTCAACAGGGTTTCCTGAAATCAGTCTGAAATTCCCCGAACTTTCAAGATTTTTGCCGGAGTGCACATCATGAACAAGAAAGACTGCATCCTCGCCATCGATCAGGGCACGACCTCGACCCGCAGCATCGTCTTTGGAAAGGATGCGCAGGCTCTGGCCATTTCCCGCCGTGAGTTCCCGCAGCATTACCCCGAGCCCGGCTGGGTGGAGCATGACGTCGAGGATATCTGGCGTGACGTGCTCGCCACAGCGCGGGAGACCATCGACGAGGTTGGTGGTCCGGAGCGGATTGCCGCTCTGGGCATCACCAACCAGCGCGAAACCGTCGTGATCTGGGACCGTGAAACGGGCCGGGCCATCCACCGTGCGCTCGTCTGGCAGGATCGCCGGACGGCCCATGAGTGCAGCATCCTGCGTCAGCAGGGTAAGGAAGCCATGGTTCGCGACAAGACCGGGCTTCTGCTGGATCCCTATTTCTCGGCAAGCAAGATTGCCTGGCTCCTCGATCATGTTCCCGATGCGCGCCGCCGTGCGGAAGCCGGGGAACTCGCGGCGGGAACGATCGACTGTTTCCTGCTGTGGCGCCTGACGGGTGGCCGTAAACACGCGACCGACATCACCAATGCCTGCCGCACGTCGCTGTTTAATATCCATACCCAGCAGTGGGATGACGAACTGCTCCAGCTTTTCAACGTGCCGCGCGCCCTTCTGCCGGAAGTCTGTGACAACAGCAGCGATTTCGGCGAAACGGAAGCCAAGCTGTTCGGTGAGAAGATTGTTATCGGCGGCATGGCAGGCGATCAGCACGCTGCTGTCATCGGGCAGGCGTGCTTTCATGAAGGCATGGCCAAGGCGACGTACGGTACGGGCTGCTTCATGCTGCTCAACACTGGCGAAAAGCCGATCATGTCCAACAACCGTCTGCTGACCACAATCGCTTACCGTATTGGCGGCAAGACCTTCTACGCGCTGGAAGGCTCCATTTTCGTGGCTGGTGCGGGCATCAAGTGGCTACGCGACGGGTTGCAGCTGATTACGCATGCCTCCCAGACCGATGACATGGCAACCCGTATCCCGGACAGCCACGGCGTTTACATGGTTCCGGCCTTCGTGGGCCTCGGTGCCCCACACTGGGACCCCGATGCGCGCGGGCTGATCTGCGGCCTGACGCTCGGCTCGACGCAGGCTCATATCGCACGTGCCATGCTGGAATCCGTGGCCTATCAGACCTACGATCTGATCCGCGCCATGCGTGAAGATGGTGCCATGCGCACGAGTATCCTGCGCATTGATGGTGGCATGGCAGTTAATGACTGGTTCGCCCAGTTCCTGTCTTCCATGCTCAAGGCCGAAGTCGAGCGGCCGGTCAATATCGAGACCACGGCTCTTGGCGCAGCATTCCTTGCCGGATTGCAGGTCGGGCTGTGGAAGAGCCTGGACGAAGTTGCGGCGACCTGGAAGCAGGAGCGTGTTTTCGCACCGAAGATGGACCCGGCGCAGCGTCGTATCATGATTGATGGCTGGCATGATGCCGTCCGTCGCACGCTGACGCCTCTTGCTGTGGCCGCGCCCGCTACAGTCGCCGCGGTCTCCAGTCAGGCGGCTTGAGCGGTCAATAACTTCTGAAAACCGGCGCCCCATAAAGGCGCCGGTTTTTTTCAATAGCTCTGCTTCATCGAGTTGAGGCTTTGATCCTGCCGAACTTGGCAGTATCCTTCCCCACCGCCCGGCAGCATGAAAACCACGAGTGGCGTGCTTTTCCCATGCTCTGCCGACGAACAGGAAGTATGCCCTCATGAGCGTTGCGCCGCAGTCCAGGTCGTTTTTTCAGCAACTGCGCGAGATCAACGGCGATCGTGGATTTTTTGCCAATCTGGCCTGCCTTTTCTCGGTGATCTGCATGATGGGTCTGAGCAATCTTCTCAGTCAGTCGCTGCTGCACCAGAACATGAACTGGCTTCTCAAACCGCTCATGGTCGTGATCGCGCTCTATTTCTTCGTGCCCTATTTCCTGCTGCGCCTGACAAAGCGCCCTTCCAGCGAAGGCTGACCCGCAGTTTTTTCGATAAAAAAAGGGGAGGTGGATCTGCTCCATCTCCCCTTTTTTATCGTTGCCCGTGACTGGTGGCGCTCAGTGCGGAGTGTGGTCCTTGCGAACCTTTGCGACCTGATCCGCGGTCACGGTATAGGTGCCGCTGCCGAAGGTCTTACTGACATAGTTCACAAGACTCGCGACTTCCGTATCATCCAGACGCTGCACATCTGAAGTGCTGCCGAACGCCGGCATGCTGGCATGACCATCCGCCGTCTTGCGGTTCACACCCGTCAGGATCGTCATGATCAGATTGTCCGGACGGCCCGCACCGACCACGGAGTTTTTGTAAAGCGACGGCGCATACTGATCGACGGTGCCCGCGCCGTTCTGCCCGTGACAGGCGGCACAGTTGGCATCAAACAGGTTTTCCGGGGCTTTCTGCGACAGGTTATCGATCCGCGTCAGGTTGCCCGAACGCAGGTCGGGGATATCGTTCGCCTTGCCAAAACCATCACGCGGCTCATGGTCGGAAGCATCGTCGATCGGTTTGATCTGACGGACGAACGCTGCCAGTGCATGCAGATCTGCATCCGTCAGATGGCTCGTGCTGTGTTCGACAGCTTCTCCCATCGGTCCGGCTGCTTGACTTCTGCCTTTTGCCCGGCCCGTGCGCAGATACTGGACGAGATCGTCTTCGCTCCAATCTCCGATCCCGCCTGTTTTGCTGGGTGTGATATTTGGAGCGTACCAGCCGGACAGTGGGCTTCCCGCCAGATACTGGTCCGACTTTTCCATCAGCATGACGTTGCGCGGCGTGTGGCAGGTTCCGCAATGTTCGAGCGCAATGGCCAGATACCGACCTCGACGCATCCTGTCATAACTCGCAGAATCGCCTGTTTCCTGCGTCTCGGTCCCCGCCAGCATGTTCCAGCCTGACAGCGTCAGGCGGATATTGCTCGGAAAGCTGAGTTGCGTGGCGGGCGGCGTCTGCGCGACAGGTTTCACCCCGTTCATGAACCACACATAGAGCGCGTGAACGTCCTGATCCGTCATGGCTGCGTAGGAAACATACGGCATTACGGGATACAGGTTCTGGCCATCACGGCGCTTGCCCCTGCGGAGGGCCTGCTCGAAATCATGCTCCGAGTATTTGCCGATCCCATGATCGGCGTCAGGCGTGATGTTCGTGGAAATGATGTCGCCCATGGGGGTGGCGATCTTCAGTCCACCCGCGAACGGCGTGCCACCCGGCTTGGTGTGGCAGGCGATGCAGTCCGCAGCCGTGGCAAGATAGGCGCCACGGTTCATGACATCCTGATCTACATCCGCCGCCCGCGCAGCAGGGGCAGACAGTCCACTCAGAACCGTTCCACCAACAAGAAAAGACCAGAAAACGGTTTTGAAATCAGGCATGGAGCAGTTCTTTTTTCAGCGTATCGGCAACACGAAGCGCAAGGGCTGCGACGGTGAGGGTGATGTTCCCGGTCCCGACCGTGGAGAACACGGACGAACTTGCGATGAACAGGTTCTCGTGGTCATGCGTCCGGCAATGGCCGTCCACCACGGAGTCCTTGGGGTCTACGCCCATGATGGTGCTGCCCGAAGGATGATCCTGCGGGAAATAGCCCGGCGTCCACTGTTCATCCGTGCCATGCATCAGGCCGATGAGGTCTTTGAACAGTCCGCGCGTATGCTCGCAACTGCGGACCGTGTACTCCGGCAGCTTGTAATAGACATCCGGATGCGGAATTCCGAGCGCGTCCTTGTGTGTCTTGCTGAGCGTCAGGCGGTTGTCCGGATCGGGCAGGGCCTCGTTATGGCTGAACAGACGGACCGTGTGGGACGCCAGATAGCGGATCTGATCTTCCAGATCCTTTCCGACATAACCCTTTGAAATTGCAAGCTGCGTTGCGAAATCAACCTGGTTGTCATCAACCATGTGCACGAGATACGCGCCACGGTCACCGCGCCAGTCGCCATCGCGGAAATTGTCGATCACGTTGGTTTCAAGCGGGCCACGTCCCGGCCACAGGGCCTTGTCGCCGCTGATGAACGTCACCTGCACGCCGGTATGGTCCATCATGTTACGGCCGACATGGCCCGAACTGTTGGCAATGCCATCGGGGCTCTGTTCGTCGGCCGAAACCAGAAGCAGCTTTGCCGTTTCGATGCAGTGCGCCGCGATGACGAAATACTTGCCTGTCACGCGGTGCGATCCCTTGTCCGGATCGTAATAGTGAACGGCCGTCACCTTCTTGTTCGCGCTGTCACGCTCGATTTTATAGACCACGGCATTGGGCACGAATTTCGCCCCAGCAGCTTCGGCGTGATAGACGGAATAGCCGCCGTTATACATCGCCCCGATCGGGCAGATCGGCATGCAGTTATTGTGTCCCTCGCAGGTCGGACGGCCATCATAAGGCCGCGTATTGCGGGCCTGCGGCTCATGTACGACGCGGTAGGGTGTCTTTTCGTTGATGAGCTTGCGGAATTGTTGCGCCGCATAGGAAATCGGCAGCGCTTCCATGGGGTAGGGCTGCTGGCGGGGAGAGCCCAGATCCTCGACCTTCGGGTCCGGGCCGCATACGCCCATCATGACTTCGGCCTGATAATAAAACGGCTCAAGATCGTCGTATTTCAGCGCCCAGTCACGGCCCTGCCCATAGCGGGTCTTAAGCTCGAAATCCGACGGAAGGTAGCGCCATGCACATCCGGCCCAGTGCCAGGTCGTGCCACCCATCATCCGCAGATAGACCTGTTGATAGGCTTCCGCGTTCGGGCCGCTCGTATGGAGATACTGGTTCGGCGTCATCTGGTTGGGCGGATGCACGGCCCAAGGCGTGGACGGGAAGGGGCCCTGATAGGACGGCTTGTTTTCCAGATTGCGGAAATTGTCCACGAAATGCTGACGGTCCACACGCGGGCCGGCTTCCAGCACGATGACGGAAATGCCAGCGCGCGCCAGTTCGTTCGCAATGGAACTGCCAGCCACGCCGGACCCGACGATCACGACATCGGCGGAGAGATTCTGATCAGAAGACATAAGAGATGCTGTTCCCGCTCTCAGGTAGGTTCCACGTCGAACTTGGAGGGCGACAGCGCAGGCGCGCCGGTCGGCTTGTCGACTTCGGGAGGCTGCGTCGTCCAGTAGAATGGGCCGCCCGCGGCGTAGGTCTTGGGATAGATCGCGTCCTTGGTGACGTCGAACATCAGGGCCGAGCGATAGACCACGACCTTGCCGTCCGCGACACCGCGATACCAGCCGGTCATGATGTCATGAATGACGTCCTTGAATACCGGATCAGCCTGTTCGGCGGCTTTGGCGAAGGCGGAAGCGTTTTCGTAAGTCCCGCTCTCCAGAAGCGCTGCGAGCTTTGAAAGCTGGGCCTTGCGCTCCGGGCCGGACTGGAGAATGCGCTCGTATAATGCCTGACCGATCCGCGGATCGAGAGACGCCCGGTCTGTCAGACGTGCTGACACTGTCATGAAGCGCTCAAGTTCAGGATCAGTGCTGGTCGTGGGGTCTGCGGCCACGGCATTACCAACCGCCAGAACGCCCATACCCGCCATGCCTGTCATCAGCGTATCGCGGCGCGACATTCGCATCAGTCGGTTCAGGCGCATGGCATTGGGGGAGGACGCATGGAGGTTAACAAGAGGGCAGTGACGATCTTTCGTCATGTAGGATCACTCTTCTCATACACTCGAGACGGATGACATGACCGTGATCAGTGTCACCTTACAGAGGTCTGCAACCTACAGACGTCGCGTGATCATGCAACCGTGGAGCGCTGATTATCGGTAAATAATCCCATGAAAGATAAAGTTTCCGGACGATATGGCGAAAGGATAGAAAGCGAAAACGCCCGTTATCTTATTATGGTTCCCGAAAAATTCTGAATATTTCGATGGTACGTTATTATTGGGAGTCTTCATGCCGGGGACAGGAGTGTCAGAATCTTCCTGCGGCGGTCATTATTTTTATTGAGAATGCTTCTCAATCAATTTTTGTAGCGGAATTCCTCAATCTCTTCAGGTCCTGAAAAAGAAAAGGGGTGCAGAAATTCTCCTGCGCCCGGTCATAAACGCTCTCAGTTCAGCGATGAGTCAGGTGCCTACTCCCATGAAAACCAGCGCTGTCGTGATCAGTCCCACCAGAACGGCCAGAATGATGCTGCATTTCAGAGTGAAATGAAGCAGTTCACCTTCGCGTCCGACCAGCCCGACGGCCGCCGAAGCCACGGCGATGGATTGTGGAGAAATCATCTTTCCTACGGCGCCGCCCACCGTATTCGCTGCAACCAGAAGCTCTCCACTCACCCCGATCTGCCGTCCGGTTGCTGCCTGAAGTCCGCCAAACAGGGCGTTGGACGACGTATCGGAGCCTGTGAGGAACACCCCGAGCCAGCCCAGAAGCGGAGCAAAGAACGTGAAAGCGCCCTTGGTCATGGCGAGAACCAGAGCCAGCGTGGTGGAAAGGCCGGAGTAGTTTGCGAGAAATGCAAAAGCCAGCACCATACCGATGGCGTAAATCGGAATACGCAGTTCATGCAGGGTGTCGCGGAATGTCCTCAGGGCGTCTGCAGGGCGCATCTTCAGGAACAGAACAGTCACCACACCGGCCAGCAGAATGGCTGTTCCGACAGAGGATATGAAATCCAGCTTGAAGATTGCGGCATAAGGGGTCGGGCTGGCAACGATCGGAGCCGTTTTCAGCACCAGATTGTGTAACCCCGGAAACTGGATGACGAGAACCGTCCAGTTCAGTGGGCCACCCGCCGTAAACAGCGCCTTGAAGGGCTTGATGCTCCAGACGGCGACGAAGATCGTGAGAATGATGAACGGAGACCATGCCCGCAGGATCTGCGACGGCGTATAGGATGTGGTGTCGACCACGGCATCGGCGGCCGTATCGCCGGTGTCGAAACGAAAAACCTGGCTTGGCTTCCAGAACCGCAGAAAGACCGGGATGGCCACCATCGTCACCAGCGGTGCGATGATGTCAGGAAGTTCCGGTCCGATCAGCAGTGTCGTCAGAGATTGTGTGAGGGCAAAGACGACGCCGGTGAAGAGAATGACAGGCCACGTCTCACGAATGCCTCGGACCCCGTCCACAACCGCGACCAGCCAGAACGGAATGATGATGCCGATCAGAAGAAGCTGCATCACGACCAGGCGACCCACAGCATAAGGTTCTGCCCCGATCACCTGCGCGCCGACGATCACGGGAATACCCATGGCGCCGAATGCACCGGGTGCAGCGTTAGCGATCAGGCACAGGCCGGCGGCATAGATCGGCGGAAAACCAAGCCCGACGAGCAGGGCTGTCGTGATGGCTACAGGCGCGCCAAAGCCGGCCGCTCCTTCCAGAAAGGCCCCGAAAGCAAACGCGACCAGCAGGAGTTGAATGCGCTGGTCTTTTGAAACGGTGGAAATGGAATGGCGGATGATGTCGAACTGACCCGTCCGGACGGAGATCTTGTACAGAAAAACCGCACCGATGATGATCCACGAAATCGGTCATAATCCATAAGCGAAGCCATACAGGCAGGCGGCCAGGGCTGTGAAAACAGGCATTCCGTAAAACAGGACAGCGAGTGCGAAAGTAATACCTACAGTAATGGTGCAGGCAATATGACCCTTCATATGCATATAAAGAAGGGCGAAGAAGAAAAACAGGATTGGAATAAGGGCGACTGCTCCAGAAATCCAGATGTTGCCTATTGGATCGTAAACCTGTGCCCAGGGTGACATTCTGGAGCCTCCAAAATAAAAATTAAGTGATTTTAAGCGAGTTGTGTCTTTGTCGTGCTTTCTTGGGTAAATGGTATTTTTTGAAAATAATAATGGCAATGATGATATTTTGTTCCTTATGGTAAATTTTATGACATACTGTTTTTAATAGTTGGATTATCAAGAATAAAGCTACAGTTCAATTTGAATGGCGTTTCATGTTTATCGGTAAAGTATCCTGATAGATGCAGGGAATTTTGGAGAAAATTCTCTCTCTGTCGACGTGAACGAGAAACTATCTCGGGATGATATGAAATAAATCCAATGATTGGATGTCGATCATCCGTAATATTGAGTGGTGTAGTTTTTTGGTGGAAGAAAATTTATTTCCCGGATCAAAAATTGTGAATGATATGAGGCCATTCCAGAGATTTTTTATTGCGGATCTCCTCTGCGTAATTCCTCAGGACCTGCACGTGTTGTAACAACGCCATGCCTTGTGGTGCTCCCGAAAGGGTGAGAAACAGAGGTAACGTCATTTCCAGAGATGGGCAGTCAGGTTTTTCATGCAGTTTCGTGTTCTCTGTGCGTCCCTGATCGGGGCCGGCATGCTTGCTTTTTCTTCCAGCGCATTTGCTTGGGGGCCGTATGGTCACGCCATCGTGGCAGATATCGCACAAGAGCGTTTGACGCCGCAGGCCCAGAAGGCTGCCACAGCCCTGCTGGCGCTTGAAAATCATCAGACCCTCGATCAGGTCGCCTCATGGCCCGATACGATCGGCCATGTTCCGAAGAAGAAGGGGGGCGCTCCCGAGACGCTGAAATGGCATTACGTCGATATCGATGTGTCTCATCCGGCTTATGATCAGGCCCGCGACTGTCCGGACCGTGCCTGTGTTGTTGAAAAACTTCCCGAAGAAATCAGTGTCCTTGCTGATACGCATGCATCGCCTCAGGACCGTCTGGTTGCGCTGAAATGGGTCGTTCACCTGATGGGGGACATCCACCAACCCCTGCATGCCGCCGAGCGGAACAAGGACATGGGGGGCAATGCGATTCACCTGACCTATTTCGGCAATAACGCGAATGGTCACATGAATCTGCATTCCCTATGGGATGAAGGGGTGATCGACCATGAAGCGAACCTGCATGTTGGTCCGTTCTACAGCATCGAACCCGCCCGCGCGAAGCAGGAAGCCGATCGCCTCGGAGCCTTGATTACGCCGGACGAGGCGCAATACTGGGTGCAGGATCTGGCGGCTGGCGACGTTCACGATGCCACTGTCAACTGGGCCGACGAGAGCCATTCACTGGCTCGCAGCGTGGCTTATGGCGCGCTTCCGGCAAACAAGGGCGCCGATGTTGGCAAAGCTTATACCGAACTGACCTGGCCGATCATGCAACTGCGTCTTGAGCAGGCTGGCGTGCGCCTGGCTGCCGTTCTCAACACGGCTCTGGGTAACGACTGAGGTCGCGGCCGGAGCTGAAATCGGGGCTGAGACTGGCCTGAAGGCGCGGAACAACGAAGTCCAGAAACGCCCGGATGCGTTGCGGGACCCGTTTTCCGCCCTGATAGAGGGCGTGGATTTCCTCCTCGTCCCGTGTGCCTGTATCTGCAAGAACTTCAACCAGGCGCCCCGCCATCAGATCCTTGCGGACATGATATTCCGCCAGCCGGGCCAGCCCGGCGCCACGGATTGCAGCGCGTCTGACGGTTTCGCCATTATTGGCCAGGAGCGGCCCCCGGACGATCCGGTCCACGATCCGTCCGCGATCCTGCAACGGCCAGACCGGAGCCGCGCGCCGGAAATTGAATCCCAGACACCGGTGACGCTCCAGGTCGCTCACGCTCTCAGGCCGACCGAACCGCTCCAGATAATCCGGTGCCCCGACGATCAGCCGGGGGACATTTCCCAGATGACGCGCGGTCAGGCTCGAATCCTGCAATTTTCCCACCCGGAACGCGATATCCGTTCGGTCCAGATACAGGTCTGCCATTTCGTCCGACAGGGACAGATCCACCACGATGTCAGGATATGTCGCCCAGAATTCCGGCAGCAGCGGCTCCACCATTAACGCTCCGAACGCCACGGATGCATTGATCCGTATCGTACCTGTTAACTGGACGGTTTTTCTGGAGAGGAAGCCTTCGATGTCGTCAAGTTCCGCAATCAAGGCCTGCGCCCGTTCGTAATAGGCTAGTCCTTCGGGTGTGATGGACAGTTTACGGGTCGAGCGTTCTACAAGTTGAACACCCAGACGACTTTCCACGCGCCCGATCAGTTTGCTGACCGTGGAGGGCGTCATCATGGACAGGCGGGCGGCTTCGGAAAAACTGCCGCTCTCCACCACGCGTAGAAAGATTTTCATCTCGCCGAAACGGTTGTCCATTTTCTGCCTCATCTGTGAAACTGCTTCACAGATTTTGTGGAGATCGCGACGCTTATCAAGTGGGTTTCATAAGTCCATGATGCTCTAACGGACCCGGAATGGGACAACAATGGATATGCAATCATGACAAGAATTCTTCTTCTGAATGGCGGCAAGGCCTTTGCCCATTCCCACGGGCGGCTGAATGACACGCTTCAGGCCTGTGCTGCTGACATCCTCTCTAAAAGCGGGCACGAAATTCGCCAGACGAAAATTGATGACGGATATGACGTCGAGCAGGAGGTCGAACATTTCCTGTGGGCCGATCTGGTTATTTACCAATGCCCCGGTTGGTGGATGGGCGTGCCCTGGACCGTCAAAAAATACATGGACGAAGTCATGACGGCAGGTCATGGAAAGCTTTATGCCAATGACGGCCGCAGTCGCGCGCATCCGGAGCGCAAATATGGTTCCGGCGGACTGGTACAGGGCAAGAATTACATGTTGTCGGTTACCTGGAACGCGCCGGAAGATGCCTTTACAGACCCCGATCATTTCTTCGAGGGGCGCGGCGTAGACGGGGTTTATTTTCCCTTTCACAAGGCCCACGAATTTCTTGGTATGTCCGCGCTTCCGACGTTTCTGGCGACGGACGTGATGAAGGCGCCGAATGTGGACGCAACGCTCGCAGCCTATGCCCAGCATCTGAAAGAGGTCATCGGGACTGCGTCGTGAAAGGAGGGGCGGCCTGAGCCGCCCCCAGTTTTACAGGCTCAGCTGGAGTACGCGGCGGCTGACGTCCAGAGTGACTTCAGACTGTTCCCCCAGAGCAGTCATACCATGGGCTTCAAGCTGCGCGAGCAGTGGGTCGATGCCGTCTTTGCCGATCTCGTAAGCGGAGAGGCGGGTCGGAATCTCGAGGCTTTCGAAAAACTTCTCCGTCCTGACAATGGCGGCTTCGATCTGCTCGTCTTCCGTGCCGTTATGCAGGTTCCAGACGCGGGCTGCATATTGCAGGAGTTTGCCGCGTTTGGCTTCCTTCCGGACACGCAGCATGGACGGCAGGACGATGGCCAGCGTCCTGGCATGGTCGATATCGTAACGCGCCGTCAGTTCGTGTCCGATGCTGTGCGTGGACCAGTCCTGCGGCATGCCGACACCTATGATCCCGTTGAGCGCCAGTGTTGCGATCCACATGAAATTGGCGCGGAGCGTATAGTTTTCGGGTTCTGAAACGACTTTTGGCCCGATTTCGATCAGGCTGAGCAGAAGCCCTTCGGCAAAGCGGTCCTGAGCCAGACCGTCTGCCGGATAGGTAAGATACTGTTCCATGATGTGGACGAAAGAATCCACGACGCCATTTGCAATCTGCCGGACGGGCAGGGAGTAGGTGCGGGTCGGGTCCAGAACCGAAAAGCGCGGGAAGACGTGTGGGCTGCCGAAAGCCAGCTTTTCGCGGGTGGCCTGACGGGTGATGACGCTGAAGCTGTTCATCTCCGAACCGGTTGCCGGCAGAGTAAGGACCGTTCCCAGTGGCATCGCGGCTTTGACGTTTGCACCATGCGTCGTGAGGATGCTCCACGGATCGCCTTCGAAATCCACGGCCGCGGCGACGAATTTGGTGCCGTCAATGACGGAGCCGCCGCCGACGGCCAGCAGGAAGTCCAGTTTCTCGTTCCGGATCAGTTCGACCGCCTTCATCAGCGTCTCGAAGGTCGGATTGGCTTCGATGCCTCCGAACTCCCGTGTGAAACGTCCATCAAGCGCCTCGCGCACGGCCGGGAGTGTTCCGTTGCGCTCCGCACTCGCTCCTCCGAACAGGATCAGGACGCGGGCAGTGGCCGGGACCTGTTCCGCCAGTTTCGGGATCGTATTCTCACCGAAAATGATGCGCGTGGGATTGTAGAATTCAAAATTCTGCATAGGTGCTGCCTTCAGAGCGGGTGTTTCTGATTGCGCCGTCATTAATGCAGCCTTTGTGGCCTGTGCAGGATGACGGCATGGCTGTGTCTGACCTGATCCTAACGGTTTTTTGGCGTTTCACCCAGACCGGAAAATATGTGCCTGTCAGGGGAGAGTGTTTCCGGGATCATCTTGACGTGCGGGTCGTAACGGTTTGTGAATGGGATAAGTGCTATGAAACCCAGACAGGAAGAACGATGGCTGCCTCTCTCCGCTCCGAAGTTACAACGCTTCTCGACAGCCTTGGCGTGTCGGCTGATCTCTACACGCGAGGTACTCTGGCGGTAACGTCGCCGCTGACGGGCGAGCGGATTGCGGAAGTTGCGGAAATCAGCGCGGAAGACGCGAAGGCGACGATCGGCCGTGCGGCAGAGGCGTTCAGGGTCTGGCGCACGGTGCCGGCGCCGCGTCGTGGTGAGCTTGTCCGCCTGCTGGGAGAGGAATTGCGGGCGAACAAGGAAGCGCTTGGCCGGCTCGTGACGCTGGAAGTGGGCAAGGTTCCGTCCGAAGGTCTGGGCGAAGTGCAGGAAATGATTGATATCTGCGATTTCGCAGTTGGTCTGTCCCGCCAGCTGTACGGCCTGACGATC
Source organism: Gluconobacter albidus (assembly GCF_002723915.1). Lineage (GTDB taxonomy): Bacteria > Pseudomonadota > Alphaproteobacteria > Acetobacterales > Acetobacteraceae > Gluconobacter > Gluconobacter albidus. Next base: position 46,044 of record NZ_BEWL01000017.1, read on the forward strand.
CCCTCCGAACGACCGGATCATCGCCTGACGGAACAGTGGCATCCTGCAGGGCCCGTCGGTATCATTTCGGCATTCAACTTCCCGGTTGCGGTCTGGTCGTGGAATGCGGCTCTGGCGCTGGTCTGCGGTGACAGCGTGATCTGGAAGCCTTCGGAAAAGACACCCCTGACCGCGCTGGCAACCCAGGCTCTGTTCCTCAAGGCCGCAGCGCGCTTCGGCACTGATGCGCCAGCTGCGCTCAGCACATTGCTCGTCGGCGGACGTGATATTGGCGAACTGATGGTAGAAGACCGCCGTGTGCCGGTCATTTCCGCAACGGGTTCGACCCGTATGGGCCGTGACGTGGGCGAGCGCGTGGCGCGGCGTTTCGGTCATTCCATTCTGGAACTTGGCGGCAACAATGCGTCCATCGTCACGCCGTCTGCCGATCTGGATCTGACGCTGCGGGCTGTTGCGTTCGGCGCGATGGGAACTGCGGGTCAGCGTTGCACGACATTACGGCGTCTGTTCGTCCATTCCAGCGTTTACGACACGCTCGTGCCCAAGCTGGTGAATGTCTACAGGAGCATTTCGGTCGGTAATCCGATCGAGGGAGCGGCGCTTGTCGGACCCCTGATTGACGCGGCTTCCTTCACAATGTTGCAGGACAGTCTCAAGGCTGCGGCAGATGCGGGCGGCACGGTTCATGGCGGAACCCGCGTCGATGTGAACGGGGAGGCGTCATTTTATGCGCGCCCGGCACTGGTTGAAATGCCGTCTCAAGTGGGGCCGGTTCTGGAAGAGACGTTCGCGCCAATCCTGTATGTCATGAAATATGACACACTCGAGGAGGCCATCGCGCTTCAGAATGACGTGGTACAGGGGCTGTCGTCTTCGATTTTTGCGACCGATATCCGGGAAGTGGAGCAGTTCCTGTCTGCGCGGGGATCGGATTGTGGCATTGCAAACGTGAATATGGGACCGTCCGGTGCGGAAATCGGCGGGGCGTTTGGTGGCGAAAAAGAGACGGGCGGTGGTCGTGAGTCCGGTTCGGATTCATGGAAGGCCTATATGCGGCGGCAGACCAATGCCATCAATTATGGGCGCACGCTGCCGCTGGCACAGGGTGTGACGTTTGACGTGGACGGCGGTTCGACAGAAGCCTGAGTTTCATTGTGGTCCGGCGGGGAGAGGAGGAGCCTGCTTTTCCTCGCTGGCGTGAGTGATGCTCAGCCGGTCATGGGTCGGCGACCAAGGGAGGGCCTTTTCCTCCATATGGCCGGGCGGAGGAACGTAGTCCTCCAGCCAGAGTTTACCGGCCATAGGGTTGATCAGGACGTTGAAATGCTTGAGGACGTCCATTCCCAGAATATTGAATTCCGCATCAGGGACGACATCCAGGGTGATGTCATGCAGCGTGTGTGAGCCGAGTTGCAGCGTGCTGAAATGATGCCTGTGCCCCAGCAGGACGTCGCCAGCGCCAACGCGGATTTCGTCATCCTGCGCGAGCATACGCCGTGAAATCCCCATCTTCCGCGCTACCCATTGCTGGATAATGGAGCGGTTGGCGCTCGTATTGATCTGCATGTCCACCTTGTGGCCATCCAGAAGAGCCGTCATCTGATTGAGTTGCGGGGACTCATCATCAATGGATGTCAGGGGAATGGCTGGCCCCGGGTTTTTCAGAAGTGTTCCGATATCCGGGCAGTCCGCAGCGGTATCGTAAGTAAAAATCCCAATTTTCTGCGAATATCTGTCGATCAGCAGATGATATTGTCCAAGAATGTCCCATCCGAGGTCCATCATCAGAAGCAGACCATCCGGCGTTTTGGGTGGCCGCTCGTTGACCAGTAATGCTGTCATGTCCTTGAGTACGGAATGGCCGATCTGGAGGCTTTCGATCGTGGTGGAATAGTTCCCGCCCGTTCCTGTGACTGACATGGTTCTGACAGGGTCGAACCGGTAAAAATCAAAGCCTTTCGCATCCCAGACGCTGGTCCGTGTTGTGAATGTCGAGAAGAAAGAGCCGACATCATGGCCATTGATCTGGGCATGGATGACGGGAGCGCCAGCCGGGTTGAGGAAGGGGAGGACTTCGCTCATGGTAACGCAGTCATGGATGCTTCGAGCGTGTACAGGCGTGCAGAGCACGAGAGCCGCTGCCACGAATGCGGGAAGATTGCACCACAAGGTCAGTTTACCCATCACTGATCCTTGTTGACTGGTCAGGAAGTCCTGAACGGATACTGTCGTGTTTTGTAATAAAAACCAAATGGTTTATACGACCAACCCGCTCAGGATT
>NZ_BEWL01000018.1 GCF_002723915.1 Gluconobacter albidus
GCCGCGCATGAAGGCCAGCAGGCGTCCGTCCGGGGAAAAGACGGGGCTGTGTCCTTCTCCGGCGGTGGTGGTCCGGCCATCGGGCAGGAGGACACGCACGGTTTCCTTGCCCGGGATGGCCGCGTTGCCCGCATTGGGGGCGTGGTCGTTGGGATATTCCGCATCGCCGCCTTCGACGAAGGCCAGTGTCCGCCCGTCCGGGCTGAGAGCGAGGCCCCACAGATCGGTCCCGTCATCCTGCGTATAGGCCGTGACCCGGCGGGGGGCAGCGCCTCCGTCCGAGATCAGGATGTTGCGGATGCCGTCCCGACGTTCGACCCAGGCCAGACGCGCCGATTTCGCAGCGCCGGTCAGGCCGTTGGCATAGGGCATGGCCAGAAGGGCACCCAGTTGGGTTTTGTCCTGCGTGGGGGCGGCGTTTGCGCCGGAGACTGCGCCAGAGACTGTGGTGGCGAGGAGCGCCGAGGCGGCGAAGAGGGACAGGCGAAGGGTCATGGAATGTCTTTCCCGGCTCCGGCGAGGGCTGTGAAGATCTCTTCCTCGACGCGGGTGAATGATGAATAGGTGCCCGGACGTTCCTGCCCGGCGTCGGGGAAGCCGTCTGCGGCGAACAGGAAGCCGTCGCCGGTTGCGGGGTCGTACCAGAAGCCCGAATGCAGCGAATAGGCATCCCCGAGATGGCCGGCCAGATCGCCGGAATAGCCTTTATAGGGCCGGGTTTTGCGGCCCGAAGAATCCCGCGCTCCGGTCAGGCGCGCCATGCTCAGGCCATAGCTGGCGATCGGGTAGGGGCAGTCGCCGTTCTTTCTGTCATACTGCCAGGTGGGCGTCTGCATCAGGGCGATGCTGTGGGCCGAAAGCAGAGTCTTGCCGTCCAGCGTGCCGTGGCCGAGCATGAAGCGGGCCAGCCGGGTCAGCCCTTCCATGGAAATACGCAGGCCGCTCTGGGGGGAGAACAGCGTGCCGTTGGTTCCGAGCGTGTAGGGGGCGAGGGAGGCGGCGCTCCAGCTTGGGGTCAGGGGCTGGGTGTCGGTTTCTGCCTCCCATCCGTTGGGCTGGTGGCTGTAGAGCGTGGCGAGGCGTTCGGGATGGGGCAGGGCCGTGCGGTTATAACCGCCGTCGATCCCGAGGGGGGCCAGCACATGCGTCTGCTGGTAGCGGTCGAAGCGTTCGCCGCTGACACGTTCCATGATCGTGCCGACGAGGCCGTAGCAGAGATTGCAGTAGCTGAACCATGTGCCCGGCGCGTGCCCGTCGCGGTGAGCGAAATGGTAGCCGGGGTCGCCGGGTTTGCGGGTGGTGTCGAAGAACGTGCTGATTTTCTGGTCAGGAGGGAGCGTGTAACTGTCGGCGTCGCGGATGCTGGAAGTGTGGTTGAGCAGCATCCGCACCGTGATGGGTGCCTGGGGGAAATCCGGGTTACGGAGCCGGAAGCCCAGATAGTCTGAGGCATCGTGATCGAGGTCGATCTTGCCCTGCTCGACCAGTTCCATCAGCCCGATGGTCGTGATGACTTTCGAGATTGAGGCGATGCGAAAGAGGGTCTGTGGTCCGACGGGAACCGTTCCGTCCGGGGTGCGTCGTGCAAATCCGCCGTAATAGCTGTAGGCGACGCGACCGTGCCGCAGGCGGACGGCGGCGATGGCGGCCAGCGGACGGACTTCGCCCTGTGTCAGGATGCGATCCAGCGCGTGTGTGGTTTCGGTGGCGGACTGGGCGTGTGTCTGGGCGTGTGCTGCGGATGACAGGACGGCGATGGCGGCGAGTGTGAGGCTCCGGATGGTCATGGCTGGGCCTCAGGCCGCAGCGTGATGCGGCGGACCGCGGCGGCATCGACACTGTGGGGACTGAAGGACAAAGGCTGCATGACGCCGCGCAGCCAGACGGGCAGGAAATCGGCGTAATGCGGCGATTTCGGATCAGCGGACTGCCCGGGGAAGTTGAGATACAGCGAGCGGTCCCAGTGGCCGACGTCACACACCATCAGATAGCTGGCGCCTCCGGTCGTGGCATAGGCGTCGGCACCCCCGGTCTGGGGACTGTACCAGCGGGCCATGACGGTATAGGGGTCGCCGCCGCTCTGGGCGGAGGGGCCGCCGACCGTGGGGAAAGCCGCCGCGATGGCCGGGACGGAAGCGAGCGGATGACGCAGCGTGATAGTATGGAGTGCCCCCCAGCGCCATGCGGCGGGGAGCGGGCCGAGGCGCTTCCGCAACTCCTGAACGGCTTCCCGGAACTGTTCGACGAGCATCCTGTTCCGCGCGCTCACCGGATCTGCGCCAAAGCGGGCATCGGGAGACTGGAACAGGGAGAGCTGAACCGTGGCGTTCACGGGGCCCGGAAGGAGATCGTGCAGAGCGGGTGGGATGATGAGGGCATGCAGGGCGCGTTCCAGGCGCGTCCACCAGACTTCATACAGCGCGGCCGCCGCACTCGACGCATCGACGCGGCCGTTCCATGCTTTGAGCAATGCGGCCTCTGCGGCGAGATCGGGCGGGACGTCGGGCAGGAGCCGGACCATTTGCAGGGCCAGCACGGAGAGTGTGTCGTGTTGCAGGGCTACACTGTCCGCAAGGGTCGCATGCGGTGTGGCATCCAGCATCTGGGCCACGCGCTCGTGTCGGAAGCCGTCGCGCCATTCGAAACTGACGCGCCGTTCCTCGACCGGATAGTCGGGGGGCAGGTTCATCTCATTGGATGTTCCGAACCAGCCGCGTGCGGGATTGAAGCTGCTGGGCAGGGCTTCGAGCGGCTGAAGGCCCTGCCAGTCATACCGCCCGTCTCCCGGTGCGGGCATCAGCCCGTCATGTCCCGGCGCACGACGCGGCAGACCGCCTGCGGCTTGCCAGCCGATATTGCCGCTGGTATCGGCATAGGTGAAATTGGTCGGGCTGGTATGGACGCGCAGGGCTTCGCGGAAGCTGGGCCAGTCATGGGCCAGATTGATCCCGATATTCGCCAGAAGGCCGTTCGCACCGGGGGCGAGCCAGGTGGCGGAGACTGCCGTGGCGCGGTTGCGTGCCGGATCGCGCGAGACGACCGGCCCGTGCACGGAATAGAACAGGCTCACCACGCGCTCGGCCTCGCCACGGACTGCAATCCGCGTCTCGACCTGTTCCATGCGTTTCCAGCCGCCCTGATGGGCATAAAGCAGCGGATCGGCGGGGTTGGTGCGCAGAATGAACAGGTCTTCCTGATCAATATGGAAATTCGTCCGTCCGAAGGCGATCGTCGCGTTATGGCCCTGCATGACGCCGGGCATGCCCGCGCCGCCGCCACCGATGACATCCAGCCCCGGCGCCGTCAGATGGATGACGTGACGCGGGCCGGGCACGCCGAAGGACAGATGCGGGTCGTTGGCCAGAATGGGACGGCCGGTTGCGGTGCGGGAGGGGGCGATGACCCAGGCATTGCTGCCCTCGTTTCGTCGTCGCGTGCCGTCATCGGCTGCGGCGCGGATGTCGTGGCGGGGCAGGGGAGCCTGAAGCACGCCGAACAGTCCGAGATCGGTTTCGCTGATGGCGGCTGTGTCCAGACCGTCCGGCACCCGCAGGTCATGGACGGGTTCCAGCGGCGTGATGAGGGCGTCGTAAGCCAGTGCTCCACGAGCGGCCAGTCGGGCGCGGCGGATTTCGGTGCGGGTGTTGCCGGTAACTTCGGCGCGGATGCGGATCAGGTCCAGCACATCCCAGTGCAGGGGTGTGGTGGCGAAAATGCCGAATTCCGGAGGCAGCAGGCCGGGTGTTGCGCTGACTTCCACGATGCGCGCATTGATCCCGGCGACATAGGCGCGGGCGCAGTCCTGGGTCAGTTGAGGAAAGGCCGCGAGTTCGCCCTCGGCATCACCGCGGAACAGCACCAGCCGGTTGGCGGTGTCGGAAGGCACGAAGGCCGGGCCGAACACTTCCGCCAGACGCCCCAGAGACTGGCGGTGGCCGAAATCCAGCTCCCACAGGCGATCGCGGGCGATGAGATAGCCGTCTGCAAAATAGGCGTCGGGGATGCTCTGGGCGCGGACATGGAGGACGCCCCAGCGGTCTTCCAGAATTTCGACCGGCTGGCCGAGGCCTGCCAGCCCCTGAAGAGGCGCTGCGGCACGGGCTTTGCGTCCCGGCGCGGACAGGGTGGCGGCGACGCCGCCAAAAAGAACCGTGCGGCGGGTGGCCTGCATAAGAGCCTGTTCCTTTTTCAACTGATGGCGCGGGAATTGCACCCGGCCACGATCTCTTTCAGTCTCAGGGCCGAGCCGACCGAAAGTGTGAAGCCAAGGGCGCCCTGCCCGACATTGAGCAGAAGATTGTCATACCGTGTGCGGCCGATGATCGGAACGCCGGTGGGGGTGGCGGGGCGCAGTCCGGCCCAGGGCGTATCGTCGCCCTGACCCTCTGGGCCTTGGCCCAGCGCGCCCGGAAGCGTTTCGTTCACGAGCGCGCGGAGTTCGCCGAGACGTTTGGGGTTCAGGCGTGTGTCCTGCGCGCCGATATCGACCATCGCGGCAACCCGCAGACGGTCGCCTAGCCCGGCATAGACCACGCGGTTATCGTAATCCGTTACGCTGACCGAAGGGACGAGGCCGGGGCGCGGGCGTGTGCTCAGGCTATAGCCTTTCAGGCCGTAAAGCGGCAGGTCGATCCCTAAGGGACGGGCCAGTTTGCGGGAGGCGATCCCGGCTGCGAGAACGACGAGATCGGTCTCGAATGGCTTGCCATCAAGCAGGACGGCGCAGCGGTTTTTCGAACCGGCCGTGAGCGCGGCGTTGCCGTGGATGAGACGGAAGTTCGGCGCCGCTGCGAGGGCTTCGCGCAGGGCTTCGCAGAACAGGAAGCAGTCTCCGACTTCGTCTTCAGGCGAGAAAATGCCGCCTGCAATCTGTCCGCGCAGACCTGCGAAGGCCGGTTCGATATCGGTGCATTCGGAAGGGGAGAGGGCGCGCTGGCGTTCCGGATCGCTGATGGATTTCGCGGCTTTGCGGAAGGTGGCGGCGTTGCGGTACAGGACGAGCTTGCCCGGACGCCGCCAAAGGAAGTCCCGTAAGCCTTCCTCGCGATAGGTCTGAAGTTCCGCCTGTCCGCTGAGGGCCAGATCAAGCAGGACAGCGGCATTGCGACGGTTTGTCTGCCGGTTGCAGGCGCACAGGAACGCGAGCAGCCACCGCCACTGGGACGGATCGGCTTTCAGTCTCAGGGAAATCGGGGAGTTGGGGCGGAAAAGCCAGCCCAGGGCGTCTCGCGCGATCCCGGCATCGGCCAGCGGGCTGACATAGCGGTAGCTGAGCTGACCGCCATTCGCGAAGCTGGCTTCCTGCCCGACGTCCTCGCGGCGTTCGATCAGGGTGACGTCATGTCCTTCCCGGACGAGGGCGTAGGCGGCTGTCAGGCCGATAACGCCTCCGCCGATGATGGTGATGGTCCGTTTGCCGGCCATAAAAATCCTGAGCGTCCAGAGGCTGGGCGCGGGGAGATGCTGCGGTCTCCTGCGCCGTTATCATGACCAAAACCTACATTTCCCAAACCGGTCGGGCCAATGCAAAGAGGCCATCCTCCCATAACCTGCGGTTAAGGCGTTGTTTTGCAATGGGAACAGGCAGTCAGGGTTTGGGCGCTTCCGGAGAGGGATGAATTTTTTTCGGGTGCAGATCCTGTGCATCGAAGCTGAAATCGGAGCCGATGACCTGCATTTTCAGACCGCTCACCTGACCGGACAGGTCGCGTTCGAACTGGACATAGGAATCGTCGTCAGCGTCCTGCGCACGGTCATCCCAGCGGACAGTGAACAGATCATGTGGCAGGGCGGAGAGCGTTCCGGTCAGGCCATCGGCATGGCTGAAAGACATCCGCAGATCCTTTCCCCGGCGGCTGATCGTGATCGGGCCGCGCCAGTCGTCGCGATAGGTTCCGACATAATCCTGCTGCGCCTCATGCGAGAGGGTGATGAAAGGCCGGGCGGGCGAGCCGGGGCCGGTTTCGGCGGCTTTTTTCCTGTCGGCCGCCTCTTTGGCATTTTGTGCGTTCTGGAAATACGTGACCCAGTCCACACTTTTGCCGTTCGCCACATAGGCGCTGAGTTCCGTCGCGATGGCGAAAGGGGCCGCGTGACTGTAATGGTTGGTCAGAACGATAATGGCTGATTTCCGTTCTGGCAGGAACGTCACATAGCTGACCATGCCGCTGATGGTGCCCGTGTGCCAGACGCGTTTGAGGCCGAAGAAATCCTCCATGAACCAGCCGTAACCATAGGCGCGGAAATGGGTCTGTGTGGCTTCTGCCGTGTCGGGCAGCGGCAGCAGGCCGTGTGGTGCCCAGAGCGCATCGCGGCTGGCCTGACTGAAGACCTGCCGACCGTTCGGGGCGCGGCCGCCATTGAGATAGGTCTGGGCCCAGCGCGTCACGCCATCGGCGCTGCACCAGATGCCGCCTGCCGGGGCCACGCCGGGGGGGCGCAGGGCGCTGCGGTCCGGCAGGGCGGTGCTTTCGCCTTCGCCGATGGCCACGTTCGTCTGCCCTTTGACGGGCGGTGTGCTCTGACAGGCGGGAAGGTCCGCGGCATCAATCAACTGCTTCTGGACGACCTCTTCCCAGCTCTGTCCTGTCATGCGTTCCACCAGAGCTCCGGCCACGACGTACAGAAGATTGTTGTAGGCGTATGTGCTGCGAAAAGGGGCCGTGAAGGGCATGAAGGGCAGGCCCGCCAGAATTTCCGGGCGGGTGAAAGTGCTGTGTGAAAACAGCATCAGGTCTCCTGCGCCCTGTCCCATGCCGCTGTGATGCGTCAGCAGGTCCGAGACGCGGAAGTCCCGCGTGATGGCGGGGTCGGCCACGCGGAATTCCGGCATATGGTCGATCACGCGGTCATTCCACCCCAGTCTGCCCTGATCCACCAGTTGCGCCAGTGCGGTTGCGGTGAATTCCTTGGTGTTGGAGCCGATGGCAAACATCGTGCGGCTGTCGACCGGTGCGCTCGCGCTGTCCTGGGTGCGTCGTCCATAGCCGCGGCTGAACACGACTTCGCCGTCCTGCACCACGGCCACTGCAATTCCAGGCACATTAAAGGCCGAGCGGGCGCGTTCCACCGTGTTGGTGATGACCTGCTCGGTCAATCCCGCCGGTAGCGTTGCGGCGTGGGTGGCGTATGCCGTGCAAAGAAGGAGCGCTGCCGGGATGGCGCGCATGAGGGACTGTCGGAGAGGCTGGATCATGGACGGCTCTGGGTGCGGTTTTCCGGCTCCGGACCAGGCGGAAGCCGTGACGAAAGATGCCCGATTCAGAGCATGAAATGCTGCGCCTGTCCTGCCTTAAGATGCGGGGTGCCCTTAACTCCGGGTTAAGCGGCGTCCGTCATTTTTTCAGGGCGCGCAGATCGACGTCCAGTTCGCTGCGGAGCAGGGCGAGGATGTCCTGCGAAATATGTGACAGGGCATGATCGGCCCGGAACAGGACGGTACAGCTGACGCTCAGGGGCGGAGAGAGGGGGCGGGGGGGGGCCAGTCCCGGATGGTGCAGGGCCGTTACGGCATCCACGATGGCGCATCCTCCCCCGAGGCGCACGAGTTCGGCGGCCATGAAATGGGTCCGGACCCGCACATGGGTTTTGGCCGGGACGCCGGCTTCTTCGAGCAGCATGTCGAGCATGCGGGCCGTGGGATCGTTTTCGCTCAAGCCGATATAGCGCTCGGGATTGATGTCGGTGACGCTGACGGGGCCTTCGCCGTCCTCGCCGTCGATCATCATCAGCGGGATGTCCGCAAGATGCAGCGCCGTCATCCCTTCGAATGTGTAGTCGCCGAAGACGATCCCGAGATCGAGGTCATGGTTCATGATGCGTGAGACGATTTCGGTGCCGTGCATGGCATCAATCGTCAGTTCCATGCCGGGATGATCCTTGCGGTAACGCTGCACCACGCGTGGCACGAGGCTCAGGCCCAGACTTGGGACGCATCCGATGCTGATCGAGTGTCCGTCGCGCGCATAGCGCAGATTGTTGGTCAGGCGCTTGAGATCGGACAGTTTTTCGAAAATGGCGTTGACATGCGGCAGCATGATGCGGGCTTCCCGCGTCGGAACAAGCCGCCCTCCCGCCCGCTCGAACAGGGCAAATCCCAGCGACTGCTCGGCGTAGCGCAGGACCTTGCTGGCGGCCGGTTGTGAGACATGCAGCAGTTCCGCGGCACGTCGCAGCGAACCCGTCGTCATGATCGCATAAAAAACTTCGATCTGGCGCAGGCGCATTGGCGGTCCTTGTTCTGAAGGCGGGGTTTCTGAATGTTTCGCGGCGGCACCAGATGGGGCATCCGGAACCTTCCGGATGAATGAAACCCTTTTTACGTTTCTTTTGCAAAAGGAGATGTGGCTGGGGGCATTCTTCAGCAAAGCCCATAACCTGAGGCTATGCTTTGCGGGTTTTTTGAGAATTCCATTTCCATCCGGCTTCCCTGATGCTCATTGCCTCATGAACTCCCTGTCCCAGCCGGAAGGTTTTACGATGCCTCTTCTTTCCCGTCGGCATGTCATGGCAGGAGGCGCGTCCGTTGTCGGCCTTTCCAGCCTCTCCGCCTGCGCGACCAGACCTCTTTTCAACCCTGATCTGGATGCTGACGTCCGTTCCATTCCGGTGATCCGGGCGCGGACGGACAGGATCGACCGGATTACGGTTTGTCTGCGTCCGTTCAGGGCTGCCGGGCCACGTCTGGAGGTCGATCATGTGGGACACAAGACGGTCGTCCATAATTACGGGCATGGGGGAAGCGGCTGGTCGCTGTCGTGGGGGAGCGCGAAGCTGGCTGTGGAGCGGGCGTTGCCTGTCAGTCGCAATATCGGGGTGATCGGATGTGGCGCGATCGGGCTGACGACGGCCATCGTCGCCCAGCAGGCTGGCGCGCAGGTTACGATCTATACCGAGGCTCTGCCGCCGTTCGTGCGTTCTTCACGGGCGTCCGGGAGCTGGACGCCTTCCTCCCGTATTGCCAGCGCAGACGCCGTTACGCCGGAATTTGCCAAACGTTGGGAGACCATGGCCCGGTATTCGTTCTCCTGTTACCAGAGCCTCCAGGGGCTGCCGGGAAATCCGGTGGAATGGGATACGTTCTATGGACTGCATTCCCGTGAACCCGCGGCCCCGCATGCCGATCCCATCGGTTTTGCCAGACTGGACGAGCGTATCCGGGACATCGACCCGCAGGGAGACCTGATCCGGGTGGACGACAGTCGGCTTCCCTATTCGGAAGTACACAAAAAGCCCAATCTGATTTTCAATGTGGCCAGTTATTCGGATTACCTGATGCGGCAGTTTCTGGAGCGGGGCGGCAGGGTCAAGGTCCTGACCCTTCATCACCCGTCGGAACTGACGGCTCTTCCGGAGCCGGTTTTCATCAACTGTACCGGGTATGGTGCGCGGGCACTTTGGAATGACACCAGCATTGTTCCCGTGCGCGGACAGATTGCATGGCTTATTCCCCAGCCGGAGGCGCTGTGCAGCATGAGTTTCGAGAATGTTTATGTCGTTTCCCGAAGAGATGGCATCGTTGTCCAATGGCTGGGTGACGATATGGGGTTCGGTTACGACAATACGGACGAAACGCCGGATCTGGCCGAGGCGAGACGCAGTGTTTCGGTAATTAACGGGCTCTATCGGAGGATGGGGTACAGGATTTGAATATTTTTCGGCTATGCGTTTCAGGCGGGAGAGAGGGCTGCTCTCGGCCTGGGGCGTGAAAACCGTGAGTTGCTGGAACGAATGGATGGGGTTGAGCCCTATCCGTGTTCCAGTCGCAATTTCAGCGGAGCATGAAGCGGGCTCTGGAAATTCGGAATTTTCATTGCCCACAACAGTCTTTTTTATTCTGGTGCCCGGTCCAGAATTCGTCCACGCCGCCTAAGAGCCAGTGTACAGTCAGCCGATCTCGGGTGCTAGATTTTGGCGCCGAGCCTGTGTCGGTTCTCCCAGATGTTCTTGCATCCATTTAGCCTCCTCGCTTGGGGTGCGATGAAAGTGGCGTTTGAAGTCCCGACTGAACTGGGCGGGGCTGGCATAGCCAACTTCGGCAGCAATCATGGCCATCGAACTCTTACGCTGTGCAACCATCAACCGGGCTTCGTGTAGCCGCAAAGCCTTGATGTATTGAATTGGAGTTGTTCCAGTGAGGGTCTTGAAGTCGGCGTGATAGGAAGGAACGCTCATACCGGCCTCGGCAGCCAGTTCTGGTACCGATAATCTGGCATTATAGCGTTCGCGGATCAGTGCCAGGCTGTGTACGATCCTGTCTGTCGTGTCGTTGCCACGCAGCGCTGCCATCAGGGCGTTCCCCTGTGGACCTATCAGGACACGATAATGCAATTCCCGGAGTAGCCCCGGACCAAGAATGGCAAGTTCCTTCTGATGGTGGAGAGCGTGAAGCAGACGCTGAAGCACGTCCGCAATGGAAGGCATCATCCGACTTGAAACCATGCTTTTTGCTCGCACTCCCCCGTCATGACCAACGTGTCCCTCCAGGGCTCTCACAATTTCAGCGGCCAGACGCAGGTCAAAATCAAAGTAGATGGCCAGCAGAGGTTGGTCGGAACTGGCCTGCGACGCCATCCGAAAAGGTACGGGAACCGAAACTGCAAGATAATGGTCGGCGTCATAGCGGTAGACCTCGCTATTGAGGAAACCTTGTTTGGCCCCTTGCAATACAAAGACTGCACCAGGGCGATAAAGGACTGGCACATCTTCAAGGACGGTCTCGGAACGCAGGATGCGGATACCGGGCAAAAGCGTGGCGTTGTAACCAGTTCGCGGTGCGAGTGCGGCGGCTAGAACAGGGAGAGAAGAAGGTGTGGAATGAGGGATCATAGAATCAGGCAAGAATATCAGAGGAACCGCAATAGATAGCGCATCATTTCAATATTATTGGTCAAGGCATGAATGCAATCAAACAGAGCAGGGCCATGACAAAGCAGACTTTTTTCATCACAGGCGCCAATTCAGGCTTCGGGTTGGCCATCGCACAGGCTGCCCTTGGAGCAGGTCATCGGGTGATTGGTACAGTCCGTTCGCAAACCGCAAGAGCGTCGTTACTGGGGCAATTGCCGGATGTTTGCATCGTCCTGTGTGACGTCACCGAGTTCGACCGTATTCCCGCCATCGTCGCACAGGCAGAAGAAGATCACGGTCCGGTTGACGTACTCATCAACAATGCCGGGTATGGCCATGAAGGTATTCTGGAAGAATCCCCTTTAGAGGAAATGCGCCACCAGTTCGACGTGAATGTCTTCGGAGCTGTTGCCGTCGCCAAAGCCTTCCTGCCCCACTTTCGCGAACGTCGTCGCGGGTTTATTGTGAACGTGACATCAATGGGTGGTCTGATCACCATGCCGGGTTTGGCGTCTTACTGTGGTAGCAAATTCGCTTTGCAGGGCATTTCGGAGGTCATGCGCACGGAAATGGCGCCCTTCGGCGTTCATGTCACCGCACTGTGCCCCGGATCATTCCGCACAGACTGGGCCGGGCGTTCGATGGTGAGGACTGAGCGCTCGATCGGAGACTATGATACTCTGTTCGAGCCGATCCGGGCTGCTCGACACGAGAAGAACGGCAGACAATTGGGCAATCCGGCGAAACTCGCCGCGGCAGTGCTTCAGTTGGTTGCGTCGGACACGCCTCCACCTCAACTCCTTTTGGGGAACGATGCTCTGCAACTGGTGCGTGACCGTCTTTCTCGTCTGGAAAAGGAAATTGCGGATTGGGAAGAATTAACCCGATCAACAGACGGCTGATCCTTCCGGAAAGCGGTGGTCGACGACATCAGGTTTGATTTTGTCGATGCCGGGCTTCTCGCGGCAGACCTCACGCGCTCGGAAGGAGCCCGGAGCCGATAATTTCCACCAACCAGTCGACGAAGACACGCACACGCGGAGAAAGTTGCCTGTTGCTCGGGTAGAGCACCGAGAGCGGCGTGGGTGTCGGTGGAAAATCGGTCAAAACCTCAATCAACCTGCCATTCTCAAGATCATCAATGAAGCGGTAACGTGGGGCCTGCACGAGGCCAAAGCCTTGCCGCGCGGCCGCGGCACTGGTTTCAGCGCCACTGACCAGGAGTTGCGTCGGCAGTATGATTTCGATCACTTCGTCTCCGCGCGTGAACTCCAGCGGCAGGGGCTGGCCGGTGCGCGACGATACGAAACCGATCATCTGATGGCCTTGAAGGTCCTCCGGTGTCGTGGGCATTCCATGCCGCGCCAGATAGTCCGGACTGGCCACTGTGATTTCTTCCATCACCCCCAGGGGGCGGGCCACCATGTCGCTGTCAGCAAGAGGGCCGGCCCGCACGACGCAATCCACACCCTCCCGGACCAGATCGACAAACCGTTCGCCCTCTCCGAGATGGACGGTCAGGGCAGGATGCCGCATGAAAAACTCGGGCAGCGCCGGCAGCAGGATGGTGCGCGCGAGGTAGCCGACGACGTCCACGCGTAAAATGCCGGAAACAGTTCCAGCCGCTTCACGATCCGCGTCCTCGAGATCGGCCAGGATCGCGATGCAGCGCCGATAATAGGCGGTTCCTTCCACCGTAGGCCGGACGTGCCGGGTCGAACGTTGTAGCAATCGGGTGCCAAGCCTGCTCTCCAGCGCCTTGATCGCAGCGGTCGCGACAGGTCGTGAAACACCACAGGCGGCTGCCGCAGCACTGAAGCTGCCGCGATCAACAATGCGGATAAAAAGATCGAGCGTGGCAAGCCTGTCCATGGGATTGTTCCATGATGCAAAACAATGCTTTCGGAAAGGATGATCTTATCGAACGGGCGATGGGATGAGCAATATGGGGTTCCCACCAAACGGAGAGTCCCATGCCTGAAGTCAAAACAATTGCCCTCGTCACAGGTGGAAGCCGAGGCCTCGGGCGTTCGACGGTCGAGGCGCTTGCACGACGCGGTGTTTCATCGATCTTCACCTATCACGCCAACAGGGTTGCTGCTGACGCGGTTGTCGCCAGCGTAGAACGCAGCGGAGCACGCGCTGTGGCCTTGCAACTCGATACTGGCGATACTCATACCTTTCCGCCCTTTGCCAATGAAATTCAACGTGTGCTGGGCGACTGGGGGGCTGAGCGTTTCGACTACCTCATCAACATGGCAGGGACGTCACATAGCGGTCTGTTCGGCGAGGTGACGGAGGAAGATCTCGACGCAGCTTATCGTGTTCACGTGAAAGGCCCGTTCTTTCTAACGCAGGCGCTACTGCCATTGATCGCGGATGGCGGCCGGATCGTGAACATCTCTTCCGGGCTGACCCGTTTCTCTTACCCTGGCCGGATCGCCTACGCCTCTATGAAAGGGGCAGTGGAAGTCATGACACGTTACATGGCAAAGGAACTCGGCCCACGCCGTATTGCCGTCAATACAGTTGCACCCGGCGCCATCCAGACGGATTTTTCAGGCGGTGTAGTGCGGGACAATCCGGACGTGGCCCGGCACATCGCGGAAGCAACCGCACTTGGGCGCCCTGGAGTGCCGGATGATATCGGCCCGATGATCGCCTCGCTGCTGTCCGAGGACAATCGCTGGGTTAATGCACAACGGATCGAGGTCTCCGGCGGCCAGGCTATCTGAGTGCGAACAGCCAGCTTGAGGGCATTTGTCATAAACTGGTAACAGGCTGAGAAAATTCTTCCCGATATTGTGGTCGTGGCTGCGCTGTATGGCTGTTCGTAGTCGGAACATTTGTCGATGAGCAGTAATGTCATGACCGACGACGGGTGACTGCTTTCAGGAAATGCCGCGAGTTTCCTGTATGCCCGAGATGAGGGCGTGAGCGGACTTTTTTTCATGTAATCTGGCGGCGGGCGATAAAGCGTCACAGCGTGCCGACTGCGACATGGTGGCCATCATCGGCCAGGCGGCACGTAGATCCAGAGACAGCGTACGTGATGACATCCAGCGCCGACCTCTATTTCGGCCGTCATCTTGAATCATATCACCGTCAGGTTGGGAATCCCTTGCGTTTCAGTTCGCGCAGAAACCGCTCTGAACATCTAGGGCGTCCGACTGGGCTTCGGTCCCGAAATAGTCGGCGCGAAGCGTGTGGGCAGGTGGGCCTCGAACTCGGCCGCCGCGCCGTTCTCGCTGTCCTTGATCTTGCTGAACCGCGTACCCGGCGGCAGCAGGATCTCGCCTTCATGGGTATAAGTGCTGACTGGCCGCGTATCGACCGGGAGGATCGCATCTTTGTCCCTGACGATCCTGATCTTCTCGGCGACCTTGTCCGGCCCGAGACGACTAAGATCGGTTGCCACCGACGTGCTGGTCGGGTTGTGCTTGGTCAAGCTCGCGCCCGCGTGTAGCGCGTCCTCCCCGGTGCCGGCGTGGACCACACGATGAACAGTTGTTCCTTCGAAGGCGGGCATGCTGTGCCAGTGCTGCTTCAAAGAATTGAGGCTCGCCACACCGTCGGCGATTTCATGAGGCTGCATTGGACGATTCAGTTTGGTGGTACGGTCGTATTTGGTAAATTTGTTCGCAATACCCGTCACATTCTCATACTTCTCCCGTGTGTAGGCACCGAAGACAGGGGCGGCCGTATCGAGATCGGTATGTTTCTGCAAATCGATTTTCGGCATCGTGCCGAAGTAATTCAGAACTTGCGCGCGATGCTGTGGCATCTGCCCATGAGTAAGCTTGTCGTAAGTCTGTCCAGCATCGACGTCGTGCATCTTTCCGGACAAGGCGCTGTTTATCGCCGCCGTGCGCTGCGTCGCCGACCATTCGGGGTTGAGGAACGAAAGCGTCGGCGTCCTCTTCGTGGTTTCCCGTTGCACCATTGCCGAGACGGAAGCCAGCGTCTGGTGCAGGTTCTGCTGTTCGGTTCGCGCGATTTTCTCCCTCGTAGAGAGGGGCGCCTCCTGCTTCATCATCAAGGCGAATTTATCTGCCGACCCGGCGTCTGCCCTGACGGGAGTCCCTTTAGAGGAAGGCGGCGCGGCTGCCCCCCGATCGACGCTAGCGTCACGGCCATCAAGGCGGGGTGGCAACATGCGGCGTGCATCCTTATCGGTATTCGGTTCCGTATCTTGGCCCACGAGCATAGGCGCACAGCCTTACTTGAACCTGACCCGGCATGCGGCCGATACCCGACAGTGTGGGCATGCGGACAGCCAGGACCCAATGACCGTCATTCGCCTAGGCCTTCGAGATCAGGGGAGCATAAGCTTGCCTGTTACGAAAAGAGAATGATAGTGCCGGGAAGGTCTTTCATGCCTCGATCAATGCCAGCGATCAGGAGTTAGGCGAGATCGTTGTGCAGGCTCTCAATGTCTGCCAGCCAAACTCTCTGCAAACGTCCGCTTCTGGGCATTCCAATCGGTATGCTCATGTCTGGCATGAGGCAGTTGCCGCCTGTCTGTTCTGGTTCTCTTGAGCAGACAGTCGAATTAGAGGGAAGCGGCATGTCCGGTTTCGGAAATGCGTGAAAGAAACCGGACGTCGATGATCTATGTCTTGCTGCCGAGACGATCCTGCGTTTTTGTCTCGAAATCGGAAGCGTCGTGACGTTCATGAAGCTGGCTTGAGAGATCTCCGGATGTCCGGTTGACCATACGACCACGCTGAACGGCAGGTCGTTCCAGAAGTCGGTCCGCCCATGCCCTGAGATGGGGATAATCCTGAACGCTCAGGAATGTGGCAGCATCATTATAGAGCCAACCCTCTACCAGGCCACCATACCACGGGAAAATGGCCATATCGGCAATTGTATAGTCTTCGCCAGCGATGAAAGGGCTTTCCGCGAGACGCCGATCAAGGACATCCAGTTGTCGCTTGGCTTCCATGGCAAACCGATTGATTGCGTATTCGATTTTCTCTGGCGCATAAGCATAGAAATGCCCAAATCCGCCGCCGAGATAAGGTGCACTGCCAACCTGCCAGAAAAGCCAGTTCAGGCACTCTGTCCGATGGACGATATTTTTGGGAATGAAGGCACCGAATTTTTCCGCGAGATACAGCAGGATTGACCCGGATTCAAAAACGGCCAGAGGCTGATTGCCGCTATGATCGACCAGGGCCGGAATTTTGGAATTCGGATTGATCTCCGTAAAGCCGGAGCCAAACTGGTCCCCTTCGCCAATACGAATAAGCCATGCGTCATATTCGGCCTGCGTATGACCGGCAGCAAGCAGTTCCTCAAGCAGGATCGTGACTTTGACGCCATTGGGTGTGCCAAGGGAATAGAGCTGGAGAGGGTGTCGGCCAACGGGCAGGGTCTGCTCGTGGGTGGCGCCGGCAGTCGGGCGGTTCGTACTGGCAAATTTACCGCCACTTGGTGCCGTCCATGTCCAGACTTTGGGGGGTGTATAATCGGAGGGTCCGCTCATGAGATTGTTCCTTTTGACACCGGGGAGAAACTGGTCGGATACATGGCCTGACGCGCGTCTTGATCCATGACGGTCTTGAATGCGTGCCCGTTCATGATGGCATGGGCACGCTCGACTGTTGGACGAGCGTTCATCATGTCCATAAAACGGGTAAGATTGGGCCAGCGTTCAAGTGGCTCGTCTTTACCTTTCATGACCCGTGCTGCCCGGTCCAGCCAGCCCCATGCTGACATATCCACAATCGTATAACGGTCGCCGACAATGAAAGATCGCCCCTCCAGGTGATCGTTCAGGACCTGATAATGCCGCTCCACTTCACGACGGTATCGATGGACCGCATAGTCCAGACCTTCCGGTGCGGCATGCTGGAAATGCACAGCCTGTCCTGAGAAGGGGCCAAGACCCGTTGCAACAAACATCAGCCAGGACAAAAGCTGGGGGCGATCCTGCGCCGTTCCGAGGAACTCTCCTGTTTTCTCGGCCAGATAGAGAAGGATGGCCGTGGAATCGAACAGGACTGCGGGACTGCCCTGTGGACCATCCGTGTCTATGAGAGCAGGAACCTTGCCATTGGGATTGATGGCCCGAAACGCGGCATTATGCTGGGCACCACGATAGGTATCGACCGGTATGGCTTCGAAAGCCATGTCCGTTTCAGCCAGAAATAGCGCAATTTTCGCCGGGTTCGGACCGGGACCGTAATAGAAATGGATCATGTGCCGCTTTCCTTGAATTCAATGCTGGGAGAGTTCCCGTGCTGAGGGCGCCCGGACGTAGCTCCCATACAGTCGACAGGGCTATGTCCAGACGCTGGAACATGGATGTTTAACCGGCTGACGATCGCTTTGCTTTTCGAAGTGCTGGCAGCATGTCTTCCGGCTCCGGGCGTCGGGTATAGTCCGGATTGACCTCGGCATAGAGGATTACGCCGTCCTGCCCGATGACGAAACGGCCAGGCATCGGCAACGTCCAGCTCTCATCGGCATTGAAAGACGGAAGATCGTTTTTCAGGTTGGTGTAGAGGTCCACGAGATAGTCCGGCAGGGCAAACCGCAGACCGAACTCTGATGCAGTGTCGTTATGCGGATCTGACAGGATGGGGAAGTCGAGATGGTTCTGACGGACCGACTTGCGGCTGTTCACGGCCGTCTGCGGTGAGATGGCAATCAGGCTTGCGCCGAGCTCACGGAAAGACGGAAGTGCAGCCTCAAGAGCCTGAAGCTCCATGTTGCAGTAGGGGCACCACACACCACGATAGAAACTGATGACTAGTGGGCCTTTTGACAACAGATATTCGGAGGACACCGGATTGCCCTCCGGGTCGTTCAGAGTGAAGGAAGGAGCCTGATCACCGGCTTTGAGCGCATTTTCCGCTGCACCCGAAGCGATCAGTTCAGCGGTTGCACGGTGCATGACCTCAATCACCGAAGCCGGAACATTATAAGGCGGGTTACCCGCTTCGAAATCAGCCTTGAAAGCGTCGAGTTTTGTTTGAAGAGACATTGGTATTTCCTTTGAAATGAAGCAATGCCTGACGTTAGGGCCGCTGGTTTTTTCAGGGATGACGGCATGGAGGACTATTGATCATTCCATGTCGGAATGGCTGTCAGTCAGAGATATTGGCGCGTGGGTAATCGGTGTATCCGTGCGCCCCGCCGCCACTGGCTCTGCCTCCAAGATCAGCTTCGTCGCCTTATTTGAAAACCAGTCGCTGAGGCGAGCGGCCGGAATTGTGAAGAATGAATGCGGATATAATGAAGGATATGGTAGCAAAGCGATCAACCTGCTTCATTCTTAAACTTCGCAAGTTCCGATACGCGTGCGGCCTTCCACCGCTGGAGCAGTCGGTGGCGAGGCTCACCTATCTGCTCAGCCAGAATTTCGACCGCGTGTATCCGGTCCGTACGGAAATGCCGGAATCCCTGTCGCAGTTCGCACCAGGCAATCAACATGCGTGTGATATCCGAATAACCTAGAACCACCGGCCATATTATGCGCTCGGTTAGCTCCCCCTGTTGATCGCGATAACACAAGCGCAGCTTAACCCCGACACGGATTGCCGCTCGCAGGCTCGCTGCATCGGCCGTGTCTTGTAATGCCTCCAGAGACGGCTGTGCGTGTGTGCTCGGATCGCTGATAAACGACTGCATGGGCTTGGGAACGATCGCTGAAACCTTGGAGAGAACGTCCAATGCGGCGCGTGACAGCGTTGTGTCACCATGGGCCGCTACCCACTGTGCGCCCAGAACAATCGCTTCAAGTTCAGTCGGAAGCAGCGCGAGCGGCGGCATGTCATATCCGGTCCCCAGTACGTAGCCAACGCCAGCTTCGCCTGAAATGGGTATGCGCTGTCCCGTCAGATGCGCGATGTCGCGGTAGACCGTACGGATCGAAACTTCCAGTTCGTCGCCCAGCATCCGCGCCGTGACAGGGCGAGATGAGCGGCGCAGGATCTGGATAATCTGAAAGAGACGATCAGTGCTGCGCAAAGGCTTTTACAATCATGCTGACAGAATGCTGTCAGCATGATTGTGCCAAAAGGTGGAGAGCACAACCTCCACAGGAACTGACCAATGAAGTTTGCCTCTACCCGCCTGATTGCCGCCGATATTACCAGTATGGTGGCCTTTTACGAACTGGTGACCAGACAGTCTGCTGAATGGCTTTCCCCCCAGTTTGCTGAAATCGTAACTCCTGGCGCGACGCTTGCGATTGGAAGTGCTGAGACAGTAGCGCTGTTCATGGAAGGGAGTGCTGAACCCGGTGTAAATCGCACTGCTGTCCTGGAGTTTAGGGTCGATGATGTGGATTCTGAGTTCACGCGTCTGAAAGGAAGGGTAGACGTTGTGATCGAGCCGAAACTTCTGCCTTGGGGTAACCGCACGGTCCAGTTTCGTGACCCCGAGGGCACAATCATCAGCCTGTTCACGCCCGTGACTGAAGCCGCCCGCGCCCGCTTCGGAAGCCGCTGATAAAGCACGGTCCCGCAGATGTATAACTCCGTTTGACCGTATATGCCGGATTCTTGCCCGTGGCGAGCTACAGATCGTGCATGTGCAGATCCTCTGCCTCTCGTCCATCAGAGCCATTGGAGAGAGTTGAATGAGACTTATGAGCGCCAGGATATGAATATGCCCAGATTGGACACGAATGAGTTGGTCGTCATCACAGGGGCCTCAAGCGGCATCGGAGCTGCAACGGCTCGAGAAATGGCCCGTCGAGGATTTCATGTCCTGGCCGGCGTTCGCCGCGAAGAAGATGCTGCTGCATTACGCGACCAGAATATTGAGCCCCTGATCCTGGACATCACGAATAAGGATCATGTTCAGGCCCTGACGGATCGGGTTCAGAACGATCCCGCAGGCAGGGTGTTAAGAGCTCTCGTGAACAATGCCGCTATCGGTGCGAACGCGCCTGTCGAGGTTTTTCCCCTGGAAGCTTGGCGTCAGCTTTTCGAGGTTAATTATTTCGGACACATCGCGGTTACGCAAAAGCTTTTGCCGGCCTTGATCCGCAGCAAAGGGCGGGTAGTTAACATCAGCTCGGTCGGTGGAACCATCGCAATGGCGACTTATGGACCTTATGGAGGAGCGAAATTCGCCCTAGAGGCGTTGAGCGACTCTTTGCGACGCGAAATGCTGCCGCTCGGGGTCGACGTCATCGTGATCGAGCCAGGTGCAATCAAGACGAAAATATCAAGCCGCGCGATCGCCACAGCCAACAAAGTTGCAGCCACCATGACGTTGGAACAGCGCAAGCGCTACGGCGACCTGATACATGCCGTTACTGCTCAGGCAGCCGAGGCGAACGAAAATGGGCTTACCGCTGACGCAGCAGCCCACGTGATCGCTTCGGCCATAACAGTCCGCAAGCCGCGCACGCGGTACGGTATCGGAAGGGAGGCATCCATGATCGGCATCGTCCGGATGCTCCCAGACCGGGTTGTAGATCGCATCCTCGCATTCGTCCTTCGCCGCTACATGCCTAAACCGACACGCTCAGCACAGTGAACGAATACATTCGCCCTAACAGCTTTGTCACTTAAGCTCGCAATACTCTTCGGCTGCCTTTGGGGAGAGGCGAAGAACCGACTGTCTCTCTCCAGCAGTCAGCACGCATCTTTCGATTTTTGTCCACATCAACGGAGCATTTGATGTCAGCGATCAAGAGCTTTCTGCCGAGATAACATGTCACGAACGCGTAGACCTCTTCATGCCGGTCCATCGTGAACGAGAATAATAATGAGAACACAACCCCGCCAGCATGGCCCGGGAGCGCTAAGCTCCGCTTTCAGGCTGAGAAATCCATCAGCGTCAAGCGAAACCGTGGATTAGCCTGCCGAAAGTGGCCGTCCTCAGCAAGCGAGGACTTCGCGGCAAACTGTCTGGACTGTGTCGCGAAGCCAGCGATGGGCAGGGTCAGCGTCCAGCCTGGGGTGCCACATGGCGGAAATGGCGATTTCAGGCGTTTTAACGGGAAGCTGGAACAGTCTCAGGCGTGATATTGCTGCATCAGCTTTTGAAAAGCCTGCGAGACACGACCGCGGGACATGCGTCACCAGATCCGATTGTCGCACGATTTCGAGCGCGTCGGGAAAGCCCGGCACGACGACCGAAACGGTGCGTTGGTATCCCAGTTGCTCCAACGCATCATCAACCGGCCCCCTGAATGTTCCGCGTCGTGAGGTCGCGACATGGCCGCATGCGGCATAGCGCGCGATACTGATATCCTCGTCCAGAAAAAGGACGTGGCCGACGCGTGCCACGCCGACGAACATATCCCGGAACAGGAGCCGGCTTCGGATTTCGGGCGCAGATGTGCCCCGGACACCGATCTCCAGATCAAGCTGTCCCTCCCGCAATGGCAACGCGTCCTTGTCAGGCTTGGGCGCAAACCGCAGGCGAACCCGTGGTGCTTCTTTCAGGATGGTTGTCACCAGCGGCGCTGCAACAATATTCAGAAAGCCTTCATTGGCGCGAAGGGTGAATGTCCTATCCAGCGCTTTCAGATCCAGTTCCCCATGTCGAGGGCGTAGGACGTCCTGCACGTCCTGGGTCAGGACATGAACCGCTCGCGGATATTTACTGCATAGGGCGTGGGCACGAGATGCCGCCCCGCCCGCACCAGTAACGGATCGCCGGTGGTCGAGCGCAGCCGTGTCAGGGTGCGACTCATGGCGGACGGACTGAGTCCGAGCCGGCGGGCCGCGCCAGTCACGCTGGCCTCGTCGAGCAGCACATCGAGCGCTGTCAGAAGGTTGAGATCCAGGTTTTCCATGCACTGAGCCTATCGACAATGACCGGCGACAGATAGCGTTGCATGCAATGATACTTTGATCTTCATGCGTCTGGCGCCTGCTCTGGTTCCACACCTATTTTCGATGACGTGAAAACAGGCATGTCCGTCGGGATGGCAGCCTGTGGAAAGGAACCATTCCATGAAGTTGATTGGTATCGAAGAACATTTCCTGACCACCGAAGTGAAGGACGCCTGGTCTGCCATCGGTCTTGAAGCCGCTGATCCAAGCGTTGCGTTCCATGGGGGACCGCTTGAGAAGCGGCTAGCTGATCTCGCCGAAGAACGACTGTCCCTCATGGACGAAACAGGGCTGGACGTTCAGGTGCTTTCGCTCACTACACCGTCACTGCACGATCTTGGACCCAACAGTGTCGATCTGGCGCGCCGTGCCAATGATGCCGTGGCAGAAGCGGTATCTCGTCATCCGGATCGCTTTCAGGCGCTGGCAACGCTGCCCGTAGCGATGCCCGACGAAGCCGCACTGGAACTCGAACGCTGCGTCAGGACGCTCGGCTTCAAGGGAACGATGCTGTGTGGGCGGGTAGGCCATTGCAATCTGGACCATACTGATCTGCTCCCGATCTTCCAGAGTGCGGCTGCATTGAAGGCGCCGATTCTGCTTCATCCCAGAGCGCCACAACAAGATGTCCGGGATGCCTACTACTCCGGATTCAGCCCACAGGTGGATGCTGCGTTTTCCTGTTTTGGTCTCGGGTGGCATTACGATGCTGGCATTCAGTTTCTGCGTCTCGTGCTGGGGGGGCATTTCGATCGCTTTCCGGATTTGCAGGTTATTCTGGGCCATTGGGGCGAACTGGTCCTGTTTTATGCCGAGCGTATTGCGAACATGGATCGTGTGTCCGGGCTCCATCATTCAATAGCGACATATTTCCGGCGTAACCTGTATGTCACGGCCAGCGGTATGTTCCTGCCGCATTATCTGGAACAGGCAGCACGGATCGTCGGTCGGGACCGGCTGCTGTTTTCCACCGACTATCCGTATCAATACCGCCCCGGCGGCGACGCACGACGCTTTCTCGAAAACTGCGGTCTGGATGAGGCCGGCAGGCAGGCCTTCTCGCATGGCAACTGGGAACAGTTGACAGAAAATCTGCCTCACGCGTTCTAAACGGCCGACGGGACAGCCATAGGGGCAGTCGCTTTCTTTACAGGCGTGTAGCGTCTTCTTCAGGAGGGAAACTGCGATGCGAAGGTGGATTATGGTGCTTTTGGGACCGCGAGACCTTACTGACCTTGTTTCTGTGCTCGAAACCTGACCACCTCCTGTTCAGCTTCAGCTTTCAGTGCAGCAAGCCCCAGTCTGAGATGGGTCTCGAGGCTACAATTTTCGTAAAGAGGCGCGATCAAGGGGCCACTTGATGCTTCGATAAAGGTAACTTTACTTCTCTCATCGGACACTGTTTTCACATCTCAGCGTGTGATGCCACTATATCAAGCCATTGCTCCGTAAAGCATAACCATCATACCTGGCTTTACCTTGGCAATGCGTGGTTATGCTTGATTAAGCCGCAGTAAACTGGCGCGTTTCGGTGGAAAATGGCCCCTCAAGCTGTGCACGTTTAAGATAACTGTATCATCGCGGCCAGCTGGCTAGGCTGGTCAGTAGGTGCCATGCCGTTTCTGACGATGTGTTAATTATGGTTGAGCATGTCGCATGAACCGGGCCGTACGGTATGGAGGGATGATTGAGACTGTGGCTCTCGACCTGCCTTCTCTGGCCTCGGTTCATACAGCAGTGGTTGCTGTTCCGGCCCTGATCCGCGACCACCGCGTAACGCCGCAGGTGCTGATACTAAATGCTGACGCGCAGCTCATGGGAGCGCCTCAATATAGCGTAAATGGTTACGGAAAGACTTTTGCGACCAACTGCCTGGGTCATTGATTCAGTTAATCGCCTTTGATCCCGGTTTGGTCGTAGAGACCAGGTTGAGCCTGTGGGCACCGGTATAGAGGTTGATGCGGGCCAGCCTCACCAAAAGGCTGTTTCAAGCCCGGGGCAGCATCGCGTTCTCAGGCAACGCTCTTGCCTGTTGGCTTTTGACCTGGGGTTTGCGCGCGCATCAGGAAAGTATATCCAGTCCAGCAGTGGCCATTCGATCGAAGTGCGTTCGAGTGCCATGTCATACGACGTCGGTCGCGCGCAATGCCCCGTATCGCCACTTCAAGGACCGCGATGCGCTGCGATTGTGGAGCGGAACTTCAAAATGCTGGTCCTGGTTCTGTAAACGAGCGCGTGTCGGCGATGCAGAATCCATCCAGCGGCTGAGGGCAGCACCAGACGCGTTCATCAGGTATGGGCGAGACTATCAGGCCCGATACAGACAGTTGTTCAGCAATCCTGTTATCGCTGCTGCGGGGCTCGTTGGAGATGCGCAGAATGCGGAGACATTGCCGCCGATCCCCGTACGGGAGTTGGCAGGACTGATCTACGCAACAGCCCATGGACTGATTGATTTGCAAGGTGGTGGCCGCATATGCGAGCAGAAAGGCTTGGCGGCAGCAGCGCAAGGCGTGGCGCTACTTTTGCTCCTTCTAGGGCCGTCGCCGAGTAATTTCGTGTCCGGAATGTTGCGATTGTGAATTTTGTACGGGTATGTACAGCATGAACGGTGTTTCAGCCCGGATTACCGTTTGCATTGCGCCGGACAGCCTGAGGCGGTTGGTGAAACTCGCGCAGGAAGGCGCGCCGCATCCGTTCGGGATCATGGAACCCGGTCATGACTGCAATAGCTTCAATGGGGAGGGTGGAGCGCTCGACCCGCTCCCGGGCTGCTTCCAGACGCAGTTTCTCGACCGCTCTGGCGGGACTCATTCCCACCGCTGCCCGGAAACTGCGAGAAAAATTGCGGGGGCTCATGCCGGCCTGACTGGCCAGAATATCCACGGTCAGACGCTGTTTCAGGTTGGAGCGGATCCATCCCAACAGTTCGGCAAAGCGTTCCTGAGTGCTTCCCATCTCAAGAAGTACCGAGAACTGGGACTGTCCTCCGGGACGGTGATAAAAAACGACCATCTGCTGGGCCGTGCGATGCCCCACTTCTGTCCCGAGGTCTTCCGTCACCAGCGCAAGGGCCATATCTATGCCTGCGCTGATGCCAGCAGACGTCCAGACCGGGCCATCATGGACATGAATGGCATCGGCCGAAACCATGACTTCTGGAAACAGTGCTTTCAGAGTTGCAGCCTGTTGCCAGTGTGTCGTTACGCGGCGTCCATCGAGCATTCCGGCCGCCGCCAGCAGAAAGGCCCCGGTACATACGCTGCATATCCGCCGCGCCGTGGTCGCCTGATATCGGATGAAGGCCTGTAATTCCGGACAATTCATGGCCTGCCTGTGGCCTTCGCCTCCGACAACGACAAGCGTATCAAACGACCCTGCCGCTGCGAGCGGAACCGTCTTGATTGCCATTCCGGAAGACGACCGGACCAGACCACCATGGCGGGACAGGGG
>NZ_BEWL01000019.1 GCF_002723915.1 Gluconobacter albidus
GGATCAATATTTTATCATTGGTCTGTATTTAAGCCGTTTTTTGGGCTGAATGAATCGTGGGGGTTTCCCAGTGACGTCGTGATTTGATTCAAAAGTATCAGCCGGAATGAGGACGGTTCTGGATGTCATCATTTACATTGTCTCTGGATCTTCGCGAGCATGTTGTCACGGCTGTATCGACCGGTCCGTCGCGTCGTCAGGTTGCGGCACGGTTTGGCGTAAGTACGTTGCGCTCTTGCTGCACCAACCCGCAGTACTACTGCCAGAGTGCTTCGGGGGATCGACTGTCTCATCAGATTGAGGTGCAAGCAGAGCATGTTAATGCGTTGATGATTGCCCAGAAGGACGATCAGACCGGGGCCAAAATCCTTACCTGACTGTCTGCTAGACGCTATGATGACACCACGACACGAAAACCGTTTCCACGCCAGAATCCGTTAGGCTCAAGACTGCCGCGATAGGTACAACAAGCTTTCATGCGATTACTGGAAAAACAGCCACCCCGTAAAACGCGTCGGATCGAGACGTCCGCATAAAGCGCCTCGCGCCCATCGTCGCGATATGGATAGGCGAAATCCGGTGACGCCATATCCGATCCCCATAACGTCGTTGTCCACTCCCAGATGTTCCCCACCATGTCATCGATGCCATATGGCGAACGCCCGTCAGGGCATAGCCCGACGGCGACCGGATTATTCAGACCCAATTCACCGGAATTTGCCCTTCCCTGCATCCATGGTCCCATCCAAGGATACAGGACGTCGCCCGACACGTCTGGCTGATCCCCCCGTGCAGCGCGCTCCCATTCCGTTTCAGTGGGGAGTCGTACAACATCGTTGGGTGCTATATGGCCCTCCGCACGCCAGCGCCGCGTCAGCCATATACAATACTCACAAGCATCATACCACGTAAGATCCGTCGCAGGAGCATTCGTGCGATCAGCCCTTAGGGCATCGGGCGAATGCCACGCACGCCCTGTCTCACGTACAAATACTCCATATGCCGCCACTGTCACGGGATACTGACTAATACGATATGCCGCCAGCGTAACGGTATGCACCGGCTGTGAATTCGGATGGGTGTCCGACCCGATGACGCTCCATCCTGCCGGTACTGCGATCAATGCGTCTAACGTACGCGGGTCACCAAGCATGGCGAGGTATCGTGCTGCCTGATCGCGCAACACCAGCGTAATGCCGCTCCGCTCAATCGTCGTGACAAGTGCGCGTCGTGCTAACGAAGTTAGATCGTCGTCTTTCGTCAAATTCAGGCAGAGTGCCGCTCCTGATAGCGCCCCGATCGCCCAAGGGTCAGACAGTTCAAGCAACCCCCGCGCCAGCTCCGTCGTCTGCTCACCACGTTGATGCAGGATATCTGTGAGAAATGGAATCATTGATCGCCAACGGATCGGAGCGTGCGCGATACGAGCCATAACGTCGTGCTCTGGGAGCATAGAAAACGCTCTTGCGGCCAATACAGGAAACAGCGCGGTTCGCGCAAATTCCGAGGTGATCAGCCTGTCCGGGTTAGCTGACGGCCCATCAGATAAAGCCGCGGACGTTAAGGCTAGCCGACGTTCGGTCGACTGAGCACTTAACCATGCGTCCACGATCGTGATCGGATCGTCACCATTTATCTGGCCGACTGCCGCCGCGGCAACGAACAGATCTGGACGCGCGGGCATGATGTCCGGCTCCGCCCGACACCCATACCAGGACAATGCGTCGACCTTCTGTTGGCGGTTCAGGCCAATCAGGGAGAACGGCGCAAACGCATCTGGAACGGACAGACCTCGGCATAAATAGCCATCTGCCAGAACGACTACCCGTAGCGTAGAGTGCATACTCAACAGACCTGCGGCAGCTCGAAGAAATGACTCAGGATCAGAACATTTTTCAAGTCCATCACAAATCAGAAGAGTGTTCGTCTCCAGAAGGCCTTTATCGGCTAAAGTACTGAGCACTTCCTCGCAGTTCTGGCCATTGTCGAGGCGGCAGAGAACCGGCATAGGGGCTGGACCTATCCATTTTTCCTGCTGACGGATACCCTCCGCGTTACGCGCTACGGTCCGCGTAAGCGCCGCCAGACCATAGCGACTGTCCCTAACAGACGCTCCCGCGAGATTAAGAGCCAAATCAAGAGAAAAACTTGTTTTCCCAGAACCTGTATCTCCAAACAGAAGGCAGCCGCGTTCCTTGGCCACCATTTCCAAGGCCGTAAAGTGAACCGGTGGACGAGGCGCAGTCGGATCCTCAAGCCTACGAAGGCCTTTGGCTTCCATATCCTCTTGCGTGTAACTGACCAGCAGCGGGATATACGCCTGATGCACGGCGAGAGACGTCCCGTCCGCCTTCCAGACCAGAGGCTGATCTCCAAAACGGCTGATCAGGTCCCGTGCCCCGACATACAGATTGCTCATAAATGTCACGCCTGAAACAGTGCTGCCACCGAGGGGTCATGAAAGCGCTGGATTTCAATCGCATAACCGGCAGGGTCTTCAAAAAAGAAATGCTCGCAAAACCGGCCTTTTTGAATCTCGCCTACGCCGCTAGCGCCGACTGACACCATGCGAGCGTGCCAGCCTTCTACATCCTTAGCAACGATGGTCAGCAATACCGCGCTACGCGGCTGATGCTGCAAGTGACCGCGATTGCCGTCGACAATCCCAAAGTAACTTCCTGCTCCCACACGGTAAATGCGCGCCATGCCCTGATCCAAAACCAGCTCGAAGCCCAACACCTCCTCATAAAACGGGATGACTGACGTCATATTCTCGTAATAAAAAAAAGTAATGCTATAGTCTTTCTTCATAAACAAAACCTTCTACGCGAAATGCAAAATACCCTTGTGGTCCACTGATAATCCGTTCAGTCCTGAACGTGCGGCCACCAACGTCTCGGGATGAACCAGATATAGCCATGCTGGATTGGTCTGCAGCATAGACAGGCACCGGCCATAGGCCACAGCCCGGTGCTCTGGATCGACTGTCTCGTTCGCCTCAGTAATCAGTCTTTCAAGCGCAGCATCATCATAGCCTTGCCACCATACACCCCGGCTTGAACTACTGATCTTGTCATTGAGGATACGAAACGTACTATGCGGCGACGAGTCAAATATCGCGATATCGCCCATTTCTTTACATCCTATTTTGCGTGCATAGGCTGGCCTGTCATCATCAACATCGACGCGCACCTTCAAACCAACCTGCTGAAGAGAGTCCTGGATAAAGTTCGCGATCTTGAGGGCATGCTCAGGCATATATGTCGGGCTACACAGGGCGAGTTCCTCACGACAATCGAGCGTACGGAGCATCTCTCGCGCCGCATCCGGATCGTAGTCGATCGCACGAAGCCCGGCCTGCGACGCCCCGCAGTGCCAGGGGCTTACGACCGTCGCCGCTGGACACGCCAAACCATCATAAACCTGCTGACAAAGATGCCGCCTGTCGATCGCTAAATTCACCGCCCGACGCGCCACTTCCGACCTAAAAAACCCGCGCGCGCAATTCAGATACGCCATTACCGACAGGCAATGCGTAGCATGAACCCACTGCAGCGCCGCTCCCTCCCGGCGCGGCAGATTTTCCAAACAGTCGAGCTGACATGCAACATCCAC
This sequence comes from Gluconobacter albidus, assembly GCF_002723915.1. Classification (GTDB taxonomy): domain Bacteria; phylum Pseudomonadota; class Alphaproteobacteria; order Acetobacterales; family Acetobacteraceae; genus Gluconobacter; species Gluconobacter albidus. The sequence goes on from NZ_BEWL01000019.1 coordinate 3,616, forward strand.
ACGCCCTGCTGTGACCTCTGCCAGACGCGCCTCCGCGTTCGGCAGAGCCTCTATTCTCACTCTACGCCCATTGGCATGACTCAACCGAACCGATTGCCCGCGCGTGAACGCCTCCACACGATATTGGCCGCTACCGATCGTCGCATTTCCCTCGCAATCAATGCGAGACAGATAGAACTCCGTGAAAATTTCGGGCAGATCGCCCATGGAACGTGCAGTGGTCACGCACAACGTCGTCTCAGAAATCGCAGCGAACTGCACATGGGCGAAGTATCTGGCATAGGACCACTTCATGCCGAACGTATCGACCGAGTTGCTTATCGCCTCCAAGAAGTCGACGACATCCTGGGCCGTGCAGCGATGCCCATCGTGAAAGACAGGATCGGAACGAAGATGAAAATGCCAAACACAGCCGCTCTCATCCACCTCCCAGCGCCCGAATAAAGCGGCTCCGACATACCCATCGGTCCACGCGCAAAGCGGTTCCATAACAAGAGATTTAAGCGTGAGGATGCTGCGGTCGTCGGTAACCCGGCTCGCTGGCAGGAAGTCTACCTTTTCCTGCACGATATGCACGTCATTAAAATACGGGGTGCTCATTTGATCGTCCACCGCTCACGCATTCGGATTGAGATAGTCTGACATCGCATCGGCGATCAGATTGAATGAAAGAACAGTCAGCATGATGGCCGCACCCGCACTCATCAACACCCAAGGAGCGACGCGGACATAGTCCAGATTAGCCGCAATATCAGCGCCCCATTCTGCTGACGGCGGTTGTGCCCCCAAGCCAAGAAAACCCAGGCTGGACACTTGGAGAATCGCCGATCCCACCGACAGCGATGCCAGTGTCAGCATCGGCGAGATACCGTTGCGCAACACGTGGCGCACCATGATCCGCAGTCCCCCAACCCCCAGAACGCGCGCGGCTTCGACATATAGCATTCCCGAAACGTGCTGAGCTTGACGCCGCGACAGACGGGCGAATTGAGGTATCATCGTGATAGAAATCGCCAGCATCGCATCCAGTAGTCCCGGCCCAAGGGCCGCGGCCAGCGCGATTGCCAGGACAAGCGCCGGAAAGCTGAGCACCGCGTCTACGATGCGCATCGACACAGCATCGAACAGGCCACCGCGAAAGCCAGCTACTGTCCCCACTCCCACCCCGACGATAAAAGCTATGGTCACCACCCCTAACCCGATCGCCAGCGTATGACGACCGCCATACAAGGTACGCGTCAACACATCCCGACCAAATAGGTCCGTGCCTAAAGGATGCGTCAGGCTAGGAGCTTGCAACATCCGAGGTACGTCCATATGGTCAGGGACGCCCGATGTCACCAGCGGCGCGATCGTCATCAGAATGAGCATGATGCCCAGGATGGCAACTCCCGCGCGTCCCCCGCGATGGACAAGCATATGTTGAAAAAAACGGGTCATCGTGCACGCTCTCGCCGCAACCGGGGGTCGATCCAGGCGCTCAGGACATCGGCGCCAAGGGATACAGTCATGAAAATAATGGCGAAGACCAGCGTCGTGCTTTGAATGACAGGATAATCACGGTCCCGAATGGCTTCGAACACATACCGGCCAATCCCCGGCCATGAAAACACGGTCTCGGTCAGGATCGCGCCTCCAAGCATATCACCGAACTGCACCCCAAGAATCATAATGGCCGGTCCTACGGCATTCGGAAGCGCATGGTTCAGCAGGATCTGCCTCTCGTTCATGCCTTTTGCCCGCGCCGTTCGGATATAATCTTCCGACAGCGTCTCGATCATCACATTGCGCAGAAAACGACCGAGCATGGCGGTCAGAAACGAGGCCAGCACCGTCGCCGGGAGGATGATATGCCCAAGCAAATCGGTAAAGGCGACAAAATTGCACCCAAGAAGACTGTCGATCAACAGGAAACCACTGCGTCCATCATCGATCATGAACGCGCTGGATCGTCCCGCAACGGGCAGCCACCCCAGCCAGGCACTGAACACATACTGCAAGCCGAAAGCCAGCAAGAATGCCGGAATTGACACCCCGCACAACGAAAAGAACTGTAACGCACCATCCATAACGCCACCCGGCCGCCGCGCGGCCATAACGCCCGCAGGAACACCGATCGTCACGGCAAGTACGAATGCTACCATGGCCAGTTCTATCGTCGCTGGCAGACGAGCGGCCAACGCGTCAACGACCGGACGCCCGGTACGGATCGAAGTCCCGAGATCACCGCGCGCCAGCCCCCCGACATAATCGAAGAACTGCAATGTGGTTGGTCGATCAAGACGCAGTTCGTGGCGCAACGCACTGATCTGGGCATTAGTGGCCCCGGGGCCCAGCAAGGTGATCGCCGGATCGCCGGGAATCATCCGCGTCAGACCAAACACGATCAGCAACACCAGTCCCAGAACAGGAACCATGGCCATGATCCTGCGCAATATATAAGCGCTCATCACGACCCACCTTCTTTGAAAACACTCCAGTATTCAGTTAGCGGCGGTGTGGCCTTGATCACCAACCCTCGCACCTCCCGCCGCGCGAACACGATCACCTTATTAGTAAACAGATACACGGCGGGCAAGCGCGCCAGAAGTCTCGCCTGGAGCGTCGCGTAAAGTGCTTTGCGCCGTGCCGGATCGGTCTCAGCCTGCGCGTGCAGGATCAGCCCATCCATGGTGGTAGAAGCAGGCATGCGAAATGTCATAGCGGTTTCGGCAAGTGTGGAGAGATAGCCGATCGTGATATGGGCATCTGGATCGTTATACCAAGGCTCCCGCCCGTCGAGAGCCGTATCGAAACGCCCGGCCACATGCACAGCGCGCAAAGATGGGAATTCCATCTGTTCGATGGTGGCCTCAATCCCGACAGCAGCCAGATTAGATTGAAGAAATGTCGCGACCGTGGCCCAGAATGTTCCCTCAAACGTATACAAAGTGATGTGCAGCGCACCTGGCCCGAAACCCGCTTCAGACAGTAGAGCAACAGACCGAGCCGGATCGAACCGAGGGGCAAGGTCACGCATAGCAGGATCAAACGCCCAATTGCTGCCTGGCAACGGACCGAAGGCGCGATCGACAGTTCCGGCCAAAACGCCGTCTATCAGTTCGTCATAATCGATCGCGTGGGCAATCGCTTGACGCACTCGCAGATCGGCCACAGGCCGCCCAGTGGCCCGATTATTAAATTCCAGCTGACGCATAATCTGACTGGAGACCTCGATCACCTGAATATCAGGATCACGTCGGAAGGACAGTATGTCGGCCATAGGTAATGACGATAACTGCGCATTCTGCTGGCAGACGTCGATCTCGCCGCGCTCCAGCTCAAGCCTGCGCGTGGAGGCATCAGCGATCACGCGATACACGAGGTATGAGAGTCGAGCCGCTCCACGGAAATAAGTAGGATTTTTCGACAGCGTCAGCCCGACATCCGGCACGTAACGGTCCACGCGAAAGGCACCGGTTCCGACTGGTCGGGTGGAAAAATCCCGGCCCATCGTCCGGACCGCCGTGGGACTGACGATCCCACTCTGCGGCTGGGCCAGCAACGACAAAAAGAATGGGACCGGGCGGAATAATTCGAAATCCAACGTCAGGGGTCCGGTCACCTTGATCAGCCGCAGCGCGTCCAGACTTGCACGCATGTAGGGATTTAGCCGCCGTGTACGTTCGAGGGAAAACCGAACGGCTTCCGCGTCCAGAGGCGTGCCATCATGGAACGTCACCCCCTCGCGTAGGACAAAGCTATAGCGGGTCCCGTCATTGGAAACTTGCCAACGTTCCGCCAGTCGACCTTCAGGCTCGGCATCCTTGTCCGACGCCCATGCCACCAAAGAGTCGAACACATTCAGGATAATCTCGCTCCCAATTGGTTCCGCTCGATTGTCTGCGGGCTCCAGCCCGACAGGATCGGAACCGATCGCCACAACAAGAATATCGTCGCGTGAGGGCTGCGCACTGGCAAACGCCACGTCGAGGACGGCGGATGTCCCCATACCGAGACCCGAAACCAGAACCGCACGGCGGCAGAGACGAAGCGGAACAGCCATGGATTTTGAGGCTCCGTCTAAAAAAGAAGCAGGAAACGACTAATATTCTATCTAATATATCAGGGCGACCTTACGGGTCAATTTCCCGCCACTCGCTTTGAACCCTGTGGCGCTACTCCATGATAGGGGACGACGTACTGGCCGCCAGCCAATCAATGATCTGACGGGCGCACAAACACAACATCGCCCGCAATCGACCCGCATCGTGCCGCCCCAATGGAAAGTCAAAACGATGCGCAGAAGTGACAGAACTGTGTAATCCAGTGCGTGAAGATCAACTAGGCCAGCAGCTCCGTACTGATCAACACGATACTCGGCCAGACATCACACAGTAATTCGTCGTTGATCGTGTCCGGGCGTTAGGAGCGATGAAGTACCACCACGTCGGACAGTCGGAGCAAATCCTTCAATTCCGTAAAACAGATGTAACGTTTGGACGCCATACGTTGCTACCACTGGATGACTGCGTGGAAGTTTCTCGACCATCTCCGGATCCGTACCGTTCTGATCAAGCGATGGAATCCACGTCACCGAATAACCCTGTAATCGCAATACAGCCTAGTCTCGTTCCACGCGCTTCGACAGGATCTGTGAAGCCATGGGATCGAACATCGTCTGACGAAATCCAATCATACATAGCCGAACAGTCGGGCGGAACGGATGAGCCAGACAGTCAAGGCAGCACCCGTCAAACAGGGCCGGTCACCACGCCGCATGACAGGCGACCTCGCGCCCCGGAGCCATCGTGCGGGCTGGCGGGTCAACGTGCCGGCATATATCCAGACGCTCCGCGCAACGCGCATAAAACGGACAGCCCGCGAAAGTCTGAACCGGGTCCATTGGAGCGGCCGGCGCAGCAAGTTCCGACAACGGGCGTGCGCGCGGGACAGAGCGCAGTAGCATTCGTGTGTATGGGTGCAGCGGCGTGTCGAACAGCGCGTCGCGACATCCGGACTCCACAATGCGGCCACGATATAAAACGGCGACTCTATGGCTGACGCGCCTCACGACGGCGAGGTCATGTGCAATGAACAGATACGCTAATCCTAACTGCTCACGAAGATCACGCATAAGATTAAGAATATGAGCCTGCACCGAAACATCTAGCGCCGAAACCGCTTCATCCGCCACAATCAGATCCGGGTTCGTCGCCAGAGCGCGAGCGATCCCGACGCGCTGCTTCTGACCACCGGAGAACGCGTGCGGTCGACGCCCGGCAGCTAACGGATTCAGCCCTACCTGCTGCAAAAGCGCCGCCACGCGCTCATCTCGCTCAGCCTGTGACAGACCGGGTTGCGTCGACTCAATTGCTTCGGCGACCGAAGCTCCGATACTGATTGCGGGATCCAGAGAGTTATGCGGATCCTGGAAAATCATCTGCACCCGCGACCGGAACGGGCGGAACTGACGTTCCGACATCGCAGTGATATCGTGCCCATCAAAGAACACACGCCCGCTCGTCGGTGAGACAAGACGTAGCGCCATGCGACCCAAAGTGGATTTCCCGCTACCGCTTTCACCCACAATTCCAACGATCTCTCCCCGCGCGACAGACAGCGAGATGCCGTGCAGAACCGGGGTCACCCCGGATTGTTGCCACGGGACGAGCGACGGTCGACCGTATGACTTTGTAACGGCGTCGAACCGTAGGAGAGCTGTCACGTTGCCGCCTCCACTGGATGAAAGCAGCAGACAAAGCTATTTGCGCCGAAAGTAGTGTGCCCCGGGAAAGCGTGCGTGCAGTTCGTATCGGCACGGGTGCAGCGCGGTGCAAAACTACATCCTGGCGGCAAGGCACGCAGTTCAGGAACTGTGCCGGGAATAGCGTAGAATAGATCTGACGCATCCTCCAGATCCGGCATAGAATCCATCAAGCCGCGCGTATAAGGATGGCGGGGGATCGAAAACAGCGTATGCACATCAGCCTGTTCGACCAGACGCCCCGCATACATCACGGCCACCCGATCGGCATACGTCGCAACCACCCCCAGATCGTGCGTTATCATCAATATCCCCATGCCACGCCTGACCTTGAGGATATGCAGTAGATCCATAATCTGCTTCTGGATCGTCACGTCCAACGCCGTTGTCGGCTCATCGGCAATTAGTAAGATCGGATCACAGGAAATAGCCATCGCAATCATCACACGCTGACACATCCCACCCGATAACTCGTGCGGATAGGCGTCGTAACAACGAACTGGGTCAGCCAGTCCGACTTCCTCAAGCAGTGCAATCGCACGCTGTCGAGCAGCCTTGCGCGACAGGCCCATATGACGGCGCACTGTTTCCGAAATCTGCCGACCGACACTGCGTACCGGATTAAGCGCCGACATCGGGTTTTGGAAAATCATCGCCATCTCGCGACCACGGATCGCGGACATCGCTTTCTCCGGCGTAGTCGCTATATCCCGACCCAGTAGGGTGATACGGCCACTGGTATTCAGCCCATTCGTCAACCGCATCAGTGCCAACGACGTCATGCTTTTGCCGCAACCGGATTCCCCTAGCAGCGCCAGCATTTCTCCTGCAGCCACCTGCAAGGTGAGGTCGTTCACGATTACAATGGAGTTGTCTGGCGTTGTAACCGTTAGGGCGGCCACGTCCAGAACCGCTACCCTAGGATCAGAAGGTGAGCGTGGTTGCATCAGCGGCGCTGAAGGCTCTGCCGCATGCGGTCCAATCCCTGAAGCAGGGTTGCCCGTGTGCAGCCAAAATTCAGACGGACAAAGTCCTGCGTTTCGGTCTCGTGAAATTCGGACCCCGCGCTCAGCGCGACTTTGGCCTCACGCAGAAAAAAAGCTTGCGGCTCTTCATCTAATTTCAGCGCCGAACAGTCGAGCCACGCGAGAAAAGTAGCCTGTGGCGCATGGACCGTGATACCGGGCAGTGTCGTGCGGATCGTATCGACAAGAACGTCGCGATTGGCCTGCAGATAAGCAAGCTGCGCGTCGCGCCATTCAGCCCCTCCCGCCAGAGCGGCCTCTGTGGCTACCAAACCGAACAGATTGACGCTATCGACCATACCAAGACGATGTGCCTCGAACCGAGCACGGATATTTGGATCGGTTATAATTGCAAAAGCGGTTTTCAAACCGGCAATATTGTATGTCTTGCTTGCGGCCATCAGGGTAATGGTACGCCGCGCGATGTCATGAGACAGGCTGGCGATCGGCGTGTGGGTTCGTCCATCAAACACCAGATCGCTATGAATTTCGTCCGAAATGATTAGCGCATCCCGTCGTGTGCAGATGTCGGCAATCCCCAAAAGCTCCTGCCGGGTGTAAACTTTCCCAGACGGGTTATGCGGATTACACAGCAGGAATGCGCGGACACCAGCCATTTGCGCGTCGAAGTGCGCAAGATCGATAGCCCACTCGCCCGATGCGTTCGGATCGAGGCGGATATCACGTCGCGTGAGGCCCCAGTGGCCAGGCGCGCGAAGAACCGGTCGGTATATCGGCGTCTGAACTGCGATGGAATCGCCAGGATGGAGAAAGGCCTTCATCGCCATGTTAAAGCCCGGCTCCACCCCCGGCAACAGCACAATATCGGCTGGACTGATCTCCCAGTCGAAACGGGTGCGCAGTTCCGTGACGATCTGCGCACGCAGGGTGTCCTGCGCCACGGCGTATCCGAAAACAGGATGTGCGGCGCGTTTGCGGATGGCATCGACAATCGCTGGTGCCACTACGAAATCTGTATCCGCCACCCACATGGGCAGAACGTCGGCAGGATAGCGCGTCCATTTGTTGCTGCCTGTGCTGCGGCGATCCACTATCGCGTCAAAATCGAATGTCATGTATTATGCTTTTTTTTGAGTCTCAGGCTAGATGAAGTAACAAACTAAGGAGATTAACAGCGTCCCCGTGTTTCTGGTTATATGGGATCCAAAGTTGCTCCGTTCCGGTTTCCATAGATCAAAGCATGACACTTCACGGCCAATCAGCCAGGTTCTGGACCAATGGCCACAGGGCGGCACGGGTCAGCACTCCAAGCCGACCACGAACCAGCATACATGGGCGCGTCAATCCCGAGCATCATCAGTGCCGCCACCGTATGTGCCGCCGACACGCCTGCCCCGCAATAAACACCTACGGGTCGACTGCCATCCGCACCGGTCGCGGTGTAGAGCGATCGAAGGGTGACAAAATCGGAAAAATGGCCGTCTGGCGTGAGGTTGTCGGGCGCTGGAACATTGACCGCCCCCGGAATATGGCCGCGCGCGGGCGAGCCCGCAGGCACATCCCCACCGCAATAGTTCGGCGCGATGCGTGTGTCCAGCAACACGCCTGTTCGTGCCAGTCGAGCCGCCGAATCCGCATCGAGTTCTGGCATGCCACCCGGATGCACCGAAACATTACTCGAAGCGGGCGGCGGGGGTACCTCCGTGACAATAGGCCCTCCGGCCGAGGCCCAGGCCGCAAAGCCACCATCGAGCATCACAACACGCTCGAAGCCCGCCCAACGCAGCACCCACCATACACGTGCAGCCAATAAATTCCCGTCATGATCGTAGACGACGACAAGGCGATCTTTACACAACCCCAATCGACGTACCGTCTCCTGAAGCATTGCGACGTCCGGCAATGGCCGTGAACCGTGCTGCGGGTGAGAGGGGGCGGCGAAATCCACCGTCATGTCAGCGTCCTGCGCACCCGGCAGTCTTGGCGCACTCTCGAATGGGCGCGGACAAGTCGTATCAGGCGACCTGATCGCCAGCACGAATAGCGCTTGATCCGCTTCCAAGAGCTGGGCCAGAGTAGAAGCAGAAATCAGAACGTCTTCGCGGCGATCGGTAAACATAACGCTCCTAAGGTCTTGTCAGAGTATCACAGACGAAGAGTGGTCGTTGAGAATGGCTGCCGTGAGGCCAGCACGAGTACTTTCAATATGCTTGGCCATAATTTTTCCAGCATAGCCAGACTCACGACCACGAAGAACGTCCACGATTTGCGTGTGCTCTTGATTGGTTTCTGTATTGATGTCTCGTTGACGGACACCCATGTGGAAAAAGCGCTCGCTTTCCTCAAGATGATTAATAATAATCGAAATTAATCGTGGATTTCTGGAGCCTTTGGCAATCGCGATGTGGAATTGGCGATTGGCATCGATAAAATAATCAATGCTGTTTTCTTCTTGTACACTGTATGATGTCCGAGCCAGTTCGGCCAGAAGATCGAAGTCTTCTTCCGTCATATTACGAGCGGCCAGGGATGCGGCGGTTTGTTCTAAAACGGAGCGAACCGCGAAGAGATCATTGATATCTTTAATCGTGACAGGACGGATACGATACCCACGACGCGGGAAGACTTCCAAAAACCCGTCCATAGACAATCGCGCAAGCGCTTCCCGAATAGGGGTTTTGCTAGTGCCTAACCGCTCGGCAAGCTCTAGTTCCGACACGTCACTATCAGGCGCAAGCTGACAGGTGATGATTTCCCGCCGCAGCATTGCGTAAACCTGATCTGTAAGTGAGGGTTCTCGGCGTGACCCTACGCGGGGCAATGAGCTCAAAGCGATCTTGGTCAACGACTAGCCTTTCATCAGGATCACGGCCCTGGATTAATAGAACTGTAATCCGCGCAGCAGAAGTGTACCCTAAGATATTTCTATTGGTATATCAACGCAACTGGTGGCAGAATCGAGTTGTATACGAGCGCCCTTTTGTTCGAGCTCGAGTTGGGTGCATGCGGTAGGCGCATCTATTTTCGCCAACCATGACCGCGCTCTTGTTTCCCAAAAAGACAGCGTATTGGAAATGCTACACACTCAATGCAGGTGGGTAATCTAGGTCGCGTTGACAAAAGATCTGATCCAGAGCCTTGCGGCGGCGAGATTGAGGAAACTCATGAAGGACAAGGCGGTCTTGTCGTAGCGCGTCGCGATACGGCGCATCTGCTTGAGTTTGTTGAACATCCGTTCGATGCGGTTGCGCTCCCTGTAACGCCGCCAGTCTGTTTTCTGTGGAGCACTGCGGCTTTTGCGCGATGGAATAACCGGCAGGATCCCGTGGATCAGCAGATCCTGGCGGAAGCTGTCACTGTCATAGCCCCGATCAGCCAGCATGGCTTTGGGGATCGGGACAGACAGCTTCATCAGGGCGTCTGTGGCTTTGTAGTCCGAGACCTGGCCTCCGGTAAGGACAAAGCCAAGAGGACATCCCTGATTGTCACATCGGGCATGGATTTTGCTCGTAAAGCCGCCGCGTGATCGACCAAAACCCTCCGAATGAGCCCCCCTTTTGCGCCCGTTGCCTGGGAGTGGGCGCGGACTACGGTGCTGTCGACCATATGCTGCCAGTCATCACTCAGACCCAGGTCCACCAGGGTTTGTAGCAGGGCATCCCATACCCCCTGTTCAGCCCAACGCCGGAACCTGACATAGAACGAGTTCCATTTGCCATAGCGCTCATGCATGTCCCGCCACGGACAGCCTGTGCGCAGAACATGCAGCATACCATTGAGAAACAGGCGGTTGTTTCCAGTTGGTCGAGCCCAACGTCCGCGCTCAGGCGGCAGAAGCGGACCAATTATCGCCCATTCCTGATCCGTCAGATCACCTCGTGCCATGCCCGCTCCACCGTACCGTCTGCGTTGAAGCAAGCTGTGAATCAGATCTCAGGCTGATCGTATAGACCTTTTATCAACGCGACCTAATCAAATTGCAACAAACTATCGTGTATGGTGGTTTGTATTATATCGCTTCACCCATTGATATTTTTTTGGATATACGTTTTGGTATATCACCAGACATATTCCACGTGAAATAGTAGGTATTTTATCATGGTTGCGGCATCCAGACGTTTCGGCTTCCTAGCGTTTACCGCTCTCGCTGCCCTTCCTGCCGCGAAAGCGAGAGCACAAAGTACGCAGGTGACCACAAAGCCAGTTTACGAAAATCCTGCCGAGGAAGCCGTAATTGTTACCGGCACCCGCGAGACAGGGAAAAAGGCACGCGAGAGCCTTAACCCGATCGACGTGATCTCCGCTCGAGAGTTGGCCCGCACGGGTCAGACGAACGTACGCGACGCATTGATGCAGTTGCTGCCTTCTGTAAATCATCAGACGCAAGGGACAACCGTTGGTGCTCTGACGGATTCGATTAGCCTGCGTGGACTAAGCCCGAATCAGACGCTGATCTTGGTGAATGGAAAGCGACGCCATACCACAACCAATATTCAAACAGATGCGGGCCCGTTCCGCGGATCGACGCCGGTAGACATTGATATGATCCCGATGTCGATGATCGATCACATCGAAGTGCTGCGCGACGGTGCTTCGGCGCAATACGGTTCAGATGCGGTGGCGGGTGTCATTAATATCATTCTGAAAAGCGCTGATCATGGAGGCGCCATATCGGACGAGGCAGGTGCCTATAGTGCTGGTGACGGTTTTACCGAGAACCTGAATTTTGATCATGGCTTCGCTCTGGGAAGCCGGGGCTGGCTACATGCCGGATTGAGTTATCAGCATCGTGAACGTACCGACCGCACAGGTGTGGACACACGCACAGGCTTGCGGGACAGCCACTGGATCGGCGACCCGCTTAGTGACCGGATTTCCGCCGCGATCAATGCAGGATACCATATTACTACGGGGATCGAGGCGTACACTACGTTGACCTACGCGCACCGTAATGCCAGCACGTTCCAAATCTATCGTTTACCGTCCACGCTACCCTCAATCTATCCGAATGGCTTCTCCCCCATTCTAGGTATCACCGAAAACGATTACGCGGCGACTGTAGGTCTGCGCGGCGGAAACTTTCTCGGGTGGAACTGGGACCTGAGCAGCACCTATGGGGGCGATCGCACCAATATAGGCATGCAGCAATCGGCGAACACCGGTATCTACGCGGCAACCGGCACTACGGACACAAGTTTTCACCTGACGGACTCCGCCTCCACGCAGCTGACAAATGATTTCGATGTAAAACGCAGTTTCAAGCCGACCTTCTGGGCTTTCCCGATTAACGTGGCGCTGGGAGCCGAGCAGAGATTTGAAACCTATTCGATCGGTAGAGGCAGCTATGAATCCTACACTCTAGGCGGTTCGCAGGCTGTGCCGGGTGTTCAACCAGAGAGTGCTGGAACACACTCGCGGGTCGTATACGGCGTGTATGGAGACATCTCCACGCATATCACCAAAAAACTACAGGTCGACATGGCCGGCCGCTTCGAGCATTATACTGACTTCGGCAATACCGAGGCCGGCAAGATCGCCGCACGCTATGACGTTACGAAATGGTTCGGTATTCGTGGTACCGTCAATAATTCGATCCGTGCACCAACTCTTGCAGAAGAGTACCATACGTCGGCGACAGTCACGACGACAGGTGCTACGGGTGAGCTAGCACCAAGCTCCCCCGGAGCAAGACTGCTTGGCGCCAACAATCTGAAACCCGAGCGTTCGACAAATGTCACCGCAGGGTTTGTCCTGCATCCGCTGCACAATCTCGATATCGCCGTCGACGCTTATCAACTCGACATCCGAGACCGCATAATGGACGGTGGGACGTATAGCGGCGCGATGGCTATCGCAGCATTCGAGGCGAACGGCCGTTCGCTGCCTAGCAACGTCTCTCTCTCTGGCGTCTCAGCCTCATACCTGACCAACGCGGCAAGCACTCGCACACGTGGCGTGGATATCACGGGTAATTATCGCATCGACCTTGAACAGAATGGCCGACTTACCCTCGACGTAGCCTTAAACCTGAATGAAACAGGCATCCGCCATACCGGAACAAACACGCTAGGCCGCTCATTGTTGAACCTTCAGCAGATTGCGTATCTAACCACCGATGCACCCCATAACGTTCTGATTTTCGGGGGCAATTGGACGAAGGGGCGCTGGAACATCAACCTGCACGAAATGCGTTACGGTCATATCTTTGACCAGATGACGATTCAGCAGGGTACTAATGCCTACTCGACCAGCGTGTTTGCACCTTACACTGCACATGCTCGATTCATCACAAATTTGAGTGTGTCTTATGCACCTGCAAACCGCTGGACAGTGACGGCAGGCGCAAATAACTTGTTCAACACGTATCCAACACGAGTTCCCTACGCTGCGACCTATTATGGGCAAGCCAAATATGACCGATACGGACAACAAATTGCCTTTAACGGCGGATTTTACTACATGAACGTATCGTATAGATTTTGAATATCTAATCTGGACTTCAGGCCTTGAAGTCCAGATTTTGTAGATGTATTCGCGGTGTGTGGGACCGTTGATGGCCTTCAGCTAAACGGCTTTCCACCCAGATATTAATGCGTCGTAAGCTGGGTGTGAGCACTAGAGCGTTTTCTGCCCTGAATGAATCGTTGTGGATTCCCAAATTGGCTGTGATCTGATTCAAGATGACAGCCGGGATGGAGGCCGGCTGTGGATGTCATCACGCACATTGTCTCTGGATCTCCGCGAACGTGTTGTTGCGGCCGTTTCGAATGGTCTGTCGCGGCGTCAGGCGGCTGAACGGTTTGGCGTCAGTCCGGCAAGTGCGGTTCGCTGGTGCGCTCTTGCCGCTACGACCGGCAGTCCTGCTGCCAGCCCCCGTGGCGGGGATCGTCTGTCTCACCGGATTGAGGCGCAGGCAGAGTGTATTCATGCGCTGATCGCGGAGAAGGACGATCTGACCCTGTCTGAAATCCGTGCCCGACTGGCTGAGGACGGCCATCATTTTGCAATCGGCACGCTGTGGCGTTTCTTCGCGCGTCATAAGATTACATGGAAAAAAAGACCGCTCACGCGGCGGAACAGGACCGGCCGGACATCCTGACACGACGGCAGGAGTGGTTCGATGCCCAGCCCGATCTCGATCCGGCGCGGCTGGTCTTCATTGATAAAACCTGGGCTTCCACGAATATGGCAAGACGCTACGGGCGGTGTCGACGTGGCCAGAGGTTGCGTTCCGCCGTGCCACATGGTCACTGGAAAACCACGACGTTCATCGCTGGGTTGCGACTGACCGGCATCGTGGCGCCCATGGTCCTGGATGGTCCGATCAATGGCCGCAGCTTCCAGACCTATGTCGATCGCGTGCTGGTACCCGATCTGCGGCCAGGCGACATTGTTATCATGGACAATCTCGGCTCTCACAAAGGTTTCGGCGTTCAGGCCGCCATCGAAGCAGCAGGGGCCACCGTGCGCTATCTCCCGCCCTACAGCCCGGACTTCAATCCCATCGAGAAGGCCTTCTCCAAACTCAAGGCCCATCTCCGTAAAGCCGCAGAACGCACACGCGACGCCTTGTGGGACAGGATCGGCACATTGATCGATCAGATCACTCCTACAGAATGCGCAAACTTCTTTACCGCCGCCGGATATGAACCAGATTGAGAGGAAAACGCTCTAGCTGTCAGGTTGTGAGACGTCATTGGCGTAAACCATGATACGATCGACGTCGTTCATGATACTGACTTCTGTCATAGTTTTATAGCTTCGATTACGCAGACGTGGTCTCTGCCTGAGGCGCTCGGCGACTTTGGCGGTAGGCGAAAGGCCGCCCAGAACT
>NZ_BEWL01000020.1 GCF_002723915.1 Gluconobacter albidus
TACGCGCCTGTTAAATGTCGTGTTACCTCAATGGTTTGGAACGGATGCGTTCAAAGTCCCGTCCCATATGTAGGGGATGGCCAGCAAACCGGAAGGGAAGGTTGTTGGATTTAAGAACGAATCCATTTTGGGATATAGAATATTTGCAGCAGTATTGCGGATATGTAGATTGATTTTGAGGTCTTGATCAGCGGGAAGAAGAAATGACGCGCTTTGTTCGATGCTTTTTCCTATCTGGCGCCCATTCACGAAGCATCTCACTGTGCCTGCAATTTTTGGTAAGACTAGATAGAGATTTTTCTTATGGCATCTGTTGAAATTGGATAGGTGTAGAGTATAGATACCTAAGCCGGAAAAATGCTCAAATCCCTGTTGTTCCCAGCCGCATTCAACAGCGATAGGCACTGGACGGGTATTGGGATTTGACTGAAAGATCCATCCTCCTTCGAGCATTTTTTTGTAAGGAGTAGAAAAGCTGTCTTTGTTCTGTATGGGCAAACACTGGGCTTCTGCGGCTATGTCAGATAATTCAAAGGTTAAAAGCTGCCTGGGCCTAAGGGAAAGAATGCAGGTTGTATCGGCTGGGATAAAAACCGGGGATATTGCCGACGCGGTGTCACATCGCCATTCCAGAAGAATCCGTTCCTGTAACGCTGGGGCAAGCGTGGCTGTTCTTTCCCAATCTGAGTCATTAAAGACAGCTACGCGTAACAGGGAGGGGGTCAATCTCTGTAACGTGATCCTTTGAGGTTGATCTTCGATTGTCAGAAGAGGTGACGAGAAGGTTTCTGCAATAAGACGGGTAATTTCCGAAGTCGTGATAACCGGCCCTTCGATCCGCTGCGTTCTGTCATTTCGGGAGGTTGTGACGATTTTTCCTGATCTGAGCAGGCGTCCTCCTGTACGGGAGAACTCTTCAAGGATTGAGAGAGTTTGAAGATCGTGGACGACGGTGACGTCTGGCAGAATGATGGTATCGAACTGGCCTGAAACCATATGCAGGCAGCCGTTTCTGACAGTTTCCTGACGGATCTGCCTTTCGTCAATAATCGTATATCCGATGCCTGCGTCCATCAGTGCCCTGGCCCAAATGCCGAAATGCGCTGCGCAGTCCGGGATACTGCTGGCTGCCCTGAGATCTTCCAGAGGATAGAACAAGGCTACCGATCGCACTGGTACTCCATCTTCCAGAAAAGCCGAGAGACGTGCGAGTTCTTCCAGAACATCCGGTGCGTCGTCCCACCAGGGCTGAAGATTGAATCCTGGAGCAAAGTCGAAATGCGGGTCTGACTGGTGCGTGGGGTTCGGGTGGATCGCGTCCGGCAGGAAGAGGGCATGGAGCAGAACGCGACGTGCGCCTTGAAGGATATGACGGATCATCTGGGCGCGTAGTCGGGAAAGTGAAAGGTCCCATTGTCCATGCAGGGACGGTCGGCCTACTTCCCGCCCAGTAGAATATTGTTCGACCGTGCAACGCGTACGCCCATGCGCACGGGCAAGAGAATCTCCCAGTATAGCGGAAAGCTGTGGGCTGTAATCGGCAGCATCCGTGACGCTCTGGGTTTTGAATGTGTCGATATCAAAATAATCTCCGCCTGGAGAGACGCGCGCATCAATACCGCCCAGCCCTCCGAGAAGATTCCAGCCACCGACATGGGGCAACAGTTCATGGCCGGTAAGGCCAATGTCATGTGCGTCGCACCATCGCCTGAGAGTTCCGAAAAAGGCATGATGCATCTGTCGGGCATAGGTTTCAAACAGATATGCGCGCTGCGATGCGGCCTGTGGATCCGTGCCATAAACCGCGTCCAAAAGGACAATACCGTCGATACCAGTCTCAATCAGGCTGTCGTCCCAGAGAAGGGAATTGTGGATTGCGTCGGGTCCGGACGCTGAGTTCTGGCCGTTCCATGTGTAGAAACCTGCATAAGGATGGTCGAAGAAAAATGCCTCTGCTCTGGGAAAAGCCTCTCGCAGGGGAGCGTAGACGCGGTCGGAAAAGCGTTCAGCCGTTTCCGGCAGAAGGTAGTTGACCAGCCGGGATGTCAGGCATGTCGCTGCCACGAAGAGGGCAACGGGGCTTCCGTCCGGGAGATCTGGGGCAGTGATCTGTAAGGTGCAACCGCTGTCGCCTGTTTCAAGAAATCTGATTTGGGAAGGCTGAAGCAGTGTCCGGGACGCTATGACGCCACCGGCGACGATCTGCCACAAGCCCCATTGGGCCCTGCCGCCCTCATATGTCCAGCGTCTTGCGGCCGGTCCGAGAAAATCCAGAAATGTGGCGTCGATGTCTGAAATCTGAAGCGTGGCCTGCCCGTTCTGGAGGCTTCCGGAAGTCCAGAACAGGTGTCGTTCACGGAGATGATCGGCGCCCTGAACAGTGAGGCCCCCTCCATGTCCCGACATCCAGCCATATTCATCGTAGATCTCAATGCTGAGTCCGTGTTCCTCTGCCAGATCCGAGACGAGACGGCACAGGGCCAGATAGTCAGGGGACAGATAGTCGGACAGGGGCATGGCGAGCCGTGCCTGTACGAGAATACAGCCCAGCCCGGCACGTTTCATGTCCGCGATGGCCTCGCGGCACATCTGAGGCGTGGGCAGGTGGTGCCAGAACCAGAAGGCCGCAGTCCGGAAGCGGTTTTCGGGTGTCTGAAACCAGTCAGGCAATGCCGGGGTGTTCACGCCGCAATCAGCGTGGTGAGGTAGAGATCGAGCCGTTGTCCGCGACGCATACCGGACAGGTCTATGTTCGGGTTCTGTGTGGCGGAGAGGGGGCTGCCATCCACACGAAGTTCCACGATCCGCGCGGCGTAGGTCGGACCGGGCGTCAGAACCCCCTGCTGGCCTTCATGGGCGTGGATGCGACAGCTCATGAGCGCTTCACTGATGGTGAGTTCTGTCAGGCGGCCTGTTCCAGTCCAGGAGAGGATCTCTTCCTGACCACGGAAGAGCGTCATGCGGCCGTTTGTGACAGCCATGATGACCTGTCCGATGGGTGTGTGGATCGGGCCAAGTGTGACGTCCGTCCCTGTATTATGCAGCTCCCAGCCTGCCCAGGGGTTAATGTCCATAACGTCTGCAACACCCAGCATGGGCAGCATCGCACCCCAGGAATAGAACAGGTCCGTATCCGGTTGGTCGTTGGCCTCGCCTGTTATTGCCGAGTAATTTTCTGCGGCAATCCTGCGTTCCGTCCATGACTGGTTGAAAAGCGCCATGCTGCGTTCGGCGAGCAGGGATGCTTCTGCGACAAAACCGTAGCGCCGCAGACCATGCCACACAAAATAGTTCACATTTGGCCAGATACGGCCCCGCCAGTAGACGTTATCTGCAAAAGCAGGATCATCCCGGCTGACATTGGGGATCATAAACGGGCCGTTGAAGCGGGCCGGATCAGAGAAATGTCCGATCAGGGACTGTGCCTGTTCAGGTGTTGCGGCACCGCAGATCAGCGGGAAGAAGCTTGTGGGGCCGACACTGTGGACGAAACCGCCGTGGCGTTGGCGATTGGCAAAAATTCTGCGTTCATGATCCCACAGATGTTCCCGGATTTTGCTACGGGTATTGTTTGCCAGTGCATTGAAAGTCTGTGCGTCTTCAGTGCGTCCCAGCTCCCGCGCAATATGCGCCAGACATTCCGCATCAAGCGTCAGAGAGCAGTTCAGTCCGACATCAAGCAATGACAGCGTGCGTGTTTCGGGGCTGTAGAGCGCTTCGTCATGGGTTGGGGAATTGTCCATCCCCGTTTCGTTGCGGGCTCCGAAGTGGGTGCCTTTGTACAAAGATTCTCCGACATCGGATGTTCCGCACGAGACAAGCCCCATGCCGTCGGGATCACGTTCACGTCGCCACCACATGTGATTGCGGGATAATGCCTCGTAATGACACTCGAGGAATGACCTTTCGCGCTGGCGCAGATAAATCATCCACGTCATGAATGCGCCGTTCGGAGCTTGTGTCCGGTCCACCCATGTGTCGTTCGATGTGGCGAGGCAGGCAAAATTGCCTTGAGGCGTTGCGCTTGCTGTCGCTACCGCCATGTTCTCTCGCGCAGTCTGTCCATCAATGAGGGCGGTCATCAATGCAGAATAAGTCTGATCGTTGTACCAGACTGCGAATGTCCCCAGATTCCAGATCCGGCTGAAAGTGGTATAAGGGCGACGATTGATGCCGTCATACAGGGTGTTCCAGGCCATAACATCACGAACGGCATCCAGGGCCCCGGCGTGACGTCCGATCTGGGCGGGAAGTACAGGTTCTTTCTCAAAAGCGCGCTCAAGTGCCGCCCGGGCCTTCGCGACGGCCAGCACTTCACTATCCGCGACGGCTGCGGCGAAGCGCCCTTTGCGCATCATTTCCAGATTGAACCGTAATGCGATGACGGTGGCGGATGTGCCTCTGCTGCCTGTATGGAAATAGCCGTTATCGTCGAAATCTTTTGCGACGGCTTCCAGAGACTCATGGGCCGTGACCTGCACGGAGGCCATGTCGCCCATCAGGGCTACATACCGGTAGCCCAGCCGGATGACGGCGGCTTCCCCGTTATAGGTCACTGTGGTGCCACACTCGGAAGACAGACACAGTGTCAGCCAGTATCGTAGTCCCCATTCCGCGAGGACTTTCCCCTCCCATGTCCCCAGCAGGCAATAGGGATCATCTTTCTCATAGCGGAATGCGATTTCCGTCCCACCATGCCGGGTTTCGAACTCCACCAGCCTTCCGTCCATGTCATGACGGCCGAACAGAAGATCCTTTCCCGGCGGAAGCAGTGTCGCGCTGCGCTGGCTGGTGGAATAGAGCAGGGGCGTCACATGAACGCCCAGTGGCAGGAATGTCATTGCTGCCGGTCGGTCGGACCAGGTGTTCCATGCGCGGGCCGGGGCCACGGTGCTCTCAACAATCATGATGGATCCAGTTCGCTGCTATGGTCAGGGCAATGTCCGGGTTTTCTTGCGCCGCTACGTCTGTTGGCGTCGTCAAGGATCTGTGTCAGTCGGATTTCGTCCAACTCAAGGCCGAACGACCAGCAGAGCGTGTCGTAGATACCAAGGAAGGAACGGCGGCAGGAAGCAAGCAGCGTTTCGGTCCCGGCGATGCCCTGACCCGTCACACCGGCAAGCCACGCGACCAGATCGTCCTGTACGCCCGGAACTTCCAGCGCCTGTCCGGGCGGGGTGTGCGGATCGAGCCATCGCGCTGCTGTGGCATCGCCCGTGACATGAAGGGGAGCCGAGAGGCGGATATCGCGGGATGATGCCCCGATTTCGATGCTGACCTCTCCGGCAGGGACGGCCCAGTCGTCCCGTACGGTGTCGAAATAGGCGAGATTGCGGCGGCTTAGCGTCATGTCCACGACGCGGCTTTCTCCCGGCTCCAGACAAACCGTCGCAAACCCTTTCAGGGCCCGGAGCGGATGGTGGGGGAGCGCCCGGTTTGGGGCGGTTGGAGTCCGCCCGAGGTAAAGCTGACAGACTTCCCAACCGGTCCGGGCGCCGGTGTTGGACAGTGTGAAGCGGACGGTCACGTCATCCGCTCCGGTCGTCAGTTCCAGCGCGGCGTAGGTAAAGGACGTGTAGGACAGTCCGTGGCCGAATGGGAAAAGCGGCTGTATGTGGCGGATGTCGAAAAACCGGTATCCGACAAAAATGCCTTCCCGATACAGATGTGTTCCCTGTTCACCGGGATATCCCAGAAAGGCAGGGCAGTCTTCCGGTCGCACAGGCCATGTAACAGACGTTTTGCCGGACGGGTTGGTATGCCCGAACAGGATATCGGCCACGGCCTGTCCCAGGCCGGCCCCTGCATAGCCTGCCGAGAGAATGGCCTGCACGTTGTTGGCCCATGGCAGCACGACGGCATCCGGATGGGTCAGAACCACGACGATCCTGTCATGGATCTTCGTCAGTTCGGTAATCAGGCGATCATGTGCCGGGCATAGCCCCAGATCGGGCCGGTCGGCGTTTTCGCCGCTGATGCAGGGCGGCGTGGAGGCGAAGACGATGACGGTTTCGGCCGTGCGCGCTGCGGCAAGGGCTGCGCCCTGACGGTGTGCGTCATGGTTGCCATCCTCACCCCAGCCGGGCTCCCAGTGAAGGGATATGCCGTCCGGGGCCGTTATACGCAGGCAGTCCAGCGGAATATCGCACCGGATGGGGCGGACGGCGGCGCTTCCGGCCCCCTGAATTTCAGGCAAGACCGCGCCTGTGCCAATGACCAGCAGGCGTTTACCGGGTTCCGGGGTGAGAGGCAGGACGTTATTCTGGTTGCTCAGCAGAACGCAGGCGCGGGCGGCCGCCTTGCGGGCGAGATCGTGATGGGTCGCGAAATCCGGGCGTGAAACGGGCAGTCGGCGCTGGGCATCCATGATCCGCAGGGTGAGGGCAGCGATATGGGTACAGGCTTGGTCCAGCGCAGCCTCAGGCACCTTCTTGTTCAGGACTGCGCTTTCAAGCCGTCGCCTGCGGGCGGCATTGAACGGCATATCCAGATCGTTTCCGGCCTTTACGGCGGCTGGGAGATCCTGAATCCCGTGCCAGTCAGACATGATCACACCGTCATAGTGCCACCGTCCCCGGAGGACCCCGCGCAGGAGCCACGGGTTCTGTGATGTCTGAATCCCGTTGAGCCGGTTGTAGGACGTCATGATCGTCCACGGGTTACTCCGGGCAATCGCGCGCTCGAAACCCAGAAAATACAGTTCGTGCAGCGCGCGGGGCTCGACGACGGAATCCATGCTGATGCGTTCAACTTCGGAATTGTTGCACGCAAAATGCTTGAGAGATGCTCCCACGCCCTTGTCCTGAAGACCCCGGATGACTCCGGCTGCCATGTCTCCCGTCAGGATCGGGTCTTCGCTGAAATACTCAAAACCCCGCCCCGCCAGCGGTGAACGGCGCAGGTTGATGCCCGGTCCGAGCAGAATCTGCGCGCCTGCAGCCCGGCACTCGATCGCCAGTGCCTCCCCGATCTCATGGGCCAGTTCGATGTCCCAGCTGTTGGCCAGAACGGACAGTGCAGGAAAACAGGTTGCCGGCACGCTCTTGCCGAGCAGGACATTGCTGTCACGACTTTCCGGATCGTCAGTTGTATCAACGGCATCGAGGAACGCCCCGAGATCGGCATTCTGTGGGTCTGTGGAGATCTGATCCGGTACGACGCGCAGGCCGTTGGAACCATCGACCATCAGTAATGACGGCAGTCCCAGTCGGGGCACGCCCGTCGTGCGCCACAGGCCGTTGCCGCAGACGAGGTCGAGCTTCTCCGTGATTGTCATCTGCGTGACGATGGCGCCGGCCTCACTTCGGAATGCGTTTGCCATGTCAGATCCCCTCTAGCGCAACGGGAGTTTCAGGCTGAAGGGTGCGCGTTATCTCGTCTTCGGAAGGGTAAAGCAGGATGACCAGGACCGAGAGCAGGGCGATGCAGGCCGGGACACCCAGAAAACCGAACGTGATAAAGGCGCGTGCGGTCTGTGTCTGTGTGACGGCATGGGGAACATAGCCGCCCCAGCCCAGAATCGCTGCAGAAAGCGAGCCGCCGACGGCCCAGGCGACCTTTCCCGCAAAGCTGTTCACGGAATAGGCCATTCCGGACGCCCGAACGCCCGTAACGACTGTACCGTAATCAATGGAATCCGCGACCATCGCATAGAAAACAGGCAGGGTCATGCCTTGGAAAAAGCAGATCATGCCAAAAACGGCGACCAGATAGACCGCGCTATTCGGGCCATAGGCAAACAGGGCCAGACCGATTGCAGAGAGAATATAGGGCAGCACAATCGTCAGTTTCTGTCCGACATGGCGGGCAAGCCAGGGCGAGCACATCACTCCCAGAACCTTGCTGGCCCCCATCATCGAGATGAGCAGCCCTCCGAAATACTGCGGGCGATGCAGGACTTCTGTCGCGTAATACAGCGACAGGCCATAGAACGCCGTCAGATTGATGTAGAACAGGCTCAACACGATCGTGACGATCACCCATGCCCGGTTGCGGAACAGGGAGCCGAGCAGAACCCGGATGGGGCTGTCATTCGCTTCCAGATCATGACGCTCGCGGCAGGTGAAAAAAGGAATGAGCGCCAGTCCTCCGCCTACGGCCCCTGCAACGGCCATCGCCAGCGGGTATCCCAGCTTCTCGTTACCAGCACCAAACAGATGCACCATTGGCAGGATGGACGATCCGACCAGAAACGTCGCGAGTGTTGCGCCCATCATGCGGAAAGTGGACAGGGAGAGACGGTCCTCCCGGTTGCGGGTCATGACGTTGGGCAACAGCCCATAGGGCACGATGACGAGCGAGAAGAGTATACCCATCACGAGATAGGTGGCGTAGGCCCAGGCGAGACGTCCTCCTGCTCCAAGTGGCAGGGGCAGAAAACAGCAGAATGTCAGGAGGCCGAGTGGTAGCGAAAACCATTTCAGGTAAGGCCGGACGCGCCCCCCGAACAGGATGCGATGGTCGATCAGATATCCGATGACCGGGTCCACCACGCTGTCGACCACCCGTGCCAGAAGCATCAGCAGGGCAACAGAGGATGCGGAGAGACCGTAAACATTGGTATAGTAATAGATGAGATAGGCCCCGGTAATTCCAAACAGGGCATTCCCTGCCAGATCGCCGAAACCGAAGCTCATCCGTTCCCACAGTGCAGGGCGCTGGTTGTTCGTCGTGCCGTTCATGCAGCCATCCGGTTGTAAGCGCTGGGCTGCCTTTTCTTCATCCTGAAAAGGCAGCGCCGGGGAAGTCCGGTCCGGACAGGGGAGTGTCAGAAGTCTGCTTTCACCCCACCGAAGAACTGGCGGGGTGCGCCCACGACCAGCGACTGGTAATCGCCCGAAAGCGGATTGCCGCCGTCATCACCGGTCATGATCAGGTAGCGTGACCCTGTCAGATTGGTGACGTTAAACGATGCTGTCAGATTTTCCAGACGTCCGATGCGGCCGAAATTGTAGCGTGCCCCGAAATTGACCAGCCAGTAGGACGGAAGGGAGGTGTCGTTCGTGTAGCTGAACGGACGGCTGCTGGTGTAGAGCGCGTCGATGTTAAAGCTGGCCTTCTTGTAGGTGTACTCCGCCGTCGCCTTGTACATCAGGTCCGGATAGTTCACGACGTGCTTGCCCTTGGTGGCATAGGTCGTGCCCTGCTGGCTGATGTTGTTGTCGTAGGTCGAGTGGTTGTAGCTGATCGAGTTAAAAATCGAGAGACCACGCAGCGGGCGCAGGGTCAGACCGGCATCCACGCCGTTCATCGTCACACCGCCGAGGTTCAGCACCGTTGTCTGCGGGTTGGTCTGGCTGCCCTGGACCAGCGCGCCCAGACGGTTTGAGAAGTTTACGCGATAGGCACTGACCGAGAAATCCACACGCCGCTGCGTAAAGCGGTAGCCAACCGAGTAGGCCCAGCTGGTCTCGGGTTTGACGGAGCTGCGTGACAGATCGAAGGCCTCCTGCGAGACGGCAAACGGCGATGCCGACAGGTGATAGCCGCTTTCCGGATAGGCGCGCATGTTCTTGGCGATATCGAAATACAGCTCATGATGCGTCAGGAAATGCCAGTCCCCGCTGAAATGCGGCAGGAACGCCCCGAATGTCGTCAGACCTACGCCGCCGGCAAGAGCATTGGTGCCGGTATAGGGTTCGTAATTTCCTGTCTGTCCGACATGGGTCGTGCTCAGCATGGATTTGAAACCTGCATGGAGCGAAAGGTCTTTGACCGGGCGCCAGGTGTCCTCGATGTAGGTCTGCATCGTGTTGGTATTGTAGGTCTGCCCCCAGAGCTTGGCGAAAGGGTCGGACCATTTGCGGAAAGGATTTGGCGTCAGCGTCTGACCGTCGGCAAGAAGCGGGTCGTTGTAGGCGAACATGTTCGAGACGTATTTGTTGTTCTCGTACCAGATGCCGCCATGAATTTCGTGTTTCCCAATATCATACGTCATGCTTGACGTCAGGCCGAAGCGTTGGATATCGGGCTGCTTGACGATTTCGGAAAGGGGGGCGCCGTTCGCTGACGCCATCCAGGGGTCAGACCACTGCGTATTGGCCTTCTGGTTGTGGCCGTACACGACGGAATCCCACCGCAGATGATCCGCCAGCTTCAGATGAAAATTCAGTCCTCCCAGCAGATCGCGGGAAGCCGTTGTTCCGGCGTAGTAGGATACATCCTTCGGGTCGCTGGTTTTGTCTTCGCCGTGCGAGTAGATCCCCTGTGCGGCGTTATAGGCCAGTCGATAATTCGGATAGTAGTTGGAGATGCCGTAACCCAGCTTCTGGACCGTCTCCAGTGTTTCGGACTGGTAGTTGAACTGCTGGACATCCGCCCAGTCGAACAGGAGCGAGACGCTGCTTTCATTATGGATCGGCTGCACCAGCTTCAGGTTAGCCTGCTGGAAGAACTGGGTGCCATAGCCTTTCCACAGTTTGGTGTCGTTCCGCATGTAGGACACGTAGAACTTGGTCCCGGTGGGGTTCAGCTTGCCGCTGTCGATACGGATGAAAGCGTGGGTGGTGGCGTTGCTTCCGCCGGTCGCGGCCAGCGTGCCACCGAACTTGTCCTTGGGATCAGACGACGAAATCATGATTGCACCGCCGAGCACATTGGTGCTGGGCATGTCCACGGCGCCCGCGCCCTGTGACATCTCCATATGACCAACATTCTCGGATGACAGCGCGGCAACAGCGTTCAAACCGTTATAGTTGCGATAGACGGACTCACCGAGTGGAATACCGTCCAGTGAAAAGCCGATCTGGTTCTGCGAGAACCCGTGGATATAGAGTTTGACGCCGCCCGTATCGACGCCCTGCGCATCGTCCGATTGAAACAGGACACCTGGCACGTTCTGCAACGCTTTCATGACGGAAGTTCCGGCAACAGCGTTTGTGAAAACGTGTTGGGAGATGACGGTCTGTGCACCATGAGAAACACGCCGTCCCTGAACTTGCATAAGTTCGGGTTGCATGGCGCGGGCCGAAGCGTGCCGTGCGGCAGATGGTCTGGACGCAGGGAGCGTGTGCTGTGGATGCGCCTTTCCCTTACGGACATGCTGCGATTTTTCTGCCGCCCACCCGTATGAGGGAATGACGGCCAGCACTGTGGAAAGCAGAGCCATGTGGCGTAACGCGAGTTTGTTCTGAGAGACGATACGCATTGAGATCAATCCTTGCTCTCACACGGGTCGGATGGGATGGCAATCTGATAACGGGAAAACGTCACGTTTCGATCTTATAACGTATAAACGATATTATGAACGACAATTCGATTCTGCAACAAAAAAGAATCTCCCGAAAAGCACTGTCTTACAGCCATTGTTTTTCGTTTTTCCGGATACTCCGTTCAGAGATTGTGTAGCTATTACTGATGTGTACGTCATTAATCAGAAGCAGGGCAGCAGAGGCGTGCGTGGACAGGGGAAGTGACTGAGGCATTGCGAGATGTGGCATGGGGTGCTGGCCTTCTTTCTGGATGGGTGGGGGTATCCGGGGTATTTGTCGCGCGCTGTGAAGGGAAGGCGATCGGGAAATTTGGATATACAATCCCTCCAGAGGCTGTAAAAATCTTTTGGGGTTTCAATGGAGAAAAATCCGATGTCGCGTGATGCAGATTACGAGCTTTGCAATCAGATCGGATATCTTCTCCGGCGCGCCTATCAGCGACACACGATCATCTTTCAGCGTGAAATTCCCGACGATCGGCTGACCTCTGCCCAGTTTGCAGCCATGGTGACAGTCTATCGGCTGAAGGAAGCCCCTCTCGTACAGATCAGTGCCGCGACCGGCATTGATCACGCAACTTTGCGTGACATCGTCATGCGTCTTCGCAAGAGAGGACTGGTGAGCATTGTTCAGGATCGCAATGATCGCAGGCAGCGTATCGTGTCCCTGACACCGGAAGGGCTCATCCTTGTCGAGAGTACGATTCCAAGTGCTGCGGATGTGACAGCCCGTACGCTGGCACCGCTTGATGCGTGCGAGAGGGTTGCGGCGCTCCATATCCTGAAAAAACTGGCGTTTTTCGAAGACTGAAAACTCCGGAATATATCTCAAACAGGAAACGAAACGGAATCGTCATAATTTTCTTGACGCACCCGGAAGGACTGTGAATTATTCATATATAGTGTGTACGCCATTATTGTTGGGCTCTCTTGCTCCGCGATGGCCAGCAGCAGAAGGGCAATCAGATGTCGGGTGGTGTTCGGGTCGGTATTGTGGGGGCTGGTCTTGGTGGCGTTGCTGCAGCGGGGCTTTTGCAGCGTAAGGGCTTTGACGTAACGCTTTATGATCAGGCGCCCGGTTTTTCCCGGCTGGGGGCAGGCATCCAGTTTGGCCCTAACGTCCTGAAAATCCTTGCCCATCTTGATGGTCTGGACAAAAAACTCGAGGAAATTTCCTGCCTTCCTGACTACTGGGTCAGCCGAAACGGAACAGATGGCTCGGTTCTTGCAAAAATCCCGCTGAATGCGGAGCGTGAGCGCTACGGTGCACCTTACATCACCATTCATCGTGGTGATCTGCATCAGGCGATGCTTGATTGCATTGAGCCTGACCGCATCAAATGGGGCCACAAACTCGTCGATTTTACGGATAACGGTAAGACCGTTTCGCTGGAATTCGAGAACGGTTCTACGGATAGCGTAGACATTCTGGTTGCAGCAGACGGAATAAATTCGCGTGTACGTGAGAAAATCTTCGGTCTGGAAGAAGCTCTCTATACCGGCTGGATCGCGCATCGGGCGATCATTCCCGGTGCCGCCGCGAAGGCTCTGGGAGCGGATGTCAACGCCAAGTGGTGGACCGCTGACCGCCATATTGTCTGCTACTATCTCGATCGCAAGGAAGAGGAATTCTATCTGGTAACGGGAGAGCCGGCGGAATGGACCAGCCGGGCCGGTCAGCTTCCTTCTACGCGTGAAGAGTTCAAGGCGGCGTTCGCGGATTATCATCCGATGGTTCAGGGCTATATCGATGCGGCGGAAACCGTGACGAAATGGCCGCTCAAGACGCGTGAGCCGCTGTCGAAATGGTATGAGGGCCGTGTGGTGCTTCTGGGTGATTCCTGTCATCCGATGAAGCCCCATATGGCACAGGGTGCAGCCATGGCAGTCGAGGACGCAGCTGTGCTGACACGCTGTCTGAGCGAGCTCGGTGTTGCCGATCTGGATGCGACGTTCGAGGCCTATTACGGGGCCCGCAAGGAGCGTGCGACCAAGGTCCAGAGCATTTCCAACGCCAATACTTGGCTGCGTCAGCCTGAAGATCCGTACTGGTGCTACGGCGATAATGTCTACGACCTGAAACTGACATCCTGACGTGAAGGAGAGGGACGCTATGACGGACAGCGTCTTTCTGATGGTGAACGGGGAACGGCGTGAGGTTCACGCTGCCCCTGGCAAACCACTTCTGACGGTGCTGCGCAATGATCTTGGTCTGAATGGCCCGAAATTCGGATGCGGACTGGGAGAATGCGGGGCCTGTACCGTACTGCTGGATGGCAAGGCCGCGCGAAGCTGCGTGGTTCGGGTTGAAACCGCCGCTGCGTGCGCGTCCGTCGTAACGCTGGAGGGGCTTTCCTCTGACGGGTCCGATCCGGTCCAGAAGGCTTTTATCAAGGCACAGGCCGCGCAGTGCGGATATTGCCTGAACGGAATGGTCATGACGGTAAAGGCGTTTCTGGATGCCGTGCCTGATCCTGACGAGGCAGCGCTGAAAGAGGCGTTGCGATATAATCTGTGCCGCTGTGGCACTCATGTTGAAATCATGAAAGCCGCCTGCATCGCGGCAGGTCTTGTAAAGGGAGAGCCCTGATAATGCAGGCATCGCTCCCTACGGGCTCCCTCAGCATTTTCCGTCCTGCGCAGCCTCCGAAAGGACTGGCGGCACGGGGCGGCTTTATTCCCAAAGACGAGATTTTCCTGCGCATCACGGCTGACGATCAGGTCGTGGCGTTCTGCGGGCATGTGGATCTGGGAACGGGGATTGCGACGTCTCTGGCGCAGATCGTGGCGGAAGAGCTTGATGCCCGTCCGGCGCAGGTGCGGATGGTGCTGGGCCATACCGAAGACACGCCCGATCAGGGCGCGACGATTGCGAGCGAGACCATTCAGGTCACGGCCATTCCACTTCGCCGGGCAGCAGCGCAGGCGCGGCATCTCCTGCTGGAACGTGCAGCGGAACTGACAGGTCGGACGGTTGGGACCATAACGCTGCGGGAGGGTGAGCTGGTCTGTGAACCGCCTTTGCCGAACCGGGTCTATCGGATCGGAGATCTGGTCGAGGGCGTGGAACTGCGGGTGCTGCTCGATGATGCGGCGGCGGTGAAAAGTACGTCAGAATATCGTCTGGTGGGGCGTGACATGCCACGCGTCGATATTCCGGACAAGGTGACGGGCCGGGCAGTCTATGTGCATGACGTCCGTGTGGACGGGATGCTGCATGGGCGCGTCGTGCGGCCGCCTTATGAGGGTTACGATCACGGACCGTATGTCGGACGGGCGCTGCTTTCGGTTGATCGGGAGTCTGTGACGCATCTTCCAGGTGTGGTGGATGTGGTCGTGGTCGGCGATTTCGTGGGTGTAGTGGCCGAACGCGAGGAACAGGCTGCGGCTGCCGCAGAAGCATTGCGGGTCAAGTGGGCGCCTGTTGCACTGCCGGATCTGACCGATCCGGTCGAGGCCGTGCGGGATAATCCTGCAACGCCGCGCGTTGTGCTGGATCGCGGCACGCTTGAAGACGGTCTGGCAGGTGCGAAGACTGTTCTGGAGCGGGAATATTTCTGGCCGTACCAGATGCATGGCTCCATCGGTCCGTCCTGTTCAGTGGCGGACTGGCAGGATGGAAAGCTGAAACTCTGGTCTGGGACACAGAACCCGCACATGCTACGCGCGGATCTGGCGCTGCTGATGGGCCTGTCTACGGCGGATATCCAGGTCATCCGGCATGAGGCCGCCGGGTGCTATGGGCGTAACTGCGCAGATGATGTGGGCGGCGACGCAGCCCTGCTGTCGCGCGCGGTGGGGCGGCCGGTGCGGGTGCAGCTTTCGCGCGAGCAGGAGCATGTCTGGGAGCCGAAAGGTGCTGCACAGCTCGTGCGGATCCGGGGCGGAATTGATGCGTCCGGGCAGCCTGTCGCGTATGATCTGGACACCAGTTATCCGTCCAATGTCTCGCCATTGCTGGCGCTGGTGCTGACGGGTGTGGTTCCGGCAGACGTGCCGTCTGTGGCGCAGATGGGGGATCGGACGTCTGTTCCGCCCTATGATTATCCCAACGCGCGGGTGACGGTTCAGGACATGCCCCCGATTGCGCGGGCATCCTGGTTTCGGGGCGTTTCTGCGCTTCCGAACAGTTTTGCGCATGACAGCTATATCGACGAGCTGGCGGCGGAGGCCGGGGCTGATCCGCTGGAATACCGTCTGGATCATCTGCCGGACCAGCGGGCCTGCGAACTTCTGAAGGCGACGGCGGATCGGGCTGGGTGGACATATCAGGCCGGGCCGGTCGAGGTTGATCCGCAGGCCCGCGTGCTGAAGGGACGGGGACTGGCCTATGCGCAGTATGTGCATGGGACATTTCCCGGCACGGCGGCGGCGTGGTCGGCCTGGGTTGCGGATGTGGAGGTAGATCGTCAGTCCGGCGTGGTAAGTGTCACGCGGGCGGTGGTTGGCCAGGATGCAGGCATGATGGTGAACCCGGCTGGGGTGCGCCATCAGCTTCAGGGCAATGTCATCCAGTCTACGAGCCGGATCCTGCGCGAAGAGGTCCAGTTCGACGAAAAGGGCGTGGAGAGCAGGGACTGGGGTGGCTATCCGATCCTGACTTTCCCGGAGCTTCCGGCGATCGAGCCCGTTCTGATGGAGCGGCAGGACCAGCCGCCTCTGGGGGCGGGAGAGTCCGCGTCCGTGCCGAGTGCGGCGGCGATTGCCAATGCGCTTTATGCTGCCACGGGCGTGCGTTTTCGCGATGTGCCATTCACGCCTGAAAAAGTGAAAGCACGGCTGGATGAGGCACTGGGTCCGCTGAGTGCGGAAGCGGTGCGACCACTGGCAGCGCTGGGTGTGGCTGGGCCGGAAATACGTCCGGCGATGGCACGGACGACGCTGGGCGCGAAGCTGCGTCGCGGGGCGTTTGCAGCGGCTTTTGCGACGGTGGGCGGTCTGATGGCGACGGTCATGCCCTGGCGGTCGGCAATTGCGCCGGTCTCACCGCCGGAAGCCGGGCTGTTTTCCGATGCTGCGATTGCACGGGGCGAGAAGGTTGCCGCCGCGGGGGATTGTGCGGTCTGTCATACGGCGCCGGGTGGGGTGACGAATGCGGGGGCATTCCCGCTGGAGACGCCGTTCGGGATCATCTATTCCACCAATCTGACGCCGGATGTGGATACCGGACTTGGGGCCTGGTCCTATGAAGCGTTCGAGCGTGCAATGCGTCATGGCATCAGCCGGGACGGGCGGCATCTCTATCCGGCGTTTCCCTATACGGCATTTGCAAAGACGAGCGATGCGGATCTGCGGGATCTGTATGCCTATCTGATGTCGCAGAAACCGGTGCGCAATGCGGTGCCGAAGACGGCGCTGAAGTTCCCGTACAACATGCGCTTCTCGATGGCGGGGTGGAACATGCTGTTCCATGATCCCGCGCCGTTCACGCCTGATCCGGCCCAATCTGAACAGTGGAATCGTGGGGCCTATCTGGCGGAAGGTCTGGGGCACTGCTCGGCGTGTCATACGCCGCGTAATGCGCTGGGGGCCGAGCGCTGGAAGAGTGCGTATCTGGCCGGGGGCGAGGCTGAGGGATGGTCCGCGCCCGCACTGAGCACGCTGTCGCGGTCTCCGTTGCCCTGGAGTGAGGACGATCTGTACGCCTATCTGCGGACCGGGTTCAGCCCGGCGCATGGTCCCGCGGGTGGGCCGATGGCGCCGGTCGTTCATTCCATGGCGGTCCTGCCGGATGCGGATGTGCGGGCGATTGCGCATTACATCGCGTCCTTCGATCGCAGGAATGCCGTCGAAGGCGCGGCGGCGCGTCGAGATGCGGTTCTGGAGCGCGCGCGCGGGCTGCAGTCGCTGGACCGGGGCGAGGGCTCGCGGATCTATAACGGAAGCTGTGCGAGTTGCCATGAAGGCGAAGGCGCGCATCTGTTCGGCGCGCGTCCCCAGCTTGCGCTCAACAGCAATATCCAGGCGGACAGCCCGGATAATCTCGTTCATATCATTCTCAAAGGTGTTTCGCAGCCTGCCTATGCGCAGGCGACCACCATGCCGGCATTCGGGGACATCCTGTCTGACCGCCAGATTGCGGAACTGGTTGCATATCTGCGGCGGACAATGGCTCCCGGTCGGTCCGAATGGACGGATCTGGAGGCTCATGTGGCCCGGCTCCGTGCTCAGATCCGCGCGAACGGAGGACACTGAGGATGGGTGAACGCTGGCTTCCGGTTTGGCGCCGGGCCCAACGGACGGACATGATCGCGCCTGACGAGCATCCGGGCGTGGGACAGACGGTCCTGCTCGGCGGCCAGCATGTCCTTGCGATGACGGGATCGACCGTTGTGGGGCCGCTGCTGATGGGGTTTGACCCCAATGTGGCGATCCTGTGCTCGGGGCTGGGGACGATCCTGTTCTTCCTCATCACCGGCGGTCGGATCCCGAG
>NZ_BEWL01000021.1 GCF_002723915.1 Gluconobacter albidus
GCCCAACATCACCCAGAGGATGCTGACGACCCAGCTTCGCGAACTGGAGCGTGACGGGTTCGTGTTACGGACGGTTTACCCGGAAGTCCCGCCGAAGGTGGAATACAGCCTCACCCCGCGTGGGCAGACCCTCAAGCCTGTCATCATGGCTCTCAAGGCCTGGGGCGATGAGCACACAGAGTTCAGGCATGGTCCTGAGATATGCGCAGATCAGGATGGCATACTCTGGCCTGCCGCAAAGGGGACTGAATGATTGCTGAGCAGTTATTTGGCTAATGGCGGAATTGCGGGGAAAGCAGAAAGTCGGCTGTTGGTGAGGAGTGAGCGAATACTGCCATCCGTGGTGCTCACGCTCATGATGATTATTAACCGACTAACGCTGTTCAAAGAACCTAGTCAAAATGACTGCTTTTGTCACAAACAGTCATCCGGCGGCTGCTTGATGTCAGTGGCATACCTGAACGTCGCCGATGATCACAATCGACGCGCTTTCAAGCGAGAGCGGACGGGGTGAACAGCGTGGGGTCACAAATCTCTTCAAAGAAGCTTTCGGGATGTTCCGCAACTCAACGACCCATAGCCCCGGATTCACCAGCCTATGTCGAAGGGTGACGCTCGGGATCTTCTGAACCAGGTCTCATTGATTCATCGCCGCTTCCATGCCAGCCATCTGCGGGCCCACGGATAGAGGTCGTGGCAGGCTTGGCGTAAAATTGGCCGTTGCCACTCCGCCATAATCCCGGCTATCGATCCGGGATGGCTTTGATACCGCTTCGGGACAGTGATGTAAGGAAAGCCGCCTATCGGCGGTTGCTTGCGCATGCCCAAGCCTGTCCCGACACCTTAGTCATAGATGAACTCGGCCTCGATCATGGCAGTTGCCGGATCGATATTGCCGTGATTAACGGCCACATTCGCGGCGTCGAAATCAAGGCAGAAGCCGACACCTTGGAGCGTTTACCGCGGCAGGTGGCCGCCTATGGCGAAGTCGTCGACAAGGCCTTGTTGATCGTCGATTCCAAACATCTCGCATCAGCCATGACGATAGTGCCTGATTGGTGGGGCATCATGGTCGCCGAGCGCGGCGCGACCCAGGGCGTGCGGTTCCGTCGTGTCCGACCGGAGCGAGCAAACAAGGGCATCGAGCCACTTATTCTGGCTCGTCTGCTATGGCGACCTGAAGCGCAGGCGATCCTAAGAAGCCTTGGCGTCTCGGAACGAGAACTCCGCGCTCCGCGCGCGACGCTCTACAAGATGTTGGTGGATAGGCTACCGCTGCGCCGTCTCTCACAGACTGTCCGCGAAACTCTCAAGGCGCGCACATCGTGGCGAGATCGGCCACCACTTTTGTAATGTGATGGTTCGAGCCTACCCACCGCCATGTGGACAGGCTTCCGGTACTAGCAATCCCGTCTCGGCACTGCTCGATATAATCACTGCCTGGCGAGAAACCCGAACCCAGAAAATGGGCTGATCCTGTAACGGTGCCACTGCATCCTCGATATTGCCCGAACCCATTGTCACGCACGTTGGCCCCCTTGGCAATAATCCAGCCATCGTCACAGGCGTAGCGGATCGTTGCCGAAGGCTTCACTTTCCTCATGTCCATTTGTGAGTAGCCATTGGCGGCAATGGCATAGTCAGCAAATGTCAGTTTGCGGGTAGCCCCGCCCAGATTAGCCAGGAGCGCTCGGAAAAACATCCATTCCCGCCGAGGCCAGAATTGAATGGGACCGGTCACCTCGGCCATAGAAGCAGGAAATGATGTCCCCGCGAGGATGAGGCTGCGCGCGGTCGCCATGGCATTCGATGCTTGGATCGCAGCGGTGACTATGTTGATCAATATGTCCTGAGGATCCCAGGCCGGGGCTTCGAGATCGAGAACCACATCGCAGTCGGCGATGGTCACACCGAGTTGCTGAAGTGCTGCATCGACATTGAGGTCGAAGTCGGGATCCAGGGCTTCGTCCAGAGAACAGCGTAATATTACCCCGGTATGCATCAATGCGTTCGCGGCTCTCACGGCCGCGCGATAGGCTGCGTTGCTGCTTAGTCTGATGACGGGGATAATCGTAGCTCCCCGTGCGAAAGCCTCCTCGCACAGGTATAGCATTGGATGCTTTCCGCCCAGCATCACCTCAGCCGGATCCAGCAGCCCACAGTCTAGCAACGCAAGGCGCCTTCCCCATTTGGCTCGAAAGCGAACGGCAAACTTTGCGACGTGATCGTCGATCGACTTCGAAGGTGTCCACGCCTCGAAGTCAAAATCCGGGGGCGTGATCTCGATAAGAGGAACGGTCTTATCCTTAACAGCGTCCGGCAGGCGAAAGAGCGCTTGGTATTCGCCCTGCCGCCATTTGAGGATCGGCACATAGTCGGTGTTCGTGATTGGCATGTTGTCGCCCCTCAAATATCAAACTGACGGCGAACTTCGCCATTGCCAACGAGCGTGCGGAACAGTGTGTAGTCATTCGCGTACCGCCGGATCCGGCCAGCTATCACGGCAGGTGCCACGCCAAAGCGTTTGGCATCGGCCACGACTGCCTTTTCGTTGCGGGTGAAGCGTGACACCG
Organism: Gluconobacter albidus; assembly: GCF_002723915.1. Classification (GTDB taxonomy): domain Bacteria; phylum Pseudomonadota; class Alphaproteobacteria; order Acetobacterales; family Acetobacteraceae; genus Gluconobacter; species Gluconobacter albidus. Next base: position 2,574 of record NZ_BEWL01000021.1, read on the forward strand.
CAAGGTTCCAGTTAGCCTCCGGGATCAAGGCTTCCTGCGCAAAGTAGTCGGCATCTTGCTCAACCTTGTCGGCAGCCGGGGAATCGTTGTCGTCAAAGATCGCCGCGTATTCTCCCGAACGGATGTGCAACTTCAGATGGCCGATCTCGTGGAGCAGCGTGAACCAGAAGTTGTCGAGTCGGTCGTGACGCAGGGTCATCGCGACAATTGCATGATGACCGGCTGATGCCAGCGCGGCACCGTCAAGCAATGTGCCTGGCAGGTGGGGTTCGATCACCAGCGATATGCCTACATCGCGCAGATAGTTGGCTGCAAGGCGTGCTCCATTGTTTTCCAGACTAAGTCCGACCAGGCCGCGCACCCATTCCGCGGTGAGACGGTCTCGATCAAACGCACGGTCGGGTGGATTTCGATCGGCCAGTGCCCGAACTCGCGCTTCCCAAGCGGCAATGGAGGCTTCATGGACTTGTCCGCTCGACCGTACCGACTTACGGTGAAGGGCCATCAGCGCGAACTGCGAGTGATTACCCTGCAGGAATGCAGGGATTAGATCGCTGGCGGTCTTCTTTGCCTGTGAGAGCGTGCCCGAGAAGTCCTCGAACCAGCCGCGCTTATACATTTCGGCAACCGGAAATGCCTGCCAAACCTTCGGATCGACGCTATCGAGTTTCGGGCTGCCGACCAGTTGGGCGCGCTCGACGATGCGCACGTTGAGGGCGTCGGCCACCTCCGTGAGTCGGTCGAGGCTAGCCGTACGATAGCGATCGGATTCGTAGCGCTGGATCTGCTGTTCAGCAACGCCGAGGAAATCGCCAAGATCCTTCTGGCTCATGCCGCGCGCGATGCGGGCATGAATGAGGATATTGGGAAGATCGTGAAGGCTCTCCGCCGAGAATTCCGAAATTTTGCCCGCGCGGAGGTCCTCGTAGAAGCGCACGTCCTCCTCGAGTTCCTGGATTTGGTTGCGCAGTGCCGAGCGCTGCGCCTTCGCGAAAACTTCAGGAAAGTCGCTGGTCGACGTTTCAAGTGTGGCAAAAGCTCCCGCCAGCTTCTCGATCGAAGCCTTCGTCGACCTGTACTGCTTTTCGTTGGTGATCATGGCGTCGCTCCTTTCAGTGGTGCGAGCGGGATGCGGAGAATACCCTTGGGCTGACCGGATGACTTCTCGACTTGGAAGAAGTCGAGAAAAGGTTCGCCCGGCCCATTGGGCATTCCGGCAATGAACATCTCACCAAGGTATTTTGCTTTTTGCGCTGCTCGCTTGTTATCAAAATCAAGAAGAACAGGATCGAGCTTGGCCGGGTCGACCCCGACATGCTCCCAGCAGCCGTCGTAATCGCCGGGGTGCGGTTTTGCGGTAACGAAGCTACCATCCAAATAAACAAAACGACAGCCGGCGGCGGCCAGAGCCAAAACCATGCGGACGAAGCCATCGAACAGCCACTTGCGGTGGGGGGTGGTCGCGAAGCGAGCCTCTACCTCAGCAAGGGTCGTGTCGTGAATGCCGGGTGGTAACACGGCCCAAGGGCAAGGTGAGTCCAAATCGATCAAGTTTGGTATCATGAACACAACTATATCGTTGTGTTGAATTTTGTCCAGCGCAATAATGGCGTTTACGGTTTACGAGAGCCAAGGGTTTGTGGTGGTTGACGACGACTCTGGCGCTGTGGCCAGCGAGGCAGGTTTTGGCAGAATTTGCTGTTAAACCGGCCGAATTGGACGGTGGAAAAGTCCCAAACGTGGTCTATCGCGTTTAGGCTGACAATGTCGGCTTTCGGGCAACCACCATCACCACTTCGATGTCTGACTTGAGGGCGACTACAGCCTGTCCGCTGCCATTCGTTGAGCGGACAGGCAGTTCAGGGGGGTGAGCAGAATGTCGGCTGTTGGGCGGTAAGACTGGAAAATCGGTCATTCGTGCAATCGACTTTCACGACACAAATGGGCGTCTCCTGAAGGTCAACTTGATCAACCGACTTCGTCGGGCGAGAGCTGCCCGTCCCATGAGACGCCGCATATATGCACTCGTCATGCCAGCGATAGGTTCATGGTCAGTGCCTCAGGGACGGAGCAGAAACTGCGGCCGGCGCGAGGCTGAAGCGCTCCCTCTTTTTGGAGGAAATTGCTGCAGACCGCCCCTGTTCTCTCACTTTACCTTCGTAAAGGCATCGCGCAGGAAATGAGCCGCCTGGGCGACTGCGGCGGTGGCCGCCGGCGTCTTGGCGAGCGCATTGAGCATAACGAAATCGTGGATCGTCGCGTTATAGCGGGTCGTTATGACCGGCACGCCAGCTTCGACCAAGCGTCGAGCGTAGGCCTCGCCCTCGTCACGCAGGACATCGTTTTCATCTGTGATGACCAGCGCTGGCGCCTGCCCGTGCAGGATGGAGTCCGGCGTGTTCAGCGGCGAGACATGCGGCTGGGCGCGGTCCGTGCCGGCAGGCAGATACTGGTTCCAGAAATAATCCATGGCTTTCGCTGTCAGCCAGGGGCCACTGGCGAACTCGCGATAGGATCCGTCATTCATCGCGGCATCGGTCACCGGATAGAACAGGAGCTGGGCTACGGGCCTGGGTCCATGCCGCTCCGCAACGAGGCCGGAGACGACCGCAACCATATTGCCGCCGACGCTGTCTCCGGCGATGGCAATGCGGGACGGATCGATCCCGAATTCGACCGAATGACGGGCGACATGCTCCAGAACCGCATAATCCTGCTCGATCGCAGTTGGATAACGCGCCTCGGGCGAGCGTTCGTAATCGACGAAGATCACCACCGCACCGCTGCCCGCCGCCAAGTCGCGCACGAGGCGGTCATGGCTGGCCGGGCCGCCCATCACCCAACCGGCACCATGATAATAGACGATGGCCGGCGCATGGTTCGGGGCGTCGAACGGGCGATAGATCCGGATGCGCGTGCTGCCGGTCGGGCCAACGGGGAGCACGCGGTCGCTGATCCGGGCAGAGGGAGCGGTGACCTTCACCGACGCCTGCGCGCCGTCCAGCAGCGCACGGGCATCGTGCGGCGACAGCGAGGGGATGGCCGGAACGTGGGCGGCGGCGAGGCCGTTGAGGAAATGCTGGGTCGTGGACTCCAGCACGGGAGCGGCGAGCGCGGGCGCGGCGGCAATAGCGGTAGCCAAGGCGATGGCTGTGGAGAGGCGCTTCATGATGGAAAACTCCGTATCGATCAGGCTGCGATCGGCCTGTGAAGCATTACATATCGTGCGCGATATTATCGTGCAATACGGTAAATTGCATAGCTCCCATGCATTAACATCGCCCGAGATTTGATATTGCGCGATATAATGACCCTGCTTATGGAGGACGATATGAACGAAGACCCATCCACATCTGATCTGTCGAATTTCGTGTGCTTCTCGCTGTATGCCGCGAGCCACGCCTTCAATCGGCTGTACCAACCGCTGCTCGAGCCGCTCGGTCTCACCTATCCGCAATATCTAGTAATGACCGTCCTGTGGGGCAGTGACGGCAGACTTGTCGGCGAAATCGGATCACAACTCGATCTGGTCAGCTCCACCCTGACGCCGTTGCTCAAGCGGCTGGAGGGCGCTGGCCTTGTGGAGCGCACCCGCGACCAGAAGGACGAACGACAGGTGCGCGTTCATCTGACCGAGGCCGGTCGGGCCCTGCGCGTTCAGGCCGAGACGATTCCGGCTTGTGTGTTGGCGGCGACCGGGCTGTCGATCACCGAACTGCGGGACTTGCGTAATCGGGTCGACCGGCTGCGCCAAGCCGTCAGCTCTCCGCGTGCTCCGGGCTGCAATTCCGACGATCATTGAGCCTGTCACCCATCGATAACCATTTCCAGAGAGACTAGTCTTGAGTTCCCCCTACGCCCTAACAGAGACGAGCGGGGTCATCGCACTTGGCCGCCGGCACATACCGCGCATTTTAGGCGGGATGCTCGTGATGTTGGTCGTGATCGACAACAGCCTATCCTCGCAAGCCATGAACACGTCCGTTTCAGAGAAGCGAAGAGCGACGCTCTGGCTTCTGACATGTAGGCGTAAGCGGACCTACTGCTTACGCCTCATCTCCGACACCCGGATCATTCCAGGACAGGGCGGAGAGCAGACATTTATAGCGGTCTAAGCACAAAACAGACGTGGCATCGCGTGAGAGTGTTTCTCGACAAGGGTGTCTGCCGCACTTATGCGTATCTACTTACCCGACCTGCATTACGACAAAGAGAATAAGACCAGTGAAGTCTTCTGTTCCCGCCGTTCTAGACCCACGAATATGGCTTCTTGCTCTCGGCACCTTCGCGATCGGGACAGATGTGTTCGTCATCTCGGGTATTCTGCCCGAAGTCGCGACCAGCCTACATGTGGATCTCAACGGTGCTGGCCAGATCGTTACAGCCTACGCCCTGACATATGCTCTTATCGCGCCAGTTGTCGTGCCCTTTACCGCGGCCTTCAGGCAAACCCGGATCGTCATTGGCACCCTAACCGTGTTTGCCATCGCAAATATGCTCTGTGCTACAACGCCATCTTATGCTGTCCTGATTGCGGCCCGGATTATCGCTGGTATTGTCGCTGCCCTCTATACTTCGACAGCCTATTCCCTCGCCGCATCTCTCGCGCCAGATACCCGGAAAGGTGCGGCGCTCTCTGCCGTGGCGCTTGGCTTCACTGGATCAGCCGTCTTCGGCGTTCCGATCGGGACAGCGATCGGCGATATACTCGGCTGGCGTATGACCTTCTGGCTGGTAACGGCAGTCTCGACACTGTCTGCCATCATTCTGTGTCTCCGGCCACCAAAGGAGCCAGTTAGACACGCCGCGGTCGTCAGCATTGCAGCGAGGTTTGCGCCTCTTAAAGATCCAACAATCCTTCTTGCCATGCTGCCAAGTGTGTTCTGGAACACCGCCAATCTGATGAGTTATACTTATCTTGGTGCTCTTCTGGCCCGGCACCATGAGCCACGTACCGTCGTCTTTCTCTTTCTGGCTTATGGATGTGGTGGACTGGCGGGCAGTCAACTTGGCGGTCGGCTGGTTGATCGGTTCGGAGCTATTAAACCACTGATGGCATTTCTATTTGTAGCCGCCCTCAATCAGGCCGCAATGGGATTGAGCCTGCAGACAACCATCACAACCGCCGTGGCACTTGCTATCTGGTCTGTTACTGGCTGGGGCACTTTCGCACCACAGCAGGCACGTCTGATCGCTCTGGCCCCCTCCAACAGCCCACTTCTTATCGCCATTAATCACTCCATTATCTATTTCGGAACGGCCGCTGGCGCGGCCATGGGAGGGGCATTACTTGCGCACGGACTGCCTCTGGAGAGACTGCACTGGGTGACTGCTGCAATGCTCGCCATTGCTGTGGGCATCCTTGGAATCAGTGCTGCAGGTTCTGGGAAAGGCAATCTCCTTCGCCAGAAGATGGCCGGTCGACCAAGCTGACATCCCCTCAGGGGCAGCGCATTGCTTTTATGCTATGGTCAGTAAGGAAAATTAATCCGGTTCGACTGGCATGTTCTATCTGCCCCTTGTCAGATTACGCCATTAGCCGGGACAAAATCGCTTCGGATCTGCTCTCACCATGCAGGGCATGCTCTAGCCGAAAACCGGACACCTGCGGCTCTCCCCCTGATCCGCCTGTCGGCTCAGTGATACAGGAGCAGACAGGCGGCAGTCGCCTCATCTCAGACGTAGAGGATTCGAAAAGAGGAATCGAATAGCGGACAAGACTTATGAAAGAGCAGACCATAAAATGGGTTCAAAATCGGGTCAGTCGTTTTCAACTTTTTCTGGTTGCACTCCATGCATGACATACAAAAACTCATTATGAGACAGGATGATCCTCCCAGTCATACAAGCGCACGATTCTTCGCTTTTTCATGATTTTTCAAAAGCCCATGAACATGTTGATACGCGGTCTCAATCTCAGAAGGAATTTCAACATGCGGGATGAAACCCCGTCCACAGGGGCCGTAACCGTTTTCATCATCTCGCAACCGGGGAATTTCTCCCATGATCAGAGACAGGAACCGCTCCGGGCTCCATAGTCGTGAAGGGAGTTCCGCAGCATACGTCACGATTCCGTCTCGTATCTCGAGACGTGGAACAAAAGTCGGACAGCTATAAAAAACAGTTGCACATGATGCCTCCCGCCAGACTTTCTGGAAGGTGACGAAAGTTCGTAACTGCATGGCCGGATCCTGAAACAGGATAGTAGAGCAGGGTTCCAGCCCGAGTTCTGAGAGGAGTAATTTTGCAAAGCTCGCGTTCTCGCCGCAATTGGTGGAGCGCGTTTCCAGAACCAATTTTTCTTTGGGAAAGCTCCAGACTTCCGAAGCCAAAGTGCCAAAAATCTCGGCTTCGGATCTGTCTTTCAGGTATATTTCTGGTAGCAGATTTTCTGATCTGACAGTCTCTACAAGAAGAGTGGTCGAGTGCCCGATACCCCCTGAAAAAAGCAGGTGACAGTTGGCTTCACGTGCAGCCTCACAGGCTGCATGAGCCGTCTCAAGGATGGCATTTCCGGCGTGGATCACCAGATCCACTGAAGCACTGTCAGCCTGAGGCATGTCATTGAGGGCCAGAAAAGCTGATATCGCATTGACTGCATCAATATCGTTCTGCGTTTTAAGACAGGTATTGAACTCAGACATATTATTCTCTTTATCTTACCGAAGGCCGCCCTACACAGGATATAATGTCTCTACCGCAACGCGCCCGATTTCGGAAAATACCTCAAAAAACTGTTTTTCATCAGAGTGACCGCCACGGGTATAGGCGCAGACGATGGGCGTTGCTTCCGACCTTGGTCATGCACGGCTATATCTCCGGCAGCATCCTTACCGTTATTGCCGGTTTTGTCGCCCGCAGCCCAAGTGGTTGGAAACCCTCCATGTAATCTTCTGCTGATCTTCACTTACGGTCGTTTTCAAATGTCTGCTTATTGATGGCAAACGCTAAAAAGCAGACAGTCGCAAATCCCCCCTGATGCGCCTGTCCGCTCCATCCCTGCTGAGCAGACAGGCGGCATACGCCCTCAAGGCAGACACTGGAGTGGTAATGATGGTTACCCGAAAGCCGACATTGTAACGGTCACGGGTGATCGTCAGGCTAGGCCGTCGCGCAGCTCGCGCTGAACCTGGCGCACGTCCCTTGCGGGAGGCTGACCGAAGAAGCGTGTATATTCCCGAGTAAACTGGGACTGGCTTTCATACCCCACCTCATAAGCCACTGCAGCGGTGCTTTGGGCGCTGGCGATCAGCAGCATTCTCGCCTGAAGCATGCGAATACGTTTCTGAAACTGCAGCGGGCTCATCGCTGTCGCAGCCTTGAAGTGGCGATGGAAGGCTGAGGCACTCATTGCGGCGATCTCGGCAAGGGCCTCTACCCGCAACGGCAACTTGAAGTTCGTGCGGATCCAGTGGATGGCGAGCCGGACGCGCGATAGGGCGGTGTCGGGCATGGCGATGTCGCGCAGCATTGCGCCGTGCGGTCCCTGCAACACCCGATACAGGATCTCGCGTTCGTAGGCCGGAGCCAGCGCAGCAATATCGGTCGGATTATCGATCAGTCGCAGCATGCGCAGCCACGCATCGAGCAACTCGGGCGTCACCGACGCTACCGAGAACCCACTCGAACACGGCGGCGGGGCGACATGGCCGAGATCGGCAAGCATCATGCCCACCATCTGCGGGTCGATCGTGAGGCTAACGGCCAGATAGGGATTGCCGATAGCATCCGGACACACCTCGCCAACGGCGGGCAGATCCAGCGACATCACGAAATAGCTAGCCGGATCGTATCGCATTGTCCGTTCGCCGATCGTCATTGCCTTGCTGCCGGTGAGGATGAGGTTGATCATCGGATCATAGACCGCTGCCAACTCGTGCTCTGGTATCGCTCCCTGCACCATCGCCACGCGCGGGATACCGGTCTCGGTACGCCTGTTCCGGGCGTTTGAGGCAAGGTGACGCAGTTCTACAAGCTGTTTTTCCATGTGCCTCTTGTGCGCCTCTCGTGTGGCCGCGGCAAACGCAAAGCAGGAATAGGCAAAATCGAAAGAGGATCGGGCGCTGCCGCGAACGGGCCCAACAGCTATCTTCAAATCACTCGAAAAGTAGCGGAGAACACCCTATGAAAATCACGATCATCACCGGCGGTGGCCGCGTCATCCTCACCTGTAACCGCAATCCGGAGCAGGCGGTCAAGGTAGTGCAAGTGATCAAAGTTGCCGGCGGTTACGTCGTCTGAACAGGAGATCAGAAATGCTCGATCACGTCTTTCTATCTGTTGCCGACCTCGACCGCTCCATCGCCTTCTACATGCAAGCACTCGCGCCGCTCGGCATCACTGATCGCGTCGATTACGATGGCAAGAAAGCTCCTCCCGGCCACCCCGATCTCAAGGGCTTTGGCTGCAAGGGACGCATCTTCTTCTGGCTGCGTCAGGGCGTGGTCGAAGGACGGGCTGCCCATATTGGGTTCGTCGCGGATTCTCGGGAACAGGTTGATGCCGCCTATGCCGCTGCAATCGCCGCCGGTGCCACCGAGGCGACAGGCGGAGGCATGGGAGCACCCGGTGCGCGGCTCCATTACGATCTCCGTTATTATGCCGCGAACGTGCTCGATCCCGATGGCTACAGCCTCGAATTCGTGTTCAAGAGCTGGCAGCATGCGTCGTGAGCCGGCTCATGATCTACAGCGCTACCGGCTACACCGCGCGCCTCGCAACCGGCTATGCGAAGGCCGCGGGGCTCGATCCGGTCCTTGCCGGTCGTGATGCCGCGGCGTTGGCTGGGCTGGACGGCGAGACGCGAGCCTTCACCCTCGACGACCCGGCGGCTATGGACGCAGTGCTTTCGGACGTAACGGTTCTGCTCAACTGCGCCGGCCCCTTCCTGCGCACTGCCGAACCATTGATGCGTGCAGCGATCCGCAATGGCGCTCATTATCTCGACATCGCAGCCGAACTGGATAGCTATCGGCTCGCCGAGAAGCTCGATGGAGAAGCCGCCGCGCGTGGCGTCATGCTCTTGCCGGGGAGCGGCGGCAGCGTTGCGATGCTCGGCTGTCTGGCGGCGCGGGCGATCGAGACTGTGCCAGAGCCGGTACACATCCGCATCGCGCTTATGGTCTCTGGCGCGATGTCGCGCGGTTCGGCGATCAGCGCTGCCGAGAATGTGACCGTGGTCCTCCTTGTGCGGGAAGACGGGCCCCTCGTCCCGAGCAATACCACGGCACTGCACGAGTTCGACTTTGGCAGCGGCCTGACCGCCTCCTTTCCGCTGACCTTGCCCGACCTGATCACGATCTGGCGAGAGACGAAAGTGCCCAATATCGCAACTTTCGTGCACGTTGTCGGCGATGCGTTTCCCGGTGGCGATCTGTCGGCGCTTCCCGACGGCCCTACGGAAGCCGAGCGCGCGGCCAATCGCTGCGCCGCCGTGGCGGAAGTGACAGCAGCCGACGGCACGGTGAGCCTGCATCGCCTCGAGACAGTCAATGGCTACACCTTCACGCCGATGGCGGCAGCCGAGACTGCGCGGCGGGTGCTCGCGGGCGAAACTCGACCAGGGTTCCAGACACCTGCTGGCCTGTTCGGCAGCGGTTTCGCAGAGACGATCGCGGATACTAACCTCTCAAGGATCCCTAACTGACCTACGCCCCATCTCCCCAAGTTCCAAGGATATGACAACGACCTCTAATTCGCCCATTTCCGAGACTCTTGCCGTGGTCGATGCGCTTTATCGCTATGCTGCGGGCAAATCGCTACGACGTCGACCTGTCCCGCAATCGCGACGTCTGGGTCATCCGGCGGATGGTCGTCGACAATGTCTGGCGAAATGGCGATCTGAGCGTCCTCGCTGGGGTGTAAGAAAGCACCGTGACGGCACAGATGCGAAGCGCGAAGCAGCGTTCGACATTGTGTGACTGATCTCATCGGAACTGGGGGTTGGAGGATTGATGCTTCCGACCCACAGTTCGGATAGCACTGAGCGGAGGCTTTATCCTGGGTTCCGGCCGTTGTTCCTGGGATGGGTCAACAGCTTGAGTTGATCGGTAGATGCCATGAAAATGCGCGCTGCGAATGGCTGCCTTCGATCTCGTATTACCGATGGTGACTATCGTCTCTCCCCATGATCTGCCTGTCCGCTCAGCGATATAAGAGCAGAAAGGCGGCAGTCGCCCACTTCTCGGACGTCGAGGTGCCGCTGCCAATTTTCTGGAAGCGGACATAATGCGTGACGTCCGCGGATACATCTCCGCCAATCCCGCCACAGTTCAGAGCGACGTGCTCCAGTTACCGAACGGCATCGGCAGACCGCGCCATGAATAGCCGGTTATTCCGGCCGCTGCGGCCAGGATCGCTCGGTTTGTCGCGGCAATGGGGCTCAATAAGCGCCCACTGGGAGTCCGTCAGCACAGAACGTTCCATCAAAGGCTTGAATCACAAGCCAAGCCTCATGTGAATCCTTACGGGCCTTAAAATGATAAGACTGTCGCCCAAAATGCTCGTCAGCTTTTCCAGCTCTCGATTAAGCCAACGAGCCTACTACGAATGGCGTCCGTCACGAACGAGATTGCTTCTTCTGATAGGCCGCTATCGATGCAGTCCTTCGCGATCGGCGCAATGAGCTCCGTCATAAGGTTCACATAAGTCTCTACATAGCCTGATAGGATATCATGCTCCCAACCCATCCGGGCGGCCATATCGTCCCAGTGGCGCAGATGGATGTCCCCAATACTATAATGGCCGCTGACAATCATTGAAAGCTTGCACCTGTTTGGATGCTCCGCATAAGGCAAAAAAGTATTCAAATCATAAAGGGGAGTCAGTGCAGCGGCGTTCTTTTCTCCCAGGAATAGGGAGTAATTTTTGGCATGAGCGTCGGTGCCGCCTATGGCCCAGTTAAAAACGCAAGCCATGACAAACGAGAAGACATCCTCCTCAGAGGTGATCGATGTCTTTCTCAGCAGGTTAACTATCTGAATCATGCCTGGACCGCCATCTGACTGATACTTTTCTGTTGGCGGCTTGCCAAGAGCTTGACAGATATCCTCGGTATGCAAACGCAGAAGCTTTCCGCTGGACGTATCTAATCTCCGGTCAAATCGCTCTACGACGATTGCTACCTCGTCACCGAAACGCATGACCCAGCTGTGGGGCGTTTTCAGACCTGTCGCTCTGGCCAGCGTCAGGCAGAAATGTTCCCCCTCCACTTGACCCGGCATATCTGGGATAGGCAGCTTGAAGATGTGACTGGTGGGCTCAGCGCCTGTAGGTATCGCCCAGATTCCATCCTGCAGCACACGCAAGGCGACCTTGGGCTGCGCTCCGGCCAAGCTGAACTTGCCGTGGTCTCCTGATGGCAGGAAACCCAAAGGACTTCGCCCTGTCCTCAACCCTTGCAGTTTGAGCTCGACTTCTCTGTCGGTAAGGGGTGTCAAGCTTCCAGGCGAGAGCTTGTCCACACTTTCTAGTGGAACCAGTTGCACAGCTCCAGCGCAGTCCTCTCCTATTTTCTCGAGAAGCCGTAGCGGATTGCGCGCACTGCACTTCCCAAAACCTCGGCTTTCGTCCTTGGCCAGCCAATCCAGAGTAATTGCGTTGTCCGGCAGCAGGTTCCATAGCCAGTTGGACACAACGCCTCCGCCATATCCCTCCTGCCTGACCGGCATCGAGAGAGAAATGGTGGCCGGAGGTAGGCCATCCTGGTCGCATTCGACATACTTGAGCCGTTGGGTGCCTCCTGCGTCCGTGACGTAGGCGCAAAGCTTGCCGGCAACTAGGACAGCAAGTTCAGTCATCCTCACCATCTCCTAGCTTGGGTAGTTGCGGCTTCGTAGCGGAAACCTCTTCTGTCGTGGCGGCTGATGGCTGGCCCTCGTCTTTGAACGCCTCCGGTAGTCGGGCGGGAAGTAGTTTTGGACCGATGGTCCTTTCGGACAAGGTTTCCTTCATCGGGTTCCTGACCTGTCCCAGCGTGGCCATCCTTTCCAGGTGTTCCTTCATCGGGTTCCCGACCTGTCCCAGCGTGGCCATCCTTTCCAGGTGTTCCTTCATCGGGTTCCCGACCTGTCCCAGCGTGGCCATCCTTTCCAGATGCTCCTTCATCGGGTTCCCGACCTGTCCCAGCGTGGCCATCCTTTCCAGGTGTTCCTTCATCGGGTTCCCAACCAGTCCCAGCTTGGCTATCCTTTCCATAGCTTGCGGCACCTCACCAAACCGGTCGCGGTGCGCCAGAATTTCGTTATACTGAGGAGAGAGCTCTTTGCTTTCTACGGCTTCAGACTGTCCAACAAAAATCTTGATTCCGAGCATAGCCAAGGCACGCAGCACGCGACCAATTTCAGCCGTCTCGTTGCCTTGTTCGATGTCAGAAACCCACTTCCTAGAGCAGCCTAGCTTTTTGGCCAGAACGGTCTGGTTCATTCCCTGCGCCAGCCGTTTCTCTCTAATCTGGCTTCCGATGTCCGCTGCGTTGAATATGCCCTGCATAGGTTAAGCTCCGATCCTACAAGCTTTCATAGGTGATGAAACTTATAGGTTGCAAGATAACTATGTAACTCATAGGGGTCAACATAGAGATGGCACCCATAGGTTACAAGGCATTGATGTAACCCATAAGGGTCGATGTCGAGGTAGAGGGTTCGAAGAACCATTGTTTGATTCTCCTTTTGCCTGATTTCAGTTTTCTTGGCGTATTGATTGCTGGTTCGTGGACCTGATTTTGACTCTCCGTTTTGAACAGAGAGAAGGCTTCATGCTCTGGATTGCCACGCGGCTGGGTACCTCAGCACACACTTCCATCCAGAAATGGATCGAAACAACGAATGTAGTCTGGTGAAAGTAGGCTGATGATGTCCGCTGTCTCATCTGAACAGGTGAACAGCGGACCTTCCGCTCCCCCCCCCCCCCTGACTTGCCTGTCCGCTCAAGGAACGTGAAGCGGACAGGCGGCAGACGCCTTCATGCCTGACATACAGTTACCCAGATGACTTTCCTTATAGCGGACATGACCAGTTTAAAGCACTGTTGCAGATCTGGGTTGTGAGCGGACTGTTTGGTTTGCGTAAGCTACGCCCGGAAACTGAATATATACACCTGGCAAGCGCAAGCGGTTATGCGAAGTTGAGATATATATTTCGTCATGCATGGCGAAGCTATATGCGCGAGTTGCCGGCACGACCGACAACTGCGTTCCGCAGCCTGACTGCTGGGGCGATTGCAAGAGCGCTATTAGTAATCGTCGTAATTATCGTATACTTCGAACTCGCTCGTCATGATTTGGATGCCTACAACACTTGGCGGCTTGCGTGTAAGCTTTGCAAATACCCGAATAATGGGCTCGTCCTCGATATTGGTCTGAGCAAATTCAGTGCCGACGTATATGTCATCCTCGTTGTCGTAAAATGCGGACGAACGGTCTTCAAAATCTATATTAATTTTAAGGGGAATTCTTACCTTCAATATAACACTAATATCTTGATTTGACGCTGCGAGCACCGTGAAGTCATCGATTTCCATTTTACCATTGAGCTCGTGGCCAGAGACTTCGCCATCAGCCAGATCGCCAACATAAATGGGAATGAGCTCGTCTAGCTTGTTCTCTATCTTCCGTGCGATGCCATCAGACACTGCAGGCTTTGCAAGCAATTTTCTCGTTCTGTCGTTGATGTCTGGCGTCTCAGTCGCAGCAATTGACTCGAGAAGTTTGGGCAGACTCTGCATATGCAGGAGCATGGGAGATCTATCGACCGCTGCTGCCATCGCTTTATCGGCACCGACAACATACATCTTCGTCTCTTTTTGAATGCACCAGTTAACAAGTGCCTGCACGACAAAGGCGTCCGGGAACTCTTTACTCCCTATGCTTTCGAAGGGCGGTTCGCGATGAAAGTAGTCATTAAAAATGTCGAGCGCAGCTACGGATGTGGCATTGTGATCGACCACTGACCATTCGGCCCGCACTCTCTTATAAAACTGTTCGAATGCAGCCTCGGAGATGGCCGTCTGATCAAAAGTAGGAAAATCGCCAGCTATGTTCGCTGGAAGGCGGCCTTTCCAAATAGAAAATTTTTTGCGTGCTTCATTCATGGAGTTTGCCGCGTCGCCGACATTACTGCCTATTTGCCGTTTGATTTCGCATAGTGTGATGTCGGTAATATGCAATACCAGCCGGTCGGCCGCGATCTGCTCGCGCAGAGCAAGGAGAGGTGGGCTATCAAGGTTGTGACCCAGGCTACGATAAACCTGAGTGTCGAGAAAGACGTGATGGGTGACT
>NZ_BEWL01000022.1 GCF_002723915.1 Gluconobacter albidus
CCGGTTATCTCCCCATGTCAGGCCAGATCCTAGACGCTACACTGGTAGCGGCCCCAAAGCAGCGCAATACCAATGAGGAGAAGGCCGATCTGCGGGGAAGGACGGATCTCACAGGACTGGCAGGACAAGCCGGCAAAGCTGTCGCACAAGGATCGTCATGCACGATGGACACTGAAATTCACGAAGGCGAAGCGACAGGATGACGGGACGATCCCGACAACGGATCTGGCCATTCCGTTCTTTGGCTACAAGGCCCATGTCTCCATCGACCTGAAGTTCCGCTTCATCCGGAAATGGAAGACGACAGATGCCGCCGCCAGTGATGGTGCGCGATTGCGAGAAGGGCTGCTGGATAAAACCAATACGGCCTCAGGCGTCTGGGCAGACACGGCGTATCGCTCCAAAGCCAACGAAGACTTCATGGGAAAGCAGGGCTTTGTCTCAAAGGTTCACAGGAAGAAGCCTTATCTCAAGCCTATGCCCCGGCATATCCAGAAATCGAATGCTGGAAAGTCGGTGATCCGATCTCGTGTCGAGCATGTCTTTGCCGATCAGACGGAGCTGCTCGTCCAAACCGTCGGCATCACCCGAGCCACCACGAGGATCGGATTGGTCAATATTGTCTACAACATGCGCCGCTTTCTCTTCCTAAAGCGGATCAGCGCGAGCGCGTAGTCATCCAGTGGGGGACAGCACTCGATCTGCTCAAAACGCAAACAGAAAACGCCCCAAAAAACCGTCAATCAAATCGCCAAAAGCTAGGAAATACCGGACAATATCGTTTATAATATGGCCGCGTCCTCTTCTCTTCCGGGAGCAGAGGATTAACCGCCCACGTGTAGTACAGAGTTAAACCTTTACGCTCTGTGGCAGAAGCGGAGTAAAAATTCAGGATCAGGAACCATCAATCAATACATTAGAAACCTGAAACCTGAAACCTGAAATCGGGAGAAGGAGCCGTCGATTAATGGTTCTTCGATCCCCCAGTTGTTTTCTGTTCGAGTGCTTATTTCTGCATTATGTTGCCCAATATGGCAGCCCGATGAAGGGCATCATAACAGCGACGCTCTCGTATGGCGTATGTAAATTCCTTGATGGTCAACGGCATCCCTTGTCGGATCTTGGGTAGCAGTGCGTCGGCAATATGAGGCTTAATTCGTGTTTGTGGGCGATGACGTACATAAAAAAACGGATCACTAATCGCATAACGAAGCGCATGACGATCCTGCTCTGGATCCGGTATATGCTGGCGTAGATATTGTTCCCATTTTTCAAGGTCACTTAGCTCAGGGGGTACCTCCACTTCCTCTGGAATTGCAAATAGACGTGCTTTCCGGAGTAAGGGAAAAGATCGACTTGTGAAGCGGACAATTAGGGCGCTCAGAACAAATCCACCCAGGATAGGAAAAAACCAGAAAAAGACACTGGCAGGGCTAAGTAGGTGACCAGAGACAAGTGACATTAACGCGACTGTCTGTGCTGGTACGAGCAGCACCTGTCTGTAAAGAAGGTAGGAACACAGCAAACCAATCACCATAACCCACCCAAAGTGTCGAAAGCAGTCAAGCCAAGGCAAAGGAGCGTCGTCTCGTTGCTGTGTGCCCCAGGAAACACTTTTACGGATCGCCCATTGCCACACGAATTTTGTGATGTAGATCATAATAATCGGCGCGAAAAACATTGAGAAAATTGTTTCTAGCAGGATCGAGACAATGATTTTCGTGCGTCCCCCATACAGTCTGGCACGGGGCTTCGAAAAATTAAGAACAATAGCCAAAATTCGTGGCAGAAATAGGAAAACCATGGATGCGGCAAGCATCAGCATGGCGGGCACTTCCACAGTCGACATAGCTCCCAGATTTAATGTGCCATGGCGAAGAAACGATACCATCGAATAGGCTGATACGAATAAAAACGCGGCCCAGAGTGGTGCAGAAAGATATCCCATCAACCCATTTAGGAAGGTCTCACGATGGATGGTATGCAGGCCATTAACAAAAAGAAAACGTAAATGTTGCAGATTCCCCTGCATCCAGCGTCGCTCCCGGATAAGGAAGCCTAAAATATTCGCTGGGATTTCCTCATAACTACCTTTGAGTTCAGGCATAAACCATACTTCGTACCCCATGCGTGCCATCATGGCGGCTTCAATAATATCATGGCTCAGGGGTTTGCCGCCCCAAGGCGAACTTCCCGACAACTCCGGCAAAATGCAGTACTTGATGAAAGGATCCATCCTAATGATGGCATTATGGCCGATATACTGGGCATGCCCCATATACATTGCTTGTAGACTGTATGAGAAAGCAGACCCATACAGGCGACCAGCAAACTGCTGCATGCGACCGAAGAGGCTTTCGCGTAAAATTGGCGTCGGATTGCTTTGCAGTATCCCCAGTCGGTGATTTCCTTCCATCATGCGCACCATTGAATGGATAGTGCCCCCATTCATGATACTATCCGCATCCATGACGACCATATACTCGTAGGTTTTACCCCAGCGGCGACAGAAATCGATTACGTTGCCAAGCTTGGCATTATGATTTGACGGTCTCCAACGGTAATAAAATCTTGCATCCGGATTGGCGGCTTGTGCTGTATGGAGAGCTGCCTGTTCCGCAACCCAGTACTCGGGCTTCCGACTGTCAGACAATAGGAAAAGATCATACTGACTGGCGTAGTCTGGGGCATGTCGTTTGATGGACTCCCACGTAGCCGTCAGGCCTGCGACAACGCGTGCAGCATCTTCATGGTATACCGGATAAATGATTGCTGTGCGAATGTTGGCTCGTGGATCCCGCGCGGTATGGCTAGGGTGCCACGGATTGCCTGCCGGACCGCGTAATGCGTGCCATGAACCAAGTCCAAGCTTTGCGAAAGTTGCGATCATGAAATAGGTCATGATCGCATAGATAATCAGGTATGCATGGCGCCAGTTATCCGAGATGTGTTCTGTGACCAGCGTAATGTTGGAGATAATCGTCATCAACGCGGTTAGTCCAAGAGAAAAAATCATCGCAAGCTGGCGCCGCCGGTCTACGACCTTCGGCCACAGGGGCGGCTCTCCAACAGGCTGATGGGTCTCTTCTACTTTGCGCAGGCGATTCCGCAGATTGATCCGCCAGTTGGTTTCCAGGAAAGGGGTTCCGATGGGAACGCGGTCTGGAACAGGCTGAAAATCATTTTCCTGATTTTCACTTAACCAGCGATGGAGATCATCCCAACTCTTAAGATGTGTAGCAGTATATGCGGCCTCCTGTTTAGAAAGACCTGCATAATAGAGATAAGATTCAAAATTAACCGTCGACACAAGCAGCTATACTTATTCGTCAGCGGGCGATTGTTGCTGGAAGTGCCATCTGGAAGATGGTGTTCAGCACGCGGGAAACGGGAATAATAGGCGATTCCGCCACATATACAATGTCCCGATCTTCGATAGGGAAGGTCTGGGCTGTCAGAATTCCGACCCCACTATTAAAATCAAAATCATAGAGAGCACTGCCGGTTTTCATGCTCTGCCGAAATACGAAAATATGCCGTGCATTGGCCGCGTTTGGATTTAGCCCCTGAGCTTGCGCAAGAACCTGCGCCAACGACGGAACCTCACCAAAGCCATAGCTTCCCGCCCGGGTCGCGCCGCCACCAAGAACCAGAGCCTGAACTGTTGGCTGGGAGTGGACGATCAGTTTGTCTCCCGGCTGCAATGCAATGGCGTTCTCCAGTGCATTGGCAATAGGTAGTGTTACAGGATCCTTTCCTGCACGATAGACGCTGACAGTTGTCGCCGTCTGCTGGCCGGGTACTGCGGCGCTGGAAGATGCTGCCGATGCATTCCCCATCGACAATGTCAGAGCTTCTGCCATGGTAAGTCCACCAGGACTCCAAGGAAGAATGCCTGGCTTTCCTACGGATCCAGTAACGAGAATGCTGCTCCGTGATCCGCTTGCGATTGTTACGGTCGCTGATGGCGACTGCAGTACATGTAAAGATTCATAGTAATGATTGATGGTTTGTTCGGCCTGAGGACCTGTCAGTCCTGCAAGATGCACACCTCTTATATACGGCAGAGAGACATTGCCATGTACATCAAGCTGGAAATTTCCCAAAGGAAGGGGAGCAGGTCCGCCGCTGTCACTGGTGGACTGGGCCTGGCCAGGCAAAGGAGAAAATGTCCAAAGTGCAATTTGGATACTGTCTCCAGGATGCAGACGATAATCCCGCTTTTCAAAAGATCCGGAAAGAGCAGTCAATGCAGCATCAAGCAAGGCCTGCTGCCGCGCCCGGGATGCCAGAATCATCTGATTGGCCAGAGCCGGAGTTACTTTGATGACTGCTGTATCGCGGGTTTCCTGGACCGTGCCCGCTAGCGGGCCGCCATTGGGTAGAGCGCACCCCGTCAAGGACAGGCAGGCGATGATGGCAGCAGCAGAGCACGAGGAAAACGTTTTCATGAGAAGATGTGGCCTTGATTGCGCGCGGTAATACAAAATGGGTAAAGTTGGCAGACCTGATCAGCCAGCAATGAGACGCAGGAGTACCGTAACTGCAGCGACTTCAAGCACACGCCATAGGCGATGAGGCAGTTCCGGCGCGTGGGGTTCGGACGGAGCACTAATCATATTTAATGAATAATGGTTCTGACCGGCTTTGAACGATGCTTCTTGAGCCGCAATTTCTGCCTGTTTGAGCAAAGCGATGTCTGTCTCCCGGCGAAGGGTCAACGCATTATATGCGGGAGTAATCTGCGCAATTGTTGCGGCATTACGATTGACGCCCAATATTGCCTTTTCAAGCACTGCCATCTGAGACTGATAATTATAAACCATAGGGTTGTTGGCTGCGCCGTGAGTAAGTGCCTGATATTGAGCATTAAGATCAATATTTTTAGCGGTCAGACTCTGGACTTCCGTCAGGAGCGCTTCGTTGTACTGCTCTGGATCGTATATGCCTTTATCAGACCGGAATGCGGAAAGAGCCAGTTCGTCGGCGGTTATTGCGTCGCGAAGGGCATCTGCATGTTTTTTTGCCGTTGAAACAAAATTGTCTTCAGATGCCTGATTCATGGAATTGATGTGTGCAATTGCATCAGCCACAACTGCCCGAGCGATTCCAGATGCTACATTGGGCTCGAAACCGCGCACATTGATTGTCGTGATGCCACTGCGTTCATCGACATCCACAGCAACTTGGTTTTGATAATAATGCCAACGTGCAACATCATTATTATGGAACAACATGCTGAGCCCACCGTAGCGGGCGTAGAGATCACCGTTTGAATAAGCATGCGCCAAATCATACTGTGCATCAATCCGGCGATATTCATCCCAAGAACCGATGAAAGATTTCAGTACATACGCGCCGTCACTTGAGGAACCGGAACTTCCTGAGAGAAGTGAAGTCAGGCTATCCGTATCTTTGACAGGATTTGTTACAATCAGACTACTGGTTGAAACGTAGACTGGAGACGATAAAACCCCAAAATATAGTATGGAAATTGCATTCGGAATGAAAAGTGTAATAACATTGAGCGGAGAGCGCCAAAAGGGTCTTTTTGAGGCTGAAGCGCTTTTTGTCGAAGGGATGTGCGGTATTGTAACCTTTGCAGATCCAGACTTTGTATAGTTTTTTACTTTGTCTTCGGATTTCAAGATTTCTTCGTGCTTGAAATTCATTCGGGGAGGCGCCTTATCGGAGATCTGCATTGGAGGTGAACTTGAAGTTTCATTTCTAAAATTTTACCTGGCGGCTCTTAGCTCAAAAGTTAAACTTACGTAACCCCCTATTATTCATTTCATTACAGAATGCGTTTTTTTTTGTTGCTATGGCTAGTAGCGTCATAGATCTCATAGAAAATTCAAAATAGTATACATTTATATTTTATAAATAAGGTATTTTAATAAATAGATCTTAGTCATTATTGTCATTACTAAACGGAATCATAGCTTTTGAGTCAAGTAAATTGAACTAGTGGTCTCTGACTTAGCCGAGGTTGAACAATAAGAAGTTCAGTCATCGATAATGAAATATAAGAAAAAATCATTTATGAATTTTAAATATCAAAGGAAGCTGAGTGTTTCCCTATTACCTATAGTGTAACAGACTACTCCTTCCATTCCCATGCCTGAGGACATGGCCCTCCTCATCCGGCTCTCACGATCAGCGGAAAAGCCCCAAAATCCGTATCCCTGAAGAGTATAGACCCTGACGCTCCGAAGCTGGGTCTGTTACACTTTTCGGGATCTCATGACCAAAGCCCCGCAAATGGCCCCGCCCCGCCAGTTCAGTCTCTTTCCCGAGAGCGCCCGTCTGCAGCGGATCGACCCGGCGACCAATTGTTGGCGCTTCTACCGTCTGACCCTGCAGGATGATCTCTTTGGCGGCACTGTCCTTGTCCGCTCCTGGGGGCGTCTCGGGACCACTGGTCAGGAACGGCGGGAGCGTTTCGGCGATCCGGTCGCTGCGCAAGCAGAGCTGATCCGTTGGGTGCGGGTGAAGCAGCGTCGGGGCTATCGAGAGGAAACGGACGGATGACAGCAAGCGATGTGACGGTGAAAACGAGGGCGCTGCCCTCGCGCTCCCGGCAGGAGCCTCAGGCTCCTGCACCTCGGGGAGGTAACAGGAAGACGCCGTCTGGCGGCGGCGTGGCGCCGCAGGCGGGGATGCAGCTGTTTGATCCCTCGGGAGCGCGGAAATATCTGACCGTCTCCGAGCGCACCGCTTTCCTGAAAGTGGCCGAGCGGGCGCCGCGCAATGTCCGCACCCTCGCCATGACCCTGGCTTGGTCGGGGTGCCGCCTGTCCGAGGCCCTGGCCCTGAGCGCCGACCGGGTGGATCTGGCCGGCGGCGTGCTGGTGTTCGAAAGTCTGAAGAAACGTCAGGACGGGATCTATCGGGCCGTTCCCGTTCCCCCTCCCCTGCTCGAGGCGCTTGATCTGGTGCACGGCGTCCGCGAAGCGCAAGCGCGTCGGGACCGGGGTCGCTCCCTGCGTCTGTGGCCGGTGGCCCGCATGACCGGCTGGCGCATGGTGCACCGGGTCATGGCCGAGGCTGGTCTGTCCGGACCCGCCGCCTCCCCCAAGGGCCTGCGGCATGCCTTTGGCGTGGCGGCCGTCTCCACCGGCATTCCGCTCAATCTCGTGCAGAAATGGCTCGGCCATGCCCAGCTCTCCACCACCGCCATCTACGCCAACGCCTCCGGCGACGAGGAGCAGACCATTGCAAGGAAAATGTGGTTAATCTAAAACATATTTTTAGAGACTTCTTTAAGTGCTTATAGAAGATTCTTTTAATATTAAAAGAATATCAAAGGGATGTTATATGATTCTCACTGTTGGTAACACGAAAGGCGGCGTAGGGAAAACCACTCTTGCAGTTCAAATCGCTATTTTCAGAGCGCTTCAAGGAAGAGATGTCTGGTTGATCGATGGAGATCGCCAAGGAACAGCAGTTTCTGCAATTTCTATTCGTACAGAAGCGAATCAGAACCCTGGAATTGCCTGTGCACAATATGCAGACGGTCCTACTTTACGAGGACAAATCCAACAGCAGAAAAACAAATGGGATGATATCATTATAGATGCAGGGGGCAGAGATTCTACAGCTCTACGCGCTTCATTAATTTTATCGGATATTTTGTTAGTTCCATTTGCTCCACGCTCATACGATGTGTGGGCTCTCGATGATATGGCTAAGCTAATTGATGAAGCACGCAGCGTCCGAGACGGCTTAAATTGCTTTGCTGTTATGAACCAGGCAGATCCGGGTTTGCATTCATCGGATAACTCAGAAGCAGCATCTGCTGTGTCCGAGGTGAAGCAGTTTCAATATTTAGATATGCCTATCCGACGCCGAAAAGCATTCAGTAACGCCAGTGGGGCTGGGTTAGCTGTTTCGGAGATGCCCGTAAAAGACGCAAAGGCTTGCAAAGAGCTTGAAAAATTATCTGAATACCTTTTTAATATTAAATAAATATTATAAGGATATCAAAATGGCCATTTTAAAAAGACCCCAGAGACCAATATCTCCTTCGGTAGAGGATGCATTCATTGCGGGGGCACCGGATGGCGGGGGTTCCACAAGCTCAACCCCAGAAGCATACAACAAGGGCATACCTAAAGGACATAAGCGGCAAATCAGTTTGACGATTGCCCCAGAATTACTGCAGCGCGTTGACGAAATTGCCAAAAGAACCGGTCAGGCCCGCGCAGGGATTATAAATATGGCGATTTATAGAGCCTTAGAAGGAGATGTTTTTAAGTGAATTTAATATCCAATTAGTATTGGAAAAATATCTCATGGGTATTGAAAAAGATCCCTCTAGCAAAACTTTCCGCTCCGCTCCATCTGGCCAAGAGCAAGGGGATTTTTTTGTTCCCGGATTATACGATATTGCGACAAAAGATAATCGTGGCGTTATGGATGTCGCAGTATTTCGTCTGTCTAAAAAAGATAAACGCGCAAATGATGTAATGATACATCATCTCCCTGATGGTTATGTACGTATAACTAGTGGTCCTGATGGCATGGCGTCTATTTGGGACTATGATATAATTTTAATGGGTATTTCATACTTAACCGAAGCAATGAATAAATATCGGTCTGGTCTAGGAGAAAAGCCTGGCCGAATTTTTTCTCCTCAAGTATCAGACATATTAAAATTTTGTCGTCAATCTGATGGCGGCAGGCAATATGAAGCAGTTGAATCCGCTTTGCGGCGCCTTAAACAAACTTCTCTTGAAATAGTTCGTGGTGAAAAGAAAATTAGGGGTGGCCGTACAATCCGAGAAACTACTGGGTCTGGCTTAATAAACGATTACAAAACCATATCATATGAAGATACTGGGCGTGTAATGGCTGTAGAGATAGAGCTTCCTAACTGGCTATACTCGGCAGTAGTTGAGTCAGAAAATCCTGAAGTTCTTACCGTCCATCCAGATTATTTCCTTTTAAAACCTGGACTCGGAAGATTTCTGTATAGATTGGCAAGAGTAGCTGCTGGGAAAAATGAAGCTAAATGGTCATTTCGGTTGATTTATGAACGTAGTGGTAGCCAAGGAACTTTTAAAAGATGTTCATACGAACTTAGAGAGTTTGTTAAACGGAACGACCTGCCTGAATATGACCTTCACGAAGAAAGTGGGCGAGACGGACCACTTCTAATCATGAGATACCGTTTAGAGAAGCACCATTCTTCTTTAGGTTCCTAATAGACGGAGAAGGGCCGGCTTTAAGGTGAAAAGCCTTAATCTGTCTCACCCACCTGTGAAAATTCCGTCTTTTAGGAACCAAACTCCGTCTTTTAGGAACCGATTTCCGTCTTTTAGGAACCAAACTCCGTCTTTTAGGAACCGCCCTTCCTTACAAAGCATTGATAAAAAACGGTGAAATCGACTTTTCCGTTCCTAAAACTCTTTAAAACATTTAAAACTATTTGAAACCCGAATGCCTGTGGATAACTTTCCTCCTCCTAACCGAACTCTGGACGCTCTGGCCAACCGTCTGGAAGCTTCGAAAGATTATCGGGTGCTCAGACGCCTGCGTCCTTCCGTTCTGAGCCACAGACCAGAGGGCAGGGGGCTGCGCACCGGTCTATTTGTAAATCTGGAGACCACCGGTTTGAATCCTCGACAGGACGAAATCATCGAAATTGGCATGGTTCCGTTCATTTATCGCATCGACGGGATCCTGCTCGGAACCCTACCTGCCTTCAGCCGTCTGCGAGAACCTTCCATTCCCTTACCCTCCCTTGTCCAGGATCTGACAAGGCTGACGCCCGAACGTCTGGCCGGCCAGACCGTCTCGGCTGACAACGTGACGGCTTTCGCCCCGGATGCCAGTCTAGTGATTACTCATAACGCTGCATTCGATCGTCCTTTCCTCGAACGCTTCTGCCCGACTTTTGTGAACAGACCCTAGGCCTGCTCCATGGAAGACGTTCCTTGGAACAAGGCAGGCTTTGAGAGGCGCAAACTGGGGCATCTGGGTTTGCAGGCCAGATTTTTCTTTGACGGGCACCGGGCAGTGGATGACTGTCAGGCTGCCATCGCCCTTTTGGGCCATACAGGCTTCCCGGAGAACCGCTCCGCCCTATCCCTGCTACTGGAGCGTGCCAGAACAGTCTGGAAGCGTCTGTGGGCCGAATACGCGCCCTTCGAGCTCAAAGACACACTCAAGGCCCGGGGGTACCGCTGGAACGACGGTTCTGATGGCCGGCCCAAAGCCTGGTTCATCGACAAACCACCTGAAGAGGCTGAAGACGAAATCCGCTTTCTCCGCACCGAAATCTATCAGCGGGAGGCGGATATCATCGTCCGCCCCGTCGAAGCAGGAGACCGCTTTACCAGTCGGGTCTGAGGCCCGGGACGAGGGCGTAAGCTGTAAGCTGCTTACTTCCGGATCTGACGATTTGAAGCTGTCGTATCGTAATACCGGCAACAGAAAGATCTCTCTTGATAAACTAAATCAGTATGACTAAGTTTTCGTGATCTGGATCAGGAGTTTTCTGTCATGCGCACAGTCAATATTCACGAAGCCAAAACCAATCTATCCCGGTTGATCGAGGCCGCCATGAAAGGGGAAAGCTTCATCATTGCCAAAGCCGGCCGGCCGATGGTGCGGGTCAGCCCGATTACGGCTCCCGAAGAGACACAGAAGCGCCGTCTGGGTTTTCTGGCCGGACAGATCCGGGTTCCGGAAAATTTTGATCGCATGGGCCAGGAAGATGTCATTTCCCTGTTCGACGGTTCGGTATGAAACTGCTTCTGGATACCCATCTTCTGCTCTGGGCTGCCGGAGAACCTGACAGGCTGTCAGTGTGTGCAAGATCCCTGATGGAAGATCAGGACAATAATCTGGTGTTCAGTGCTGCCAGCCTGTGGGAAGTCACCATCAAGGCAGGACTGGGACGTGCAGACTTCCAGATCGATCCCCATCTGCTACGACGCGGTCTGATTGAAAACGGCTACGAGGAACTGCCCGTCACCGGTCAGCATGCCCTGACGGTCGGGCAGCTGCCCGATGTGCATAGGGATCCTTTTGACCGCATCCTCGTGGCTCAGGCCACGGTGGAGGGGCTGCTGCTGTTGACCCATGATCCGCTCGTACAGGCCTATCCCGGGCCGATCGAAGCAGTCTGAAAAATACCTGACATCTCTTGCTGATGTTTCTCAGACTGCCTCTGACGTCGGTTCATTCAGCGACCAGCAGCGTGATGTCGGGACGTTCTGATCTGTTCCCGGCGTCGGGGCAGCCAGTCTCCTGTGGTCCGGGCAAAGCCTGAAGCCGGTAAAAGAAGAAGCGTCAGGGCCATGAAAATCAGCGACAGGTGTTTCATGTGATGTCTCCTGTTCAGATCCAAAACTGCCTGCGGATCTTCATCAACACCTGCAGTTTCCCCACGTTTGATTTCCAGCAGGAGCGTTTAGTCGAAACTGACAGGCTTCAGGAACTCCACAGGCGTCGTTTCAAGCGCCTGTGCCAGTTCGTACAGCGTCACGACTGTCGGGTTGCGGTGACCCCGCTCCAGACCGCTCAGATACTGCTGGCTGAACCCGGAGCGTTCTTCCACCTGTTCCTGGGTCAGCCCCTTCTCCTGCCGCAGGCGGGCAAAATTCTTCCCGACAAGTCGTTTCATGTCCATGCAGGGACCGTGACGACTTACACACTATAAGTTTATCAACTATAATATGTAATTTCTTGTTCCGTTGCATTTCCTCTCTCTTGCTAGGAAGAAATCCATGCCGCAGCCGCGCCAGAAAGCCGTCAATCTCAATGTGAAAGTCACGGAATCAACCATCCGGGCGTTGAGCCGGACAGCCGCTCTTCGGGATACAACCCAGAAAGAGGTGCTGATGCGCGCCCTGCTGAAAGCCGGGATTGAAATTGATCCTCACGATCTCGGAGAAAAGCGTACGGTTCCCTGGCACGAACGCCCCTGACGGAGAGCTTTTCCTCTCTCCTGCCTTGGTTTGACAGGTTATCGGACTGCGTCTGCTGAGTAGCAGATGAGTAGCTCAGGACATTGGGGGAATGTCCTGAGCCTTGGGGCAAGCGGTTGGGGCCGCTCTGAAGTCACCCGCTGAGTAAGCTGTAGGCTTGGACAGAGAGTGTCTTTTTCGCGAGGCGTCTCTCTATCCGTTTCCCAGTATGAAAATTTCTCTGGCCCAGGGTCAAGTCAGATGTGCGGAAGGCATGTTTTCCTCATTCGCATTTATGAGGAACTTCCTATTATAAAGTTGCGAAGCTCATTTTTTATCAAAGTTTCTAATTTACATGATGTTGCGATACCGTGAGTTATCATGTTTTATCAAACATATTCGAGCGTTTCCGTGAGTTTCCGAGATGCCGCTGAAAACTGGGATTTCCAGGATTGAATAAGGGTGCGAGATGCAGATCCCGGTGCACAAGACGTCCGTCATGCAGGCTCTCCAGAGTGCTGTGGCCCGTGGGTATGTCTGGCATGTCTCAGGGGTTGTCTCGGCAGAGAAACTTCTGGCGCTCGAAGAGAAATTTGCAGAGCGTTATGACATAGGACTGTCCCGATGGCAGCGGTGTCGTCAGCGGAAGCAGGGCGCAGCTGGTGTGCGTTTCTTTGCCTACCCTGAACAAGGCACGACGCGTTTTCTGTGGTGGCTGTTATTTACGGATGGAGAGAATGCAGCCTTTCAACAAGAGCATGGACGTCGGAAGGCTTCAGACAGGAATGGCCGCTTGTGCTGGGGAACGGAGTTCGAACTGGTTCAGCTGCCGAGCCTGAAAGGAAAAATCTCCTGGTCCTGGCGGATGACCCGGGAGCGTATGCAGGAATGGCAGGGTGAGATCCAGGCTGCGATCCGGACCACACGGAATGACGAGGCCATCAAGGCTGTCATGGCGCGTCTGGTGCGGTTGCCGGGGTTCAAGGGGGTGCGGCAGCAGGTCTTTGAACTACACGGCTTTGCAAAAAAAGACTGGGGGCGTATCAGGCGGAAGGCGAAATCCTGGGAGCCACCGGCACGCCCGGGCTACGTCCGCTTCCGGTCTGATGAGACTGTTCCAGCGGCCCAGGTCGTACAGCGGCTGCTTATGGGACAAACGCCTTTCGGGACAGAACCTGTGATCTTGAAACAGGAGAGCCCTGAGGAAGAAACAATGGCCGTTGTGAATGCAGATCGTAAGACAGGATTACCCATTCCTCGGGGGCGTGATGCCTGTCGGGTGCTCTTGGTCCGGGAAGCGGAGCAGATCCAGACATTCATTGCGGAACGCTGGTCGTATGAATCAATCCGTCTCTGGCTTCTGGATCGTTATGGGGAAGCGTTCGATATTCCGCTGCCAGCCTTTCGGGAGCGGGTCCGGCGGGCTCTTCAGGTGAAAGCCGCGCCTGTTTTGAAAGAGGTCTCCAGAGCCACCATCCAGCCTGTTCTAGTCGTTGAACAGGCTGAAGAGAAGAAGAATGAACAGCCAGAGAAGACGCGGCGTCTGAGCTGGGAAGAAAAGCGGGCAGGGCGGTTCCCTGGAAGTGGGACAACCGTTGTTCATAACAGCAAGCCCAATCGTGATGAGCTCTATTGAGAGCAGGGAAAAGTTCTGCGTCCTGTCATGTTAAAGAAAGTGTATTCTTTTGACGCGTCAGTTTGACATGTTAGAAAAAATGCAGATGGAGGGTTCTTCTATAATTCCATTTCTCCGGATCTGATTGGGGGCATGGATCATGAGGCAGGCTGGTTTCTTTGATATTGAATAGCGACTTGCTCGATTGAGCGGACTTGGCGATCAGCTCGAAGCGTTTTCCCGGGCTGTGGTTTTAAAGTCTTCCGCCCTGACCTGGAGAAGGCTCTGGCGTATTCTGACGGAAGCAAAGGCGGACGACCGCCATTTGATCCGGTGTTGATGTTCAAGATCCTGGTGATCCAGACGCTGAACAATCTGTCTGATGAACGGACGGAATATCTGATCAACGACCACCTGTCGTTCATGCGTTTCCTTGGCCTGAGGCTGTCGGACCGTGTGCCTGATGCCAAAACCGTCTGGCTGTTCCGGGAACGTCTGACCCAGGCGGGAGCAATTGATGTTTTGTTCAACCGCTTTGACGCGACCCTGCGGAATGCCGG
>NZ_BEWL01000023.1 GCF_002723915.1 Gluconobacter albidus
TTTAACGAACTCTCACCCAACGCCTCAGAGCCGACGCTCGAGGCGTTTTTTGCGTTCTGCACTCTTGTCCCTCGGCCCGCGTTCAAAAGCGCAACCAACTTGCCCTCTAATTCGATGCGATGCTCCGCATGCTCGGTGTCCCAAGAGACAATAATGCGCTCGATCAGGCCCCGCATGGCCTCCGATGAGTCCAGCACGGTGTCAGGATGGGTGAGGCTCTCGGTCAGATTGGTAATCGTGGCACGGTAGAGCTCGGCCAGATTGGGGGGCAGGGCCGGTGCAGCCGTCTGTGCTTGCGTCACAGCCTCGCTTTGTTGTTTCCGCCGTGCTTCCAACGCTTCCAGTTCGGATTCTGTCGTTTCGGTGAAGATCCCGGCTTTGATGGCGGTTATCACGTTCGCGATTTCCTTTTCCGTCCGGGCGAGGGAGGTTCGCAGATGGCGCACGGTTTCTTCGCGACCTGCATCCAAACTCCGCTGATGGGCGGCGTAACGGTCAGAAAATTCCTGGACGGCTTCGGGCTGCATCAAATGCTCTTTGAGGCCGTGGACGATGGTTTGTTCCAGAACGTCCTTGCGCAGGCCCTTCATGCCTTGACAGACCGTGCGGCCTTTTTCTCGTGCATTGGAACAATAAAAACGGCGCACGCCGCTGCCTGCGATGTTCATCGTGCCGCCGCATGCTCCACACCGGATCAGGCCCGAGAGGAGGTAGGTCGGACGACGGCTGGCATGGGTTCCACTCAGATGGGTGGCATCGCCGGTGTCTTTCTCCGCACGGGCGGCATCAATCCGCCTCTGGCGCTCTCGGGCCGTGTCCCAGGCGTCCTGGTCCACGATGCGCAAGGCCGGGACCTCTTCGATTTTCCAGTCACTTTCGGGATTCAGTCGCGAGACGCGTCTGCTCTCGCCTGGCGGATGGACGTAGCGCAGCCGGTTCCAGACGCGTCGGCCGATATAGAGTTCGTTATTGAGAATACCGGTGCCGCGTTTTCTGTTGCCCTGGATCGCATTGGCCCGCCAGGTCCCATCCCCACGACGCGCCCCGTGTTGGGGCACAGGGACCCCTTCGGCGTTCAGGGCTGCGGCGATGCTGCGGGGAGAGACACCGCGCCCATACTCCGCGAAAATGCGCCGGATCACCACAGCCTGTTCTGGGACAATTTCAAGCTGTCCGGTTTGCGGCAGGCCGTTGGGTTGGATGGGAACTCGATAGCCGTAAGACAAGCCCCCTGCCGAGCGTCCCGACTCAATCCGGCTGCTCAGCCCGCGATGGGTTTTCTCGGCCAGTTGTCGCAGATAGACCGCGTTGATCGTCGATGAAAACCCAACTTGGAGTTCGCTGATCCAGCCCTCTGACAGTGTGAAAATACGGACCTTTCGGTAGCGGCACATCTCGTAAAGATTGGCCGTCTCTTCTTGGGAGCGGGAGAGCCGGTCCAAAGATTCCGCCATGACAATCGTAAACTCGCCATCGTCGATGGCGTGACGGAGTTTTTGATACTGTGGGCGGTTTCTGACGGCACCTGATATGGCCTCGTCGATATATTCGGCGCTGATGGTCCAGCCCTCAGCTTCTGCGCGACGTCGGCATTGACGGATCTGGTCCTGGGCACTCGATGCATTCTGCCGGTCATCTGAAAACCGGCCATACAGGGCAACACGTTCCGTCATCGTTTTGTCTCGTCCGCTTCTTCCGCTCAAAATTACTCAGCGCGATCTTCCGTGTACGTCGAGTCACGCGTGGGACGCAGCGAGCCGTTCAGGTCGAAGCAAATGGAGAGGGCTGCCGTATTCGCGTGCGGGATGCGCAGGCCAGCCTCTGTTCGCAAAAGCCGGTTTACCTCAGCCCCGTCCGGTATCAACCAAATAAAGATGAAAAGGCGGTGGACCTCTTCATGCCTTGGCCTGGCGGGCCGTTGGCCTTCGACGACCTCCAAACGCTGGACCACCGTACCCGGACGGGGCTCGCACGACGCCTCCTGCTCGCAAAATGGACAGCTCTCAGGGAGAATGGAGCGGGGGATGAATGCTACACGCTCAGGTTCATCTCCGAATGGGGGCTGAAAGCAGCAAAGAGGTCACTGTATGACCTTGATGTCTGCTCGATGAGTAACACGGGCCATTACGATGCGCCGCTGTCCCCGGCTGCACGGCGGAACATTCCATGGAGCGCTATTCCCGCGCAGTACCGCGATGACATCGTAGCGCAATTGGCTCCGGTTCCAGCGAATGATCGCTATACGGACGAGGGACCGTTTGGGTCGCTCATGCGTCCCTGGAAGGGAACGCTCTTCTGGATCAACCCACCGTATAGCCAGCGGCTCTGGGCGTGCTTCATGGAACAGGCCCTACGGGAAGTGGAGCGAGATGGGCGCAAGATCTTCGTGACGCTGGGGCCAGACGATAACTGTGGGTCTCATGCCGCACCGCTTTACGGTCGCCATGCCTGTCGCATTACGTTGGAGCGGCAATTGCCGTTCTACAAAGAGAGGACTTCAGAGATCGAAACGATTAGGAACAACCAAATCGTCGTCTTCGGGAGGGGGATAAAAATGTACGGTTTCCTGCGGCGTCTTGCCATAATCATGCAGGCCGATGGCGTGATTTCGGCCGAACAAAAGGCCAAAATCATCAGGGAGTCCTCGCTCTATCTGCGCTAATAATAGGGCGGGGAAGAAAGGCCCCGCGGCCTTAGGCCGCCATCGGGCGTGATGTTGGGTTGGCATCACGCTGCGGCTCTTGCGGGCGCATGAGTTCCTGCACAAAGCGCGCCATCGGGGCGCTTTTAATGTCTCGAACCCCCGCGATGAGCTCTCGTGGGGAAGGCGCGTGCCCCAGGCGCTGTGCCAGGGCTTCGGCCTTGCACACGACTTTTTCCAGGTCCGACATATTGTAGCGGTCCAGGAGGTTGCGGGCGTCTTGAAGATGCAGTTCGGCGACACGGATGGCCCAGCCTAAATCCCCGGCGTCAATTTCCGGTGTCTCCTTTCCCAGGAGCACATGGTAGACGAGCGCATATTTGAAGCTCCGCCACAGGACCCGACGGAAGAAACTGACGGGGACGGTGCTATGGTCTCGAAAGAGCCTCCGAAATTGCGTGCAATAGACCTCTATGGCCTCGGGGGAGGCTGTATAGAGCGGGTGAATGGTCGTCGTGCGCACCCTGTCCCAGGCCTGCGTCAAAGCCTGGGATGTGGGGGCATCGTCCATGGTGTAGAGCGGCATGGGCGGCTCGGGCCTGCATTCGGCAATGACATATTGGAAACGCTGCATGAACCCATCCAACATGCTTTCCAGCGTGACATTTTGGAGAAAGGTGTCGGTGACCGTTGTTCCCAAAATCACCGGGGCTGGATCTTCAACCTCAATGGTCTGGCTTCGGGTGCGGCGTGAAATGGTTTGGTTGTCATACAGGCGCAGCAGGTAATCGCGGATTTCATCTGCGTAGGTTTGGCTGTTGATCCGTTTGATCAACTGGCCCCATTCATCTTGGAACCAGGCGGCATGGTTGTGCTCTTGGAGGTCCGCGACGAATTGTGCGGCTGTTGTGACCTCGGGGAAGCGTCGAAGTGTCATAATATTTTGCAGGACGCGGGTGGCATAGGTTTTGCTTGTGCCGCTTTCGGCCAAAATCGTGGTCCAGAGGTCTGGGCGGATGAGGCTTCCGGAAATAGAGATTTGGACCTTTTGGTCGAGCAGCCAGGCTGCAATACCGTGCAGGGCGGTGAAGGCTGGGATTTCCAGGGGCACATCGCAGCCATGTTGAAAGCGATCAATGACGGTTGCCAGGAATGTATCGGGTGGGACAATGTCACGGCCACGCCATTTGGTGTTGGTCGTTTTTAAATTGAGGAAGCCCCGGAGTGTTTCTTGTTGGGCTTGCGTGAGGTTTTCTGGGATCTGATCGAAGATCGAGATTTGTTCAGATGCAGGTGATCGTCGGGTGTTCTTTTTGCGAGAGGGATGACGGGCCATCAGGGGCGCTCCTTATGCTGGATGAGGGGGGATACGGCGACGCATGCGCCGTACAGGACACCTGGGTCCAGAACGGGGGCGAGGGAAGCAGATGGCGCCAGAAAAATGCCAGCGGAGCGATTTTTATTCTGAATAAGGAATAATGCCTGCGACTATGGGGACCCCCGCCAGCGTCTGCATATCCGAGAAACTACCGGTCTGCTGCCAATTATCGGCCAAAAAACGCGTCAGCAACCCGTCTGCAAAATGGGTGCTGGCTTGTCGCTGGGGCAGAGCATGGTATTTGCCGAACGGCTATTGCCCTCGTATCAACTTTTGAGGCCCACATTGAACCAGATGTCCCACAGCAGCCTTGTTTCCTTCATCTGGCGCATTGCCGACGATTGCCTCCGCGATGTGTACGTACGGGGCAAGTATCGCGATGTGATCCTGCCGATGGTTGTGCTGCGCCGCCTTGACACGTTGCTTGAGCCGACCAAGGACGCCGTTCTGAAAGAGGTCCGGTACCAAAAAGAAGACATTGGCGCGACGGAGTTGGACGATGAGCCGCTCAAGGATGCCTCTGGGTACGTCTTCTTCAACACCAGTCACTGGACCTTAAAGAAGCTGTACAATACCGCCACCAACAATCAGCAGATCCTCCTAGCCAATATTGAGGATTACCTCGACGGCTTCAGCGACAACGTCAAAGAGATCATCGGTCGCTTCAACCTGTTTGAACAGATGCGTCATATGGCGGAGAAGCAGGTGCTTCTGGACGTCATTGAGAAATTCGTCTCCCCCTGGGTCAACCTGACCCCGAATGACATTGAGGATCCGGAAGGCAACACGCTTCCGGGCCTTTCTAACCTGGGTATGGGATACGTTTTTGAGGAACTGATCCGTAAGTTCAACGAAGAGAACAACGAAGAGGCAGGGGAACACTTCACCCCGCGCGAGGTGATCCACCTCATGACGCACCTGCTTTTCGACCCGATAAAGGACCGTCTGCCCCGGATCCTGACGATTTACGATCCGGCTTGCGGGTCGGGCGGCATGCTGACCGAGGCTCAGAACTATATCACGGACGCAGATGGCCCTTTCCATGCCCACGGGGACGTTTACCTCTATGGCAAAGAGATCAACGACGAAACCTACGCGATCTGCAAATCCGACATGATGATCAAGGGCAATAACCCTGAAAACATCCGCGTGGGCTCCACTCTCTCCACCGATGAATTCTCCGCCAACCGCTTCGATTTCATGCTGTCCAACCCGCCCTATGGCAAAAGCTGGAACAGCGAGGTGAAGTACATCAAAGACGGCAAGGACGTCATTGATCCCCGTTTTCAGGTCAAGCTGGCCGACTACTGGGGCAATGTCGAAACGATGGATGCCACCCCGCGCTCATCGGATGGCCAGCTGCTGTTCCTGATGGAGATGATCAGCAAAATGAAGCCAACCAGCGCCAGCCCACTGGGCTCGCGCATCGCGTCGGTCCACAACGGCTCGAGCCTGTTCACTGGGGATGCGGGCAGCGGGGAATCCAACATCCGCCGCTTTATCATCGAAAATGATATGCTGGATACCATCATCCAGCTGCCCAACAACCTGTTCTATAATACCGGCATCACCACCTACATCTGGCTCCTGTCCAACGCCAAGCCCGAGGCACGGCGCGGTCGGGTCCAACTGATTGACGCCAACCTCATGTTCCGCAAGCTGCGCAAGAACCTTGGCGACAAGAACTGCGAGTTCTCGGACGAACATATCCAGCAGATCACCGAGGCCTTCCTGAACTTCGCCCCTGTCGAGCGCCAGATCGACGCGGCAGGCGATCCGCAGGGCATCGCCGTGCAGGTCTTTGACAACGCGGACTTCGGCTATCACAAAGTCACCATCGAACGCCCGGACCGCCGCCGCGCGGGTTTCAGCGCCGAACGCCTTGCGCCCCTGCGCTTTGACAAGTCCCTGCGCGAGCCGATGGAATGGCTCTACGACGAACACGGGGATCAGGTCTATCAGTCGGGCTTTCTGAAGGAGCAGGCCAAGCAGATCACCGCGTGGTGTGAGGAAGCAGGGCTAACCCTGAACGCCAAGGCGAAGGCGAAGCTGCTCGACACCAGCTACTGGGTCAAGCTGCGTGACCTGCTGGACACGGCGACCCAGATCATGGGCGATGTGGGCTTTGAGGAGACCGACGACTTCAACGCCTTCCGCAAGGCGGTTCACGCCGCGCTCAAGGCGCGTAAGATCCAGCTGGGCGTGACCGAGAAGAACGCCATTCTGAACGCCGTCAGCTGGTACGACGAGACCGCCCAAAAGGTCATCGCCAAGAAGCACAAGCTGACCGGCGCCGAGGTCGAGGCGCTGACCACGCATCTTGGCTGTGCGGCGGAAGATCTGGCCGATTTCGGTTGGTACCGGCAGAGGGATGGCAGCTACCTGACCTATGAGAGCACCGCAGAGCTGCGCGATGCCGAAAGCGTGGCCCTGAAAGACGACATCCACCGCTACTTCCTGGCAGAGGTGAAGCCGCATGTGGAAGAAGCATGGATTAACCTAGACAGCGTGAAGATCGGCTACGAGATCAGCTTCAACAAGTATTTCTACCGCCACAAGCCGCTGCGCAGCCTTGAAGAGGTGACGCAGGAAATTTTGGCCCTGGAAGAAAAAGCCGACGGGCTGATTGCCGACATCCTTGGTGTCGAGCTTGCGACAACGCTGGAGCCAGCGGAATGATGCGGGTGCTTTCAGACACGACTTGGTCGCCTCGGAAGATCTGGAACTGCTTTGACATTGTCAACGGAGCTACACCAGCTTCGGGTACTGCGCACTTCTGGGATGGCGAAATTTCGTGGGTCGGCCCCGCTGATCTTGGAAAGCTAAGCTCAAGAGTGGTTTCCCGCGGCGAACGAAACCTCACGGAATCTGGCTATAAGAACTGTGGCACTACTTTCGTGCCCGCAGGAACAATAATCTTGTCCGCACGGGCTCCTATTGGTCACGTAGCTGTGGCGGCAAACAGACTTTGCTTTAACCAAGGCTGTAAGGGGCTGGTGCCAAATTCAGACATTTTTGGTGAATTCGCGTATTGGCTGATCTTGGCACTCAAGCCAAAACTCGAAGCTGCTGGTCAAGGCACAACCTTTGTTGAGCTGTCCAGAAGCAAGCTTAAGGACGTCACGTTTCTACTGCCACCCCTCCCTGAACAACGCGCCATCGCGGCGTTTCTGGATAGGAAATGCGCAGCGATTGACGAGGCGGTGCGGATCAAGGAGGAGCAGATCAGGCTCTTGGCCGAGCGCAGGCAAATCCTGATCCAAGAGGCCGTCACCCGCGGCCTGAACCCCGACGCCCCCATGAAGGATAGCGGCATCGACTGGATCGGCCAGATCCCCGCGCATTGGGAGGTGAAGCGCCTCAAGCATCTGTCAGAGATATTCCGTGGGAAATTCACGCATCGTCCGAGAAACGATCCGCGCTTATATGACGGCGAGTACCCCTTCTTCCAGACAGGTGACGTTGCACGTGCTGGGATGTTCTTGTCGGAATATCGGCAAACATTGAACGAAGCAGGTCTGCGGGTGTCAACTTTGATTCCCAAGGGCACAATCTTGATTACGATTGCTGCGAACATCGGGGACGTGACCATCTTGGATATTGACGGCTGCTTCCCGGACAGCGTCGTAGGCTTCAAACCGCGTCCAGAGATCGAACGCGATTTTCTATACTACTCCATGTCGGCGATGAAGACGATCTTCATGAACAATTCCATCGCCAACGCCCAAGCGAACTTGAACGTTGATCGCATTGGCGGGATCACAGTGTGTCTTCCGCCAAAGGCTGAGCAGAACGTCATCATGGAGTATGTGCAAATGGCGAACGAGAAGACAGATCGAGCAATTGGCGTAAAGGAATCCCAGATCACCGCATTGCGGGAATACAAGACGAGCTTGATCAACGCGGCGGTGACTGGAAAGATCAAGGTATTGTAAGTGCCCGGTCCCTCGATGCGGCGGGGTAGAAACTCATTTGAAAGCAACACCATGAATGTCGCGGTCAGCAATACCAAGGAAATCGCCCTTGAACAGGCCATCGAGAGACGGCTTTGCGGTGCGAGCTCCGAAGAGCTGGCCGCCGGGGCCATCGCCTCTGGCCCTTTCTGCATCGGCCAGCCCGCTGATTTCGACGCGACCCTCGCGCTCGACCGCGCGAAGTTCTGGGAGTTCCTCGAAGCCACCCAATCCAAAGACCTCGACAAGCTCAAGCAGCACAACCCCGCCGACTGGCAGGCCAAGATCACCGGCCAGCTCGACAAGCTGATCAAGTCCAAGGGCCTGCTGCATGTCTTGAAAAAGGGCCTGCCCGTCGACAACGCGCATTTCCACCTGATGTATCCCGCTCCGCTGGCCAATTCGGCGCAAAAGGTCCACGACAATTTCGCCGCCAATATCTGGAGCGTGACGCGGCAGGTCCATCACAGCATCGCCAACCCGAATGAATCGGTGGATATGGTGGTGTTTTTGAACGGGCTGCCGCTGGTGACGCTTGAGCTGAAGAACGCCTGGACCCACCAGACCGCCCGCTACCACGGCCAGAAGCAGTACCGTGAGCGTGATGCAAACCAGACCCTGCTGCGCTTTGGCCGCGTGTTGGTCCATATGACCGCCGACACCGACGAGGTATGGATGGCGACGAAGCTGGCGGGAGCCTCGACCTTCTTCCTGCCGTTCAATAAGGGGCACAACGAGGGGGCGGGCAACCCGCCGAACCCGAATGGCCACAAAACATCTTACCTGTGGGAAGAGGTTCTGCAACCGCAGAGCCTTGCCGGGATCATCCAGCATTTCGTCCTGCTGGAGGGCAAGAAGGCCGACCCGCTGGCGAAGAAGACGCTGATCTTCCCGCGCTATCACCAGCTGAATGTGGTCCGAAAGCTGTTGTCCCACGCCGCTCAGAGGGGCGTAGGGCATAAATATCTGATCCAGCACTCTGCCGGCTCGGGAAAATCCCACAGCATCACCTGGGCCGCCTACCAGCTGATCGAGACCCATCCGGCGAAGCTAGACCTGCCGGGCGCCAGGGCGCTGGACGCCCCGCTGTTCGACAGCGTGATCGTTGTGACCGACCGCCGCCTGCTGGACAAGCAGCTGCGCGACAACATCAAGGATTTCTCCGAGGTCAAGAATATCGTGGCCCCGGCGCTGAAATCGTCGGATCTGAAGGCCGCGTTGGAGAACGGCAAGAAGATCATCATCACGACCATCCAGAAGTTCCCCTTCATCATCGACGGCATAG
Organism: Gluconobacter albidus; assembly: GCF_002723915.1. Classification (GTDB taxonomy): domain Bacteria; phylum Pseudomonadota; class Alphaproteobacteria; order Acetobacterales; family Acetobacteraceae; genus Gluconobacter; species Gluconobacter albidus. The sequence continues at coordinate 9,258 of NZ_BEWL01000023.1, forward strand.
AGGATTTGGGCGACAAGCGTTTCGCGGTGATCATCGACGAGGCGCATAGCGGCCAGAGCGGCATCGCCAGTGACAAGATGAATCAGGCAATGGGCGGCGACCCAGACGAAGATGACGCGCAGGACAAGATTGTGGCGGTCATGCAGGCCCGCAAGATGCGCGGCAATGCGTCCTACTTTGCCTTCACCGCGACGCCGAAGCCGATCACCCTGGAAAAGTTCGGTGAGCAGCAGCCGGACGGCCGCTTCCGTCCGTTCCACCTGTACAGCATGAAGCAGGCGATCGAGGAGGGCTTTATCCTCGACGTGTTGGCGAATTACACGACCTACAAGGGCTATTACGAGATCCAGAAGTCCATTGAGGACAATCCCCTGTTCGACACATCCAAGGCGCAGAAGAAGCTGCGCGCCTATGTCGAGCGGAGCCAGCAGACGATCAACACCAAGGCCGAGATCATGGTCGAGAATTTCATCGACAAGGTGGTCAACCCCAAGAAATTGCGCGGCAAAGGCAAAGGGATGATCGTAACCCAAAATATTGAGGTGGCGATCCGCTACTACAAGGCCGTACAGGCAGAGCTTGCCAAACGCGGTAACCCGTTCAAGGCGCTAATCGCCTTCTCGGGCGAGAAGGAGGTTGATGCGGTCAAGTACACCGAAAGCGAGATGAATGGTGTACCTGAGGACAAGACCCGCAGTGAGTTCGATAAGGATGAATTCCGCCTGCTGATCGTCGCAAACAAGTATCTCACCGGTTTCGACCAGCCGAAGCTCTGTGCGATGTATGTCGACAAAAAGCTGCAGTCGGTTCTAGCAGTCCAAGCCCTGTCCCGTTTGAATCGGTCCTCCCCCAAGCTTGGCAAACGGACCGAGGATCTGTTTGTTCTCGACTTCTTCAACTCGACCGAGGACATCAAGGCTGCCTTCGACCCGTTCTTCACGGTGACGACCCTATCCGAGGCGACGGACGTGAACGTCTTACACGTGCTGAAAGCATCTTTGGATGATGTCGGCGTCTACGAATGGTCAGAGGTGGAGGAATTCTGCAAAAGGTTCTTTGATGGCGAAGATTCCGAAAAATTCAGCCCCCTGATTGACGTGGCTGCCGAACGTTTCAACACCGTTCTGGAACTGGAAGACCAGGAGAAGATCGACTTCAAGATCAAAGCGAAGCAGTTCGTGAAGATCTACGGACAGGTGGCTGCAATCATGCCGTTCGAAGTAGAGGTCTGGGAGAAGCTCTTCTGGTTCCTGAAGTTCCTGGTCCCGAAGCTAAACATCAAGGACCCGAATCAGGATGCGTTGGATGATCTTCTCGAGGCCGTTGACCTTTCGTCATATGGGCTAGAGCGGACAAAACTAAACCAGACCATCGGTCTGGACACTTCAGAAGCAGAGCTAGATCCACAGAACCCCACCCCCCGCGGTTATCGCGAAGGAGAGGTGCAGGAAGACCCGTTGGAAGAGATCATCCGCAGCTTCAACGAACGTTGGTTCCAAGGGTGGAGCGCCACCCCGGAAGAACAACGGATCAAGTTTTTGAACATCGTTGAAAGTGTTCAGGCCCACCCCGATTTCGAAAAGAAATTTGATGAAAATTCTGATCCCTACAGCCGTAACTTGGCATTTGAAAAAATTATGAAAGAAGTCATGCTAAAACGCCGGAAAGAGGAGTTGGAACTCTACAAGCTTCACAGCCAGGACGAGGCGTTCAGATCTGCACTATACCTAAGCGTCAAGGAGGCGCTGATGCAGAGCCCACGCTGACTATGAATTGAAGCGTGCCCGCCCAGACTTCGGCGACGATGCATTCGTTTGTTGGTCGGCAGGTTGATCGAATGACAAGTACATCTGGCTCTGTGCCTTGGGGCAGGGGCAGGGGCAGGGGCAGAGCTGCGGGATGGTAGCGATCCTGCGTCAGGTTGACGCAGGCCCGGAAGATGAGGACGTGACAGACAAGTCCTCCTGGTCAATCTTTGGCCAGCGTTCCCCCGGTAGGTGCCTTTCTAGCAGCCCCGCTGCATGTCTGTGCGTTCTTTGCGCGGCTGATGTTTTGGGATGTCTGGCCATGAGCTGGGAGTTGACGTTTCCTGGGGCCGTGGTGGGCTGCGTGGCGACAGACGTGCCCAGTCTACGGCGTTGATCATGTGGCGCACTCGACTGCGCATGGTGTCCCAACCCTGACGTAGAAGAGCGATCAGATGAAGCTCATGTTCATGCAAGGCTTGGGTGGAGTAACGCCATGGGGTGGATTTTAAGGCATCAGCCACCCGCACATCATCCCCGTGAGGAATAATGAGGCGCCCGTCAGCGTGTGCCGCTTCCAAGGCTGGGAAGAGGGTGGTGGTGTTCGTTCCATTCGGGGCTGGGACAGTTGGTTCTGTGCGTCGTCCAGGAAGTTTTCTGCCTGTCCCAAAAGGTGCTGGCATTGTGCTGTAATGCGCTCCATTGCCGTGAGGCGCTCTCGAAGTTGAAACGCTGCAAGCTCGGTGTTCTTTCGGGCATGGTCCACGCTCTCTTGAAGACGTAGGAAAAACTCGGTCGGCTCGTCGCTCATATCCCTGTTCCTTCAATTGGCTTGCGAGCGCATTGATGCGCCGCACGGTGGTGTTTGTTTCGCTGCGTGTGCGCCCCTCATCGATCTGGGGCCAGTCTATGGTTTGGCCGTTTCTTCTGGTCTTGGGCTGGCTGCCAGGACACTTGCCTTGCGTCTGCATGATCCGGGCGGCTGGCCCTTCATGGAGTGTGGGGAGGAGATGGCCTTTCCCCTGATCTTCAAGAGAACGGTGATCAATCGGTGGTCCCGTTCCGGCCATGATGCGGTTATGCGTTTCGGCCCATTCTTCGCGCACCCGTTCCAGCGCCCCTTTGCGGGAAAGTCCGATGACTTTGCTGGGCCGTCCTTTTCCTCCGGTGCGGGGTTTGTTTTGTTCCAGTGCGATGAGATGGACATGGGGATTGCCCGGGCGGTCGTAATGGATGGCGGCGATCCAAGGCGCAGCACCACGCGTGACTTTTTCTGCAAAGTCGCGGACGAGATGCTTGTGAAGCTCCGGCGTTCCTTCGCGAGGAGGAGCGATAATGAAGCATTCGGCAATTCGGCCGTTTTGGCCTGCCATCGTTTCATGGCGTTCGGCCAGGGTACGAAGGTTGGTCGTGTCATAGGCTGACAGGCCATGACGTTCTCCGAGCAGGATGAGATCCTGGCGGTTACAACAGATGTAGCGCAATCGTGCGGTTGTTTTACCTATCCCGTCGGTGGCGGCGATGCTGCTATGTTGTAAGGAATACAGGGCCATGGCTCATGCCTTTGGCCCATTGGGTTCGCACGCGAAAATCGTAGATTTTCGCTGAAGTGCGCCCTCCCACTTTTCTCCCCCCTGTTCCATTACGGCCTCGACAGGGAGGGGAGGGAGGATGTGTCTGTTGGCGGTTTAGCGCTACCCGACGGCCCCTTCAAAAGATCATACAGGGCTTTGACACGGTGCAGGTCCCGAGCGAAGTCTTTTACGGGAAGATTCATCTGTCGCAGGACTTTGCGAAGAGCGGCGTTCTGGGCTTTTTCACCTGGAAAGCCCGCCTGGTAGAAGGCTGCGAGATCGACAATGTCGCCTGGTGTGAGCGTGCTGGCATTTCCCAGGCGTTGGTTAAGAGTGATGAAACGATGCGCTTTCACAAGCATAGGGAAGGATCCTTTTGACAGTGGATCTTCCTGACCT
>NZ_BEWL01000024.1 GCF_002723915.1 Gluconobacter albidus
CCCCACGCCACGCGCGAAACACTCTTCCGTGAATTTCCAAAAGGGCTCTCAGGCCGGGTCAGCGTAGCCCTTAGTCTAAAAAACTAGGTCAACTCTGTTCAGGGATGAATTAGTCGCAGCAGTGCTTGGGCTTTATGGGGTGCATCATAAATTTGCAGAAAGACACCCGGTTATTAAAATGAAAATTAATTACGTCATGCGTAATAGTTATTTGCGTCAATTAGATCTAGAACGCACAGGAATACGTATTAAGTTGAATGAGAGAAGAGAAGTAAATGTCACGAGGTAGGAATGAAAAACTCACTTCATGTGAAGGAAACACCGTCAATGGGGCTTGCGGAGCAAATCATTGGGACGTGGCAACTTGTTTCTTACCAAGTAGAATTGCAGGCCACGGGTGAATTTATAGACGCCATGGGAGACCATCCTCGTGGACGAGTAATTTTTACAACTGATGGTTGGATTGCCTTTAATCTTGAGGGCACCGGCCGGGAGCCGGCGCATACTGATGCGGAGCGCTCTCGTTTGATGCAAACTTTGGTTGCCTATATTGGTCGCTATCGCATTGAAGGCAATCAATGGGTAACGACGGTACAAACGGCTTGGGCACCTGAGTGGGTAGGAACAGAACAACGCCGTACTGTGACGATTGAGGGTGATACTGCTCAGGTTGTGACGCCGTGGCGAAAAATGCCTAATTGGGCAAAGGATCAAATGTCGCGTAGCATTATTAAATTCGTTCGCGCTCATTAGAATTAGTTATCGAGATGTATCAAAACTTAGATGATATATCGATTTCTATTGTTTCAGGATCTGATCTTGAAAGAAAGAGAAAGGATATTGTCGATTTTTTGGCTGCTGGAGATCTGCGTATCGATAATCAAGTTACAACCTTTATTGTTGGCGCATTTCCGGACGATGAGCATATTGTTGCTTGTGCTGGATTGGACAAGAATGTTGTTAAGTGTGTTTGTGTCGACAAGAAAATGCGTGGCTCTGGTCTGAGTGTGCGTCTTGGTACAGAAATCGTGAAAGAAGGGTTATCTAAAGGCTATGATGATCTTTTTCTATTCACAAAATATATAAACTCCCGAATTTTCGATGGATGGGGATTTAAACCCTTAGTTGAAATTCCAGACGTAGTTTCGTTTATGGATTATAATCCTCGGCAATTGGATTATTATCTAGATTCTTTGAAGTCAGCATTAAGGGCAGGAGACCGTATAGGAAGCATAGTAATGAATGCTAATCCCTTTACGAATGGTCATCGATATTTGGTAGAGCAGGCATCTAAAGAGTGTGATTGGGTACATGTTTTTCTAGTGCGAGAAGATGTCTCCTTTTTTTCGTATGAAACTCGCCTCACTCTCGTGAGAGAGGGAGTTTCCGATTTAAGAAACGTTGTTGTTCATGAGGGATCTGATTATATTATTTCTCACGCAACATTTCCTCAATATTTTCTTAAGAAAGACGAAGAAATCACGGAGCAAGCATCTGCAATAGATGCCTTAATGTTTCGAAAATATATCGCGCCATCATTAAATATAAATGTTAGGTATGTTGGGACAGAGCCAACAGACAAAACAACAGCTATGTACAATGTTGTTTTGAATAAATTCTTAAAAGATTGTTCTTATTCAGATAAGAAAATCGAATTAAAAGAAATAGAAAGAGTAAAGTTTCAAGATACAGCTGTATCGGCTTCTCGTGTAAGAAGACTAATTCAAGAACATAGATATAGAGAAATTGTGGATTTGGTTCCGAAGTCAACATACTCGTATCTCAACAAACTCTTTGTGAACAAAAAAGAAAGGAAGTCGTGTCATGAAAATTAAAAAACGTGGTATCGCAGGAACGCTAGAGTCTAGTGATGTCATGGTGGTAATTAATCCCCATGATTCTCAAGAGATAAAATTGATTGTACAGAGCAAAGTTGAAAAACAATTCGGCTCTTCGATCAGAAAAACAGTCAAAGATACACTTGAAAAATGCGGTGTTGTGTCAGCAGTAGTTGACGTGAGAGATCAGGGTGCGTTGGACTGTGTAATCAAAGCGCGTGTTGAAGCCGCTGCTTACCGAGCTTCTGACGAAAAAAACGTAAAATTTGGAGATCTGTCATGAGACTTCGTCGTAGTATGATGTTCATTCCAGGAGCTAACGCTGGAATGTTGTCTAATTCATATATTTATAAACCTGATTCAGTGATGTTTGATCTGGAAGACTCAGTGAGTTTGACAGAAAAAGATAGTGCACGTTTTCTGGTATTTAATACCCTAAAAGAAAATTTGTATGGCGATATTGAAACTGTTGTTCGCATTAACGGGGTTGAAACGCCGTTTTGGGAAGACGATCTTGATATGGCTGTAAGAGCAGGTGTACAGATTGTTCGCTTGCCTAAAACAGAAACTGTAGAAGAGGTCAAAGAGCTCGAGCAACGTATCGAAAAAATTGAAAAAGATTGTGGACGCACAATCGGCGATACAAAAATTATGGCAGCTATTGAATCTGCTTGTGGCGTCGTAAACTCAGTCGCCATTGCAAAAGCGACACCGCGTATGGTGGCAATTGCTTTGGCGGGTTTCGATTACTTGGTTGACATGCAGACGTCTCGGAGCTCAGGCAGTGAGCCTGAGTTATTTTACGCACGAGCTGCAGTACTGCATGCTGCCCGAGCAGCAAAAATTGACGCATTCGATGTTGCTTATGGAAACGTCAATGATGAAGAGGGATTTTTACGCGAAGTCGAGATTGCAAAAAATCTTGGATATAACGGAAAATCGCTGATTCATCCTCGTCAAATCGAGCTCTTACACAAAGCATATGCTCCGGCCCAGAAAGATGTCGACCACGCTAGAAAAGTTGTCGCGGCAGCTGAAGATGCAGAACAAAAAGGTCTTGGGGTCATTTCACTGGATGGAAAAATGATTGATCCGCCCGTTGTGCATGAAGCGCAGCGTGTACTTCTCCTAGCTGAACATTCTTGAGGCGGACAGAAATGGCTTACAATAAAAAAGCAGCCGAAGATTATGCGGCAAAAAATAATATCCCAGCTTTTAAAGGAGTTTTCGCTAATTCCCCGCAGCTGGAAGACATCGCGACAAAACAGAAACGTAAGTTAAAATCGTCTCTTGAGGACGTTATAAAGTCTTCAGGCCTAAAGAACGGCGGTACGATTTCTTTCCATCATGCCTTTCGCGAAGGTGATAAAGTAGTTTTGCAGGTCGTAAAAAAACTTGCTGAAATGGGCTTTAAAGATCTCACCATTGCCCCCAGTTCGTTGTTGAATTGTCACGATGGACTTCTTGAATTTATTAAATCGGGCGTGATTGCGAAAATCTTTACGTCAGGCCTGCGTGGTGAGTTGGGAGATGCTATTTCTAAAGGGATAATGAACACACCCGTTCAGATTCATTCTCATGGTGGTCGTGTTCATCTTATTCAAACAGGTGAAATATCAATTGATGTGGCTTTTCTGGGCGTCTCATCATCAGATGAGTTTGGGAATGCGAATGGAAGTCATGGTGAGCTAAGTTGTGGCTCGCTGGGGTATGCAAAGGTTGATGCTGCATATGCACGCTATGTTGTGGTCTTAACGCAAGATATTGTGGACTTTCCGAATTATCCAGCAAGCCTCTCTCAAGATCAGGTAGATGCGGTTGTGCAGGTTGATGAAGTGGGAGACCCATCCCTCATCAGTGTTGGCGCAGCTCGGCTTACAAAAAACCCCCGAGATCTGTTGTTGGCACGAATTGCGGCATCTGTAATTGAGAATTCAGGCTATTTTAAATCAGGATTTTCTCTTCAAACAGGGTCCGGTGGTGCTGCAACTGCAACTACCATCTTCTTGGGAGAGAAGATGGTTGAAAAGAATATTAAAGCCAGTTTTGCGCTTGGCGGTGTAACGGGCTCTATCGTTGATTTGTTAAAAAAAGGCATGATTGAAGCGATTGCTGATGTACAGTCCTTTGACGTCGACGCAGCTCAGTCATTAAGAGATAACCCAGCTCACACCGAAATCTCTGCGAATGAATATGCAAATCCTTCGTCAAAGGGTGCATACGTCGATCGTATAGATACGGTTTTGCTAAGTGCGCTTGAAGTAGACACTGATTTTAATGTTAACGTACTAACTGGTTCAGATGGTGTACTACGTGGGGCTTCTGGCGGACATTGTGACGTTGCTGCAGCAGCAAATTTGACGGTTATTGTAACGCCTCTTCTTCGAGCAAGAATGCCTTGTATTGTTGAGTGTGTGAATACGGTGGTCACACCAGGGAAAACTGTCGACGTAGTGGTGACGGATCATGGGATCGCTGTTAATCCGAATAATGTAGATCTCAAAAAACGCCTCGTAGATGCGAGACTTCCTGTTACAACTATTGAGGAGCTTCAGAAAAAAGCTATTCTCCTCGCCGGAAAACCGGATCCTATTCAGTACACAGATAAAGTAGTTGCTGTAGTCCGCTATCGCGATGGAAGTGTGATGGATATCGTTCGTCAGGTTGCGTCGTAAGACGACAGCGCGGAGACCTGATGAAATGACAGAAGGTCCTGAGATTTTTTATTCTATCCTGCGGGCGCGCGAAGAGCGCGCTCGCAGGCAGTTATTTATTCTGAGGCGCTTCGAACGCCCGATTATTTCGGTAACGGTTGTTTCTCCAGGCGGTGAAAAATGCTCCCCTCTAATAATGAATATATTTTCTGAAGCGCGTAAGAATATTTGTTCTGCTGTTAAAGGTTCAGGCGCACGTGTTTTGCTGGAAGAAGCAAGTATAAGCTCTTCGGGTCCGGAGGCGATTTTTGTGGTATCGACTTTGTCTCAAATTGAGATCAAGAAGATGACTATGCTATTAGAGGACACGCATCCTCTCGGCAGGTTGTGGGATCTTGATGTTATCACACCGGATCAATTTTCTCTTTCTAGAGCAAATTTTGATTTCCCAGCGCGTAGATGCCTCTTATGTTCCGATATTGCAATGAATTGTGCGAGAAGTAAAAAACACTCCGTAGAGGATCTTCATAGAGAGATGAAGCAGATCTTTTTTCTCTTCGAAAAGGAGAAAAAAAAATGATTCCGTCACAGAGGATATCCCAAATAGCACGGAGTGCTTTGCTTAAAGAAATTAATCTTTCGCCTAAGCCAGGGCTGGTCGATCGTATTGATAACGGTGCCCATTCAGATATGGATCATGCTCTGTTTTTAGAGAGCATAGATGCAATAAGTCCTTTTTTTTCATTATTTTATGAATCCGGGTGTGCGTCGATTTCTTCGAAAGACACGCTTAATGATTTGCGTAAAGTCGGCGTGAAATGTGAAAATGCAATGTTTTCCGCGACTAACGGAGTCAATACCCATAAAGGTGGGATTTTCGCCCTTGGTCTTTTATGTGGTGCATCAGGAAGATTAATTTCTAACGATCAGGAATGTACTATAAAAAACGTCTGCATTGAAGTAAGCCAGATCTGCGACGGGCTATTGCACAATGATTTAACATCTGGAAATGCAAGATGCGTCCCCCCTACCGCGGGACAGCTTATTTATCGTCAATACGGCTTCGGTGGTGCACGAGCTGAAGCAGAATCTGGCTTCTTAACCGTTCAACGTTATGCACTTCCAGCTTATCGCGATGCCTTGCGCGATGGATACTCCGTAGTTGAATCTGAGTTAATAGCTCTTATTTCTTTGATATCGAATAATAATGACACAAATGTTATTTCACGATCCGGAATAGATGGATTGAACTTCTCTAAGTTTTTCGCCAGAAAAGCTTTAAATACTTTGCGGGAAAAAGGTTTTAGAGATTTCGAAACAGAAGTTTCGAATATGAATACTATATTTGTCTCGCGCAATATCAGTCCAGGTGGAAGTGCCGACCTTTTATCCGTGATGTTATTTCTTGTTAATTTCGAGCGTTATTTCTTGAATGGAGAAGTTGTATGTTAGAGATTATTTGCGGAGCTATTTTCCCGATTGTAGTATCGATGATGCTCGGATACCTCGGTGCTTCTATGGGGATGTTTGATCGCGATCAAGCAACTGCGATAAATCGGATGGTACTTAAATTTGCACTTCCAATGGATTTATTTGTTGGAATTTCTAAAATTGATCGTATGCAAATTCTACATTCGGGTAGTTTTGCAGCAATTATTATTTTCTGGATGATTGGCAGCTTTTTTATAACCTATTGGATTTCTCGTTTTGTTTTTAAGCGATCAGTGTCGCTTGCGACACTTCAGGCTTTGGCTATCGGGAATCCGTCGGTCCCATTTGTGGGATCTGCTGTTTTGGGGTTTCTTTTCGGTGGGAAAAGTGCGCTAGCCGTTTCTTTAGCGAGTCTAACAATAAATGTAGTTCTTATTCCTGTAGTATTTTTTTTACTATCTACTGACAATAAGGAAACTATGGGGAGTGGCGAAAACTGGGTTTCTCATCTGAAAAATGCGCTAAAACAACCCGTCGTTTTAGCGCCACTCTGCGCATTTATTTGGGTTTTATCAGGTGTTCCGATCCCAAAATTACTTGATATTTCTTTCGTTATGCTTGGAAAGACAACTGGCGGAGCTGCGATGTTCGCAGCTGGTATTTTACTTTTCCTTATGAAACCAATGATCAACAAGATGGTCATTACATCAGTATTTTTCAGAAATATCGCAGCACCTATGGTAGCATGGGGTCTAGCTATTGCTGCACATCTTTCACCTTTTTACTTAAGGGAAGCAGTATTAACTTTTGCCATGCCTTCAGCTTCAGTGATTGTGATTTTGTCGAATCAAATAAAAAAAGGTGAGAGAGAGGCCGCATCAACCGTATTCTTTTCTACAGTCGTGTCCATATTCACGATGGGAGCCCTTATAGCTCTTACATCGTAAATAAATTAATAAATTGGCACTTATTATTATGAAAAAATCATCTCTCATTTTTTCATTTTTGTCGTTTTTGATCTCAACACCCTTATCGTTTGCACAGACCAATTCAGGAATCTCTGAATTGGTCAATGAATTAAAAAAACAAGATCAAAGAATTAGATATTTAGAAAAAGAAATCATTGAGCTTCAGGGGCATTCCTACCAAAGGCAGAAAATAAGACGTGATTCTAATGATCATTCAATATTAGATATCCCATATTATAGGCAGAATAATTCTGGTTCTGTTAAAATTCCACGTCGAGAAATCAATAATAATTATATAAGTTTCCCATTGGTTGCATCTCCTCCAGGAACATTTGAAGCTGTCTCAAATATGCCGTCAAATTCTGGACCTATTTTGGGTGTATCATCAGAAATACCAAATAGAACTACTGAATTCGATGGATTAATATTAAAATGGGGAAAAGGTTTACCATCGTTCTCGACGCCTGATGGTAATTATAGCTTTAGAGTTCGTGGTAGAATATTGACAGATTATGGTGCGTCGTTTTCGAGCCGCTTTCCCCAGCAAAATATTTCAAGAACGATACTTCGCGCGGCTAGATTAGGTGTTCAAGGTAGGGCACGTAATTTATCGTGGGTATTGGAAGGAGATTTTTCTAGCAATACATTGCAACTCATGAGTGCATTTGCAACCTGGACTGACAAAACAGCCGGGTTATTATCAGAATACACAATCGGAAATAAATTTTCTGAACGAGGTTTTGATGGTTCTACGGGTTCGAGTGATACCGTATTTCTTAATAGAGATATTGTTGCCAATCTGTTAGTGCCCATGATGGGTTGGTACGGCTTAGGTGGTGCATATAAGATATATGGAAAAACCTGGCATATCGCGACGCAAATATCTGGTGATCAAGTCAATTCCACAAATAATACTAACAATGTAAGAGATGATTTAACGTATCTTCTGCGTACTCACTATATACCTTTCAAAGATAAGGTATCGTTAATTCATTTAGGGTTTTGGGGTTTCTACGAAGATTCAAAACCGACACAAAATTATACCCAAAACGTGAATTTATTAAATTATACGGATAACGCATTTAATTTTCAGGTTGGTCCAACAGCTCCTCTTTCTCATTCTTTATCTGGTGGCGTTGAGCTTTTTGGTATTTGGAAATCTTTTTGGGGATTATTCGAGTTTGGCTTAAGAAAGTTATCACTTAGGCGCACGTATTCATCGTATCCAAATTATGCTCTTTGGGCCGGAAAATCTGGTTCCGAAGAGGCTCTTAGTGTTCAGGGCGGCGTTTTTTTGACAGGTGAAACGCCGAATTACTTTGCGCATTCAGGTGTTTGGGCCGCCCCAAGAGTTCTTCATCCAGTAACACAAGGCGGAGTTGGAGCGTGGGAAGTTGCTCTTCGATATGATCGTGCGAGTGTATCCCGGAGCTTGGGTAGTTCAAATGCTTCTACCGTTACATTAGGAGTTAATTGGTATTTTTTGAATTATGCTCGCTTTATGTTTAATTTCACGCATGCTAATGTTTTAAATACAGATGGTTTGTATATCGGTTACAATTCCGGTAATACTCTGGGTGGTAGAATGTCTATAACCTTCTAATATCTAAATTTCGGTTGTTGTGGAATACTGAAGATGAGTCTCGAAGAAATTAGCGATTTAAGATTTTTTGTCGACCTGGTAGACGCGGGAGGCATTACAAATGCGGCACTGAGATTTGGTGTAACACCACCTTCTGTTTCGAGGAGATTAAGTAAAATAGAAAAAAGACTTGGAATAAAACTTATAGAAAGAAATACTAGGCATTTTCATTTAAATGATTATGGGCATGACTACTATGAAAAGGGATCGTTAATATTATCAGATATTGATGATCTTGATTATAGAATTTCTTCATCTGATAAGAAAATTGAGGGATTTTTAAGTATAGGTGCGCCATTAGAGCTTGGGTCAAATAAAATTGCGCCATTTGTTGAGGAGTTTGTGAAAAAATATCCGAACATTAATGTTAATCTTGCGGTGGCGACTGAAGGCTCATACAATTTTGATGATTATCTAGATATAATTATCCGTATAGGACTTCCAGAGTCTTCAAGCGCAATCGTCACGAAAATTGCGTCGACCATTCGTGTGCCGTGTGCTTCTCCCGAATATATTAGAATACATGGCGAGCCCAAGTCTCCACAAGAGCTTCAGCAGCATACGTGTTTATGTTTGAGACGTTATAAAACCATGGAAGCTATTAATCAGTGGTTGATGGAAAACGATGAAGAATCATTTATCATTAAGGTCGAGCCGAAATTTAGCAGTACGAGTGCAGAGATTATACATAGATGGGCACTATCCGGTAATGGAATTGCATATAAATTATATTGGGATTTATCGGAAAGCTTACAGACAGGAAAGCTCGTAAGAATACTTCCCAATTATAACGGAGAAATTATATCTTTATATGCTGTCTTGCCGTCAAAGTCCTATGTAAAGAGGAGTGTTCGCATTTTCCTTGACGAGCTAAAAATGTTCGCGAGAGATAATATAGATACTACAATACAAACAATATAATATTGTTTGTATTGTTATAATTTGGAGGGTTCGAAAAACCCTCTGGTTTTGAGGCTGCCTTTGTGATTCCATTTCTCCTGCATTGATTGAGGGAATGGAAGATGAAGCAGGCGGGATTTTTTGACGTTGAAGAGCGGATTGCCCGGTTGAGCGTGCTTGACGATCAGCTCGAAGCGTTTTCCCGGACTGTGGATTTTGAAGTGTTTCGCCCTGATCTCGAGAAGGCACTGGCGTATTCCGACGGAAGCAAAGGCGGGCGACCGCCATTTGATCCGCTGCTGATGTTCAGGACCCCCTGGG
>NZ_BEWL01000025.1 GCF_002723915.1 Gluconobacter albidus
CCGAGGGGAGGGTACAGAACTCTCTATGTTTTTGGTGGAAGGCAGATGCCTCTGTTCCTCCTGACTGTTTTTGCCAAAAACGAGAAAGACAATCTGACGCGATCTGAACAGGCCGCCCTGGTAGACTTGAGCAAGACGCTGATTGCGAAATACGGAGAACCATCATGAGCGCTTATGACAGCATTCTGCAGGGGCTGAATGAGGCTCTCGCCTATTCGGAAGCTCCGGTCGAGGACAGCGTGACCCACCAGGTCCGTGTTCCGTCGGTTGACGTGGCGGCCATCAGAACCCGGACCGGACTCTCTCAGGCACAGTTTGCCAGAAGCATCGGGGTCGCTAAAGGGACCCTTCTGAACTGGGAACATGGTCGTCGTCAGCCAACCGGACCAGCCCAGGTTTTGCTGGCGATGTTGGATAAGCGGCCGTCGTTGGTGAGTGAGCTGCTTCCTGCGGCGCGCTGAGAAAACACAGGTCCCGATACGCTCGTTCAGATGACCGCTACGGGGGGAGAGCGGAAAGTCTGCTTTCGAATATCATTTGGCGTCAAGCGGACAATCTCCTGCCTGAAAACTATTTCCCCAGTACCCGACGGCTATAACCAGGCGGCACACCGACGATGCGTTTGTAAGCACGGCTGAAAGCCGCCTGAGAAGTATAACCAAGCTTGTCAGCAACATTTTCAATAGACATTCTGTCGTAAGTAAGCCAAGTCCGGGCTATGCGCATTCGCAACTCCCCGGCGTAACGCAAAGGCGCAACGCCGATCATCTCCTGAAATCGCCGTGCAAAAACAGAGCGCGAGAGACCGCTTTCCGCTGCCAGTTCCGCTACGGTCCAGTCGCGTCCGGGGTGACGATGCAGGGCAAGAATGGCGCGCGACAGTTTTGGCTCTCGCAGAGCCGTCACAAAGGCGGAACTGTTGCCGCAGCCGCATTCCACCCAGCCCCGGACGATGACGGCCATCACGACATCTGCCAGACGCGCGAGAATGCCCGCATCTCCCATGCGTCCGGTACGCGCCTCTTGTTCCATGGCCGTTAAAATTGGCATGAGTTCGAGATAACGCTGGCTCGTGGCGTCAATCATCATGAGTTCGGGCATCAGGGGAACAAGTCCCTGAAGGCCACCAAGATCGAACTCCATGCAGCCACTGAAGAAAATCATCTGGGGTGTGTCGCTGGAGCAGGCCACGGCACAGACGGTGTCGCTAAGGGCCATGACATCGCAATAGTCGATATCCTGAACCGAAACTTGCGGATCAGAAAAAATCTGATGGGCACTTCCCTGCGGAAGGAACACTGCATTGCCCGCTGAGAGCGTCTGAAGCGCACCATTTTCGGTCAGAAGTGCTGCCGTACCGGTCGCCAGAAAATGGAAGTAGGCGCAGCCGGGTTTTTCCTCGAAAGCAAACCCAAAAGAGGCCCCGGCATGGATGCGGCGATATTGAATCCCACGAAGACGCATCCCGAGAAGCAGTTCGTTCATGAGATCAGAGGATGGGGCGATCGGATCCAATAATAAAATATCCCGGCGTTTCGATCAAAAATTACGGATTTTCAGACATAGATCGTCCGGATTATGCCGTCTAGTCTTGGGTTGTAACGGCAATTCCAAGGACGTTTTTCATGAGCGACGCATTATCGGAGCGTTCTGGCCCTAACATCGGCAGCACAATAGATGACAGGGAACCCACGCCTCCAGCATGGATGGCGGTCTTTTCGTTGGCCTTGGGTGTTTTCGGGCTTTTGACTGCGGAATATCTGCCCGCAAGCCTTCTGACACCCATGGCAGCGGGACTGGGTGCTTCAGAGGCTCTGGCAGGACAAGCCGTCACGGTAACGGCTGTGATCGCCATGTTTTCCGGACTGCTGACGGCAAGCCTGACGCGGCGGGTCGATCGTCGAATTGTGCTGCTTGCGTTCAGTGTGCTGATGATCGCGTCTAACCTGTTGGCTGCACTATCCTCCAGCCTCATTGTACTTCTCGCAATGCGGGTTTTGCTGGGCATTGCATTGGGAGGGTTTTGGAGCATGGCAGCCGCTGTGGCGATGCGCCTTGTTCCAGCGGCACTCCTGCCACGAGCTCTTTCGATCATTTTCAGTGGGATATCGGTAGCGACTGTCGTGGCCGTGCCGCTCGGCAGTTATCTGGGAGGGTTATATGGGTGGCGCACGGCCTTTTTTGCGGCGGCGGCACTCGGCGGTCTGACACTGGCCTTCCAGTTTTTCACCCTTCCGTCGCTGGAACCGACCAGCCCGGCCCGGTTGGGTACCATCCTGAATGTCTTACGCAGACCCGGTATTGGCGTGGGAATGCTATGCTGCACCCTTGTCCACACAGGTCAATACGCTCTGTTCACCTATATCCGTCCAGTGCTGGAAAGCGTGATGGTGATCAATATCAGTGGTCTGGCGCTGGTGTTGCTGGCCTTTGGTGTGGCCAACTTCGTTGGAACCTTGGTTGCAGGATGGGTGCTGGAACGCAGCTTGCGCGCTACGCTCGTCGTCATGCCGGTTCTGATTGGGGCAGCAAGTCTGGGCCTGATCCTGTTGGCTACGGGAATAACGGGTCAGGTGCTGTTGGTGGTCCTGTGGGGGATGGCCTTTGGTGGCGTTCCGGTGGCGTGGTCGAACTGGGTTGCGCATGCGGTTCCCGATCAGGCTGAAAGCGCCGGCGGGATGGTGGTTGTCTCCGTGCAGTCCGCCATTGCGGCGGGGGCTGCCGTGGGTGGCCTAATGTTCAGTGTTGGCGGTGTTGTCGGTGTGTTTGGTGTCGCGAGCACGATCCTTCTATTTTCGGCTTTGTTGATCGCACTTCGAGTCAGGACAAATCCACATTCTGCGATCTGAAAAGAATGCAACAATAGATATCCAAATATCTGTCCGCTTTACGGGTGCTACGTCAGCGTTCGCAACGTCCGACATGAAGGCGTCTGCCGCCTGTCCGCTTCATGTTCCTTGAGCGGACAGGCAAGTCAGGGGGGTAAACGGAATGTCCGCTTTGTGTCGGGCGCTCGATAAAGTCGGACATTCACATGGATGACCCTCGCGAAAGCTTTCGCTATATTCGGGTCATGCACATCGCCCATGAACATTTCTGAAAGCGCACCCTCTCTCCATCAATTTTGATATTACGGATATCGCGTGATCATACAGCAGTTTCCCATTCGTAGACAGAAGCGAGCAAATTGCTTCCGGGCGAAGAAATATCTTGCGATCGAGTGCCAAGAAATATGGGGAGGGTCACATTTTTCCCGCACAGGCTGGTCGACCTATATTGACCGCGCTGACGCAACGCCGGGATGGATCGGTGAAAACTTTCGCCAGTCCATTCAGTCGAGCGAATACTTCAAGACTCCCGGCGTGCCGTTTCCTCGCGAAGCAATCGCCAAAGTGAATGCCGAATGCGATCCCTTGATGCTGGCTTTCTGGGGGAAGCTTGCCGAGGAGTTCAGATTCGCGGACTGGAGAGCAACGCACGCGAAAACTGCCATGGTGTTCGCCAGTTGGGATTACGAATTGACGGATCATATCGAGTTAAGGGCGAGCAAGGGTCGAGGAGGCGGTCACTCGGCTTGGCTGCAAGGAGAGGATGATGGAACAGTCTTCCATGTCTCCATCAGTGCCTCAAACGAAGAGTTGGGGAACGTCATCATCCAGGCCCTCAATGCGTGTAAGCCGAGCTATCTTTAACATGTGATAACGTCCGCTTCTTGGAAAAGTAGTGTTGTATGTCTGTGTTTGGAATCGTAGGCGGGAACGGACAGATCCGTGTCGGTGACAACCTTACGGAAGTTGATGCTCCCGCAGCCAGTTGGCAAAGCCTGTCTCGTCGATCTTTCCTTCGACGAGGGCAACCATGCACTTCACCACGTCCGGTGCGGTAACGGCAACGTTCTGGCCATTCGCTTTGAGGAACAGTACGCAGCAAGCCCAGCCGGTGCGCTTGTTAGCGTCATTGAACGGGTGGTTGCTCGCGATACCGAAGGCGTAGGCAGCAGCGACGTCGAACAGATCGACAGAAGCGAGATCAGAGTAATGATAGCGGTTCAGCGGTCGGTCAAGCGCACTGTGTAGCAGGTCCGTACTCTTGACCCCTTGTGCGCCACCGTATTCGCGCAAGGCAGAATCGTGTAGGAACAACACGGCGTCAAGTTCGAGAAACTCCGGCTCGTTCACCGTTTCGCTAATTCCTGAAGTGCGTCAGCCTGTTCGCGCAGAACTTCGCGGGCCAGAGCCATCTGGCGTTCGAGCTTGAGATTGCGCTTCACCAGTTTAATGCCATCGGCCAGCTCAACGAGTGTGAGTTCCTGCCCGATCTCCAACCCCAGCCGGATACGGGTGTCCGCCGGCAGCGTGACCCCAACCGAATTGCCCTGCTTGCGCAGAGTGACCGTTTCCATGATATCCTCCGTCTTACGGAACGTAATATAAGGAGATTTGCGCCACAACGCCAGTCTCCTTTTCTCTGGCTCCGAGGTCTGCGGTTTGATTGTGACAATGTCCGGTATCGGGAAGGAAGAATGGACGTCTTGACGACCGACATGTAGGCGGAAGCTGCCGTCAATCGTGCGATCTTCGTACGCTTACAAACTTTATGGATAAACAATTTTCCACGTTTTTGGTCATGCGATTCAAAGTTGTTTTTTTACGAATAACAGCGAAAGCATGACCGCCAATCGTAGCGGCTCCAACTACAACCATTATCCGCCTGCCAGTCGCGCCTCACCGCAGAAAACGAACTGCCTGTCCTGTCGTGCAATTGCAATCAGTGTCTGATTCATTTTCTGGGCCAATCGAAATGCGCGATCCGTCGGAGCTGAAACGGCGACCACCGTCGCCATACCCGCGCGCACAGTTTTAAGTGCCATTTCGTATGAATAGCGACTGGTCAGAAGACAAAATCCATTTTCAAAAAGACGATCATCGCACATCCATGCACCAATCAGCTTATCAAGCGCATTATGACGGCCGATATCCTCACGGATTAAAAGGATTTTCCCATTCTGGTCGGCCCAGGCTGCTCCATGAACCATGCGTGTCGCTGCATTCAGGGTTTGCCACTTTTCAAGATCATGCAGGGCCCGCAGGATCGCAGTCGGCGCAATCTTGGCATTGATGGGAAAAGGCACCTCTTCATGGGCATCAACGGACAACACAGTATCAGTCCCGCAAAGGCCACAACTTGAATGGCCGGTCTGGGCACGGGGCCTGCGTCGTAGCAGGATTGAAAGACGGTCCCCTGAAATTGTAACGTCCAAGGTCAGACCATCTTCCCCATCCAGAACAGAGACTGAGCGGATCTGCTTTTTATTCGTAATGATTTGTTCAGTTAGGCAGTAGCCATAAGCAAAGTCCGTCAGGTGATCCGGGGTCATCATCATCACCCCGTGCGGAACAATGCCATTAAAGACGAGCCTGACCGGAACTTCATCGGCAATATTCAGAACGATCTCTTCTTCTGGGCGACTAAGGAGGGTTGCCGTTCGACTCTGAAATAATGGCGTCATACGCCTTTCTCACTGATACTGCCTGTCAGGAGTGCAACGCCCGCTCCCGGCAAGAAAAAGCTTGTATATGCTCTCATAGCTCTTTCTTGCCGATACGGCTCCCACTTAGCCCGCAATCCGGATTGGGGCTGCAGACGTCACGCTTGGCACAACTTTAACTGGAATAGCCTTGGCCGCTGGCGTACCGCTGATTTCATCGAAAAAATCCAGCGGTAGAAGAGGATTTAACTCTGGGTAATAACCCGCAATAGATCCACGAGACATTGGATAATCCAGAATGGTCAGCCCATCGACATAGCGCCGATATCCATCGTCACTGTAGGTTTCCAGCCCCACGACAGCCCCGTTTTCCAATCCCCGCGCTTCACGATCTTCCTTGTTCATGAAGATAACCATACGCGTGTTATAGACCCCCCGATACCGGTCGTTGTTGCTGTAGATTGTCGTGTTGTACTGATCGTGCGAACGGATTGTGGCCAGCCGAAGCATTGCCGGATCATCAATCACGTCGTCCACCATTAGCCCCGGTAAAACAAGAAAATTCGCTTTTTCATTCGGGGTCATCCAGACACGACGACGAGGCGGAATATCGAGATGAAACCCGTGAGGGTCTTTCATTTTTTCCGAGAACCCCGTGTAAATCGTCGGATAAACCTCAGCAATCTTGTCCCTGATTAAAGTATAGTCTTCGATATAGTCTGCCCACGGAATTTTTGACTCTGGGAGAGTGGCCATAGCCACCCGACAGACGATTTCCGTCTCAGGCCGCACATCGGAGCTAACCGGTTCGAAAACGCCACGCGAAGGCGTAACGTTCGACATTGCATCCTCAATGGTCACGAACTGTTCACCCGCTGATGTACGGATAATCTCAGAACGGGCCACAACAGGCAGAATGAGAGCTTCCTTGCCATGGATCAGATGCCCGCGATTGAGCTTTGTTGCGATCCCCACCGTAAGATCGAGCTTTGCCATGGCAGCATAAGACCGTTCGGTATCAGGAATTGCGCGGACAAAATTCCCGCCCATGCCGAAGAAAACCTTGGCGGTTCCGGCATCCATGGCTTCAACAGCCTCAATCACATGATGGCCGTGCTCGCGTGGCGGCTCGAAACCGAAAACATCCCGCACACGATCAAGATAGGCCTGTGTTGGCTTTTCATCGATGCCGACCGTGCGATCACCCTGGACATTGGAATGTCCCCGGATCGGCGCAATGCCCGCGCCTTTCTTGCCGAAATTTCCCTTGAGCAACAGAAGGTTCGCAATTTGCTGGACCAGTTGGGACCCTTCCTGATGCTGCGTTATTCCCATTCCGTAACACATGATTGTCGCGTTGGATTTGGCATAAATCCCGGAAATCCGACGGATCTGCTCTTCCGATATGCCAGAAATACGAGTGATATCTGCCCAGGAAACTGACATGACATCAGCACGCAGAGCCTCCAGCCCCACTGTATGCTCAGCAATAAAAGCATGATCCAACACTGACTCGCCGCGATCTTCAGCTTCGAACAGCGCGCGCA
Organism: Gluconobacter albidus; assembly: GCF_002723915.1. Taxonomy (GTDB): domain Bacteria; phylum Pseudomonadota; class Alphaproteobacteria; order Acetobacterales; family Acetobacteraceae; genus Gluconobacter; species Gluconobacter albidus. The sequence continues at coordinate 7,036 of NZ_BEWL01000025.1, forward strand.
TCATCCCCTTGAAGATTGCCAGATCTCCACCAATCCGTACATGAACGAATTCACTGGAAATGGCTGTCGAACCAAATGTGCCCATCTGCAGGATATCCTGCGGTTCCGTAAAACGGATCATCGCCCGTTCAGGCATCGGATTGATCAGAACGATTGGGATGCCGCGTTTGCGAGCCTCCACAAGGTTCGTCATCATACGGGGGGAATTGGTTCCGGTATTCTGCCCAATAACAAAGATGGCCTCGGCATGATCAAAGTCAGCCATGACGATCGTGCCTTTTCCAATTCCGATCGACGAAGGCAGCCCGCGGGATGTCGGCTCATGACACATATTCGAGCAATCGGGGAAATTGTTGGTCCCGAATTCACGGACAAAGATGGAATAAAGAAAAGCAGTTTCGTTAGCCGTTCTACCGGACGTATAGAATTCTGCCTGATGGGGGCTTTCCAACGCCCGAAGGTACTTTCCAATCAGGGCATAGGCATCATCCCAGGCAATCGGCACATATTTGTCGCTAGCAGGATCATAGCGCATAGGCTCGGTCAGGCGCCCCTGCATTTCCAGCCAGTAATCGCTACACTCCATGAGTTCAGTAACGGTATGCTGGGCAAAAAACTCTCGTGTCACGCGGGCTTTGGTAGCCTCATGCGCGAGGGCCTTTGCGCCATTCTCACAAAATTCAAGTTTCTTGCGATGATCCGGGTCGGGAAACGCACAACTGGGGCATTTGAAACCACCCGGCTGATTCATGGCAAGCAGACCGCGTGATCCTTTGACCAGAACGCTCTGCTCCATCAGCACCTTCGCGGTTGCACCGGCCGCTCCCCAGCCGCCTGCAGGGTGATGATAAGGCTTAAACTCGGACTCTTTGTCTTTGCTCATGATATCAACACTCCCCTTGAAGGACGCCAAACTCCTTCAACGCAGGCACAAAATTTTCGTTCTCATGTTTCGATCTTGCGAGCTTGATCAATGCGAAACGCTGAAGCGGAGTTAACGCAGCCCATTGTTCCGGTGTAGGTAATGGAACGCCGTCTGCCTCAGCCTGAGACAAAACTGCCTCCGGCATCTGGTTCTTCTCTCGCCAGTCTTCAAATGTTTGCGGCGGGAGGAAACTGATGGGCTCATCTGCTCGGACGTCAATCAGATCTTCGACAAGAGTGCGATAAGTGGTCTGTTCCTGAGGCGTCTCACACGGCGCCTCTACCAGACGGCTCCTTTCCTCGTGCAACAGACGGCTCCACTGACGGAGCGTCATTTTGATTCCCACAAGGTCGAGCTTCTGCCGTGCAATCATTGGAATACATCGCAAAGAGCCTGCAAAATCCCGTTCGAATTCAAAAATTATAGGATTTTCAGACATTGCATTTACCTTTGCCACCATCATGAAAGCTGTATTCACAGCTTAACATCAGAAGATGATGCAAGAAGACTGCAAGAGAGACGCTGGCAGTGTCAGCCGTTCAAATCTTGGATACTTTCTTTCCATGATACCGAGCAGACAACCGGGAAAAAGTGTAGATCGCGGCCTGCCAGCCATAAACACATAACGAATGTCGGCTTGCGAGAAGCTGTCACAACCGCCTGAATGTCCAAGATGAGGCGTAATCAGCCTGTCTGCTTGTCAAGTGCTAAGCGGACTTACCGGTTTCGCCCTCATGTCAGACATTTAAACGGTTGTGGCAATTCTCCAAAAGCTGACGTTGCCAAGCTAACGTCAATAAACGGAGTTCGAAATGATGTTTTTGCCATTCCCGCTGCTCTCGGCAGAACCAGAAACTCAAATACCGACCGGGAATGCTCGCGCTAGGCGTCATTGACATCTGAGCAAAAGCCTTTTCGGGCCCACGGCAACCTGATACTGACTGTTACGATTGAAGGTCGGTGCGAAGTTACGATGGCAGCAAACCAGTTTGAACGTAATGGTAAGGGTCGGAAGGTCCTCAAAGAACTGTTCGCCAACCCTGAAAAAGCCAGCATGATCCACTATTCGTGCGAGGGTTTTTACAACCTCCCGGATGGACGCTCTCCGCGTATTACGTCAATCGCCATTCGCAAACTTGATAATGCACAGACAGAGTCGTTCTCGATCCATCAGGTCGCCGAAATTCGTGGCACGGGGCT
>NZ_BEWL01000026.1 GCF_002723915.1 Gluconobacter albidus
AAGCCCAGTTCGCAGCGTAATCGGATTCTTTACCTGAAGGAATTAGAGCGGATCGAGCAGGTCCCGATCCGGGAATTACGTCGCCGCGTTATACTCCAGTTCCGTGATGCCCTTGCAGCTGGGCGCGGGACCGGAGCCGCAAACCAGTTCATACAGGCCAGCAGTGCATTCTTATCTTGGGCGCTTAACCGGGAATGGGTGGACGCGAACGCTGCAGCTCGGATCGGAATGCTGCCGTATACTCCGCTGCCCGCGTGGACAAAGGAGATGGCAAGAGACGCGATCCGCAATCTCCCAGCACACCTATCCCGTGCGGTGATGCTTGCGCTCTTCACCGGGCAGAGGCGCAGTGACCTGTGCGCCATGCGCTGGAGCGATATTCAGAATGGCGCAATCTTCGTGAGGCAGATCAAAACAGGAACAGAACTCTGGGTCCCGATCCATCCTGTTCTCGCGCAAGCGATGACGCAATGGCCGAAGACCAGCGATCATATTCTTACCGGCGTACGCGGCGGACCGATGACGACCCACAACATCACCCGCAGCATGAATGATGCTCAGGCCCGAGGGATTATCCCGGTAGGTTTCAATATTCACGGCTTGCGGAAGTTGGCAGCCACACTTCTAGCGGAAGCAGGATGCTCGACGCATGAAATCGCAGCGATCACGGGGCATAAGACGCTCAAGATGGTTGAGTACTATACCCGCTCAGCGGACCAAAAGCGCATGGCAGTAGAGGCAATTTCTAGGGCGGAAACCAGTTTTTGGAAACCAGAAGAAACCGCTATGCAACCCATTGAAAAAAAACGAACTCCGTTATTGAACCAGTAGAAATAGAAAATGAACCCTTCGATGCCAGCCGCATGGGCCATGGCGGCCTGCCGTTCGAGGATTTCTGGCGAGTTCAGGGTATAGTGGCCCAGATCTCGTGGAATGCGGGGCTGATAGTGATCCGCAAAACGCGGAACACCACGGGGCAGGTTGGCCCATTCCGTGAACCCATCGCCCCACCAGGCGTCGTTTTCCGGAATGGCGTGAAACTGCGGAAGATAATAGGCCAGAACCCGCGCGCGGCGGATGGCGCTTGCGGGAAGGGGTCGGGCCTTTTCAAAAAGAGGGCCTAGTCTGGTTCTGCGCCTGATTTCTCCAAAAACCGATACTTCAGTTTCCGGGCTGCAGGGGTGCACATCCGGTCGATCGCGATGCTCCAGATAATGCAGCAGCGGATTACTTTCCGGAGCATGCCGCAGGTGTTTTCGTCTGTAATATAGGGGGTCAAACCCGTCGAAAGGACGGCGTGCTTCACGAAACCCTTGGACCATGTAGTGTTCAAGCGCATCGAGCCCTGCTTTCGCGACGTCCGGATAGGAGCGCAGATAGAATTCGGGGTCGAATTCCGGGATCGGCCGAAGCGATGTGTTGTGGCGGTTCAGCAGATAATGGGCGAGGGCGAGCATCCCTTCCGGAATACGATAGGTCCGGGCGTACCATACCGGGTCGAACCATGCGATCGGGCGGCGTCCTTCCCGCTCGCCGCGCAGGATGTAATGCAGCAATGGATCGCCAATGACGTCGCGGTTCTGGCTGAGATACCAGTGGGGATCGAAAAATGGATTGGGTTTGCGGCCTTCGCGCCAGCCATGCTGGTGATAATGGCGCAGAACCTCGGTTCCAAGCGTCTCAAGATCAGGATTGGTCTGCAGATAGTAGAATGCGTCAAAAAGCCCGGAATGTCCGAGGATCTGCAAAGGCGACGCATCGACCGGGAAAGACGATGATCGTGAAACTTCGGCAGGAGAATGTGAAGACGCATTCATCATGTATAACTTTTTTACTTTTTTTTAACTTTATTCAACTCGTTAATTGATCGTCAATCCAAAAGAAATTTGATCGCATGGCCCGGGGGTGTCATACCGTGGCGCCCAGCAAGGCAATGCGGCCTTCGGTCGTGACATCAGAGGCAGGTTAACGATGGACATCAGCGCGTTACCGATTATCGCGGATGGTCCGGTTCATGAGCATCGGACCGTGCGCCTTGAAGGCGGTCTCGATCTGGAATGCGGTGTGCATCTGGCGCCTCTGGAGGTCGCCTATTGTACGTATGGAACGCTTTCGCCGGCGCGCGACAACGCCATTCTGGTCTGTCATGCGTTAACAGGTGACCAGTACCTTGCGGAACAGCATCCCCTGACCGGCAAACCCGGCTGGTGGAACCGCATGGTGGGGCCAGGTCTTCCGATTGATACGGATCGGTATTTCGTTGTGTGCTCCAATGTTCTTGGGGGCTGCATGGGTACGACGGGGCCGCGATCGATCTGCGCAGAGACGGGGAAGGCATGGGACAGTGCATTCCCGCCGATCACCATGCACGACATCGTGGCCGCTCAGGCCAGGCTGATCGACCATTTGGGTATTGACCGTCTGTTTGCCGTTATTGGCGGGTCAATGGGCGGAATGCAGGCTCTGACCTGGGCTGCGGATTTTCCGGACCGGGTGTTTGCCGCCATGCCGATTGCGACTTCACCTTTTCACTCCGCCCAGAATATCGCGTTCAATGAAGTCAGCCGACAGGCCATTTTTGCCGATCCGGACTGGCATGACGGGCAGTACAGGGATTTCGACGCCATACCTGCCCGCGGGCTGGGGGTCGCGCGGATGATGGCGCATATCACCTATCTGTCGGAGGAGGCGCTCAGCCGGAAGTTCGGGCGGCGGATCCGGCATGATGCAGCCACAGCCGTACCCGCGTCCAGCAGTCCGTCCCTGTTTGGCGAGATGTTCGAGGTCGAGAGCTATCTGCGTCATCAGGGTTCGTCGTTTGTGCGACGCTTCGATGCCAATTCCTATCTGACCATCACGCGCGCTATGGACTATTTTGATCTGGCTGCCGAACATGACGGGGATCTGGCCAACCCCTTCCGGAAATCGCAGACGCGTTTCTGTGTCGTCTCCTTCAGTTCGGACTGGCTGTTCCCGACATCCCAGTCGCGTCTTCTGGTACGGGCGTTGAACCGGGCGGGCGCGAACGTTTCTTTCGTCGAAATCGAGAGTGATCGCGGGCACGATGCCTTTCTGCTTGAAGAGCCGGATTTTGACCGGACGATCCGGGGCTTCATCAATGGCGCTGCCGAACATGCGGCCCTTCTGGCGGGAGAAGGCTGATGCGTGTTGACCAGCGTCTGATTGCCGAAATGATCGCGCCTCGGGCCCGCGTTCTGGATGTGGGAAGCGGAGACGGCACTCTGATCGACTATCTGTACCGGACGCGCTCGTGCGATGCCCGGGGGATCGAGATCGACATGCAGAACGTGACCCAATCTGTTGCGCACGGCCTGCCTGTCATGCACGGCGATGCGGATCACGATCTGGCGGATTATCCGGATGGCACGTTCGATTATGTGGTGCTGCAAAGAACCCTTCAGGCCGTCGAACGTCCGCGGGAAGTCCTGCGACAGATGCTCAGAATTGGCCGCTATGCCATTGTATCTTTTCCAAATTTCGGACATTGGCGACTGCGGCTTCAGCTCTTGACGACAGGGCGGATGCCAATGACGGCTGTCTGGAGCACGCCCTGGTATTCGACGCCGAACATTCACCCCTGCACAATCCGGGATTTCCTCGTGCTTTGTGAAGAGGAGGGATATGTCGTTCAGCAGTGGCTGGCGATTGACGAAGACGGGGCCCGTGCGCCCTGGCGTCGTTCGATCAGGCTTGCCAACCTGTTCGGAGAGCAGGCCATGTTCCTGCTCCGGCGTGCGGAGCCCTGACACGGGACCGTCGTTTGCAACCTTTCGCTGAGGGAAGGGTTTGAAGTCCCGGGCCTGATCAGGGTCTTTCACCATGAGAGCGGAGTTCAGGATCCATGAGCGAAATTCTTCAGGCCATCGCATCGCGTCGTGCGACCAAGCATTTTGATCCGGAATACCGGATTGCGGATGCCGATCTGACAGCGATTCTGGAGGCGGCCCGCCGTGCGCCGACAGCATTCAACATCCAGAACTATCGTTTTCTGGTTGTGCGGGACGCGGAACAGCGTCGCAGAATTCGCGCCGCCGCGTGGGATCAGCCGCAGGTCGAGGAGTGTTCCGCGCTGATCGTCATGTGCGCTGATATCAAGGCATGGGAGAAAGATCCCGCACGCTACTGGAAGGACGCACCGGAGGCCGTGCGCGATGGATATGTCGGGATGATCCGCTCTTATTATGAAGGGCGGGAACAGGTGCAGCGCGACGAAGGGTTCCGGTCCTGTGGTCTGGCCGCCTATGCACTCATGATGGCGGCATCAGCCTATGGTCTTCAGACATGCCCGATGGACGGGTTTGACTTTGATCGGGTCGGGGAGATCATCAACCTGCCGTCTGATCATGAAATTGTGATGTTTGTAGCGCTCGGACGTGAAGCATCTGCGCCAAGGCCCCGCGGCGGCGTCTTGCCTCTTGATGCAGTGGTTCAATACGACAGCTTCGCCTGATGGCAAAACTCAAGAAATAGCAATGGTTTTTCACAGAATGGCGTTGCTGTATCCTTGCAATGGGACAAGTGCTGTCCTACATCCCAGATGCACTTCAGGGGCATTTTCTGAAATGTGATGATGGCTTCGTGATCCTGCTGGCTTTGCGAGCAAATCAGGCATGGAGTGATTTGCAATAAAAGCCTGCGGTCACTCGACCGGCGGGACGTATAGCGGTGCGGTTGACTGAGCATGACCTTGCCGTCTCATAGGGAGAGGTCAATGACCAGTTTCGCCGAACTCAAGCTTGCCGAGCCAATTCAGAAGGCTCTCGGAGAAGAGGGTTACACCACGCCCACGCCGATTCAGGCCGGGGCTATTCCCTACCTGCTGGAAGGCCGTGACCTTCTGGGGCTCGCGCAGACCGGCACTGGTAAAACCGCCGCATTCGCGCTCCCGATTCTGAACCATATCTTCTCCAACCGCCGACCTGCACCGCCCAAGGGCGTCCGGGCTCTGGTTCTCGCGCCGACGCGTGAACTGGCGTCCCAGATTGGTGAAAGCTTTGCCGCTTATGCGCGGCACATGAAATTTTCCTACGCTGTCGTGTTCGGTGGCGTGGGGCAGGGACGGCAGATCGAGGCGACCCGCCGCGGTGTGGATGTTCTCGTCGCGGCACCTGGACGTCTGCTCGATCTGATCGGGCAGAAGTATATTGATCTCTCCAGCCTTGAAATCCTCGTGCTGGATGAAGCCGACCGGATGCTGGACATGGGCTTTGTGCGCGATATTCAGCGCATCATGGCCCTGCTGCCCAAGCAGCGCCAGACCCTGCTGTTTTCGGCAACCATGCCCCCATCCATCAGCGATCTGGCGCATTCGCTTTTGAAGGATCCGGCAACCGTTCAGGTCACACCTGAATCAAGCACGGTCGATCGCATCAATCAGGCTGTGATGTTCGTTGACTCGAACAGCAAGAAAGATGCGGCTCTCATGCTGCTCGAAAGCCCGAGCGTCGCCCGGGCCGTGGTCTTTACGCTGATGAAGCACGAAGCCAACAAGGTCGCCGAATTCCTGAACAAGAATGGAATCCGTGCGGAGGCCATCCACGGCAACAAGTCCCAGGGTGCCCGCGAGCGTGCCATGGCAGGGTTCCGGAGCGGTGCGATCAAGGCGCTGGTTGCCACGGATATTGCTGCGCGTGGCATTGACGTGGACGAGGTCAGCCACGTCTTCAATTACGATCTGCCCAACGTTCCGGAATCTTACGTCCATCGTATTGGCCGTACGGCGCGTGCAGGCCGTGAAGGTTGCGCGGTTTCGCTGTGTGACGCTGAACAGCGCGCCTGGCTCAGGGATATTGAGAAGAAGATCGGCAAGCCCATTCCTGTCGTGACCGATCATCCCTTCCATTCTGAAGAGGCCCGCCTGTCCACGCAGCGGCCGCCTGTTCTGGGTGGTGGTCGTGGCGGCGGCGGAGGTGGCGGACGCCGCCGTTCCGGTCCGCCCTCAGGTGGTGGTGGGCGTCCGGGCGGTGGTCGTGGCAGTGCTCCCGGTCGTGGTGGCCCGCGTTCCGGCCCGCGCTGATCCGTTTTTAAAAATGTTTTCTGAGAAGCCCGCTTCTGCATAAATGCAGAAGCGGGCTTTTCTTTTTCAGAACTCGGGGGAGGAGGCTTACCAAATGTTTCGAAGAGCCACCCCCGGAGAGAGGAATCAGCCTTTTTTGTTCTGAAGGTGCAGAGCGAAGCCTTTGACGCCCGGTTCTTCGAGATCCGGCAGAAGTTGCATGGTGGGAATCTGATAATCGCCTTCGTTCTGCTGCCGGTAGGCGATAGGAGGCGTATCGTTTAGCGTTCTGATCCGTTCGCGAAGGTCATCTGCCATGACAGCGAATTTTGCTTCGTCGGTGCGATCAACACGATAGGCCACGAACGGCGGTAGCACTGTAAAGCCCGGATAGAATAGAATGCCGTGATGGATCGGGAATAGTAAATCGTCGATCGGACCGTTGATTCCGCGCGCCGAATAGTGCTCCTGCCAGCCGCCCGTCGTGACGATGAGCATGGCGCGCTTTCCGGCCATGACGCCTTCGCCATAACGGTCTCCCCAGCGACTGTCGCTGTGTTCGCCGACCCCGTATGCGAAGCCGCAGGCATACACGCGATCCACCCATCCCTTGAGAATTGCAGGCATTGCGAACCACCAGAGCGGGAACTGGAGGATCACGGTATCAGCCCAGAGCAGTTTTTCCTGCTCCGCTTTGACGTCGTCCGTGAGGGTATGGGCTGCAAATTCCCTGGATGATTCTGCCGCGACTTTCAGGCGGTCAGTTGGCTTGAGTCCAGGAAAATCGTCATGATCGACAGTGGCTTTCCAGTTCATGGCATAGAGGTCGGAAACCTGAACCTGATGTCCCTGAGCATGCAGTTCACTGAGGGCCACATCAAGCAGGGCACCATTCAGCGATTGCCGCTCAGGATGGGCGAAGACAATCAGAACATTCATGAGTCTTTTCTCGCTCGATAGGGGAATTGAAACTCACTCAGAATAGGCGACCGGATATTGTTCCTCTATAGCTCTGGTATGAATAGGACTCTGCCATTTTATGGAACAATATGACGTCACACTCGACCGGATGAGGACCTTCGTACGCATTGCCGAACGGGGAAACCTGACAGCCGTTGCGCGGGAGTTCGGACATGGTCAGTCCACCATCACGCGGCATCTCCATGAACTGGAACAGGCGCTTGGTGTGTCGCTCTTCACCCGTACGACACGGCGTGTGGCACTGACGGATGAGGGCATGCGGTATTATGAGCACTGCCTGAAAATTCTATGCCTCGTGGAGCAGGCGAGCCAGGAAATGCGGGACACGCAACAGGCGACGGCCGGCACAATCCGGATATCCTGCACGGCCGCCTTGGGGGTTCTTCATATCAGCCAGTTGATCTTTGCTTTTCAGGACAGCCATCCCGGCATCCGCATTGAATTCAGCCTGACGGATGAGCGGATTGATCTGGTGCAGGAAGGTGTTGATATTGCTCTCCGCCTGGGTCCTTTGACGGATAGCGCGCTGAAGCTGCGCGCTCTGGGTGAAAGCCATCGTGTTCTGGTCGCTTCACCAGTCTGGCTGGCGGCTCATGGCAGACCTCAAGTACCAGAGGATCTGATTGATCTGGAGGGAATTCGCCTTTCACGGGTGCAAGGCTCCGACAGGCTGGTTCTTCTGGGGCCTGACGGCAGGCGCACAACCCTGCCGTTTCGCGGGCGCCTGACGGTGGATCACGGGCTTGCGGCGCGCGAAGCTTTTCTGGCTGGCCGAGGGTTTGGTCCTGCGCATCTCTGGCTTGTGGAAGATTGCCTCGCTGACGGCCGCCTTGAACGCGTCCTGCCGGACTATGAACTGACGTCCTCGCCACTCAGTATGTTGATTTCGCCGGAAAGGGCAGGCCTGACGCGTGTCAGGTTCTGCGTGGATTTTCTCGCCGAGAAGATCGCGGGAATTCCAGGGATCGTTCGATAATCTGTCTGCGAAGCTCCAGAGTAATAACGGCCATCGTATC
>NZ_BEWL01000027.1 GCF_002723915.1 Gluconobacter albidus
GATCACTGAGCGGACAGGAAAATCTGGGGGGGGGGGAAGGGAAACATCCACTTTTGGACGAAAAAACTGGCGAAGCTGACGTCAATAGATGATTGAACAAAGATTTAGGAAAATGAAAAATATATATTATTGATAATTTGTCGAAATATAGTATGAAATTGGAATATTATTGTTATACAAAAAATTATTTTAAACGTAATTTGTGAGTTTTTGATAGAATGAAAGAATATACTAATTTTTCGAATATCATTGATGATCCTCGATCTGACGGCAGACAGCCTATGCGAACAGCTATACGCAACCTTGCGAGGGAGGTTTGCAGACAAAATAGTCAACAAAAAAACTTAGCTAGCCTGTTTAGCCAGCCTTTTTCAGAATTGAAGAATAGCAAATCGCGTTATCTATTGCCTAATGCAATGAAGGAAGGTTTTCGGAATGTTTTTTTATTTGACCGAAGAATAAAATTTTATGACGAAGTCGATATTATAATTCCTGTAGCAGATGATAAAGAAGACGTATTCCCACTAAAACGTATTGATTATTTGGTCACCAATACGGAAAGTAAAAAATGTATTGTTATAGAATTAAAAACAAGCATGGGTTTTGATGGTTATGCAGCATCCCTGATTGAGTTCATGCTTTTACACTCCAATAAAAACATCACCATGAATAAAAAAAGAAATGCATTTAATGATGCTTTAAATAATATGCCATTACATGGAATGGACATTCTTCATATATTATGCTCTGTTAATTTTCCTGATCACATAGAACAATGGACACCTTTGTTGACACGCGGAACTCCTCTTGAAAATAAAATCGAAACCCTACTGATATTTGCGCCATTTCGTTACCCGGGCCATGGCCAAATGCCATCCCCTCAAGACACAAGCAATTATATTAATGATTTTATGACAAAAGTAATGACTTGGCTGCAGGCAGGCCTTCCAAACGAAGATTACCAACTGGATACGTCTGCTTTTAAGAGTGGCGGATTAACTCAATAATGTCTGATTTGAGGCGAAAGCAGAAGGTCTTCTATTCTACCCACAACAAGAAATTAGTTCCTACATGACACTTTGTATGAAGTGGGTTTTGCCGTGGAATAAAGGAAGAGACACTTGAGTCCTCATCCAAGCGGGGGAAGGTTGAAGGCGGGATACTGAATTGATTCGACCGTTCTCTTCAGGTTCTGCATCTCAATGCCGCTCAGATATGTCGTGGCACCTTGGCTCTTGTGACTGGCCTCATGTCCCAGCAACGCATCAATCCAAAGCTCCCGGATATCGCTGTTCTGGTTTCGCAGAAGTGTTGAGACAGTATGCCGGAACCCATGGAATGTGACTACTGGCGGAAGCTCCATCATCATTTTGTAGCGGGAAAACGCTCGACTGAAGTCAGCACCACGATTGCCATCCGTTGATGTCTTCAACTCAGAGAAGAGATATTTCTCGCCTGCGTTCTGGAAATTCAGAATACCCCAATCGAGGAGGACAGAATGGATAGGAACAAGACGTTCTCCGGCCTCAGTCTTGGGAGACCAGTTGTCTTCAGGATGAGCACAAACGCGGAAGCATGAAACGCCATCGATAGTCTGAACGTCTTCATTGCGGAGATTGCAGATTTCTCCCAAGCGCATACCGCTATAAGCAGCAATCATCGTGATGCCTTTGAAAGTATTAGCAGGAATACTGCACAAGGGCCATGGCGTTTGCAGGAGTTTGTCCATCTCCTCTGCTGTCCAGGCGCGACGCGGGTTTTTCTTGGTCAGATTGAAGTCCCAATTCCCCCACGGATTTTTTTCAACCATATCTCTTCGAAGCAGGTCGTTCCAGAGCGATGAGAGCCGCATAAAATGGTTCTTCACAGTCTTTGCGCTCAGCGTCGATACATCGTGAGATGCGGCTCTTTCGATTTCGTCTTGTAGAGAGAGGTTTTTGGTTTTGCCGTGTGATGCTGGCAACGAGAATAAGACATCCCTGAAATCACCGGCGATTTTGCCATCGATGTTTCGTATCGACAGGTCTCCGAAAGCTTCGATGAAGAGCGCCACGGTTCTGCTGGTGTCTCTCTGAGTTTCGAGGCTTTTGGTAGGCTTGCTGTTCAAAAAGCGGTTGAGCGCCTCAGTAAGTAAAATGGCGGGCCGTGTCTTCGGTGTTGCTACGCCCTTTTTGGGCTTTGTCTCAGTTTCATTGGTCGCAGGCGCTGAGGTCTCGGTTGCAGCGCTCCGACCATCGAGCGCTTTTGTGAATGTACTCAAGAGCGTCTCATGAAGACGTTTGATTTCGTTCTCAAGACCTTTCTTCTCAGCGGCGCTGATATGGGAGGCCTCGATCAGTTTGCGAGTCATTGCTGTCATATGATTCTGGCTGTCGAGTGCGACCGCAATGATTTTTTCGATACCTGCGCTCAAAGCCCGTACGTCGTGAGCGTGCTGCATCGTGCTTTTATAGTATTTGATTTGTCCGGCCATCTCCGCTGACGAGACGTCATTCTTTCGAATGGTCTCCTGTGTTGCCAACATGTCTTTGTATTTTTCCAGCAAAGCCCGATAGACGTCGTCTTTGGTTTCAAAGCCGTGTTTCTTCATGAAATCGGCACTCTCGTTCGGAGAGGGCATGGAGGTTTCAGAAGGCGGTTTGGAACGGCTCACGCTGCGAAGTCCTCTGAACACATCACTCGTCTGCGCATGCAGCTCTGCTGCGCGACGTCGGGCTTCAACTTTGCCTGCTGTTCCCAGCGAGATCCAGATCTCGCTTTTTCCGAGAATCGGACGGAGCGCCTGAGGCACCACACGGCGGAAGTGGAATCGTGAACCAACTTGTTTGAGCACGAAGCTTCTCCAGATTTTGGAGAAGAGCTTTGGAGAACCAACCCGCAAAGTGCGGGTCATATCCTCATATTTCCAATGAAATCAGAGAGTTATGTGGTGCGAGCTGCGGGACTCGAACCCGCACGTCCTTGCGGACTCGAGATTTTAAGTCTCGTGCGTCTACCATTCCGCCAAGCTCGCACAACCCTCATGCTGCGCGCAGGAGAGCGGTACCGTTTTCTCTCAACCAGCGCTCCGCTGCAAGACGTCCTGTTCGTCCTTCGGGAATAAAACTGTCCACCAGAGTCCAGAAGTCGGGGCCATGATTGAAGTGTTTCAGGTGCGACAGTTCGTGGATGACAACATAATTCTGTATTGGAACAGGTGCCATTAGCAGGCGCCAGCTGAGCATGATCCGGCCCTGTTTCGTGCAGCTTCCCCAGCGCGTTCGGACCTCGCGCAGGTCGAGGCGTGTGGGATAAAGATTCATTTTTTCAGAATGGGTCTGAAGGGTCTGGGTCAGGCGTTCTTTTGCCAGAAGCTGAAGGAAATCGCAGACGCGGCGGGTCGTGTGGGAAGCATCTCCGCTCACATGGAGCCCATCTGCATCAAGCCAGCATCCGCGTCTGGCTGTGGGGTCATGAAAAATGGGAACGTGGTGCCCGTCGATCATGACGTGAGAACCGTCTGTCAGTGCGGGCTTTTCCGGCAATGCCGCAAGGGCTCTTGCGATCCATTCCGTCTGTTGGTGAACGAAGGCCAGAGCTCGGTCCCTGGTGACATTCTGGGGCACCGTGACGATGACTTCGCCGCGCACAGGTTCGATCCGCAGAGTGATGCGCCTGGCCCGTGCCGAACGCTTCCAGATCAGTGGAACGGTCGGGGGGAGCATGGATGTCAGCCTTTGAGTTTCAGGACCTGACACAGCGGCGAGCGGTCCGGCCATTCGCCAGGCCAGTCTTCCAGATGGTCTTCCAGAGGACCTGCGCGACGCTCGCTGATGCAGCGGTCCTGAACGGACGCACCGGAACTGTGGACGCCTTTGCCGTTACCCGTGCGCAGCGGATGCCAGTCGGGAAGATCAAATCCGTCGCGCAGCAGGCGATAGGAGCAACTGGGCGGAAGCCAGTCGATCTCGGCCAGAAGTGCCGGGGTCAGGGTCACGCAGTCCGGGATCTTGCGGTGACGGTCCGCGTAGTCGGTGCAGCGGCAGGTGTGAGTGTCGAGAAGGCGGCAGGCGACGTTGGTATAGATGACCTCTTCCGTATCTGCGTCGCGCAGTTTGTTGAGGCAGCACCGGCCACAGCCGTCGCAGAGAGACTCCCACTGCTCGGAGGACATCTGGTCCAGAGGAACGGTTTGCCAGAAAGGCGTGGAAGGAGACGTCATGGATGGTCCAGCAGGGCACAGGCGATGCAGAAAGCAGTCGCAAGAAGAAAGGAAAGAAAAACAGACGGCAGCAGGAGCGGGAACCAGATCAGGCGCAGGCGTGTCGGCAGGTCTGCTCCCAGACCGATGGCGGCGCGGGTTGTGCCGGGAGGAAGGGTCAGCAGAGTGGCGCCTGTCGGAAAGACCGCTGCGGGTGCGATGAGCAGCCCTTCCAGCCATCCCGGAGCGGAATGCAGGCTGGCCAGAGCGAGTGCCAGTCCTGGTCCGGGAAGAAGCAGGATCAGCCCCAGGCGGCGCAGAACCGGCGCTGGCAGAACCCGTATGAGCAGTGCGATCAGCGCACAGGCTCCGAGAAGTCCCGTCAGGATCGAGGGGAGGTTGAGGCGAAGAGCGAGGGCCATCAGGGTGTCCGGGGAACGAAACGTGCTTCGAACTGCTGTTCGAGTGCCTCGCCGTGCAGGGACCAGAACGTGTCGCTGACTGTCAGGAATGTAGGAGGTTTCTCCGGGGGAACAGGAACGGGCATGTCCTCCAGATGAGGAGCGTGCATTCTGAGCTGCTCAAGGGTCCGGTGTGCGCTCTCCGCGGAAACATTGGTGGGAATGGCCCAGAAAAGCGGAGAGCGGAGAACACCCTGCGTACCGGCAACGAAAAGCGATGTCGCCGGACCGGATGGGGCCCGTGCGCTCACGCTGGTGACTTCCGTGGCGGGCGCGCTCAGCATGAGGGCACCGCTCTGTTCCATGATGCGCGCGGCATCGGCAGGCGTTTCCCACCACACGATATAGGGTCGCAGCAGATCCAGCCTGCGGAGCGCACGTTCCACGCCGGCCGATGTGGACAGCGTGGAATAGATGTCCTGTGGCGCAACGCCGTCAGCCAGCAGGGCGATTTCCAGTGTGGTCCGGGCGCCGAAATGCAATCCCCGTCGTCCCGGATGGCGGGCCACGTCCCAGAAGTCCTGCCAGGTCGGTGCAGTTGTCAGGCGTGAGCGGTCCCAGGTCAGTGCAATGTCGCTAACACCTCCGGGAATGCCGCAGGTCGGCGTGCTGTCGACCGGATGAACCCATTTGCCCTCACAGGCCTGCACCAGTTGCGTACCGGTTACGAGAACGGCCATCCATGCGGGCTTGGCCGCCTGCGTTGCGGTCTGAAGCGTGGTTGTCCGGCCGTCCCATTCTACCAGAGGCAGAGTGGTGTCTGTGGAGGTCAGGGCGTGTGCTGCGATTGTTCCCTGGGGAACACCAAAGCCGGGTTCAGGGTGATGGACGGGTTTGCGAACGTGGCGAGTGCGTCTGTGTGCATGGGCCGAGGCCGGCGCGGGTACGAAAACGGATGTGATGTCGTGTCCGACAGACGTTAAAAATGTTCCGATGCCGTTACTCTGGTGCGGCGACGCGGCCTGTGCTGCCGGGCGCAGCAAAGACAGAATCACTAGCGCGCACAGGGGTGTCCGAAGCGGGAGGCTCCTGTGGGAGGCCCGACCAGATGTCCGGGAGACATGTCGCGAAGGGAAGGCGGGCCGGGTCAGAACGAAAGGATCCTTAGAAAAATTCAGGTGTCCGAAAGGGGCTGCCCGGTTGTTTCCGGACGGGGCGGGCGCAGTTTAATACATCCCGGCGCCCAGCGGAAAGGCCGTCGCATGGGCAGCGGGCCATGCAAGCTGTACAGCCGTGCCGGGGGCAGGAATTTTCTGGGCCTGAAGCGGGGGGCGGCGCAACTCAATTTCCGTCCCTTCCGCACAACGGACGCGCATGCGGATATGGTCTCCGAGATGGGTGCTGTCGGTCAGCACGCCCCGCACGGGGATGTCTCCGTCGTCGTCCATGCCGAGGCTCTGGGGGCCGAAAAATGGCGATATCCGGTCCGGGCGAACGCAGACAAGACATTCCTGACCCTCAATCAGATCTTCGGAAACCATGGCGTCCACAATCCCGCCGCAGGCGAGATGTACGCGGGCCACGTCATCACCGATGTCCAGAACCTGCCCCGTCAAAGTATTTGTCTCGCCGAAAAGGGTTGCGACTTCAACGCAGGCGGGACGGTCATAGAGGCGGGCTGCGTCAGCGCACTGCAAAAGCACATTATCCTGAAAAACCGCAATGGCACCGCCGGAGCGCAGGGCATCTTCACGACGTGAGACGGCATGGATGACGCTGAGGTTCAGGGCACGGGAGAGGGTGCCCAGCAGGATCGGGATGCGGCGTGCGGCATGCGGATCGAGCGCGTGGAGCGGGTCGTCAAGAAGCAGGACGTCAGGTGAAGTGATCAGGGCGCGCGCCAGTCTGACGCGCAGGGACTGTTCAGCATTCAGTTCAGCCGGTCGCAGGTCGGCATGACCATCCAGCCCCATGAGCGAGATCATCCGTCCGGCAGCAGCCAAGGCTTCCGTTTTGCCTTTCCGGTTCGCGCGCAGGCTGAAGGCGATGTTGTCGCGCAGGTTCAGATGCGGAAAAAGCGGGTCCCGCGGGCTGACAATCCGCATGCGCCGTTCTGCGGGCGGGCGGGACGTCACATCCTCACCATTGACCGTGATGGTGCCGCCCAGAGGAGGCAGGAAGCCTGCCAGTACATCCAGAAGGCGCGACAGGGCCGCGGGCTGGTCGCCGAAAAGGGTCAGGGTCGCGCCGGGCTGGAGCGACAGATCGACGGGCTGTGCGTCAATGGCGGCGCGCAGCCCGACAATGTCCAGCACGGGCTCCACGACGGCCTTCGGGCGGGAGGGGCGGACGCTCCCCTGCTTGGGAGCCATGCGGGGAGCGCCTGACAGGCCTGACATGCAACCTCTGGGAGAATGAATCGTTATGAGCGAAACAAAATCAGGCCAGAACAGATCTGACCTGATACTGAAGAAGGGGTTTGAACATGAGCCGTAAAAGCGTCAAGGATAACATTGAAGTTGCAACCGAGACCACGCAGGCTCAGATCGACGGTCTGCGGACCCAGTTGCAGGAACTCCTGAACAACCGCATCAATCCTGCTCTGCTCGACGCAGCAGATCGCACGGATCATGCCGTTGCAAATGCCCGCAAAATCACGGATCATGAAATTGAAAATGTTTCGACGCGTGTACGGGCGCGTCCGATCGCAGCCGTCCTGATTTCGGCCGTTGTCGGTTTCCTTGCCGGCCGTTTCTCCAAGTAACAGCCCGGTTCTTTCCAGGCAGGAGACGGACGGCATCTCGTCCGGCTCCGTCCTGAAGAAGAGGCAAACGATTTCCCATGAAGCCCATTGAACTCGGACAGGACGTCCTCTCCGCCCAGGGACAGATCCTTTCCCGCTCTGCCATGCGAATCGGCCGCAGAGTCGCCTATGGTGTTGTCGCGGCAGTCTTCCTGATGTTCGCGGCGATCTCGTTTCACGGGCTCCTGTGGGCATTTTTCATTGATGTGGTCGGACTGGGTTACGTCGCGTCCGCACTCTGCGTCATGGGTGTGGACCTTCTGTTCGTTCTGATCTTCGGCCTTCTCGCGGCCCGTTCCATTCCGGATCCTGTTGCGATCGAGGCGCGTATCCGTCGGGATCGCAAGCTGGCACAGCTCAAACAGTCCGTGGCTATGGCAGCGCTGACAGGCGTTGTATTCGGCCCTGCCGGACGTTTCACATTCCGGCGCGTGCTTGATCTCGTGCGCAATATTCTGGGTCTCAGGAAATAAGACATTTTGTGGCTGATATTGGTCAAAGCCATATAGTCAGCCCCAGCGTAATGGCGTAAGCACGTCGCCAGCACACAACCTCCTCATTATTTGA
>NZ_BEWL01000028.1 GCF_002723915.1 Gluconobacter albidus
AGGAGGCTCCGCCTTTTTCAGAGCACGTCAGAGAGGCAGGTCGTGGAAGGAACCGGGGGTTCCCGCATCGGTCTGTACGGTCCGGTCGGCCCGGTTGATTTTCAGGCTGAACAGCTTGTCGGCCGAAGGTTTCTCGCCGGGGCAGCCGTTACCGTGACGTCCGAGAACGTCCATCGTCGGCGTATTGTCGGACGCACTTCCGTTGACGACGAAGACGAGGCAGTTGCGTGGCAGATCCGTCAGGTTGTCTTTCACCACCGCAAGACGCAGATGCTCCACCAGCGCCGTGTTGTCGAACCAGCTCAGCTTGCTAAACGTGATCTTGTCATAGGACATGTCCAGCAGTCCGCTCCGGACTGCAATGAACATGAGCAGAAAAGCCGGGATGACCACCAGAAGCCGCCGCAGCAGAAGCTGCTTGAAGCTGCGGGGCTGGCGGCGTGTGTTTTTGCCCGGCGCGCGGCCCAGACGGGGCGTTGCGCTTTTATCGTCACTCAAATGTGGTCACTCCGAGGCTTCGTGCCAGGTGTCGCCATGCTCGGCGAGCAGACGGGTGGCCTGCTCCGGACCGTAGGAGCCGGCGCTGTAGGTCTGCATGGGTACCGTATTATGTTTCCACGCATCAAGGACCGGTTCGGCCCAGCGCCATGCCGCTTCGACCTCGTCGCGACGGATGAAGAGGACCGGATCGCCCCGGACCGCATCAAGCAGCAGTCGCTCGTAGGAGTCGGGGAAGGGCATGCCGCCTTCCATGCGAATGGAGGCGTCCAGATCCGCCGTATGGAGGTTGAACACGTCCAGCGCGGGGTTCTTGACGTTCAGCCGCAGTTCTACGCCTTCATTGGGCTGGATGCGCAGGACGAGCCTGTTGCTGGCAGGTGTGGCGCCGAACATCGTGGTCGCCGCCGGGCGGAACGTCACGACGATCTCGCTGACCTTGCGAGCCGAGCGCTTGGCCGTGCGGATATAGAAAGGCACGTTCTTCCAGCGCGGTGTATCGACCCAGGCGCGGACAGCGGCATAGGTTTCCGTGGTGCTGGGCTGGCCGAGTTCTTCAAGATAGCCCGGAACGTTTTCGCCGCCGATCACGCCGGCCGTGTACTGGGCACGGACGGTCTCGGTAGCTGCGCTGGCTTCCGTAATCGGGCGCAGCGCGTTCAGGACGGCCAGCTTGGCGTTGCGGACGGCATCGGCCTCAAGGGAGTCGGGCGCTTCCATGGCGACCAGACACAGAACCTGAAGCAGATGGTTCTGGATCATGTCGCGCAGTGCGCCTGACGTATCGTAATAGGCCGCGCGACCTTCCACGCCGACCGTCTCGGCGGCGGTGATCTGCACGCTCTCGATATGCTCTGCCGACCATGCCGCATTGATGAGCGGGTTGGCAAAGCGCAGGGCGAGAACGTTCTGGACCGTCTCTTTGCCAAGATAATGGTCGATCCGGTAGATCTGCTTTTCTGGAAAATACTGGCCCACGCCGTCGTTGATGGCGGTTGCGGTCGCCATATCCGTTCCGATGGGCTTTTCAAGCACCACCCGCGAACTGGCTGTAATCAGCCCGTACCGGTGCAGGTTTTCGCAGATGCTGCCGTAAAGCTGCGGCGCAGTTGCGAAATAAAAGACCCGTACACGATCAGGCTGAGCCTTGGCGAACAGGGACGTCAGGCTGTCCCACTGTGTGCTCTCGCGGCTGCTGTCGAGGGTCACGTAGTCCAGGCGGGCCAGAAAGCGGTCCACCAGTCCAGGGCTCAGGACATCCGAAGGAAGGAAACGCTCGAGCGCCTCACGGGCACGCGCAACATAGGCCTCCCGGCTCAGCTCCGTCCGGGCGGCTCCGATGATGCAGGCATCATCCGGAATTTGCCCCAGCCGGAGGCGGTTATAGAGCGCGGGCAGCAGCTTGCGCATCGTGAGATCGCCAGTGGCGCCGAAGATGACATAGTCGAAGGGCTCGACCTGCTGGAAATGTTCCATGGAAGACTCTCTGACCTCTCGAACCCGCAGACCGGGAAAAAAGGGTTAGGGTTCAGGCCTTTTCAGGCACCGTCTAGATCCCTGCCGGGGCGCTTTCTGTCAAGGGACGAGCCGTGCACGACATCGGGAGAAAGGTTTCTTCAGACCCATGCGTTCATGAAACGTGCACATAATTCCGTTGACCGTCCCGCCCTCCTCACGATAAGCCGCGCGGCGGATGCTGTGTTTGCGCAGCGTCGGCGAAACATAGCCCAGACGACATAAGGAAACCGGACCATGGATGCAGAAACCAAGAACGAAGGCGCTGCCACGGGCGGGATCGCTGCGGACCGTCTGCGCTCCATCATCGAGCGTGTCGAGCGTCTGGAGGAGGAGCGCAAGGCTCTGGCGGGCGATATCAAGGATATTTTCTCAGAAGCCAAATCGGCCGGATTTGACGTAAAAGTCATCAAGCAGATCATCCGCCTGCGCAAGCAGGAGCCGGCGGAAATCGAGGAGCAGGAAACCCTGCTCGACATCTATCGTCGTGCCCTTGGAATGTAATTCCGGCTGCCGGACGATCGAACACGCTAATTTCAGACTGGACCGGGCCTCCTCATGATGTCTGATTTCTCATGGCTGCCAGGCTGGGCCATCGGGTGCCTGGTCGTGGTGGCCGCACTGTTCGGACTGGCGCTCCTGTGCATGCCGTTCGCCGTGTTCGGTACCAAGCCCCGGTTGCAGGATCTGGAGTTCCAGATTGCCGAGATGCGCGCTGAACTCCGGGCCCTGAATCTGCGTCTGGCGGTTTCGACGCGTCCGGACGGTCCTTCTGCCGTTCCGGGCGGGCAGACCGTCATGGCGCCTCAGGAACGCATGGCGCAGATGGATGAAGACTATCTGATGCCAGCGCGGACCCTGCGCCCCGATCTGCCTTCGTATGAGGACGGTCCGGGGCAGATCGCTGCGGGCCGGGGGGACCCTGAAACCCTGCCGCGTCGAAACCTTAATGCTGCGTCCGCGACCGGAAGGGACGACCTGTCCGGCGCGTCCGAGCGGGTCTGGTCACGTGCGCCATGGGAGCACGACGAAACCGAGGCCGGGCGTCAGCCTCTGGGTCGTGGTATCGACAGAAAGCAGGCCGTGAAAACGGTTGCGGAGAATGACGCCTACCGCTCGCGTTCGGAACCCAAATTGCGCTGGCCTCCGAAGGGCTGAAGACCAGCAGGGCAGGGGGTGTCAGGGATGATCGAGAGCCAGGTCATCCCGATGAATGAGGGCATCCCGTCCACGATATCCCAGAAGCTGCTCCATCTCTGCCGAACGATGTCCGATCAGCTTCAGGCTCTCGTCCGAGTCGTAACCGATCAGACCGCGTCCGATAATGATGCCTTCACTATCGCGAATAGCGACGAGATCGCCGCGTCCGAACGTCCCTTCAAGTCCCGTTACGCCTGCGGGAAGGAGTGAGGCGCCTTCCTGAAGGGCGCGACAGGCTCCCGCGTCGATCGTGAGGGATCCTCTGGGCTGGAGGCCGCCGCCAATCCAGCGCTTGCGGGCTGAACCCGCATCGGTCTGGGCCAGAAACCAGGTGCAGGGACCGCCATTCTGCAGTCTGCGCAGCGGGTGATGTTCCTGCCCGGCCGCGATGACCATGTTCGCACCTGCGCGCGTCGCAATCCTTGCGGCCAAAAGCTTCGTACGCATGCCGCCTGACGAATACCCAGGTGGTGGCTCGCCTCCCATGGCCATGATGTCGTCGGTCATCTGTTCGACAACGGGAATATGTCGTGCGGACGGGTCTTGTCGGGGGTCGGCCGTATAGAGCCCGTCAATATCCGACAGCAGCACCAGGCAGTCCGCACCCGTCATCTGGGCGACGCGGGCGCCCAGACGGTCGTTGTCACCGAACCGGATTTCGCTGGTGGCGATGGCATCGTTTTCGTTGATGACCGGCACACAGCCCAGATCGAGCAGTGTCTGAAGCGTGGCGCGGGCGTTCAGATGACGCTCACGGTTTTCCGTATCATCCGGCGTCAGGAGAAGCTGTGCCGCGACCAGATTGTGGTCCGCCAGCGCCGCACTCCAGCCCTGTGCCAGCCCGATTTGTCCGACACTGGCCATGGCCTGTTTTTCGTCCAGACGCAGCCTGCGGGATGTGAGGCCAAGACGATGCCGTGCAAGGGAGATCGCTCCCGATGACACGACAATCACCTCTGCGCCGTGTGCACGTAGGTCGGCAATATCGGCGCAGACGCTCTGCAACCATTGCTGCCGCAGCGCGGCGTTGGCGGAATCGACCAGAAGCGCGCTTCCGATCTTGATGACGATCCGGCGGGCCTGCGCCAGATGAGGAGCACAAGCCGCCGCATTCATCCCTGCCGGTCCTTTTTGGCAGCCGTCACGCGATCCTGAAGCATCCGGAGCAGTTCCGGCAGGCCTTCCTGCGTCGCACTGGACAGCATCAGCACTTCGGCCCCGGACGCCTTGGCGAGGGCCCGCTTTTTAGCAGAGCGCTGTGTGGGCGTCAGGGAATCGCACTTGTTCAGAACGATGATCTCGGGTTTGGCTGCAAGCTCCGGGTCGTAGGCCTCGAGTTCCCTGCGGATCAGGCGCCAGTGCTTGACGACCTGACTTTCCGTCCCGTCGATCAGATGCAGGAGTGTTGCGCAGCGCTCTACATGGCCAAGGAAACGGTCCCCAAGACCCGCGCCTTCGCTGGCGCCTTCGATGAGACCGGGAATGTCGGCGATCACGAATTCTTCGGTATTGTTCAGCCGGACCACGCCAAGCTGCGGGTGCAGGGTCGTGAACGGGTAATCTGCAATTTTCGGACGCGCACGGGATGCGACGGAAAGAAGCGTGGATTTGCCCGCGTTTGGAAGGCCCACAAGACCAATATCGGCAATCAGCTTGAGGCGCAGCCACACCCAGCGCTCTTCGCCCGGCCAGCCTTTGTCGGCCCGGCGTGGCGCACGGTTGGTGCTGCTCTTGAAATGGGTGTTACCAAGGCCGCCATCACCGCCACGGCACAAAAGGACTTCCTTGCCCTCGGCGTCGAGATCGGCCAGCAGGGTTTCGCGATCTTCGTCGAAGATCTGCGTGCCGACCGGAACATTGATGGTGACATTTGCGGCGGCAGCACCGGTCCGGTTGGAGCCTGCGCCATTACCGCCCTTGCGGGCCTTGAAATGCTGCGTGTAGCGGAAGTCGATCAGTGTGTTCAGGCCGGGAACCGCGCGGAAAAGGATATCACCGCCACGACCGCCATCACCGCCGTCCGGACCGCCATATTCAATGTATTTCTCGCGCCGGAATGCGATCACGCCGTCCCCGCCGTCCCCGGAACGCACATAGATCTTGGCCTGGTCGAGAAACTTCATCGTATTGTCCGAAAGAAAAGGTGAGGGGCGCTTTATACGCAAAAAGGCCGGTCCCGAACAGGACCGGCCCTTTCTGCTCGCGCTGGAACAGCGGGCTGCTTATTCAGCAGCTTCCGGCAGTGCCACGGAAACGTGGACGCGGCCTTCTGCGCGGCGCTGGAACTGAACGTGGCCGTCTACGAGCGCGAACAGCGTGTGGTCGCGACCGATACCGACATTGGCTCCAGCCTTCATCTTCGTGCCGCGCTGACGGACGATGATGTTGCCTGCGATGACGCTTTCGCCGCCGAACTTCTTCACACCCAGACGACGACCTGCACTGTCGCGTCCGTTACGGCTCGAGCCGCCTGCCTTTTTTTGTGCCATGACTGTTTGTCCTTACCTAAAGTGTCTGGCCAATCAGGCCGCGTTGATCGCGTTGATGCGCAGGACGGTCACCGGCTGACGGTGGCCATTCTTGCGGCGGCTGTTCTGACGGCGACGCTTCTTGAAGATGATCACCTTCGGCAGACGATCCTGAGCGACGACGGTTGCCGTCACGGTTGCGCCAGCAACCAGCGGGGCGCCAACGGTCAGCGTGCCTTCGCCGCCAACCATCAGGACGTCGGTGAAGGTGATGGTGCTGCCGGCTTCAGCTTCGAGCTTCTCGACCTTGAGGATGCTCTCGGGAGCAACGCGATACTGCTTACCGCCGGTGCGGATGACTGCGTACATTCTGGAAACTCTCTCTGTTCCGATCTCGTGGCCGCTTCTGCCGGGTGGTCCCGGTCTCGTGCGACCCAGTCGCTTTTTGTCGTTGGCTCCAAGGCAGCCACTGCAATGCGGCCGTATGGAACAGCCGCGGTCGATACAGATGTGAGGGCTTTCAGTCAATCAAAAACGACTAAAAAACAGCCCTGCAACCATATTTCTCGAAGGAAGGCGTTTCTACCCTCTTGCAATATTGGATAAAGCCCGTCATAAGCCCCTCCGTCGATCAGGTTCAGCGCAACAGCAGAGCCGTACGGAGAGGTGCCAGAGTGGTCGATCGGGGCGGTCTCGAAAACCGTTGTGCCTTCGCGGGTACCGTGGGTTCGAATCCCACCCTCTCCGCCAGAAATTTAAAGAACAGATAGTAAATATCGCTTTAACGGTGCCGGATGCTCTGGTCTCCACCTGGCGTCTCATCCGGGGGCAGTCTTCTACGTCGTTAGGCAGCGCCGCAACTGACGGCGGGGTCTCCTGTTGCTACGCCTAAAATACTGCCGCGCCACTAAATAAATGAATATCGCATTCCAAAAACGACCTGCCAGAAATGGCCAGGGTTGCCCATGTGATCGACTTTGGCCTGGAACCTCTTCACCCCGCTGCGCGTAGTCTGGATGTC
>NZ_BEWL01000029.1 GCF_002723915.1 Gluconobacter albidus
ATCAAGTCCTGGCATTTCAAACGGATAGTGTTTCTTTTTCTAACTGATCCTGGCCACTCGGCCCCTCTGTTCTGACGTCGACATCCAAGGCTTGAATCACATCAGACCGATTTTCCAAACAGACTCTCAAGCCGTCGATGCTCGCCCGAGCCTGATCTTATGCGGAAAAATGGAATAAGCGCTTGAATATAAGTAAGCGTTCACTTACCTTACTTCCGTAAGGAGAACCCATGCCGACCTCACGCCGTTCCAGATTGTCCGCGACTGACCGCAAGCAGGCCATCCTGTCCGCTGCAGCTCCCATTTTCGCCCGGCTCGGTCGGGACGGTGCGACGACCAAGGAAATCGCCAGAGCCGCTGGTGTTTCCGAAGCTTTGCTTTATCGGCACTTTACCAGCAAGGACGTGCTTTATGCGGCGCTTGAAACTCACTGCGTTGAAGCGAATGCAGTTGGCAGCCGTATTCTCGCCGAGGCGACGCCTTCGACTGAAACATTGGTCATGGGTGTTGCCATACTCGTACATGCGGTGTTTCCCGGGATTGGCGATGCGCAGTCTCACGAAGACACCAAACGCCTTGTGACGGCCAGCCTGCTTGGCGATGGCCAGTTCGCAAAGGCGTTCCTCGACCAGCATGTAAAGCCGTGGGTCAGCGTTTTTTCGCAATCATTCAGGGCGGCTCAAGACGCGGGAGACGTCGAATTTGGCATTCATATCGGTCATGCAGAGATATGGTTCGTCCATCATCTGGCGAATACTTTGCATCTCATCAGCCTGCCCGACATCACGGTCGTTGAATACGGCATCACACGAGACAAGCTGGTCGAGAACACTATCCGGTTTCTATTGCGCGGGCTCGGGCTCCAGAACGCCGTCATAGACCGGCACTACGACCCGAAAAAACTCAAGATGATCATTATACCAATGGATCAGAAAATATGATGGAACCGATCAGGACTATAGGCGTCATCGGCGCAACGGGGCGGCTTGGCGCGCCAGTTGCAGCGGAACTGGCAAAACATTTTCAGGTGAGGGCAATCGTTCGTTCGCCGGACAAGGCCCGGAGGATGCTTCCGGCCAATGTCGAAATCATTCAGGCGGATCTGCGGGATGTTACGGGGCTGCGCAAGGCGCTCGACGGGGTGGATGCGCTCTATCTCAACCTTGCGACCGAGACGGCGGATTTGACGCTTCCTTTCTACGAAGAGAGGGAGGGTGTGCGAAACTTGATGAGCGCTATCAAAGGATTGAATATTAGGTATATTGCTAAAATCGGTGCTCTGGGCGCCTATCCTCCCGCCCTTAACACTATCAGCCATAACATCGTGCCCAATATTATTCGGATGGAAGGGCACAAAATCATCGCGGATTCCGGTATTCGTCATACGTTTTTCGCACCGACCCATTTCATGGACCTGCTGCCGAATATGATCAGCGGTCGAGCGCTCCAGTGGATCGGGAATACCCACATCAAAATCTGGTGGATCAGTTCCGCCGATTATGCGCGCTGGGTGATTGAGGCGTTTCAGAATCCTGAGGCAATGCCTGTACATTGCCCCGTACAGGGGCCGGAAGCGATCTCCGTCAGGCAGGCGCTGGAGCGGTTTGTCCGAAATTACGATCCGACACTTAAAATTCGCGTGGCTCCACTTTGGATCATGCGGATGATCGGTCTTTTTAATCCGAAAATGAAGTTCGTCGCGCATTTGTTTGCGTATTTCGGGGATCACGAAGATCCGTTCTATGCCGAAAAAACCTGGCAGGAACTGGGCAAGCCCACAACTACGCTTGAGATGTTCGCGCAGAAGCTGCGGCAAAGTGGGCATTTACAGCAGGGCGCGAAATAAGCGGGTCAGGGAGTAAAGCGATGACCACACCTAAATGTCTGAAAGACGGCCAAACAGGACGGGTCATGCCGGTCGTAGACTTAAATCGCTGTGAGGGAAAAGACGCCTGCGTCGCCGTATGTCCTTACGATGTGTTTGAAGTGCGCAAGATCGATCCGTCCGATTATCGCGATCTTTCATTTGTGGGCAAAATCAAGAGCTATGTCCACGGAGGGATGGTCGCCTATACCCCGCATGCTGATCAATGCCGTGCTTGTGGTTTGTGTGTGAAAGCATGTCCTGAGCGCGCAATCAAATTGGTAAAGATTTGACGTTCATACAAAGATGGATGCCCATTTTCTCTATAATCAGAATTTCTGCTGATGTAAGTCGTCATGACTCCTCGTGCTTTGGGGAAGCTATGACAGCCTATCTCTTTCTGGAGAGATTTATCTGTCTTAGCTATTTTGAGCGTCTATTAAAAATCTGATCTTACATGACTATCCAATACTGATGCGACAGCATCGCGCAGCCATACTGCGGCAGGATCACGATCACTCCGGGCTGACCAGATCATCGATACTGCCGGGATACGCAGGTCCAGTGGAACGGGATGGATTGCCAAACCGAAATGCGCGGCATGCTGCTGAGCGATCCGGCTGGGAAGCGTAGCCAGAACGGGGGCGGCTGCTGCGGCAGCAAGTGCCGTCAGAAAATCTGATGCAGCGAGGACCACGTTGAGTTCCTGACCAATCTGCATCAGTGCGTCTGACAGGCATCCCTGGATGTCATCTTTCAGCGTCATGAGAACATGGGGCAATGCAAGATAACGCTCAACCGTGATTGGAGCATCCGGGTCGATCAGTTCCGGGTTGAAGCAGCAGACGAGAGACTGCTCATACAACGATACTCCACAATGGCGTTCCAAACCGAAATCAAAACACCCAACTGCGATATCCAGCGCCCCCGTATCCAGTAATGTATAGACCTCACTCCGAGGAGATCCACGTGACAGCAGTCGTATTCCAGGTGCATGCCGTTGCAAATAGGCCGTCAGTTTAGGCATCAGAAAGACTTCAAGTTCGGACGAAAAGCCGAAACGAAAGATGCGCTGTTCCGTCGCAGGATCAAACTGTTCCTCATACATCAGGATGTGCTGAGCCTGCCTTAACAACTCCGCGACATGTGACGCCATGGTTGACGCTTTGGCGGTCGGCTGCATGACAGCACCGGTTCTGACGAGCACATCATCGGCCAGTAACATTCGGAGGGTGGCGAGTGCATGGCTCATTGCGGGTTGTTGAATGCGAAGGCGTCGTGCCGCCTTTGTGACGCTGCGTTCTGAAACGAGGGCGTCGAAAGCAATCAGAAGATTGAGATCGAAAGAGCGAAGATTGAAATGATCAATGGGTTTCATATATCAAATCGATTTGTATGATGTTTACGCGCACCCTAACGTCTGATGCGACGTAAAACAATCGTATTGAGTCAATCATGGCAGCAGCTTTTCAAGTGGGTGACGCCCGTGTCACGCGTATTCCCGAACTTCATTGGGATAACGCGCGCCCTCACAAACTGTATCCGGATATCGACGCTGAGGCACTTGCAATATTCGGTCCGTATTTGACGCCAGGATCATTTAATCCCGTGACCGGTGGGCTCGCGCAGGGAACTCATGCGTGGCTTGTTCAGGTTGCTGGTCTCAATATCCTGGTTGATACCGCCACGGGCAACGACAAGCCGTTACCTGCCGCACCGGCACTGGATCATCTGCATACGTCGTTTCTCGAACATCTTGCAGTCGCAGGCGTACAACCGGAGCAGGTTGATACCGTTCTGCATACGCATATTCATGCCGATCATGTTGGATGGAATACGCGTTTGCACAACGGAAAATGGGTGCCGACCTTTCCGAAAGCCCGTCATGTTTTCTCAGTGATTGAGGCCCGATACGGCGCCAGCAATGACGGTATTGACCCTGCTCCAGACCTGCCTCCAGAGATCTTAGGGCGCCCGGACCATCGCCCACTCCCACGTGTCTATACAGACAGCATGCTCCCCGTTATCGAAGCCGGGCTGGGAGAGGCGATTATCATCGACGGTCAAGATCTTCTTGCAGGTTTCTCTTTTCATCCTACTCCCGGTCATAGCATCGATCATGCCTCGATCCGGCTGCGGTCGGATGGTGAAGACGCGTGGTTTACAGGAGATGTCATGCACCATCCTCTGCAGGTTTATCGTCCGGATCTGCGGTCCGTTTACTGCGAATTCGTTCAGCCTGCCGAGCGCTCGCGGCGGTGGTTTCTTAGAGAAGCGGCTGAAAGCGGGAGTCTCTGCTTTACCAGTCATTTCGCGGAAACGGGTGCCGGATATGTCAGGCGTCGTCCAGAAGGTTTTGCATGGGAATTTGCGCAACCAAATGTAGGAGACGCCAGATGATAAATCTGCTTATGGAAAACCTGTTCATTCCGAGTGATACGGCCGATATCTCGCTTCATCTGCGCCATAAACGACGTGCAGACATCAAGACGTTTGATCCACAGCGCACCATCCTGCTGATGCATGGCGCGACACTGCCGGCAGAAAGTCTTTTCGATGTGCCTGTCGGGGAGGGGGCATTCATGGACCTCCTCGCTCAGGAAGGGTTCGATGTTTATGCGCTTAACGTAAGGGGTTTCGGAGGATCAACGCGTCCTGATGGAATGGGAGGTGCACCTGAAGCTGCGCTGCCTCAGGTCAGGACCGAAACAGCAGTACGCGATCTGAGTACTGCTGTTGACTATCTTCTCGTAACGCTTGCCATCCCACGTCTTTGCCTGATCGGAATGTCCTGGGGTGGCACGGTTACCGGCGCATATACGGCTGCTCACAATGACAAGGTGGAGAAATTAACGCTGATTGCACCGCAATGGATCAATGACGGGGTTTCTCGTCTGGATCCGGGTGGCCCCGTGCCTGCTTATCGCCGCTTTAATGTTCAGGCATTTCGCCAGCGCTGGCTTGAAGGCGCACCTGAGCAGAAACGCGAAGAGATTCTGCCAGCAGGATGGTTTGAACAGTGGGCCGCAGTTATTCTTGCGAGCGATCCCGCAGAGCAGGATGGAGTGATCCGGGCGCCTGCGGGCATGATTCAGGATGTGCGTGACTACTGGTCCGCAGGGAAGGCGTTTTACAGTCCCGAAAAGATCACGGTCCCGGTTCTTCTGCTTCATGCAGAGTGGGATTTAGACGTAACCACTCAGCAGATGAGGAATCTGTTTTCACGTTTTTTCAACGCATCGTACCGTCGCTGGATAGAGATTGGGGAAGGAACGCATATGGTGGTTATGGAGAGGAACCGATGGCAGGTGCTTGAAGAAATTCTGCTCTTCCTGCGGGTCGACCCTCATTCAAGGGGTTAAATTCTAGGAAGGGTCCTGATCTGCCGCGTGTTTGATCTGTTCTAGCGGGATAGACGCGATCCATCATAGGAGTGGATCTTACCGGGATTGCCTACAAAACAAGCCGTTTTCTCATCTAGGAAAATGAGCAATCTCAGGTCGCCTCGACCACAGCATTTTGCCTGATAGCCTGAGGCGGCTGATGAAACTCCCGCAGGAAGGCGCGCCGCATCCGTTCGGGATCATGGAACCCGGTCATGACTGCAATGGCTTCAATGGGGAGGGTGGAGCGCTCGACCCGCTCCCGGGCTGCTTCCAGACGCAGTTTCTCGACCGCTCTGGCGGGACTCATTCCCACCGCTGCCCGGAAACTGCGAGAAAAATTGCGGGGGCTCATGCCGGCCTGACTGGCCAGAATATCCACGGTCAGACGCTGTTTCAGGTTGGACCGGATCCATCCCAACAGTTCGGCAAAGCGTTTCTGAGTGCTTCCCATCTCAAGAAGTACCGAGAACTGGGACTGTCCTCCGGGACGGTGATAAAAAACGACCATCTGCTGGGCCGTGCGATGCCCCACTTCTGTCCCGAGGTCTTCCGTCACCAGCGCAAGGGCCATATCTATGCCTGCGCTGATGCCAGCAGACGTCCAGACCGGGCCATCATGGACATGAATGGCATCGGCCGAAACCATGACTTCTGGAAACAGTGCTTTCAGAGTTGCAGCCTGTTGCCAGTGTGTCGTTACGCGGCGTCCATCGAGCATTCCGGCCGCCGCCAGCAGAAAGGCCCCGGTACATACGCTGCATATCCGCCGCGCCGTGGTCGCCTGATATCGGATGAAGGCCTGTAATTCCGGACAATTCATGGCCTGCCTGTGGCCTTCGCCTCCGACAACGACAAGCGTATCAAACGACCCTGCCGCTGCGAGCGGAACCGTCTTGATTGCCATTCCGGAAGACGACCGGACCAGACCACCATGGCGGGACAGGAG
>NZ_BEWL01000030.1 GCF_002723915.1 Gluconobacter albidus
GGCCATCCCCCTGCCCCATCGGATTACGTCCATGAAGGCATCAAGAAAGCCTGCTACATCCGTCACTTCATCGATATGCTAGACCGATGCGGCTTAAAAAGGGACAACATGGGTGTGAACCGTTCAGCCTACTGCTGCCGTCATACGTACATTACCAATATGCTGAAAAAGGGTGTCCCGGCCTATATCATCGCAAAAAATTGCGGAACCAGCGTTAAGATGATTTCGGACACGTATGATTCCAACACGGTTTCTGCATATAAGAATATTCTGATCCAAGATCTATATACTTGAAAGTATTATCATGATTGAAAATGAACATCTTCAAACATATAATGAAGTACTTGATTGTTATATAAAATATATTTTTGTTCATGACTGGTTCTTCAATAACAGCAAAAAGTTCTATGCCGGGAATTTTGACGACCTTACCGTATTATTAAAGCAGGAAAACAGAATTTTAAATGATTTGGTGTGTTATAAACTAGATATATTAAAAACTTTCCATATAGAAAAATTCGACCTGCAGGGATGCAGATTTGGTTTTGAAAATTTTTATAATTCTGAAACTATATTCAATTTTTTTATATACCTTAATATAATGCATTATTGGAAAACGCCACAAATAGATGGAATATGGGGAAGTTCATACAATGGTATTATTGAAAGAAAAAGTATTATAATAAATTCAGTAAAATCTATAAGTGATGAAGAATTAAAAAAACGCTATGATCAAAAAGTTCGCAGATATGAAATTCTAAAGTATGTTGTAAAAGAAGCATACGACACAATCTGTACATCCGAAAACATAATTGACTATATAAACTTCAATCAAAACGTGAACCATAATTTTTTAAAAATAGAATTTAATGAACATATTTTATGTATTTCTGATGATATTGGATTTCAAGCAATTTTAGATTTTGCTAAATACGCGAAAGCTGAACTTTCATATACAATAATAGACATATTTTTTCGCCAAGGAAAAACAGATAAAATCATTCCAGAACTAAGCCGTGTGATAAAAATTTAATTTACACAAAGAAATAGCCGCTGGATAATCCAGCGGCCATAACTAAGGAAAAGAAAGAAATGAATATCAAACAAGTTAATGTATGGCGTTTTATTTATCGAATTTAATTCCAACTTCTTGCAACTTATCTTTTGTAAACGAAATTAATTCTTCTATCTGCTTTTCGTAATCGTCAATTACTTCTTGTTTTTCAGTATTAAGTCTATTGTTTATTTCATCAATTATGTTTCTTATTTCTTTATTTTCATCATATATATTATTGATTTCATAAAGCAAAACCCCTGCATCATTCCCATTTTCAATCATTGTCTTTATATGTCGGTTATCCCATACAAGATAACCCAAAACACATAATAATATTAAAAATAAAATCCATATCATAATCATATTCCTTTATGTTTGTATGCTTTATTTAATATCTAAAATAAATAGATATATACAAATATTATAAATGACTGAATATGACATATGAATTTGATTTCAAAGAATTATATGAAGGGATGGATGAATTAACAAAATCGTCCTACCGCTACCCATATGATGTTTTATGTGGAAACATCATAACAAACAAAATAGTAAAGAAATCTTGTTATAACGCCTTTGAAGATTTCATACGCCAAAACACACCTGACTTCCCATTCTATTATGAACCGGAAACAGGTGAACGATTCAGAAAATTCTGTCTGGTCATGTACCACTACAAGGGACCAGTAGCCGGACAACCAGTTGTATTAGATGACTGGCAAGTCTTCTTAATGTCCCAATTTTTGGGATGGCACTACGCAGAAGGCGAAAACAAAGGCTACAGGCGCTTCCGCGAAATATACCTGTCTGTTGCGCGTGGAAACGGCAAGTCCTTCATGATGTCCATCCTAGCCTTATGGGGAATGTGTTGTGATGGTGAAGGTGGCCCAGAAGTGTATTCCGCTGCTACCGACCGAACACAGGCAGAAATCGTTTTTGGCGGCACCAAGGCCCAGATAACAAATCCCAAACAACACAAGTTAATGAAATATCTTGGTGTCAGGGCTTTGGACAAAAAGATCCTTTGCACAAAGAACAATGGGTTATATCGCGCCCTGTCCCGTGATTCACAACGCATGGATGGACTAAACATTCACTTCGCTATCGTTGATGAACTTCATGCACATCCCAACAGAAGCACATGGGATGTCCTTAGATCTGGTGCCAATAAACGTAAGCAGTCAGCGATGATTGCAATCACAACAGCCGGTTATGATCTAACTTCATTTGGATTTATCAAAGATGAATCAATCAGGATGAACATTGAATGTCATCCTGCCATTCGCAATCCAAACATATTGGGATTGATCTATGGGGCTGAAGAAAATGATGACCCATATGACGAAACCACATCGAAGAAGGCCAATCCATGTTGGAATTCAGCCATCGATAAGGTGTCATTCAAATCTAAAGCATATGATGCAAGACGCATTCCAACAGATAGGCCAGAATTCTTCACAAAGATGCTTAACATCTGGTTCAACAATGCCGAAGGATGGATAACGTCAGAAGATTTAAACAAATGCTATGACAAAGATATGTTTGAAGGTGACAAATACGAATGCAGAATATCAGGATTCGATTTGGCGTATGTGAATGATCTTTGTTGTTATGTTAATGTTTTTACGAAAACAATCGATAACAAAAGACATTATTATATTTTTCCACATGCATATGTCCCATCAAGGGCCATAACAAACAATGTGAATTTAAAATATCAAGAATGGGTAGATGAAAAACAACTGAACGTCATAGAAGGTGAAGCCATTGATACCGATAGATTCAACCAAGACCTGATCAACAACATGAAGAAGTATGACGTCAAGGCGATGGCTGGCGATGCATGGCAAGCCACCCCTACCCTTCAGGCAATCCAGAAGGCTGGCAAGAAGGCGGTTGCGGTTCCACAGACCACCAAAGCGCTGACACAAGCCACATCAGAATTTTCAGTTGCCGTGATGGAACAGCGCGTTCACTGGAACAACAAGGTGTTTCATTGGAACTGCATGAACGCACGTCTTTATATTGATGCTAATGACCTGTTCAAACCGGTCAAAGAACACAAAGATTCTAAAAAGAAAATTGATACGGTAGCCGCAACCATAAACGCGATTGCTTATGGAATTGAAAACAACTGGGCAAAATCCAGTATCGCAATTTACTAATGAAAAAGGCGGGGTTTTATCCCCGCCCATTCATTCAAAAATCATATTATTCTTATTCAATTCGGCTTCAATAATCTTGAAGTCTGATTGGTTGGTATGTTCCCCATCCTTTTTTAAGGCTTCCATCGTCCGAATAATTTCGTTTCCGACCTGCATTCGGTTTACAAACACCCCAAGCAATTGGGAAAAACAACCGGGCTTTTCATGTATAACAACAAACATTGATCTGTTCCTTTTCAAGAAGATCAACTTAACCAACCATTCCAGTTAGTAGTTATGCTGTTTAAGCATGATGTTTTATAGGTATAGCATAACAAAAATTCTTTACTTATGACTAACCGTCCAGACGTTTATGAAGCAGTATTCGTCGTTTCCCGTTCCAAAGGTCCGCATGACTTCTGGCGGGTTGTTCCCAAACACAACCACGTTCCTTTTATCCTTATCAAAACTGATAAGGGTGGGACCAAAGGCATAGTTACTAGCCGGGTTTGGATAATGGAACATGTAGTGGTGTCCGAACACCTTCATGCCAATGGCAACTTCATATTGATCACCTTGGACATAATCGATGTCCGCCATCATATAGGTGCGCGGTTCCGATGATATGTCGGACTGACGACATGGCCGGGATGCATGGGCTGAACCAGCCATCGTAAGCCCGATAGCTGCCCATACAGCAAATAATGATTTCTTATTCATATATGTATCCTTTCATTTAATAAATCAACAAACACATAATAACATCCACAAATTCAAATCAAAGTCGATAATTTAGTAAACTACCAAGATAAACAAGAAATCATGATATTAAATATTATTGTTAAACAAAAAGGAAACAAAGAAATGCCATACATTATACAACCACAATATATCGGAACCATAGCCGGGTTAGACAGATACATAACAGAAGAACAAATATTAAGAACAAAGTTTTTTTATATTCTTTCAAACAATAATTCCGATTATGCAGATGACTTATATCTAAATCATTTCAGGCATTTCCCGATAGATGACCGAATAACCATTTTAAAATATGTGTCACATAACAATTTATCAAACGAAACCATTAATGCGTTATGGATGATTAGAAAGGTGGTTGCCATATATGGAACCGAACAGGATCGATGGGACTTGATTGATGATGAAAGTGCCAACGTCAGATCAGCCATCGCAACGTATGGGACCGAAGCCCAACGTGAATATCTAAAGGACGATAAAAGCAAGCAGGTTAGATCTGCCATCTATAAAATGGCTGAAACCGATGAACTTCGTGACCATGTTTTCAATGGTAAGAAGATTTATCCAAGCATGATAAAGTCGGTTTTATCGTCCGACACAAAGAACAAGAAGCATATAGCCAAGTGCAAGCTTCTGGACAAACGCAAGTGACATAAAAAAACCCCGGAATGTTCTTCCGGGGTTTTCTTTGATCCAAACAGCAAGCTTACTTCTTGTTGCTGTGTCTGGATGAAACCGTCTGGTGCGGAATGATTTCATCCTGGACTTCAATGACAGGCTGATCGTCATCCATTTCGCGTGTCAGTTCAACAGGGGTAGCTTCCAGTTCCCCCTGCCCTGCTACTGTTGCAGTGGAATTCGCGGGACGGCCACGCCCTTGTCTTTCTTTTACAATTGGATCGATAATATGGTCTAGTTCGCCCACTTCAACTGCTTTAATGCAGTCCTTATAAAATTCAATTAGCTGATCAAGATTATCACCAACGATAACATATTTGCCCGCATCAAAACCTTTAAATGGGTTGATGGACTGTATGCCGAATTTTATAATGGTTCCATACTTATCACCTGCCTTCTTAAACCAGAAAGGATTACGTTTAATTTCCTTCTTTCTTTTACCAAGATCTTTATCAATAACGCTGTCAGCCATAACCTGCTTTAAAGTGGCATCAATACTTGCGAAATCTTTTGCTTTTTCTGCATAAGTGATCTGGTCCATAAGACCATCAACCATAGCAGTTCTGGCATCTTTCTTTAAAGCCGGTTTATTAACCGTTACAATCTTCAGTTCTTTTGCTTCAAATTTATCAAAAAAGCCCATGATATAAGTCCTTGGTTTGTTTAAAACAGAAGCGTTTTCCGTTTTGGTTAATAAGTTATCGCCTATAAAAAAAAGAATATCAAGATCAATCTGTGAAAGGCTTATTGCTTGTAATTCATATATCCCAAAGCAATAACCAACAAACAAAGAAAGGGATCATATGATCCATTTTTCTTTATGTTCAGCAGATACATCATCAGCGCAAAGATAATGCGTCAGCATAATAAACGGCTGTTTCTGTAGCACTGTAGCCAGTTTGCTGACG
>NZ_BEWL01000031.1:0-2500 GCF_002723915.1 Gluconobacter albidus
GTTGGTTGCGGGGGCAGGATTTGAACCTGCGGCCTTCAGGTTATGAGCCTGACGAGCTACCGGGCTGCTCCACCCCGCGGTGGTGTTTTTGATGTTGGGGTATTTTTTGTGGTGTGAGTGGGCTGGGGGACCTGGCGGCGACCGACTTTTCCGCACCTTAAGGTGCAGTATCATAGGCGCTGAGGGATTTCACGGCCGAGTTCGGGATGGGATCGGGTGTAGGGCCCTCGCAATGGCCACCAGGTCTTCCAGCCCACCCTGTCTTTTGAGAGAGGGTGGAGGTTGGTGCGTTTTTATGAAGAGAGTGTGGCTGATTTCTGTGCATGTGTTTGATGTGAGAAGTATGAGCGATTAGGACCGGTTAGCTGCATGCATTACTGCACTTTCACACCCGGCCTATCAACGTGATGGTCTCTCACGGCTCTATGAGACCTAGTTTTGAGGTGGGTTTCCCGCTTAGATGCTTTCAGCGGTTATCCCGTCCATACTTAGCTACCCGGCTGTGCCACTGGCGTGACAACCGGTGCACCAGAGGTATGTTCATCCCGGTCCTCTCGTACTAGGGACAAATCCTCTCAAGTCTCTTACACCCACGGCAGATAGGGACCGAACTGTCTCACGACGTTCTAAACCCAGCTCACGTACCACTTTAATCGGCGAACAGCCGAACCCTTGGGACCTGCTCCAGCCCCAGGATGTGATGAGCCGACATCGAGGTGCCAAACCTCCCCGTCGATGTGGACTCTTGGGGGAGATCAGCCTGTTATCCCTAGAGTACCTTTTATCCGTTGAGCGATGGCCCGTCCACGTGGGACCACCGGATCACTATGGCCGACTTTCGTCTCTGATCGAGCTGTCACTCTCACAGTCAGGCGGGCTTATGCCATTGCACTCGACAGCCGGTTTCCGACCGGCCTGAGCCCACCATCGCGCGCCTCCGTTACACTTTGGGAGGCGACCGCCCCAGTCAAACTGCCCACCATGCAGGGTCCCGGACCAGGCTTACTGGTCTCGGTTAGACATCAGAAAAATTCAGGGTCGTATTTCAAGGATGGCTCCACCGGTGCTGGCGCCCCGGCTTCAAAGCCTCCGACCTATCCTACACAGAATGTCTCTGATGCCACTGCAAAGCTGCAGTAAAGGTTCATAGGGTCTTTCCGTCTGACCGCGGGTACCCCGCATCTTCACGGGGAATTCAATTTCGCTGAGTCGATGCTGGAGACAGTGGGGAAGTCGTTACGCCATTCGTGCAGGTCGGAACTTACCCGACAAGGAATTTCGCTACCTTAGGACCGTTATAGTTACGGCCGCCGTTTACCGGGGCTTCAATTCAGTGCTTGCACACCTCCTCTTAACCTTCCGGCACCGGGCAGGCGTCAGGCCCTATACGTCATCTCACGATTTCGCAGAGCCCTGTGTTTTTACTAAACAGTCGCTACCCCCTGGTCTGTGCCACCCAAATATGGTTGCCCACGGTTGGGTCTCGTTTATCCCGAAGTTACACGAGCAATTTGCCTAGTTCCTTCAGCATCGTTCTCTCAAGCGCCTTGGTATTCTCTACCAGTCCACCTGTGTCGGTTTCGGGTACGGTCTATACGCCAGAGCTATTTCCTGGAATGATTGAAAAGCCTGTTCAATCCGTTAAGGACAGACAACATCTCTCATTCGTCACTTCTGGCAGGCCCAGTAATATTAAACTGGTTCCCATCGACTACGGCTCTCGCCCTCGCCTTAGGGGCCGGCTCACCCTGCGTGGATTAACCTTGCGCAGGAACCCTTGGACTTTCGGCGACAGTGTTTCTCGCACTGTTTGTCGCTACTCATGTCAGCATTCGCACTTCCGATATCTCCAGAGAGGGTCACCCCGTCTCCTTCGCAGACTTACGGAACGCTCCGCTACCGCGCATTCAAAGAATGCACCCACAGCTTCGGCACGTGGCTTGAGCCCCGTTACATTTTCGGCGCAGGGTTTCTAATAGACCAGTGAGCTATTACGCTTTCTTTAAAGGATGGCTGCTTCTAAGCCAACCTCCTGGTTGTTTTGGAATCCCCACATCCTTTCCCACTTAGCCACGATTTAGGGGCCTTAGCTGGTGGTCTGGGCTGTTTCCCTCTCGACAATGGACCTTAGCACCCACTGTCTGTCTGCCGGGCTATACTCCTGGGTATTCGGAGTTTGGTTAGGTTTGGTAAGGCTTTGGGCCCCCCTAGCCCATCCAGTGCTCTACCCCCCAGGGTAAACACCCGACGATCTACCTCAATAGATTTCGCGGAGAACCAGCTATCTCCGAGTTTGATTGGCCTTTCACCCCTAGCCACAGCTCATCCCCGACTTTTTCAACAGGCGTGGGTTCGGCCCTCCAGTGCGTGTTACCGCACCTTCAGCCTGGCCATGGCTAGATCACTCGGTTTCGGGTCTTCTGCCAGCAACTCATTCGCCCTATTCAGACTCGCTTTCGCTACGCCTACACCTAACGGCTTAAGCTCGCTGCAAACAGAA
>NZ_BEWL01000032.1 GCF_002723915.1 Gluconobacter albidus
GGGTACTGCTGCTGGCGATCATCGGTTTTGTGATCTTCAATTCGATCACGGCGGTTTCGACACATTACGGCCTCACCCTTATGGCCCGTTATGGTGCGGGTACCGCTGCGGGCCTCGCCTGGGCATTGCTGGCGGGTTATGCGCGCAAAATGGTGACACGCTCCCAGCAGGGGCGTGCACTGGCCATTGCCATGGTGGGCACGCCAGTCGCGTTATCGCTGGGTGTTCCGACCGGAACCTGGCTGGGAGCTCTGATGGGCTGGAGGCTGGCCTTCGGAATCATGTCGGCCTCGACCCTGCTGCTGATTGTCTGGGTTCTGAAGAGCGTCCCTGATTTCCCGGGAGTTGCGCAGCATGAGCGTCTGCCGTTCGGGCGCGTTCTGCGGACTCCGGGCGTGCGGTCTGTTCTGGGCGTCGTGGTAACATGGATGCTCGCGCATAACGTTCTCTACACTTATATCGTACCGTTCATTGCACCGGCGGGACTGGCAGGAGAGGCGGACCGCATCCTCCTGCTTTTTGGTATTTCTGCCCTTGCAGGCATCTGGCTCACCAGTTGCACGGTCGATCATGCCCTTCGGCTTTCTGTTCTGGTCAGTCTGGCAATATTCGCTGCTGTTGCAGGCGTTTTTGCAATTGGGTCAGCATCGCCTGCGGTGATCATGATTGGAGTTACGATATGGGGTCTGACTTTCGGAGGGGCCGCGACGTTGCTACAGACGGCTCTGGCTGATGCAGCCGGGGAGGGCACAGATGCTGCATTATCGATGAATGTCGTCGTCTGGAACAGCGCCATAGCCGGCGGTGGCCTGTTGGGTGGTGTGTTGCTGGAAACGTGGGGAGCTCTGTCATTCCCCTGGATTGTGATGGCACTCGCTGCTGTAAGCTTCCTGATCGCATGGCAAGCCCGTTCCTATGGGTTCCGACCTGGCCATCGGCTCGGGCATGGAAAAGAAAACTGAGTATTCGATGACAAGCAGCGGATTGCGCTACCGCGTGATCACGCCCTGGCTAAAGATTGGTGCGCCGCTATACCTGCCAGGACACCCGACGCTGCTGCGACCGTTGCATTATGCATCGGGCTAGCGGCATCCCCAGCTGCATAGACACCGGACACAGAGGTTGCGCCCCAGGTATCGACCTTGATGAACGGACCGGTAGGTCCGTTTTCCAGAATACAGCCCAGATCCTCGGCAATCGGGCTGGCAGGTCTGGTTTTCGGTACCGTGAACACAGCTGCGACTTCAATGAGCCGTCCATCCGCCAGCTTCACGGCATCCAGACCAGGAGCATCTCCGATGAGAGAAATGATTGGAGTACGTTCGATCACGACGCCGCGCTTGCTAAGTAACATTGCCTGCTCTGGATCCGGCTCGTAAATTCCCTGAGTGAAGTAAGTTGTTGGTCCCCAATCGGGTATTAATGTTGCCTGATGGACTGACATTGGGTTGGTAGCGATAATTCCAAGCTGATGATTGCGGACCTCATATCCGTGGCAGTAAGGACAATGAAGAACGGTCTTGCCCCATCGTTCCGCTACACCAGGGATATCGGGCAAAGTATCGGAAACGCCAGTAGCGAGTATCAGCCGCTTCGCCTGAAATTTTTCTCTGTTGGCTAGATACACAGTAAACGTCTTGCCATTCCGTGCCACCTTCTGCGCGTCGTTCTGCAAGATCTGCGCAGTTGGATATCGCCGTAATTGTGCAGTGGCTTCACGCATAATGGTGTTAGGCGCTTTGCCGTCCTGGCCGAGGAAACCATGAGACGCGTCTGCGAAGCGGTTTCGCGGTAAGCCAGCATCGATCAGCAAAACGCTCATGCGAGCCCGTGCCAGCTGAATAGCTGCCGCTTGTCCGGCAAAGCTGCCGCCTATCACGATCACATCATACATCGTTAAATCCTATCCAACTTCATATGTAATATACGAAGTTACATATATGCCTATCAGCTTTTTGCAACTCTTGAAGTGACGTGATAGGAGAGCCTAAAGGGTAGGCGATGCAACTGGACGGTCGATTATCGAGAATGATGCACTTGCTGATCCATATGGATCGAGCAGATGGGCCCATCACCTCCGGTGAGGCAGCGGAAATGCTGCATACCAATCCGGTTGTTATTCGGCGTACGATGGCAGGCCTTCGGGATGTGGGGTTCGTTCGTTCCATCAAGGGGCACGCTGGCGGGTGGACGCTGCTGAAGCCGCTGGAAAGTATCTCGATGCTTGATGTCTACAAAGCCGTGGGGCAGCCGCGTATTTTCGCAATTGGCCTGGCCGACCCTGCGCCCGATTGCCTCGTCGAGCAGGCCGTAAATGCGTCAATGACGAGCGCACTCGAAAAAGCTGAGGCGCTTCTGATCGCTCAACTAGGCGAGGTCACTCTTGCAGAAATTGCCAAAGATTTTGACCGACGTTTTTCTGCGTCTTGTGCGAACTCGCTCTGAACCAGGGTGGTCTGCCGCTTTAGAGCTCAAAAAGCTTTGCATTTACTCGTGGAATGAAGCTCAAACGTAAAGCCGCACAATGCATAAAAATCGTAGCGGCTGGTTGCACGGGACCCTTCTGCTATGTGGGGTGTGCTTTGAGAGACCTTTTTGCCATAAACCTGTCTTTCATCGCGGAAACAAACGTTCGAACATTTACGGACTGACGTTCTTTGGCAGGGAACAGGATGAAGACCGGAAGTACTGAGGCGGGGGTGTCAGTCAAAATTCTTCGAAGCTGCCCATTTTCAACAAATTGGTGAGTTTGGTAGGATAATGCCGTGACGATGCCTAGATCTTCGATGGCGGCTGTGAGAGCCGCATCGACACTGTTCACGAAAAGCCGGGGCGAGACTTTTATCGAAAAACCAGATTTCCCGCCCTGTCGCCACTCAGAATATCCCGCTGCATATTCATTAACCTCAATGAGGCTATGCGTTGCGAGATCCTCAAAGACCTGTGGCTCTCCGTGTTTCTTCAGATAAGCCGGGCTGGCAACAAAGATTTTCTGGACCTCTCCGATTTTCTGCATCTTCAGGGCGCTGTCTTGTGGAGGTGCAATCCGGATGGCGAGATCAATTCCTTCCTCCACAAGATGAACAACCCGGTCTGTCAAAAAAAGCCTGATGTTCAATTGCGGCCAGGCTTTTAAAAGTTCTGTGACAACGGGAAGGACGTGTACCCGTCCAAAAATAACGGGGGCGGTGATCGACAACACTCCTTGGGGGGCAGTCCTCGCTCCTTGCGCTATAGCAATCGCACCATCTAGGTCGAAAATCGCTGCCCGACACCGAGCCAGAAACTCCACGCCTTCAGTGGTCAGATGTACAGAGCGGGTTGTACGGCTGAATAAGGAGATTCCGAGGGCTGTCTCTAGGCTTCTCACCGTCCGTGTTACCGTTGTTGCCGAAAGACCCAGCTTCCGGGATGCTCCGACAAAACTGGCGTGATCGGCCACGGCCATAAAGATCCGCAATGCCGGAAGGTCGATCAGATCTCTCTCCTGTAATCAACAAATTATAGCCACAAAACGCAATAATGAAGTGCGATTTCGACAGATTATCGCACGCTTTGTTCCGTGAGAAGACAATGTATCTGTTCAACCGTTTTTTTAGGGAGTGCTCCATGAAACTCTATTATCATCCCCTTTCGGGGCATGCGCATCGGGCGCACCTCTTTCTCTCTCTTGTCGGCCTGCCGCACGAATTGACGCTTGTCGACCTTGCAGCGGGTGAGCAGAGAACTCCGGAATTTTTAAGGCTGAACGCCTTTGGAGAAATTCCCGTTCTAGATGATGACGGGACCATCATTGCGGATTCCAATGCCATCCTTGTTTATGTCGCGCGAAAAATGGGGCCATCTCATTGGCTGCCAGAGGACCTAGTAACAGAGGCGGAAATTCAACGCTGGCTGTCTGTTGCGGCAGGAAAAATCACATATGGATGCTGTGCTGCGCGTCTTGTGACAGTCTTTGGAGCCTCCTTCAATCCGGAAGAGGTCATCCAGCGTGCTCATGACACACTCAAAGTGATCGAGCAAACCTTGCTGGGCCGGACCTGGATCGCAGGAACCCAAGAACCGACAATCGCGGATGTCGCGCTTTACAGTTATGTTGCGAGAGCTCCGGAAGGAAGTGTTGATCTATCAGAATACAAGGCCATTGGTAGATGGTTGCAGCGCACGGAAAGCCTGGAGAGGTTTGTTCCATTCGCGAATATTGTAGCGGATTTGAAAACAGGAGAGGCGCAATGAACTTTGCTCATCTGAGTCTAGATCATGTAGGCATTCGTGTGACGGATCTCGCCGTTTCCGAACGGTTTTATGCCAAATTTGGCTTCATCCGTGATCCAGAAGAATACGCTCCAGCGGTGAAAGCCTGTGGTCTACATCACCCATCCGGGCTTCGTCTTCATCTTATTTTTAATGGTGTGTCAGACCCGGCTGGTAATGTTCTGATGGATGTTCCTGTCAAATATCCAGGATACACACATGCGGCATTTATTATCGAAAGTATGGTAGATTTTGTTCCCTGGCTGGAACAGGAACGGATTACGATCACAGAAGGCCCAGTGCATATGGGGCACGACAGACGCGTCGTCTGTTTTATTCGTGATCCAGACAGGAACGTTTTGGAATTTAACGAAATTATCAAGTAATTATCTCTTATGTTAATATATTAACAAAGTATTATTTCATAAAAATTAAAATACTTCCTTGACGAGAGGGAATGTCAGAATACTAAAGGAGTAGTCCGATTAATCTAAACGCCCGTTGACCC
>NZ_BEWL01000033.1 GCF_002723915.1 Gluconobacter albidus
GCAGACACCAGAGCGGTAATGATGGTTACCCGAAAGCCGACATTGTAACGGTCACGGGTGATCGTCAGGCCAGGCCGTCGCGCAGCTCGCGCTGAATCTGGCGCACGTCCCTTGCGGGAGGCTGACCGAAGAAGCGTGTATATTCCCGAGTAAACTGGGACTGGCTTTCATACCCCACCTCATAAGCCACTGCAGCGGTGCTTTGGGAGCTGGCGATCAGCAGCATTCTGGCCTGAAGCAGGCGAATACGTTTCTGAAACTGCAGCGGGCTCATCGCCGTCGCAGCCTTGAAGTGTCGATGGAAGGCTGAGGCACTCATTGCGGCGATCTCGGCAAGGGCCTCTACCCGCAACCGCAACTTGAAGTTCGTGCGGATCCAGTGGATGGCGAGCCGGACGCGCGAT
Organism: Gluconobacter albidus; assembly: GCF_002723915.1. Classification (GTDB taxonomy): domain Bacteria; phylum Pseudomonadota; class Alphaproteobacteria; order Acetobacterales; family Acetobacteraceae; genus Gluconobacter; species Gluconobacter albidus. The sequence continues at coordinate 405 of NZ_BEWL01000033.1, forward strand.
AGGGCGGTGTCGGGCATGGCGATGTCGCGCAGCATTGCGCCGTGCGGTCCCTGCAACACCCGATACAGGATCTCGCGTTCGTAGGCCGGAGCCAGCGCAGCAATATCGGTCGGATTATCGATCAGTCGCAGCATGCGCAGCCACGCATCGAGCAACTCGGGCGTCACCGACGCTACCGAGAACCCACTCGAACACGGCGGCGGGGCGACATGGCCGAGATCGGCAAGCATCATGCCCACCATCTGCGGGTCGATCGTGAGGCTAACGGCCAGATAGGGATTGCCGATAGCATCCGGATACACCTCGCCAACGGCGGGCATATCCAGTGACATCACGAAATAGCTAGCCGGATCGTATCGCATTGTCCGTTCGCCGATCGTCATTGCCTTGCTGCCGGTGAGGATGAGGTTGATCATCGGATCATAGACCGCTGCCAATTCGTGCTCTGGTATCGCTCCCTGCACCATCGCCACGCGCGGGATACCGGTCTCGGTACGCCTGTTCCGGGCGTTTGAGGCAAGGTGACGCAGTTCTACAAGCTGTTTTTCCATGTGCCTCTTGTGCGCCTCTCGTGTGGCCGCGGCAAACGCAAAGCAGGAATAGGCAAAATCGAGGGAGGATCGGGCGCTGCCGCGAACGGGCCCAACAACTATCTTCAAATCACTCGAAAAGTAGCGGAGAACACCCTATGAAAATCACGATCATCACCGGCGGTGGCCGCATCATCCTCACCTGTAAGCGCAATCCGGAGCAGGCGGTCAAGGTAGTGCAAACGATCAAAGTTGCCGGCGGTTACGTCGTCTGAACAGGAGATCAGAAATGCTCGATCACGTCTTTCTATCTGTTGCCGACCTCGACCGCTCCATCGCCTTCTACACGCAAGCACTCGCGCCGCTCGGCATCACTGATCGCGTCGATTACGATGGCAAGAAAGCTCCTTCCGGCCACCCCGCTCTCAAGGGCTTTGGCTGCAAGGGACGCATCTTCTTCTGGCTGCGTCAGGGCGTGGTCGAAGGACGGGCTGCCCATATTGGGTTCGTCGCGGATTCTCGGGAACAGGTTGATGCCGCCTATGCCGCTGCAATCGCCGCCGGTGCCACCGAGGCGACAGGCGGAGGCATGGGAGCACCCGGTGCGCGGCTCCATTACGATCTCCGTTATTATGCCGCGAACGTGCTCGATCCCGATGGCTACAGCCTCGAATTCGTGTTCAAGAGCTGGCAGCATGCGTCGTGAGCTGGCTCATGATCTACGGCGCTACCGGCTACACCGCGCGCCTCGCAACCGGCTATGCGAAGGCCGCGGGGCTCGATCCGGTCCTTGCCGGTCGTGATGCCGCGGCGTTGGCTGGGCTGGACGGCGAGACGCGAGCCTTCACCCTCGACGACCCGGCGGCTATGGACGCAGTGCTTTCGGACGTAACGGTGCTGCTCAACTGCGCCGGCCCCTTCCTGCGCACTGCCGAACCATTGATGCGTGCAGCGATCCGCAATGGCGCTCATTATCTCGACATCGCAGCCGAACTGGATAGCTATCGGCTCGCCGAGAAGCTCGATGGAGAAGCCGCCGCGCGTGGCGTCATGCTCTTGCCGGGGAGCTGCGGCAGCGTCGCGATGCTTGGCTGTCTGGCGGCGCGGGCGATCGAGACTGTAGATTAACGGACATAGGGTACGGGGAGGGGCCCATTTTTTGGAAAATTTGTACAGACCCGCCGGCTAAGACTAAGGCTTTAATTTTTTTTGCATTCGTATCAGTGGAACGTTCACTCCATCTCCTGTGGCTTCAATTCTTTCTAAAGGGTAATAGCCGGAGGCGATGTAGAGAGGTTCTCCACTAAGAGTGGCCATAAGCTCAGCAGTTCTGAAACCATGCTCTGCTGCAGCTTGTTCGCACTGCTTCAAAATGAGACTGCCAATACCTTTTCGTGTGAAAGCAGGATCGGTGTACATGGCCCGGATCCTCGCAGGGTCTCGCTCAGGGTTCAGAAGAATAGGATCACGCAGGTCGCTGCTGTGGTCGCCTCCGTAGAGTGTCGCGCGATTACTCCATCCTCCGCATCCCGCTAAAACCCCGTCATATTCGGCGATGAGATAGGATCCGTCTTCAACCAGCTGGGTATCCAGGCCCATGACGGCCTGGCTGGCGATGATTTGCTCAGGGGTAAGAAATCCTACCTGCAGTGTGTCGATGGATCTGTTGATGAGTTTCTTCAGTGTAGGGAGGTCGTCGATCGTGGCCCAACGTGTTCGGATCTTTCCCGAGGCGTAAGTTGTCATGATGGTCCTAAACTGGTTTTAGTCGAGCATTTATGGCTTAAACCCTGCCAAAAACCTATTTTCAAAAACGTAGCTCTAAAGAAAAATCCTATCCACCTGATGCAGATCCTGCGGCACTGAGGCAGGCGCTGGCCTAACTACGCGCGATATAGTTAATTTTCTACAGACCGTATCCTGTAGGGCAACAGGAACAGCATCCTTTTCTAAGGTCGGAGCGGGACGTCCCCCGAGTTATAGAAGGTTCGCCCTTTCTGCTTGGCACATCCCACAGTCCACCCCACCTATATGGGCAAACTGGTAACAGGGCGTTGCACATGATTCCACTTTCAATTCTCGATCTCGCGTTCATCACCGAAGGCAGTTCGGCGACCGAGGCGCTTCATCGGAGTGCGGATCTTGCGCAGCATGAAGAAAGTCTGGGCTTCAAGCGCTTTTGGCTGGCCGAACATCACTCAATGGCGGGCATTGCCTCCGCTGCGACTGCGGTCGTGATCGGCTATGTCGTAGGCGCTACGAAAACCATCCGGGCCGGATCGATCTTGGGCTTGGACGGGCGCCCGGTTCCGATCAGGCCACAATGCGCGCGCTGCGTCGTGATCCGGCCTCCGCTCATCTGGCCGCTATTATGGGGCTGCCATTTGCATTCGCCAGCCATTTCGCTCCTGATCTGATGGAAGAGGCTCTGGCGCTTTACCGTGAGCGGTTTGAGCCTTCGGAGCGACTGCAGTCACCTTATGCCATGCTGGGCATCAACGCAGTGATCGGAGAAACGCATACCCAAGCACAGCAGGCGGCAACATCTCTACAGCAGCATTTCGTTGCCCTACGTCAGGGACGTCCGTCGACTTTTCCTGCACCTCGGTCAGTGTCCTGGAATAGTCAGGAACAGTGTCTCCTTGACAGCACACTACGTTATACATTCGTAGGAACCGCAGAAGACGTCACAAAAAACATTTCCGCTTTCGCAGAGCGGTACAGACCTGATGAACTCCTGATCGGTACGCCGTTATATTCTCAGGAGGAAAGGCGAAAGACCCTCACTGGGATCGTGCATCATCTGATGGAAAAATAATTCCATACCTGAGCACACGCGGCGACAGCGCATGGGTTGTTTGTTATAGATGATGGTGAAACCGAATGCCATGACGCACATGGCCTTGTTTTTGTAGTATTGGGCAGTCATCGATAGGTCGCATAATATTTGTTATGCCAACTAATATGCTTTGCGCACTGAAGTTCATAATCAATCGGTATGATGAAGCCTTTTGAAAAATCTCGTTCAGGTCTGTGGCCAGGCGTTCATTCCGATCAACGCGATTTCCTTCAACCGCTCTTGTGATGCTCCGTCACGAGCTTGGACAGCCATACCGCGTAAAAGAGATCCATAGAACGCTGCTAAGGCGTTGATATCGGCGCCTGTCGGCAGGTCTCCCCTTTCCAAGCCTTCTTGTAAGCGTGCAGCCATAGCACCTTCTGCCTGCTTCCGCTGTCTGGCTAAAAGGTCACGCAAACGGTGCTGGTTAGGAGAGCATTGCGTTGCCGCGACTGAAATCATGCATCCTGTAGGATGGTCGGGGCGTGTAAATTCAACGGCAGCTGCTATCGTTAAATCCTGAAAGACGGTTCGCGTATCGGCATCTTCACCAAGGATATCGAGAAACCAACCTCCAGCGACACTCATGTAGATCTCAATCACCTCATGATACAGCGCCTCTTTGCTTTCGAAGGCATTGTAAAAGCTGGAAGCACTGATCTTCATGACTGCAATCAGATCATCGAAGCTCGTCCCC
>NZ_BEWL01000034.1 GCF_002723915.1 Gluconobacter albidus
GCCTCCGCCGCCAGCGCTGTGTGGCGAGTGTCAGTGGGATCGCGGCACTCAGGGAGCCCAGAGCATAAGATGTCACCATCTGTCCTGCCAATGCCGGGGAAATGTGCAGGCTCACCCCGATCTGAGGCAGCAGACCGGCGGGCAGCGTTTCGGTCATGATGCAGATGAAACCGGTCATGGCCAGTGCGAGCAGACCGGCTACAGGCAACCTGTCCTCAGTGCTCTTCGCGGGTGATGTCGTATTGGGGGTCATACGGCTCTCATATATGGAACGATCGGTATATATATGAGGACCTCAAAACCTTGGCAATCACTTCTGGATCACTTAATATGAAAGTCTTTCAAAAGGAGCAGCACCATGGCGCGAACAGGGCGTCCCCGGGAGTTTGACAGGGACAAAGCACTCGATGCCGCCATGACGCTTTTCTGGGCGCAGGGCTACGAACCGACCTCCCTGACACAGCTCAAATCCTGCATGGGCCATATTTCGCCTGCAAGTTTCTATGCCGCGTTCGGCTCGAAGGAAGCCCTGTTTCGCGAAGTGGTGCAGCATTATCTGGCGACCTACGGGCAGGTGATGGCGCCCTTATGGGACGAAAACCTGATACCGCGGGATGCGATTGAACGGGCTTTGCGCGGTTCGGCGCGCATGCAGGCTTCCCGGACGCATCCCTGTGGCTGTCTGGTCGTATCGGGCGCCAGTAACTGTTCGCCCGAAAACGAAGCCGTTCAGGCCCTTCTCGCTGCAGAGCGCCAGCGAACGCGGACCGGAATCCGGGTCTGTGTGGAACGCGCGCTTGCCCGCGGCGAACTGCGCGATTGTGCAACAACAGCGGCCCTACCCGATATTTTCGCGACATTTTTCCATGGCATGACATGCGAAGCGCGGGACGGGATGACGTCAACACATCTGGATGCCGCCATCACCTCGCTTCTGACCTTATGGGATGCCAACGCGCTGCTCACTACGCCGTGAAACGGTCTGCCAGACACTGATGAGCCTGCAACAGGCCAAGCCTTAAGCCGTTAATTCTATATCGACCACTTCATAATTCCTTGACCCTGTTTTGCGCACATATTATGGACCATCCAGTACGGAATTAAATTCCGGAACAAATCGCCGTGTCTCGGCCAAGGAATCCGGTTATGAGCAAACAGGACATCGCATTCGTCACGGGTGCCAATCGCGGCATCGGATACAGTATCGCGAAACATCTGATTGCCTCGGGCATCAACGTGATCGGGACCTATCACTCCAACGAAGACGAGGCGAACGCTGCCGAAGCAGCCCTCGTCGGCGAAAATGCAAAACTGCGCATGTTGAAGCTGGATATCGTGGACCATGAATCGTTCGCGAATTTTTCCGGGCAGGTCAGAGCAATTCTCGAACGCGAATTCGGCCAACAGAGGCTGAATTATGTGGTCCAGAATGCGGGCAATATCATTCACACCCGCTTCGATGCTGCGACATCCGAACAGCTCGACAACCAGTACAACATCCATTTCAAAGGCCCCTATCTGCTGACGGTGGCCCTCCTGCCCCTGATCCGGGTCGGCGGTCGCATTCTCAACATCACCTCTGCCGCGACCCGCTTTTACCTGACGGATCATGGACCTTATTCAGCCATGAAAGCCGCTACCGAAGTCATCTCGCTCTACATGGCGAAAGAACTGGGAGAGCGGGGCATTACCGTCAATGCCGTCGCCCCCGGCGCGATCGCCTCGGATTTCGGCGGTGGTCTGGTCCGTGACGATGCCACGATCAATAAAAGCCTTGCAGACATCACACCCCTCGGGCGTGTCGGACAGCCCGACGATATCGGAGCTGCGGTCCGTGCCCTTCTGTCGGACGACATGCGCTGGGTGAATGGCCAACGCATCGAGGTGACGGGAGGGCAGTCGCTATGAGGGCCACACAATTCCAAGCGAAGCCAGCCTCATGATCCACGTTATGGCCAGCAGTATCATTCCTGCATCCCTTCCCTCTGTCTGGCGGCTGGTCCGTAATTTCGGCGCCCTTGGACGCTGGTTGCCGGGCGTCAGAAGCTGCGTGATCGAAGGCAATGAGTCCGGTGACCGCGTCGGCGCAATCCGCCTGGTTGAGATGGGGGATGTCGGACTCATCCGCGAACAGCTTCTGGCACTCTCCGACGTGGATCACGCGGTCACGTTCTCGATCGTTGAATCAGCCCTGCCGGTCCGGAACTATCGCTCTACCATCAGCCTTCTTCCCATAACGAAGAGCGACCACACGTTCATCCAATGGCGGGGGCAGTTCGAGGCCCCAGCCGAACATGCCGCCAGTATGGAGGCCCGGATGCCGACACAGATCTACCAGCCAGCTTTCGACAGACTGGCCGAGATACTGGCCTCAGAGACGACATTGTCATGAAGGAACCTAAACCCATGATCCAGTCCCCCTCTAACGCTTCCCGATCAGGCACATTCAGGATTGGTGGCGATCTCGGCATCAACCGGCTTGGTTTCGGTGCGATGCGCATTACTGGCCAAGGTATATGGGGACCGCCCGCCGATCACGACGAGGCCATCCGCACACTGAAGCGCCTCCCAGAACTCGGCGTCAATTTCATCGACACGGCGGATTCCTATGGTCCGGACGTCTCCGAATGGCTGATCAGGGAAGCTCTGCATCCCTATCCCAAAGACTTGGTCATCGCGACGAAAGGCGGCCTCACCCGCTCCGGCCCCGACATCTGGAAACCGGTCGGACGGCCAGAATATCTATTGCAGCAGGTGCACAAAAGCCTGCGCAACCTCGGCGTCGAGCAGATTGATCTGTGGCAACTCCATCGGATCGATCCCAGAGTCCCGGCAGACGAACAGTTCGACGCGATCCGCTCCTTCATTGATCAGAAACTGATCCGTCATGCAGGACTGAGCGAGGTCTCTGTCGACAACATCAAAACAGCATCGAAATTCTTCGAGGTCGCGACCGTCCAGAACCGCTACAATCTCGTCGATCGCACCAGCGAGGACGTACTCGACTACTGCACGCAGCAGAACATCGGGTTCATCCCGTGGTTCCCTCTCGCCGCCGGCGACCTCGCCAGGCCGGGATCCATATTGGACACGATGGCGAAGAAATACGGCTCGCACCCAAGCCAGATTGCTCTTGCCTGGGTCCTGATGCGCAGCAAGGCGATGCTTCCGATCCCCGGCACGTCCAAGGTCGCCCATCTGGAACAGAATGTCGCGGCTGCCGACATCACACTGTCCGATGAAGACTTCGCGGCGCTGGACGCAGAAGGCCGCAAGGCGTTCCAGTCAACGCCTTAAGGAAGCGCGTCCGGACAGTTACAATCCCAGTGTCGAAAGACCGGGGTGACTGTCCGGACGCCGTCCCTCAGGCCACCGGAACAGGCGGTCGGTCGCCGAAATGGGTTGGTCGTTGATTGACGCTGCGCGGTAACGCATCAACCCGTTTTCATCGAACTCCCAGTTCTCGTTCCCATGGGACCTGAACCACTGTCCGGCCTGATCCTGCCACTCATAAGCAAAGCGGACCGCGATCCGGTTATCCTGAAAAGCCCAGAGTTCCTTGATAAGGCGGTATTCCTGCTCGCGCTCCCATTTGCGCGTCAGGAACGCCACGATGTCCTCTCGTCCGTGGATGAATTCCAGGCGATTGCGCCACTGGCTATCGGTCGTATAGGCCTGCGCCACCTTTTCAGGATCCTGGCCATTCCAGGCATCTTCCGCGAGGCGGACTTTCTGAGCAGCAGTTTCAGCATTGAAGGGAGGCAATGGGGGTCGGGACATAGGGAATTCCGCCTCTGGTTCGGGGACGGATCACGAGTTGATCCGAGACCTGTCAGTGTTTTCCAAAAGAGCATTTGACGAAAGGACAACGATCCCTCATTTCAAGCCATGACCAGACAGATCGGTATTCTTCTCTATCCAGACTTCCAGTTGCTCGACGCTGCCGGAGTGACGGCAGCCTTCGAGATTGCCGGAGGATTTGGGGGAGCTGCGTATGAGATGACG
>NZ_BEWL01000035.1 GCF_002723915.1 Gluconobacter albidus
TGATGACGATGATGACGATGATGACGATGATGACGATGATGACGATGATGACGATGATGACGATGATGACGATGATGACGATGATGACGATGATGACGATGATGACGATGATGACGATGATGACGATGATGACGATGATGACGATGATGACGATGATGACGATGATGACGATGATGACGATGATGACGATGATGACGATGATGACGATGATGACGATGATGACGATGATGACGATGATGACGATGATGACGATGATGACGATGATGATGTTAGGATGCACAGCAAACAAGACAGTTTTTTATAAAAAAATTATCTATTCAACTAGCTAATCTATCATCTGCATCGTCAGCAGATAACAAAAAATGGCTGTTTCTGTAGCTAAATCCTGCTGACGCATGCTGACGCAGTGATGCGATTTGCCGACGCACCATTCCCCCTTCGTACAGGCAGATATAGGTCGATTGGGTTTGTGTTTCACACAAGACCCCTTCGCATGAATACGTTGTATTCATGTCGATTGGGTAAAAGTATCATTTGCACCAAATATGATTACCGGTGCGATGCGAATGTGAATTGCTTTTTGAAATGATGGGTATCCCCTTATGTCTTATCTTTTATATGTGGATAACTATTAGATATCTAATAGATATGTAACATCCATTCTAAGGGGGATAGAATGGCTTGTGGTGGCTTTATTAAATGATAGTGGATTTGTTATTGGTTTTGAATAATATTAATGAAAATTGATATCATTGTGGATTTTGTTTGATAAATGATAATTCTTTTTTTGAAATCGATTTAATAAACTGATAGTTTTTATCGAAGGCAATTTTTTTGTGTTTTTTCATTTCGTCGATATAGCTTGTAGCTAAATTTTGCCAATCTGGCTTCTTTGCCGATTTTAGAACATGCTGCATATTAGTCGCAAAAGTCTTTATTTCTTCCATTACCAACAATAAATCTGCATCAGTTTCGCTTGTTAGAAGTGAAGAAAATTCCATATCTAAAGTAATAATTCCAGAAATAATTAATTTCCTATCTTGCAAATCTTTAATCAACTTGATGCAAACTGCATTGTATTCGGTAATTTCACCTTTTCATTATATTCTTTTATTAAGGTATCAATTGGATCACGAAATAATTCGTTGATCTTATCATTGTGTGATTTCAAATATTCTATCCTTTTATTGAAAAGATCCAGATTTAGTTTATTTTCCGCTGTTTTAGCTTGTTTTTGTGCAATTTTATGATTTTCTTCTGCAAAATCCTTAGTAATTCGACTGTTAGTGCTGGTCACGCGCCATGTTAAAAACGAAAATATAACCGTAGGGATTGCCGAACATGCAGCCACCACGGCTGCCGGGGTATGAATGAAGGTTTGCCACCACGACATAGGTTCAGGGCTTTGTGGTAGATGGTTCAGTAGCTGGATCAGTTCCCCGTTATCGATCTTCAGAACTAGATCAGGGATGTATGATCCCATTAAGTCAGCCATTCCCATTCCCCGTCACGTATCGACACAAACCAATATCTTCTGGGGATAGCAACAAAAAAGGCCGGGTCAATCCCCGGCCCAGTCAACAGGGCCACGGCGTGGCCCTGTGAAGGGGACATTACATGCCCCTTTTTTGCTTATCTTATTGTGAAAGCCTAATCATATAGCGTGTGAACCGGTCATTGATATTGTATAACTTCAAAACTTCATCAATATCTGTTACGCTATTAACTTCACACATATAATTCAATTGTTGAATTTGCGGTTCAAACACATATTCACCGTTATCATACATATCAATAAGTTTATTGGTTAATTCATTAAGGCGTCCATTCTTTTTTGTAATCTTATCTGCTTTAACTTTATTGCTTAGATTGAAATTATTATACAGTTTATGAATATCATTCAAAGCACGTTTAATTTTTTTATCGATATCAATGTTTGATTTATCGCGTTTATCATCCATTTCCTGTTTAACTGTCACCAATGAACTTTCCATATGCCAGTTTTGTGCAGGAAAAGCCATCATATCAGTGCAAATGATATTTGCCTTAACACCATCAAGACAATTAGAACCAAAGATATATTCAATATTATTATATAATTCTAAAACAGAATCCATTTGAATATCACCAGCATAAACTTGGTTTTCAAGGATATGCTTGAAACGTTCGCTTTCATTCGGAATGATCTGTTCCAGACCATCCATGAAGCGCTTGATCATTTCAATTACAAAGCGACCATTCCCACATGATGGTTCCAACATAGTAATGTCAGGATTTGACCAGTCTTCTGGCTTTGACATGTCCAGCATTTTGTTGATGATATCGGCTGGTGTGTAGACTTCGCCCTTGTCCGTACCGTCAGCATGTCGATCCTTGACGAAATCAGGGACATTACCGTTCTGGCGAAAGTTATCATAGTTGCCTTTATTGAATTCATACACGTTCATTTCCAATGTTTCCTTTTTCTATATTGTTATTATTAATCACAAAATGCATTTTGTTTTGTTCGTCATGACAATTATTAAGCTATCATAGAAAAGAAGTTATTCAATAATTACTTTAAGAAAGTAGACTTGATTGGCATTGATTCTAAAACCAAAAAATCCCCGACAAGTGGAATATTATTTCCATTCGTCTGGGGATTTGTTTTTTATTATATCAAACCTATTAACGTTCGGTATGCAGCAAGAAAACGATTTTGATATAATTAACCGCTTATTGAACTTCTTCAGCTTGCTTCATCGGTGTGTCATGAACCGGTGTCTTGTCACCATCATGGTTAGACAGCCCAAGGGGTACGCTATCATCCCCTGATATGACCGCCTGATTGACCGGAACCACATACTGGTTTCCGCCATTGTCGTCAGAAGGGATTGGGAAGTTTTCACGGGCTGCGACATAGCCAGATGTGACAAAGCCGTTGGTATGCGCCATTGCCCACGCCGATATACGCTTCTGGAAGTCCGGGATCGCTATCGATGTGAAGTCGAAGTGGAAACGGTATTTTTCCATGTCACTTCTAAGGAATATCTTTCGGTTGAATTCTTCTTCGATCAAGGTGGTATAAAAATTCAGCGTGTTATGAATGTAGGATATTTCTTGTTCTTCCAACGTAGCTGTTTCACTGGATGATGGGACAGCCAACTTATATAAAGGAACGCGAAGCATTCTTGCGATTTCGATGGTTTGCTGATTGCGGGCATTTTCTAACTGAAGTTCAGCCGGTGACATCCCGGTCTTAACGAACGTTGTGCCTGACATGACTGCTGGTGCGCCTGACCTGTTGACACCCCCCTGTGATTCCATGAAACGGCTTTTGATCAGGGTTGCCGTTTCATCGTCAACTGGTTCATCGGTTTTGATGAAACCTGGCATCGCTGCACCGTTATTAAATGTACGGGCCGCAGTTTCCTGTGCAGCCAATGCAAGCCCGAAGACTTCTGACGCAGTGTATATCAATCCACGTCCAGTAATTTCCCCGTTGATGACATTCTTCTTCAGATGAATCATATCTTCAAAATGAATGTTTCGGGTAAATCCGGTTTCCTTTGAATCCGACGTGGTCTTGTTTTTAAACATCTTATGGGTTGCGTTATATATTAAGTCGCCTTCTTCGTTTTCATAAACAGATACAGAATTATAAGACACATATATAAATTCAGAAGGCATTCCAGAATCATCGCGTATGATGACGATGTAAGCATTACCGTTCATGATTAAATCATCGATGCACATACGGAAGATTTCCTTCATCGTATGGCGACTGTTTGGATATCTGACGATGTTTCCGATTGGCGATACCAGTGGAACAGGAACCCATCCATTCGTTTCTGTCATCTGTTCCATGTGGAAAGGAATCTTGGATACGTCTTCTGTTATGATGTTAATACAAGAAGTCACGGTTGATATCTGTCT
>NZ_BEWL01000036.1 GCF_002723915.1 Gluconobacter albidus
GGAGGAGTCGTTGTGTCTGAGTGAGGAGCGTTGTGGGCGAGTTGTCTTACAGTCTGGCGTTTGGCAGTCTGGTGGTTGACGCTGGAGCTGGCTTCTGATGCTGGCTGAAGTTAACCTGTTTGGCGTTTTCGTTGCTCCGCTTTCCATTTATGCCGTAGCGGCGGTCTTTGTAACGTTACTGCTGAGAAGCCTCCTGTGGCGCACGGGCGCCCTGGGATGGTTCTGGCACGTCGCTCTCTTTGAAATAGCGCTCTATGTCTGTGTTCTCTGTCTGCTCATCCTTTACGTCTAGGGAGGGTCAGCGATGAACTGGACCCGCAGTGTAATCCGTGTCCTGCTGACCCTTGTGGTGCTGGCGCTCGCCATCGGCCTGGGGCGGACGATGTGGGACATCTATGTCCTCGCCCCCTGGACCCGTGACGGCCGCGTGCGCGTCTATGTCGTGGACGCTGCCCCCGAAGTGTCGGGCACGGTCGTGGCCGTGCCGGTCGTGGACAACGAGTATGTTCACAAGGGCGATCCGCTCTTCGTGCTCGATCCGGTGCGCTTCCGCCTCGACATCGACGCCGCCCGCGCCCGTCTGGCCGGAGCCGAGGAAGACCTCAAGCTCCGCAGCTCCGATGCAAAGCGCCGCATGGGACTGGGCGGTATCGTCTCGGCGGAAGAACAGGAAGACTTCAACTCCAATGTCGAGACCCAGCGCGCCAAGGTCAACGCGGCCAGAGCCGAGCTGAACACCGCCTTGCTGAACCTCCAGCGCTCCACGGTCTATTCGCCGGTGGACGGCTACATCACCAACCTGAACCTGCGCGTGGGTGATTACGCCCATGCCGGTCAGCCCGGTATGGCCGTAATCGACGCGCACAGCTTCTGGATCAACGGCTATTTCGAAGAAACGAAGATGCACGGCGTGCATGTGGGGGACGAAGCCCGCATCAAACTGATGGGCTACAAACAGATCCTCATGGCGCATGTCGTGAGCATCGGCCGCGGCATCAACGACCAGAACGGCGTGTCCGACAAGCTGGGCCTGCCGGACGTCAATCCGATCTTCACCTGGGTGCGTCTGGCGCAGCGTATTCCGGTGCGTCTGGAACTCGACAGCGTCCCGCCGAACATCACGCTGGCGGCCGGCATGACGGCCACGGTGACGATCGGGCGCGAAACGCCGGGCGCGCGCGGGCGTCTGACCACCTGGCTGCAGAACCACCTCTGACATGTCCCGCAAATTCCTGACCCTTGCCCTGAGTACCTGTCTGTCGCTGACGGCGTGTACGGTGGGGCCAAACTTCACGCCGGACCGGATCAAGGTACCCGACGCCTTCGTCGAGCAGCCCCATCCCGCCACGGCCGATGCGCTGGCGCAGTCGGCGGCGGACATGAAGGACTGGTGGTCGCAGTTCCACGACCCCATGCTCAACGAGCTGGTGGATCAGGCGATCAAGGGCAATTACGACCTGCAGATCGCCTCGCAGCACATCATCGCCGAGCGCGCCGTCCGCCGTCAGGCACAGTCGGCCTGGTATCCGCAGCTCGACGTGGCCGCAGGCGGCGGCGATGACCGCTATTCGATCAATATCGACAACTGGCCGCTGCGTCCGGGCAATCCGGCCAACCGCCCCGAAGCTTCGGTCCTGACCTATGGCGCGCGGGCGACCTGGGAAGTCGATCTGTTCGGGCACATCGCCCGGCAGGTGGAAGAGCGCAAGCGGATCGTCGAGGAATCGATCGAGAACCGTCGGGGCGTTCTCCTGGCCCTGCTGGCAGAGATGGCGACGGACTATGTGACGTTGCGCTCGGTGCAGGAGCGTCTGACCGTGACCGAGCGTGCCATCGACGTGGCCGTGCGCTCGCGCGAACTGACCGAAAAGCTCTACACCCATGGCCTCGGCAACACGCTGGCCGTGGCGCAGGCCCAGACGGAAGAGCATCTCGAGCGCGCCCGTCTGGCGCCGTTGCATGAGCAGGAAGAGCGGCTGATGCATGCCATCGCCGTCCTTGTTGGCGACATGCCGGGCCAGCTTGAGGAAGAGCTGGAAAAGCGCCGTCCGATCCCCGATCTGCCGCGCTTCCCCGACAGCCTGCCGTCGATCGTGCTGGCCAACCGCCCCGATATCCGTGTGGCCGAGGCCGAATACGCAGCTGACACCGCGCGCGTGGGCATTGCGGTGTCGAACCTCTATCCGAAATTCATGATCCCGCTGACGTTCAACCCGAACGCTTCCGCCGCCTATCAGGCGTTCCAGGCGGGGGGCATGGCGTGGAGCTTCATGATGATGGCGACGCTGCCGGTCATTCATGGCGGCCGCTACACCGCCGCCATCGCGCAGGCCCGGGCCGAGGCCGAGGGCAGCCGTCTGAACTACCGCAAGACGGTGCTCAGGGCGTTCGCGGATGTCGAGGACGCGATGGGCGACTGGCGGCATAATGCCGAACTGGTCGAGCAGCTGAACCAGGCCTCCGTCGACGCCGGCCTCGCCCGCGACCGCGCCCAGAAGCTCTTCGGGGCAGGTCTGACCGGCTATCTGAACGTGCTGACGACCGAACAGACCGCCCTGTCCGCCCAGGACCAGGCCGTCGTCGGACGTCTCGCCCGCGTCCGCAACGCCGTCGCCCTCTACATCGCCCTCGGCGCCGGATGGCAGGGAAAAGCCCTCACCGACACAAGGCTCCCCGTCGAAGTCAATCAGCAAAACGCTTTCGTCAGAGCTTTTACAAGGT
>NZ_BEWL01000037.1 GCF_002723915.1 Gluconobacter albidus
GGTTCTGGGCGGCCTTTCGCCTACCGCCAAAGTCGCCGAGCGCCTCAGGCAGAGACCACGTCTGCGTAATCGAAGCTATAAAACTATGACAGAGGTCAGTATCATGAACGACGTCGACCGTATCATGGTTTACGCCAATGACGTCTCACAACCTGACAGCTAGGTTCCATATTTGTCATCATTTTTACCGGACACCGGTTGAATCATCGGGAACCGCCTTGAGCGCCTCGTCAACAACGACCTGAAGCTGTTCCTGACGAAAACCGTCACGCGCCTGAATAGCCATGCCCTGCATAACAGCCGTGACGTAAGACGACAGCCGTGTCGCGTGTTCTCGGCTGACCCATCGCTGCAATGTATCGGTCAAAAGCGCGCGAAACTGCGCGCGACGTTGCGCCAGATCGCGCGCCAGATCTTCATGGTCGGGATGACTCGCAATCATGCCGGTATTGAGCATACAGCCGACTTCACCCGCTGGATCCACCAGTCCGCGTGCCGTCCCTTCAAGGAGGAGGCGGACCGCCTCGCGTAGAGAGCATGCAGCTTCCATGAAGGACAAATCCGACGCACCACGCATATTTGCATACCGGTCCAAGGCCTCGCGATAAAGCGCTCCCTTGTTGCCGAATGCCGCATACAGGCTCGGTGCGCCGATGCCAAGTGCCGCCGTCAACTGCTGGAACGACACACCTTCATAACCGTATTTCCAGAACAAGCGCATGGCAGTTTCAAGTGCCGCATCGCGGTCAAAACTTCGGGGGCGTCCGCTGGGACGTTTTGACGCTATTTCCATAACGATCATTAAACATCGTTTGACAGCAGGAATCAATGAAGTCATTCTTAAACGATCATTACAGAATGAAAGATCGATTGATGTCATCCAGCAAACCGGTAGCTCTTATCACCGGCGCCTCCTCCGGTATCGGAGCCGTCTATGCCAATCGTCTCGCCGAACGCGGCTACGACCTTGTGCTGGTTGCGCGCCGCGTCGACCGACTGCATGCAATTTCAGAAAAACTCACAAGACAGCATGGGGTCGAGATCCGGACCCTCAAAGCTGACCTCACAGTTGAAAATGATCTTGTTTCGCTCGAGGATCTTCTGCGTTCTGACGAACGGATTGCCTTGCTTGTGAATAATGCGGGAAATGGCAAGCTCAGCAGCACGGTTGATATGTGCGATGTTGATGCGAATGCGACGCTCGCACTTAATATCGTCGCCCCGACCCGGCTGGCTCGCGCGGTTCTTCCCGGCTTCGTCAAACGTAACACTGGCGCGATCATCAATATTGGTTCGGTGATGGCCTTCTGCACGCTCCCGATCACGACGCTTTATAGTGCGACCAAAAGTTACCTTCTGACGTTCAGCCAAGGCCTGAAGGCCGAGCTTGCCGAAACCGGCGTGCGCGTGCAGGCCGTACTGCCGGCCGGCACCGCAACCGAGTTTTACGACCACGCGGGAATCCCGCTTTCGGCCTTCGATCAGGCCGCAATCATGACGACCGAGAATCTGGTCGATGCCGCATTGGTCGGGTTCGATCAAGGTGAAGATGTAACACTGCCGTCGGTCCATGATGCGGGTTTGTGGTTGGCCTACGAAAACGCTCGCTCGACTTTGTTCGGTGCAACTCAAACAGGGGTGCCTGCACCGCGCTATAAAAGGACCTGAAGAACGCTAGATTTGCGGGGATGTCCGCTTCCCAGCGATCATGCTGGGATAGCGGACTTTCCGCTTTCCCCCCTGATCTGCCTGTTCGCCCAGTTATATAGGAGCAGACAGGCGGCAGTCGCCTACATCTCCGACACCCGGATCATTCCAGGACAGGGCGGAGAGCAGACATTTATAGCGGTCTAAGCACAAAACAGACGCGGCATCGCGTGAGAGTGTTTCTCGACAAGGGTGTCTGCCGCACTTATGCGTATCTACTTACCCGACCTGCATTACGACAAAGAGAATAAGACCAGTGAAGTCTTCAGTTTCCGCCGTTCTAGACCCACGAATATGGCTTCTTGCTCTCGGCACCTTCGCGATCGGGACAGATGTGTTCGTCATCTCGGGTATTCTGCCCGCAGTCGCGACCAGCCTACATGTGAATCTCAACGGTGCTGGCCAAATCGTTACAGCCTACGCCCTGACATATGCTCTTATCGCGCCAGTTGTCGTGCCCTTTACCGCGGCCTTCAGGCAAACCCGGATCGTCATTGGCACCCTAACCGTGTTTGCCATCGCAAATATGCTCTGTGCTACAACGCCATCTTATGCTGTCCTGATTGCGGCCCGGATTATCGCTGGCGTCGTCGCTGCCCTCTATACTTCGACAGCCTATTCCCTCGCAGCATCTCTCGCGCCAGACACCCGGAAAGGTGCGGCGCTCTCTGCCGTGGCGCTTGGCTTCACTGGATCAGCCGTCTTCGGCGTTCCGATCGGGACGGCGATCGGCGATATACTCGGCTGGCGTATGACCTTCTGGCTGGTAACGGCAGTCTCGACACTGTCTGCCATCATTCTGTGTCTCCGGCCACCAAAGGAGCCAGTTAGACACGCCGCGGTCGTCAGCATTGCAGCGAGGTTTGCGCCTCTTAAAGATCCAACAATCCTTCTTGCCATGCTGCCAAGTGTGTTCTGGAACACCGCCAATCTGATGAGTTATACTTATCTTGGTGCTCTTCTGGCCCGGCACCATGAGCCACGTACC
>NZ_BEWL01000038.1 GCF_002723915.1 Gluconobacter albidus
CTTGGTTTTGTTGGCGGGTTTATCGTCAATAAGTACGAACCAAAGGCAGCAGCAACCATTCAGGCAGGGGTTGATACGACAACTGCAACCGTTGAAACAGCGGTGAATGACGTAGCCAAATAAAGAAAAGGTCGGGGATTGGACCCGGCCTTTTTCGTTGCTATCCCCAGAAGATATTGTGTCAATACGTGACGGGGAACAGAAGTGGCGGATTTCGTTTTAAGCATTGCCCATCCTGATTTGATGACGTTAGTGGACCACTTACCGGCAGTTCATCAGCCGTGGTGGCAGACCTTTATTCAAGTGGGAACACCAATCATAACGGCTGCCACTTCTATAATTACTGTTAGTGTTTTAATTTCAAACCGAAAACTTACCAAACAAGTCGCAGATTCAAACTATGAATTAGCCAAAGAAAACAAAGAAATATCAAGAAAGAATTTTGATGCTGATATATATGAAAAAATGACAAAATTATATATTGATTACAACGATTTGTATAGCAAACTTACAGAACAAAATGATGAATTTTTTGATGCAGATGAAGAAAATTTAGAATATCACAAAAAATTAAATATGATCAACAATGACACTAAAAATCGCCTAAATACATCATTGAAAATTAGATTACTTTTTAATTCATCCGAACCAATTATGTCGAAAAAAACAGCTGAAGCAGCAAGGGCACATCTAGATAATTTTGATAAATATATATCCCATGTAACTGTAGAAAATTTTTTAGAAAATTACGACGATCAAGTTAGCCCTATATTTAATTCAAGGGCAGAACAGATAAACGACGCTAACAAAATATTGGATGAATCTAATCTTAATTTTCTTGAATCATTCAAGCTTAATGAAATTATGAAATTTTCTTCATTTAAAAACTAATCTTATCCAAAGAAAATAATCACCAATATCATTTAATAAACGCGCTACAACCCATTCTATACCCCTTATAATTCCCGTTGAATATGTGCGTTGCACTATCCCCTTCACAGGACCACGGCATGGTCCCGTTGACTGGGCCGGGGATTGACCCGGCCTTTTTTGTTGCTATCCCCAGAAGATATTGTGTCGGTATATGACAGGGAACGATTATGGCTGACTTAATGGGATCATACATCCCTGATCTAGTTCTGAAGATCGATAACGGGGAACTGATCCAACTTCTGAACCACTTGCCTAACGTACCTGCGCATCAAACCTTCTGGGAAAAATTCTTCGATACACCTGTAGCCGTTGTGGCTGCATGTTCGGCTGTAGTGACCGTTTTCGTTTCTGTTGGAACTTTAGGCGTAACCATTTTCAATAGCTTTCTGACAAAAAAATTTACAGAAGCCAACCATGATCTTGCGAAACAACAAGCAGATATTGCAAAATCTAATCATGGCATTGCGAAACAGCAAGCAGAAATAGCATTAGAAAATAAAGAAATTTCAAAAAGAAAATATAATCTTGATGTTATCAATAAGCGATGGGATTTATTTGGAACATATCTGTCTGATTATCGTATATCTTCATCAAGTATTATAGGTAATTTCCTTCATATTCATTCCGAAAAGTTCGTTGAAGCGGACAATACTATGTTTGCAAACTTTTTTCTAAATGATTCATCAAAAAGAATTCAATCAATGGAAAATATAGATGCCTTCTTTACAATGGCAAAATCATTTACAACACCAGAAACTACAGCATGCATAGAAAAATTATCATCTGACATGCTTGCTTTCAGTAGGGCTTATTCATCATTTAATTACAAAGGATTCCCCAGCAATGTAGCATTCACAAAAATAAAATCGCTTCAAAGTTCAGTTGAATATTACATTAAAAATATGGATGTTTCGCACGACGAATTTATAAAAAGTTTTGTTCAAAGGGAATTAGATGGATTAAGCAAGATAGATTAATATTATTTCAAAATCAATAACAAACCCACAATAATTTAATAAAGCCACCACAAGCCATTCTATCCCCCTTAGAATGGATGTTACATATCTATTAGATATCTAATAGTTATCCACATATAAAAGATAAGACATAAGGGGATACCCATCATTTCAAAAAGCAATTCACATTCGCATCGCACCGGTAATCATATTTGGTGCAAATGATACTTTTACCCAATCGACATGAATACAACGTATTCATGCGAAGGGGTCTTGTGTGAAACACAAACCCAATCGACCTATATCTGCCTGTACGAAGGGGGAATGGTGCGTCGGCAAATCGCATCACTGCGTCAGCATGCGTCAGCAGGATTTAGCTACAGAAACAGCCATTTTTTGTTATCTGCTGACGATGCAGATGATAGATTAGCTAGTTGAATAGATAATTTTTTTATAAAAAACTGTCTTGTTTGCTGTGCATCCTAACATCAGCATCGTCATCATCGTCATCATCGTCATCATCGTCATCATCGTCATCATCGTCATCATCGTCATCATCGTCATCATCGTCATCATCGTCA
>NZ_BEWL01000039.1 GCF_002723915.1 Gluconobacter albidus
AGTCCCGGAACGATGACGGGCATCAATCTGGATTCATATAGTAAGCTTTTCAACGTGTTCAGAAACACAGCTGCTACGGCAACCGGAACAGTTGTCTTCACTGGCACAGCCGGAACATTGATCCCGTTGGGAACTGAACTTATCCGCGCAGACGGTACGATCTACACCACAACCACATCTGGCGATGTCGGTGACAACATATCGGTCGTAGCGACATCTTCGGGCATCGATGGAAATGCGCCTTCTGGAACGCAGCTTCTTGTTAGTCCGGTGGTTGCAGGGGTTGATAACAGTCTAACCATCGCAAACGCCATAACGGGCGGGACGGACGTTGAAGATGACGCGGCACTGCGTTCGCGTATGTATGCATCCGCACAAACCATTCCTGCAGGTGGTTCACCAGCGGATCATGTGAACTGGCTAGAAGCGGTCCCTGGGGTAGTTCAAGCTTGGTGCGATCCAGTGCCAACAACCGGGAACATAGTGACCTGCTACGTGATGTTTGCAGACGATAATGGGAACAACGGTTTACCTACGGGAACATCGGGTTGTGCATCAAACGAAACAAGGCTTCCAGCGGCGTCAGGTGACCTTCTAACGGTTGCCAATGCGGTCTATGACCAGAAACCTGTTGGTGAATTAATGTGGATAGCTGCGCCACTTCCCCAGCCAATCGATATAACGATATCTGGAATGACAGGCGTTACTGCCGCCATTCAAGCCAATATCCAAAAAGCTTTAACAACCTACGTTCGATCCATCGCAACGCCACTTGGAACAACGGTTTATCTGGCTTCGCTTGAATCCGTTATCGTCAACACGGCTTCAACCACATCATTCACATTGTCATCACCTGCTTCAAACGTATCTGTCCCACTTGGAAGCGTTCCGGTCATTGGCACGATAACCTATGAATAATTGAAAGGATATTATGGAACCAATACTAACTAAACCACGTACAAACGAACAATATACGAATGATCTTGTGAATCTTCTTCCAGAAGGTTCAGCATGGGATGCAAAATATTCTAGTAATTCAACCATGTATAAAATGTTATATGCATGGATTTCGCCGTTGTCAGCGGTAGACACATCGCTTTGTTTTATGATCGATGATGCCAATCCGGCTTTAACGCAAAGCCCAGAAGTCTTGGAATATTATCAAAATCTTCTAGGTCTGCCGAATAAGTGCATATCAGCAGATTCAACGTTTGAAGAACAACGCCAGCAGGTGGTTTCGCGCTTTGGTATCAAAGGCGGGATGAACAAAGACTATTATGTGTCGATGGCGGAAAGCTTCGGTCTTAATCTGAATATAATTGAATATTCTGGCGCCTTATGTGATTTGGCAGAAGTTGATTCAGATTCATCATGTGTTGCTGACGTACAGGATACGTTTGACGAATTTAAAGTGACGTTTGAAGTTGATGGCGATTATACGCTGTTTCAATGTAGCATATCGGACCTAATCCCTGCGTACCTTGTTATCTATTGGGCACAAAAGGATTAATTATGGCAGAAAATGAAATTTATGTATTAGCCAATGGTAAGAAATATAATAACGTTGAACAGATATCCATACATGCTTCACTTGATGCTTTACCAAGATCATTCGATATCAGTTATATCGATTATGCGGGTCAGATATTAAAGGCTAGATCAAACATCACAATTGGAACGACAAAGGACGGCAAGCTATTTTCTAATGCTTATGCCGAAAAGATATCCAAAAAAAGAACCGCAACAAGTGACACCATGCAGATGTCAGGCCGTGGACACATAAAGGATCTGCTTGATGGATCGGCAAACATTAGATCCAGTCAGTTGCCTTCAACCATTGATCTGCTGGCAAAGTTTTTATGTGATGCACAGAATGTCCCGTACAAAAATCTTGCGAAGAAAAGCAATACGAACAACCTGACTGCTGCCTTCAGTGTCGGTTGTGATGAATCTGCTTTCGCTATTTTGGAACGTGCAGCCAGATATGAAGCCGTCATCATCTATGATTCATGGGATGGATCGTTCGTTATCAATGATGTCGCATCCAAGCCAGTGACAACCATCCGTGCCGAACAGGTGACGGATGTAGCATTCAACCAGTCTGTTGCGGAAAGGTATTACAGCTACAGTGTTGTCCGTAACCAGAATTCAGTCGCACAAGAACCTGGACAGACACCTATCGTTGATGGGATTGCATATGATCCTGAAAAGGACACGATCAATCCAAGCAGAAAGCTTACCATCATAAATTCAAAAAGTGATGGTACTGTCGATTTTTCGCAAAGACTAGCTGAATGGTATGCCAATCGTGCATATGGAAAATCAACTTCATTAGAAGTAACAATACCTTCTTGGGCATATGAAACCGGAAAATATTGGGATATTAATATGCTAGTTAATGTTGATATTCCCGGATATTACCAAACAACACAAACCAAG
>NZ_BEWL01000040.1 GCF_002723915.1 Gluconobacter albidus
GCTAAGCCGTGGCTGCCGATGTTGATCAGCGTTCAGCAAACGCTAGGAGGTCCGCATTGAGTACCTCCGCATTGACCGTCAGCATTCCGTGCGAGAAGCCGGGATAGGTTTTAAGGGTGCCATTGGCGAGTAATTCAACAGACTTGAGTGCTGAATCAGCGATCGGCACGATCTGGTCGTCTTCTCCATGCAGCACGAGTGTTGGTATCGTAATGCTCTTCAGATCCTCGGTCTGGTCCGTCTCGGAAAAGGCTTTGATACCCTCGTAGTGCGCATTGGCGCTCCCCATCATCCCCTGACGCCACCAGTTTTGAATGACGCCCTCTTGCGGGCTGATACCCTCGCGATTGAACCCATAGAACGGGCCGGTTGGCACATCGCGGAAGAACTGTGCCCGGTTGGTTGCAAGGGCAGCACGAAAACCGTCAAAAACCTCAATGGGCAGGCCCTCGGGATTTGCTTCAGTGCGTAGCATCAGGGGCGGAACAGCGCTGACCAGAACGGCTTTGGCGGCGCGTCCGGACGGCTGACCATGTTTGGCCACATAGCGCGCGACTTCACCGCCGCCGGTGGAATGACCGATATGAACGACGTTCCGAAGGTCCAATGCTTCGACGAGGGCAAACGCGTCCGCTGCATAATGATCCATGTCATGCCCTTCCGAGACTTGCCCGGAGCGTCCATGACCACGACGATCATGGGCCACCACGCGAAAGCCCTGCTGTAAAAAGAACAGCATTTGGGCATCCCAATCGTCAGAAGAGAGGGGCCAGCCATGATGGAACATGATGGGACGGGCGTCTTTCGGGCCCCAGTCCTTGTAGAAGATTTCAACATTATCTTTGGTGGTCACGAACGACATGATTAATTTCTTCCAAATTCAGATGGTACAGCTGTTTCAGGACCGTCTTCGCAACCAACCGCGAAGCCGGTTTTGATGGCGTTCAGATCTGTTTCTGACCACCGTCAACGTAGAGTTCGATGCCATTGATGAAACTGGCCTCATCGGATGCCAGAAACAGAACCGAACGGGCGATTTCTTCTGGCTGGGCCACACGACCAGACGGGATCAGACTGGCGAGATAGGTTTTGGTTTCTTTGGCCTGTTCGCCGCCGCCAAAAAGCTGATTCAAACCTGCCGTATCGGTCACACCCGGACTAACTGCATTGACGCGAATATGTCGATCCTTGAGGTCAAGCATCCAGTTTCGCGCAAAGCTGCGTACAGCTGCCTTCGTTGCAGAATACACACTGAGAGCCGGGGTTCCTGCGGCGCTGACATTCGAAGCATTCAGCACGATCGAGGCCCCATCGCGCAGCAGGGGAAGCGCTTTCTGTACTGTAAAGAGGACGCTCTTGACGTTACTGTCAAAAATGGACTGATAGTGTTCCTCGGAAATGGCACCAAGGGGCGCAAATTCCCCACCGCCGGCATTGGCGAAGACAACATCGATCTGGCTATGCGTCTGCTGAACGGTGTCATACAGACGGTCGATGTCGTCCAGATGACCCATATCACCTCGTACGCCGGTTACCTTGCCACCGATGCGAGTGACAGCGGCGTCGAGTGCCTCCTGTCGTCTGCCGGTGATGAAAACGAAGGCGCCTTCATCGGCGAAGGCTTTTGCTGTGGCCAGACCAATGCCGCTGGTACCACCCGTTACGATTACGACCTTGCCATCAAATCCGTAAGTCATTGTTCTGTTCCCTGTTTTCAGCGCTCCGTTTGCGCCGGCAGGAAAGAGATGGCACTGGAACGATCATCGCTGTAGATAGCAATATTGACACACAGCGTTCAGAAAGAGGAACGATGGAGCGGCGGGATCTCAACGATTATGCATATTTCGTAGCGGTTGTTACGCATGGCGGCTTTTCGGCCGCTTCGCGCGCGTTGCACGAGCCGAAGTCAAAACTCAGCCGCCGCATCGCCGATCTTGAAAGCCGGCTCGGTACACGTCTGATCGAGCGGTCCAGCAGGCGCTTTCGCGTCACGGATCTTGGTCGGGCATTTTATGAGCGCTGTCGGAGCATGCTGGATGAGGCAGAAGCTGCAGAGGCAGTCATCAGCGCCGCCCAGGCTGAGCCAGCGGGCGTCGTTCGGTTCAGTTGTCCGACCGGCATGGTTGCCGTGATCGGACATCTGATGACAGGCTTTCTGGATCGCCATCCCAAGGTGCGGTTGCAACTTCTGGCGGTGGATCGACCAGTGGATCTGATAGAAGAGCGCATCGACCTCGCATTGCGGGTTCGTCTGGCTCTGACATCAGATGCAGCTTTAACCATGCGTACACTCGGGCGCTCCACACGTGTTTTAGTCGCGCATCCGCGTGTCGCTGTGAGCATCAGAAACCTGCATGATCTGGATACTGCATCACTCTT
>NZ_BEWL01000041.1 GCF_002723915.1 Gluconobacter albidus
AAGAGAGGGACAGAGGCCGAGTTCTGCACCGCCGCCCTCAGGGCGGCGCGACCCCGGCACGGGGGCGCGTGCAGCTCTGGATGACGCGTCACAGCGTGATGCGGACGCCCCTAGCAGGGCACGAAAATGAAACGGTTTTAAGCGACTGTTTTAAAAGGGTTTTTGGAGCCTTGCTCCAAAAACCCAGTATCGTGCCATTTCGGACGATCTGGCAGCCCGATTTTATGGCGCAGTGCCATGCTTTTGAGCTGCTCATGGAATGGCGACATAGCGCATTGATGACGCGTCACTGAGATTGTGCGGACCGGTACGACGCAATCCGTGACGCGTCATTGGGCTTTTGACGGGCCTTCAGGCATCTGGATCTCCGATTTCAGAGTCTTTCCAGGTGAAGAGCGGCGCGCTGTCAGGATTGGAACGCGGCGGCTTTGCGACCGCCTCCGTGGATTGCCCGGCACAGAAGCGTTCCCAGGCAAACATCATCTCGGAACGCCTGTTGAAAAGATCCCCGCGGCGATAGGCGGCCTCGACCTTGTCACCGATGGCATGGGCCAACGCCATTTCGGCGACCTCGCGTGGAAAGTCGGTTTCCTCGGCCGCCCAGTCCCGGAAGCTGGAGCGCAAACCATGGATCGTCACATCCTTCGTGCCTGCGGCCTGATGGAGGGCCTTCGAGACTGCAACATCGCTCAACGGTGATCCGACCCGGCCACCGGGAAACACAAAACTGTCCTCACCGGAACTGGATCTCAGAGTCTGGACTTTATATAGCAGGGCCATCGCTCCGTTCGTCAGGGGCACACGATGCTCCCGCCCGGCCTTCATCCGCTCGGCCGGGATGGTCCAGATCTTTTTCTTCAGATCGATCTCCGACCACAGGGCCTTGCGGACCTCGCCAGACCGGGTGGCGGTCAGGCAGACGAACCGTGCGGCCAGAGCTCCCACGCCATGCTCGGCGCCGAGCCGGCTGTAGACTGGCGGGAGATCGCGATAGGGCAAGGCGGCATGGTGCACCACCTTCGTGACTGCCGTGGGTTTGGGGAGGATGTTCGCCAGGTGCCCCCGCCAGCGGGCCGGGTTCTCACCCTCACGCCAGTGATGGCTCTGCGCATAGTCCAGAATGCGCTCCATCCGTCCACGCAGCCGTGTTGCGGTTTCGGTCGTGTTCTCCCAGATCGGTCGCAGGACGGCGAGCACGTCCTCTGTCTGCACGCTGCCAATCGGTCTCGAGCCGAGGACGGGATAAACATGACGGTCCAGAGAGCTGCGCCACATGGGCGCCGAGCGCGGATCTTTCCAGCCCGGCGCCTGCTCGGTGATGTACTGCTCGGCAACCTGCGCGAAGGTGCGCTCCTGAACGTCAGGTCCCTTCTGCCGGGCTTTCTCTTCGAGAGGGTCGAGCCCTTCCAGAAGCAGGCACCGGTTCTCGGCCGCCTTGAGCCGGGCATCGGCCAGAGAAATATCCCGGGCGGGACCGAGTCCCATCTCCCGTCTTTTGCCGGTCTTTGGGCTTTTATAGCGAAAGGTCCAGGCCCGGGTGTCGCCCCGGACGGTAATCCATAGATTTCCGCCATCGCCGTGAACCCCGTCTTTGAGGGAGGCGACCTTGCGGGCATTCATCTGGTTCGGCGGAAGCTTGCTCATGGCTTTTTAGTCCCATCTTCCGTCCCACCTTACGGGATGGGTTCGAATGCGTCTATCTGCTTCTTCAGGATGGCATGGATTTCTGTAAAGTCATGAAAAACAAGGGCTATTGCGTTGATCCGCCCTTTCATGACGCCCTAGATCGGCGGACACCCTCTCCGCCAGAAAAAAATCAAAAATCTCCAGATTTTTTAGACATTTGCTTGATTTAGCGAATTTTGTTCCGACTTCAGAAATGCGTCGTCGTACGGCGCCCGGACACGATACGCATCGTGCTATATGTTCATGAATGCGATTTGGTCGCCGGAGAAGGCTGAATGACAGTTGAAAGCATTCCACTTTCACCTGCGCATGTTTCAATATCCTGTCTGAACTTCATATTCTCATCGCCCCAGACCTTGAGAGCCATGATGACAGGCTTGAGGGTCTGCCCACGCGGGGTGAGGCTGTATTCCACCTTCGGCGGGACTTCCGGGTAAACCGTCCGTAACACGAACCCGTCACGCTCCAGTTCGCGAAGCTGGGTCGTCAGCATCCTCTGGGTGATGTTGGGC
>NZ_BEWL01000042.1 GCF_002723915.1 Gluconobacter albidus
AAACGCTTGCGGATGGCGTTGAAGCGTAATGTCCCCTGAAGCAGGTGATAGAGGATCACACCTTTCCATTTCCCGTCGATGAGCTGAAGCGTTGCCTCAACAGCGCAGCCGGGGCTGCAATCAAGCGACTGATGGCGGATGCGGGTCATAACGGTATCATTTCCGACACTATGGGCGTTAAAAGTGCGTTCTTGTCTGAAAACAGCATAGTGCTCACTCTTCTCCTCATTCAACAGAGGAGCAGACAATCATGCGGGCCATCGGTTATCAGACGCCGCTTCCCATCGAAAATCCGGCGTCCCTTCAGGATATTGATCTGCCAAAACCTGTCCCCACAGGGCGGGATCTTCTGGTGGAGATCAGAGCCGTATCGGTCAATCCGGTTGATACAAAGGTCCGCAGCAGCGCAACACCGGATGCTGGTCAGTGGCGTGTCCTGGGCTGGGATGCCGCAGGCGTTGTCGTCGGCACCGGACCGGACGTCACGGATTTTTCTGTCGGCGATGAGGTCTTTTATGCGGGGGCGATTGATCGCTCAGGGACCAACGCGGAGTTTCATCTGGTCGATGAACGGATTGTCGGTCGCAAACCCCGCTCTCTGAACTGGGCCGAAGCCGCAGCCTTACCGCTGACAGCAATCACCGCCTGGGAGATGCTTTTCGATCGCCTGGACATTCGTCGGCCTGTCCCGGGAACGACGCCGTCCATTCTGATCATCGGGGGCGCAGGTGGAGTCAGTTCCATGGCAATCCAGCTGGCCAAGGTTCTGACTGATATCACGGTCATTGCCACGGCGTCGCGCCCCGAAACGCAGGACTGGGTCACATCTCTCGGGGCAGATTACGTGATCGATCACAGCAAGCCTCTGGCCGCACAGGTTGCTGCCCTTCCGACAGGTGCTCCCGGTTTTGTTTTTTCAACGACGCAGACAGACCGGCATCTGACAGAGATCGTCGAACTTCTTGCCCCTCAGGGACATTTCGGCCTGATTGATGATCCTGATGAACTCAATGCCGTATCACTCAAGCGCAAAAGCCTCTCCCTGCACTGGGAGCTGATGTTCACGCGTTCATTGTTCGGAACGGCAGACATCAACGCACAGGGGAAACTCCTGAACGACGTGTCGCGGCTCGTAGATGAAGGTCGTCTTCGCACGACGCTTGGCAAAAATCTCGGGCTCATTACCGCCGACAATCTTCGGGAGGCTCACGCTCTGATCGAGAGCGGTCAGGCCAAAGGAAAAATCGTGCTCGAAAGTTTTCCTGCCTGAACGGAGAGAACCGTGACGAAAACAGTCAAAGCGCTTGAGAGGAGCAGACCTCATGAATGACGAAGAACATCTGTTGACCCTGAACCAGACGGGAGGTCGCTTCGATCTCAATAAAATTGCGGCGGCGTTTCCCGAAACGGCGGACACGATGCTTCTGGACACCTATCTGACCGACAAGCCGGAAGCCAGTATCCGGGTTTTCCGGATCTATCGGGATGTGCCGCCGCATTATCATACCCAGTGCGATGAAGTGCTTCATGTCCTGTCCGGGACAGGCACATTCTGGATTGGTGACCCCAAGGAGGAGGCCCCGTTTGCCCCCGGCCATCTTCTGGTGTTCCCCCGGCGGGCCGTGCATGCCGTACCCCGCATTCTGAGCCATCCAGTTGTTTTTCTGGCTATCGACACGCCGCGACGGGCGCCAGATGACGTGGTGTTCGTGGATCCTGCCGACGGCACACCCTCCGGTTTTATCGCAGGGATCTGAC
>NZ_BEWL01000043.1 GCF_002723915.1 Gluconobacter albidus
CTGTGTCCCTGGGCGTGGTGTAGGAACACCGATCCTCGATAGGTTCGAGGTTATCAGGCAGCCACGGCTGGCAGGCTGATAGTTTGGTTATGGCTTATGGCGGCCAATCCTTCCAGCGTCATGTAGCGTCGGCACACGGCCCATTCGTCGTTCTGCTCCAGCATCAAGGCCCCGACAAGACGGATGATGGCGGCGTCGTTGGGGAAAATGCCGATGACGTCGCAGCGACGCTTGATCTCCCGGTTCACCCGCTCGATCGGGTTCGTCGACGAGATCTGGGTCCAGTGCTCCCGGGGAAAGCCCATGTAGGCCAGCACATCCGGCTCTGTCCGCTCCATGAAGTCCGCCAGTTTCGGGAAGCCTTCGCGCAGCTTGTCCGTGACGTGCCGCCATTGGCGCGCGGCATCGTCCGCCGTTTCCTGCGTGAAGATCGTGCGCAACAGGGCCGTGATGGCAGGACGTTGTTTCGCGTGGGCATAAGCGAGTGCGTTGCGCAGCCAGTGCACCCGGCAGCGTTGCAGGGTCGCGTTGAACACGCGACCGGCCGCGGCGCGCAGCCCGGCATGCGCGTCGGCCACCACCAGCTTCACGCCACGCAGGCCGCGATCGGCCAGGGAACGCAGGAAATCCGTCCAGAACGCTTCTGCTTCGGACGGTCCCGTCGCCACGCCCAGCACTTCACGGCGACCATCGGTGTTCACGCCCACGGCGATTATCACGGCGATTGACACGATCCGGCCGCCCTGGCGCAATTTCAGATACGTCGCATCGATCCACAGATACGGCCATTCGCCCTCGATCGGCCGGGACAGGAAGGAGTTGACCCGCTCGTCGATCTCCCCGACCAGACGGCTGACCTGGCTTTTGGAGACGCCGCCGGCACCCATGGCACGGACGAGATCATCGACCGATCGCGTGGAAATCCTCTGCACATAGGCTTCCTGGATGACCGCCAGCAGCGCCTTTTCCGCCGTCCTCCGGGGCTCAAGGAAGGTCGGGAAATAGCTGCCCTTGCGCAGCTTCGGGATCGCAAGCTCCACCGTGCCCGCCCGCGTGTCCCAGTTCCGGGCGCGGTAGCCGTTGCGCTGGGTTGAGCGGGAGGCCGAACGCGCGCCCAACGGCGCCCCAGTCCGGGCCTCGACCTCCATCTCCATCATCCGATCGGCAGCAAACGCCAGCATCTCACGAACAAAATCGCCATCAGACGCTTGCTCCACAAGCTCAAGCAGCGCCATCTTCTCGTCGGTCATCGTCAGGTCCTTCAGGTTCAGTTTCGCACCCGAACCCTATCAAAGACCGGCGGTGGCCGCCTCAGCAGCCAATCTCACTCCTACACCACCCCACGGGACACAG
>NZ_BEWL01000044.1 GCF_002723915.1 Gluconobacter albidus
TGACGTGCTCCCCGGAAATGTCACCATTTTAAAGTAGAGTCCGATCGAGAAGGATACGGACGAATGAAACGCAGTCGTTTTACGGAAGAGCAGATCATAGGAGTGCTGAAGGAACAGGAGGCTGGGCTCAAGGTCTCTGATCTTTGCCGCAGACACGGGATCAGTGATGCGACGTTTTACAAATGGAAGACCCGCTATGGTGGCCTTGAAATATCGGAAGCCAAACGGTTGAAGGCATTGGAAGATGAAAACAGTCGTCTGAAGCGTCTCCTGGCGGATGCGATGCTGGATAATGCGGCGTTGAAGGAAATTTTTGGAAAAAAGTGGTGACGCCTGTCGCACAGCGGCAGGCGGTCCTACACCTTCAAAAGGGTCTGGAACTGAGTGAGCGTCGTGCCTGTGCCCTTGTTGGTCTTGCCAGGCGTGTTGCGCGGTATGTTTCCACCCGGGCAGATGATGCCGCCCTGCGCCAGCGCCTGCGGGATCTGGCGAGCCAGAGACGCCGCTTTGGCTATCGCCGCCTGGGTTATCTTCTGGCTCGGGAAGGGTTTAGCCCCAATCACAAGAAGCTGTTCCGCCTTTACAAGGAGGAAGGGCTGAAAGTCCGCCATCGGGGTGGCCGCAAGAGGGCACTGGGGAGGCGTTCTCCCATGACCATCCCTCAGGAACCCGGGCAGCGCTGGAGCCTGGATTTTGTCTCGGATGCCCTGATCTGTGGCCGCCGGTTCCGCATTCTAGCTGTTATCGACGATTTCAGTCGCAAGAACCTGGCATTGGTTGCCGACACGTCATTATCAGGTGGACGGGTGGCGCGGGAACTGACGGCCCTGGTAGAACGATATGGCAAACCCCTCATGATTGTCAGCGACAACGGTACGGAGTTCACATCCCATGCCATCCTGAAATGGGCGGATGAGATGAAGATTGAATGGCACTATATCGCCCCCGGTAAACCGCAGCAGAACGGCTTTGTCGAAAGTTTCAACGGCCGGCTGAGGGATGAATGCCTCAACGAAACGCTGTTCACCTCCCTCAGCCATGCCCGACAGGTTCTGGCTGACTGGCGGGAAGACTACAACACGGTGCGTCCCCATTCCCAATTGGATGGCAGGACACCGGATCAGGTCGCCAGACAAGTGTCTCGGGGGCATGCCCCCGAGACACTTGTCATCCCACCAACCCCAAGCCATAAAAAACGGGAACTCTCCTTTTGAGTGGATACAAAAAGGGGGGCACGTCA
>NZ_BEWL01000045.1 GCF_002723915.1 Gluconobacter albidus
GGCAGACCTCTGCCGGATCAACGTCAAACGTCAGCGCAGCCCACCGGAGGCAATGAGTGTTTCGCCTGTCAGCCAGCGCGCATCATCAGAGGCGAGGAACACGGCAAGTGGAGCAATGTCCTGAACCTGGCCGCTACGTCCCAGTGGTGTCTGTGAAATAATGAGCTGTTCCATTTCGGAACCCACAACATTGGCAGTTTTGGTGCCTTCTGTTTCAATCAGGCCAGGATTGATAGCGTTTACCCGAATATTTCTTGGCCCCAGTTCACGCGCAAGAGAACCTGTAATGGCGTCAACGGCTCCCTTTGTTCCCGTATAGACCGCAGAATTTGGTGGCGTAATACGAGATACAACGGAGCTGATATTGATAACGCTACCGCCATCATCAAGGTGTTTTGCGGCGGCCTGCGTCGTCAGTAGAGTCCCAAGTACATTGATATTAAAGAGACGATGGAAATGGTCTTCGGTGATCTCGTCAATCGAAGCAAATTCGTAAACCCCGGAATTATTGACGAGAATATCCAAGCGCCCGAATTGACTGATCGCCGCATCTACGATGGCCTGAGCATCGGACTTACGAGAAACATCTCCCTGAACAGCGACGGCCTGACCGCCATTACTCGCAATGGCTGAGACGACGATGTCCGCTCCGGATTTGCTGGAGGCATAATTGACGACGACAGCGGCCCCCGCTTCGGCAAGTGCCTTGGCGATACCAGCCCCAATTCCTTTGGAGGCGCCTGTTACGATTGCAACTTTTCCGGAAAGTTTGCTCATGGATATGTGCCTGTCTGTATGGGCCAGAACGCGCATGCGTACTTTATGCCCGGTTGGTCGAAAGCAAGGGATTTAAATGTGGAGTAATCGCTCCAACATAAGGCATATGAGGTTTGGATCTCCGGTTTCAAGGATTTGTGGAGCGATGACACCACAAAAAGACCCAAGTGAGCGGCGAGGGCGCGGACGCCCTCAATCTTTTGATCGCAAGGAAGCCTTGTGTGCCGCCATGCGCTTGTTTTGGGATCGCGGCTATGA
>NZ_BEWL01000046.1 GCF_002723915.1 Gluconobacter albidus
CTATCTGGGATCGAGTTTTTCCTTCATCGCCCTCGTCGTGGCGCTGACCGGATATTCCGGGCATGGTCCGAACCCCGATATCGCACTGGCCTGCGGCGGAATTTTCGTCGCGGGCGTGGTGTATGCGCTGATCGGGGTTCTGGTCCGGATGACGGGCTCGGGGTGGATCGAGCGCCTCATGCCGCCATCCGTCACCGGGGCGATTGGCGCGGCGATCGGACTTAACCTGGCGCCTGTGGCGTCGCGCGGGCTCGGGCATGGCGGGGCCGGGACGGCCTGCGGCATTTTTGCGCTGCTGTGTACGGCGCTGCTGGCGGTCTATGGCGGTCCGTATCTGCGGCGGCTGTCGATCCTGCTGTCCCTGATTGTGTCCACGCTTCTCTACGTCGTAGTGGCGAACGGGCTGCATCTGGCGCCGGCGATGGATTTCTCCGAAGTTCTGTCCGCCCCGTTGATCGGGATGCCGCATCTGACGGCACCACGTTTTACCGGCCATGCGGCCATTCTGCTGGCGCCTGTCGCGCTGGTTCTGGTGGCGGAGAATCTTGGGCATCTCAAGGCGATCGGGGCCATGACGGGGCGACCGCTGGATCACCTGACAGGGCGTGCGTTCCTCGGGGACGGGCTGGCGACGATGCTGGCGGCCAGTCTCGGCGGCACGGGTGTGACCACCTATGTCGAGAATATCGGCGTCATGGCGCTGTCGCGGGTCTATTCGACGCTGACCTTCGCTGTGGCCGGACTGTTCGCCATTCTGCTCGGGTTCTCGCCGTTTTTTGGGGCGTTGCTGCGGGCCATTCCGGAGCCTGTGCTCAGTGGCCTCTCGGTCGGGCTGTTCGGTCTGATCGCGGCGACGATGGTGCGCGTCTGGGTGGATAACCGCGTCGATTTCTCCCGTGCCTCAACGCTGTTTCCCGTTGGCGTGGCCCTCGTGGCCGGGGCGGGAGACCTCACTTTCACCATCGGCAGTGTGACGCTGGGCGGCATTGCAACCGCCACAATCGCCGCCATCGGCCTCAACCAGATCCT
>NZ_BEWL01000047.1 GCF_002723915.1 Gluconobacter albidus
TGTCAGGTTGTGAGACGTCATTGGGACGGCGTATCGTGGGCTATTGCCGCTTACGCCCCCTGGTTTGACGTTGAACGCCGGAGTGATTGTTAATGCATCAGATCCATCCGCAATCCCGCACCACACCTGTCGTCCGGGCCGAAATTGCACGCTCGATGGAAGGGACCGGGGTGTTGGCGCGACGCTTCGGCGTCAGCGACGAGACGGTGCGCAAATGGCGCAGGCGTGGAGCCGAGGGATGCACGGATCGAAGCAGTAAACCCCGGTTACTGGCCTGGAAAACGACCGAGGAAGAGCGCGCGATTGTCTGTCATCTTCGTCGCGCCACCGAATTCGGGCTCGATGACCTGACGTTCGTGCTGCGGCACTTCCTGCCTCACCTCAACAGAGATAGCGTCTGGCGTATTCTTAAGGACGCAGGGCTCAACCGACGGCCGACGAAGGAGAGAGTTTGTCCCGTGCGCGGCGACGGCACATTCCGGGACTACGACCTGGGCTATGTCCATATCGACGTGAAGCATCTGCCGAAGCTGCAAACCAAAGATGGCGAGGCCCGTAAACGCTTCCTGTATGTCGAGATCGACCGCTGCTCACGTTTCGTGCATCTGGCCGTCTACGACGCCGAGAATGCTGCCAATGCCGTCGATTTTCTAAAGACCGTCAAAACCGCCTTTCCTTTCCGGATCACGCATATCCTGACCGACCGAGGCTCGTGCTTTACTGCAGACGCCTTCGAGAAAGCCTGTCAGAATGTCGATCGTCGGCGAACCAGAGCGTATTCCCCTCAGACGAACGGTATGGTCGAGCGGTTCAACGGTCGCATCGCAACCGAGGTTCTGCCGATCAACGTCGCACACCACACGGATCTCGAAGTCCTGCTGCATGGGTTCAATCACGCCTATAACCTGCGCCGACAGCG
>NZ_BEWL01000048.1 GCF_002723915.1 Gluconobacter albidus
TAGGTCGCGTTGACAAAAGGTCTATACACTCATCCTGAGATCTGATTCACTGGTTGCTTCAACGCAGACGGTACGGTGGAGCGGGCATGGCACGAGGTGATCTGACGGATCAGGAATGGGCGATAATTGGTCCGCTTCTGCCGCCTGAGCGCGGACGTTGGGCTCGACCAGCTGGAGACAACCGCCTGTTTCTCAATGGTATGCTGCATGTTCTGCGCACAGGCTGTCCGTGGCGGGACATGCATGAGCGCTACGGAAAATGGAACTCGGTCTATGTCAGGTTCCGGCGTTGGGCTGAACAGGGTGTCTGGGATGCTCTGCTGCAAACTCTGGTGGACCTGGGTCTGAGTGATGACTGGCAGCATATGGTCGACAGTACTGTGGTCCGCGCCCATTCCCAGGCAACGGGTGCAAAAGGGGGGCTCATACGGAGGCTTTTGGTCGATCACGCGGCGGCTTTACGAGCAAAATCCATGCCCGATGCGACAATCAGGGACGTCCTCTTGGCTTTGTCCTCACAGGAGGCCAGGTCTCGGACTATAAAGCCACAGACGCCCTGATGAAGCTGCCTGTCCCGAACCCCAGGGCCATGCTGGCTGATCGGGGTTATGACAGCGACAGTTTCCGCCAGGACCTGCTGATCCACGGGATCCTGCCGGTTATTCCCTCACGAAAAGGCCGCAGTGTTCCACAGAAAACAGACTGGCGGCGTTACAGGGACCGTAACCGCATCGAGCGGATGTTCAACCACCTCAAGCAGATGCGCCGCATCGCGACCCGCTACGACAAGACCGTCCTGTCCTTCATGAGTTTCCTCAATCTCGCCGCAGCAAAGCTCTGGATCAGATTTTTTGTCAACATGACCTA
>NZ_BEWL01000049.1 GCF_002723915.1 Gluconobacter albidus
AGGCTCAGGACTCATAGCCAGAACATGACGGTTGCAGCGAGGCAGATGGCGGAGAAGAAGACGGTGGGGCATCTGTCGTAGCGCGTTGCAACACGCCGCCAGTCCTTGAGCCTTCCGAACATGATCTCGATGCGGTTGCGTCTTTTGTATTTTCTCTTGTCGTATTTGACTGGTTTTCCGCGGGATTTTCGCCCCGGAATGCAGGGCCTGATCCCTTTCTCTTCCAGGGCGTCCCTGAACCAGTCGGCGTCATACCCGCGATCTCCCAGCATCCACTGTGCCATAGGAAGACTGTCCAACAAGGCAGCAGCACCAGTATAATCGCTGATCTGTCCCGCCGTCATGAAAAAGCTCAGCGGTCGTCCGTTCTGATCGGTGACCGCATGCAGCTTTGTATTCATACCGCCTTTGGTGCGACCGATCAGGCGGCCCGGATCCCCTTTTTTAACCGCAGGCTTGAAGCCGTACGGTGCGCCTTGAGATACGTCGCATCAATCATAATCGTCTGAGGCTCGGCTTTCGCAGCAGACAGGCCATCCATCATCCGCATGAAAACGCCCATGTCGCTCCAACGCTTCCAACGGTTATACAGCGTCTTGTGGGGGCCGTATTCCCGGGGCGCATCACGCCAGCGCATCCCATTGCGGTTCACAAAAATGATCCCGCTCAGCACGCGGCGGTCATCAACGCGAGGTTTGCCGTGGCTCTTTGGGAAAAAGGGCCGCAGACGATCCATCTGTTCATCCGTCAGCCAAAACAGGTCGCTCATTGCCAGTCTCCTCGCAGAGCCTGAATCAGATTTCCATAATCAAATCAATGGGTCCTGAGCCT